>NZ_BBIS01000033.1 GCF_000730605.1 Pseudomonas monteilii NBRC 103158 = DSM 14164 | reverse complement strand
AGCCCGGCAGCGGTTCGAGCAACAGTGGCTGCACACCTTCGGGCACCGGCAACTGCGCCAGCAGGTGGGCTTGCGTCAGCAGCAGGCCGATGCCGCTGTCCTGCATCATGTAGGCCAGGCGCTCGGCCGGGTATTCCGGGTCCAGCGGCACATAGGCGCCACCGGCCTTGAGGATGCCCAGCAGGCCGATGACCATGTCCACGCTGCGCTCGGCGGCAATGCCCACCAGCACGTCCGGCCCCACGCCTTGTTCGCGCAGCTTGTGCGCCAGCTGGTTGGCGCGCCGGTTCAGCTCACGGTAGCTCAGGGCCTGTTCGGCAAACACCAGCGCCGGCGCGTCCGGGGTGGCGGCGACTTGCGCCTCGATCAGTTGCTGCAGGCACTGCTCCAGCGGGTAGTCGGCGTGGGTGCGGTTCCAGTCGTAGACCACCTGTTGCTGCTGCGCGGCATTCAGCAGCGGCAGCTCGGCGATGCGCTGCTGCGGCTGGGCGACGATGGCGGCCAACAGGCCCTGCCAGTGCCCGGCGAGCTGGGCAATGGTGGCTTCGTCGAACAGCGCGGTTGCGTAGGTCAGCGACACCGCGATCCCTGCCTCGTGCTCCACGGTCTCCAGCGTCAGGTCGAACTGCGCGGTCCCACGTTCCCAGTTCAGCGTCTCGACAGCCAAGCCAGGCAGCTGCCGACCCTGCCCGCGCGCTTCGGTCTGGTGGTTGAACATGACCTGGAACAACGGGCTATGGCTGAGGCTGCGCTCTGGCTGCAAGGCTTCGACCAGCTGCTCGAACGGCAGGTCCTGATGAGCCTGGGCACCCGAGACGCGTCGCTGAGTCTGCTCAAGCAGTTCAGTGAAGGTCATCCCCAGGTCGAAGTCCGCCTTGAGCACCTGGGTGTTGACGAAAAAGCCGATCAGGCCTTCGGTCTCCATTCGATTGCGGTTGGCCGTGGGTATGCCGACACGGATATCGTTCTGCCCGCTGTAGCGGTGCAGCAAGGTCTGGTAGCTGGCCAGCAGGAGCATGAACACTGTCACGCCCCGATCACGCGCCAGCTGCTTGAGGCCGGCACACAGTGTGTCGTCCAGGCTGATATCCAGGCTTGCACCTGCCCGGCTCTGCACCGCCGGGCGAGGACGGTCGATCGGCAGTTCCAGCACCGGCTGCTCCCCCCCCAGCTCGGTCTCCCAGTACGCCAGCTGACGCGCCAGCTCGCCCGCTTCCATGCACCGGCGTTGCCAGATGGCATAGTCGGCATACTGGATCGGCAGTTCTGGCAACGACGCCGGCTGGCCAAGGCGATGCCCCTCGTAGCTGCGGATCCACTCGTCCAGCAGTATCGGCATCGACCAGCCATCGGAGACGATATGGTGCATGACCAGGATCAGCACATGGTCGGCCTCGTTCACCTGCAGCAGCCTTACCCGCCACAGGGGCGCCTGCCCCAGGTCGAAAGGCTGGCCGGCCTCTTCTTCGATGCGACGTTCAAGGCGCTCGGCAAAATCAGCGTCTGGTGCCGCTGCAAAGGGCTCCCGTACAATTTCCACCCGCACACTCGGTTCAATGACCTGCACAGGCTGGTCGCCGTCCTGGGCAAAAGCGGTGCGCAGGCTTTCGTGGCGGTGCACCAGGTCTTCAAGGCTACGCTGCAGAAGCGCGGGGTCCAATGCGCCCCTGAAACGCAGGGCCATGCTGATGTTGTAGGCCGCGCTTTCGGGCTCGAACTGCCAAAGGAACCACTGGCGCTGCTGGGCATACGACAACCCGATGGGCCCCCATTCGTCCCGTATCCGCGGGATCGGCAGCCGAGCGAAGCTCATGCCCTTGGACTGCATCTTTTCAAAGAATTGCTTACGCTGCTCCAGTGGCAGATGCAGGAACCGTTTAACCAGCTCGATGTTCTGGGCCGTCATTTCAAACACTCTCCAGTTCTGCCAGGAAATCACTCAACTCATCGACATCCGCTGCGCTGGCAGGCGCCAGCTCAGCCATCGTCGCCACGTAGTCCGCAAGTCGCCCGGCACCGAACAGGGCCGAAAGCGGCACCTCCAGCCCCAGCAGCAACTGCACGCGCTGGGTCGCCTGGACTGCCAGCAGCGAATGCCCGCCCAGCTCGAAGAAGTTGTCGTTCATGCCGACCCTTTCAAGCTTCAGCACATCGGCCCAGATCGCTGCCACCTGCGCTTCAAGTTCGCCGCAAGGCGCCACGAAACCTTGCTGAAGCGTGTTTGCGTCCGGTGCAGGCAGGGCTTTGCGGTCCAACTTGCCATTGGGGGTCAGTGGCAGAGCGTCCAGCGCGACGAAGTGCGCCGGGACCATGTATTCCGGGAGCATGGCCTTCAGGTACTCACGCAGGGTGTCGCCAAGCGCCTGCATGCACGCATCAGCCACAAGGTACGCGACCAGTTGCCGCCCACCCGGGCCTTCGCTATCGATCACCACCGCTTCGCGAATGGCGGGATGCGCAAGCAGCTTGAGCTCGATCTCGCCCAGCTCGATGCGGAAGCCACGGATCTTCACCTGATGATCGATACGCCCGATGTACTCGATCATGCCGTCGTTGCGATAGGACGCCAGATCACCTGTCCGGTACAGACGGCCTCCGCCATGCTCGGAAGCATCGAAAGGATCGGGCAGGAATTTCTCTGCGGTTAGTGCCGGACGCCCCAGGTAGCCCCGGGCAAGACCGGCACCGGTAAGGCAGAGCTCGCCCGCAACCCCGGACGGCATGGATTTACCATTGATGTCCAGCGTGTACGCTGTCGTGTTCGCGATAGGCCGGCCAATATTGGCTCGCCCACCGGACTCACGGCGGGTCCAGGTGGAATAGGTGGTGTCTTCGGACGGGCCGTACAGGTCGTAGACATGCTCCACATGGCCCAGCGCATAGAGCCTGTCCACCACTGGCTGCCGCAAGGGTTCGCCTGCCAGGTTGACAATGCGCACGCTCGCAGGCAACGAACCGGCGTCGAGCAGTGCCTTGATGGCCGAGGGCACGGTGTTGACCAGGCGTACGCGTTCTCGCGCCGCCAGGTAGGGCAGTTCCAGCGCATTCTGCGCGAGCACCGCGTAGCCACCCGCAGCCAGCGTGACAAACAGCTCCCATACCGACAGGTCGAAACAGATGGACGTCGATGCCAGCACGCCTTGCAGGTCCTGCATGGTGTAGACCGTGCGCGCCCAGCCGATCAGCGCCGTGACATTGCGGTGCTCGATCAGCACACCTTTGGGCAACCCCGTGGATCCCGAGGTGTAGATGCTCAGTGCCAGGTTGCCCGGCGCGGTGACATTGTCCAGATTCCCATCAGCGTCGTCTCGCAGCTGCAACCGGTCAAGCAGCAAGACTTCGGCCGTCCCGCCCTGCGGCAGGCGATCCGCCAGCGAAGCCTGGGACAGCAACAGACGAGCCTGACTGTCCTGCATCATGTAAGCCAGGCGATCACGGGGGTAGAGAGGGTCCAGCGGCACATACGCACCGCCTGCCTTCAAGATGGCAAGCAGACCGATCACCATCTCCAGGCCGCGCTCGAGTGCGACCCCTACAAGCACATCCGGGCCCACCCCGCGTTCGCGAAGGTGGTGCGCCAACTGGTTGGCACGCCGGTTGAGCTGTTGATAGGTCAGGTGTTGGTCGCCGAAAATCAGCGCGGTGGCGTTCGGCGTGCGAGCGGCCTGCGCTTCGATCAACAGGTGTACACAAGGCGCGTCCGAAAGCGACAAGGCATTACCGTGTCGATGAGCAAGGTCTTGCAGGTCCTCGTCCTCGGTCGTCATTGCCAGGTCACCCAGCCTCTGATCTGCGCCACTGACCAGCGCCCGCAACAGCGTGCCGAAGTGGCGGGCGATCTGCGCGATGCTTTCTTGCGTGAAACACTGGCGGTCGTAGCTGTAGTGCACCGACAGGTGCGTACCTGCGCCAATCGCCAAGGTCAGCGGCACGCTCGACTGTTCATGCCCGCGCACGTTGCCGAACACGAGCCCGGCGGGTGCGCCCTGCTGCAGGGCATCGCCGACCGGGTAGTTCTCGAACACCAGCAAGGTATCGAACAGCCCTTCCCCACCCGATCCGGCCCAGCGCTGGATATCGTACAAGGGGCTGTGCTCGTACTCGCGCAGCGCCAGGTTCTGCGCCTGCAGTTGCTGCACCCATTGCGCCACCCCCTGCTGCGGACGCGGGTTGGCGACCACCGGCAGCGTGTTGATGAACAGCCCCAGCTGTTGCTCGACACCGCGCAGCTCCGCCGGGCGACCGGATACCGTCGCGCCGAAGCTCACGCACGATTGCCCGGTGTAACGCTGCAGAAGCAGCAGCCACGCCGCTTGCACCAAGGTATTGACGGTCACCCGCTGCTGCCGGGCAAAGGCAGCCAGCGCCTGCGTCTGCTGCTCGCTCAAACGCTGCTGGTGTTCACCGTAGCCGGTACCCAGGCGGGCCTTGTCCTGACGGATGGCCAGTGCCAAGCGCGTAGGCTCGTTCAGGTCATGCAACTGCTGCAGCCAGAAGGCCTGAGCTTGCCCGGCATCCTGGCGCTGCAGCCATTCGATGTAATCGCGATAGCGGCCCGTCACCCCACCGTTCGGCACCCCGGCATAAGCCTGGAGCACCTCAGCGAGCAACTGCGCATTGCTCCAGCCATCCATCAGAATGTGATGACTGGTGAAAACCAGATGGCACGATGCTTCGCTGGTGCGGATAACCGCCAGGCGCAGCAGGGGGTCATGCTGCAGGTCGAAGCCCTTGCGCAGATCGGCTTCGGCCCAGCTGTCCACGGCCGCACCCTGCTCGGCGATGCCGGCCCAGTCCAGGTACGTGAACGGCAATTCGAGCTGCCTGCGAATGACCTGCAGCGGGTGCTGGAAGCAGGTCACGAAGTTGGCCCTGAGCACCTCATGGCGATCGACAGCGGCCTGCCAGGCGAGCCTGAAGCGTGGTACGTCGAGCCCTTTGACGTCAACGCGCATCTGGTTGATGTAATGCCCCCCGCCTTGCTCGAACAGGCTGTGGAACAGCATGCCCTGCTGCATGGGCGCAAGGGGATAGAGGTCTTCGATCAGCGCCGCCGGAACAGGCAGGCTGTCCAGTTGGGCCTGGGTCAGCCCGGCCAGCGGAACATCCGAAGGCGTCAAACCTGCGTGGGCATCCGCCAGGCAATGCTCGACAATCGCCTTGAGCTCGGCAGCGAACTGGTCGGCCAGGCGCTGCACCGTGTCATCGTTGAACAGGTCGCGGCTGAAGGTCCACTCCAGGTTCAGCTCACCGGCATAGACCTGGCCATTGATCGACAACCAATTGTCCAGCGGCGCTTCGCTGCTCTGGCTGGCGCCGGCGCTTTCGCCAGCGGGCACCAGGAACGCCGACGCATCGGCGTCCGAACCTGGCGCGAAGCTGCCGTCGAACTGCCCCAGGTAGTTGAAGGTGATGTGTGGGTTCGGCAACTGCGCCAGCGCCGCGCGGGCCTGCTCATCGCCCAGGTAGCGCAGGGCACCGTAGCCCAGGCCTTTGTCGGGGATCGACCGCAGCTGTTCCTTGATCCGCTTGATCGACGCATCAAGCGTCTGCTCCGGGCTCAGCCGCACCGGGAACACGCTGGTGAACCAGCCCACGGTCCGCGTCAGGTCAACGGTATCGAACAATTCTTCGCGGCCATGCCCCTCCAGTTGCACGAGCACGTCGCTGCGCTGGGTCCAGCGTGCGATGACGCGGGCCAGTGCGGTCAGCAGCAGGTCGTTGACCTGCGTACGGTAGGCAGCAGGTGCCTGTTGCAGCAGTTGCCGGGTACTGGCCGAGTCAAGACGGGTGCGGGCGGTGCCGACATGCAGGCCATGCAACGAGCCACCTGGGTTGTCGCAAGGCAGGTCTGCATCAGCCTGGCCGAGTTGCGCCTGCCAGTAAGCCAGCTGCGCCTGCAGCGTTTCGCTGCGTGCGTAGCGCTGCAAGTGCGCAGCCCACGCCTGGGTCGAGCTGGTCTTGGCAGGCAGGTCGAGTGGCTTGCCGGCGTGCAACTGGTGGTAGGCGGTTTGCAGGTCTTCCAGCAGCACCCGCCAGGACACCCCGTCCACCACCAGGTGATGGATCGCCAGCAACACGCGCTGGCTGCCATCCGCGAGGGTTGCCAGCAATGCCCGCAGCAACGGGCCACGCTGCAGATCAAGGCTACCCTGAACGTCATTGCACAACGCTTCAAGCGCCTCGGCATCCGCCACAGTAGCCTGCCACAGCAGACCTTGCTGTGGCTCTGGCGAACCGTAACGAGCCGTCCATTGACCCTCTGCACAATCGAAGCGCAGGCGCAGCGCGTCATGGTGGATCACCAAAGCCTGAAGCGCTTGCTCCAGGGCCTGGCTGTCGAGCGCCTGACCTGCCTTGAGCAACAGCGCCTGGTTCCAGTGGTGGCGCTGGGCAATGTCCTGCTCGAAGAACGATTGCTGGATCGGCAGCAGCAGGGTCTGGCCAGTGGCAGCCTTCTGCTCGATCAGCAATCCGCCTTCGTCCCCTTGCCTGGCGACCGAGGCCAGCCCTTGGACGGTCTGGTGCTGGAACAGCTCTTTGGGGGTGAAGCGGATACCCGCCTGGCGCGCGCGGCTGACCACCTGGATCGAAATGATGGAGTCGCCACCCAGTTCGAAGAAGTTGTCGGACAGCCCCACCTTGTCGACTTTCAGAACATCCGCCCAGATCCCGGCGATGGTCTGCTCCATCGCGTTTCGAGGTGCCACGTACACCTGCTGCAGCTGAGTGACGTCAGGCGCTGGCAGGCCCTTGCGGTCCAGCTTGCCATTGGGCGTGAGCGGTAACTTGTCGAGGAACACCAAGTGCGTGGGCACCATGTAGTCCGGCAAGGTCGCCTTGAGGTGATCGCGCAGTTCGCTGCGCAGCAGGCTCTGCCCCGGCAGGTCGTCGAGCTGCACATCCGCACTGACCAGATACGCGGCAAGCTGCTTGCCGCCTGGGCCCTGGATGTCGATTACCACACTTTCGCGCACCGCCGGGTGATCCTGCAACCGCGCCTCGATCTCGCCAAGCTCGATACGGAAACCGCGGATCTTGACCTGGTGGTCGATGCGCCCCAGGTAGTCAACCAAACCGTCGGCGCGGGTGCGAGTCAGGTCACCACTGCGGTAGACGCGCTCGCCGTTCGCGGCGAACGGGTCGGGGACGAAGCGCTCGGCGGTCAGGCTTGGCCGGTCGAGATAGCCACGCGCCAGGCAGAGCCCGCCGAGGAACAGTTCGCCACTGTGCCCCAACGGCACCAGGTTGAGGCTTGCGTCGAGCACATAACTGCGGCGGCGCCCGACCAGGCGGCCGATAGGCGCGTAGGCCGCGCCGCAGGTATCGCCTGGCGATGCGCTCCAGAGCAACGGTGTGACCACGGTTTCGGTCGGCCCGTAGCCGTTGAAGATGTATTGCGGGCGCAGGGCCTGCCAGGCCAGCTCGTATCCGGCTTGCGGTACGGCATCACCACCGAAGCAGTAGATTCGCACCGGTGGCGGGTTGCCCACGCGCAGGGCATGCTCGGCCAGCTGTTGCAGATAGACCGGCGGGAACACGGCAATGGTCACGCCATGCCGGTGCATCTCGGCGTAGGCCTGCTCGGGCAGCCACAGGCTGTCGTCACGCACCAGCACACTGGCGCCGTTGATCAGCAGGTGCATCCAGGCCTCATGGGCGCCATCGAAGGCGAAGGACATGAAGTGCAACTCGCAATCCTGCGGGCCGGTTTCATAGCGTTCACCGTTGGCGAGAATGTGCGAGGCCAGAGGCCCGTGCGCCACTGCGACACCCTTGGGCATGCCGGTCGAGCCCGAGGTGTAGATCACATAGGCAAGGTTGTGCTTTGACAGCGCCACCTCGGGCGCCGTGTCCGGGCCTTGCTGCCAGGCGGCCGGCAGGTCCACCGACAGCGTCGGCAACCCGTGGGGGATCGGCAGCGTGCCCAGCACATCGCTCTGCGTCAGCACCAAGGCCGCAGCACAGTCCTGCATCATGTAGCGCAGGCGGTCCTGCGGATAGGCGATGTCCAGCGGCACATACACGCCACCTGCCTTGAGCACTGCCATGAACGCCACCATGATGTCGGTGGAGCGGCGCATGGCGATGACCACCCTGACCTCCGGGCCGACCCCTTGCTCGATCAAGCGGTGCGCCAGGCGATTGGCCTGCGCATCGAGTTGGCGGTAGCTCAGGCGTTGATCGTCGAAGCGGATTGCGATGGCTTCGGGCGTGCGGGCAACCTGGTCTGCGAACAGTTGATGGACGAAACGGTCGTCCGGATGGTCGTCGCCAGTCTGGTCCCACCTTGCCAACAGTTGTTCACGCTCCTGGCTGCCCAGCATCGCCAGCTCGGCGACACGCTGATGGGGCTGACGCACGATGTCGGCCAGCAGGTTGCACCAATGCTGCGCCAGCGCCTCAACGCGCGGGCGGTCGAACAGCGACGTGGCGTAGACCAGCGAAGCGCCCAGCCCCTCGGCATGCTCGAAGGTATCAAGGGTGAGGTCGAACTGTGCGGTATAGCGCTCCCAGGCCATGCCTTGAACTTCCAGCCCGGGCAGGCTGCGCACCTGCCCCCGCTGTTCGGTCTGGTGATTGTAGAGCGCCTGGAACAGCGGGCTGTGGCTCAGACTGCGCTCAGGGTGCAGCGCCTCGACCAACTGCTCGAACGGCAGATCCTGATGAGCCTGGGCCGCCAGGGCCGTCTGACGCGTTTGCTCAAGCAGCTGGCTGAAGGTGGTGTGCAGGTCGAACTCGGCCTTGAGCACCTGGGTATTGACGAAGAAGCCGATCAGGCGTTCGGTTTCCAGGCGGTTACGGTTAGCGATCGGCACGCCGACGCGAATGTCGTCCTGCCCCGAATAGCGGTGCAACAGGGTCTGGAAGCTGGCCAACAGCAGCATGAACAGGTTGACGCCCTGCTGCTGGGCCAATGCCTTGAGCGCGTGCACGAGGTCGCGGTCCAGGTCGATGGCGAAACTGGCGCCGGCGAAGTCCTGGTTAGCCGGGCGCGGGCGATCGCCGGGCAGTTCGAGTACCGGCTGCCGGTCCCCCAGCTGGGCCTTCCAGTAGGCCAGCTGGCGCTCACGCTCACCAGCCTCCATCCACTGCCGCTGCCATACGGCGTAGTCGGCGTACTGGACAGGCAGCGCAGGCAACTGCGCCGCCTGCCCGTTGCGCCGCCCTTGGTACAGCTGCACCAGCTCATCGACCATCACCGGCATCGACCAGCCATCGGAGACGATATGGTGCAAGGTCAGTACCAGGACATGGTCATCCTCGGTCACCCGCAACAGTTTCACGCGCAGCAACGGCCCGTGCTCCAAATCGAAGGGACGTTGCGTCTCTGCCTCGACCAGGCGCTTGAGCAGCGCGGCCTGTTCGTCTCCCTCGCACGGTTCGACCCCTTCGCAGGCCAAGCTGAACGGCTGCGCCGGGTGGATCACCTGCAGGGCTTGGTCACCGGCCTGGCGGAAGGTGGTACGCAGGGTCTCGTGCCGCGCGATCAGCGCTTCGAAACTCAGGCGCAGTGCCTCGACATCCAGCTCGCCGCGCAGTCGCAAGACCGTGGCCATGTTGTAGGCGGTACTTTCAGGGGCCATCTGCCAGAAGAACCACTGCCGCTGCTGGGCATAAGACAAGGCCAACGGCTGGGTGCGGTCGACCGGCTGCAACGCCAGGGCAGCCGCGTGCGTGCCCTGCCCTGTCAAGGCGACGAAATCAGCCAGCACCGGGGCTTCGAAAAGCGTGCGCAGGGGTATTTCCAGGCCCAGGGCCTGGCGAATGCGCGAGGTGACCTGGGTAGCCAGCAACGAATGCCCGCCCAGTTCGAAGAAATGGTCGGTCAGGCCGATGCGTTCAACCTTGAGTACCTGGGCCCAGATGGCTGCAATCTGTTTTTCACGTTCGCTGCGAGCGGGCACATAGGCTGGCTGTTCGAGGCTCAGGTCGGGCCTTGGCAGCGCCTTGCGGTCCAGCTTGCCGTTCGGCGTCAGCGGCAATTGGCCGAGGAACATCAGGTGCGCCGGAACCATGTAGTCCGGCAATGCAGCCTTGAGGTGGCTTGCCAGGTTTTCACGCAGCGCATCCTGCGGTTCAACACCGCCCTCGATCACCAGATAGGCGACCAGTTGCTTGCCGGTGGGCCCGTCGATGTCGATGACCTGTGCTTCACGCACCCTGGCATGCTCTTGCAGTCGCGCTTCGATCTCGCCCAGTTCGATGCGCAGGCCGCGAATCTTGACTTGATGGTCGATGCGACCGACATAGTCGAGAACACCCTCGACACGGGCGCTTGCCAGATCGCCGGTACGGTACAGACGGCCGCCGCCGACCGGGTCGAACGGGTCGGGAATGAAGCGCTCGGCGGTCAGCGCAGGGCGGTTGAAATAGCCACGGGCGAGACAGCCGCGACCACCGATCAGCAGTTCGTTCACCCAACCGGCCGGGGCCAGGACAAGGCCATCGTCACAGACATAGGTCACCCTGCCGCCCACCGCCCGCCCGATCGGCACGATGGCCTTGCCACCGGCACCCGGCTGCAAGCCTGCACAGTCCTGCACGGTGGTTACCACGGTCGCTTCGGTAGGCCCATAGGTATTGAGCAGACGTGCCTGCTGCAATCCGCTGGCGTACCAGTCGCCAAGGCTTTCCATCGGCATGGCTTCACCGCCCACGTGCACCTGACGCAGCGACGCGCAGGCACCGGCGGGCAGCTTTTCCGCCGCCAGCATGCGCCAGTAGGCGGTGGTCAGGTCCGCCACGGTGATGCCGTGGGTGACGATGGCCTGCTTGAGGGTTTCGATGTCCCACAGCTGCGAGCCGCGCATGACGACCCGGGCACCGCAACACAAGGCCGGGTAGAGCTGCTCGACAAAGCCGTCGAAGTTGACCGTGGCGAACTGCAGCACCCGATCACTGGCATCGAGCCGCGAATAGTCAGCCGCCACGCTGCAGAACACCGACAGCGCCCGATGAGCGACGGCCACACCTTTGGGCTTGCCGGTGGACCCGGAGGTGTAGATCACATAAGCCAGGTTGTCGGGGACGGTCAGGCTCACCGGGTTGGCCGTACTGTAGTTGCCCAGCCAGTGCTCATCCGCCAGCATTTCAAGGCAGGTCACCGCTGTGGAAACCGGCAGCATCGGTGTCAGGTGGGGCTGGGTCAGGAGCAGGTGAACACCGCTGTCCTGCACCATGAAACGCAGGCGCTCCTGCGGGTATTGCGGGTCGAGCGGCACATAGGCACCACCGGCCTTGAGAATGCCAAGCAGGCCTACCACCATGTCCAGGCTGCGTTCCACGGCGATGCCAACACGCACCTCAGGCCCCACGCCAAGCTCGCGCAGCTTGTGGGCCAGCTGGTTGGCGCGGCGGTTGAGTACCTGATACGTCAACGCCTGATCATCGAGGACCAGCGCCGTAGCCTCCGGTGCGCGCAGCACCTGCGCCTCGAACAGCTGATGCACGCCGAGGCCTTCGGCGAAACGCAAGGGGGCCGGGTCGACGGCTTCAAGTGCCAGCTTGTGCTGGGCAGCCGAAAGCAGAGGCAGCTCGGCCACCGGCAATGCCGCGTTACTGGCCAGGGCGCCCAGCAGGTTGACCCAGACCGATGCCAGGCGTTCGATACGCTCGACGTCGAACAGGTCCGATGCATAGCCGAAGGAGGCGATCACACCCTCGCTGCGTTCGAGGGTGTCCAGCGACAGGTCGAACTGCGTGGTGTGCTCGACCAGGTCGACCTCCTCGACACGCAGCCCTTGCACGCTGTCGCCAAAGACCCGCTCGCCAAGGTCGCTCAGGTGGTTGTACATGACCTGGAACAGCGGGTTGTGGCCCAACCCCCGCTCGGGTTTGAGCGCTTCCACCAGCACATCGAAGGGGATGTCCTTGTTCGCCTGAGCCTGCAGGGTGGTCTCCTTGACCGCCAGCAACAAGTGCCTGAAGGACTGCAACGGATCGACCGCCACGCGAGCGACCAGTGTGTTGACGAAGAAACCGATCAGTCCCTCCAGCTCAAGGCGATTGCGGTTGGTCACCGGCATGCCGATGTTGAGCGTTTCGCGCCCGCTGTAGCGCGACAGCAGCAGTGCGAACGAGGCCAGGAACACATGGAACAGCGTGGCATTGGCGGCAACCGCCAGGCGCTGCAGATCGGCGGTGAGCGCGGCAGGCAGGCGCACATCCACGCGCCCGCCGCGGTAGCTCTGGACCTGAGGGCGAATACGGTCGGCAGGCAGTTCGAGGACTGCGAAATCGTCTTCCAGCGTGGTTTTCCAGAATGCCAACTGGGCCTGCAGCTCGCCCGAGGCCAGGCGTTCGCGCTGCCAGGCGGCGTAATCGGCGTACTGCACCGCCAACGCCTGGCGTTCGAGCGACTGGCCGGTAGTGTGGGCGTTGTAGACGGCAGCCAGCTCGCGGACCATGACGCTCATGGACCAGCCGTCCGAGACGATGTGGTGCAACAGCACGGTCAGCACCTGCTCCTGCGGGCCACCCTGGAACAGCTTGACCCGAATCAGCGGCCCCTGTTCGAGATCGAAGGGCGTAAGCGCCTCGTCGTGTAGGCGCTGCTGCAGCGCCCGGCTGTCGGCAGTGCTGAGGTCATGGTACTCGATGCACGGCGACGCTGCGGGCAGTATGCGCTGCCGGGGGATGCCGTCATGCTCTTCGAAGATCGTGCGCAGGGATTCATGGCGCATCACCAGCGCATCGAACGCGGCCTGCAACGCGTCCCGGTCCACCTGGCCTTGCAAGCGGATGGCCAGGGGGGTGTTGTAGGCAGTGCTTTGCGGGTGCAGCTTCCAGAACATCCACTGGCGATACTGGGCGTGCGAAACCTGCAGCGGCAACGTCCGGTCCAGCACCTGGATCTCGCCTCCGGCGACCTGCTCCAGCCCCTGCAGCGCCTCGACGAAACCGGACAGGTCGGCAGTGTCGAACAGCACCCGCAAGGCCACGTCCAGGCGCAGTTGCTGCCTGATCCGCGAGACCACCTGAGTGGCCAGCAGCGAATGGCCACCCAAGGCGAAGAAATTGTCGTCGAGGCCGACCTGGGCCTGTTGCAACACGTCGGCCCAAATGGCCGCGACCTGCATCTGCAGTGCGGTCTCGGGAGCCCGGTAAAGGGCTGTGACGGCGACCGGCTCGGGCAATGCCTTGACGTCGACCTTGCCATTGAGGGTTACCGGCAGATGCTCCAGCAGCATCAGGTAATGCGGCACCAGATGCTCGGGCAGGGCGAGCTTCAACGCGGCCCGGATACCGTCGACGACAGCTTGACGGGCTTCGTCCTGCGCAGCCCAGTGCTGCGGGACCAGGTAGGCGGCCAGCTGCCGATCGGCGTCTTCGCCAACCACGCGCACAACGGCGCTTTCGATCCCCGGCAACTGCCGCAGACAGGCATCGATCTCGGCCAGTTCGACGCGGTAGCCGCGAATCTTCACCTGGCCATCGATGCGCCCGGCAAAAATGCATTCGCCGTCAGCGTTCAGGCGTACCCAGTCGCCGGTACGGTACATCCTCGCACCCTCGGTGCCGCAGGGGTCGGGCACGAAGCGCTCGGCAGTCAGCGCCGCCTGGCCCAAGTAGCCACGCGCAAGCCCTGCACCGGCGATATAGAGCTCTCCCCTGGCCTTGCCGGGCACGGGTTGAAGGCAGCTGTCCAGCGCATGGGCGCGCAGGTTGTCCAGCGGCTGGCCGAGCACCGGGCGATCCTGCAGGGCATGGGTAAGGACGCCGACCGTTGTCTCGGTGGGACCATAGTGGTTGATCACGTCGAGGTCGGGCGCCAAGGCCTTGATGCGGCCCAGAAGCGCCGCAGTGCACGCTTCGCCCCCCACCACCAGGCAGCGCCGTGGCAAGGCTTCGGCGCCTGCGGCGAGCATGGCCTGCAAGTGCGAGGGGACGATCTTCAGTGCATCGATGGCATGCGCCTGCAGGTAGGCGGCGAAGACCTGGGCATCGAGCACGGTCTCCTTGGGCAGCATGTGCAGGGTCTTGCCGTAGCACAATGCACCGAACAGCATGGTGTGGCCAAGGTCGGCCGCCGGCGTGGTGACCATTGCCAGGTTGCCGATCTGGTCCATGGGCAGGCGTTGGCTGACGCCGCGCACGTAGTTGACCAAGGCGCCATGGCTGACCGCGACGCCCTTGGGCTTGCCGGTGGTGCCGGAGGTGTAGATGACATAGGCAAGGTTGTCGGCATGGACCGCCACCTTGGGCGCCGACGCAGACGGGTAGTCGCCCTCCACGTCAATCGCTGCGACGCCTTCAGGCAGGCTGATCTGCCCTGCTCGGCCCACTACCCACTTGGCCTTGCTGTCGGCAAGCATGAAGTCGATGCGCGACTGAGGCTGGTCAGGGTCCAGCGGCAGGTAGGCGGCACCGGCCTTGAGCACGGCCAGGATGCCGATGAGCATCTCGCAGGACCGGTCGGCCACCACGCCGACCCGCTGATCCAGCTTTACGCCACGCGCCAGCAGTGCGTGGGCCAGGGCATCCGAGCGTGCCTGCAAGGTGGCATAGCTGATTCGACCGGCCTCGCCGCTCGCTGCAAGGCCTTGCAGGTTGAGGTTGGCGGCCGTTTCGATCAGGTGATGGACGCACAGGCCGGGCGTTTGCGCCCCGGCAGCTTGCGGCTCCAGTGGCTGTACCGCCTGGGTTGCCAAGGGCAGTTCGCCGACCGCAGTGGCGGGCGATTGGGTCAGCCCATCGAGCAGTCGCAGCCAATCCTCGCCGAAACCGATGATCGTGGCTTCTTCGAAGACATCCAGCGCATAGGTGAACACCGCGTGCAGACGCCCGGCACTTTCATAGGTGTCCAGGGAAAGGTCGAAGCGCGCGCTGTGCTTGTCCAGGGCGACTTTTTCCAGCGTCAGCCCACTGCCAAGGCGAACCTGACCGGCGTCGGCGATGGCCGCCTGGTGGTTGAACAGCACCTGGAACAACGGGCTTTGCGCGCTGCTGCGCTCCAGTTCGAGCGCCTCGACCAGGCGCTCGAACGGCAGGTCCTGGTGCGCCTGGGCGCCCAGGGCGGTGTCTTTGACCCGGCCAAGTAGCTGGCTCACATCCATGAGCGGGTCGATATCGGTATGCAGCACCTGGGTGTTGATGAAGCAACCGATCAAGCCTTCTACTTCGGTACGGTGGCGGTTGGCGACCGGAACGCCGACGCGGATGGCGCGCTGGCCACTGTAGCGTTGCAGCAGCAGCTTGAACGATGCCAGCAGCACCATGAACAGGGTAACCCCCTGGGCACTGGCCAACGCCCTGAGACGCTCGGCAAGCGCTGGGTCGACCTGCAACTCGCGCCGCGCGCCACGATGGCTCGGTGCGCCGACACGGGAATGGTCGAGCGGCAGCTCAAGCACGGCATGATCATCGCCCAGCTTCTCGCGCCAGTAGCCCAGCTGTCGCTCCTGCTCACCGGCTTGCAGCCAGCTGCGTTGCCACAGCGCATAGTCGCGGTACTGGATGGGCAGCGCCGGCAGGGTCGCTTCGCTACCCTGACAGGCGGCATCGTACAAACGCACGAACTCGTCGATCAGCACGTTCAGCGACCAGCCATCGGCCACGATGTGGTGCAGGGTGAGCAGCAGCACGTGCTCGTCGGTGGCCAGTTGCAGCAGGTTCACGCGCAACAGTGGCCCTTGCAGCAGGTTGAAAGGTGCCTGCGCTTGGGCTTCGGCCAGTGACGCGACACGGGCTTCGCGTTGCGCCGCTGCCAGGGCGGTGAGGTCGTGCTCGACGATGGCAACGGACTCGGCAGCGAGGACCTCCTGGTACAGATGCTCACCCTGGGTACGCAGGCGCGTACGCAGGCTCTCGTGGCGCGCAACCAGGCGATCGAACGCTTGCTGCAGGGCCTGGCGGTCGAGCTTGCCCTTTAGGCGCACAGCCATGGGCAGGTTGTAGGCAGCGCTCTGAGGGTCCAGCTGCCAGAGAAACGACATACGCCGCTGGGCGTAGGACAACCCATCGCGGTCGTCGCAGGCAACATCGGCAGGGATCGGAAACAAGGAAAAATCGACGCCCTCTGCCTTTAGCCCGGCCAGGAACAAACGGCGTTTTTCCGGCGGCAGTTCGATAAAGCGGCGAGCGAGTTTCAACGAGTTTTCGGCATTCATGCAATGCGTCCTTAGCGATAGGAAGCGGGACCACAGGGCCCAGTCATCCCTCAAAGACGAAACAGCCGCGAGCTGATTTAGCCAAAGCCCCGGCCACTGCCGGCAGCCCAGGCTGCGCGATTAAATCACCGGGTGGGCGACTCGTCTGAACGTCATACCCATCCTCCAGAAGGCGGCCCTCGCGATGCTCTCCACCCTGGCCAACAACCTGCGCAAGCGGGTCACTCAAGCGCTCCCCGGCAAACGCCCCAGCTATCGAATCTTCAATATCCAGCTGAAGCGGCGGATCGCGCTCAGCCCTTCGCTCACCCGGCTGGTATTCACCGGACCAGAAGTTGTTGAAATGACCACCCTGGCCCCAGACCAACGGGTCAAGCTGCTGTTTCCCTCCCCCGACGGCTCACCGCCCAACCTGAACAACGACCTGCACTGGAAGGCCGCACACAGCGCCCTGTCACCGGCCCAGCGCCCGCCGATGCGCACCTACACCATCCGTGCCTTGCGCCGTGAGGCGCTGGAGGTGGATATCGACTTCGTGCTGCATGGTGTCAACGGCCCCGCCTCGGCCTGGGCCACCCACGCGCAGGTGGGTGACCGTTTGCAGATAGTCGCGCCCAACCTGGCCTATGAAGGCGACCCCGGCGGTTATGAATGGAAGCCACCCCAAGGCGTGCGCAATGTGCTGCTGGTAGGTGACGAAACCGCACTGCCGGCGATTGCCGGCATCCTGGAGCAACTGGCCGACACCCAGCCCGAGCTGGCGGTGCACGCGTTCATCGAGGTGCCGCTGGAGGCGGATTGCCTGAACCTGCGCCATGGCGATGCCACTGCACTGCACTGGCTGCCGCGCGAACGGCTGAGCTGCGCACATGGCCAAGCCATGCAGCACGCCGTGCGCGAGCTGGCCAGCCTGCCGCTTGGGCACGCCGCACCACGGGCGAAGCTGGAAGACGTGGATATTGATACACGCATCCTGTGGGAACAGGCCAGTAGCGACAGCAGTGAGTTTCACGCCTGGGTGGCGGGGGAATCGGCGACGGTGATGGAGATACGCCGGTACCTGATCAAGGAACGTGGATTGCAGCGAGAATGCCTGACGTTGATGGGGTATTGGCGTGCCGGTCGAACCTTTGATTGACGTGAGACAGCCGAGGGCGTCGTGCGCCCCCGGCTATCGGTCAGACTGCCGCGATGAACGCCTCGGCAAAACGCTGCGCCACTTCATCGATCTGCTCGCCGCTGATGATCAACGGTGGCAGGAAACGCACCACGGCGCCATGCCGCCCACCCAGCTCCAGAATCAGCCCGCGCTTCAGGCACTCTCGCTGCACCTTGGCCGCCAGATCGCGGTTGGCCAGCGGCTGGCCAAGCGCATCCTTGCCCTGCGGGTCCACCAACTCCACGCCGAGCATCAACCCACGCCCGCGAATGTCGCCCAACTGCGGGTAATCACGCTGCAACTGCTGCAGGTGCCTGCGCAAGCGCAGCCCCATGGCCTCGGCGTGCTCGGCCAGGTGGTGTTCCACCAGGTAGTTGATTACCGCCGAACCCGCCGCCATGGCCATCTGGTTGCCCCGGAAGGTGCCGGCATGCGCGCCCGGCTTCCAGGTGTCCAGCCAGTCGCGGTACACCACCACCGCCAGCGGCAGGCTGCCGCCAATGGCTTTGGACAAGGTGACCACGTCCGGCACGATGCCGGCATGCTCGAAGGCGAACATGCGCCCGGTGCGGGCAAAACCGCTCTGGATCTCGTCGACGATCAGCGCCACGCCAGCCTGCTCGGTGATGCGGCGCACGCCCTTGAGCCATTCGATATCGGCCGGAATCACCCCGCCCTCGCCCTGCACCACCTCGACGATGACTGCAGCCGGCAGCGGCACACCGCTTTCCGGGTCGAGCAGCAGGTTTTGCAGGTAATGCAGGTTGGCCTTGACCCCGGCTTCGCCACCCAGGCCGAACGGGCAGCGGTAGTCGTAAGGGTACGGCATGAACTGCGCGCCATTGCCGAGCAAGGCCCCCAGAGGCTGCTTCGGCCCATGGCTGCCCATCAGGCTCAACGCCCCCAGGCTCATGCCGTGGTAAGCGCCCTGGAACGCCAGCACGGTGCTACGACCGGTGGCCGTGCGGACCAGTTTCAGCGCTGCTTCTACCGCATCGGTGCCGGTCGGGCCACAGAACTGCACCTTGGCCTCGCGGCGTAGCGCCTCGGGCAGGATGCCGAACAGGTCCTGGACGAAGCGGTCCTTGACCGGCGTGGTCAGGTCCAGGGTGTGCAGGGGCAACTCATCGGCCAGTACCCGCTGGATCGCCTCGACCACCACCGGGTGGTTATGGCCCAACGCCAACGTGCCTGCGCCGGCCAGGCAATCGATGAACTGGCGGCCTTCGACATCTTCCACATGGATGCCACGGGCGCGCTTGAGTGCCAGCGGAATGCGCCGTGGGTAGCTGCGGGCGTTGGACTCTTGTTGCTGCTGGCGTTGCAGCAAAGGCGAATCAGTGAATGCGTACAAAGGCTGCGGCGCGTTGGCCACAGGGAGCTGGGCAAGGCTGGAAGCGGTGGACATGGGTGAATCCTCGCAAGCAAGCGAATGAGCGGTTATCGCTTGGAAAACGCTTGAGTGCTAGGAGGATTTAGCGGTTGTTACTGGATTTTACTTAACCGGTGTTGGCCCTTTCGCGCGTAAAGCCGCGAAAGGGCAAACACCGGCAGCGAAGTCAACTGGCCGAGCGCGCCGGCACCTGCAGCAAGACCCGCAAACCATCGCTACGGCTGTCGAACCTCAGGCTACCCGCACACCGCTGCACGATCGCCTGCACGATCGCCAAGCCCAACCCGCACCCACTACTCTGTCCGTTACGCCAAAAGCGCTCGGTCAGGTGCTCAAGGTCGGCGTCGGCAATCCCCGGCCCATGGTCGCGCACCATGAACCCCACCTGCCCGTCGGCCATCTGCACCTCCAGCTCTACTGCCTCGTCGCCACCATGGCGCAAGGCGTTGTCCAGAAGGTTGCGCAGTGCGGCCACCGCCAAGGGGGCCGGCATGCCCAGGTAGATCTGCGTCGCTTCTTCAGGCAAACGCAGCACGATGCGCCGGTTATCGCCGCCACCTGCGTCCTGCACCGCCTGCCGGGCCACCTGTTCGGCGCTGCACTGCACGCCATCTTCGAACGACAGGCTGCCTTCTACCCGCGCCAGCATCAGCAACTGCTCCAGCGTGCGATGCATGCGGTCGGCCCCTTGTTCGGCATGTTCCAGCGCCTGCTCGCGCACGGCACCGTCGGTCATGCGCGCCACTTGCAGGTGGGTCT
This sequence comes from Pseudomonas monteilii NBRC 103158 = DSM 14164, assembly GCF_000730605.1. Lineage (GTDB taxonomy): Bacteria > Pseudomonadota > Gammaproteobacteria > Pseudomonadales > Pseudomonadaceae > Aquipseudomonas > Aquipseudomonas monteilii. Next base: position 102,122 of record NZ_BBIS01000033.1, on the reverse strand, counting down.
TGATCGCGGTCAGCGGGCTGCGCAGCTCATGGGCGGCATCGTCGGTCAGGCGCCGCTCGCGCTCGATGGTCTGGGCAATGCGCAGGAACAGCTGGTTCTGGGTTTCCAGCAACGGCTGCAGTTCGCTGGGCATGCCTGCCACCTGCAGTGGCTCGACGCTATCAGCACGCCTTCGCCGTAGCGCATCGCGCATGCGGTTGAGCGGCTCCAGGCCTTTGCCCAGGCCAATCCACAACAACCCCAGGCTGCCAAGCAGGGCCATCAGCACCGGTGCCGAAGCCGCCAGCAGAATCGACTGGTTCAGCGCTTCACGCTCCATGTGCCGGTCAGCCGTGGTGATGCGCACATCACCATGGTTGTAGGTAAAGGTACGCCACAATGCACCGTCGATCGTCTGGTCACGGAAACCACTGCGCTCGTCGTCCATGGCGCCATCGTGCTTGTGGTTGCTGGCAAGGATCTCGCCACGCAGCGAGCTGACCTGGCAGGCCATGCCGTCCGGCACGCTGAACTGGTCGGCAGAAATGTGCGCCTCCCCGCCCTTGGCGGTGAGCGGCTGCGGCAGCTGGTCGATCAGCCCGGCGACCATACGCGCCGACGCCACCAGGCGCTGGTCGAGGGAAAACATCATTTGCTGGCGCAGGTCGCGCAGCATCCACGCAGCGGCCAGCACCCAGATGATCACGAAGGCACTGCCCAGGATCAGGCTAAGGCGTACCCGCAGGCTCATGATGCGGCCTCTTCCGGCGCCTGCGCCGGGCCCAGGCGGTAGCCCAGGCCACGTACGGTCTCGACGATGCCGTTGCCCAGCTTGCGCCGCAGGTGGTGGATATGCACGTTCAGGGCATTGCTCTCGACTTCGTCGCTAAAGCCATACACGCAGTCTTTCAGTTGTTCGCTGGACAACACCCGCCCGGGGTTCTGCAGCAATGCCTGGAGCAGGGCCTGCTCCCGGCGGGACAAGTCGACCGGCCGCCCGGCCAGGGTCGCCTCGCAGCTGCTGGGGTCGTAACGCAAAGGCCCGTGTTCGATCACATTCACCGCCCGCCCCGCCACCCGCCGCAGCAGGGTGTGCAGACGAGCGGCCAGCTCGCGCAGGTCGAAGGGTTTGAGCAGGTAGTCGTCGGCACCGGCCTGCAGGCCATCGACGCGGTCGGTGACGGCATCACGGGCAGTCAGCACCAGTACCGGCAGTGTTTCGCCCTGCTGGCGCAGGCGGCGCAGCAGTTTCAAGCCGTCTTCGTCAGGCAGGCCGAGGTCGAGAATCATCACATCGAACTGCGCGGCCTGCAGCATCGCCCGCGCATCGGCGGCGTTACCCACCCGGTCAACGGTCAGGCCCTGGGCAGTAAGGCCGGCGCAGATGCCGGCGGCGATCAGGTCGTCGTCCTCGCAGAGCAGAACGTGCATGGTGGGGCTCCCGGAGTGGTATGGCTGGCATTGCACCTTGGGCAGATTAAGGTGGGATTATGAACTAAGCGAGGCCCAGCGGCGTGTCGACATCCAGCAATACCCCCGCATCTTCCAGCTCGACCACCACACAGCTACCTCGGTGAGCATGCACCACCGAGCGTGCCCCTTCATCGCCATGCAGTTGCCCCAGCGCCGGCCAGAAATCCCGCCCGAAGATCACCGGGTGCCCCTGCTGCCCTGCATGGCGTGGCAGCACGATACGGGACGCATGGGCGGCCTCGACCAGCCGGCCCAGGGTTGTCGGCTCGATCCATGGCATGTCACCCAGCAAAATCGCTACCGCCTGTGCCTGGCTGTCGTGAAGCGACCGTGCCCCGACAGCCAGGCTATGCCCCATACCGGACGCGGCATCTGGGCTGCCGATTACCCGGCAACCGGCAGGCAACCCGAAATCCTCCCCGCGCTCCCCCTCACGCAAGACCACACGCACCTCGTCGAACACCGCCCTGGCCCGCTCCACACTGTGCGCCAGCAGGCTGCGGCCATCGGCCAGGGTCGCCCGGCGCTTGTCGGAACCGAAGCGCGTGCTGCTGCCAGCCGCCAACACCAGCGCGATCACACTCACAGCGCCACCTTCTGGCGCTTGCCAAACCACTGCAGCGCCCGGCATACCACCTGTCGTTCACAATGCTGCACGTTTGCTCCGCCTTCAGTTCGACGAATCGCAGAGATTCAAGACCGACATACAGGGGGCCACAATTCGTATCCGTTGAAAAGGGGTTAACCTTGAGTTAATCGACTCCAGCCAGCATGGCCCCATTCCTGGATCTGCCAAGGCGAAGACATGCGCGTTTTCCTGCTCTTCCTGACACTGTTGCTGGCCGGCCCCTTGCAGGCCAACCCGTTCGACGTCAAACCTGACTTTCTACCGGTCAACCAAGCCTTCGTGCTCACCCACGACCGCCAGGCCGACGGCCAGATGCGCCTGTACTTCCAGATCAAGCAGGGCTACTACCTGTACCAGAAGCGCCTGAAGTTCGACGGTCTGCCCGCCGACCAGCACCCGCAGCTGCCGCCGGCGCTCAACCACCATGACGAGTTCTTTGGTGACAGCGCGGTGTACCGCGACCAGCTTGAGCTGCTGCTGCCCGCCAATGCCCAGGGACAACTACGCCTGGGCTGGCAGGGCTGTGCCGACGCCGGCCTGTGCTACCCGCCGCAAACCACGCAAATCGACCTGGGTGGCAGTGTGGCGCCTGTCGCCGAGCAAGCCGGCGACCAGGCACTGGCCAGCGGCCTGCAACAGGGCCACCTGGCCTGGAGCCTGCTGGCGTTCTTCGGCCTTGGCCTGCTGCTGGCCTTTACCCCCTGCTCGCTGCCAATGCTGCCGATTCTGGCCGGGCTGGTGCTGGGCAACGGCGCCAGCGCCCGGCGCGGCTGGCTGCTGGCCGGGGTGTATGTGCTAAGCATGGCGCTGGTGTACGCCGCCCTGGGCGTGGTCGCCGCGCTGCTGGGTGCCAGCCTGCAAGCCTGGCTGCAGCAACCCTGGCTGCTGGGCAGCCTGGCGGGGCTGTTCGTGCTGCTGGCCCTGCCGATGTTCGGCGCCTTCGAACTGCAACTGCCCGCCGCCCTGCGCGACCGCCTGGACCGCGCCGGGCAAGGCACCCGTGGCGGCAACCTGTATGGCGCCGCACTGCTGGGGGCGTTGTCCGGCCTGCTGCTTGGCCCGTGCATGACCGCGCCACTGGCCGGTGCGCTGCTGTACATCGCCCAGAGCGGCGACGTGTTGCAAGGCGCGCTGGTGCTGTTCAGCCTTGGCCTGGGCATGGGCGTACCGCTGCTGTTGCTGGTGACCCTGGGCAACCGCTACCTGCCGCGTCCGGGCGCCTGGATGGAGCGGGTCAAGGGCGTGTTCGGCTTCGTGTTCCTGGCCATGGCGCTGTACACCCTGCGCAGCCTGCTGCCCGCCACCCTGCTGCTGGCGCTGAGTGGCGCCTGGCTGATCGCCCTGGCCTGGGCCAGCTGGCCGGCCTTGCAGCGCCAGCCAGCATTGCGCGCCGTGCCACTGCTGGGCGCCCTGTGGGGCGGCCTGTTGCTGGTAGGCGCAGCAGCCGGCGGCGACGACCTCTGGCAACCCCTGCGCCCGTTCGCAGGGGGCGCCACACCGGCCGCCGCCCAGCATGCCGAAGACCGTTTCGTGACGGTGAGCGGCCCTGAAAACCTGCAACGTGAACTGGATGCGGCAAAGGCCCGCGGCCAGTGGGTGATGCTCGACTACTACGCCGACTGGTGCGTGTCGTGCAAGGTGATGGAAAAGCAGGTGTTCGCCCGCAACGACGTGCAGGCCGGCCTGGCCGGCGTGCACTTGCTGCGCCTGGACGTGACCGCCGACACCCCGGCCAGCAAAGCCCTGCTGCAGCGCTACCAGGTACCCGGCCCGCCCAGCATCATCTGGATCGGCCCGGAAGGCGACGAACGCCGCGCGCGGCGCATCACAGGTGAAGTGGACGCCGCCACGTTCCAGCAGCACTGGGCCCAAACCAGGAGCCAAGGCTGATGCTGACCGTAACCCTCGGGCCACTGACCATGGCCCTCAACCACCTGCTGATGCTCGCCGCCCTGGGGATCGCCAGCGTGGTCGGCTGGTTCGTCGCCCGACGTGGTGGCGAAAGCCCGGAGTCGGCACTGTTCAACCTGTTCCTGATCGGCCTGCTGTGTGCCCGTGCCGGCTTCGTGCTGGCCTACTGGCCGATGTACCAGGGCGACCCACTGCAAATCATCGACATCCGTGACGGCGGCTTCCTGTTCTGGTCGGGCCTGGCCGGTATCGTCCTCGCAGCCCTGTGGCAGGGCTGGCGCCAACCGGGCCTGCGTCGCCCGCTGGGTTGGGCGCTGTTCAGTGGTGCGTTGTTCTGGGGCCTGGCCAGCCTGGGCGGGCACCTGTACAGCAAAGGCACCGAGCTGCCGGAACTGAGCCTGCGCAACGCTGGCGGCCAATCCGTCGCCTTGCACAGCTACCGTGGCAAGCCGCTGGTGATCAACATCTGGGCCACCTGGTGCCCGCCCTGCCGCCGGGAAATGCCGGTGCTGCAACAGGCGCAAAGCGACTATCCGCACGTGACCTTCCTGTTCGTCAACCAGGGCGAAACCCCGGAAAACGTCAGCACCTTCCTTGCCACCACCGGCCTGAGCCTGACCCATGTGCTGTTCGACGGCACCGGCCTGCTGGCCCAGCGCGTCGGCTCCATGGCCCTGCCCACCACCCTGTTCTACGACGCCGACGGGCGGCTGGTCGGCAGCCACCTGGGCGAGCTTTCCCGGGCCAGCCTGCGCCACGCCCTGGAGCCTTTCGACCGGGCCACCGCGCCCGCCCCTGCCGCACAAGGAAACTGACATGCGACTGACTGCACTGCTGCCCCTGTCCCTGGCCCTGCTGGCCGACCCCGCCTTGCAGGCCGAAGAGCTGCCCAAGGCCGTTCAGCAACTGCAAGCCAAGGGCGCCGTGATCAAAGGCAGCTTCGACGCGCCCAACGGCCTGCGCGGTTACGCCGCCGAGTACCAGAACAACGCCCTGGCCCTGTACCTCACCCCCGACGGCAAGCATGTGCTGGTCGGCAGCCTGTTCGACGAACAAGGCAAGGACCTGAGCGCCGAACCGCTGGAAAAGCTGGTGTATGCGCCGATGAGCAAGGAAATCTGGGCGAAGATGGAGAAAACCGCGTGGATTGCCGACGGCAAGGCCGATGCGCCACGCAAGGTGTACCTGTTCAGCGACCCGAACTGCCCGTACTGCAATATGTTCTGGGAACAGGCACGGCCATGGGTGGAATCGGGCAAGGTGCAGTTGCGCCATATCATGGTCGGCATCATCCGCGAGGACAGCCCGGGCAAATCGGCAGCCCTGCTGGCGGCGAAAGACCCGGCCAAGGCATTGCAAGCGCATGAAAAAGCCGGCAAGGCCAGCAAGCTGAAGGCACTGGAGCAGGTGCCGGAGGCCGTGCAGCAGAAGCTGGCGGCGAACATGGCGTTGATGGAAGAGATGGGGTTGCAAGCAACCCCGGCGATTTTCTATCAGGATGAACAGGGCAACTTGCAGAGCCAGCAAGGGGCACCTCGGCCGGAGATGCTGGGCAAAATTCTCGGCAAGCGCTGAAATACGGGTTGCCTGTGCCGGCCTCTTCGCGGGTTTACCCGCGAAGAGGCCAGTGCAGGTTTACAACCCTTCCAGCTCGGCCATCAGGTCACTGAGCCGGTCGACCTTGTCGTCATCCAGCGCACTGCCCTGCAACCCCTGCACATACTCGGCCAGCTCCTCTACCGTGCTGCACTCGAACATCGCCCGCAGTGGCACGTTCAGTTGCAGCTGTTTCTGCACCCGCGAAGCGATCTGCGTGGCCAGCAACGAATGCCCGCCCAACTCGAAGAAGTTGTCGCGCACCCCCACCCGCTCGGTCTTGAGCACATCGGCCCAGATACCGGCCAACACTTCCTCCAGCTCGTTGCGCGGCGCCTGATAGGCCTGGCTGTGCTGGCCGCCGATGTCGATGGCCGGCAACGCCTTGCGGTCGAGCTTGCCATTGGCGTTGTGCGGCAGGTGGTCGAACCAGCCCCAGTGCAGCGGCACCATGTATTCCGGCAACTCGGCACGCAGGCGTTGCTTCACCTGCTCCAGCAGCCCGGCGTCAGCGGCGATACCCTGGTGGGCCACCAGGTAACCGACCAGATGCTTGCCATTGACGCCTTCCTGCACGCCCACCGCAGCGTCGCGGATTTCCGCCTGTTCGTGCAGGCGCGCTTCGATTTCGCCCAGCTCGATGCGGTAACCGCGGATCTTCACCTGGTGGTCGATGCGCCCGACGTACTCCAGCACTCCGTCCGGGCGCTGCCGCGCCAGATCGCCGGTGCGGTACAGGCGCTCGCCCGGCGCTCCGTAAGGATGAGGAATGAACGCCAAGGCCGTGCGTACCGGGTCGCCGACATAGCCACGGCCCACACCGGTACCCGCCACGCAAAGCTCGCCCACCGCACCCAGCGGCACCAGCGCCTGGTCTTCACCAAACAGGTACAGTCGGTTGTTGTCGGTCGGTGTGCCGATCGGCAGGTAGCTGCCTTGGGTCGACGCAGCATCGACACGGAAGAACGCCACATCATCGGAGCATTCTGCCGGCCCGTAGGCATTGACCAGGCCGATATGCGGGTAGCGTTGCAGCCACTGCGCCGCCAGCTCCGGTGGCATGGCTTCGCCGGTCGGCAGCATCCAGCGCAGGCCATCGAGGGCCTGGTGGTCGTTGGCCAGCATGCCTTGAATCAGTGATGGCACGCTTTCCAGCACAGTGATGCCGGTAGCCTGCACATGTGCCAGCAGGCCCTGCGGGTCATGGGCGATGGCGTTCGGCACAATCTCCACCTTGGCCCCGAACAACGGTGCGGCGAGGAACTGCCACACCGAAATGTCGAAGCTTTGCGAGGCAGTCTGGGCGATCACGTCCTGCTCGCTCAGCGCCAGGTACGGCACCTTGCTCAGCTGGTTGTTGAGCATGCCGCGCTGCTCCACCATCACCCCTTTTGGCAGGCCGGTGGAGCCTGAGGTGTAGATCACATAGGCCAGGTTGTCCGGGCCACTGTGAATGCCTGGGTTATGGCTGGCAACCGGGCTGGCCTGGATGTCCTCCCACACCAGCAACTGTGGCCGTACCGCAGCCTCCAGTTCGCCCAGCAGTTGCCGACCTTGCTCGGCACAGGCCGCGCTGCACACCAGCACCGGGGTACGGCTGAGCTGGATGATGCTTTGCAGGCGCGCCGCCGGCAGGCCCGGGTCCAGTGGCAGGTAGCCCGCACCGGCCTTGAAGCTGCCAACGATCATGCCCAGCAGCGGCAAGCCGCGCTCGGCCAGCAGCGCCACCGGTTGGTCCACGCTCACACCCGCTGCGATCAGGGCGTGGCCCAGGCGGTTGGCTGCCAGGTTCAGCCCGGCATAGTCGTAGGACGCTTCCAGGCAGCGGGCCACGGTACGTTCCGGGTGCGCGGCCACCTGCGCTTCGAACAGCGCAATGTAACTGTGCTCCAGCGGGTAGTCGCGGTCGGTGCGGTTGCAGTCTTCCAGCAGGAAGCGCTGTTCTTCTGCCCCCAGCAGCGGCAGTTCGCTTACCTCACCCTCGAAGCCTTGCACCAGCGCCAGCAGTAGGCGCTTGAACTCGGCCAGCAGGCGCTCGACGGTCGGGAAGTCGAAGTAGCGCTGGTCGAACGACAGGTGCAGGCCAAGGTCGTCGCCCGGGTAGCACACCGCCGTCAGCGGGAAGTTGGTGTGGGTACGGCCCGAATCGGAACTGGCATTCAGGTGCTGGGCATGATCGAGCACGGCGGTTTCCACCGGGGCGTTCTCGAACACGAACAGGCTGTCGAACAGCGGCTGGCCTTTGGGCAGCTCGCTGCACTCCTGAATCGCCACCAGCGGCAGGTATTCGTACTCGCGCAGCTCCATGTTGCTTTGCAGCAGGCCTTGCAGCCACTGGCGCACACTGTGGCGCTCACCGGCTTCCGGCAACTGCACGCGCAAGGCAACGCTGTTGATGAACAGGCCGACGGTGCGCTGCATCTGCGGCATGCTCACCGGGCGCCCGGCCACGGTCACGCCAAAGGCCACATCGCGGTCGCCGCTGTAACGCGCCAGCACCAAGGCCCAGGCCGCCTGGGCGAAGGTGTTGACGGTAAGCTGGTGGGCCTGGGCCAGTTCGCGCAGGCGCACGCCATCACTGGCGTCAAGGCGGGTGTAGCAATCGCCCACCACCATGCCGCTGCCGGCGTGGTCATGGCGCAGCGGGCGGTCACTCGGGATGGCAGTGGCGCGCTCGAAACCGGCCAGGTTCGCCTGCCACCAGGCGCGTGCATCGTCCAGGCCCTGGCGTTGCAGCCAGCCGATGTAGTCGCGGTAACGTGGCGGCACCGGCAGTTGGGCCTGACGGCCTTCGCCAAGGGCCTGGTACACCTCGAAGAAGTCGTTCATCAACAGCGAGCGGCACCAGGCATCGATCAGGATGTGGTGGTTGCTCATCATGAACCAGTAGCGCTCGTCGGCCACGCGCACCAGGCGCAGGTGGAAAGGCGCCTCGCTGAGCAGGGCGAACCCGGCCTCGCGCTCCTGCTTGTGCAGGGCTTGCAGGCGCTGCTCCTGAGCGTCGTCCGCGAGGCCGCGCCAGTCTTGGTAATCCACCGCCAGGTTGCCCGGTTTGTGAATGATCTGCAGCATCGCCTCGCCGCTGTTCCAGCTGAACGATGCGCGCAACGCTTCGTGGCGCGCCACCACGGCCTGCCAGGCCTGGGCGAAACGCTCGGGGTCCAGGGCGCTGTTGATGCGGTAGCGGTCCTGCATGTAGTACAGGCCCGTGCCCGGCTCCAGCAGGGTGTGCAGCAGCATGCCTTCCTGCATTGGCGTCAGCGGGTAGACGTCTTCGATCTGTGCTGCTGGTACAGGCAGCGTGTCGATCTGCTCCTGGCTAAGGTGTGCCAGCGGGAAGTCCGACGGGGTGAAGCTGCCGTTGCCATCGGCCAGGCAATGAGCGACCAGCGCCAGCAGCTCCTGGCGGTAGGCCTCGGCCAACGTTGCGATGGTGCGTTCGTCGTAGCGTTCGGCACTGAAGGTCCAGCGCAGTTGCAAGGCACCGCCATACACCTGGCCATCGACGCTCAGCCAGTTGGGCAGCGGTGCGTCGAGGTCATGCGCCAAGCCGGCCGGGGCTTCCAGCGGCTGGAACAGCGCCGCGCTGTCGAACTGCTGGTCGAACTGGCCCAGGTAGTTGAAGGTGATGCGCGCCTGCGGCAAGGCCGCCATCTGCTCGCGCCCTTGCGGGTCGGCCAGGTAGCGCAGCACGCCGTAGCCCAGGCCTTTGTGCGGCACCTGGCGCAGTTGTTCCTTGATGCGCTTGATCGAACCGGCCCGCGCCGCATCGTCCTCGCCTGGCTGTGGGCGCAGGCTGAGCGGATACGCGTTGGTGAACCAACCGACGCTACGGGTCAGGTCCATGTCTTCGAACAACCCGTCACGGCCATGGCCTTCAAGCTGCACCAGCACTTCCTCATCGCCGCTCCAGCGGCACAAGGCTCGCGCCAGCGCCGTCAGCAGCAGGTCGTTGACCTGGGTGTGGTAGGCCGCCGGGGCCTGTTGCAGCAGCTGCCGGGTCTGCTCCACATCCAGGCCGATGGCCAGGGTGTGGGCGTGGCGGTGCAGGTTGCCGCCTTGCGGGTGGTCGCACGGCAACTCGCGGCGCACGCCACCCAGCTGGCTTTGCCACCAGCCCAGTTCGTCACGCAGCGAATCGCTGCCCGCGTAGCTGGCCAGGCGCGCGGCCCAGTCGCCCATGGCGTGGGTCTTGGCCGGCAGCGGCTGGCCACGGTACAACGCCTGCAGGTCTTCCAGCAGTACCCGCCAGGACACGCCATCGACCACCAGGTGATGAATCGCCAGCAACAGGCGCTGACTGCCCTGCCCGTCACGCACCAGCAAGGCACGCAGCAGCGGGCCCTGTTGCAGGTCGAGGCTGCGCTGCAAGTCGGTGTACAGCGCCTGGCAATCGGCAAAGTCGGCGACAGTGGCGGTCCACAGCAGTTGCTCGGCGGCTGGCTGGGCGTACTCGGCCTGCCAGCGGCCACGGGCCTCGCTGAAGCGCAGGCGCAAGCTGTCGTGGTGCTGAAGCAGTGCGGCCAAGGCCTGCGCCAGCGCAGCCTCATCCAGCGGCTGACGCGCCTCCAGCAACACCGCCTGGTTCCAGTGCTGCGGCTGCGGCACTTCGCTGTCGAAGAACCAGTGCTGGATCGGCGTCAGGCCGGCCTGGCCCTGGCGCTGGCCCTGCTCGATGGTGCTCACGGCTTCGCTGTGCTTCACCACCGCTGCCAAGGTCTGGATGGTCTGGTGCTGGAACAGGTCGCGTGGGGTGAATTGCAAGCCGGCCTGGCGGGCCCGGCTGACCACCTGAATCGACAGGATCGAGTCGCCGCCCAGTTCGAAGAAGTTGTCTTGCACGCCAACCTGGGCCACGTTGAGCACATCGCGCCAGATCTGCGCCAGTTGCGCCTGCACTTCGTTGCTGGGTGCCTGGTATTGCTGGCGGGCCTGCTCCAGATCGGGCAGCGGCAAGGCACGGCGGTCGAGCTTGCCGTTACCCATCAGCGGCAGGCTTTCGAGCACCACCAGGTGCGCAGGCACCATGTAGTCCGGCAGGTGCTGGCGGGCATCGGTTTTCACCGCGTCGCGCAACACGTTTTGCGCCTCGCTACCGGCAGCGGCCTGCTTGCACACCAGGTAACCCACCAGTTGCTTGCCACCGGGCAGGTCGAGGGCCAGCACCACAGCCTCGTCGACATCGGCATGTGCTTGCAGGCGGCTTTCGATTTCGCCCAGCTCGATGCGAAAGCCGCGAATCTTCACCTGCTGGTCGGCACGGCCGACGTACTCCACCAGGCCATCCGTGCCCAGGCGTACCAGGTCGCCGGTGCGGTACAGGCGCCCGCCTTCGGTACTGAACGGGTCGGCGACGAAGCGCTCGGCGCTGAGGCCCGGGCGGTCGTGGTAACCCTGGGCCAGGCCGGCACCGCCGACATACAGCTCGCCAATGCCACCTTGCGGCAACAGCGCCAGGTCTTCGTCGAGGATGTAGGCCGTGCGGCTCCCGATGACGCGGCCGATCGGCACGCTGCCCAGCTCTGCCGGCAGCGTTTCTGGCGCCAGGCAGGCCAGCGGCATGACCACGGTTTCGGTTGGGCCGTAGGCGTTGAAGAAATGCTGCGGCGCAAAGGCCTGGCGAATACGCTGCAGGTGCTCGCCAGTCAGCGCTTCGCCACCGGTAATCACCAGGCGCACCGGCAGTTGTTCGCCTTGCCCGCCCAGGTACTGGGCCAACTGGCTGCCATAGCTGGGGGTAAAGCCCAGAATGCTTACCTGCTGATCACGTACCAGCTGGCAGATCTCTTCGGCACCCCACTGCCCCTGGGCACGCAGCACCACGCGGGCACCGCACAGCAGCGGCACCCACAGGCGCTCGCTGGCCGCGTCGAAGTTGATCGAATAGAAATGCAGCTCGCAGTCATCGCTGCGCATGCCGAATGCGGCAATCACCGCCTGGCAATGCATGGCGAATTCGCCGTGGCTGACCACCACGCCCTTGGGCTTGCCGGTGGAGCCGGAGGTGTAGATCAGGTAGGCCTGGTGCTGCGGCAGGCTGAGGTTGTCCAGCGGTGCATCGCTGTAGGCCGACAGGCTGGCGGCATCGTCTTCCAGGCTCCAGCGGGCCACACCTTCAGGCAGCTCGCCCAGGGTTTGCAGCAGCTCGCGCTGGCTGATCAGCAAGCCAATGCGGCTGTCTTCGATCATGTAGCGCAGGCGGTCGCGCGGGTACTCAGGGTCCAGCGGTACATAGGCGCCGCCCGCCTTGAGGATGGCCAGCAGGCCGACGACCATTTCCAGCGAGCGCTCCAGCGCCAGGCCCACGCGTACCTGTGGGCCGACACCGCGCTCACGCAAGGCGCGGGCCAGGCGGTTGGCCTGCTGGTCGAGCTCGGCGTAGGTCATGTGCTGGCCGGCGAAGGTCAGCGCACCCGCCTGTGGCGTGCGTGCCGCCTGGGCGGCGAACAGGCCATGCAACGTGTGGACAAGGTCGAAGTCCTGCTCACCCTGCAACTGCCCCAACAACACCTGCTGCTCGGCGCTGCTCAACATCGGCAGCTCGCACAGGCGCTGTTGCGGGTTGTCCAGCAGACCGACCAGCAGTTGTTGCCAGTGCTCGGCCATCCGCGCGATGCGTGGCTCGTCGAACAGGTCGCGGCTGTAGGTCAGGCAGCAGCCCAGGCGGCCGTCGAGGTCGGTCACCTCCAGGTACAGGTCGAACTTGGTGGCGCTGGCGTCGTTGACCAGGTAATCCACCTGCATGCCGGCCAGCGTACGGCTTTGCTGGAAGGCCCAGCGCTGCACGTTGCACATCACCTGGAACAGCGGGTTGTAGGCACTGCTGCGCGGTGGCTGCAAGGCCTCGACCAGCTGGTCGAACGGCAGGTCCTGGTGCGACTGGCCTTCGATGGCGGCCTGGCGCATCTGCTCCAGCAGTTCGCTGGCGGTCATCTGCCCGTCCAGCTCGCAACGCAGCACCTGGGTGTTGAGGAAGGCGCCAATCAGGCCTTCGCTTTCCGGGCGAATGCGGTTGGCCACCGGCGCGCCAATGCGCAGGTCTCGCTGGCCGCTGTAGCGGTGCAGCAAGGCGGCCAGGGTGGCGGTCATGGTCATGAACAGGGTCAGGCCGCGCTGGCTGTTGAAGGCATGCACGCGAGCGACCAGTGCCGGGTCGAGCTCGAAGCGGTACAGCTCGCCACGGTGGCTCTGCACGGCCGGGCGCGGGCGGTCGGCGGGCAATGCCAGCACCGGGTGTTCGTCACCCAGGCGAGCCTTCCAGTAATCCAGCTGGCGGGCCCCCTCGCCGCTTTCCAGCCACTGCCGTTGCCACACGCTGTAGTCCAGGTATTGCACCGGCAGCGGCGCCAGCGGCGATTCGCGGTCATCGACAAAGGCCTCGTACAGTTCGCCCAGTTCGCGGGCGAAGATGTCCATGGCCCAGCCTTCGGTGACGATGTGGTGCAGGGTCAGCACGAAGAAGTGCTCGCGCTCCTCGGCCTTGACCAGGCAGGCGCGCAGCAGCGGGCCACGCTCCAGGTCAAACGGCTGGTGCGCCTGGTCGTCAGCCAGTTGTTGCAGGCGTTGCTGGCGGGCATCGGCGGGCAAGGCGCTGAAGTCTTGCCAGTCCAGCTGCAGGCCGCTGTCTTCGGCCACGCACTGGTACGGCACACCGTCGATGCTGGGGAAGGTGGTGCGCAGGGCTTCGTGGCGCACGATCAGCGCCTGCAACGCACGCTCGAAGGCGTCTACATGCAGGGTACCGCGCAGGCGCGCCATGCCGCCGACGTTGTAGGCCGGGCTGTCCGGCTCCATTTGCCAGAGGAACCACATGCGCTGCTGCGAATACGACAACGGTACGGCCTGACGGCGGTCGACACGGGCGATTTCGCCTTGCAGGTTGCGCTCGCCGGCGGCGCGGATGCGTTCGATCTCGGCACAGAACGCGCCCAGCTCGCTGGCTTCGAACAAGGCCTTGAGCGGCAGCTCGACGTCACAAGCCTGGCGGCTGCGCGAGACGATCTGGGTGGCCAGCAGCGAGTGCCCGCCCAGGGCGAAGAAGTCGTCCTGTAGGCCGACACGCGGCAGGTTCAGCACCTCACGCCAAATGGCAGCGACCTGCTGTTGCAGTTCGGTTTTTGGCTCGACGTGTTCGCGTTGCTGCCACACCGGTGCCGGCAGCGCCTTGCGGTCGACTTTACCGCTGGGGCCCAGTGGCATCTGTGCCAGCGGGATGAGTTGAGCCGGCACCATATAGGCCGGCAGTTGCTCAGCCAGCACCGCCAGCAACTCGGCGGGTTGGGCACTGCCGCTGTAATAGCCGACCAGTTGCGCGCCGACGGCATCCTTGTGAATCAATACCAGTGCCTGCTCGACACCGGTCTGGGCCAACAGGCAGGCCTGTACTTCCTCAGGCTCGACACGGAAGCCGCGCACCTTCACCTGCTGGTCGAGGCGACCGAGGTACTCCAGGGCCTCAAGCTGAACCTGCCAGCGGGCGCTGTCGCCGCTGCGGTACAGGCGTTCGCCATTGCCGTCGGCCTGGGGCACGAAGCGTTCGGCGGTAAGGCCGGGGCGGCCCAGATAGCCACGGGCCAGGCCTGCGCCACCGAGGTACAGCTCGCCCGGTACGCCGGGAGCGGTCAGTTCCAGCTCATCGTCCAGCACGCGGCACAGCACATTGCCCAACGGGCGGCCGATGGGCGAGCGCTCGCCATCCGCCACCTGGCAGTGCCAGTGGGTGACGTTGATGGCGGTTTCGGTCGGGCCATAGCGGTTGTGCAGTTGCACCTGCGGCAGCACTTGCAACACGCGGTCGCGCAAGGCGGCAGACAGCGCTTCGCCGCCCGAGAACACGCGGCGCAGGCTGTTGCAGGCGGCCACCTGCGGCTCCTGGACGAACACTTGCAACAGCGGCGGCACGAAGTGCAGCGTGGTCACGCCATGGGCCTGTACCAGCGCAGCGATGCGCTGCGGGTCGCGGTGCTCGCCGGGGCCGGCCAGTACCAGCTTGCAACCGGTGACCAGCGGCCAAAAGCATTCCCATACCGATACGTCGAAGCTGATTGGCGCCTTCTGCATCAATACGTCGCTGTCGTTCAGCGCGTAGGTGGTCTGCATCCATTGCAAGCGTTCGGCCAGTGCCGCATGGGTGTTGCCCACGCCTTTGGGCTGGCCGGTGGAGCCGGAGGTGTAAATCACGTAGGCCAGGTTGTCGCCGTGCAGGTGCAGGCCGGGCGCGTGGCTGGGCCAGCTGTCCAGGTGCAACTGGTCGAGGGCAATGGCGCTGACGCCGTCGACCTGTGGCAGCTTGCCCAGCAGGCTGCTGTGGCTCAGCAACAGGCCGGCGTTGCAGTCGGCGAGCATGTAAGCCAGGCGTTCGGCCGGGTAGTCGACATCCAGCGGCACGTAGGCGCCGCCGGCCTTGAGGATGGCCAGCAGGCCAACCAGCAACTGCGGCGAACGCTCGATGGCAATGGCTACGCAGGTGTCGGGGCCGACGCCTTTGTCACGCAGGTAATGGGCCAGGCGGTTGGCCTGCTGGTGCAGCTCGGCGTAGTCGAGGCTGCCGCCGTCCCAGGCCAGCGCTGTGCGCTGCGGGGTCAGTCGGGCCTGTTCGTTAAGCTGCTCGACCAGCAGCCGTTGCGGCGCGATGGCCGGCGCCTGGCCCCAGCTCAGCAGCTGCGCTCGGCCAGCCTCGTCCAGCAATTGCACCTCGCCCAAGGCCCGCTGTGGCGCAGCACTGACTTGCTCCAGCAGCGCCAGCAAGTGATGGGCCAGGCGTTTGACAGTGCTGACGTCGAACAGCTCGGCGGCATAGTCGAAGGCCAGGCTCAGGCGGCCCTGGTGGTCTTCTTCACTGTGCAACTGCAAGTCGAACTTGGCTTCGCGGCTGTGCCACGGCAGCTCCTCGGCCAGCAGGCCCGGCAGGCGACGCAAGGCCGAAAGGTCGCGCTGCTGGTGGTTGAACATGACCTGGAACAGGCCCTGCTCGCGTGCTTCGGGCAGGGCTTCGACCAGCTGTTCGAACGGCAGGTCCTGGTTGGCCTGGGCGTCCAGGGTGGCTTGGCGCACCTGGGCCAGCAGCTGCGTGAACGGCAGGCGACCGTCGAGCTGTGCGCGCAGCACCTGGGTGTTGATGAAGAAGCCGACCATGCCTTGGGTTTCCAGGCGCGGGCGGTTGGCGTTGGGCACGCCGACGCGGATGTCGGCCTGGCCGCTGTAGCGGTGCAGCAGCGCCTGCCAGCCGGCCAGCAGGACCATGAACAGGCTGGCCTGTTGTTCGCGGGCCAGGCCCTTGAGTGCTTCGGCGAGCTTGGCCGGCACCTTGAGGTTGAAGCGTGCGGCGCTGTGCTCGCGCTGGCTGGCACGGGGGTGGTCGGCGCACAGATCTAGCGCCGGCAGGTCATCACCCAACTGTGCCTTCCAGTACTGCAATTGGCGTTCGGCTTCACCGTCGGCCAACCATTGTCGCTGCCAGGTGCCATAGTCGGCGTAACCCAGGGTCAGCGGCGCTAGGCTGGTCTCCAGGCCTTGGCAGCGGGCGGCGTACAGCTTGGCGAATTCATCCAGCAGGATGTTCAGCGACCAGCCGTCGGCGACGATGTGGTGCAGGGTCACCCACAGCTGGTGGTCTTCGTCGCCCAGCCGGGCCAGGGTCACGCGCAGCAACGGGCCTTGGGTCAGGTCGAACGGCTGACGGGCTTCGGCTTCACGCTGGGCGCTGACCTGCTCTGCGGCCTGGCCTTCGAGGTCCAGGCGGCGCAGGCTGAACGGCTGTTGCGGCAGGATACGCTGCAGGGCCTGGCCGTCTTCTTCACTGAAGACGGTACGCAGGGATTCGTGGCGTGCCACCAGCGCCTGGAAGGCAGCCTCCAGCGCGCTTTCATCCAGCTCGCCACGCAGCTGCAGGCCGGCCGGAATGTTGTAGGCTGCCGATTGTGGCTCCAACTGCCACATCAGCCACAAGCGGTTTTGCGCCAGCGACTGGGGCAAGGCGTGGCCGCGTTCCAGGGTTGCGATAGTGGCGCCTTCGGCAGCGCCCTGCGCGATGATCGACGCCACAGCGCTACTGTAATCGGCCAGCACCGGCGCTTCGAACAGGGTGCGCAGGCTCAGGTTGATACCCAGCTCATCGGCCAGTCGGGCGGTGGCCTGGGTGGCGGCGATGGAGTTGCCGCCCAGCAGCAGGAAGTGGTCGTGCGCCGCAATCGCCTCGACCTTGAGAATGTCGCGCCACACCGCAGCGATGCGTGCCTGCAGTTCATCGGCAGCACCCGCGCCTGTAGCGGCTTCGCTCACATCCGGGAAGCGGGCATAGCAGTCCAGGCTGCCATCGCCCATGCGCAGGCGGCAGGCCGAGCGCTGCAGCTTGCCACTGGAGGTCTTGGGCAGCGCGCCGGGGTTCAGCAGCAGGACCACGGCCGGGGCCTGGCGGCAGGCATCGGCGATTACCTGGCGCAGGGTCTTGATGAGGTCCTGGGGCTTGATTGCCTTTTGCACGTTGCGGCTGATCTCCACCGCCACGCCGATGCCCTCCTCGCCCTGATGCTCGACAGCGAACACGGCCACCCGGCCTTTGCGCAGTACTTCAACTTCACGTTCGAGGGTTTTTTCCAGGTCCTGCGGGTAGAGGTTCTGCCCACGCACGATCAGCATGTCTTTCAGGCGCCCGGTGACGAACACCTCGCCCTGGCGCATAAAGCCCAGGTCGCCGGTGCGCAGCCAGGTCTGGCCGTCCATTTCAACGAAGGTGCGGGCGCTGGCTTCGGGGTTGCGCCAGTACCCCCGGGCGATGCTCGGCCCGCCAGCCCAGATTTCACCTACCTGGTTATCGCCCAGCACCTGCAGTTGCCGGGGCTCGACGATGCGCACGGCGTGCCCGGGCTGCGGGTAGCCGCAGCTCATCAGCACGCTGCCCTGGCCCGGTTGGGCACGGTTGGCGGCGAAGGCTTCGGCGTCCAGCTCCAGCGCGGCGATACCCTGGCCACGGCGGCTGCCGCTGACGAACAGGGTGGCTTCGGCCAGGCCGTAGCTGGCGAAGAAGCTCTGCGGGTCGAAGCCGCAGGCCTGGAACTTGTCGGCGAACGTCGCCAGGCTGTCCTGGCGGATCGGCTCGGAGCCGGAATAGGCCACGCGCCAGCGGCTCAGGTCGAGCCCGGCCAACGAGGCCTCGCTGACCCGCTCGCTGCACAGGCGGTAGGCGAAGTCGGGGCCACCGCTGATGGTGCCGCCGTACTCGCTGATGGCCTGCAACCAGCGCTGCGGCCGGGCCAGGAAGTAGCCCGGCGACATCAGCACGCACGGCACGCCGCTGAAAATGGGCTGCAGCAGGCCACCGATCAGGCCCATGTCGTGATAGAGCGGCAGCCAGCTGACGATCACGTCGTCGGGGTTGAGGTCGATGCCGAAGCCTTGGCGAATCAACTGCTCGTTGGCCACCAGGTTGCCATGGCTGACCTGCACGCCCTTGGGCAACGCGGTGGAGCCCGAGGTGTACTGCAGGAAGGCGATGTCATCGCCTTTCAGCACAGGTTCGCGCCAGTTCGCGGCCAACGCCGGGGCCAGACTGTCCACTGCCAGCAGCTCAGGGCCGTTGTCCGCTGCCAGGGCTTCCAGGCCCTGCAGGTTGCCGTGCAGCGCCGCCACGGTCAGCAACAGGCGCGGCTCGGCGTCATCGATGATCGACAGCAAACGCTCCTGGTGGTGCTGGCGCGCAGATTCCGGCGGATACGCCGGCACCGCGATCACGCCGGCATACAGGCAGCCAAAGAACGCTGCCACATAATCCGGGCCACTGGGGAACAACAATACCGCACGGTCGCCGAAGCTGGCACGGGCCTGCAGAGCGGCGGCGATGGTGCGCGCGCGCTGGTCGAGGTGCCGATAGCTGAGCACCGCCTGCTCGCCAGGGGCGTCGGCCAGAAAGCGCAAGGCTACCTTGTCCGGGGTCTGTGCGGCGCGTTGCGCCAGAGCCTGGACCAGCGAGAGCGGGAGTTCGAAGGCGTCCGTCATGGGGTGTTCCTGCCAGTGTCTGGTTGAGTCGGGCCGGCTGCAACGCGAACGTGGCGGGCAGCAATTGGCGACCAAGGATGTACACAGGGGAACGGATGGGCGGGGGCAGAAATTAACGGGACAGAGGCTCGCGCCCCTTAGAACTGAAAGATACAGATACTAATTACGTTTCGCATTTGACAATCATTATCATTATGAATAGCTTGTCGCACGTCGTAGGAAGCTTCCCAGCCTTGGGTGCCTCCTTTCTCCTCTGTGACAAGGTGATTTCCATGGCGGAACAACTATCCACAAGTAAGTGCGATTCACCATTACTGCAGGCCTTCGTCGACAACCGCAGCATCCTGGTCAAGATCGCTGCGCGCATTACCGGCTGCCGCTCGCGCGCCGAAGATGTGGTGCAGGACGCCTTCTTCCGGCTCAGCGCCGCCCCGCAGATCACATCGTCGTTCAAGGCGCAGCTCAGCTACCTGTTCCAGATCGTGCGCAACCTGGCGATCGACCATTACCGCAAGCAGGCGATGGAGCTGAAATACTCCGGCAGCGAGGAGGAAGGCCTGAATGTGGTCATCCAGAACGCCTCGCCCGAAGCCACGCACATCAACCTCGCCGCGCTGGATGACATCGCCGAGGCGCTGAACGAGCTGCCGCAGCGCACCCGCTACGCCTTCGAGATGTACCGCCTGCATGGCGTGCCGCAGAAAGACATCGCCAAGGAGCTGGGCGTGTCGCCGACACTGGTCAACTTCATGATCCGCGATGCACTGGTGCATTGCCGCAAGACGGCCAATCGCCAAGGCTGATCTTACGGGGCCGCTAAGCGGCCCCATGGCCCTCAAGCCAGTTTGCAGCGATCGAAGAAGCGTTCCCGCCCCAGAATCATCAACGCCGCCCGCTTGTGCGGGAAGTCGAACTCCTTGTCGCAATGGAAGCACTGGTCCTGCATGTAGCCGATCATCTTGCCGTTGTCGGCGCGCGGCTCAGCCACCACCCGCTGGGTACGCGGGTCATCCAGGAACAGGTAGTGCACCAGCGCCGACAGCCAGCTGGCCACTTTGTGTGGCCCGCGATGGCTCTCTTCGCCTACCAGCATGTGGATGCCACGGTCGTAGTCATCGGCCGGGTAGAACGGAGCAATGCGGTCTTCCTTGGCCCAGTACGCCTCGAAGTAGGCAAACGGCTGGTCATCAAAGCAGCCGATCAGCGTCAGGGTATGCGGGTCGGCTTCGAGTTTGTCCAGGTATTCACGATGCTGCGCCAGCGTACCGCCTTCCTGCCAGAATGCCTCTACCCGTGGGTTGTTCTGCCAGCGGTTGAAACGCTCCAGGTCGTGCTCGATCTCCAGGGTGCGCAACGACACCCAACTGCCCAGGCGCGCATCGAAGCGCCGATACACCTCACCACGCGGCTTGGGCGCGCGGCGTGGGTGGCGTTTGCCGTTGCTGATCTGCATCTGCTGCGGGTACACCGCCGCCACCGACTCCCCCAGCCAAGGCTGCGGCAACTGCCAGAACAACGACCGCTCGCACAGGTATTGGCCAGGCTGCTCGCCCACCCGCAGCAAACCACAAGCCAGCGCCTGAGGCTGTGCCTCGGGCAAGTGCCAGACCAGGCGCTGGCAGGCCGTGTCGCGAGACAGCAACCAGTAGCAGGCAGCCCACAAGGCCTGGTACGGGCGCTCGGGGCATAGGCGTTCAAGGTGAACATGCAAGGTGGCACCGGCCTCCAGGCGCACTTGGATCAACGGCCGGCCTTCAAGGGTAAGGCTCAGCCAGCCGCCCCCCTCCTCGGCACTGAGGTGGCGCCAGCGTGGCGGTGACAGGGGCTGCGAAGCGGCATCGAACGGCATGGGCTTGACTCACGAAAATGAAGAAAAGGCTCACTGCTGAGAACGTTGCCATGGCGCATGAATTTAGTCTTTCGGGGCCGAAACCGTGATGCGGTAAGGCTCGAAGATCCGTGCCAGCTCACCGCTGTCACGCAGGTCTCGCAGCAGGCCGGCGAACGACTGCTCGCCGATAGGCGCCCCCGGGCGCAGCAAGGCGTAGTGGTGATACAACTGGTCAATGCGTTGCGAAGGCACCAGCTGCGCCTTGCTGGCCGGGTTGCGCGCCATGAAGTCGCTGAGGTAGGAGCGTGTGACCAGGGCGATGTCGGCGCGACCGGCCTGTACCATCAGCAGGTTACTGTCATGGGAGTAGGTCAAGGTCGCGTTGTACGCCTTGCGCAGGTAGTCCGGGTCGGAGTTGAAGCGGGCGAACGCGTAGTGGTAGCCGTTGAACAAGGCCAGGCGTTTGCCACTCAGGTCGTCGAAGTAATGCGGGTCACGGCCATTGGCCTGGCGGGCGACGAACACTTCGGCATCTTCCAGGCCCATGTCCACGGTCTGGTGGGCAATCTGCTCCCAGCCCCATTGCGGGTTCTCGAAAATGGCCATGTCGGTGCGGCCCTGCTGGAAGTCACCAAAACGCCGCTGGATGGACGTGGGCACCAGGACAAAGTGGTAACCCTGTTGCAAGCGGTTGAGCGCGTCGACCAATTGCGGCAGCAGGCCGGTGTCGGCCCCCTGTTCGGGGCGTACCGTGTAAGGCGGGAAGTGCGCAGCGCCGATCTTCACCTCGACGGCATCTGCGGCCCATGCCGGCACCGCCAACCAGTACACGGCCAGCAGCATCAGGGAGGACAGGGCCTTGAGGCCGGGCGCTGGAGTCAAGACGGACACTCATCACGGTTCATGCCTGGGTCCGTCTAAGCTAGGCGTTTTCCCTTGGCGGCACAACTGCCGGTTCCCAGTCTTTGTGCCAAAGCAGGCGGCAAAATGCCATAGGGTGCCGTATGCCCAGACATTGGCTACGCTCTAGCAGGATCTGCAAGGGAGCCTGGTATGGGCCATTGGTTGGTGATCGACCTGGAAGCCACCACCGACGATGGTGGGTGGCCGGTCACAGAGATGGAAATCATTGAAATCGGCGCAAGCCTGGTCACCCGCGAAGGCCGCGAGGTCGACCATTTCCAGCGTTTTGTGCGGCCACGGCGGCGTCCGCAGCTTACCCCGTTCTGCCGTGAGCTGACGCACATCAGCCAGGCCTGCGTGGACGGCGCCGCACCGTTTCACGAGGTGTGGGCAAGCTTCGAGCGCTGGCTCGGGCACCACCGTGGGCAGCTTCAGGCCTGGGTCAGCTGGGGCGACTACGACCGCCAGCAACTGCACCAGGAATGGCAGCAGCACGGGCTCGACAGCCTGCTGCGCACCCTGCCGCACATCAACCTCAAACAGCGCTTTGCCAAAGCCCGCCACCTGCAACGCCCCACGGGTTTGAACGGGGCCTTGCAACTGGCCGGCATGCACTTTTGCGGGCAGCAGCACAGGGCGCTGGAAGACGCGCGCAATACGGCGCGGTTGCTGCCGCTGACGCTCCCCGCCAATGGCCCCTGAAAGCAGATGACGCAGGCAATGGGCTTGGGCATACTGGCCAGCCCTTTTTCATCACCCTGTTCAGGAGTCGCCCATGTTCCAGGTCAACGAGTACTTCAACGGCACCGTCAAGTCGATCGCATTCGCGGGCGAAGAAGGCCCGGCCACTGTCGGCGTGATGGCCCCGGGCGAATACGAGTTCGGTACCGCCAAACGCGAGATCATGCATGTGGTGTCGGGGGCGCTGACCGTGAAGCTGCCAGGCAGCGCCAACTGGGAAACCTTCAAGGCGGGCGACAAGTTCAATGTACCGGCTGACAGCAAGTTCCAGCTGCAGGTGAAAGTGGATACCGCCTACCTGTGCGAGTACCGCGACTAAGCCGTAGCCCGATCCGGCCTCTTCGCGGGCTCGCCCGCGAAGAATCCAGCATTAACAACCCTTCAGGAATGCCGCAACCTTTTCAGCCGCCGCCTGCAAATGCTGCTCATGGCTGAACCCCGAAGCCTTCAACGGCTTGAGGTCATGGTCCCCCGCCACTAGCCAGCTCACCTCGATCGCCGGCGACAACGCATACCCTGCCACCGCCTCACGGTTGCCCAGCGCATCGCGCTCGCCCTGCACGATCAACGTCGGTGTTTTCAACCCGGCCAGGTGCTCCACGCGCGGCTTCTCAGGTTTACCCACCGCGTAAAAGGGATAGCCCAGGCACACCAGTGCATCCGCACCCAGTTCGTCGGCCAGCAGGCTGGCCATGCGCCCGCCCATGGACTTGCCACCCACCGCCAACCTGCCCGCGACCAAAGGTCGCACCTGCCGGTACACCTCGCGCCAGCATTCCAGTAACACCTTCTGCGGGTTCGGCGGCCGCTTGCCACCGGTAACCCTGCGCTCGGCCATGTACGGGAACTCGAAGCGCACGACCGCCACGCCAAGTGCCGCAAGCCTTTGCGCCATTTCGTCCATGAACCCGCTGTCCATCGGCGCACCTGCGCCATGGGCCAGGATCAGGCAGCCCTTGTAGCCGTCTTTACCTTCAGCCTGTGGAGGATCGCAGCGCAAGCCTGGGACATTTCCGACCTTCGCCCATTGATCCCCGTCAATACCGGCACTTTGCCCATTAATCATGCTTGCCTCGCTGTAAAGCCTGCCAAATAACCGTGGATGGGAACCCATACATGAACACAACCAGCAGTACCGCCTATAACTACAAGGTGGTCCGCCAATTCGCCATCATGACGGTGGTGTGGGGAATCGTCGGGATGGGGCTCGGCGTCTTCATCGCCGCCCAGCTCGCCTGGCCTTCCCTCAACTTCGACCTCCCCTGGACCAGCTTCGGCCGCCTGCGCCCCCTGCATACCAATGCGGTGATCTTCGCGTTCGGCGGCTGCGCGCTGTTCGCCACCTCCTATTATTCGGTGCAACGCACCTGCCAGACCACCCTGTTCGCACCGGGCCTGGCCGCGTTCACCTTCTGGGGCTGGCAACTGGTGATCCTGCTGGCGGCCATCAGCCTGCCGCTGGGCTACACCAGCTCCAAGGAATACGCCGAACTGGAATGGCCGATCGACATCCTGATCACCATCGTCTGGGTGGCCTACGCCATCGTGTTCTTCGGCACGCTGATGAAGCGCAACACCAAGCACATCTACGTGGGTAACTGGTTCTTCGGGGCCTTCATCCTGACCGTGGCGTTGCTGCACATCGTCAACAACCTGGAACTGCCGGTCAGCCTGACCAAGTCGTATTCGGTGTACGCCGGCGCTACCGACGCCATGGTGCAGTGGTGGTACGGCCACAACGCGGTGGGCTTCTTCCTGACTGCGGGCTTCCTGGGGATGATGTACTACTACGTGCCCAAGCAGGCCGAACGCCCGGTGTATTCCTATCGCTTGTCGATCGTGCACTTCTGGGCGCTGATCACCCTGTACATCTGGGCCGGCCCGCACCACCTGCACTACACCGCCCTGCCCGACTGGGCGCAATCGCTGGGCATGGTGATGTCGCTGATCCTGCTGGCACCGAGCTGGGGCGGCATGATCAACGGCATGATGACCCTGTCGGGCGCTTGGCACAAACTGCGCAGCGACCCGATCCTGCGCTTTTTGGTGGTGTCGCTGGCGTTCTACGGCATGTCCACCTTCGAAGGCCCGATGATGGCCATCAAGACGGTCAACGCACTGTCCCACTACACCGACTGGACCATCGGCCACGTGCATGCCGGCGCCCTCGGCTGGGTGGCGATGATCTCGATCGGCGCGCTGTACCACACCATCCCGAAAGTGTTCGGCAAAGAGCGGATGTACAGCCTCGGCCTGATCAACGCGCACTTCTGGCTGGCCACCATCGGCACCGTGCTGTACATCGCCTCGATGTGGGTCAACGGCATTGCCCAGGGCCTGATGTGGCGCGCGGTCAACAGCGACGGCACGCTCACCTACTCGTTCGTGGAAACCCTGGTGGCCAGCCACCCAGGCTTTGTCGTGCGCTTCGTTGGCGGCGCGATCTTCCTCAGCGGCATGTTCCTGATGGCCTGGAACACCTGGCGCACCGTGCGTTCGCCATCGCTTGACGTCGCCCCTGCGAACGCCCAGTTGGCTTGAGGAGAAACGCCTGATGAAACATGAAGTCATCGAGAAAAACGTCGGCCTGATGGCCCTGCTGATGGTGTTCGCCGTCAGCATCGGCGGCCTGACCCAGATCGTCCCGCTGTTCTTCCAGGACGTCACCAACAAGCCCGTGGAAGGCATGAAACCCTACACCGCGCTGCAGCTGGAAGGCCGCGATATCTACATCCGTGAAGGCTGCGTGGGCTGCCACTCGCAGATGATCCGCCCGTTCCGCGCCGAAACCGAGCGCTACGGCCACTACTCGGTAGCCGGCGAAAGTGTATGGGACCACCCGTTCCTGTGGGGTTCCAAGCGTACCGGGCCGGACCTGGCCCGTGTCGGTGGCCGCTACTCGGACGACTGGCACCGCGCGCACCTGTACAACCCGCGCAACGTGGTACCGGAGTCGAAGATGCCGTCGTACCCGTGGCTGGTCGCCCAGCTGGTCGACAACAGCCACACCGACACCAAGATGCGCACCCTGCGCACCCTGGGCGTACCGTACTCCGACGCTGACATTGCCGGCGCCCGTGACGCGGTCAAGGGTAAGACCGAGATGGACGCGCTGGTCGCCTACCTGCAGGTGCTCGGCACCGCGATCAAGAACAAGAGGTGAGTGCGATGGAACTGGACATCGGCATGATCCGCGGCCTGGGCACCCTGGTGGTGATGATCGCCTTCATCGGCCTCTCGCTGTGGGTATTCAACCGTCGCCGCGACCGTGATTTCGCCGAAGCGCGCCTGCTGCCCTTCGTCGACGACCGCCTGCCCCCTGCCGGGCAGGAACCTGCTGCAAAAAGGAGTAACGGGCAATGACCACCTTCTGGAGTACGTACATCAGCGTACTGACCATCGGTAGCCTGATTGGCCTGACCTGGCTGCTGCTCGCCACCCGCAAGGGCGAGAGCAAGAACACCACTGACCAGACCATGGGCCACAGCTTCGACGGCATCGAGGAGTACGACAACCCGCTGCCCAAGTGGTGGTTCTGGCTGTTCGTCGGCACCCTGGTGTTCTCGGTCGGCTACCTGATCCTCTACCCGGGCCTGGGCAACTGGAAAGGCATCTTGCCGGGTTATGAAAACGGCTGGACTGGCGCCAACGAATGGCAGAAGGAGATGGACAAGGCCGATGCCCGATTTGGCCCGATCTTCGCCAAGTACGCCGCCATGCCCGTGGAAGAAGTCGCCAAGGACCCGCAAGCGCTGAAAATGGGCGGCCGCCTGTTTGCCTCCAACTGCTCGGTGTGCCATGGCTCGGACGCCAAGGGTGCCTTCGGCTTCCCCAACCTCACCGACAAGGACTGGCGCTGGGGCGGCGATGCAGAAACCATCAAGGCGTCGATCATGAACGGCCGCCATGGTGTGATGCCGGCCTGGGCCGAGGTGATCGGCGAGCAGGGTGTGGCCGATGTGGCCGCGTTTGTGCTGACCAGCATGGACGGCCGCAGCCTGCCGGAAGGCGCCAAGGCCGACCCGGCCAAGGGCAAGGAGATCTTCGCCGGCAACTGCGTGGCCTGCCACGGACCGGAAGGCAAAGGCACTCCCGCCATGGGCGCGCCAGACCTGACCCACCCGCAGGCGTTCATCTATGGGTCGAGCTTTGCCCAGCTGCAACAGACCATTCGCTATGGTCGCCAAGGGCAGATGCCGGCGCAGGCCGAGATCCAAGGGAATGACAAAGTGCATCTGCTGGCGGCTTATGTGTATAGCCTGTCGCAAGATGGCGCAGCTGAAACTGTGACTGCCAAGTAATACCTCGGGGCCGCGTTGCGGCCCCAGCTCTCCCCCGCCGTACTCCCTCCCTTGCACCCCCTCCGAACAGAACTAAGCTTGTTGCCTCAGTGGGCTTCGCTCCGAATGGACCGATGCAGACGCGGCGCATAGCCTGTCGCCGTCCCGGTAAAAAGCCTGACCGATCGATCAGAAAAAGATGAAAAACGGTACACATTACAAATATTTATTTGTGTACAATCGTCCGGACCCGATCGCTGCGGGACATCAGCGAACGGGCTCGGACACGGGTCGGCGTACCAAAGTTGCGTTGCGGTAACCCTGATGGTTATCGATACTGGCGCCGATTTTTCGACCAACAAGAACATCAAAACCGTGGAACCTTAGCATGAGCACAGCAATCAGTCCGACTGCTTATAACTATAAGGTCGTCCGCCAGTTCGCCATCATGACGGTGGTCTGGGGGATCCTTGGCATGGGCCTCGGCGTCTTCATCGCCTCGCAGCTGGTATGGCCGCAACTGAACCTGGACCTGCCCTGGACCAGCTTCGGCCGCCTGCGCCCGCTGCACACCAACCTGGTGATCTTCGCCTTCGGGGGCTGTGCGCTGTTCGGCACCAGCTACTACGTGGTGCAGCGCACCTGCCAGACCCGGCTGATCTCCGACAGCATGGCGGCCTTCACCTTCTGGGGTTGGCAGGCGGTGATCGTCGGCGCGCTGATCACCCTGCCGATGGGCTACACCACCACCAAGGAATACGCCGAGCTCGAGTGGCCGCTGGCGATCCTGCTGGCCATCGTCTGGGTGACCTACGGGTTGGTGTTCTTTGGCACCATCGTCAAGCGCAAGACCAAGCACATCTATGTCGGCAACTGGTTCTACGGCGCCTTCATCGTGGTGACCGCGATGCTGCACATCGTCAACCACATCTCGTTGCCGGTGAGCCTGTTCAAGTCGTACTCGGCCTACTCCGGTGCCACCGACGCGATGATCCAGTGGTGGTACGGCCACAACGCCGTGGGCTTCTTCCTCACCACCGGCTTCCTGGGGATGATGTACTACTTCGTGCCCAAGCAGGCCGAGCGACCGATCTACTCGTATCGCCTGTCGATCGTGCATTTCTGGGCGCTGATCACCCTGTACATCTGGGCCGGCCCTCACCACCTGCACTACACCGCCCTGCCTGACTGGGCACAGTCGCTGGGCATGGTGATGTCGATCATCCTGCTGGCGCCAAGCTGGGGCGGCATGATCAACGGCATGATGACCCTGTCGGGCGCCTGGCACAAACTGCGTACCGACCCGATTCTGCGCTTTTTGGTCGTTTCGCTGGCGTTCTACGGCATGTCCACCTTCGAAGGCCCGATGATGGCCATCAAGACCGTGAACTCGCTGTCGCACTACACCGACTGGACCATCGGCCACGTCCACGCCGGCGCCCTCGGCTGGGTAGCCATGATCTCGATCGGTGCCGTGTACCACATGATCCCGAAACTCTACGGCCGCGAGCAGATGCACAGCATCGGCCTGATCAACGCGCACTTCTGGCTCGCCACCATCGGTACCGTGCTGTATATCGCCTCGATGTGGGTCAACGGCATCACCCAAGGCCTGATGTGGCGCGCCATCAACGATGACGGCACCCTCACCTACTCCTTCGTCGAAGCCCTGCAGGCCAGCCACCCTGGCTATATCGTCCGTGCCCTGGGCGGTGCGTTCTTCGCCAGCGGCATGCTGCTGATGGCCTACAACGTGTTCCGTACCGTACGTGCCGCCAACCCGGCACAGGCTGAGGAAGCCGCCAAGATCGTCGTTGTGGGAGCGCACTGATGAAGCATGAAGCCGTCGAGAAGAACATAGGCCTGCTGGCCTTCTTCATGGTCATCGCCGTGAGCGTCGGTGGCCTGACCCAGATCGTCCCGCTGTTTTTCCAGGACGTCACCAACAAACCCGTTGAAGGCATGAAGCCGCGCACCGCGCTGGAAGTTGAAGGCCGCGATATCTACATCCGCGAAGGCTGCGTGGGCTGCCACTCGCAGATGATCCGCCCGTTCCGCGCCGAAACCGAGCGCTACGGCCACTACTCGGTAGCCGGCGAAAGCGTGTGGGACCACCCGTTCCTGTGGGGCTCCAAGCGCACCGGGCCGGACCTGGCCCGCGTGGGTGGCCGCTACTCCGATGACTGGCACCGTGCGCACCTGTACAACCCGCGCAACGTGGTACCGGAATCGAAGATGCCGTCCTACCCGTGGCTGGTCGAGAACAAGCTCGACGGCAAGGACACCGCGAAAAAACTGGAAGTGCTGCGCACACTCGGCACCCCGTACACCGACGCCGACATTGCCGGCGCGCGTGACGCGGTCAAGGGCAAGACCGAAATGGACGCCATCGTCGCGTACCTGCAAGGTCTTGGCACCATCATCAAAAGCAAACGGTGACGCTGATGGATATCGGGATGATTCGCGGCCTGGGCACCGTCGTGGTGATGGTGGCGTTCGTGGGCCTGGCGCTGTGGGTGTTCAACCCACGGCGTAAAAAGGACTTCGACGAAGCGACCCAACTGCCCTTCGCGGATGACCCCGAGGCCACCCGGCACGTCGAGCAAGCAAAAGCTTCTGGGAGCAAACAACAATGACAACCTTCTGGAGTCTGTACGTTACCGTCCTGACCCTGGGCACCATCTTCTCGTTGACCTGGCTGCTGCTGTCCACCCGCAAGGGCCAGCGCGAAGAGGTGACCGACGAAACCGTCGGGCATGCCTTCGATGGCATCGAGGAATATGACAACCCGCTGCCGAAATGGTGGTTCTGGCTGTTCGTCGGCACCATCATCTTCGCCCTTGGCTACCTGGTGCTGTACCCGGGCCTGGGCAACTGGAAAGGCGTGCTGCCGGGCTACTCGTACCTGGACAACGACAAGCAGACCGAGTTTTCCAACGGCCAGCCGGGCTGGACCGGCGTGCATGAGTGGGAAAAGGAAATGGCCAAGGCCGACGCCCGCTTCGGGCCGATCTTCGCCAAGTTCGCCGCCATGCCCATCGAGGACGTGGCCAAGGACCCGCAGGCGCTGAAAATGGGCGCGCGGCTGTTCGCCTCCAACTGCTCGGTGTGCCACGGCTCCGACGCCAAGGGTGCCTTCGGCTTCCCTAACCTCACCGACAACGACTGGCGCTGGGGCGGCGAGCCCGACACCATCAAGACCACCATCATGGGCGGCCGCCACGGCGTGATGCCGGCCTGGGCCGAGGTGATCGGTGATCAGGGCGTGGCCGACGTGGCAGCGTTCGTGGTCAGCAAGCTGGATGGCCGCACCCTGCCGGAAGGCGTCAAGGCCGATGCCGAGAACGGTCAGAAGATCTTCGCCGCCAACTGCGTGGCCTGCCACGGGCCGGAAGGCAAAGGCACACCGGCCATGGGTGCGCCGAACCTGACCCACCCGCAGGCGTTCATCTACGGGTCCAGCTTTGCCCAGCTGCAACAGACCATCCGTTATGGTCGCCAAGGGCAGATGCCGGCGCAGGAACAGTTGCAGGGTAATGACAAGGTGCACTTGCTGGCGGCTTATGTGTATAGCCTGTCGCACCAGGCTGAACCGGCCAAGGCCGAGTAAGGCAGGTCTGGCCTCTTCGCGGGCAAGCCCGCGAAGAGGCCGGTACAGCCAAGCATTTCTTGCAGGCTGATGACCTGGATCAATTGACACCCGCCATAACACGATTCACACCACAAACCCAACGCGACTAAAGGTCGCAGTGCGACCCCATACCGCCATCAGCGGCGTATCATGGGCCGTAGAGCGCTAGCAGATTGCGCGAGACTGCGGCCGGCACGCACTGGCCGCGGCTTTTCTCCACTGCCGTGGGACTTGATGATGAGCAAGCAAATTCCGGTACATGACGTCACCCCGCCTGCCAGCAAAGGGAAGGATTCCGTCGACCTCTACGCCTCCCGGGAAAAGATCTACACCCGCGCCTTCACCGGCCTGTTCCGCCGCCTGCGCATGGTCGGCGGTGCCGTGTTGTTCCTGCTGTACTTCGGCACCGTATGGCTGAACTGGGGTGGTCACCAGGCCGTGTGGTGGAACCTGCCCGAGCGCAAGTTCTACATTTTCGGCGCCACCATCTGGCCACAGGACTTCATCCTGCTGTCGGGCATCCTGATCGTCGCCGCCTTCGGCCTGTTCTTCATCACAGTGTTCGCCGGCCGGGTGTGGTGCGGCTACACCTGCCCGCAAAGCGTGTGGACATGGATTTTCATGTGGTGCGAAAAGGTCACCGAAGGCGACCGCAACCAGCGCATGAAGCTCGACAAAGCCCCCATGAGCGGCAACAAGTTCCTGCGCAAATTCGCCAAGCACAGCCTGTGGCTGCTGATCGGCTTCGTCACTGGCATGACCTTTGTGGGCTACTTCTCGCCCATCCGCGAACTGGTCATCGAGTTCTTCACCGGCCAAGCCGATGGCTGGGCCTACTTCTGGGTCGGGTTCTTCACCCTCGCCACCTACGGCAACGCCGGCTGGCTGCGCGAACAGGTGTGCGTTTACATGTGCCCCTACGCCCGCTTCCAGAGCGTGATGTTCGACAAGGACACGCTGATTGTTTCCTACGACCCGCGCCGCGGCGAAACCCGCGGCCCGCGTAAAAAGGATGCCGACTACAAGGCACAGGGGCTGGGTGACTGCATTGACTGCACCCTGTGCGTCCAGGTCTGCCCTACCGGCATCGACATCCGTGACGGCCTGCAGATCGAGTGCATCGGCTGCGCCGCGTGCATCGACGCCTGTGACAACATCATGGACAAGATGAACTACCCCAAAGGGCTCATCAGCTACACCACCGAACACAACCTGTCCGGGCAGAAGACCCACATGCTGCGCCCGCGCCTGATCGGCTATGCCGTGGTGCTGCTGGTGATGATCATCGGCCTGGCCACCGCCTTCGCCACCCGCTCGCTGGTCGGCTTCGACGTCAGCAAGGACCGCGTGCTGTACCGCGAGAACGCCCAGGGCAGGATCGAGAACGTGTACAGCCTGAAGGTGATGAACAAGGACCAGCGCGACCACGTCTACGTACTGGACGCCGCCGGCCTGCCAGACCTCAAGCTTGAGGGCCAGCGCGAGATCCGCGTGGCTGCCGGTGATATCGTCAGCCTGCCGGTGCAGCTGTCGGTCGCCCCCGAGAAGCTGCCCTCGACCACCAACGAAATCACCTTCATCCTCAAAAGCGCCGACGACAGTGACGCTCAGGTTGAAGCCAAGAGCCGTTTCATCGGCCCACAGATCCGCTAAGAGAGATAACGCACAATGCCTGTCGCCACCGCCGCCAGCCCCTGGTACAAGCACCTCTGGCCCTGGATCATCATCGGCATCCTCACCACCTCCGTGTGCCTGAGCCTGACCATGGTCAGTATCGCCGTGAACAACCCGGACAACCTGGTGAACGACAACTACTACGAGGCCGGCAAGGGCATCAACCGCTCGCTGGACCGCGAACTGCTGGCGCAGCAGCTGGGGCTGAAGGCCAGCGTGCACCTGGACGAGCTCACAGGCGAAGTGGACCTGCGCCTGACCGGCAACAGCGGCCCGCAGAGCCTGGAGCTGAACCTGATTTCGCCTACCCAGCCGGAGAAAGACCGCAGGGTGCTGCTGAGCCGGGTTGAAGCAGGGCGTTATATGGGGCAACTGGAGGACAAGGTGGACGGGCGGCGCTTTGTTGAGCTGCTGGGTAGCGAAGGTGGCCAGGTGTGGCGCTTGTTCGAAGAGGAAAAAGTAGAGCATGGTGTGACCTTGCAGCTGGGTGACGAAGCGCTGCAAGGTGCCGAACACCAATAGCCGCATCACCTTCATACCTGTGGGAGCGGGCTTGTCCCGCGAAGGGGCCAGACCTGCATATGATGTTGCCTGTACCGGCCCATTCGCGGGGCAAGCCCGCTCCCACAGGGTCCGCTCCTGTCAGCCAATGCGTGTTCGCCTTATGACCCAACCCACCCCCTGCTACCACTGCGCCCTGCCCGTCCCCGCTGGCAGCCGCTTCACCGCCGTGGTCCTTGGCCAGCCTCGGCAGTTCTGCTGCCCCGGTTGCCAGGCGGTGGCCGAGTCGATCGTCGCCGGTGGCCTGGAGCACTACTACCAGCACCGCAGCGACAACAGCGCCAACCCCGAAGCCTTGCCCAAACAGCTGCAAGACGAGCTGGCCCTGTACGACCGTAGCGACGTGCAGCAAAGCTTCGTGCGCCACCAGGGCGAGCTGGCCGAAACCACCCTGCTGGTCGAAGGCATCAGCTGCGCCGCCTGCGGCTGGCTGATCGAAAAGCACCTGCGCAACCTGCCCGGCGTCGCCGAAGCCCGCCTGAACCTGTCCAACCACCGCCTGCTGCTGAACTGGGACGACAAGCAACAGCCGCTCTCCCGCCTGCTGGCCGAGCTGCGCCAGATCGGCTACGCCGCCCACCCCTACCAACCCGACCAGGCGGCCGAACAGCTGGCCCGCGAGAACCGTAGCGCCCTGCGCCGCCTGGGCGTGGCCGGGTTGCTGTGGTTCCAGGCGATGATGGCAACCATGGCCACCTGGCCGGAATTCAACATCGACCTGTCGCCTGAACTGCACACCATCCTGCGCTGGGTGGCGCTGTTTCTCACCATCCCCATCGTGTTCTACAGCTGCGCGCCGTTCTTCAAAGGCGCAGCACGCGACCTGCGCACCCGCCACCTGACCATGGACGTTTCGGTGTCGCTGGCCATTGGCCTGGCCTTCGGCGCCGGCATCTGGACCGCCATCACCGGCAGTGGCGAGCTGTATTTCGACACCGTGGGTATGTTCGCCTTGTTCCTGCTCACCGGCCGCTACCTGGAGCGCCGCGCCCGCGAACGCACTGCCGCCGCCACCGCGCAACTGGTCAACCTGCTGCCAGCCTCATGCCTGCGCCTCGACGCCATCGGCCGCAGCGAACGCATCCTGCTCAGCGAACTGCAGTGTGGTGACACGGTGCAAGTACTGCCGGGCGCCGTGATCCCCGCCGACGGGCGCATTGTCGAAGGCCGCTCCAGTGTGGATGAATCGCTGCTGACCGGCGAATACCTGCCACAACCGCGCCGGGTGGGCGAACGGGTCACCGGTGGTACGCTGAACGTCGAAAGCACGCTGAACGTGGAGATTGAAGCATTGGGCCACGATTCGCGGCTGTCGGCCATCGTGCGCCTGCTGGAACGTGCGCAAACCGAAAAACCACGCCTGGCCGAAATCGCCGACCGGGCCTCGCAGTGGTTCCTGCTGTTCTCGTTGCTGGCCGCCGTGGCCATCGGCCTGTGGTGGTGGTATCTGGACCCTGCGCGGGCGTTCTGGATCGTGCTGGCGATGCTGGTAGCCACCTGCCCTTGCGCGCTGTCCCTGGCCACGCCAACGGCGCTGACCGCCGCCACCGGCACCCTGCACAAGCTCGGCCTGCTGGTCACCCGTGGCCATGTGCTGGAAGGCCTGAACCAGATCGACACGGTGATTTTCGACAAGACCGGCACACTGACCGAAGGCCGCCTAACCCTGCGCAGCATCCGCCCACTCGGCAGCCTGCCCGCCGACCGCTGCCTGGCCTTGGCAGCCGCGCTGGAAAACCGCTCCGAACACCCCATCGCCCGCGCCTTTGGCCGTACCGCCACACTCGCGGATGATGTGCAGACCGTTCCCGGCCTGGGCCTGGAAGGCCTGGTGGACGGCCAGCGCCTGCGCATTGGCCAGGCCACCTTCGTCTGTGCCCTGAGCGGCGCGCAGATCCCCGGCGTGCCGGAACCGCGTGGCCAGTGGTTGCTGCTGGGTGACCGCCAGGGGCCGCTGGCCTGGTTCGGCCTGGACGACCGCCTGCGCGACGATGCCCCAGCCCTGCTCGCCGCCTGCAAGGCCGGTGGCTGGCGTACGCTGCTGCTGTCGGGCGACAGCTCGCCGATGGTCGCCGAAGTGGCCGCGCAGCTGGGTATCGACCAGGCCATTGGCGGCCTGCGCCCGGACGACAAGCTGGACCGGCTGAAAGCGTTGCAGGCAGCCGGAAGCAAGGTGCTGATGCTGGGTGACGGGGTCAACGACGTGCCAGTGCTGGCCGCCGCCGATATCAGCATCGCCATGGGCAGTGCCACGGACCTTGCCAAGACCAGCGCCGATGCCGTGCTGCTGTCCAACCGCCTTCAGGCACTGGTGCAGGCCTTCGACCTGGCCCGCCGCACCCGCCGCAATATCCTCGAAAACCTGCTGTGGGCGTCGCTGTATAATGGCCTGATGTTGCCGTTTGCCGCGCTCGGCTGGATTACCCCGGTGTGGGCCGCCATCGGCATGTCGGTCAGCTCGCTGATCGTGGTGCTCAATGCCCTGCGTCTGACCCGCATGCCCCCGGCAGCGGCTTTGCCGAAAACCGAAGCATCCCTGCCCGGGAGGAAGTCGTCATGCCCGCCCTCTATGTCATGATCCCCGCCGCTTTGCTGCTGGTCGGCGTGGCCGTGTACATCTTCTTCTGGGCGGTGGACAGCGGCCAGTACGACGACCTCGAAGGCCCCGCCCACAGCATCCTCTTCGACGACCAGGACCCGCGCCACCAGGCGGC
The DNA here is from genome assembly GCF_000730605.1 of Pseudomonas monteilii NBRC 103158 = DSM 14164. GTDB lineage: Bacteria > Pseudomonadota > Gammaproteobacteria > Pseudomonadales > Pseudomonadaceae > Aquipseudomonas > Aquipseudomonas monteilii. The sequence continues at coordinate 67,207 of NZ_BBIS01000033.1, read as the reverse complement.
GGTAAAGCCTGAAGACGCGCAGGCCGACACCGACAAGGAACCACCACCCCGTGCCTGACCTGCTTCCCCTGCTGGGCTCGGCACTGGTTCTTGGCCTGCTTGGCGGCGGCCATTGCCTGGGTATGTGCGGCGGCCTGATGGGCGCGCTGACCCTGGCCATCCCGCCCGAACAGCGTGGCCGGCGCTTGCGCCTGCTGCTGGCGTACAACCTCGGGCGCATTACCAGCTATGCCTGTGCCGGCCTGTTGCTGGGCCTGGCCGGCTGGGCCGTGGCCAGCAGCCCGGCAGCACTGGCACTGCGGGTGCTGGCGGCACTGCTGCTGATTGCCATGGGCCTGTACCTGGCCGGCTGGTGGAGCGGGCTGACCCGCATCGAAGCGCTGGGCCGGGGCCTGTGGCGGCACATCCAGCCGGTCGCTTCGCGCTTGCTGCCGGTATCCAGCCTGCCCCGGGCATTACTGCTGGGCGCGCTGTGGGGGTGGCTGCCGTGCGGGTTGGTGTACAGCACCCTGTTGTGGGCGGCAAGCCAAGGCAACGCCGGGTATAGCGCGGCGTTGATGCTGGCGTTCGGGGTGGGGACCTGGCCAGTGCTGCTGGCTACCGGGTTGGCGGCGGAGCGGGTAAACGCTTTGTTGAGACGGCGCAGTGTGCGGATGGCTGGCGGGGTGTTGGTGATGCTGTTTGGGGTGTGGACCCTGCCCGGGCCGCACCAGCATTGGCTGATGGGGCATTGATGGCGCTGCTTTGACGCCCCAATGCCCTTGATACAAATCAACACAGTTTCCTACAGACGGCCATAGACTCCGGTGCACTGCTGCTCTTTCCGGGGACCGCCCTCATGCTCGACGACCTACGTTGGGATACCGACCTGATCCGCCGCTACGATCTGGCCGGACCACGCTACACCTCTTACCCGACCGCCGTGCAACTGCACAGCGAGGTGGGCTCGTTCGACCTGCTCCATGCCCTGCGCGAGAGCCGTCGAGCCGTGCGCCCGCTGTCGCTGTACGTGCATGTGCCGTTCTGCGCCAACATCTGCTACTACTGCGCTTGCAACAAGGTCATCACCAAGGACCGCGCCCGCGCTGCGCCCTATTTGCAGCGCCTGGAGCAGGAAATCCAGCTGATCGCCTGCCACCTGGCCCCTAAACAACGTGTTGAACAGCTGCATTTTGGCGGCGGCACGCCGACCTTTCTCAGCCATGTGGAACTGCGCCAGCTGATGGCCACCCTGCGCCAGCACTTCCACCTGCTGGACGACGATTCTGGCGACTACGGCATCGAAATCGACCCCCGCGAAGCCGACTGGTCGACCATGGGCCTGCTGCGCGAGCTGGGTTTCAACCGCGTCAGCCTGGGCGTGCAGGACCTTGATCCGGCCGTGCAGCGTGCGGTCAACCGCCTGCAAAGCCTTGAGCAAACCCGTACCTTGATCGAAGCTGCACGCACGTTGCAGTTCCGCTCGATCAACCTCGACCTGATCTACGGCCTGCCCAAGCAAACCCCGGAAGGCTTTGCCCGCACCGTCGAAGAGGTGATCCGCTTGCAGCCCGACCGGCTGTCGGTGTTCAACTACGCCCACCTGCCCGAGCGCTTCATGCCGCAGCGGCGTATCGACAACAACGACCTGCCCAGCGCGGCGGCCAAGCTGGAGATGCTGCACGCCACCATCGACCAACTGACCGCCGCCGGTTACCGCTACATCGGCATGGACCACTTCGCCCTGCCCGACGACGAGCTGGCCATTGCCCAGGAAGAAGGCACCCTGCAGCGCAACTTCCAGGGCTACACCACCCACGGGCATTGCGACCTGATTGGCCTGGGCGTGTCGGCCATCAGCCAGATCGGCGACCTGTACTGCCAGAACAGCAGCGACCTCAACACCTACCAGGACAGCCTGTCCAACGCACAGCTGGCCACCCAGCGCGGCCTGCTGTGCAACCACGACGACCGCGTGCGGCGTGCGGTGATCCAGCAACTGATTTGCCATTTCGAGCTGGATTTCGAGCCGATCGAGCAGGCCTTCACCCTTGATTTTCGCGGTTACTTCAATGACCTCTGGCCCGAGCTGCTGACCTTGCAGCGCGACGGCCTGATCAGCCTGGACGACAAAGGCATCCGCATCTTGCCGGCGGGCCGCTTGCTGGCACGCTCGGTGTGCATGGTGTTCGACGCCTACCTGGCCATGCAAAACCGCCAGCGCTTCTCGCGGGTGATCTGAAAACCGAGGCGTTCAACCGCATGGACAAGTTTCCTTGCCGGGCACACTATGGGCGCACAAAGACTCCCGGCAGGGCACCTGCCGGGGTTTCGCCAGTGCGCACCAAAAACGCGCACACTGGCCTACACCCTGTGTCGTAGGTTACCCTTACGACTTATGTGTGCTTTCCCACAAGGATCGATTCAAATGTCCGAGCCAGTCAAACTGCGCCCACACAACCAGGCCCACTGCAAGGACTGCAGCCTGGCCCCCCTGTGCCTGCCTCTTTCGCTGAACCTGGAAGACATGGATGCACTGGATGAAATCGTCAAACGCGGCCGTCCGCTGAAAAAAGGCGAGTTTCTGTTCCGCCAGGGTGACAATTTCGGCTCGGTCTACGCGGTACGTTCCGGCGCCCTGAAAACTTTCAGCCTCAGCGACAGCGGCGAAGAGCAGATTACCGGCTTCCACCTGCCCAGCGAGCTGGTCGGGCTGTCGGGCATGGACACCGAGGCCTACCCGGTATCGGCGCAGGCTCAGGAAACCACTTCCGTGTGCGAGATTCCCTTCGAGCGCCTCGACGAGCTGTCGGTACAGCTGCCGCAGCTACGCCGCCAGCTGATGCGGGTCATGAGCCGGGAAATCCGTGACGACCAGCAAATGATGCTGCTGCTGTCGAAAAAAACCGCTGACGAGCGCATTGCCACCTTCCTGGTCAACCTGTCGGCGCGCTTCCGCGCCCGCGGCTATTCGGCCAACCAGTTCCGCCTGAGCATGTCGCGCAACGAAATCGGTAATTATCTGGGACTGGCGGTGGAAACCGTTTCGCGGGTGTTCACCCGGTTCCAGCAGAATGGCCTGATCCGCGCCGAAGGCAAGGAAGTGCACATTCTCGACCCAATCCAGCTGTGTGCGCTGGCCGGCGGTGCAATCGAGGCCTGAGGTCAGCGTTTAGCGGGTATACTTGGGCATTCGTTTTCCCAGGATACCCGCAACAATGCACAGCGACACCTTCGACCTCAAAGCCCTCATCCGCCCGGTAGTGGATTTCCCCAAGCCAGGCGTGATCTTCCGCGACATTACCCCGCTGTTCCAGTCGCCGCGCGGGCTGCGCTATGTGGCCGACCAGTTCATCGAGCGCTATGTCGAGGCCGAGTTCAGCCACATTGGTGCCATGGATGCGCGGGGCTTTCTGATTGGTTCGATCATCGCCCACCAGCTGAACAAGCCGCTGATCCTGTTCCGCAAGCAAGGCAAACTGCCGGCTGACGTGCTGAGCGAGGGCTACCAGACCGAGTACGGCGAGGCCTTCCTGGAAGTGCACGCCGACAGCCTGTGCGAAGGTGATTCGGTGCTGATCTTCGATGACTTGATCGCCACGGGCGGTACCTTGCTGGCGGCGGCCAACCTGGTACGTCGTACCGGGGCGCAGGTGTTCGAGGCGGCGGCAATCATTGACCTGCCAGAGCTGGACGGGTCACGCCGGCTGCAGGCGGCGGGTGTGCCTACCTTCTGCCTGACCGAGTTTTCCCTCAGCGAATACTGAGTCGGTTTTTGGGGCTGCTTCGCAGCCCCCTGCATTTCCAAATCAGAGCGAAATCGGCCGCCGCCCTGCGAATGCATGGGCCAAGGTCCCGCCATCCACCAGCTCCAGCTCTCCGCCCAGCGGCACCCCATGGGCAATCCGCGAAGCCACCAACCCCTTCTCGCTCAACAACTGCGCAATGTAATGCGCTGTCGCCTCCCCCTCCACAGTCGGGTTGGTCGCCAGGATCACCTCGGTAAAGGTGCCCTGCTCCTCGATACGCGCCATCAGTTGCGGAATGCCAATCGCCTCCGGCCCCAGGCCATCCAGCGGCGACAGGTGGCCCTTGAGCACGAAGTAACGACCACGGTAGCCGGTCTGCTCCACTGCATACACATCGGTCGGCCCCTCGACCACGCACAGCTGGGTGTCATCACGGCGTATGTCGGCGCATTGCGGGCACAGCTCCTGCTCGGTCAGGGTACGGCACTGACGGCAATGGCCTACACCTTCCATGGCCTGGGTCAACGCTTGAGCCAGGCGCAGCCCGCCACTGCGGTCGCGCTCGAGCAGTTGCAGGGCCATGCGCTGGGCGGTTTTCTGGCCGACACCGGGCAGAATACGCAGGCCGTCGATCAGTTGGCGGATGAGGGGGCTGAAGCTCATGAGAAAGGCCTGACAATTCAATAAGAGGCGGTTTATACCCAGCGAGGGCAGTGGCGTCAAATCAGTAGACCGCGCCGTGGGTGAAATCTTTGCAAAAAAAACCGCCGCTGGATTCAGCGGCGGTTTTCGGTATGGCAATGCCCTTAGAACGGCATCTTGAAGCCCGGCGGCAGTTGCATGCCAGCCGTCATGCCGCCCATCTTTTCCTGGCTGCTCTGCTCAACCTTGCGCACCGCATCGTTCAGCGCGGCGGCGATCAGATCTTCCAGCACTTCCTTGTCGTCCTCGTCGGTCGACATCAGGCTCTGGTCGATGCTGACACGCTTGACGTCGTGACGACCGGTCATCACCACGCTCACCAGACCACCGCCGGACTGGCCGGTGACTTCAGCGTTGGCCAGCTCTTCCTGCATCTTCTGCATCTTTTCCTGCATCTGCTGGGCCTGCTTCATCAGGCCGGCCATGCCACCTTTCATCATGGGGGTATACCTCGATTGGGTCATGTGATGCGGCCCGGCGCAGGGCCGGCCGCATGGTTATCCGTTACTGGCCCTGATTGGCCAGGGCCTCTACAGGCTCAATAGTATCCTGCCGCACCTTGGCACCGAACAACTTGATCATCTGCTGGATCAACGGATCCTGCTCGATCGAGGTGACCGCGTCCTGCTGGCGCTCGGCGCGCTTGCGCGCGGCGGCCTGAGCCGGGGTTTCCTGCTCGGGCAGGATCAACTCGATGCGCAGGTTCAGCGTGCGCCCCAGGTGCTGGTTGAGCGCTTCGTTCAGGCGCCGCTGCTGGGTGGCGTTGAACAACGCACCTTGGCCAGGGTCCAGGTGCAACAGCCAATCGTCGCCATCGGCAGCAATCAGCGTACAGTTTGCCGCGATGTTGCCTGTCATCCCGGACACAGGCAACTGCGGGAATAATTCCAGCCATTGCAGGGCAAGGCCAGTGGCCGGTTTGGCCGCAGGCAGCGGTTCGGCCAATGGCTTGGGTGTCTCTTCCTGGATGTGCTCAGCCAGCTCGTCCAGGTAGCTGAAGCCGACCGGGTCGCTTTCGCCACCGTAATAATCTTCGTCCAGCGGCGGCTCATCGTCGCGGTCCATGCCTACTGAAGCGTAGGCGGACGGATCGAAAGGCGGCTCAAGGTCATGGGCCGGCGCGGCCTGTTGGGGCGCCACCAGGGTAACAGGTGCTGCAGCAGGCTCAGCCACGACCGGCGCGACGGCCGTTGCTGGCGCCTCCCACGGCAGGTCGAGCACCTCCTCTGCCTCAGCTTCGGTTTGAGGCTCAGGTTCGGGCTCGGGCTCTGCGACCGGAACAGGTTCGGCTACCACAACGGGCTCGACCACAGGCTGGGGCGCAGGCTCGACCGTCGCAGGTTCCTGGGCCTGCGGCGCCACAGCCGGCACAACAGGGTCTGCCGCAACCGTGACAGGCGGCGCCACGGCTACCGCTGGCGCTGCCACCGGCGTTGCAGGATCAGCTGTGGCCTGGCTGATCCCCGCTGGCTTTAGCACCGGTTTCGGCGCTTCATCGGTATCGGCCGGGCGGAACGCCAGCATGCGTAGCAGCACCATTTCGAAGCCGCCACGCGGGTCCGGGGCCAACGGCAGGTCTCGGCGGCCAATCAGGCCCATCTGGTAATAGAACTGCACGTCTTCGGCCGGCAGCGCCGAGGCCAGCGCCAGTACCCGCTCGCGATCGCCCTGGCCGTTGTCCACGGCTTCGGGCAGCGCCTGGGCAATGGCCACGCGGTGCAGCACATTGAGCATCTCGGCCAACACGCCAGCCCAGTCCGGCCCTTGCTCGGCCAGGTTGCGCACGGCCTCCAGCAACGCCCGGGCATCGCCTTCCAGCAAGGCCTGCAGCACGCCATAGACCTGACCATGATCCAGGCTGCCAAGCATCGCCCGCACATCAGCGGCCAGCACTTTGCCTTCGCCAAAGGCGATGGCCTGGTCGGTCAGGCTCATGGCGTCACGCATCGAACCATCGGCCGCGCGGCCCAGCAGCCACAGGGCATCCGGTTCGAACGGCACGTTTTCGGCAGCCAGTACGTGGCTGAGGTGCTCCACTACCCGCTCCGGGCTCATGTTTTTCAGCGAGAACTGCAGGCAGCGCGACAGGATGGTGGCCGGCAGTTTCTGCGGGTCGGTGGTGGCGAGGATGAACTTGACGTAGGGCGGCGGCTCTTCCAGCGTCTTGAGCAAGGCGTTGAACGAGTGCGTCGAGAGCATGTGCACTTCGTCGATCAGGTAGACCTTGAAGCGCCCACGGCTCGGGGCGTACTGCACGTTGTCGAGCAGTTCGCGGGTGTCCTCGACCTTGGTACGGCTGGCGGCGTCGATTTCGATCAGGTCGACGAAACGGCCTTCGTCGATCTCCCGGCACACCGAACAGGTGCCGCACGGCGTGGAGGTGATGCCGGTTTCGCAGTTAAGGCACTTGGCGATGATACGGGCGATGGTCGTCTTGCCCACGCCGCGGGTACCGGTGAACAGGTAGGCGTGGTGCAGGCGCTGGTTGTCCAAGGCATTGATCAAGGCCTTGAGCACATGGGCCTGGCCGACCATTTCGCGGAACGAGCGCGGACGCCATTTACGTGCAAGAACCTGATAACTCATCGAAAAACCATCGTAGCCTGATAGAGCGGAAGAGCGCTAATGCTAGCGGAGCGGGGGCAAAATTGCACCCTGCGCGAGTCGTCTAAGCTTTGAGGCAGGCGCGTTGTTCAGGGAGGATACGCCTTTGCGAAGTTTGCTGGCCCTGCTACTGCTCTGGCCCATGCACAGCCTGGCTGAACAGCCCGTGCTGCGCTTCTCCGTTGCAGAGAGCTGGAGCATGCCGCTAGTACGCATAGAAGGCAACCAGCCGGTGGAAGGCCTGGTGTATGACCTGATACAAGCGCTGGCCAAGGAAGTGGGCGTACGCCCCCAGTATCACGTCATGGCCCGCCTTCGCCTGCAGGAGGCCATGAACAACGGCGATATCGATGTGCGCTGCTATGTCAGCGCCCAGTGGTTCAATGACCGCCCCGGGGATTTTGTCTGGAGTATCCCGCTGATACACCAGCGTGACGTGTTGGTGGGTCGTGTCGGCGACAGCACCCCAATGCCCCCGGAGCAACTGCCACCCCAGGCTATCGGCACGGTACTGGGCTACACCTACTCGACCCTGCAGCCGCTGCTGGATCAGGGCCAGTTGCGCCGTGAAGACAGCCGCAGCCAATTGCTGGTGCTGCAGAAACTGCATGCGGGTCGGTACCGGCATGCAGTGAGCAATCAACTGTCTTTGCAGTGGTTCAACCAGGGCTTGCCGGCAGAACAGCAACTGCAGGGCTTGGCAGTGCTGGAGGAACAGGACCTGGGGTGCATGGTGCGCAATGACCCGGCGATACCGACCCAGGGAGTGCTGCGGGCGCTGGTGCGACTGAAGCAATCGGGGGAGGTCGAGCGAATAATGCAGCGGTATGGGGGGATAGACAATCCGGACCCCATGACTGTAGCTCACCCCTGACCTGCGTCAGCAAGCAAGCAGGCAATCTGACTACAACCGCTATTGGAAGACAGCGATACCGCTCTTGCCACGGGTGGAACATAGTCAGCGACTAACCCAGGCGCATTCGCCGTCACTTGATAAGCCAGCCCGATGCCAGCAATCCCGCACTCAAGAACATCCCCACGCCAAACACAAGATGCGTGGCCAGGCTCTTAAGACAGTTTCGCACAGGCTTCGGCGTCCTGGACGCAAAGAATCCCGCGCCCATCGCCGGCTGCATGAAGCACAACGGTGCCACGACCGTACCCACGCCAACAACTGCTGCAGGCAACAAAGTAGGCGACAGCAACCAGCCCTCCCCTACGATCACAACCAGCAGCATTGCGAACAGCACACCGATGGCGTAATGAATCACCCACCCCCACGCTAACTCATATCGCACGGGTTCGGCTTTGGCAATCGCCTGATGCAGTACACGACCGTTAAGCAAATGCCCCGCCCAACGCCCAATCATGGCGAAATCAAGCGTGGCAACACCCAAGCGCCGCAGCAGCAGCCCCCACACGTCCATCACCACCGTGGCACCCATGCCAATCGGCAATGCAGCTGAAAACATCGCAGTAATCGTCATAGAACAAGCCCTCGAAGATTGACGGTCATCACCATGACGCGCAGCATAGAAGTTGAAGTCAACTTCAAGTCAAGGGCCCTAAATGGACATTGCCGACGTCGCCAAACGCACAGGCGTACCCGCCTCGACACTGCGTTACTACGAGAAGAAAGGTTTGCTCAAGTCACTCGCCGGGCACGGCCAACGGCGGCAGTTTGCAGCCGATGTGGCGGACCGGCTGGCGCTGATCGCCCTGGGGCAGGCTGCGGGGTTTTCGCTGGATGAAGTGGGGGCGATGCTGGTGGACTTGCAGGTGAACCGGCAGATGCTGATGGCCAAGGCGGACGAGCTGGATGCGCGGATCAAGCGGTTACAGGCGATGAGCAAGGGCTTGCGGCACGCAGCGCAATGTCCGGAAGAAGATCATTTGGCATGCCCGAAATTCCAAAGGCTGATGAAGCTCTCTGCGGCAGGGGCACTGAACGACAAGCAGGAAAGTAAGAAGGCGTTCGCCGCAGTTTGAGGTTTTCCGACCCCGGAAATGGAGGCGGCCCCACCAGCCACACCCCGGCACTCGATGTTCCCGCTATGGCTGCTCCCTTCCGGGCCTGACCAGGTTAACGGGTAATCAATGCGGGGGGACCGATGGGGCCACCACTACATGCCTCGCTGAGCAGCGAGTGGCGCCATTGTACCGGTCTTGGGGGCAGATACAACCTCTAGCGGGAGAAAAAGTCATCATTTCTCAATGACTTGTCAGGGCTGACGTGGCAGCCCCCTCCTTTTCGCGGGTAAACCCGCCCCCACAAGAAACGCACGCCGGCCTTTAAACCGTGACCCCCTGCCCGGCCAGGAAGGTGACAAAGGCATCTTCGTCCAGCACCTTCACCCCCAGCTCGGCAGCCTTGGCCAGCTTGGACCCCGCCCCTGGCCCGGCCACCACGCAGTGGGTCTTGCCAGACACCGAACCCGCCACCTTGGCCCCCAGGCTTTCCAGCTTGTCCTTGGCGATGTCGCGGCTCATGCGCTCCAGGGTACCGGTGAGCACCCAGGTCTGACCTACCAGCGGCAAACCTTCGGCCACTTTTTTCTCGCTGGTCCAGTGCATGCCGAACGCCAGTAACTGCGCTTCGATGTCCCGCGCCAGCTTCTGGTTCGCTTCATCCTTGAAGAACTCACGCACGGCATCCGCCTGCTTGGCCGCAAGGGCCTGGCGCAGGTCGATGCCGTCGGCGGCGATGATCTTTTCCAGGGTGTCGAGCTTGGCCACCAGCTTCTCGGCCCCGGTCGGGCCGACCGAGGCAATGTCGAGCTTGGCAATCATGCCGGCGAGGGTGGTGCTGGCGGCGAATTCGGCAGCCAGTTCGCCCTCGTCCTGCAGTTGCATGCCGCTATCGAGCAGTTGCTTGATGACCTTGCGGTTGTGCTCGTCTTCAAAGAAGTTGTGGATCTCGTGGGCAACCTCCAGGCCGATGTCCGGCAGGTAGGTGAGCACCTGCGGCAATGCCTGCTGCACGCGCGCCAGGCTGCCCAGCGAGCGGGCCAGCACCTTGGCAGTCTCTTCGCCTACATCCGGAATGCCCAAAGCGTAGATGAAGCGCGCCAAGGCCGGGCGCTTACTGGCCTCGATGGCATCCAGCAGCTTCTTGCTGGACACTTCGGCGAAACCTTCCAGGCCAACGATCTGGTCAAATTCCAGCTTGTACAAGTCTGCCGGCGAGCCGATCAGGCCTTCGTCCACCAGTTGCTCGACACTCTTCTCACCAAGCCCATCGATGTCCATGGCACGGCGCGACACGTAGTGAATGATCGCCTGCTTGAGCTGGGCGCCACAGGCCAGGCGGCCAACGCAGCGGTACACCGCGCCTTCGCTGGTGGTTTCCTTGCCCTTGCTGCGTTTGACCAATTGAGTACGCTCGACCTGCGAGCCACACACCGGGCACGCGCTCGGCACCTCGACCGGGCGGGCATCTTCCGGGCGACGCTCCAGCACCACCTGCATCACCTGCGGGATAACGTCACCGGCACGGCGGATGATTACCGTGTCACCGATGCGCAGGCCCAGGCGGGCGATTTCGTCCATGTTGTGCAAGGTGGCATTGGACACGGTCACACCCGCAACCTTGACCGGCTTCAGGCGCGCTACAGGCGTTACCGCCCCCGTGCGGCCAACCTGGAATTCGACGTCCAGCACCTCGGTCAGCTCTTCCATGGCCGGGAACTTGTGGGCAATCGCCCAGCGTGGCTCACGCGCACGGAAGCCCAACTCGCGCTGGGCGGCCAGGCTGTTGACCTTGAACACGACACCATCGATTTCATACGGCAGGCTGTTACGTCGCTCGCCGATGTCGCGGTAGTAGGCCAGGCATTCTTCGATGCCTGCCGCATGCTTGAGCTCGCGACTGATCGGCATCCCCCAGGCTTTGAGCTGTTCAAGGATGCCTATATGGCTGTCGCCGATGCTTTCAGACACCTGACCAACGCCATAGCAGCAGAACTCCAGCGGGCGGCTGGCGGTGATTTTCGAATCCAGCTGGCGCAGGCTACCGGCGGCGGCGTTGCGTGGGTTGGCGAACGTCTTGCCACCGGCTTCGGCCTGGGCTGCATTGAGCCGGTCGAAACCGGCCTTGCTCATGTACACCTCGCCGCGCACCTCCAGCACCGCCGGCCAGCCCTCACCCTGTAGCTTGAGCGGGATGTTGCGCACCGTGCGCACGTTGGCGCTGATGTCTTCGCCGGTGGTGCCATCGCCACGGGTAGCGCCCTGCACCAGCTGGCCATCGCGGTACAGCAGGCTCACGGCCAGGCCGTCGAGCTTGGGTTCACAGCTGTAGTCGACCGCGCCGGGCTGATCGAGGCCTTCTACAACGCGGCGACCGAACTCACGCAGGTCGGTTTCCTCGAAAGCGTTACCCAGGCTGAGCATCGGGACTTCATGGCGCACCTGGCTAAAGGCGGCCAGGGCAGCGCCGCCGACACGCTGGGTGGGCGAGTCGGGTGTGACAAGGTGCGGGTGCTCGGCTTCAAGCGCCTTCAGCTCGTTGAACAGGCGGTCGTATTCGGCATCCGGCACGCTGGGCTCATCGAGCACGTAGTAGCGGTAGTTGTGCTGGTCGAGCTCGGCACGCAGTTCGTGGATACGGGTTTCGGCGGTCATTTTCAGGTTCTCTTGCATAGCAAAAGAGCAGCCCTTGGCTGCTCTTGCGCTTGAAACAGGGTGGACAGAGGTCTGCCCACTTGGGCACATCAGCGCTTCTGGGTCAGCGCGCGGCGCTCGAACTCGACGATACGCTGGCGGTAGTGCTCGATCGTCTGGGCGGTCAGCACGCTGCGCTGATCGTCCTTGAGCTCACCGTTCAGTTCGTGGGCCAGCTTGCGTGCCGCAGCCACCATCACGTCGAAGGCTTGCTTCGGATGGCGCGGGCCCGGCAAGCCGAGGAAGAAGCTGACGGCACGGGTGCTGAAGTGGTCGATGTCGTCCAGGTCGAACACGCCAGGCTTGACCGCGTTGGCCATGGAGAACAGCACTTCGCCGTGGCCGGCCATGCTCTCGTGGCGGTGGAAGATGTCCATTTCGCCGAAGCGCAAGCCGCTTTCCAGAATATTCTGCAGCAGTGCCGGGCCCTTGAAGCCGCCCTCGTCGCGGGAGATCACGCTGATAACCAGCACTTCCTCGGCCGGCGGCAGCTCCTTCACGCTGCTGCTGGCAGGGGCCGCACCGCTATTGCGGGTGTTGTCGGCGGCGAAGTCGTCGTCGCTTTCGGCAAACAGGTCCGGCTCACGCGGCTCGGCGCTGAGGTTCAGGTCGCCCTGCTGTACGTCGGCGGCCGCACGCTTGCCGCGCTTGCCGGCCTTGACCGGCTTGGGCTCGCGCTCACGATCACGCGCAGAAGCGCTGAGCGACGGCAGGTCGCTTTCGTCCAGCTCAGGCTCCTTGTGGGTATCCAGCACCCGCGACGGGCCGAGCACTTCGGCACTGCCGCCGTCTTCGTCCGGCAGGTTGGAATAACTGCGATCCAGACGGAATTTCAATTTGCCTTTGCCGCCGCGCATGCGGCGCCAGCCGTCGAAAAGAATCCCGGCAATGACAATGATGCCGATGACGATCAGCCACTCGCGCAGACCGATTTCCATGTAATCCCGTGCCTCTATAAAAATATGCTTGAAAACAAAGGGTTCAAAGCCCTTTAACACGTGGCGCCAACTCTATGTTCTGACAGGCGTTTTACCCACGCAAAAAACGAGTGACATTAAGCTAGCACGACCAAAGACAACTTTACACCGTCTGTCGCACATGGCGGGGGCATTTCGCTACAGAATGTGCCCCCATCGTCGCGCATCACGCATCGACCATGGCCATGGCTGCCTCCACATCAACTGCAACAAGGCGTGAACACCCGGGTTCATGCATGGTTACCCCCATCAATTGATCCGCCATCTCCATGGCAATCTTGTTATGGGTGATGTAGATGAACTGCACGCTTTCACTCATTTCCTTGACCAGACGGGCGTAGCGCCCGACGTTGGCATCGTCCAGCGGCGCGTCGACTTCGTCGAGCATGCAGAACGGTGCGGGGTTCAACTTGAAAATGGCAAACACCAGCGCCAAAGCGGTCAGTGCCTTCTCGCCGCCGGACAGCAGATGGATGGTGCTGTTCTTCTTACCCGGTGGCCGTGCCATGATCGTCACCCCTGTATCGAGTAGATCTTCGCCCGTCAGTTCCAGATAAGCGCTGCCGCCCCCGAAAACTTTTGGGAAAAGTGCCTGTAATCCGGCATTTATCTGATCAAAGGTATCCTTGAAGCGGTTGCGGGTTTCCTTGTCGATCTTGCGGATGACGTTTTCCAGGGTCTCCAGGGCTTCGACCAGGTCGGCGTCTTGCGCGTCCAGGTAGCGCTTGCGCTCGGACTGCTGCTCGTATTCTTCGATGGCCGCCAGGTTGATCGCACCCAAGCGCTGGATGCGTGCTTCAAGCTGCTCCAGCTCCTGCTCGGTACCCTGCTCGCTGGCGTCGGCCTCAAGGGTGGCGAGCACACCTTGCAGGTCATAGCCATCGGCCAGCAGCTGCTCCTGCAAGGTTTTGCGCCGCACATCCAAACCTTGGCATTCTAGGCGCAACTGTTCCAGTTGGCCGCGCAACACCAGCGCTTGCTGCTCGGCCTGGGTGCGGCGTTTTTCGGCATCGCGCAGTTCGCGGTCGGCTTCGTCCATGTGCAGGCGGGCCTTGCGCATTTCCTCGTCGACGCTCATGCGCCGCTCCAGCAGCTCCTCCAGCTTCAGGCGCAGCTCTTCCTGCGGGGCCTCACCCTCCTCCAGGTTCAGGCTCAGTTGTTCCTGGCGCTCGGTCAGGCGCGCGGCCTGCTGCTCCAGGCGTTCCAGAGCCTGACGAGTGGAATCGTGCTGGGCGCGCAGCGACCCCAGGCGCACGGCCAGCTGGTGGGCGTGGTCCTTGTGCTGACGGGCTTCCTGGCGCACCCGATCGAGGCCTTCACGCAGCGTGTCGCGGCGCGCCATCAACTGTTCACGTTGCTCGGTGTCCTGGGCCATCAGCTCCAGGGCTTCTTGCAGCAGCAGGCGTGATTCGCCCAGCTGCTCATGCTCCAGGGCACGCTGCTCTTCCAGCTCAGCCAATTCTTCCTGCAGGCGCCGGCGGCGCAATTCGACCTGCTCGGCGCGGGCACGGCTGGCCGACAGGCTGGCATTGAGTTCGCCATGCAGGCGGTTTTCTTCCTGGCTGCGGCGGCGCAGCTGTTCGCGCTGCTCTTCCAGGCCCAGCTGCTGCTCGCGCAGGGTTTGCAGTTGCTGTTCCAGGTGCTCCAGCGCCGCCTCCTGCTCCAGCTGCTCCTGACCTAACCGTTCGATTTCCTGACCGCGTGCCAAAACCCCGCCTTCGGCCTCACCACCACGACGAACCCGCAGGAAATGCCGGCCAACCCAATAGCCATCACGACTGACCAGGCTTTGCCCTTCAGCAAGGGCTGCGCGCCGGGCCAGCGCCTCGGCCAGGTTTTCTACCGGTTTGACCTGGCCAAGCCAAGGCGCCAGTTCGATAGGGCCTTCAACTTTTTCCAGCAGGCTGCCGGGCAAGGATGCGTTGTCGGCGCTGGCCAGAAGCAAGCGCAACTCGCCCTGCTCCAGGCCGGCAAAATCGAGCTTGCCGAAGTCGTCCACCAGTACGGCTTGCAGATCGGCGCCAAGCACCGTTTCCACAGCCAGCTCCCAACCCGGTTCCACCCGCAGGCCTTCTGCAAGGCGCGGCTGCTGCTCCAGGCTTTGGCTTTGCAGCCAGTCAGCAGCACCTGCACCCGGCTCCAGCGCGGCCTGCTGCAAAGCCTCCAGCGAAGCCAACCGGCCGCCCAGGCGCTGCAGGTCACCCTGCGCCTGTTGTTGTGCCTGGGTGGCCTGTTGCAACTGCTCGCGCACGCCTTCAAGGCGCTCGACCACCTGCTCTTCGGACAGTTGCAGTTCTTCCAGCAGTATTTCGCTGCTGGCCAACTGCTCAGCCAGTTCAAGCATAGCGGCATCCTGCGGGTCGCTACCCAGTTGCTGACGCTCCTCGCCCAGCTTGCGCTGGCGTTCGGCCAGACGCTCCAGGCTGGCTTCCAGCTGCTGCAGGCGCGCCTGCTGCACCTCGGCCTGGCGGCGCGGCTCGGCGGAGCGGCTGTTGAAGCTGTCCCACTGCTCCTGCCAACCGTGCATGCCCAGCTCGGCCTCTTCAAGAGCGGCAGCAGCCTCTTCGGCGGAGGCAAGGGTCATTTCCTGCTCGGGCTCCAGCATGGCCAGCTCTTCGCTCAAGGTGGCCAGCAAAGTACGGTCATGGCCCAGGTGCGACTCAGTCTCCAGGCGCGTGCGCTCGGCTTCCTTGAAGTCGTCCTGCAGTTGGCGCAAGCGCTGCTGGCCGTGCTGGATACTCTGCTCGACCCGGGCGATATCACCGGCCACCGAATAGAAGCGGCCCTGCACCAGGTTGAAGCGCTCGGACAATTCGTGATGACCGTCGCGCAGGCGCTCGATGCTGGCATCGGCGTTGCGCTGCTCGGCCACCAGCGCCTCATGGGACACGTCCTGGTCGCCGATCACCGACTCACGCTGACGCACTCGCTCATCCAGGTCGCGCCAGCGCAAGGCCGACAGACGCGCCTTCATCTGGCGCTCCTGGGCCTTGTACTCACGGTACTTCTCAGCTGCCTGGGCCTGGCGGTGCAGGCGTTCCAGCTGGCGTTCCAGCTCTTCGCGCAGGTCGGTCAGCCGGGCCAGGTTTTCCTGGGTGCGGCGGATGCGGTTTTCGGTTTCGCGGCGGCGTTCCTTGTACTTGGAAATGCCGGCGGCTTCCTCGATGAAGTTGCGCAGCTCCTCGGGCTTGGCCTCGATCAGCTTGGAGATCATGCCCTGCTCAATGATCGAGTAGCTGCGCGGCCCCAGGCCAGTACCCAGGAAGATATCGGTAATGTCGCGCCGGCGGCACTTGGTGCCGTTGAGGTAATAGCTGTTCTGCCCGTCGCGGGTGACCTTGCGGCGGATCGAAATCTCGGCGTAGGCGGCGTACTCGCCGACCAGGGTGGTTTCGCTGTTGTCGAACACCAGTTCGATGCTGGCCTGGCTGACCGGTTTGCGGCCACTGGAGCCGTTGAAGATGACGTCGGTCATCGACTCGCCACGCAGGTTCTTCGCCGAACTCTCGCCCATCACCCAGCGCACTGCGTCGATGATGTTGGACTTGCCGCAGCCGTTGGGGCCGACGACAGCCGCCATGTTGCTGGGGAAGTTGACCGTGGTCGGGTCGACGAACGACTTGAACCCGGCCAGGCGAATGCACTTCAGGCGCATCGGTCAGCCTCGGGCCAGCGCCGCCAGCACCAGTTCGCAGCTGCGCTGGCCGTAGGCGGTGAGCACCTCGCGAATGCGCGGCAGGTCGCGGGCGACCACGGCTTCGAGCAGGCGGGCGAACAAGTCGAGGTAGTCGATCATGTTGGCCTGGCGCTGGTCCAGCGACAGGTAGTAGGCACGGCTCATGGCTGGCTGGAGGTTTTCCACGGTTTCCTGCAGGAACGGGTTGTCGGCGAACGGATAAGCCGCACGCATGACCGCAAAGCTGTCGGCGACGAAGGCCTTGATGTCGAGCTGGTCATGGGCACGCTGCAGGCGCTGCTGGATCTCCAGAAACGGGCGCAGGTCGGCTTCGGTGCGCCATTTTTGCGCAACCGCGTTGCCCAGCAGGATGTAGAACTCGCCCATCAACGAACACAGGCTGCGCACGCTGCGCTCGTCCAGCTTGGTTACATGGGCACCTCGGCGCGGCAAAATCGCCACCAGGTGGCGGCGCTCGAGGATCAGCAGTGCTTCACGCACCGAGCCACGGCTGACGTTGAGCGCCTGGGTAACCTTCTGCTCCTGGATACGCTCGCCTGGCGCCAGCTCGCCGCGGATGATGCGTTCGGCCAAGTAATCGGCAATCTGCTCGGAGAGGCTGTCCGGGGCCTTGAACGTCATGGTTTTCCTTCAAAATCATTGAACTGGGCACAAGGGGCGGATTGTAGCGTACTTGGGCGGTAATCGCGCAGAGGGGCCAGGCGGTTTATTTGACCTGCCAGACAGCCGCGCGCCCGGCGCGATCTATGCTTGTTCCATAGGCAATGTGTTCGGCCGGGCGTAGACATACGCAATTTCTTGACCTTTGGGTCAGAAAAATATTGACCTGCTAGACAGGTCTTGCTTAGAGTCCGCCCAACAACAATAAAACCATTGCGAGGCCATCCCCGTGATCCAGTTTCTCGTCAACCAGGAGTTGCGCAGCGAGCACGCCCTGGACCCGAACATGACGGTGCTGCAGTACCTGCGCGAGCACTTGGGCAAACCCGGCACCAAGGAGGGCTGCGCCAGTGGTGACTGCGGCGCCTGCACCGTGGTGGTCGGCGAACTGACCCAGGACGACCAGGGCAACGACAGCCTGCGGTATCGCAGCCTCAACTCGTGCCTGACGTTTGTCTCGTCGCTGCACGGCAAGCAATTGATCAGCGTTGAAGGCCTCAAGCATCAGGGCCAACTGCACAGCGTGCAGCAAGCCATGGCCGATTGCCATGGTTCGCAATGCGGCTTCTGCACCCCCGGTTTCGTGATGTCGCTGTTCGCCCTGCAAAAGAACAGCAGCGGCCCCGACCTGCATCAGGCCCAGGAAGCCCTGGCTGGCAACCTGTGCCGCTGCACCGGCTATCGGCCGATTCTCGACGCTGCCGAGCAGAGCTGCCGCCAGCCCTGCCGCGACCAGTTCGATGCCCAGCAGGCGCAAACCATCAGCCGCCTCAAGGCCATTGCACCCACCCAGACCGGCGAACTGAACAGCGGCGACAAACGCTGCCTGGTGCCGCTGACGGTGGCCGACCTGGCCGACCTTTACAGCTCGCACCCCGAAGCCCGCCTGCTGGCCGGCGGTACCGACCTGGCGCTTGAAGTGACCCAGTTCCACAAGACACTGCCGGTGATGATCTACGTCGGCCACGTGGCCGAGCTCAAGCGCATCGAGAAAACCGCCAGCCACCTGGAAATCGGCGCCGCCACACCCCTCACCGACTGCTACGGCGCGCTGAACGAGGAGTACCCAGACTTCGGTGCCTTGCTGCACCGGTTTGCCTCGCTGCAGATCCGCAATCAGGGCACCCTCGGAGGCAATATCGGCAACGCCTCGCCGATCGGCGACTCGCCACCCCTGCTGATCGCCCTGGATGCGCAGGTCGTCCTGCGCCAAGGCGAGCGTCAGCGGGTAATGCCACTGGAAGACTACTTCATCGACTACCGCATTACCGCCCGCCAGGACAGCGAGTTCATCGAGAAGATCATCGTGCCGCGTGCCACCTGCGACTGGGCGTTCCGCGCCTACAAGGTGTCCAAACGCCTGGACGATGACATCTCCGCCGTGTGCGGCGCGTTCAACCTGAGCATCGAAGACGGCGTGGTCAGTGGTGTGCGCATCGCCTTCGGCGGCATGGCGGCCATCCCCAAACGCGCCCGCGCCTGCGAAGCGGCGCTGCGTGGCAAACCGTGGGACCAGGCTGCCATCGAGCGCGCCTGCCAGGCCCTGGCCGAGGACTTCACCCCGCTCAGCGACTTCCGCGCCAGCAAGGAATACCGCCTGCTGACCGCGCAGAACCTGCTGCGCAAGTACTTCATCGAACAACAAACGCCGCACATCGAAACCCGGGTGACCGCTTATGTCTAACCATCACGTAGCCAAAAGCCAGGCCGAGATGGCCGAGCTGTTCAGCCAGGACCTGACCACCGGGGTCGGCCGCAGCGTCAAGCACGACAGCGCCGACAAGCATGTGTCCGGGGAGGCGCTGTACATCGACGACCGCCTGGAATTCCCCAACCAGTTGCACGTCTATGCGCGTACCGCCGACCGTGCCCATGCGCGTATCCTGCGCATCGACACCACGCCGTGCTATGCCTTCGAAGGCGTGCGTATCGCCATCACCCACGAAGACATCCCCGGCCTGAAAGACATCGGCCCTGTGGTGGCCGGCGACCCGCTGCTGGCCATCGACAAGGTCGAGTTCTTCGGCCAGCCGGTACTCGCCGTCGCAGCCCGCGACCTGGAAACCGCGCGCCGCGCAGCCATGGCCGCCATTGTCGAATATGAAGACCTGGAGCCGGTGCTGGACGTGGTCGATGCACTGCGCAAGAAGCACTTCGTGCTCGACAGCCACACCCACCAACGCGGCGATTCCGCCGCCGCGCTGGCCAGCGCCCCACACCGCATTCAGGGCACCCTGCACATCGGTGGCCAGGAACACTTCTACCTGGAAACGCAGATTTCCTCGGTGATGCCCACCGAGGATGGCGGCATGATCGTCTACTGCTCCACGCAGAACCCCACCGAAGTGCAGAAGCTGGTGGCCGAAGTGCTCGACGTGCCGATGAACAAGGTGGTGCTGGACATGCGCCGCATGGGTGGCGGTTTTGGCGGCAAGGAAACCCAGGCTGCCAGCCCGGCGTGCCTGTGCGCGGTAGTGGCCCGCCTGACCGGCCAGCCCACCAAGATGCGCCTGCCGCGTGTCGAAGACATGACCATGACCGGCAAGCGCCACCCGTTCTATGTCGAATATGACGTGGGCTTTGACGACAACGGTCGCCTGCACGGCATCAACTTCGACCTGGCCGGCAACTGCGGTTACTCGCCCGACCTGTCCGGTTCGATCGTCGACCGCGCCATGTTCCACTCCGACAACGCCTACTACCTGGGCGATGCCACCGTGCATGGTCACCGCTGCAAGACCAACACGGCCTCCAACACCGCCTACCGTGGCTTTGGCGGCCCACAGGGCATGGTTGCCATCGAACAGGTGATGGACCACATCGCCCGCCACCTGGGCCGCGACCCGCTGGCGGTGCGCAAGGCCAACTACTACGGCAAAACCGAGCGCAACGTTACCCACTACTACCAGACCGTCGAGCACAACATGCTCGATGATATGACTGCCGACCTGGAAGCCAGCAGCGACTACGCCGAGCGCCGCGAGTCGATCCGTCGCTTCAACGCCAACAGCCCGGTACTGAAGAAGGGCCTGGCGCTGACGCCGGTCAAGTTCGGCATCTCGTTCACTGCCACCTTCCTCAACCAGGCCGGGGCGCTGATCCACATCTATACCGACGGCAGCATTCACCTGAACCACGGTGGCACCGAGATGGGCCAGGGCTTGAACACCAAGGTCGCGCAGGTGGTGGCGCAGATCTTCCAGGTAGATTTCAGCCGCATCCAGATCACCGCCACCAACACCGACAAGGTGCCCAACACCTCGCCGACCGCAGCCTCCAGTGGCGCCGACCTGAACGGCAAGGCGGCGCAGAACGCTGCCGAAATACTGAAGAAGCGCCTGACAGAGTTCGCGGCGCGGCATTACAACGTGACCGAGGAGGACGTCGAGTTCCGCAATGGCCATGTGCGTGTACGCGACCAGATCGTCAGCTTCGAGCAACTGGTGCAGCAGGCGTACTTCGCCCAGGTGTCGCTGTCCAGCACCGGTTTCTACCGCACGCCGAAGATCTTCTACGACCGCAGCCAGGCGCGCGGCCGGCCGTTCTACTACTTCGCTTTCGGCGCCGCCTGCGTGGAAGTGATCGTCGATACCCTGACCGGCGAATACAAGATGCTGCGCGCCGACATCCTGCACGACGTAGGCGACTCGCTGAACCCGGCCATCGACATCGGCCAGGTGGAAGGCGGCTTCATCCAGGGCATGGGCTGGCTGACCACCGAAGAACTGGTGTGGAACGCCAAGGGCAAGCTGATGACCAATGGCCCGGCCAGTTACAAGATCCCGGCGGTGGCCG
The DNA here is from genome assembly GCF_000730605.1 of Pseudomonas monteilii NBRC 103158 = DSM 14164. Classification (GTDB taxonomy): domain Bacteria; phylum Pseudomonadota; class Gammaproteobacteria; order Pseudomonadales; family Pseudomonadaceae; genus Aquipseudomonas; species Aquipseudomonas monteilii. The sequence goes on along the minus strand of NZ_BBIS01000033.1, from coordinate 46,382 downwards.
ACATGCCGCTGGACTTGCGGGTGAAGCTGGTGGAGAACCGCAAGAACCCGGAAGACACCGTGTTCCATTCAAAGGCCGTGGGCGAGCCGCCGTTCATGCTTGGTATTGCTGCCTGGTGCGCCATCAAGGATGCCGTGGCCAGCCTGGCCGATTACCGCGTGCAGCCGAACATCGACGCGCCAGCCACACCGGAGCGGGTGTTGTGGGGGTGTGAGCAGATGCGCAAGGCGGTGGCGGCGGCGCAACCTGCCAAACCGGAACTGGAAACCGTCACCCACTGACAGCGAGGAACCCTGTGGGAGCGGGCACGCCCGCTCCCACAGAGCCTGCGGCGCAACATAGAGAGGTTGCATCATGCACCAATGGATCAACGCCCTCGCCGACCACCAGTCCCGTGGCGAAGCCTGCGTACTGGTGACCATCATCGAAGAACGCGGCTCCACCCCGCGTAACGCCGGCTCGAAAATGGTCGTCAGCGCCAATGGCCTGTTCGACACCATCGGTGGTGGCCACCTGGAATACAAGGCCCTGCACATCGCCCGGCAAATGCTCGAAGAACAGCGCACCGCCCCACACCTGGAGCGCTTCAGCCTCGGGGCCAGCCTGGGCCAGTGCTGCGGCGGCGCTACCGTGCTGTTGTTCGAGCCCATGGCTGCGGTGCAAGCGCACATCGCCGTGTTCGGCGCGGGCCATGTCGGCCGTGCTCTGGTACCCTTGCTCGCCGCGCTGCCCTGCCGGGTGCGCTGGATCGACTCGCGCGAACAGGAATTCCCCGAACTCATCCCCAACGGGGTGACCAAGGTCGTCAGTGAAGAACCGGTCGACGAAGTCGCAGACCTGCCACCAGGCTGCTACTGCATCGTCATGACCCACAACCATCAGCTCGACCTGGAACTGACCGCCGCCATTCTCAAGCGTAATGACTTCACCTGGTTCGGCCTGATCGGCTCGAAGACCAAGCGGGTCAAGTTTGAGCATCGCCTGCGCGAACGCGGCTACGACGATGCCGCGCTGGCCCGCATGCGCTGCCCGATGGGCCTGCCCGATGTAAAGGGCAAGCTGCCTATCGAGATCGCTGTGTCCATCGCCGGTGAAATCATCGCCACCTACAACGCCTGCTTCGGCCAGCACGACGCTGCCGCCAATGCCGGCCCCATTGCCCAGTTGCTGCCGCCTTCCCGGCGCAGCCAAGCCATTTGACGAGTGTGTTATGACCGTTACCCGCAAAGCCTATCGCGCCGCCATCCTGCACAGCATCGCCGACCCGGCCGAGGTGGGCCTGGAGGCTTCCCATGAGTACTTCGAGGACGGCCTGCTGGTGGTCGACGATGGCCGCATCAGCGCCCTTGGCCACGCCAGCGAGCTGCTGCCGACCCTGGATGCCGGCATCCCGGTTGAGCACTACCAGGACGCACTGATTACCCCAGGCTTTATCGATACCCATATCCACTTCCCGCAAACCGGCATGATCGGCTCTTACGGCGAGCAGCTGCTGGACTGGCTGAACACCTACACCTTCCCTTGCGAAAAGCAGTTCGCCAACAAGGACCACGCCGATCAGGTGGCGAAGATTTTCCTTAAGGAACTGCTGCGAAACGGCACCACCACCGCGCTGGTGTTCGGCAGCGTGCACCCGGAATCGGTCAATGCCTTGTTCGAAGAAGCCGAGCGCCTGGACCTGCGCCTGATCGCCGGCAAGGTGATGATGGACCGCAACGCCCCGGACTACCTGACCGACACGGCAGAGTCCGGCTACACCGAAAGCAAAGCACTCATCGAGCGTTGGCACGGCAAGGGTCGCCTGCACTATGCGGTCACCCCACGCTTTGCCCCGACCAGTACGCCCGAGCAATTGACCCTGGCTGGGCAACTGCTGAAGGAGCACCCAGGCGTGTATATGCACACGCACCTGTCGGAAAACCTCAAGGAAATCGATTGGGTGAAGTCGCTGTTCCCCGAGCAGAAGGGTTACCTGGACGTCTACGACCACTTCGAGCTGTTGGGCGAGCGCTCGGTGTTCGCCCACGGCGTACACCTGTGCGATGAGGAATGCCAGCGCCTGGCCGAAACCGGCTCGGCGGTGGCCTTCTGCCCCACCTCCAACCTGTTCCTGGGCAGCGGTCTGTTCAACCTGCCCCAGGCTGAGCGCTTCAAGGTCAACGTGGGCCTGGGTACCGACGTGGGCGCTGGCACCAGCTTCTCGCTGCTCAACACCCTGAACGAAGCGTACAAGGTGATGCAGCTGCAAGGCGCGCGCCTGCACCCTTACAAGTCACTGTACCTGGCCACCCTTGGCGGCGCCCGTGCGCTGCGCCTGGACGACCGCATCGGCAGCCTGCGCCCGGGCAACGATGCCGACTTCGTGGTGCTGGACTACAAGGCAACGCCGCTGCTGGACTACCGCATTCAACAGTCCAACAGCATTGAAGAGACCTTGTTCGTGCTCACCACCCTGGGCGACGACCGCACTGTGCGCGAAACCTACGCAGCAGGCCGTTGCGTGCACCAGCGCTAAGGTTCTTTCGCCAGGCCCCGGTACAGCGCGCCGCCGATTGCAGCCCCGATCAGCGGCGCTACCCAGAACAGCCACAGCTGCTGCAGGGCCCAGCCACCGACGAAAAAGGCCGGCCCTGTACTGCGCGCGGGGTTGACCGAGGTGTTCGTCACGGGAATGGAAATCAGGTGGATCAGGGTGAGGGCCAGGCCGATGGCAATCGGTGCGAACCCTGCCGGTGCCCGGGAGTCGGTCGCCCCCATGATCACCACCAGGAACATCGCGGTCATCACCACTTCACTGATAAAGCCCGCCCCCAGCGTGTAGCCGCCAGGCGAGTGGTCGGCGTAGCCATTGGACGCCAGCCCCGAGGACAGCTCGAAACCGGCCTTGCCGCTGGCAATGAGATAGATCACACCTGCAGCCAGGATGGCGCCGATCACTTGTGCGATGACGTAGGGCAGCAGCTCTTTGGCCGGGAAACGCCCACCCACAACCAGCCCGAACGAGACGGCAGGGTTGAGGTGACAGCCGGAGATATGACCGATGGCGAAGGCCATGGTCAGCACAGTGAGGCCGAAGGCGAAAGCAACACCGAGAACGCCGATACCGACAGGGGAACTGGCTGCGAGTACCGCACTGCCACAGCCGCCGAGGACCAGCCAGAAGGTGCCGACCAGTTCGGCCCCCATCCGTTTACCGAGGGACATGCTCATGAATCCATTCCTCAAGAAGTTGAACGCAACGAATGCGCAAGCCCAACTGCTTGATGAAGGTTTGCTCACAAGAATTTAGCAGACCTTTGGTCAATGGCCAGAAATGACTGGGGCCGCTTCGCGCCCCTCGATCAATCAGGCAAACGATCAACCCTTGGCCGAAACCTTTGGCTTTTTCAGCAGGTGCGAGAACACTGCATGCAGATCGTCCGAGGCACTCTCCTCGTCCAGGTTCAGCTTGCTGTCGATGTGGTCCATGTGGTGCATCATCAGGCTCACAGCCTGTTCGGCATCACGCGCCTCGATGGCATCGATCAGCTGCATGTGCTCGTCATACGAGCAATGCGAGCGGTTGCCGCTTTCGTACTGGGCGATGATCAGCGAAGTCTGCGACACCAGGCTGCGCTGGAAGCTTACCAGCGGTGCATTGCCCGCTGCCTCGGCCAGCTTGAGGTGGAACTCGCCGGACAGGCGAATGCCGGCCCCCCGGTCGCCACGCGAGAAGCTGTCGCGCTCTTCACGCACCATCTGCCGCAGCTCGTTGAGCTGGTCCAGGGTGGCGTGCTGCACGGCCAGTTCGGTAATGGCCCGCTCCACCATGCGCCGCGAGAAGAACACCTGGCGCGCTTCTTCCACCGTCGGGCTGGCCACCACCGCACCGCGGTTCGGCCGCAGCAGCACCACGCTTTCGTGGGCCAGGCGCGACAGGGCGCGGCGGATGATGGTGCGGCTGACGCCAAAGATTTCGCCCAGCGCTTCCTCGCTCAACTTGGTGCCCGGCGCTAGGCGCTGCTCGAGGATCGCCTCGAAAATGTGCGCGTAGACGATGTCGTCCTGGGTACCGCTGCGGCCGGCCTTGCCGACACGTGCAGGTTTTTTCAGAGGTTGCAGCTGTTCGTTCATGGGCTCTCGAGGCACGAAGAGAAAGTATGGCGCCATTGTACACAGGCTGAGGCGATTCCGCAGGTGGCGTTTTAGCTATATAGCCGTTGTACGACGCATTGCGCACACAAAACATAAAACATTATTTGCATTCTTTGTACACAAAAGCATAATCCACCGAGCAACTTCTTGACCCATGAGTCAACAAAATGGTCAGACGTCTGCCTTCCCTCGCGGAGCCTCCAAGTGCATTGCTCAGGAAAATGGCTCCATAACAACAAGAAAGACTTGAGGAGTACTCGCTGTGGAAAGCCGCAAATCCGAAGCCCCTACGCTGGATCTCGCCCCACCGCTCGAAACGAGCTGGCTGGAGCGGATTTTCAAACTCAAGCAACACGGCACCACCGTCAAAACCGAAATGATCGCCGGGGTGACCACCTTCATCACCATGGCCTACATCATCTTCGTCAACCCCAACATCATGGCCGACGCCGGCATCGACCATGGTGCCGCCTTCGTCGCCACCTGCATCGCCGCCGCGCTGGGCTGCCTGCTGATGGGCCTGTACGCCAACTGGCCGGTGGGCCTGGCCCCGGGCATGGGGCTTAACGCCTTCTTTACCTACACCGTGGTCGGCACCATGGGCTACAACTGGGAAACGGCGCTGGGGGCGGTGTTCGTCTCGGGGGTGCTCTTCATGTTCCTGACCTTGTCGAAAGTGCGCGAATGGTTGCTGAACAGCATTCCGGTCAGCCTGCGCCATGCCATGGGGGCCGGCGTCGGATTGTTTCTCGGGCTGATCGGCCTGAAGACAGCAGGCATCATCGTCGACAGCCCCGCTACCCTGATCAAGCTGGGCTCGCTGCATGAGCCAGGGCCACTGCTGGCAGCCGTGTGCTTCCTGCTGATTGCCATCCTCAGCTACAAGCGGGTGTTTGGCGCGATCCTGATCAGCATCATTGGCGTGACCCTGGCGGGCTGGGGCCTGGGGCTGGTCAAGTTTGGCGGGGTGATGTCGATGCCGCCAAGCCTGGCACCGACCTGGATGGCGATGGATGTGGCTGGCGTGTTCAACGTCAGCATGATCAGCGTGGTGCTGGCGTTTCTGTTCGTGCACATGTTCGACACCGCCGGCACGCTGATGGGCGTGGCGCAGCGCGCCAACCTGGTGGCGCCGGACGGGCGGATCGAGAACCTTTCGAAGGCGTTGAAGGCTGACAGTGCATCAAGTGTGTTCGGTGCAGTGGTGGGTGTGCCACCGGTCACCAGTTATGTGGAAAGTGCTGCGGGGGTCGCGGCGGGTGGCCGTACTGGCCTGACTGCGGTAGTCGTCGGCCTGCTGTTCATCGCCGCGATGTTCTTCGCCCCGCTGGCCGGGATGATCCCAGCCTACGCAACTGCCGGTGCTCTGATCTACGTGGCGATGCTGATGATGGGCAGCATGGCGCACATTCATTGGGATGAGGCCACCGACAGCATTCCGGCTATCGTCACGGTGATCATGATGCCGCTGACCTTCTCGGTCGCCGATGGTATTGCGCTGGGTTTCATCAGCTACGTCGCGTTGAAGGCGGGCACCGGGAAATACAAGGAAGTCTCCGCCAGCCTGTGGGTGCTGTGCGCGATTTTCATTGCCAAGTTTGTGTTCCTTTAACTTCAACCGCTTCAACAAAGGGCGCCTCGGCGCCCTTAGTCATATTCAGTACCGCACATTGAACCGCGCCGCACTGTTATTTTTGCCAGGTGCGGGGTAATCGGAGGCTTGATATAAATTTACGGTCACATTTAGCGCAACCGCTGGAGAGAGTTGAATGCCAGCCTATACCCCATTTGGCCACGGCACGTCTTGTGAAAGCCTACTGGCCTTCAATGGCGATTTTCATGACACGCTCACAGGCCTTTATCCGCTGGGTAACGGCCATCGCATGTACAGCCCGGTGCTGATGAGGTTTCTTCGTTCAGACAACCTAAGCCCTTTTGACCGAGGTGGTTTGAACAGCTATGTCTACTGCGAAGCAGACCCGATCAATCGGATAGACCCGAGCGGCAGAAATGCTTTGCTGTACAAGACCGCTACCAAGTTGCTAGCAGGAGGAGGGATTGTATTCGGGGCCAGAAAACACCGTGACTTCATCGGTGAAGTTTTCACTACCAGCAAGCGTGCACTCACTCGCGGGCCGATACCGCCTGAGAATTTCCCAGAGCACCGATACAACCTCTGGAGAAACGCGAGCAAGGCTGACAAACCTTTCAACAACGCGGTGAACCGGGTCAACGAAAATCTGGGATCACACGGTGATGGCGCGCTTTCAGCAAAACAAGCCGCTTACTACGCAGAAGGAACCTGGTCAGAGAACAGCAACACCACACTGCATCTTCACAGCACCGCCGGCTGGGGGATGCAACTGGCGCAGACCGGAGATCCGGCCGCTGCGACCGGCGCCTTGTTCAATGGTGCCGCCACATTGGTTTCAGGCGCGCTGGATCACATATCCTACAAATCGGGAGCGATTTTCAAGAATCCTGTCAGCGAAGTACGCCAATAAAAAAAGCCCGCCAGTGTGAGAGCGGGCCAAAGGACCTACGAAGATTCTTCTAGCGACCAACTAGCTTCCACGATAGGTCGAATAGCTGTATGGCGAGATCAGCAGCGGCACGTGGTAGTGCTCCTGTTGCTCGTCGATGCCAAAGCGCAGCACAACAACATCCAGAAACGCCTGGGCCGGCAGTTGCACACCACGGGCGCGGTAGTAATCGCCAGCGCTGAACTGCAGTTGGTAAACGCCAGAGCGGTAATCGTCACCTTGCAGCAACGGCGCGTCGACGCGGCCATCGCTGTTGGTCAGGGCGGTGTTCACCAGCTCCAGCTGCTGGCCTTCGACACGGTACAGCTCGACCTTGATCGAGCTGCCCGGGCAGCCATGCGCGGCATCCAGTACGTGTGTGGTCAAACGTCCCATTGCGTGTCGCCTCTTGTTCAATCTGTGGCAAGAAATACTCAGCCTATGCACCCAAACAGGGCCTGCGGTAGGCGGGAATGACGCCATTAAGACATTCCACCGAAAAATTGTACACAATTTTTTGTGCCCATCCGTCGTACCCCGCGTTTCCTGCCTATAAACGACCCATCGGTCGCAAATACAGGCACTGTAACGACCCCAATGTCATTAGCTGACCGATCAGGCAGGTTTCTTGCACTGTATTTCCAGGTCGCTGCGAAGCGACAAAAGGGAAGAAATACGGAAAAACAGGCTTACAAAAGATTTCAGAAGTTGTATACAATCAGCCCATCCGGTGGTGCGACATCCCGACGCGGCCCGCCCACCCCCCGCACAAACGCACAAGAAGGAAGACTGCAGTGAGCGCTGACTACCCTCGCGACCTGATCGGTTACGGCAACAACCCTCCTCACCCGCAATGGCCGGGCAACGCTCGCATCGCGCTGTCTTTCGTCCTCAACTACGAAGAAGGCGGCGAACGCAACATCCTGCACGGTGACAAGGAGTCCGAGGCCTTCCTGTCCGAAATGGTAGCCGCCCAGCCACTGCAGGGCGCGCGTAACATGAGCATGGAATCGCTGTACGAATACGGCAGCCGTGCCGGGGTGTGGCGCCTGCTGAAGCTGTTCAAGGACAGCGGCGTCCCGCTCACCATCTTCGCCGTGGCCATGGCCGCCCAGCGCCACCCCGACGTGATCCGCGCCATGGTCGAGGCTGGCCACGAAATCTGCAGCCACGGCTACCGCTGGATCGACTACCAGAACATGGACGAGGCCCAGGAGCGCGAGCACATGCTCGAAGCCATCCGCATCCTCACCGAACTCACCGGCGAACGCCCGCTGGGCTGGTACACCGGCCGCACCGGCCCGAACACCCGTCGCCTGGTGATGGAGGAAGGTGGCTTCCTGTATGACAGCGACACCTACGACGACGACCTGCCCTACTGGGAGCCGAACACCCCTACCGGCAAGCCGCACCTGGTGATCCCCTACACCCTGGACACCAACGACATGCGCTTCACCCAGGTACAGGGCTTCAACTGTGGCGAGCAGTTCTTCCAGTACCTGAAGGACGCCTTCGATGTGCTGTACGCCGAAGGCGCCGAAGCACCGAAGATGCTGTCCATCGGCCTTCACTGCCGCCTGGTCGGCCGCCCGGCGCGCCTGGCCGCCCTGAAGCGCTTCGTCGATTACGCCAAAAGCCATGACCAGGTCTGGTTCGCCCGTCGCGTGGACATCGCCCGCCACTGGCACACCACCCACCCGTACAAGAAAGAGAACGCCTGATGACTGCCTTCAACACCCTCAAGCCATCCGCCCTGGGCCGTGACGCCTTCGTCAGCGCCTTCGCCGACATCTACGAGCATTCGCCGTGGGTGGCCGAAAAGGCCTATGACCTGGGCCAACTGGGCGAGCTGGACGAAATCGAAGCCCTGCACCAACGCATGAGCGACATCCTGCTCAGCGCCAACCACGCCGACCAGTTGGCACTGATCAACGCTCACCCGGACCTGGCCGGCAAGGCCGCCATCCAGGGCGAGCTGACCGAATCGAGCACCAACGAACAGGCCGGTGCCGGCATTCACCAATGCACCGCCGAAGAGTTCGCCCGCTTCACCGAGCTGAACGATGCCTACAAGGCCAAGTTCCAGTTCCCGTTCATCATGGCGGTGAAGGGCAGCAACCGGCACCAGATCCTCGCCGCCTTCGAGAAGCGCATCCACAACGATGCCGATGCCGAGTTCAAGGAAGCCCTGGCGCAGATCAACCTGATCGCCCTGTTCCGCCTGCTGCAGCTGTAAGCAACAGCCGAACCTTTTTCAGTACAACGAATAGATAAGAGAGACCCGCATGCGCACCCTGATGATCGAGCCCCTGACCAAAGAAGCCTTCGCCCCCTTCGGTGACGTGATCGAAACCGACGGCAGCGACCACTTCATGATCAACAACGGCTCGACCATGCGCTTTCACAAGCTCGCCACGGTCGAAACCGCCGAGCCTGAAGACAAGGCGATCATCAGCATCTTCCGCGCCGACGCGCTGGACATGCCGCTGACCGTACGCATGCTGGAACGCCATCCGCTGGGCAGCCAGGCTTTCATTCCGCTGCTCGGCAACCCCTTTCTGATCGTGGTCGCGCCCGTTGGCGATGCACCTGTATCAGGCTTGGTCCGGGCCTTCCGCAGTAATGGCAGGCAGGGCGTTAATTACCATCGCGGCGTCTGGCACCACCCGGTGCTGACGATCGAAAAGCGGGATGATTTCCTGGTGGTTGATCGCAGCGGTTCTGGCAACAACTGCGATGAGCATTACTTCACCGAGGAACAGATGCTGATCCTCAATCCCCACCAATAAGAAAAGGTCGGTCATCGTTCACGGTGATCGGCAGAGGTACATACTGTGGAAGCACACCTTCACGAATGGCTGAACCTGAGCATTCGCTGGGTTCACATGATCACCGGTGTCGCCTGGATCGGTGCATCGTTCTACTTCGTCTGGCTGGAGAACCACCTGAATCGAAGCAACCCGCGCGATGGGTTGTCGGGTGATCTCTGGGCGATTCACGGCGGTGGTATCTACCACCTGGAGAAATACAAGCTCGCACCCCCGAAAATGCCCGAGAACCTGCACTGGTTCAAATGGGAAGCCTACTTCACCTGGATGTCCGGTATCGCCCTGCTGTGCGTGGTGTTCTACTGGAACCCGACCCTGTACCTGCTGGCCCCTGGCAGCACCCTGAGCGGTGCCGAAGGCGTGGCCATCGGGATCGGTTCGTTGGTGGCCGGCTGGTTCATCTACGACTTCCTGTGCGATTCGCCACTGGGTAAAAAACCTGCCCTGCTCGGTGCCGTACTGTTCGTCCTGATCATTGCCGCCTGCTTCGGCTTCAGCCTGGTGTTCAGTGGCCGTGGCGCCTACCTGCACACCGGCGCGATCATCGGCACCATCATGGTGGGTAACGTGTTCCGCATCATCATGCCGGCCCAGCGCCAGCTGGTGGCGGCGATCGAGAACAACCAGACGCCCGACCCGGTACTGCCGGCCAAGGGCCTGCTGCGTTCGCGTCACAACAACTACTTCACCCTACCGGTGCTGTTCATCATGATCAGCAACCACTTCCCGAGCACCTACGGTAGCCAGTACAACTGGCTGATCCTGGCCGGCATTGCAGTAGCCGCGGTTCTGATCCGCCACTACTTCAACACCCGTCACGACAGCAACAAGTACGCCTGGACCCTGCCGGTCGGCGCCCTGGCAATGATCTGCCTGGCCTACGTCACCGGCCCTAAGCCGATGGCTGTTTCGCCTGAGCAAGCCGCAGCGAAAGTCGAGTACCAGCCACTGCCTGCTACTGCCGTAGGTGGCAAGACCGCCGCCGAACTGCGTGCCGAAGAAGCAGCCAAGCCTGCCGAAGCACCGGCTCAAGCACCTGCCCAGGCGACTGCCCAGGCTGGCGGCGACAGCTTCGACAAGATCCACAACGTCATCCAGGAACGCTGCACCGTGTGCCACTCGTCCAAGCCGACCAGCCCACTGTTCAGCGCCGCCCCTGCCGGTGTGATGTTCGACACCCCGCAGCAGATCCAGGCACAGGCCGCGCGCATCCAAGCGCAAGCGGTCGCCAGCCAGATCATGCCGCTGGGCAACATCACCCAGATGACCACCGAAGAGCGCAAGCTCGTCGGTGACTGGATCGCCAAAGGTGCCCCGGTCAACTGATCGAAGCCGCAAGCTTCAAGCCTCAAGCTGTAAGTCGTAGGTAACAAGCAAGCATCGAGCGTCAGGCTCCAACGCGGATCAACAAGCTTCTATGTGAAGCTTGCCGCCTGGAGCCTGCCGCTTGGATCCGAGAATAAAAACAAAACTCGAGGTGCTGCATGTCCGAGTCACGCAAGGCGTACATCCCCATTGCGCCGCCGCGCGAGCCCTTGCCCCTGTTCCAACTGATCCTGGTTGGCCTGCAACACGTTCTGCTGATGTACGGTGGCGCCATCGCCGTGCCGCTGATCATCGGCCAGGCCGCCGGGTTGTCCCGTGAAGAAGTCGCTTTCCTGATCAACGCCGACCTGCTGGTCGCTGGTGTCGCCACCATCATCCAGTCGTTCGGTATCGGCCCGGTGGGCATCCGCATGCCGGTGATGATGGGGGCCAGCTTCGCTGCCGTCGGCAGCATGGTGGCCATGGCCGGCATGCCCGGCGTGGGCCTGCAGGGGATCTTCGGCGCGACCATCGCCGCCGGGTTCTTCGGCATGCTGATCGCGCCGTTCATGTCCAAGGTCGTGCGCTTCTTCCCGCCGCTGGTCACCGGTACGGTGATTACCTCGATTGGCCTGTCGCTGTTCCCGGTGGCGGTCAACTGGGCCGGTGGCGGCCATGAAGCAGAAACCTTCGGCTCGCCGATCTACCTGCTGGCAGCTGGCCTGGTGCTGGCGGTCATCCTGCTGATCAACCGCTTCATGCGTGGGTTCTGGGTCAACGTGTCGGTACTGGTGGGCATGGGCCTTGGCTACATCCTGGCCGGTTCCATCGGCATGGTCGACTTGTCGGGCCTGAAAGACGCACCGTGGTTGCAGGTGGTCACCCCACTGCACTTCGGCATGCCGACCTTCAGCCTGGCGCCGATCCTGTCCATGTGCCTGGTGGTGGTGATCATCTTCGTCGAGTCGACGGGCATGTTCCTGGCCCTGGGCAAGGTGACCGATCGCGAAGTCACCCCAGGGATGCTGCGGCGCGGCCTGCTGTGCGATGCCGGTGCATCGTTCATCGCCGGCTTCTTCAACACCTTCACCCACTCATCGTTCGCCCAGAACATCGGCCTGGTGCAAATGACCGGGGTGCGCTGCCGCTTTGTCACCATCGTGGCCGGTGCACTGCTGATTGTGCTCAGCCTGCTGCCGAAGGCGGCCTTCCTGATTGCCTCGATCCCGCCTGCGGTGCTGGGCGGCGCCTCCATTGCCATGTTCGGCATGGTGACCGCCACCGGGATCAAGATTCTTCAGGAAGCGGACATCGGCGACCGCCGCAACCAGCTGCTGGTGGCGGTGAGCGTCGGCTTCGGGCTGATCCCCGTGGTGCGTCCGGAGTTCTTCGCCCAGATGCCACAGTGGATGGAACCCATCACCCACAGTGGTATCGCCATGGCCACGGTCAGTGCCCTGGTGTTGAACGTACTGTTCAACATCCTCGGTGGCGCCGAACGCGCGGTGCACAACGACGCTTGTCACCAGCACTGAGCCAGACGGGGCGGCGCATGGCCGCCCCGCATTCATATAAGCAGTAAACGCAACACCGTCGGCCCGCCGGAATGGGCCGCCCGGGGCGCCTGCGCGCCAAAAAACCGCCAACAAAAACAATAAGTCCGGGAATCACAACATGAAGCGCATCACCACGTCCCTGCTGCTGGGCAGCAGCCTGCTGGCCACCCTCCCCTCGCATGCAGGCGAATGGCTGCAATGGCACGGCGAAAGCCTGACCTACCTGTACGGCAAGGACTTCAAGGTCAACCCTGATATCCAGCAGACCATCACCTTCGAGCACGCCAACAAATGGAAGTACGGCGACACCTTCATGTTCGTCGACAAAATCTTCTACAACGGCAAAGCCGACGCCAGTAAAGGCGTGACCACCTACTACGGCGAGTTCAGCCCACGCCTGTCATTCGGCAAGATCTTTGACAAGAAGCTGGCTTTCGGCCCGATCAAGGACGTTCTGCTGGCCATGACCTACGAGCGCGGCGAAGGCGACAACGAGGCCTACCTGATCGGCCCTGGTTTCGACCTGAACATCCCCGGCTTCAACTATTTCACCCTGAATTTCTACGTGCGCAACACCGAGGGCAGCCGCCCGGGTGACAACGTCTGGCAGATCACCCCCGGCTGGTCGTACACCCTCCCCGTGGGCAGGTCCGACATTCTGATCGACGGCTACATGGACTGGGTCACCGACAACGACCAGACCCGCCGTGGCACCTACCACGCCAACCTGCACTTCAACCCGCAGGTGAAGTACGACCTGGGCAAAGCGCTGAACCTGGGCGCCAAGCAGCTGTACGTGGGCTTTGAGTACAGCTACTGGAAGGACAAGTACGGCATCGACAGCCGCGGCAACCTGGACAGCAACCAGAGTGTCGCCAGTGCGCTGATCAAAGTGCACTTCTAGAAAACTGACCAAACGCACAAGTTTGTACCACCCCGCTCCAGGACGGAGCACTTGAGGCTCGGCGCGCAAGCCAGTAATCTGCGCGCCCCTCGATCAGGGCAGAACGGATTCTGCCTGCGTTTACTGACCGCTCAGTCAATGAATACGGGCGGTTGGCCAACGTGTTGCCAGCCTGAAAGACCCTTTTCATCCGTTCAGAACGAAGTCGAGCAGGAAGGTTTTGCCAACCCAGGAAAGTTGGCCCAACCCTTGCCAAACAGCTGTGGCCTATCGAAAAAAGCTGACTCAAAAGACAAAAAGCGCCAATAACGAGCGCTGACAACAGATCAATCAAGGGAGCGACACTTTCAATGCGTACCATCAACAGCCTGATCCTCGCCGGCGGCCTGCTGGCCTGTGGCACCACCTTCGGCGGCGACCTGCTGCAATGGCAGAACAACAGCCTGACCTACCTGTGGGGCAAGAACTTCAAGGTCAACCCGGCGATCCAGCAAACCGTCACCTTCGAGCATGCCGATGGTTGGAAGTACGGCGACAACTTCATCTTCGTTGACAAGATTTTCTACCAGGGCCAGAAGGACGCCGGCAACGGCCCGAATACCTATTACGGTGAGATCAGCCCACGCCTGTCGTTCAACAAGATTTTTGACCAGAAGCTGGAGTTCGGCCCGGTCAAGGACGTGCTGCTGGCCATGACCTATGAGTTTGGCGAGGGTGACACCGAGTCGTACCTGATCGGCCCGGGCTTCGACCTGGCCATCCCGGGCTTCGACTACTTCCAGCTGAACTTCTACAACCGCACCACCGACGGCAGCCGCGCCGGCGACAACGTGTGGCAGATCACCCCGGTGTGGTCGTACACCATCCCGGTCGGCGATTCCGACGTGCTGATCGACGGCTTCATGGACTGGGTGGTGGACAACGACGAGAACCGTCGCGGCACCTACCAGGCCAACCTGCACTTCAACCCGCAGATCAAGTACGACCTGGGCAAGGCCCTGCACCTGGGCGAGAAGCAGTTGTACGTGGGTGTGGAGTACGACTACTGGAAGAACAAGTACGGCATCAAGGACAGCGATGCGTTTACCACGGACCAGAACACTATGAGTTTCCTGGTCAAGGTTCACTTCTGATTTGAGTCAGGGGCCGCTCTGCGGCCCAATGCAATGTTATGTGGCAGGCCGAACCGCCCGCCACAATTTGCCGACAACCGCTACCACCGCCAGCGCCACGGCACCGGCCACCACCCCGGCTACGCCGTTGAGCAACGCCCCGGTCAGCGCCCCACCGCGCCCCTCGCTGAACGCCTCGATGGCGTGATGCAGGGGCGCAATGCCATGCACCAGAATCCCGCCGCCCACCAGAAACATCGCCGCCGTGCCAATCACCGACAGGCTCTTCATCATGTACGGCGCCGCCCGCAGAATGCCGTTACCCACCACCTGCGCAAGCCGCGAGGTCTTCCGGGTCATCCACAGCCCCAGGTCATCCAGCTTGACGATGCCGCCTACCAGCCCGTAAACGCCGATGGTCATGACAATGGCAATGCCCGACAGCACGATGATCTGCTGGGTCAGCGGCGCATCGGCCACGGTGCCCAGGGTGATGGCGATGATCTCCGCCGAGAGAATGAAGTCGGTGCGCACCGCGCCCTTGATCTTGGTTTTCTCGAACGCCACCAGGTCGACGTTGGCATCGGCCACCGCCTCCTTACGGGCTTCGTGCTCAGCCTCATCCTCCTCTTTACTGTGCAAGAACTTGTGTGCCAGCTTCTCGAAACCCTCGAAGCACAGGTAGGCACCGCCCACCATCAGCAGCGGCGTCACCGCCCAAGGGATGAACGCGCTGATCAACAGCGCCGCCGGCACCAGGATGGCCTTGTTCACCATCGACCCCTTGGCCACCGCCCACACCACCGGGATTTCGCGTTCGGCGCGCACACCGGTGACCTGCTGGGCATTCAGCGCCAGGTCGTCGCCCAGCACGCCTGCGGTTTTTTTCGCTGCCACTTTGGTCATCACCGAGACGTCATCGAGCACCGTGGCGATGTCGTCGATCAGTACCAGTAGACTGCTTCCTGCCATGTTTGCCTGTATCCAGATGTGTATGTGCCATCGATTCTAGCCCAAAGCCGCTGCCTTGAGCCCCCGTCGAGCCCGGTGCTACCATGCCCGATCCCTCTTAGAGGTGGCCAGACACGAGGAAGATCCCTGACCATGAGCACCATTCGCGAGCGCAACAAGGAACTGATCCTGCGCGCGGCCAGCGAGGAATTCGCCGACAAGGGCTTCGCCGCCACCAAGACCAGCGATATCGCGGCCAAGGCCGGCCTGCCCAAGCCGAACGTGTATTACTACTTCAAATCCAAGGACAACCTCTACCGCGAGGTCCTGGAAAGCATCATCGCGCCAATCATGCAGGCGTCGACGCCGTTCAATGCCGACGGCGATCCGAAGGAAGTGCTGAGTTCATACATTCGTTCGAAGATCCGCATTTCGCGTGACCTGCCGCACGCCTCCAAGGTGTTCGCCAGCGAGATCATGCACGGCGCCCCGCACCTGTCGCCGAACCAGGTGGAGCAGCTGAACGAACAGGCCCGGCACAACATCGAGTGCATCCAGCGCTGGATCGACCGCGGGCAGATCGCCCATGTGGATGCGCACCACCTGATGTTCAGCATCTGGGCGGCGACACAGACTTATGCGGATTTCGATTGGCAGATTTCTGCGGTGACCGGCAAGGCCAAGCTGGCCGAAAGCGATTACGACGCGGCGGCCGAGACCATTATTCGCATGGTGCTCAAGGGCTGTGAGCCCGAGGTGGCCTGAACCTCGGCGTTGGCTTGTTCGCGGGTAAACCCGCTCCCACAGGGACTCCACAAGCTGCAGGTCAGTGGTCATCCTTGTGGGAGCGGGTTTACCCGCAATAGGCCGGAATAGGCAATAGAGCTTTAGGCAGCTACCCCTGCATCTGCCCGCAACCCCACCTCCTCGATCGCACTGATCGCGCACTGCTCGTCAATGTCCGACGTATCCCCGCTGATCCCGACAGCACCCAGCACCTTGCCAGCCTGATCACGAATCAGCACCCCACCCGGCGCCGGCACTACCGGCCGTTCACCCATCCCGTTCAGCGCCGCAAAAAACGCCGGCCGCTGCTGTGCATCCAGTGCCAGCAAACGCGACCCCTTGCCCAGCGCAATCGCTCCCCAGGCTTTACCCGTGGCCACCTCAGGCCGGATCAGGCTGGCGCCATCCTCGCGCTGCAGCGCCAGCAAGTGCCCGCCGGCATCCAGCACCGCCACGGTCAGTGGCGCGGCGTTGATCTTGCGGCCCGCCGCCAGTGCGGCATTCACCAGGCTGACAGCAACGTTCAGGTTCAAAGCGTTCATGGAAAGGTCCTCTTCTTGTTGTGAGAAGCCCTGAGGGCAGTTGAAAACCGATAGGACAAATAGAACACAACGGGATGTATTTTTGTATACAATATTTTGAAACGATCGTATGCGATGGTGCAAATCGCCGTTTTCACGGGCGCTCTGGCGAAAGCCAGCTTAGCCGATGAAAACCCATTGACCTGAGGCGCCAGCCGTGAATACACTCTGTCGCAACGCAAGTTGTATACAATTACAAAATCGATGAGGCACAAACCATGAGCAAAATGAGAGCAATCGATGCAGCCGTTCTGGTCATGCGCCGTGAAGGTGTAGATACCGCGTTCGGCATCCCGGGGGCTGCCATCAACCCGTTGTACTCGGCCCTGAAGAAAGTCGGTGGCATCGATCACGTCCTCGCTCGTCACGTCGAAGGTGCCTCGCACATGGCCGAGGGCTACACCCGTGCCAACCCGGGCAACATCGGCGTGTGCATCGGCACTTCCGGCCCGGCCGGCACCGACATGGTCACCGGCCTGTACAGTGCCTCGGCCGACTCCATCCCGATTCTCTGCATCACCGGCCAGGCCCCGCGTGCCCGCCTGCACAAGGAAGACTTCCAGGCGGTAGACATCACCAACATCGTCAAGCCGGTGACCAAGTGGGCGACCACCGTTCTGGAACCAGGCCAGGTGCCTTACGCCTTCCAGAAGGCCTTCTATGAAATGCGCACCGGCCGCCCAGGCCCGGTACTGATCGACCTGCCGTTCGACGTGCAGATGGCCGAAATCGAATTCGACATCGACGCCTACGAGCCGCTGGCCATCAACAAGCCGTCCGCCACCCGCGTTCAGGCCGAAAAAGCCCTGGCCCTGCTCAATGACGCCGAGCGCCCACTGCTGGTGGCCGGTGGCGGCATCATCAACGCCGACGCCAGCGACAAGCTGGTCGAGTTCGCCGAACTGACCGGCGTGCCGGTCATCCCGACCCTGATGGGCTGGGGCACCATCCCGGACGACCACGCACAAATGGTCGGCATGGTCGGCCTGCAGACTTCGCACCGCTACGGCAACGCCACCCTGCTCAAATCCGACCTGGTGTTCGGTATCGGTAACCGCTGGGCCAACCGCCACACCGGTTCGGTCGACGTTTACACCGAAGGCCGCAAGTTCGTGCACGTCGACATCGAACCCACCCAGATCGGCCGCGTGTTCACCCCGGACCTGGGTATCGTTTCAGACGCTGGCAAAGCGCTGGACGTGTTCCTGGAAGTGGCCCGCGAGTGGAAAGCCGCCGGTAAGCTGAAGTGCCGCAAGGCCTGGCTGGAAGACTGCCAGCAGCGCAAAGCCAGCCTGCAGCGCAAGACTCACTTCGACAACGTGCCGGTCAAGCCGCAGCGCGTATATGAAGAAATGAACCAGGTGTTCGGCAAGGACACCTGCTACGTCAGCACCATCGGCCTGTCGCAGATTGCCGGCGCGCAGTTCCTGCATGTGTACAAGCCACGCCACTGGATCAACTGCGGCCAGGCCGGTCCGCTGGGCTGGACCATCCCTGCCGCGCTGGGCGTGGTCAAAGCCGACCCCAAGCGCAAGGTTGTCGCGCTGTCGGGTGACTACGACTTCCAGTTCATGATCGAAGAGCTGGCAGTGGGCGCGCAGTTCAACCTGCCGTACGTGCACGTGCTGGTGAACAACGCCTACCTGGGCCTGATCCGTCAGGCGCAGCGTGGCTTCGACATGGATTACTGTGTACAACTGGCGTTCGAGAACATCAACTCCACCGACGCTGCCACCTACGGTGTCGACCACGTCGCCGTGGTCGAAGGCCTGGGCTGCAAGGCCATTCGTGTGTTCGAGCCGGCAGAAATCGCCCCTGCCCTGATCAAGGCACAGAAAATGGCCGAAGAGTTCCGCGTGCCGGTGGTGGTCGAAGTGATTCTCGAGCGTGTAACCAACATTTCCATGGGCACCGAGATCAACGCGGTCAACGAGTTCGAAGACCTGGCCCTGGTCGGCAACGACGCGCCAACCGCCATCTCGCTGCTGGACTGATCGCCTGACGCCCCCAGGCCTACCTGGGGGCCTTCAACGCAAGGAGACAACCCATGCCTCGCTTCGCTGCCAACCTGTCCATGCTGTTCACCGAACAGGACTTCCTGGCCCGCTTCAAGGCTGCCGCCGATGCTGGTTTCAGCGGTGTCGAATACCTGTTCCCGTACGACTTCAGTGCTGCCGAAATCAAGCAGCAGCTGGAGGCCAACGGCCTGACCCAGGTGCTGTTCAACCTGCCTGCTGGTGACTGGGCCAAAGGTGAGCGTGGCATCACCTGCCACCCCGACCGCATTGAAGAATTCCGTGCCGGTGTCGACAAGGCCATCGAGTACGCCAAGGTGCTGGGCAACACCCAGGTCAACGCCCTGGCCGGCATCCGCCCCCAAGGCCCGGACTGCGCCACCGTGCGCAAGACCTTCGTGGAAAACCTGCGCTACGCCGCCGACAAGCTCAAAGCCGCCGGCATTCGCCTGGTCATGGAAATGATCAACACCCGCGACATCCCGGGTTTCTACCTGAACACCACTCAACAGGCGCTGGAAATCCAGGCCGAGGTGGGCAGCGATAACCTGTTCCTGCAGTACGACATCTATCACATGCAGATCATGGAAGGTGACCTGGCGCGCACCCTGGAAGCCAACCTGCCACTGATCAACCACGTCCAGCTGGCCGACAACCCCGGCCGTCACGAGCCAGGTACCGGCGAGATCAACTATCGCTTCCTGTTCGAGCACCTGGACCGCATTGGCTACCAGGGCTGGGTGGGCGCGGAATACAAGCCCAAGACCACCACCGAAGCAGGCCTGGGCTGGCTGAAAACGCACAACGCAATCTGAACGAGCCGGGCGCACAGCGCCTGATGTGAACAAATACAAAGAGGCACATTGTCATGGCTAAAATCGGTTTCATCGGCACCGGCATCATGGGCAAGCCCATGGCCCAGAACCTGCAAAAAGCAGGTCACAGCCTGTTCGTTTCCACCCATCACGACGCCGCGCCAGCCGAGCTGATCGCCGCCGGTGCAGTGGCCCTGGCCAATCCGAAGGAAGTGGCCCAGGAAGCCGAATTCATCATCGTCATGGTCCCGGACACCCCGCAGGTCGAAAGCGTCCTGTTCGGTGAAAACGGCGTGGCCGAAGGTGTGGGCCCGAACAAGGTGGTGATCGACATGAGCTCGATCTCCCCTACCGCCACCAAAGCCTTCGCCGAAAAAATCAAGGCTACCGGCGCCGCCTACCTGGACGCTCCGGTATCCGGCGGTGAAGTCGGTGCCAAAGCCGCGACCCTGAGCATCATGGTCGGTGGCTGCCCGAAAGCCTTCGAGCGTGCTCTGCCGCTGTTCGAAGCCATGGGCAAGAACATCACCCGCGTAGGTGGCAACGGCGACGGCCAGACTGCCAAGGTGGCCAACCAGATCATCGTTGCCCTGAACATCCAGGCTGTTGCCGAAGCCCTGCTGTTCGCTGCCAAGAACGGCGCCGACCCGGCCAAGGTGCGTGAAGCCCTGATGGGCGGCTTCGCTTCGTCGAAGATCCTCGAAGTGCATGCCGAGCGCATGATCAAAGGCACCTTCGACCCGGGCTTCCGCATCAACCTGCACCAGAAAGACCTGAACCTGGCCCTGCAAGGTGCCAAGGAGCTGGGCATCAACCTGCCCAACACCTCCAATGCCCAGCAAGTGTTCAACACCTGCCAGGCGCTGGGCGGCGGCAACTGGGACCACTCGGCGCTGATCAAAGGCCTGGAGCACATGGCCAACTTCTCGATCCGCGACGACCAATAAAACCTACCGGCCTCATCGCGAGCTGCGCTCGCTCCTACAGGATCAGCGTAAGGCCCGTAGGAGCGAGCAAAGCGCGCGATTGAAGCACACGCTGACTGACCTGCGACCACGGGTCAGCCAGTGACACCGAGCAACACCCGCCCCTGGTTCGGCCTGCACGGAGGCAGTTCCAGGGGCGTTTTTGATTCTGCAGAACAACAATAATCTGGGAGCCTGCCATGTCGGTCGATCCGCAAAAAATTCTCCGCGAGCTGTTCGACACAGCCATCGCTGCCGCCCACCCTCGTCAAGTACTCGAACCCTACCTGCCCGCCGACCGTAGCGGCCGGGTGATTGTCATCGGCGCCGGCAAGGCCGCAGCCGCCATGGCCGAAGTGGTCGAGAAAAGCTGGCAGGGCGAAGTCTCTGGCCTGGTCGTCACCCGCTACGGCCACGGCGCCAATTGCCAAAAAATCGAAGTGGTCGAAGCCGCCCACCCGGTCCCCGACGCCGCCGGCCTGGCCGTGGCCAAGCGCGTGCTGGACCTGGTCAGCAACCTCAACGAAGACGACCGCGTCATCTTCCTGCTGTCTGGCGGGGGCTCCGCCCTGCTGGCGCTGCCGGCCGAGGGCCTGACCCTGGCCGACAAGCAGCAGATCAACAAGGCACTGCTCAAATCCGGCGCCACCATCGGCGAGATGAATTGCGTGCGCAAGCACCTCTCGGCGATCAAAGGCGGCCGCCTGGCCAAGGCCTGCTGGCCTGCCACCGTTTACACCTATGCGATTTCCGATGTACCGGGCGACCTGGCAACCGTCATCGCCTCCGGCCCCACCGTGGCCGACCCGAGCACCTCGGCCGATGCCCTCGCCATCCTCAAACGCTACAACATCGAAGCGCCGCAAGCGGTCATCGACTGGCTGAACAACCCAGCCTCGGAAACCGTCAAAGCCGACGACCCGGCCCTGGCCCGCAGCCACTTCCAGTTGATCGCCAAGCCCCAGCAGTCGCTTGAAGCCGCTGCGGTCAAAGCCCGCCAGGCCGGGTTCAGCCCGCTGATTCTCGGCGACCTGGAAGGCGAGTCGCGCGAAGTGGCCAAGGTCCATGCCGGCATCGCCCGGCAAATCGTCCTGCACGGCCAGCCGCTCAAGGCGCCCTGCGTGATCCTGTCCGGCGGTGAAACCACCGTGACCGTGCGCGGCAATGGCCGTGGCGGGCGCAACGCCGAGTTCCTGCTCAGCCTTACCGAAAGCCTGAAAGGCCTGCCGGGTGTGTACGCCCTGGCCGGTGATACCGACGGCATCGATGGCTCGGAAGAAAACGCCGGTGCCTTCATGACCCCAGGCAGTTACGCCCGCGCCGAGGCCCTGGGCCTGTCGGCCAGCGACGAACTGGACAACAACAACGGCTACGGCTATTTCGCCGCGCTGGATGCGCTGATCGTCACCGAACCGACCCGCACCAACGTCAACGATTTCCGCGCCATCCTGATCCTTGAGACTGCCCAATCATGACGCCTGATAAAAAAGTAAAGATCCTCGCCACCCTCGGCCCTGCGATCAAAGGCAAAGACGACATCCGCCAGCTGGTCGAGGCCGGTGTGAACATCTTCCGCCTCAACTTCAGCCACGGCGAACACGCTGACCACGCCTTGTGCTACCAGTGGATCCGCGAAGTCGAGCAGCAGCTCAACTACCCGCTGGGCATCCTCATGGACCTGCAAGGGCCCAAGCTGCGTGTTGGCCGCCTGGCCGAAGGCAAGGTGCAACTGCAGCGTGGTCAGTCATTGCGCCTGGACCTGGACACGACGCCAGGCAACAGCGAGCGGGTCAACCTGCCCCATCCGGAAATCATCGCCGCGCTGGAGCCGGGCATGGACCTGCTGGTGGACGACGGCCGCCTGCGCCTGCGGGTGACCGCCAAGCACGCCGACGCCATCGACACGACCGTGCTGAACGGCGGTGAGCTGTCCGACCGCAAGGGCGTGAACGTGCCGCAAGCGGTACTCGACCTCTCCCCGCTCACCGAAAAAGACCGCCGCGACCTGGCCTTTGGCCTGGAACTGGGCGTGGACTGGGTGGCCCTGTCGTTCGTGCAGCGCCCGGAAGACATCGTCGAAGCGCGCCAGCTGATTGGCGACCGCGCCTACCTGATGGCCAAGATCGAAAAACCATCGGCCGTCGAACAGCTGCAAGCCATCGCCGAACTGGCAGACGCCATCATGGTGGCCCGTGGTGACCTGGGCGTAGAAGTGCCGGCCGAAAGCGTGCCGCAGATCCAGAAACGCATCATCGGCACCTGCCGCCAACTGGGCAAGCCAGTAGTAGTGGCCACGCAAATGCTCGAATCCATGCGCTTCTCGCCGGCACCGACCCGCGCCGAAGTCACCGACGTGGCCAATGCCGTGGCCGAAGGTGCCGATGCGGTGATGCTGTCGGCCGAGACCGCCTCGGGTGACTACCCGCTGGAAGCCGTGCAGATGATGAGCAAGATCATCCGCCAGGTGGAGAACGGCCCGGACTACCAGGCCCAGCTCGACGTTGGCAGGCCAAAAGCCGAAGCCACGGTATCGGACGCCATCAGCTGCGCCATCCGCCGTATCAGCGGCATCCTGCCGGTGGCAGTGCTGGTCAACTACAGCGAGTCGGGCGCCTCCACCCTGCGTGCTGCACGCGAGCGGCCACGGGCACCGATCCTCAACCTGACACCGAACCTGAACACCGCTCGCCGCCTGAGCGTGGCGTGGGGCGTGCATTCGGTGGTCAACGACCGCCTGCGCCAGGTGGACGAGGTTGTGTCGACTGCGCTGGAGATTGCCCAGGCGCAAGGCATGGCGAGCCGTGGCGACACGTTGTTGATCACGGCCGGTGTGCCTTTTGGCAAGCCGGGCTCGACTAACACGCTGCGGATCGAGACCTTGATCTAAGCCACTGCACATCTCCTGTGGGAGCGGGCGTGCCCGCGAAGAGGCCAGCAGGGGCAACAATGTTGCCTGTACTGACGCATTCGCGGGCACGCCCGCTCCAACAGGGTCGGTGGTGCTTTACAGAACAGCGGAAAACCCGAGGCCCAAAGAGGCCCACCGCTTCCCTTCAACCTCACTGACTGCCCCATGTACACCAAAAATTTCGTCAACCCGTGCCCCGACTGGGCCACGGCGTTACTCAACGGTTTCAGCCAGGTGCTGCTGCTGCGCAACCCCCTGTGCGGCCTGTGCTGCCTGCTGGCCATCCTGCTGACCGCTCCCGACCTGGTCGGTGGTGCCCTGCTCGGCGCCCTGGCTGGCCTGCTCACCGCCCAAGCCCGTGGTTACGACCGCGCCGACCGCCAGGCCGGGCTGTACTGCTACAACGGTGTGCTCATCGGCCTGCTGATCAGCGCCGTGCTGCCGTGGTCGGTCATGCTGCCACCGCTGATCATTGCGGCAGGCGGCCTGTCCAGCATCATCACCTACCAGTGGCGCAAGCGCGGCGGCAAGCTGCTGATCGCCTACACGGCGCCATTCGTGTTGCTGGGCTGGGCCACGCTGCTGTTCGCCAGCCCTTCGCCCAGCGGCTTCGTCGAGGCCGATCCGCTGTATGCCCTGGCGCGAGGTGTGGGCCAGATTTTCCTGCTCGACCAACCTTTGGCCGGATTGCTGATTATGGTCGGCATGTTCATCGCCAACCCTTATGCCGCGATGTGGGCAGTAATCGGCTCGGCCATCGGGGGCGGGGTGGCACTGCTGGCGGACCACGCGCAGGCTGCGTGGCTGGGCCTGTATGGCTTCAACGCCGCGTTGGCAGCATTGGCCTTTAGCAGACAGGGTGAAAAGCCGTGGGTGACATTGCTGGCAATTGCCTTTGCCCTGCTGCTGCAACCGGTGTTCACGCTGCTGCCTGTGGCAGGTCTGACCGCGCCCTTTGTCGCCGCCTGCTGGCTGATGCATGCGGGCAACCATCTGGCCCAGCCCAGACAGCGCAATGCCAGCCGCTTGCACAGCTGAAACGCAACCCCTAGGCTCAGCTCATCGTTTTTGTGGACCGAGCCAATGAACAACCCTGCGAGCCTGCGTGAACGGCTCTTCGTTATCGTCTTCCAGACCGACACCGTGGCTGGAAGACGCTTCGACAAGATCCTCCTGCTGATCATCCTCGCCAGCCTGGTCACGGTGATCCTCGACAGCATCGACGAAATACACCAAGGCTACGCCGGCCTGCTCGCCGCCATCGAATGGGGCTTTACCGCGATCTTCCTGGCCGAGTACCTCACCCGCCTGTACTGCTCACCCAAGCCCCTGCGCTATGCCTTCAGTTTCTATGGCCTTGTCGACTTGCTGGCGATCGTGCCGGGGATCATCGCGCTGTACTACAGCGACGCCCAGTACCTGCTGATCATCCGGGTGATCCGGATGCTGCGGATCTTCCGCGTGCTCAAGCTCAGCCCGTACCTCAAGCAGGCCCATTACCTGATGGAGGCACTGCGCGGCAGCAAGCAGAAGATCATCGTGTTTCTGGTCACGGTCTCGACCTTGGTAACCGTGTTCGGCACCTTGATGTATGTGATCGAAGGGCCGGAGCATGGCTTTACCAGCATCCCCAAGGGTATCTACTGGGCCATCGTCACGCTCACTACCGTGGGGTTTGGCGATATCGTGCCGAAGACGCCCCTGGGCCAGGTGCTGTCGTCGCTGGTGATGATTACTGGTTACTCGATTATTGCCGTGCCGACCGGGATCTTTACCGCCGAGCTGGCCAATGCCATGCGCGGGGAGCAGTTGCAGCATGATTGCACGACTTGCCGCAAGAAGACCCATGAGCATGGCGCGGCGTTCTGTTCCCGGTGTGGGAATGTGCTGTTCCCGAAAACCGAATAAGCAAAGAGCCATTTCGTCTTTAAAGCCCCAGGAACCAAACGCTATAGTCGCGGGCTTACTGCCAAACATCTGAACCATAACAAGGAAGCAACGTGAAAAAACTCTTCACCGCCTCGCTGCTCGCCGCAGGCCTGGCCCTGGGCAACCTCGCCCAGGCCGCCCCTACCCTGCTGAACGTTTCCTACGACGTGATGCGCGACTTCTACAAGGACTACAACCCGGCCTTCCAGAAACACTGGGAAGCCGAGCACAAAGAAAAGGTCAACGTGCAGATGTCCTTCGGTGGCTCCAGCAAGCAGGCGCGTGCAGTGATCGATGGCCTGCCGGCCGACGTCATCACCATGAACATGGCCACCGACATCAACGCCCTGGCCGACAACGGCAAGCTGGTACCGGACAACTGGGTAACTCGCCTGCCGAACAACAGCGCGCCGTTCACCTCGGCCACCGTGTTCATCGTGCGCAAGGGCAACCCGAAAGCCCTGAAAGACTGGCCCGACCTGCTGAAAGACGGCGTGCAAGTGATCGTGCCCAACCCGAAAACGTCGGGTAACGGCCGCTACACCTATCTGTCGGCCTGGGGCTATGTGCTCAAGCAAGGCGGTGATGAAACCAAGGCCCGCGATTTCGTCGGCAAGCTGTTCAAGCAGGCGCCGGTGCTGGACACCGGTGGCCGTGCCGCCACCACCACGTTCATGACCAACCAGATTGGTGATGTGCTGGTCACCTTCGAGAACGAAGCCGAGATGATCGCCCGCGAGTTCGGCCGCGATCAGTTCGAAGTGGTTTACCCAAGCGTGTCGGCCGAAGCCGAGCCACCTGTCAGCGTGGTCGACAAGGTCGTGGCGAAGAAAGGTACCCAGGCCGTGGCCGAGGAATACCTGAAGTACCTGTGGTCCCCAGCAGCTCAGGAGATCGCCGCCAACAACTACCTGCGCCCACGGGATGCGACGGTACTGGCCAAGTACACCGACCGTTTCCCGAAAGTGGACTTCCTGTCGGTGGAGAAAACCTTTGGTGACTGGCGCACCGTGCAGAAAACCCACTTCAATGACGGTGGCGTGTTCGACCAGATCTATAGCGGTCAATAACTGGGGTAAGCCTTACCGGCCTCATCGCGATCCCTGTGGGAGCAGCTTTAGCCGCGAAGAGGCCGGCAAGAGCAACATCAAACCTGGCGGAACACCAAAGCCTTCAAGCCCCCCGCCGGGTCCACATCGGGAAACTCCGGCGGGTTCTCCAACCGCTCGACAAACGCCAACGTCGGCGCCTGCTCCGCCATCCCCTCGATCAGAAACTCCGGCCCGATCCCCGGGTCGTTCACACACGCCAGCACTGTGCCCCCCGCATTCAGCAACTCCGGCAACCGCCGCAGGATCTTCGCGTAATCCTGGGTCAGCACAAAGCTGCCGCGCTGGAAGGTGGGCGGGTCGATGATGATCAGGTCATAAGGCCCGTACTTGCGCACCTTGCCCCACGATTTGAACAGCTCATGCCCCAGGTAGGCCACCCGCGATGCATCGTGGCCATTCAGGCGGTGGTTATCACGGCCACGGGACAACGCCGACTTGGCCATGTCCAGGTTCACCACCTGCTCGGCGCCACCGGCAATCGCCGCTACCGAAAAACCGCAGGTGTAGGCGAACAGGTTCAACACCCGCTTGCCCGCTGCCTGCTCGCGCACCCAGCGCCGGCCGTAGCGCATGTCGAGGAACAGGCCATTGTTCTGCCGCACGCCCAGGTCCAGCAGGTAGGTCAGGCCATCCTCGACCACCTCACGCTGCTGGCACGGCTCGCCCAGTAGCCACTGGCCCGGGCTGTCGGGCAGGTAGCGGTGCTGAATGAGGATCGCCTGGCCAGACCACTGCGGGCGTTCGGCAAAGGCACGCAACATGGCCTCCAGTTCAGCCAGCTGGCCTTCGGGTGGCTCGCGGAACAAGGCCACCGACAGCACACCCTGCAACCAGTCGACCGTCACTTGCTCCAGGCCCACCCAGCAGCGGCCACGGCCGTGAAACAATCGGCGGGTTTCCTGCGGGGCAGGGTCGAACGCGGCGAGCAGGTGTTGCTCAAGGGTGTGGATCGGCGAAGTCATGGTGGGTCGCAAACAAATGAAAAGGCCGCCATTCTACCCCTTGACCGCCACTTGTGCAGAACGGAACCACCAGCCCTGCTGCATCCCCGCCGCCGCCACCAGGATCAAACCCACACCCAGCCACTGCAGCGGCGCCAGCCGATGCCCGAACGCCACCCAGTCCACCAGAATCGCCGCAATCGGGTAGATGAACGACAGCGCCCCGGTCAACGCCGTGGGCAGACGCTGGATGGCACTGTAAAGCAGCACATACATCAGGCCGGTGTGCACCATGCCCAGTGCCAACAAGCTGGCCAACGCCGGCACGTCTCCGGGCAACCCGCCTGGCCTGACCCAGGGTGCCAGCATCAGCACACCGGTGGTTACCTGGATCAATGCAATCAGGTGAGGCGGCGTGCCACTCAGGCGCTTGATGATCAGTGCAGCGATTGCGTACAAGAGCGCCGCCCCCAGCGCCAGGGCAATTCCCAGCAGATAATCCTCACCGCCACCCTGCCCCGCACCATGGGCACTGACGATGGCCAACATGCCGAGGAAGGCGACACTCAGCCAGGTCACCTTGGCCAAGGTGATTTTCTCGCCCAGGAACAGCGCCGCCAGCCCCACCAGCAGAAACGGCTGCACGTTGTACACCGCCGTGCCAATGGCAATCGACGCCCGTGAGTACGAGGCAAACAACAGTAACCAGTTGCCGACAATCGCCACCCCACTGGCAATCGCCAACAAGAACGCCGTGCGGTTGATCACTCCCGGCCGCAGAAAGCCAAAAACGGCGCAGATCACCAGCAAGGTCACGGCGCCGAACACGCAGCGCCAGAACACCACCTCAAGCACGGGCTGGCCGGACACCAGCACGAACCAGCCGATGGTCCCGGAAATCAGCATGGCAGCGACCATTTCCAGCGAGCCACGGCGCAATGAACTGTCCATCTCACACCTCCCGTTGACGATGGCAACAGTATGCGAAGGATACCGGTGTGCCATCCAGCGGATAACGAAGGCAGATTGGCCTACATGCCTTTACTATTAAGGCAAATAACGCGAATTACCTATTGAGGCGACCATGACTGACGCTATCGACCAACTCTTGATCAATGCACTGATGGAGGATTCGCGCCGCTCGCTGAAGGCCCTGGCGCAGGTGAGCGGGCTGTCCGCACCCAGCGTCAGCGAGCGCCTGCGCCGGCTGGAAGAGCGTGGCGTGCTGCGCGGCTACACCGTGGAGGTTGACCCACGCGCGTTTGGCTATCAGTTGCAGGCCATCGTACGCATACGCCCGCTGCCGGGGCAGTTGCAGGAGGTGGAGCGGCAGATCATTGCCATCCCCGAGTTCACCGAGTGCGACAAGGTCACCGGCGAGGACTGCTTTATTGCCCGCCTGCATGTGCGCTCCATGGAACAGCTGGACACCCTGCTCGACCGCATCAATGTGCTGGCTGACACCAACACCGCAATCATCAAGAAGAGCCCGGTGAAGCGGCGGTTGCCGCCGATGGACTGAGAGGCGGCACAGGAAAACATGACTATTTTTTGTACACAAGAATGTCACCTTAAGTGCCATTTTTGTGTGCAATTTCTCCGGTAACGCCCCAATACGTTACACACTACCCTGCAACTAATTTTGACCATTTGATCAACTAATTATCAGTTAAAAAATTTAAACCTGTTTATTTGGTCAACTTATAATTACTACATTTCATGAACTTATCTTTTGAAGCCATAGATTCAAAATGATAGCCCTTTAACGCTTGCTCTTTCCTTGGCATGGAACTCGCTTTTGTGTCCTCGTGTTTTGTATACAAACCAAGCAAAACATAAAGACACAAGAACCCGCGACGCCGGACCAAAACCGGCCGCCGCGCCCAGAACCCTGTGATGCCAAGCTGCACTGACGAGATGGCGAGCCCGTGCGCATGCCCGCTCATCGCAGTCCATGTGCATCAGGAGCCCGCCGGAATGAGTAGCAGCCTCGACCTTGCCCCTGAACTATCCGTCGCCAGCACCCGCCCTGCTTCCACACTTGACGCCAGCCAGCCAGCGCTGGCCCTGAGCCCGCGCCTGCATAACCGCGACCTTGCGCCTACCCGTATCGAAGGCCGCCGCTGGGGTGGATACAGCATCTTCGCGTTGTGGACAAACGATGTGCACAATATCGCCAACTATTCGTTCGCCATGGGCTTGTTCGCCCTCGGTCTGGGCGGCTGGCAAATTCTGCTGTCGCTGGCCATTGGCGCAGCGCTGGTGTACTTCTTCATGAACCTGTCCGGCTACATGGGGCAGAAAACCGGCGTTCCCTTCCCGGTCATCAGCCGCATTGCCTTCGGCATCCACGGTGCGCAGATCCCGGCGCTGATTCGCGCAGTCATCGCCATCGCCTGGTTCGGCATCCAGACCTACCTCGCCTCCGTGGTGCTGCGCGTGCTACTGACAGCGGTGTGGCCGCACATGGCAGCCTACGACCATGACAGCATCCTCGGCCTTTCAAGCCTGGGCTGGGTATGCTTCGTGTCGATCTGGCTGGTGCAGCTGGTGATCCTGGCCTACGGCATGGAGATGGTGCGCCGCTACGAGGGTTTCGCCGGCCCGGTGATCCTGCTGACCGTATCGGCCCTGGCGGTGTTCATGTACTTCCAGGCCGACACGCGCATCGCCTGGTCGGTGGCTACACCGCTGACTGGCTACGAGATGTGGCGCAACATCTTTGCTGGCGGTGCGCTGTGGTTGGCGATTTACGGCACCCTGGTGCTGAACTTCTGTGACTTCGCCCGCTCCTCACCGTGCCGCAAGACCATTCGCGTGGGCAACTTCTGGGGCCTGCCGGTGAACATCCTGGTATTCGCCATCATCACCGTGGTGCTGAGCGGCGCGCAGTTCCAGATCAACGGCCAGATCATCGACAGCCCGACGCAGATCGTCGCTGCCATCCCGAGCACGCCCTTCCTGGTACTCGGCTGCCTGGCCTTCCTGATCGTCACGGTGGCGGTGAACATCATGGCCAACTTCGTCGCCCCGGCCTTCGTGCTCAGCAACCTCGCGCCGCGTCACCTCAACTTCCGCCGCGCCGGGTTGATCAGTGCCACCGTGGCGGTGCTGATCCTGCCGTGGAACCTGTACAACAGCCCATTGGTGATCGTGTACTTCCTGTCGGGCCTGGGCGCCCTGCTCGGCCCGCTGTACGGGGTGATCATGTCCGACTACTGGTTGCTGCGCAAAGGCTGCATCAACGTGCCGCAGCTCTACAGCGAAGACCCGGCCGGTGCCTACCACTACACCAAGGGCATCAACCTGCGCGCCGTGGCAGCCTTCGTGCCGGCCGCACTGCTGGCCATCGTCCTGGCGCTGGTCCCCCACTTCCAGCATGTGGCGCCGTTCTCCTGGCTGATCGGTGCCAGCATCGCCGCCGCCCTGTACCTGCTGATCGCGCCTCGCAACCGTCACTACCACGACGTCAGCGGCGAGTGCATCGCCGTCGACCACAGCAGCCATTGATCAAGGAAGACTGCCCATGCGTATTCTGATTGCCAACGTCAACACCACCGAAGCCATCACCGAGGCCATTGCCGAACAAGCGCGCAGTGTCGCCACCCCCGGCACCGAGATCATTGGCCTCACCCCCTGGTTTGGCGCCGAGTCGGTGGAAGGCAATTTCGAGAGTTACCTGGCTGCCATCGCCGTGATGGACCGGGTGCTGGCCTATGAAGGCCCCTACGACGCCGTGATCCAGGCCGGCTATGGTGAACACGGCCGTGAAGGCTTGCAGGAGCTGCTGAACGTACCGGTAGTGGACATTACCGATGCAGCCGCCAGCACGGCGATGTACCTGGGCCATGCTTACTCGGTGGTGACCACCCTGGACCGCACCGTGCCACTGATCGAGGACCGTTTGAAGCTCTCCGGGCTGTACGAACGCTGTGCCTCGGTAAGGGCCAGCGGGCTGGCCGTGCTGGAACTGGAAGAAGACCCGCAGCGTGCGGTGGAAGCCATCGTGGAGCAGGCAGAGCGAGCCGTGCGTGATGACAAGGCCGAGGTGATCTGCCTGGGTTGCGGCGGCATGGCCGGGCTGGACGAGCAGATCCGCCAACGCACCGGCGTGCCGGTGGTGGATGGGGTTAGCGCGGCGGTGACCATTGCCGAGTCGCTGGTGCGCATGGGCTTGAGCACCTCCAAGGTACGCACCTATGCCACCCCACGGGCGAAGAAGGTGGTGGGTTGGCCGATGCGTTTCGGGCGCTGAATCTTTAGCTGCCTTTACCGGCCTGTTCGCGGGTAAACCTGCGAACAGGCCGGTAAAGGCCAACTCATCATTCGGGCCAACGCAGCACTACAACCTCATGTCGGGCAGCTCTGCGCACCGTCATTCAAACCCTGGCGCACATTGCGGCTAAGCAGGCTGGCCTTGCCGTCGTGCCAGGTCAGGGTCAGTACATAGAGGGTATCGAAGTCATCGCCATTCCAGTCATCGGTAATCACCCGCTCTTCACCCAGCGCCTTGCCGGCCACGGTATTGATCAACTCCGGGAGGTAACCATGCGACCAGGCGGCGTAGATGGTTGCATTGCGGTACTTGTCGCTCAGCAGCTCGTCAGCCAGTTCGGCGGTGTCGTTGGCGCCATAGTCGATGTTCACCGGCAGGCCCAGACGGATGGCGCTGGGGGTAATGGTCATCAACGGGCGGATATAGCTGTAGCTTTCGTCCTTGCTGCCTTCCTCGACATGCCGCGAAGGGTTGGCAGCAAACACGTAATCGGCCTTGCCAAAGCGCTCGGGCAACACAGTGGCCAGGTCCAGCGCACGGTTCAGGCCTTGGCAGTTCAACTGGCCCAGCCCCTCGCCCGGTTTCTCGGCATGGCGCAGGAACACCAGGGTCTGGGTGCCATCCACCGGTTGCGCACGGCTTTCGACAGCCTCCAGCGCCAGCGGTACGGCAACAGCCGTAAGCACCAGGCTCAGCAGCAAGTGACGGCGACGGCGGAAGAATGTTGGCAACTTCATCAAGGCAGGCTCGTGTGGCAAAGAAAATCGCGTCAACCCGCCACATCGCCCCATCAGCTGCAGGGCGCCCTTGTAGTGAATGCCATCCTTGGCAACGAGTGAGGGTCAGAGTGCCCTGAACCCGTTTGGTTCCTCCCTGGAGGTATATGCCGTTCCCTAGGCAAGGCCCAGATTAGCGGATGGGTGTTGCGCAATTGTGTAAGCTGCAAGAACCTGGGGTTGCAATGCAGCAGCTCAATCATCCCGCGTCAGCACTTCCAGCAATTCGATCTCGAAGGTCAAATCCGAATTCGGCGGAATCGCCCCCACGCTGCGTTCGCCATAACCCAGGTGCGCCGGTACCAGCAGCTTGCGCTTGCCGCCAACGCGCATGCCCATCAGGCCTTGATCCCAGCCTTTGATCACCCGGCCGGTGCCGATCACGCACTGGAACGGCTTGCCGCGTGACCAGGACGAATCGAACTCGCTGCCGTCGGCCAGCCAGCCGGTGTACTGGGTGGTGATCAGGGCGCCTTTGACGGCGGCTTTGCCATCACCCTCCACCAGGTCGATGATCTGCAATTCTTGGCTCATGGGCACGCTCCAACGCGGGAAAACAAAGCCGCCCTTTTCTCAGGAATGCACCGGTTTTGCAAGTTTGCACGGTGTTTCATGCCGCCGATTCGAACCGGGACGCGATGAGCAATCAGCTGTTCTGCTCGAACACCTCTTGGCCAGTCAATTCCTTGGTCTGGTTGGCGAAGCAGTACCAGGCGGGTTTTTCTTCCACGAAAATCTGCAGGTTGAAATCCCACGCCTGGTCATCGTCGAGCAGGCCGACCGGCACGGCATGGAAGTCGTTGGCCTTGAGCCGGTAATACAGGTGCGTGCCGCACTGGCCGCAAAACGCGCGCTGAGCCCAGTCAGACGACTCATACACCGAGGGCGCACGCCCTTCGATCACCGGGGGCCGGCTGCATTCCACAACCAGCAGCGGGCCGCCAGTCCATTTGCGGCACATGCTGCAATGGCAGGCACTGACATGGGTGTTGTCTACAGTAACCTTGAGCGTGGTGGCGCCACACAGGCAAGTGCCTTGTTTTTCCAGGGCCATGGCTGGCTCCTTGAACAGGGAAAGAGCCAGCCAGTATAGATGCCTGAACGGGCATCAGAAGTAGACGGTACCGCGCAGGTACAACGCTGCCCGCCCGCTGATGATTACCCGGCCATTGCCCGGCACTTCGCACTGCAGCTGCCCTTTGCGCGCCCCACCCTGCTCGCAGCTGAGTACCCGTTTGCCCAGGCGCTCCGCCCACACCGGTGCCAGCGAGGTGTGGGCCGAACCGGTTACCGGGTCTTCATTCACGCCAACCCGCGGGCCGAACCAGCGGGTGACAAAATCAAAACCACGCCCTGCCGCCGTCACGGCAATACCACGCACGTCGAACGTGTTCAACGCAACGAAGTCCGGCTTCAGGGTGTCGAGGATCAACGCATCATCGATCACCACCACATAGTCGTCGCTTTGGTACAACGCCTGAGCCTGGTTCAAACCCAACGCTTGCAGCAACCCTGCCGGGATATCCACTGCAACCGGCCGCTTGGCCGGGAAATCCATCGCCAGCAGCCCGTCAGCGCCACGGCTGACGCGCAACTCGCCGCTGCGGGTGTTGAAACGCAGCACCTGGGCCTGCTCGCCCAGTTGCTCGAACAGCACATAGGCCGAGGCAAGCGTGGCATGGCCGCACAGATCAACTTCTACAGTCGGGGTGAACCAGCGCAGGTCGTAGGTTTCACCATTGCGCACGAAATAGGCGGTTTCCGACAGGTTGTTCTCTTCGGCGATGCGCTGCAGCACATCGTCCGGCAGCCAGCTTTGCAGCGGAATCACGGCGGCCGGGTTGCCACCGAACGGTTTGGCGGAAAAGGCATCGACCTGGAAGATGTCGAGTTGCATGCACACACTCCTTGTTGCCCGGGTGTTGCCAGGCAGATGGCTGATATAGGTTTACGGGCGAACCGGGGTCAAGACGGGCTCACCTGCAAAGAACGCCTGCAGGTTACGCAGTACCAGGGTTACCGTGTCGCGTGCGGCCTCCGGCGACTGGCCGGCCACGTGGGGCGTGAGCACGGTGTTGCCAAGCGTCTTGAGGGCGTCGGGCACGGCCGGTTCGTCATCGAACACGTCCAGCGCGGCACCTGCCAGCTGGCCTTGCTGCAATGCAGTTACCAGTGCATCGGTGTCAACTACACTGGCGCGGGCAATGTTCACCAGATAGCCCTCGACCCCTAGCGCTTCCAACACGTTGGCATCGACCAGATGCCGGGTGTTGGCGCCACCGGGGGTGGCCACGACCAGAATGTCGACGGCAGCGGCCAGGTGCAGCGGGCTGTCGTGCCAGGTGTAAGGCACTTCTTCACGCGGCGTGCGGCTGTGGTAGCTGACGGGCATGTCGAAGCCCAGGTTGGCACGCTTGGCAATCGCCTGCCCGACTGCGCCGAGGCCAAGAATGCCCAGGCGCTTGCCACTCACCGAGGGGCTGATGACGCGGTTCCATTCGCCGCGACGGGTGCTGGCATCGGCGCGAGGAATGTCGCGCAGCAGTGCCAGCACCAGAGCCAGAGTGTGGTCGGCGACTGCGTTGGCATTGGCACCGGCACCATTGGTGACGGTGATCCCTCTGGCAGCCGCGGCGGCCAGGTCGACTTGCTCGTAGCCGGCGCCGATCACACAGATGATCTGCAGGTTGGGCAAGGCATCGATTTCGGCGGCAGTCAGGCCCAGCGGACCGCGAGTGAGTACGGCATCGATTTCACTGGCGTGTTGCTGAATGGCATGGGAGCGCAGTTGCGGCGAGGGGGCGCGAATCAGGCAGTAACCGGCCTGCTCTAGTAAGGGCAGGTAATTGTCGACGGTTTCCACCAGTACCAGGACTGTTTTGCGCATGCCACCTCCGGTCAATTCGATAGGTCATTATGCGGAGTTAGCAACCAGTACAGTCAATAGAAATATCAAGTCAAAACTGCACTGTACCGCCCACACCGTTCCCGCTCTTGATCTTGATCTTGATCTTGATCTTGATCTTGATCTTGATCTTGATCTTCGCGACTTCAGGAGGCCGAACGCAGGCCTTGCGGAGGGAGGTGACGGGCATGGATGCCCGTCAAGCGCTGGGCCCCAGGATGGGGCCTGCAGCGCGGTCCTCCCGGGAGCAAGGCCGGAGTGAGGGAACCCCGGAGCGCAGCGTAGGGGCCGGATGATGGGAGCGCAGCGTTTTTTGGTTACTTTTTGTCGCGTTTGACAAAAAGTGACTCGCCGTAAGGGCGAAAAGGTGAATCAGCGTCGCCATCGCAAATGGACTGTTCACTGATTCAAAACAGACGAATCTTGCTTCTTGCTTCTTGCTTCTTGCTTCTTGCTTCTTGGATGTGGGCATTCACATCGAGTAGACATTCATTCCCGAGGGTGGCGCACACTCACCTTTCCGCCCTTACGGCGGGTCACTTTTTGTCAAACGCGACAAAAAGTAACCAAAAAACGCTGGCTCCTATCATACGGCCCCTACGCTGCGCTCCGGGGTTCCCTCGCTACGGGCTTGCTCCCGGGAGCACGCGCTGCAGGCCCCATCCATGGGGCCTCAGCGCTTGACGGGCATCCATGCCCGTCATCTCCCTCCGCAATCCCTACGCTCGGCCTCCTGAAGTCGCAATCGGTGGCGCCTGATCTATCGCGCGCTTAGAAGCAAAAGCAAAAGCCACGGCAACGGCAACTTCGAGGTTGGTGTTACTGGGCGAATGCGCGACCTAACCCGCCTGGAACACCACTGCTATCCGTTTCTTGCCAAGGACCATTCGGGCTCAGCGACCAGCTCCAGCCGTTGTTGAACCGGTAATACGTACGCTGCCGGTAGAAGGTATTGGGCTGTTTCTCCAATACATAAACACCCAGCTTCGGGTCCCAATGGCTGGCCCCGCCAGGCGGTGGCGCAAAGCTGGCCGAGGTACGCGGCATCGGTTTGGGAATCGCCGCCGGCTTGCTCGGTTGGGTCGATGGCTGCCCGCCCGGCAACGGCTTGACCACCGGTCCCTGTGGCGGCACGCGTTCAATCGGGGGTTCAGGCTGCTCATACGGCTGATGCACCGTACACGCAGACAAACCCAGGGCCAGGGTAATCAGGGTCAGGCGGACGGTGCTGTGCATGGCATTGCTCTCTTACTGGTCGGGGCTGTCGATGGTCAGGCGCTGGGTAGCCTGGGTGGCGCTGGGCAGTGGGGCACCCTGGCCAATCCATTCGCCGTGAGTAGGCTGGCCAGCGCGCGATACACGTGCAACCAGTTGGACTTCGGCAAATTGCGACAGTTTCATCTGCGGCATCATCGCGTCAGCATCAGACAACTCCACCTCGATCGGCAACTGCGCCACCGTCACCCGCTTGGCCGCCAGCGGCATGGGCGGGCCATTGCTGGCGCGGGCAAAGATGAACACGGTGTCGTCCGGCTTGACCTTGTCCTTCAGCGCCGCCGCCAGCTCCACCCGCACTTTCAGGCGAGCCGCCGCAGGTGCGGGTGAAGCTTCTGCCACAGCCCCCCCCAGGCGCTCGACAGCGCGGTCGATACCGCCCTGCAGGGCGTCACGCGATGCGTCACCTTCCGGCAGCTGCGCCAGCAGGCGCTTCCAGTAGTCGATGGCTTCCTGGTAACGCTCACCTTCGAAGGCAGCAATGCCGCGCAGGCCCAGGCTGGTCACTTCGTTGGGGTCGGCTTTCAAGGCTTCGTCAGTCAGCGCCTGCAACTGCGGGCTCCACTGTTTGTCAGCAGCAAAATACAGGGCCTGAGCCCATTGTCCCAGCAGCTCGGGCTGGCGGCCGGCCAGGGCCACGGCCCGCTCGAAGGTGCGCGCCGCATCAGCCGGGCGTTGCTCGGCCATGTAGGCGCGGCCCAGGAAGTACATGGCCTCGGCCGAATCCGGCTGGGCCTGCACCACGCGCTCCAGACGCGTGGTCATTTCTTCCATCGACTTGGGCGCCTCGGCGAATTCCTGGGTCAGGGCCACCTTGTCGGCCGCACCAAAATGCAGGTACAGCCCAAGCGCCATCAGCGGTACCAGCACAGCCGCCAGCAGCGGCAGGGCCTTGCCCAAGTGGCCCTGGCGCGGTGCCTCGGCGCCTTCGGTATCGGCCAGCAATTCGCGCGCAGCCTCGTCACGGCCCTTGGTCATCTGCACCTCATCAAGCACGCCAGCCGCCTGCTGGGCGGCCAGTTCGGCAACACGCTCCTGGTACAGAGCCACGTTCAGGGCGGTGCGGTCTTCTTCCTGCTGACGACGACGGCCACGCAGGATAGGGATCAGCAAAAAGCTGAGGGCAGCGAGCAGCAGCAGGCCCGCGCTAAGCCAGAATTCAATCATGGGTCTGTTCTTTTTCCAGCAGTTTGGCGAGACGCTCGCGTTCTTCGGCAGACAATTCATTGCCGCTCTGCACAGCCGTACTGCGGCGCCGGCGCACGATCACCGCCAACACCACGAAACCGCCGGCCAGCAAAATCCCCGGGCCGAACCACAGCAGCCAGGTGCGCCCGCTGAGCGCCGGCTTATAGCGCACGAAGTCGCCATAGCGGTCGACCATGAAGTCGACGATCTGCTGGTTGCTCTTACCCTCGCCGAGCATGCGGAAGATTTCCCGGCGCAGGTCGGCGGCAATCGGCGCATTGGAATCGGCGATGTCCTGGTTCTGGCACTTGGGGCAGCGCAGCTCCTTGGTCAGTTGCTGGTAGCGCTCGCGCTCGGCCTCGTCGCGGAACTGGTAGGTGTCGATGGCCGCCTTGGCCACGCCGGCCAGGCTCATGCCCAGCACGAGAGCCGCCAGCCAACGCCTCATGGTTTGGCCTCATCGACCAGGCCCTGGTAAAGCGGGGCCAGCTGTTCGCGCCACACCGTGGCATCGACAATGCCCACGTGTTTGTAGCGAATGATGCCTTTGGCGTCGATCAGGAAGGTTTCCGGCGCGCCGTACACGCCCAGGTCCACGCCCAGGCTGCCCTGCTCGTCGCGGATATCCAGCTGATAAGGGTTGTGGAACTCAGCCAGCCATTTTTGCGCGGCGGCATTGTCGTCCTTGTAGTTGACCCCGTGAATCACCACGCCCTGCTGTGCCAGCTGGTTAAGGTAGGGGTGCTCGACCTTGCACGACGGGCACCAGGTGGCCCACACGTTGACCAGCGCCGGGCGGCCCTGCAAGTCGGCCTGGGTCAGGGTACGGTCGCCCTGGGTCGAGGCCAGCGAAAACGCCGGGAACGGTTTGCCGATCATTGCCGAGGGCAGCTCGTCGGGCTTGAGGAACAGCCCTTTGTAGAGGAACACCGCCACCAGCAGGAACACTGCCAGGGGGACTACCATGATCCAACGCTTCATGCAGCTGCTCCAGACACGCCCAGGGCATCACGCACCCGGGTCTTGACCTTGACGCGGTAACGCCGGTCGAGGGCCGCCAGCAACCCACCCAGGCCAGTCAGCAGACCGCCCAGCCAGATCCAGCGAACGTAAGGTTTGATATGTACGCGCACGGCCCACGCGCCGTTCTCCAGCGGCTCGCCCAGGGCGACGTACAGGTCGCGGGTAAAGCCTGCATCGATGCCGGCTTCGGTCATCATCGATTGCTGCACGGTGTACAGGCGCTTCTCCGGGTGCAGGGTGGTGATTTCACGGCCATCACGGCTGACCACCACGGTGCCCTTGTCAGAGATGAAGTTCGGCCCTTCGAAGTGCTTGGCGCCCTGGAACAGGAAGTGGTAACCGCCCAGCTCGACGCTTTCGCCCGGGGCCATGCGCAGGTCGCGTTCGGCGCTGTTGTTGCTCGACAGCACCACACCCAACGCACACACCGCCAGGCCCAGGTGGGCCAGCTGCATGCCCCAGTAGCTGCGGCCCAGGCCGGGCAGGCCCTTGAGCAGGCCTTTGTGGCGGGTCTTGTCGAGAATGTCGCGCAGCCCGCCGAGCACTACCCAGGCGGCCAGGGCAAAGGCGGTCAGGGTCGGCCAGTCGAAGTCGTCGACGATAAAGCCGGCCACCGGGGCCAGGATGGCGCTGCCGATCAGCACCGGGGTCATCATGCTGGCCAGCCATTTGCCGGGGGTGTCCTTCCAGCGCACCACCACGCCCACGCTCAGCACCACCATCAACAGCGCCATCAGCGGCAGGAACAAGGCATCGAAGTACGGCGGGCCGACCGACAGCTTGGCCCCGGTCAGGGCATCGAGCACCAGCGGGTACAAGGTGCCCAGCAGAATCATCGACGCGGCCACCACCAGCACCAGGTTGTTGGCCAGCAGCAGCGTTTCGCGCGACCACAGGGCGAAGCCGACCTGGCTCTTGACCACCGGGGCACGCAGGGCGAACAGGGTGAGCGAACCACCGACCACGAACAGCAGGAAGATCAGGATGAAAATGCCCCGCGACGGGTCGGCGGCAAAGGCGTGCACCGAAGTCAGCACACCGGAACGCACCAGGAAGGTCCCCAACAGGCTCAGCGAGAACGCGGCAATGGCCAGCAGCACGGTCCAGCTCTTGAATACACCGCGTTTTTCGGTCACTGCCAGCGAGTGGATCAGCGCGGTGCCTACCAGCCAGGGCATGAACGAGGCGTTTTCCACCGGGTCCCAGAACCACCAGCCACCCCAGCCCAGCTCATAGTAGGCCCACCACGAGCCCAGGGTGATGCCCACACCAAGGAAGGCCCAGGCAACGATGGTCCAAGGCCGTGACCAGCGCGCCCAGGCAGCGTCCAGGCGGCCGCCGAGCAAGGCAGCGATGGCGAAGGCGAAAGCCACCGAGAAGCCCACGTAACCCATGTACAGCATCGGCGGGTGAACGATCAGGCCAAAGTCCTGCAGCAGCGGGTTGAGATCACGGCCATCGGTCGGCACCTGCGGCAGCAGGCGCTGGAACGGGTTGGACGTAATGATCAGGAAGCTGAGAAAGCCCACGCTGATCATGCCCATCACCGCCAGCACGCGGGCCAGCATTACCTGCGGCAACTGGCGCGAGAACACCGAAACGGCAAAGGTCCAGCCGCCGAGAATCAGCGCCCACAGCAGCAAGGAACCTTCGTGGGCGCCCCATACAGCGCTGAACTTGTAGTACCAGGGCAAGGCGCTGTTGGAGTTGCTGGCTACGTAGGCAACCGAGAAATTGTCGGTCATGAAGGCATGGGTCAAACACGCGAAGGCAAACGCCAGGAAGGCGAACTGCCCCCACGCCGCCGGCCGCGCCAGGCTCATCCACAGGCTGTCGCCACGCCAGGCGCCGAGCAGCGGCACACTGGCCTGTACGGCGGCAAAGCAGATGGCCAGGATCATCGCCAGCTGGCCCAGTTCGGGGATTATCAGCGCCGCGTTCATGGCTTGGCCTCCCCGCCCGTGGCGGCCTGGCCGCTTTCCTTGAGGGCCTTGGTGACCTCGGGCGGCATGTACTTCTCATCGTGCTTGGCCAGCACTTCGTCGGCCACCACCACACCGTCGGCGTTGACCTTGCCCAAGGCGACAATGCCCTGCCCTTCGCGGAACAGGTCGGGCAGGATGCCACGGTAGGTGATCGGTACCGACTTGTTGAAGTCGGTGACCACGAAGCGCACATCCAGCGAGTCGGACGAACGCTGCACCGAACCTTTCTCGACCATGCCGCCTGCGCGGATGCGGGTGTCCAGCGGTGCTTCGCCATTGGCGATCTGGGTGGGTGTGTAGAACAGGTTGATGTTCTGCTGCAGTGCGCTCAAGGCAAAGCCGACGGCAACCCCGACGCCGACCAGCAGGCCGACGATGAGCAACAGGCGTTTCTTGCGCTGCGGATTCACTGGTTGTTCTCCCGGCGCAAACGGCGCGCCTCTTCTTGCAGGTAGCGACGGCGGGCCAGCAGCGGCGCAGCAACGTTCAGCGCCAGCACGGCCAGGCAGATGCCATAGGCCGACCACACGTACAGGCCATGGTGGCCCATGGCGAGAAAGTCACCAAAGGTGGCAAAGCTCATTGTGCGGCCCTCCGCCCCAGGCTGTTCAACACTTCGTCCTTGACCCAACTGGCGCGCGCCTCGCGCTTTAGCACTTCAAGGCGCATGCGCAACAGCAGCACGGCACCGAAGAAGCAGTAGAAACCCAGCGCCGTGCACAGCAACGGCAGCCACATTTCGGCGGGCATCGCCGGTTTTTCGGTAAGGGTGAAGGTGGCGCCTTGGTGCAGGGTGTTCCACCACTCCACCGAATACTTGATGATCGGGATGTTAACCACGCCGACAATCGCCAGCACCGCGCAGGCCTTGGCCGCACTGTCACGATTACTGATCGCCTGGCCCAACGCAATAATGCCGAAGTACAGGAACAGCAGGATAAGCATGGACGTAAGGCGGGCATCCCACACCCACCAGCTGCCCCAGGTCGGCTTGCCCCAGATGGCGCCAGTGACCAGCGCCACGGCAGTCATCCAGGCGCCGATCGGCGCGGCGCATTGCAAGGCGACATCGGCGATTTTCATTTTCCACACCAGCCCCACCACCCCGGCCACCGCCAGCAGCACGTAGCAGGACTGGGCCAGCATTGCCGCCGGCACATGGATGTAGATGATGCGGAAGCTGTTGCCCTGCTGGTAGTCCTGTGGGGCGAAGGCCAGGCCCCAGGTGATGCCGAGCAGCAGCAGGAGCACGGCAGCACCGGCCAGCCATGGCAGCATGCGGCCGCTGATGGCATAGAACCATTT
Source organism: Pseudomonas monteilii NBRC 103158 = DSM 14164 (assembly GCF_000730605.1). Taxonomy (GTDB): domain Bacteria; phylum Pseudomonadota; class Gammaproteobacteria; order Pseudomonadales; family Pseudomonadaceae; genus Aquipseudomonas; species Aquipseudomonas monteilii. Next base: position 4,285 of record NZ_BBIS01000033.1, on the reverse strand, counting down.
GGGGGAGCCCAGCTTGTGGAACCACGTCCAGCTTATTTTCATCAGGGTACATCCAGGGTATTGGCCGGGCTTGAAAGCCCGGGACTCGTTATTCGCCAACGCTGATTTTCAGGCCGGCCGCTATCGCAAAGGGTGCCAAGGTCACGGCCAGGGCGGTGAGGCTGGCAAGCCAGAGCAGGTGGCCGGTTGCCGGCATATTTTGCAACGCCGCTTGCAACGCACCACTGCCCAGGATCAATACAGGGATATACAACGGCAGAATCAGCAACGCCAGTAACAAACCACCGCGCTTGAGGCCAACCGTCAGCGCCGCGCCCACCGCACCCAGCAGGCTCAGTACCGGCGTACCCAGCAGCAGCGAGCCAAGCAGCACCGGCAGGCAATGGCTCGGCAGCCCCAGCATCAGCGCCAGCAACGGCGCCAACAATACCAGCGCCAGCCCGGAAAAGATCCAGTGCGCCAACACCTTGGCCAGCACCAGCAGCGCCAGTGGGTGCGGCGACAACACCCACTGCTCCAGCGAGCCGTCCTCGAAATCGCTGCGGAACAGGCCGTCCAGCGACAACAGCACCGCGAGCAATGCCGCCACCCAGACCAGCCCAGGCGACAAGGTTTGCAACAATTGGCTTTCCGGGCCGACCGCCAACGGGAACAACGCCACGACGATGGCGAAGAACACCAACGGGTTGGCCAGCTCGGCCGGACGGCGGAACAGCAGGCGCGCTTCGCGGCGCAACAACAAGACGAATACGCTCATGCCGCCCATTGCCCCAGGTTCAGTTCACGGTAACCGGAGGGTTTGTGTTCCAGCGTGTGGTGAGTGGTCAGCACCACCGTGCCGCCCTGTTCGCAATGGGCCGCCAGGTGTGCTTCCAACTGTGCCACGCCTTGCTTGTCCAGGGCCGTGAACGGCTCGTCAAGAATCCATAGCGGCGGGCAGGCCAAGTGCAACCGGGCCAAGGCCACGCGCCGCTGCTGGCCGGCTGAAAGGGTATGGCAGGGTACGTCTTCGAAACCACGCAGGCCGACGGCCTCCAGCGCTGCCCAGATCGCCTCGCGGCTGGCCGGCTGGTGCAAGGCGCACAGCCAGGTGAGATTCTCTTCAGCGGTGAGCAGGTCCTTGATGCCGGCGGCGTGGCCGATCCACAACAGGATGCTGGCCAGGGCATGGCGCTGCTCCGCCAATGGCTTACCGCCCAGCAGGATCTGCCCGGCCGTCGGCTGCATCAGCCCGGCCAGCAGACGCAGCAAGCTGGTCTTGCCGCTGCCGTTGGGGCCGCTGATCTGCAGCATGTCGCCGGCACCCAGCTTGAAATCGAGCTGCTCGAACAGCAGGCGCCAGTCGCGCTCGCAGGCTAGGCCTGCGGCTTGGAGGTGAAGGGTCACGGTTTCGCCTTATCTTTGTAGGGCTTCAGCGCGGCGTCGCGTGAAGCCCTGTGTCTCAAGTCGACCCCAGCGCTGCCGTTATACTGGCAACCACGGGCGCTCGGCATTATTACATGCGCCGCCGCGCTGCCAAGAGGCTGGGTTCGACAGGTTGTATACAATCATGACTGAAATCAATAGTCTCGCTGCACAAACCGCAGTCAATACCCAAGCCATGAAGGCCGGTATGACCGGCGAACTGCTGCGCCTGACGCAACCGCAGCCTGGCTTGATGGCCCCTGGCGAGACCGCACAGGCCGAAGTGGTTGCGATGCGGCAGGTGGGCAGCGACTTTCAGCTGGTGCTTCGGCTGATGCAGGCCAACGGCCTTCAGACCCAACTGCAAGCCAGCACCAGCCAGCCCCTGCCCCAAGGCAGCCAGGTCACCGTCAGCCAGACCGAAAGCAATCATCTGGCGATCATGCTGCAACAGGCCAGCGCCAGCCAGGTCGCCACCCTCACCCGCCTGGACACCAGCAAGGTACCCGTCGGCACCCTGCTGCAAGGCAAGGTCATGACCAACCAGCTACTGCCCCAGGCAGCTGGCCAGCCTGCGGCCTACCGGGCACTGATCAGCCTGCTCAACAGCGCCCAGGCCGGCGCCACCCTGACGGTGGACAGCCCACGCCCACTGGCTATCGGCAGCCTGCTCAGCGCGCTGGTGCAGGGTGACCAGTCACTGCGTTTCGTGCCACTCAGCGGCAGGCAGGACCAGCTCAACATCGCACAGCAGTTGCTAACCCAGCAGAACCGCCAGGCTTCGTTGCCCGGCCTGCTCAACGCCCTGCAACAGATCAACCGAGACCCTGGCATCGATGGCGACCTGCGCGCCAGCGCCGAACGCCTGTTGGTCAGCCTGCCAGACGCCCGCCAGCTGGGCGATGCGAAAGCGGTTGCCCAGGCCTTGAACAACAGTGGCGCTTTCCTTGAAGCGAAACTGCTGGGTGGCTTTCCTGCCAGCGTCGCCACCGATCTGAAGGCGCATTTGCTGCGGCTGGTCGCACAGGCTTCGATCTCACCGGCCGGCGCTGCCAACCTTGCGCCGGCCAGCCTGGCCGTGACCATGCCGGCGCTGGCCCGCAGTGCACTGGGCATGCTCGAACGGGTCAGCCCCAGGCCGCAGCCGGGCGCGTTCCCGCTGCCTTCGCGCCTGCTCAAGGCCCTGGAAGACGAAGGCGACCTGCAACAACTGCTGCGCCTTGCCGCTGCGGCAATTTCGCGCCTGCAAAGCCATGCCATGAGCAGCCTGCAACAGACCGGAACGCTGGAAAACGGCAACCTGCAGACCACCTGGCAAACCGAAGTGCCGATCCGCCACGGCCAGGAATTCATCCCGTTGCAGGTCAAACTGCAGCGCGAAGAAACTCCGCAGCAGCAAGCCGATCGCCAGCATGAAGCACAAGACCCGCTGCAAGCCCTGTGGCGCATCGAGCTGGCCTTCGACCTGTCGCCACTCGGCCCCGTGCAGGTACAGGCGCAACTGAGCCAAGGCCGCCTGAGCGGGCAACTGTGGGCAGAGCGTGAGCAAACCGCCAGGCTGATCGACACCCAGCTCGGCGCCCTACGCGAACGCCTGCTGGCACGTGGCCTGGACGTCGGTGACCTGGAGTGCCACCCTGGCACGCCGCCACAAGGCCCGCGCACGCGGGTAGAACAACGTTGGGTGGATGAGAACGCATGAGCCAGAAGCACACACGCCAGGCCATTGCCCTGAGCTACGACGGCCAGCAGGCTCCCACCCTCAGCGCCAAGGGTGACGATGCGCTGGCCGAAGCCATCCTGGCCCTGGCCCGTGAACACGAGGTGCCAATCTACGAGAATGCCGAGCTGGTGCGCCTGCTGGCGCGCCTGGAGCTGGGCGAGCAGATCCCGGAGGCCTTGTACCTGACCATCGCCGAAATCATCGCGTTCGCCTGGCAACTGCGCGGCAAAGTCCCGTATGGCTTCGACGATTCACCGACAGGCGAACGTGACGTAACCGAGGTGCTACCAGGCCTGCCTGGCCCGCCCGGCTGAGCCTCAGGGCCAGCACTATTTACCACTCCCCTGCCAATCAGCCGGTCGATGCTGTGGTTTTCCCACCCCACGGAGACCGACATGGCCACCACGCACATCAATGCTGCTGGCGTACAGTTCGTACGCAACCACCTCGCCACCCTTCCCCGACCCGACCGCGAGGCCAAGCGGGCAATTGCTGCCTGGCTTGCCACCCAAGGGGTACATCAGGACCCAGACCTGATCGATGTCGTCACGCTGCATGTTCACCCTGATGGCATCGCCAGTTACCAGGCCAAAGTCGTACAGCGCGTCAGCCTCACCCAAGCGGTGCTGATGAACTGGCAAGGCGAATCCAGCAACGACTTCTTCGGCGGGCTGTTCAGGCAACCCTGGGCCGGCACGTTGCCGGGCGATGGCCCGATCACGCTGGTCGACCACTTCCCCCCACAGCCCATTTACGACAACGGCGCCTGGTACGAGGTGTTCAATGGCCTGTTCCAGCGCACCACACCCGCCCGTTACGATCATTCGACACTGCTCGACATCCGCGCCGAAGCCTTGCAAAGCCACATAGAAGCACTGGACTTTCACACCCGCTACAAGGCGACACTCGACACCTACTGGCGCGAGCAACTTGCTGACTATCGCTTGAGCTGCAAACTCAACTTCATCGCTGCCTGCAACAAGCAAATCAACGAAGGCAGCCTGAGTGATGCCGCGCGCATGCTGGCATGGCGCGCGGCCGAACTGATTCCTCAGGGCAAGGGGCTACGCCTTAGCACGCTGAGCATCTACGGCTATGCCTCCACCGACTTGCTTTACATCAACGACGCCGACAGTGGCTTGACCCTGCTCTACGCCC
>NZ_BBIS01000034.1 GCF_000730605.1 Pseudomonas monteilii NBRC 103158 = DSM 14164 | reverse complement strand
TTGCCCCGCGAATGCGGCCTGTCAGTCAGTGATGATGCTACGGATATCCGCCGCCAGCTCCCGCACCCGCTCTTCCTCGGTATCCCACGAGCACATGAACCGCGCCCCGCCGCTACCAATAAAGGTATAGAACCGCCACCCCTTGCCCCGCAGCGCTTCAATCGCGTGCTCCGGCATCTGCAGAAACACCCCGTTGGCCTCCACCGGGAACATCAGCTCCACCCCTGGCAAGTCACTCACCAGCGAGGCCAGCAGTTGCGCGCAATGGTTAGCGTGATTGCCATGGCGCAACCAGGCGCCATCTTCCAATAGGCCCACCCACGGTGCCGACAGGAAGCGCATCTTCGACGCCAGTTGCCCGGCCTGCTTGCAGCGGTAGTCGAAGTCTTCGGCCAGCTGGCGGTTGAAGAACAGGATCGCCTCACCCACGGCCATGCCGTTCTTGGTGCCGCCAAAGCACAGCACATCTACACCGGCCTTCCAGGTCAGCTCGGCCGGACTGCAGCCGAGAAACGCGCAGGCATTGGTAAAGCGCGCGCCATCCATGTGCAGGTTCAGCCCCAGTTCCTTACAGGTCGCGCTGATCGCTTTGAGCTCATCTGGGCGATAAACGGTGCCTACTTCGGTGGCCTGTGTGATGGTGACCACACGTGGTTTTGGGTAGTGGATGTCTTGGCGCTTGAGCGCCACTTCACGGATGGATTCCGGCGTCAGCTTGCCGTTGACGCTGGCCGCCGTCAGCAGCTTGGAACCGTTGGAGAAGAACTCCGGGGCACCGCATTCGTCGGTTTCGACGTGCGCGGTCTCGGAGCAGATGACGCTGTGGTAGCTCTGGCACAGCGAGGCCAGGGCCAGGGAGTTGGCGGCGGTGCCGTTGAAGGCGAAGAACACCTCGCAGTCGGTTTCGAACAGGTTGCGGAAGTATTCCGAGGCGCGCTCGGTCCACTGGTCGTCGCCGTAAGCGCGGTCGTGGCCGTGGTTGGCCTTTTCCATTGCTGCCCAGGCTTCTGGGCAGATGCCGGAATAGTTGTCGCTGGCGAATTGTTGGCTCTTATCTGTCATGACACGGTCCTGTGAACGACGCAGAACAGCACTCTAAACCATCGATTCAGCGGTTGCCTATACAACCCCGACATAAGCTGATTTCAGGGGTGTCTGGACCGGCCTCTTCGCGGGACAAGCCCGCTCCCACAATGGCCCGGGTACACAGGGCCATTGTGGGAGCGGGCTTGTCCCGCGAAGAGGCCGGCACGACTAACACAAAAGCCAATGTCGTAAACGCGCCATTGCAAGGCGTGCGCAGGCATCTGACCCGCCCCGACCAGTCATAACATCGCCACAAAGGGCCACAGTGCCCCACGACAAAAAACGATCGCTGCCGGGAGATACACGATGTTCAGCAAGCAAGACCAGATCCAGGGTTACGACGACGCACTGCTGGCGGCGATGAATGCCGAAGAACAGCGCCAGGAAGATCACATCGAGCTGATCGCCTCGGAGAACTACACCAGCAAGCGCGTCATGCAGGCCCAAGGCAGCGGCCTCACCAACAAGTACGCCGAAGGCTACCCGGGCAAGCGCTACTACGGTGGCTGCGAGCACGTGGACAAGGTAGAAGCCCTGGCCATCGAGCGCGCCAAGCAGCTGTTCGGCGCCGACTACGCCAACGTCCAGCCGCACTCCGGTTCGTCGGCCAACGGCGCTGTCTACCTGGCCCTGCTGCAGGCCGGTGACACCATCCTCGGCATGAGCCTGGCCCACGGCGGCCACCTGACCCACGGCGCTAAAGTGTCGTCCTCGGGCAAGCTGTACAACGCTGTTCAGTACGGCATCGACACCAACACCGGCCTGATCGACTACGACGAAGTCGAGCGCCTGGCCGTCGAGCACAAGCCGAAAATGATCGTTGCCGGCTTCTCGGCCTACTCCAAAACCCTCGACTTCCCACGCTTCCGCGCCATCGCCGACAAGGTCGGTGCGCTGCTGTTCGTCGACATGGCCCACGTTGCCGGTCTGGTTGCTGCTGGCCTGTACCCGAACCCGATTCCGTTCGCAGACGTGGTGACTACTACCACCCACAAGACCCTGCGCGGCCCACGTGGCGGCCTGATCCTGGCCAAGTCGAACGAAGAGATCGAGAAAAAGCTGAACGCCGCTGTATTCCCAGGCGCCCAGGGCGGCCCGCTGATGCACGTGATCGCCGCCAAGGCCGTGTGCTTCAAGGAAGCACTGGAGCCAGGCTTCAAGGCCTACCAGCAACAAGTGATCGAAAACGCCCAGGCCATGGCCCAGGTGTTCATCGACCGTCGCTACGACGTGGTTTCCGGTGGCACCGACAACCACCTGTTCCTGGTCAGCCTGATTCGCCAGGGCCTGACGGGTAAAGATGCTGACGCCGCCCTCGGCCGCGCGCACATTACCGTCAACAAGAACGCCGTGCCGAACGACCCGCAGTCGCCGTTCGTCACCTCGGGCCTGCGCATCGGTACCCCGGCCGTCACCACCCGTGGCTTCAAGGTTGCCCAGTGCGTGGCCCTGGCCGGCTGGATCTGCGACATCCTCGACAACCTCGGTGACGCCGACGTCGAAGCCGATGTGGCGAAGAACGTCGCTGCCCTGTGCGCCGACTTCCCTGTTTACCGCTGAGTGGAGTAAACGACCATGCAACGCTACTCGGGCTTCTGCCTTTTCAAACACTCCCTCAGCCACCACGAAAACTGGCAGCGCATGTGGCGCACGCCCACCCCTAAAAAGGTGTACGACGTGGTTATCGTCGGCGGTGGCGGCCATGGCCTGGCCACGGCTTATTACCTGGCCAAAGAGCACGGCATCACCAACGTCGCCGTTATCGAGAAGGGCTACCTGGGCGGCGGCAACACCGCCCGTAACACCACCATCGTGCGTTCCAACTACCTGTGGGACGAGTCGGCGCACCTGTACGAGCACGCCATGAAGCTGTGGGAAGGCCTGTCTCAGGACCTGAACTACAACGTCATGTTCTCCCAGCGCGGCGTGTACAACCTGTGCCACACCTTGCAGGACATGCGTGACTCCGAGCGCCGCGTCAGCGCCAACCGCCTGAACGGCGTGGATGGCGAGCTGCTGAACACCGCCCAGGTTGCCGCAGAAATCCCGTACCTGGACTGCTCCAAGAACACCCGCTACCCGATCCTGGGTGCCACCGTGCAGCGCCGTGGTGGCGTGGCCCGTCACGACGCCGTGGCCTGGGGCTTCGCCCGTGCTGCCGACGCCCTGGGCGTTGACCTGATCCAGCAAACCGAAGTGATCGGCTTCCGCAAGGAAAACGGCGCGGTCATCGGTGTGGAAACCAACAAAGGCTTCATTGGCGCCAAGCGCGTTGGTGTGGTCACCGCCGGTAACTCCGGGCACATGGCCAAGCTGGCCGGCTTCCGCCTGCCGCTGGAATCGCACCCGCTGCAAGCGCTGGTGTCCGAGCCGATCAAGCCGATCATCGACAGCGTGATCATGTCCAACGCCGTACACGGCTACATCAGCCAGTCCGACAAGGGCGACCTGGTGATCGGTGCCGGTATCGATGGCTGGGTCGGCTACGGCCAGCGCGGTTCGTACCCGGTGATCGAGCACACCCTGCAGGCCATCGTCGAAATGTTCCCCAACCTGTCGCGCGTTCGCATGAACCGCCAGTGGGGTGGCATCGTCGATACCTCGCCAGACGCCTGCCCGATCATCACCAAGACCCCGGTCAAGAACATGTTCTTCAACTGCGGTTGGGGTACTGGCGGCTTCAAGGCGACCCCGGGTTCGGGCAACGTCTTCGCCGCGAGCCTGGCCAAGGGCGAAATGCACCCACTGGCCGCGCCGTTCTCCATGGACCGTTTCTACAACGGCGCACTGATCGACGAACACGGCGCCGCCGCCGTCGCCCACTAACCGGAGACACCGTCATGTTGCATATTTTCTGTCCCCACTGCGGCGAGCTGCGCTCCGAAGAAGAGTTCCACGCCTCTGGCCAGGCGCACATCGCCCGCCCGCTGGACCCTAACGCCTGCTCCGACGAGGAGTGGGGTACCTACATGTTCTACCGTGACAACCCACGCGGGATTCACCATGAACTGTGGGACCACGTTGCCGGCTGCCGCCAGTACTTCAACGTCACCCGCGACACCGTGACCTACGAGATTCTGGAAACCTACAAGATTGGCGAGAAGCCGCAAGTGACCGCCAACGGTAAAGCTGCAAACGCACCGTCGACCGTCAAAGGCCAAGGGGAAAAAGTATGAGCCAGACCTATCGCCTCGCCAGCGGCGGCCGTATCGACCGCAGCAAGGTCCTGAACTTCAGTTTCAACGGCAAGACCTACCAGGGTTATGCCGGTGACAGCCTGGCCGCCGCGTTGCTGGCCAACGGCGTCGACATCGTTGGCCGCAGCTTCAAGTACTCGCGTCCACGCGGCATCATCGCTGCAGGTACCGAAGAGCCGAACGCCATCCTGCAGATCGGCTCCAGCGAAGCCACCCAGATCCCGAACGTGCGTGCCACCCAGCAGGCGCTGTACGCAGGCCTTGTCGCCACCAGCACCAACGGCTGGCCGAACGTCAACAACGACGTCATGGGCATCCTTGGCAAGGTGGGCGGCAGCATGATGCCGCCGGGCTTCTACTACAAAACCTTCATGTACCCGAAATCGTTCTGGATGACGTACGAGAAGTACATCCGCAAAGCCGCAGGCCTGGGCCGTGCGCCGCTGCAGAACGACCCGGACAGCTACGACTACATGAACCAGCACTGCGACGTGCTGATCGTCGGTGCCGGCCCTGCTGGCCTGGCCGCTGCACTGGCCGCTGCGCGCAGCGGTGCCCGCGTGATCCTGGCTGACGAGCAGGAAGAGTTCGGCGGCAGCCTGCTCGACACCCGCGAAACCCTCGACGGCAAGCCTGCCACCGACTGGGTCAACGCCGTGGTCAAAGAGCTGGAAGGCCTGCCGGAAGTGACCCTGCTGCCACGCGCCACGGTCAACGGCTACCACGACCATAACTTCCTGACCATCCACGAGCGCCTCACCGACCACCTCGGCGACCGCGCCCCGATCGGCCAGGTTCGCCACCGTGTGCACCGTGTACGCGCCAAACGCGTGGTACTGGCTGCCGGCGCCCACGAGCGCCCGCTGGTGTACGGCAACAACGACGTGCCGGGTAACATGTTGGCCGGTGCCGTTTCTACCTACGTTCGCCGCTACGGCGTGGCCCCAGGCCGCAAGCTGGTGCTGTCGACCAACAACGATCACGCCTACCGCGCCGCGCTGGACTGGCACGACGCTGGCCTGCAAGTGGTCGCCATCGCCGACGCCCGCCACAACCCACGTGGCTCGCTGGTTGAAGAAGCGCGTGCCAAGGGCATTCGTATCCTTACCTCCAGCGCCGTGGTCGAGGCCAAAGGCAGCAAGCACGTCACCGGCGCCCGTGTGGCCGCCATCGATGTGCAGGCGCACAAAGTCACCAGCCCAGGCGAAACCCTCGAGTGCGACCTGATCGCGTCCTCGGGCGGCTACAGCCCGATCGTACACCTGGCCTCGCACCTGGGCGGTCGCCCGGTATGGCGTGACGACATCCTCGGCTTCGTGCCGGGCGATGCGCCGCAAAAACGCGAATGCGTGGGTGGTATCAATGGTGTCTACGCCCTTGGCGACGTGATTGCCGATGGCTTCGAAGGCGGCGTGCGCGCAGCCACCGAAGCAGGCTTCAAGGCAACCGTCGGCACCCTGCCGAAAACCGTTGCACGCAAGGAAGAGGCCACCGTGGCGCTGTTCCTGGTGCCGCACGACAAGGGCACCAAGGGGCCGAAGCAGTTCGTCGACCAGCAGAACGACGTGACCGCTGCCGGTATCGAACTGGCCACCCGTGAAGGCTTCGAGTCGGTCGAGCACGTCAAACGCTACACCGCGTTGGGCTTCGGTACCGACCAGGGCAAACTGGGCAACATCAACGGCCTGGCCATCGCCGCCCGTTCGATCGGCATCACCATCCCGGAAATGGGCACCACCATGTTCCGCCCCAACTACACGCCGGTGACGTTCGGCGCCGTAGCGGGCCGTCACTGTGGTCACCTGTTCGAGCCGGTGCGCTTCACCGCCCTGCATGCCTGGCACGTGAAGAACGGCGCCGAGTTCGAAGACGTCGGCCAGTGGAAGCGCCCGTGGTACTTCCCGAAAGCCGGTGAAGACATCCATGCCGCCGTGGCCCGTGAATGCAAGGCCGTGCGCGACAGCGTGGGCCTGCTGGACGCCTCCACCCTGGGCAAGATCGATATCCAGGGCCCGGATGCGCGCGAGTTCCTCAACCGCATCTACACCAACGCCTGGACCAAGCTCGACGTGGGCAAGGCCCGCTACGGCCTGATGTGCAAGGAAGACGGCATGGTCTTCGACGACGGCGTAACCGCCTGCGTTGGCGATAACCACTTCATCATGACCACCACCACCGGCGGCGCCGCCCGCGTGCTGCAGTGGATGGAGCTGTACCACCAGACCGAATGGCCAGAGCTGAAGGTGTACTTCACTTCGGTCACCGACCACTGGGCCACCATGACCCTGTCCGGCCCCAACAGCCGCAAGCTGCTGAGCGAGCTGACCGACATCGACATGGACAAGGAAGCCTTCCCGTTCATGACCTGGAAGGAAGGCAACGTGGGCGGCGTGCCAGCCCGTGTGTTCCGTATCTCGTTCACCGGTGAGCTGTCGTACGAAGTGAACGTGCAGGCCAACTACGCCATGGGCGTGCTGGAACAGATCATCGAGGCCGGCAAGAAGTACAACCTGACCCCGTACGGCACCGAGACCATGCACGTACTGCGTGCCGAGAAGGGCTTCATCATCGTGGGCCAGGACACCGACGGCTCGATGACCCCGGACGACCTGAACATGAGTTGGTGCGTGGGCCGCAACAAGCCGTTCTCGTGGATCGGCCTGCGTGGCATGAACCGTGAAGACTGCGTGCGCGAGAACCGCAAGCAACTGGTAGGCCTGAAGCCGGTCGACCCGACCAAATGGCTGCCGGAAGGCGCCCAGCTGGTATTCGACCCGAAACAGCCGATCCCGATGGACATGGTTGGCCACGTGACCTCCAGCTACGCGTCCAACTCCCTGGGCTACTCGTTCGCCATGGGCGTGGTCAAAGGCGGCCTCAAGCGCATGGGCGAGCGCGTGTACTCGCCGCAGGCGGATGGCAGCGTGATCGAGGCGGAGATCGTGTCTTCGGTGTTCTTCGATCCGAAGGGTGAGCGGCAGAACGTCTAAAGGCCCCCGGATAGCGGCGCAGCCCGGTGCTGCGCTGCCCTGACGAACAAGAATTCAAGGCAGGTAAGAAATGAGCGCTATCAACGTCTTCCAGCAAAACCCCGGCGCCGAGGCCAAGGCCCAGTCGCCACTGCACCACGCCGACCTGGCCAGCCTGGTTGGCAAAGGCCGCAAGAACGCAGGCGTGACCCTGCGTGAACGCAAGTTCCTTGGCCACCTCACCCTTCGCGGCGATGGCCACAACCCGGAATTCGCCGCAGGCGTGCACAAGGCCCTGGGCCTGGAGCTGCCGGTGGCCCTGACCGTGGTCGCCAACAACGACATGTCGCTGCAATGGGTTGGCCCGGATGAATGGCTGCTGATCGTACCCGGTGGCCAGGAACTGGCTGTCGAGCAAAAGCTGCGTGCAGCCCTTGAAGGCCAGCACATCCAGGTGGTCAACGTGAGCGGCGGGCAAAGCCTGCTGGAACTGCGCGGCCCGAATGTGCGTGAAGTGCTGATGAAGTCCACCAGCTATGATGTTCACCCGAACAACTTCCCGGTGGGCAAGGCAGTGGGTACCGTGTTCGCCAAGTCGCAACTGGTGATTCGCCGCACTGCGGAAGACACCTGGGAACTGGTGATTCGCCGCAGTTTCGCTGACTACTGGTGGCTGTGGCTGCAGGACGCTTCGGCCGAGTACGGCCTGAGCATCGAAGCCTAAGGAGCGCAGAACATGAGTCGGGCACCGGATACCTGGATTCTCACCGCCGACTGCCCGAGCATGCTCGGCACCGTCGACGTGGTGACGCGTTACCTCTTCGAGCAGCGCTGCTACGTGACGGAGCACCACTCCTTCGATGACCGGCAGTCGGGGCGCTTCTTCATTCGCGTCGAATTCCGCCAGCCGGATGATTTCGACGAGGCGGGCTTCCGGGCCGGCCTTGCCGAGCGCAGCGAAGCGTTCGGCATGACGTTTGAGCTGACCGCACCGAATCACCGCCCCAAGGTGGTGATCATGGTGTCCAAGGCCGACCACTGCCTGAACGATCTGCTGTACCGCCAGCGCATCGGCCAGTTGGGTATGGACGTGGTTGCGGTGGTGTCCAACCATCCCGACCTCGAACCGCTGGCCCAGTGGCACAAGATTCCTTACTACCACTTCGCGCTCGATCCTAAGGATAAGCCTGGGCAGGAGCGCAAGGTGCTGCAGGTGATCGAGGAGACCGGCGCAGAGCTGGTTATCCTCGCTCGCTACATGCAGGTGCTATCGCCCGAGCTGTGCCGGCGCCTGGATGGCTGGGCGATCAACATTCACCACTCGTTGTTGCCGGGGTTCAAAGGCGCCAAGCCTTATCACCAGGCGTACAACAAGGGCGTGAAGATGGTCGGCGCGACTGCGCATTACATCAACAACGACCTGGACGAAGGGCCGATCATTGCCCAGGGCGTTGAAGTGGTGGACCACAGCCATTACCCGGAAGACCTGATTGCCAAAGGGCGCGACATCGAGTGCCTGACCCTGGCGCGGGCTGTGGGTTATCACATCGAGCGTCGGGTGTTCCTCAACGCCAACCGGACGGTCGTTCTCTAGCGCCTGTACCGGCCTCTTCGCGGGGCGAGCCCCGCGAAGAGGCCGGTGCAGGTCAACACGCCTGCCTCATCCTCCATACCCTCCAGCGACACCCTTGCCGCTAAAAGGCATCTCCCTGTCGCTCCCAGTCAGTGCATCCCGGCCCATCAGGCCCACAATTCCCCTCACTCCAGAAACACATGCCGCCCATGGATGGCGGCGCGTTCAACCACCGCTGCATAAATACAAATCAAGCGAGGTAAGAGCATGTCTGGCAATCGTGGAGTGGTATATCTCGGCGCCGGCAAGGTCGAGGTGCAGAAGATCGACTACCCGAAAATGCAGGACCCGCGCGGCAAGAAGATCGAACACGGCGTGATCCTGAAGGTGGTCTCCACCAACATCTGCGGCTCCGACCAGCACATGGTCCGCGGCCGCACCACTGCCCAGGTCGGCCTGGTCCTGGGCCACGAAATCACCGGTGAAATCGTCGAAAAAGGCCGCGATGTCGAGCGCATGCAGATCGGCGACCTGGTCTCGGTACCCTTCAACGTTGCCTGTGGCCGTTGCCGCTCCTGCAAAGAGATGCACACCGGCGTCTGCCTCACCGTTAACCCGGCCCGCGCCGGCGGTGCCTACGGCTACGTCGACATGGGCGACTGGACCGGTGGCCAGGCCGAGTACGTGCTGGTGCCGTACGCCGACTTCAACCTGCTGAAACTGCCCGAGCGCGACAAGGCCATGGAAAAGATCCGTGACCTGACCTGCCTGTCCGACATCCTGCCTACTGGCTACCACGGCGCCGTCACTGCTGGCGTAGGCCCAGGTAGCACCGTTTACGTAGCGGGCGCTGGCCCGGTTGGCTTGGCCGCTGCTGCCTCGGCCCGCCTGCTTGGCGCTGCCTGCGTGATCGTTGGCGACCTCAACCCGGCCCGCCTGGCCCACGCCAAGTCGCAAGGCTTCGAAGTGGTCGACCTGTCCAAGGACACCCCGCTGCACGAGCAGATCATCGACATCCTCGGCGAGCCGGAAGTGGACTGCGCCGTTGACGCCGTTGGCTTCGAGGCCCGTGGCCATGGCCACGAGGGCGCCAAGCACGAAGCCCCTGCTACCGTGCTGAACTCGCTGATGCAGGTTACCCGCGTTGCCGGCAACATCGGTATCCCGGGCCTGTACGTGACCGAAGACCCGGGCGCGGTAGATGCCGCCGCCAAGATCGGCGCACTGAGCATCCGCTTCGGCCTCGGCTGGGCGAAGTCGCACAGCTTCCACACCGGCCAGACCCCGACCATGAAGTACAACCGCCAGCTGATGCAGGCGATCATGTGGGACCGGATTAACATTGCCGAGGTAGTGGGGGTGCAGGTGATCAATCTGGATCAGGCGCCGGAAGGGTATGGCGAGTTTGATGCGGGTGTGCCGAAGAAATTTGTGATCGATCCGCACAAGATGTGGGGGGCGGCGTAATCATCATTAAGTAAGAAGAGCCCCTCCAGTCGAGGGGCTTTTCATTTAGGTGCGGTTCTGCCCCGGTTGCATGCCTTAGCCTCGCTTGAGCTGGGTATGAAGACAAGTCGCAAGAGTTCGTGCGGCTGTTGGGGCGTTGCCGCACGTCGCTGTTTCTAGCTTTCCGCGACTCTGATCCGTGCGAGTGAGGTATTGATCTGATCAATGTTCCCTTGGGCATTTTCTTCCAGTTTTTTGTGGTGGTGGTATTGCGCTTTATATTCGTTCTCGGTTTTTATGTGTGCTTTTTTTGTACTAGGCTTTTGGAAAAATTTTTTCGTCTTCTTATTTTCCTTGAAGGCGGCCTGGAGATACAATGATTTTTCATTTTTGTGGAATTCAAGTATTTTTTCTTGCGCGAGGAGATCTTCGAGGAGGAAAGCTTTAGCAGTAGAAAGTTCGCTGGGATGCTCGGAGAGTACCTTTGCATAGCTGGGGGGCGAGGTGACATGGTCATAATGACCCGGTTGGCCTACCTGCGTGTTTTTAGTTGGCTCGGGAAAAATTTTTTTTAAAGCCTTGAAAAGAAGGGCTGCTCTAGAACGTCCTGATGGGTCGTGGAAGTTTGTCGGGTCTCCCGAGCAATAGGCGTAAGCGTTAAGTCCACCAGCGCCGAAAGGGCTGATTTCATCGGGAGAGCAAAAGCGCATAGTTGCTGGTTTGAATAACCTATGGCCGTTACCGAGTATGTAACCTTCTAAGAAGTTATCGAATGGTTTCCCGTTAAAACCTATCGTTGTGAATGCGGTGTGAAAATAGGATTCGTGTCCGTAAGGAGAGTAGGCATGTGTTTCTTGTTTTTCGGCGCTTGTTCTAATCAGTGTGGAGTTGCTTTGATCGCCTGCTGTAAGTGCTTGTCCATGGGTGGTGCTTCGCTCGGAAAGCAACGTGGTCGTGTGGCGAAAAATTGTTAGGCTTTCCTTATTGGTTATGATGGTGCTAAGTTCGCCATTTTGATAGAGAAACTTTCTAGTGCTGGCTCTGATAAGCATGCGAATACTTCCAATTGTGTAGTGCGTGGCCAATTAATTGGCAGCGCTTCTTTATGGATGACGTGAGCGTCTCAAGCATGACTGCCGAAGAATCGACTAGCAACTGGTAAAAATACTAGGTATTTGAAATGTTCCAATTGGTATATGTGATTTCTTGAGTACTTCCACCGCAACCTGCCGTCTCGCAGCGCTTATCGATTACGGGGACATGCGCTTGTGATCGGCTCGGAACAAAGGTTGGTTTTTTTAGTCAAATTTCTCGTTTCCGCAGCCATCCCGGCTCACGAGGTCCCTCCCGATGAAAGCACTCACCCTGGCAACCCTGATGACCCTGGCTGCAAGCCCGGTGTTCGCCTTCAATCTCAGCGATGCGGCCAACGCCGTGTCGGCCATGCAGAACCAGCAACAGCAAGGCCAGGTGCAGGCGCCCGAGGCACAGGCCAACCTGCTCAACACCCTGGGTAGCGAATTGAAGATCACCCCCGAACAAGCCGTTGGCGGAGCAGGGGCGATGTTGGGCTTGGCGCGCAATAACCTGAGCAGCGATGACTATGGGCAGCTGACCAAGGCGGTACCGGGGCTAAACCTGCTGGCCGGGGCCAATGCGCTGGGTGGCTTGAGTGGATTGGGCGATTTACTGGGCAAGAACAGCGAAAGCCAGTCGGCGCTGAGCAATGCCCTGGGCAACAACGTCGAGAACCGCAACGACCTGGACACTGCGTTCAAGGCGCTGGGGATGGACACCGGGATGATCGGCCAGTTTGCCCCTCTGATTCTGCAGTACCTGGGCCAGCAGGGCATCGCCGGGTCGTTGCTGCAGAACCTGGGGAGCCTGTGGACCACGCCGGCGCCAGTGAATACGCCATCGGTTTGATTGGGCTGGACATGGGGTTGGTCAGGAGTGGAACCACCTGACCATCGCCACGTTCAATCGATCTTGCTGTTTTAGCACTTCACTACGGATGCTGGCGAGATTCGCAAGGTAATTGGCACGCATTTTCGGTTCATGCACGTATGTCAGAAACGCTGGAGCATCTGCAAGGGACCGCTTCGCCCCCGCCAGTTCTTTGGCCAGAGTTACGACCTCACTCAATGGCACGCTTGGATTTCTCCGGTCTTCAAACGGCATTCGACCACCGTTTGCCAGTGGGTTTCTATTGGCGCGTGGCTGCTGAATTTGCGGTGGAGGAGTGAGCGGATCGCTGCGTCCGGTCTGCAAGCCCTGCCTGTTGAGGGAGCGATTGAGATGCTGGGCCGTTTGGGGGGAGGAACATCGGGCGTCAGTATGGCGGCGTGGCGGCGTAATCGATTGACAACAGCATGCCCATCTGGATCTACATTGTTAATGGAGTCTCCTGCGCAATAGCCATAGGCATTCAGCCCCCCCTTGCCGAACGGGCTCCAGCTGTCAGGCGCAAGGAATCGCATGATTATCGGGTTGTACGGACGATAGCCATTGCCAAGCAGGTACGCTCCAGAGTGCCTTTCTAGCAGTTCGCCATTGAAGCCGAGCAGTTGCTGATTTGAAAGGCTATAGTGAAAATGCCCATAAGGTGTATAAGCGCGAAGCGACGCACTACTCATCAGATATTCCTCATGCCATTAGACTCGATAGCTTCTGAGTGTGGAGTTAAGGTTTTTCAACCGATCTTGCGCGTCGTCAAGCCATGTGGCGAGTGCCTCCAGCGAAGTCTGGTATCTTTCCTCACTGATGCCAAAACTTTTCGCGAGGTCAGGCGTCGACGGCTCCATGAGAAAATTGAAGTCTTCTGTTTTTCGTTTTACGCGCTGAGTGAACTTGTAAATGTAAACTTGCAATGACTGTTTTTCTTCAATAAGCCTGGCTCTCTGTACGTCGTGTTCGCCCGTATAGATACGGCCAGTTATCTTTCTGTTAAATGTCACTTTCTTTTTTGGCGCTCGTATCAAAGGGGTCGTTGAGGATTGGGCCGACTGGCTATGTTCAACCCAGAACTTCCGTAGCTGAGCAAATGTTCGCGCATGACCTGTGTCATCCCGGAAATTGATCGGATCACAGTTGCAGTATGCGTAAGTGTTATATCCGCCCTGCCCAAAGGGGCTGAGGTTATCGGGCTTATGGAAGCGCATCAGGGTTGGACTGTAGCTACGATAACCTTGTCCTAATGGGTAGATGCTGGTGAGGGGGTCGTTCTTTTCGCCATTGAAGCCAAGCAGGGTGGCCAACCAAGCTTGACTGTCGATGTATCCGTATGGGGTGTAGGCCAGGGCGGCTGTTCTCAATGGCGGGTACCTCGCAAAAGACGGTGTTACGTAAGTCTTTGTCTTCGCGAGGCCACGCACAACTGGCAGAATTGTCAGTACTTGCGGCGGACCTCAGCCCGCCTCGGAGAAGTCCGTCAGTAGAACCGGACGACGGAAGCCGGCAGTCAGAACGGCAAGATACGCCAGCCCCAGCGCAAACCAGCACAACCCAATCACCAACGTCAGCGCCGACAGGCTGGTCCACAGCCACAGTGTCAGCCCCAACCCCACCAGCGGCACCACGCCATAACTCAACAACCCCTTGGCATTACGCTGGCTGGCATCGTCCATCAGGTGGGTCTTCACCACTGCCAGGTTCACCGCCGAGAACGCCACCAGCGCGCCGAAACTGATCAGCGAAGCGAGGGTGGACAGGTCGATCACCAGCGCCAGCAGCGAGAACGCCGACACCAGCAGAATGGCGAACACCGGCGTGCCGAAGCGTGGGGACAGGTAACCGAACGTGCGCTGCGGCAGCACCTTGTCACGGCCCATGGTGAACAGGATGCGTGACACCGCCGCCTGCGAGGCCAGTGCTGAACCCAGGCTGCCGGCGACGAAGGCGGCGGTGAAGAAGTTGGCCAGGAATTGCCCACCCGCGCTGAACATCACTTCATTGGCCGCCGCATCGGCGTTTGCAAACGTGCTGCCTGGCAGCACCAGTTGGCTGACGTAGGCCAGCGCGGTGAACAGTACGCCGGCGAAGAGCGTGGTAAGGATGATCGCCCGTGGCACATCGTGGCGTGCATCGCGGCATTCTTCGGCCAGGGTCGAGACGGCATCGAAGCCTAGAAACGACAGGCACAGTACTGCAGCACCGGCCATCAGCGGGCCGAAGCCAGGTTGTGTGCCGTCACTCATCAGCGGCGAGAGCAGGTCTACCGGTTGCCCGGCCAGGGTCTGGCAGGACAAGGCCACGAACACCCCGATGAACACGATCTGCGCGCCAACGATCAGGTTGCTGGCCTTGGCGACAGAGTGGATGCCGATCACGTTCAGCACGGTAACCAGCGCGATCGAGGCGAGGATGATGGTCCAGGCCGGGATGGCCGGAACAGGCGATGGAGATCTCAGCCCATATCCGCCCGCAACTGCTCGATCCGCTGATCCTTTTCCAGCCACAGCTGGTTCACCCAAGCCTGCACGGTCTGCCTGAAGGCCGGGTCATTTTCATAATCCCCATCCCACAAGGCGGGGTCCAGCTCACGCACCTGAATGTCGATAATCACCCGGCTAATGCTGCCGTTGAGCAAATCCCAGAACCCCGGCGCCTTGTTGCCGGGGTACACGATGGTCACGTCCAGCAGGGCATCCAACTGCTCACCCAATGCCGCCAGCACGAACGCCACGCCGCCGGCCTTGGGCTTGAGCAGGTAGCGATAAGGCGACTGTTGTTCCTGGCGCTTGGCTTCGGTGAAGCGCGTGCCTTCGAGGTAATTGACCACGGTGACGGGCTGGCGCTTGAACAGCTCACAAGCGGCCTTGGTGATCTCCAGGTCCTTGCCCTTGAGTTCGGGGTGCTTGTCTAGAAACGCCTTGCTGTAGCGCTTCATGAACGGGTAATCCAGCCCCCACCAGGCCAGGCCCAGCAGCGGTACCCAGATCAGCTCCTTCTTGAGAAAGAACTTGAAGAACGGCGTGCGGCGGTTGAGGCTTTCGATCAGCGCGGGGATGTCGACCCAGGTCTGGTGGTTGCTCACGGCCAGGTACGAGGTGTCTTTGCGCAGGTTCTCGACGCCGCGAATGTCCCATTGGGTAGGAATGCACAAGGCGAAGATGGCCTTGTCGATTTCCGACCAGGTTTCGGCTACCCACATCACCGCCCACGAGGCATAGTCGCGGCCACGGCCCGGCAACACCAGTTTGAGCAGGGCGAAGACCAGCAGCGGGCAGATCAACACCACGGTATTGAGCAGCAACAGGGTGGTAGTGAGAATGCCGGTCAGCAGGCGACGCATAAGGAGACTCTTGTTGTGGGAGATAAACGGTTGGCAATGATAAGCAGCGCCGTGGCCTACGCCAAATGTCCAATGCCCGACGGCAGGGACAAATGTTTCACAACATGTTGGTTAACCTTGTGACAGCGAACCTATTCTGCCCGTGCAGTCTAAGCACTGACCCCTCTCAAGGAAGCCTGCCTGTGAAACCTCTGCTTGCCCTGTTGTCGTTGTTGGCACTGCCGGTAATGGCCGCCGAGCCTACGATCTATGGCCGTTACGAGAACATCACCCTGCCCGAGCTGGGCGAAACCCTGAAGGCCAAGATGGACACCGGTGCCTTCACCGCGTCGCTATCGGCCAAGGACATCGAACTGTTCACCCGTGATGGCGAGGAATGGGTGCGCTTCCGCCTGGCCACGAAAGACTCGGACGGCAAGGTGTACGAGCACAAGGTGTCACGCATCAGCAAGATCAAAGGCCGTGCCGATGAAGAGGAAGAAGGCGATGCGCCGGAAATCTCCAAGCGTCCGGTGGTGGACCTGGAGCTGTGCCTGGGTGACGTGAAGCGCACCGTGGAAGTTAACCTGGTGGACCGCAGCAGCTTCAATTACCCGCTGCTGGTGGGTTCCAAGGCGCTGCGTGAGTTCAAGGCGGCGGTGAACCCGGCCAAGAAGTTCACCGCCGGCAAGCCGGATTGCTGATTCAAGAGGCCGGTCAGGCCACCGGCGTTGTGGCGACCATCGATGGCCGCTTGGCCACCTCGGCGTACCACGCCGCCAAACCTGGCTGGCGCTCACGCCAGCCAAACGCCGGCTGACGTAAGTCCAGATACCCCAGCGCACAGGCCACACCAATCGCTGCCAGGTCGAACCCGGACATCAGCTCGGGCAAATGCTCCTGCTCCAGGTTGGCCAGGCTACGGCGGATCTTGTCGCCCTGCGCCTGCAACCAACCGTCCCAGCGCTTGTCCTCGGGCCGCAGGAAGCTTTCATAGCGTGACGACACCGCTGCATCCATGATCGCATCAGCCTGCGACACCAGCGTCATGCGCCGCCAGCGCGCCGAGCCTTCGCGTGGCAGCAGCGGCAGGCCGACGTGCTGCAGGTCGAGGTACTCGCAGATCACCCGGCTGTCATACAGCACGGTGCCGTCTTCCAGGCGCAGGGCCGGGATCTTGCCGATCGGGTTGTCCTGGTTAAGCTGCGGGTCACTGCTCACCGGGCTGATGTTCACCGGCTGCAGCTGCACCCGCTCAAGTTGGCCGGTCTCATGCAACACCACCATGACCTTGCGCACGAAAGGCGACAACGGCGAGTGGAACAGGGTCATCGTGCTCATGCTTCAGTTGCCCTGCAGGCTGGGTGGCAGGCATACACCGGTGCCGCCGATACCGCAGTAGCCGTCCGGGTTCTTGGCCAGGTACTGCTGGTGGTAGGCCTCGGCGAAGTACACGGTCGGTGCCTGGTCGATTTCAGTGGTGATTTCACCAAAGCCTGCCTTGTTCAGTTCGACCTGGAAGGCGTCGCGGCTGGCCTTGGCCTGTTCCAGCTGTTCCGGGCTGGTGCAGTAGATGGCCGAGCGGTACTGGGTGCCGACGTCATTGCCCTGGCGCATGCCCTGGGTCGGGTTGTGCAGTTCCCAGAACATCGCCAGCAGCTCACGGTAGCTGACTTTGTCCTTGTCGAACACCACCAGCACCACTTCGGTGTGGCCGGTCAGGCCCGAGCAGACTTCTTCGTAGGTAGGGTTTGGGGTGAAACCGCCGGCGTAGCCGACCACAGTGCTGACCACACCTTCACGCTGCCAGAAGCGGCGCTCGGCGCCCCAGAAGCAACCCAGGCCGAAGATGGCGAAGTCGATGGCGCCTTCGAAGAACGGGCCGAGCAGCGGGGTGCCTTCGAACACGTAATGGAACTCGGGCAGGGTCATTGGCGTTTCGCGGCCAGGCAGCGCCTGCTCCGCAGTTGGCATGACGTTTTTGTTCACCAGGATTTCCGAACGCAGGACCATGGCCGTTCCTCTGTTTTTTTTCAGTTGGATAGGTGTTGAGGCATTCGCGGGCATGCCCGCGAAGAGGCCCGAATGGCTTCTATAGTGCCCGAGGTTTACGCCGCTGTCAGGCCACCGGGCCACGCGGGTAGCGCTTCAGCCGCTCAGCCAGCTCCCGCCCCGGAATCGGCCGGTCGAACAGGTAACCCTGGCCCACGTCGCAACGGTGGCGGCGCAGAAACGCCAGCTGCTCCGGCGTCTCGATCCCTTCAGCCACTACCTTCAGCTTGAGGTTGTGCGCCATGGCCACCACCGCCGAGGTAATTTCCATATCGTCCTGGTTGTCGGGGATCTCATTGATGAAGCTGCGGTCGATCTTGAGAATGTCGATCGGAAACTTCTTCAGGTAGCTGAGCGAGGAGTAACCGGTGCCGAAATCGTCCATGGCCAGGGTCAGGCCCAGGGCCTTCAGCTCGTCCAGCTGGCGGTGGGTGTCTTCGGTGGCTTCCAGCAGTAGGCCTTCGGTCAGCTCCAGCTCCAGCAGGTGCGGGGGCAGGGCTTCTTCCTTGAGGATGGTGCTGATAGAGGCTACCAGGTCGGGGTCGGAAAACTGCTTGGGCGACAGGTTGATCGCTACGTGCAGGTTACCCAAGCCGGCCTCGCGCAGTTGCTGGCTCATGCTGCATGACTGGCGGATCACCCATTTGCCAATGGGAATGATCAGGCCGGTTTCTTCTGCCACGCTGATGAACTGGTCCGGGCGGATCATGCCGCGCTCGGGGTGGTTCCAGCGCAACAGCGCTTCCAGCCCCAACAGGCGGCCGCTGCGCAGGCAGATCTTGGGCTGGTAGAACACTTCCAGCTCGTTCTGGGTAAGGGCACGGCGCAGGTTGTTCTCGACGAACAGTTTGTAGCTGGCTTCGGCATTGAGCACTTCGGTAAACACCTGCACCTGATGCTTGCCGTTGGCCTTGGCCTTGTGCAACGCCAGGCCGGCGTTTTTCATCAGGCTGGCCGGGTCAGCGCCGTGCAGCGGCGCGTAGGCCAGGCCCACCGAGGCCGTGACGTTGATCAACTGGTTGTCGACGAACATCGGCTTGTCGAGGGTGCGCAGCAATTGCTGGGCAACGCCTTGGCCATCTTCCAGGCTGGTGTCGTCAAGCAATACCGCGAACTCGTTACTGGCAAAGCGCGCCAGGATACCGCCGGTGTGCAAGCTGTTGCGCAGGCGGCGGGCCAGGCTGATCAGCAGCTTGTCACCGGTCTGGTGGCCAAGGCTGTCGTTGATGCGCTTGAAGTTGTCGATGTCCACCAGCAGCAGGCACATCGCGCTTTCGCCATCGCGGGCAAAGCACTCGTCCAGGCTGCGGATGAACGCCGGGCGGTTGCCCAGGTTGGTCAGGTTGTCGGTGTAGGCCAGTCGTTCGATGCGCTGCTGGGCCAGCTTGGTCTGGGTGACGTCTTCGTAGATGCCGATGTAGTGGGTCAGCTCACGGTTATCGCCGTACACCTTGGAAATCGACAACTGGCCCCAGTAGGGCTCCAGGTTCTTGCGCCGGCTCTTGAACTCGCCCTGCCAGCTGTTGCCCATGGCCAGGCTCGACGGCGAGTCGAACAGCAATTCGCTGAGGTTCTCCAATGCCGGCAGCTCACCCAGGTGACGGCCTTGCACTTCATCGGTGCTGTATTGGGTGATGGCAGTGAAACTCGGGTTGACGTACTCCACCCGGCCATCGCGGTTCACCAGCAAAAAGGCGCTGGCGCTTTGCTCGACGGCACGCTGGAACAGGTGCAATGCGCTGGCCGCAGTGCGCCGGTTGTGGTTGGTGATGACTTGGGCGAACTGGTCGGCCAGCTCACCTGCAAAGGCAATCTCGTCCGACTGCCAGGCCCGTGGCTGGCCGGTCTGCTCAAGGCACAGCACGCCGACTACCTGGCCATCGACACGGATACTGGCGTCGAGCATGGCCTTGTTTTCCGGGCGCAGACTTTGCGCCAGGGCACGGGTGCGTGGGTCGTGGCCGGCGTTGTGGGCGTCGATGGCGCGGCTGGCGTGCAGCGCGTCAAGGTAGTCGGGGAAGTGGCTGGCATCGATGGCTTCGGGCTGGCGATGCTCTTGTGCAACGCGGTACCAGGCGGTGATCGGTTCCAGACGCTGGTCGTCCAGGTGCCAGATGCTGGCGCTGTCGACCTTGTAGATTTCGCAGGCGCTGCGGGTAATCAGCTGGGCAGCTTCCAGCAGCGAGTTACCGGCACTGTAGCGCTGGCGAGCCAGGCGCAGGATCAGGTCCTGCTGGCCACGCACGCGCTCCAGGTGTTCCAGCTGCTCTTGCTGGGCGCGCTGGTTCAGTTGCAGGGCCAGCTGCAGGCGGTTGTTGCGTGATTCCAGATCGTTGGCGTCGGCTTCGCCGGTATCGTCCTGCTGGTCATCGAGCACGCTCAGGTAGCCGCGCAACAGCTGGCGGTTATGCTGCTTGTAGGCTTCACCCACCTCCAGCAGGCGCAGCGAGGCGCTTGGCGTGTGCAGGGTGTAGCGCACGCGGTAGTAGCCGCGCTGTGCCAGTTGCAGTTGGACCTCGTCGTGCAGCCGGTAGCGTGCTTCCGGTTCCATCAGGCTGGCGTAGGGTGCATCTACCAAGGCACAAAGGTCGCCGGCGTGCAGGCCGAACTGGCGCTCGCAGGCCGGGTCCAGGTAGAGCATGGCCCAGGTGGCTTCGTTGAGCCGTTCGAAACGCAGCATGCCGAGCCGCGAGGGCACGGGTAACGGCGTGACGACCTCGGCCGCCACACGGCTGGCGGCATCGGGTTGGCTTTTCATCGAAGACTCGCTTGAAGAGGGAACGCGGCCTTGCGGCGGCGGCAGATTCGGCAAGGTTGCATCATGTCCCGAGGGCTGGCAAGCGGCCATGCGTGATGCTGTGTACGGGTTATCGGCTGTTGGGCCGGAAATGTTAGTTCGCCTTGAGAATTTTGGCGCCTGGGAAACCGAGCGCCGCGCGGGCGGCGCTCGATCTCCCCGGCGCCACAACCCTATCGGCGGACAAAAAAAGCCCCGCCAATCGACGGGGTTGAGGTACGAGCGTGGCAGCTCGAAAAGGGTACTGCCCCTCGCAAGGAGGGGCAGCGGGCTGCCTTACAGCAGCATGGTGCGGATATCGCCCAGCACGTCGCCCAGGCGCTTGGTGAAGCGCGCGGCGGCTGCGCCGTTGATCACACGGTGATCGTAGGACAGCGACAGTGGCAGCATCAGCTTAGGCTGGAAGGCCTTGCCATCCCACACAGGCTGCATGGTCGCCTTGGAGACGCCCAGGATAGCCACTTCCGGCGCGTTGACGATCGGCGTGAAGCCGGTGCCGCCAATGTGGCCGAGGCTGGAGATGGTGAAGCAGGCGCCTTGCATCTCGTCGGCCGACAGCTTCTTGGTGCGGGCTTTTTCGGCCAGCGCAGCCGCTTCGGCAGCCAGTTGCAGCAGGCTCTTCTGGTCGACGTTCTTGATCACAGGGACCAACAGGCCGTCCGGAGTGTCCACGGCGAAGCCGATGTGCACGTACTTCTTGCGGATGATGGCCTTGCCGCTTGGTGCCAGCGAGCTGTTGAAGTCTGGCAGTTCCTTGAGCAGGAAAGCACAGGCCTTGAGCAGCAGTGGCAGCACGGTCAGCTTCACCCCAGCCTTCTCGGCCACGGCCTTCTGCGCAACGCGGAAGGCTTCCAGCTCGGTGATGTCGGCGGAGTCGAACTGGGTCACGTGCGGCACGTTCAGCCAGCTGCGGTGCAGGTTAGCGGCACCGACCTGCATCAGGCGAGTCAGGGCCACTTCTTCCACTTCACCGAACTTGCTGAAGTCCACGGCAGGGATCGGCGGGATGCCGGCGCCGCCGGTTGCACCGGCAGCGGCCGGAGCTTCCTTGGCCTTCTGCATCATCGCTTTGACGTAAACCTGCACGTCTTCTTTCAGAATGCGGCCGTGCGGACCGGTGGCGGCAACAGCGCCCAGGTCGACACCGAATTCACGGGCCAGCTGACGAACGGCTGGGCCTGCGTGAACCTTGGCGTTGCTGCCAGCGGCCGGTGCGGTAGCAGCCGGTGCTGGGGCAGCAGCCGGGGCGGCAGCGGCGGGTGCGGCTGCCGGAGCAGCCTCAGCCTTGGCTGGCGCCGGGGCAGCAGCAGCGGCCGGAGCGGCAGCCGGGGCTGCGCCAGCGACCTTCAGCTTGAAGATCAGGTCGCCAGTGCCGACTTCGTCTTCCAGCTTGCACAGCACTTCTTCGACCACGCCAGCAGCTGGCGACGGGATTTCCATGGAGGCCTTGTCGGACTCCAGGGTAATCAGCGACTGGTCGGCTTCGACAGTGTCGCCGACCTTGACCAGCACTTCGATGATCTTGGCCTTGCCCGACGAACCAATGTCCGGCACGTGGATGTCCTGCACGCTGGCGGCAGCCGGGGCTGCGGCTGGCGCAG
Organism: Pseudomonas monteilii NBRC 103158 = DSM 14164; assembly: GCF_000730605.1. GTDB lineage: Bacteria > Pseudomonadota > Gammaproteobacteria > Pseudomonadales > Pseudomonadaceae > Aquipseudomonas > Aquipseudomonas monteilii. The sequence continues at coordinate 56,032 of NZ_BBIS01000034.1, read as the reverse complement.
GGGCGGCTTCGGCAGCAGGTGCTGGGGCAGCAGCCGGGGCAGGAGCAGCAGCGGCCGGAGCCTCAGGGGCCGCAGCAGCGGCGCCCTCGGCTTCCAGAACCAGCAGTTCGTCGCCTTCTTTCAGGCGGTCGCCCAGCTTGACCTTCAGTTCCTTGATGACGCCGGCCTTGGGGGCCGGGATTTCCATGGAGGCCTTGTCGGACTCCAGGGTCAGCAGGCTCTGGTCAGCCTCGATACGGTCACCGACCTTGACGAACAGCTCGATGATTTCACCTTCACCGCTGCCGATGTCAGGTACGCGAATGAGTTCGCTCACTTAAAAATACTCCTCAGCAGTCCAGTGGGTTGCGCTTGTCCGGGTCGATACCGAACTTGACGATAGCGTCTGCAACAACCTTGGGTTCGATCTCGCCACGGTCAGCCAGGGCTTCCAGGGCAGCCAGCACCACGAAGTGGCGGTCGACTTCGAAGAAGTGACGCAGCTTCTTGCGGCTGTCGCTGCGACCGTAACCGTCGGTACCCAGGACCTTGAACTCTTTGCTCGGAACCCACTGGCGAATCTGCTCGGCGAACAGTTTCATGTAGTCGGTAGAGGCGATGACCGGGCCTTTGCGACCGTTCAGGCACTGCTCGACATAGGTCTGCTGTGGCTTCTGGCCAGGCTTCAGGCGGTTGGCGCGTTCTACGGCCAGGCCGTCGCGGCGCAGTTCGTTGAAGCTGGTGACGCTCCATACGTCGGCACCGACGTTGAACTCTTCACGCAGGATTTTCGCCGCTTCGCGGACTTCGCGCAGGATGGTGCCGGAGCCCATCAGCTGTACGTGGTGCGCGGCTTCGCGGGTGTCTTCTTCCAGCAGGTACATGCCCTTGATGATGCCTTCCTCGACACCGGCCGGCATGGCTGGCTGCTGGTAGGATTCGTTCATCACGGTGATGTAGTAGAAGATGTCCTGTTGCTCTTCGGTCATCTTCTTCATGCCGTCCTGGATGATCACCGCCAGCTCGTAGCCGTAGGTTGGATCGTAGGTGCGGCAGTTCGGGATGGTGCCCGCCATCATGTGGCTGTGACCGTCTTCGTGCTGCAGGCCTTCACCGTTCAGGGTGGTACGGCCGGCGGTACCGCCGATCAGGAAGCCACGGGTGCGGCTGTCGCCAGCGGCCCAGGCCAGGTCGCCAATGCGCTGGAAGCCGAACATCGAGTAGAAGATGTAGAACGGCAGCATCGGCTGGTTGTGGCAGCTGTACGAGGTACCGGCAGCGATGAACGACGACATGGCGCCGGCTTCGTTGATGCCTTCTTCGAGGATCTGGCCCTTCTTGTCCTCGCGGTAGAACATCACCTGGTCTTTATCGACTGGCTCGTAGAGCTGGCCGACCGACGAGTAGATGCCCAGCTGGCGGAACATGCCTTCCATACCGAAGGTACGGGCTTCGTCCGGGATGATCGGGACGATGCGCTGGCCGATTTCCTTGTCCTTGACCAGCTGCGCCAGAATGCGCACGAAGGCCATGGTGGTGGAGATTTCGCGGTCGCCCGAGCCGTCCAGGATCGCTTTCAGCGTTTCCAGTGGCGGGGTCGGTATGCTGAAGCTCTTGGCACGGCGCTGTGGCACGAAACCGCCCAGGGCAGCACGGCGCTCGGCCAGGTATTTGGCTTCGGCAGAACCTTCTTCCGGCTTGAAGAACGGCAGGTTTTCGAGGTCGGCATCCTTGACCGGGATGTCGAAGCGGTCACGGAAGTGACGCAGGCTGTCGACGTCGACCTTCTTGGTGTTGTGCGCTGTGTTCTTGGCTTCGCCGGCACCGGTACCGTAACCCTTGATGGTCTTGGCGAGGATGACGGTAGGCTGGTCCTTGTGGTTGACCGCCTGATGGTACGCTGCGTAGACCTTGTACGGGTCGTGGCCGCCACGGTTGAGCTTCCAGATCTCTTCGTCGGACAGGTCTTCGACCATGGCCTTGAGCTCTGGGGTGTTGAAGAAGTTCTCACGAACATACGCGCCGTCTTTGGCTTTGTAGTTCTGGTACTCGCCGTCGATGACTTCGTCCATGCGGCGCTGCAGGGCACCGTTGGTGTCCTTGGCGAACAATGGGTCCCAGAAACGGCCCCAGACAACCTTGTTGACGTTCCAGCCACCGCCACGGAACACGCCTTCGAGTTCCTGGATGATCTTGCCGTTGCCGCGAACCGGGCCGTCGAGGCGCTGCAGGTTGCAGTTGATGACGAAAATCAGGTTGTCCAGCTTCTCGCGGCCGGCCAGGGCGATTGCGCCCAGGGATTCCGGCTCGTCGCACTCGCCGTCGCCCATGAAGCACCAGACCTTCTGCTTGCCGGCCGGGATGTAGCCACGGGCTTCCAGGTACTTCATGAAGCGTGCCTGGTAGATGGCCTGGATCGGGCCCAAACCCATCGATACGGTCGGGAACTGCCAGAAGTCAGGCATCAGCCATGGGTGCGGGTACGAAGACAGGCCGTTGCCGTCCACTTCCTGACGGAAGTTGTTCATCTGGTCTTCGCTGATACGGCCTTCCATGAAGGCACGGGCGTAGACGCCTGGGGAGGCGTGGCCCTGGAAGAAGATCAGGTCGCCGCCGTGTTCTTCGGTCGGGGCCTGGAAGAAGTAGTTGAAGCCGATGTCGTACAGGGTGGCACTGGAGGCGAAGCTGGAGATGTGTCCGCCCAGGTCCGAGTCTTTCAGGTTGGTGCGCATGACCATGGCCAGGGCGTTCCAACGCACCATCGAGCGAATGCGGCGTTCCATGAACAGGTCGCCAGGCATGCGTGCTTCGTGGGTGACAGGGATGGTGTTGCGGTATGGCGTGGTGATCGCATACGGCAGCTGGGAGCCACTACGGGTGGCCAGCTCGCCCATACGGGTCATCAGGTAATGAGCGCGGTCTTCGCCTTCTTTGTCGAGGACCGACTCCAGGGCATCCAGCCATTCCTGGGTTTCGATTGGATCGAGGTCTTGCATGGCTTGCTCCAGGGCGGAAAGGCAACCAGAATCGATTGCCTGAAGTTGCGACTGGCCTTATGGGCAGACGTCGTGAATTCTTGGATTACCGGGGTGTCTTCCGGCGCGTTGTAGTTTTACTACATTTGCTTTCGCATTTCATGCTTTTACACGACGCGAGTAGTAGTAAAACTACATTTGTGCGACGTTTGGTCGCACCTTGGCTTGTGAGGAAAAACGTTCATGTTGGTTGGCATTGTGTCGCGAACGGGTGGTTCTTGATGTTTGTTGCCAAGTTTTCGTTTTTTTCAGCTATTTCCAACTTTTGTACGACAGTCCAACCGTGGTCCGGCTTCCCCTTGGCCGCTTTTTCCCCTCTATTTCACGCCGATCAAGGATAGACCATGCGCCTGCCTTTGCCGTCCGATCTGCCCGCCATCCTCCAGCCACTGGTCGCTCGCAACCAGCAATTCCTCAGCGATGCGCTAGCCGCTCACCCTGAGCTCGACCTGAATGCCTGGAGCCCGCTGCACCGGCAGCAATTCGACCAGGTGGCCGCAGCCAGCGATTTTGTCCTGGGCCTGGCCCAGCGCGAGCCGGCCATGCTGTTCGGCCTGCTGACCAGTGGCGAGCTGGAGCGCCGTTATGCACCGGGTGAGCTGCGCGGGCACATCGCGGCGGCCGCCCAGGCGGCGCAAAGCGACGATGAGCTGGCGCGCAACCTGCGCCGTGAGCGCAACCGCCAGCAGCTGCGCATCATCTGGCGAGACATCACCCGCCAGGCGGAACTGGGTGAAACCTGCCGCGACCTGTCGGACCTGGCCGATGCAGCCATCGACGAAGCCTACCAATGGCTGTATCCGCGCCATTGCCAGCAATTCGGCACGCCCATCGGCAACCGCAGCGGCCAGCCGCAGCACATGGTGGTGCTAGGCATGGGCAAACTGGGGGCGGTGGAGCTGAACCTGTCGTCGGACATCGACCTGATCTTCGGCTTCCCCGAAGGCGGCGAAACCGAAGGGGTGAAGCGCTCGCTGGAAAACCAGGAGTTCTTCACCCGCTTGGGCCAGCGGCTGATCAAGGCGTTGGACCCGGTTACCGTCGACGGTTTCGTGTTCCGCGTCGACATGCGCCTGCGCCCCTATGGTTCGGCCGGCGCACTGGTGCTCAGCTTCAATGCCCTGGAGCAGTACTACCAGGACCAGGGGCGCGACTGGGAGCGCTACGCGATGATCAAGGCGCGGGTGGTGGCGGGTGACCAGGCTGCCGGCGCACAACTGCAGGAGATGCTGCGCCCGTTCGTGTACCGCCGTTACCTGGACTTTTCCGCGATCGAAGCGCTGCGCACCATGAAGCAGCTGATTCAGCAGGAAGTGCGGCGCAAGGGCATGGCCGACAACATCAAGCTGGGTGCCGGTGGTATCCGCGAGGTTGAGTTCATCGCCCAGGCTTTCCAGCTGATCCACGGCGGGCGCGACCTGAGCTTGCAGCAACGGCCGTTGCTCAAGGTGCTGGCCACCCTCGAAGGCCAGGGTTACCTGCCGCCGGCGGTGGTCGCCGAGCTGCGCGAAGGTTATGAGTTCTTGCGTTATACCGAGCATGCCATCCAGGCCATCGCCGACCGCCAGACGCAAATGTTGCCAGAGGGCGAGACCGACCAGGCGCGGGTGGCCTACATGCTCGGTTTTGCCGACTGGCAGAGCTTCCACGACCAGTTGACCTATTGGCGTGGCCGTATCGACTGGCACTTCCGCCAGGTGATCGCCGACCCGGATGATGAAGACGGTGAAGGCGAACTGGTGGTGGGTGGCGAATGGTCGCCGCTGTGGGAACAGGCGCAGGATGAAGAAGCCGCTGGCCGGCAGCTGGAAGAGGCTGGCTTCAAAGAGCCTGTCGAAGCCTTGCGGCGTTTGGCGGGGCTGCGCTCAAGCCCGCAGTTGCGGTCGATGCAGCGCATTGGCCGTGAGCGGCTGGATGCCTTTATTCCGCGCCTGCTGGCCCAGGCGGTCGAGCACGATAATCCCGACTTGGTGCTGGAGCGTGTGCTGCCACTGGTCGAAGCCGTGGCGCGGCGTTCGGCTTACCTGGTGCTGCTGACCGAAAACCCGGGTGCCCTGCGCCGTCTGCTGACCTTGTGCGCCGCCAGCCCGTGGATTGCCGAGCAGATTGCGCTGTACCCGTTGCTGCTCGACGAACTGCTTAACGAAGGCCGCCTGTTCAGCCCGCCCCTGGCTCCCGAGCTGGCCAGCGAGTTGCGCGAACGCCTCACGCGCATCCCCGAGGATGACCTGGAGCAGCAGATGGAGGCACTGCGCCACTTCAAGCTGGCCCACAGCCTGCGTGTGGCCGCGTCGGAAATCAGTGGCAACCTGCCGTTGATGAAAGTCAGCGACTACCTGACCTGGCTGGCCGAAGCCATCCTCGACCAGGTACTGGCCCTGGCCTGGCGCCAGACCGTGGCCCGCCATGGCCAGCCCAAGCGCAGCGACGGCAGTCTCTGCGATCCGGGATTCATCATCATTGGTTATGGCAAGGTCGGCGGCCTGGAGCTGGGGCACGGCTCTGACCTGGACCTGGTGTTCATCCACGACGGCGACCCGCAAGAGGAAACCGACGGTGCCAAGCCCATCGACAGTGCGCAGTTCTTCACCCGGCTGGGCCAGCGCATCATCCACCTGCTGACCACCCAGACCAACTCGGGCCAGCTGTATGACGTGGACATGCGCCTGCGTCCGTCCGGCGCCTCCGGCCTGCTGGTGAGTTCGCTGGGCGCCTTCGAGCGCTACCAGCAGAACGAAGCCTGGACCTGGGAGCATCAGGCCTTGGTGCGGGCCCGCGTGCTGGTGGGCTGCAAGCAGGTTGGCGCGGCGTTCGAAGGCGTGCGTGCCAAGGTGCTGGGCCAGGCCCGCGACTTGGAAAAACTGCGCACCGAAGTGAGTGAAATGCGCGCCAAGATGCGTGACAACCTGGGGACCAAGGCCACGGCTGCGGGTACTGCGGCTAACGCGTTCGAGGCCGGTGTGCCCTTCGATATCAAGCAGGATGCCGGCGGTATCGTCGATATCGAATTTATGGTGCAATACGCGGCTTTGGCCTGGTCCCATGACCACCCGGCCATACTCCGATGGACCGATAACATCCGCATTCTGGAAGAACTGGAGCAGGCGAGTTTGATGCCGGCCAGTGACGCGGTGCTGTTGCGTGAAGTGTACAAGGCGTTCCGCTCAGCCTCGCACCGCCAGGCCCTGCAGAAGCAGGCCGGGGTGATCGACGCGGCGCAGTTTGCTGATGAACGCCGTCAAGTGCGGCGGATCTGGGGGGAACTGGGTTTGACCTGACGGCCCACCGTCCCCACAGGGGCTGTGATCAGCCATGGACTTGCCTGAGTGGTACACTGTCCGCCACATAGCCTGAATATAAAGAGGGGAGGCCAGGCTGTACCGCAGTCTGTAGCCTCCCCGAGCGTTTCTGGACTAAGCATGAGAATACTGATCATTGGCCCCAGCTGGGTCGGCGACATGGTGATGGCGCAGACCCTGTTCCAGTGCCTGAAACAGCAGCACCCCGACTGCGTGATCGACGTGTTGGCCCCCGAGTGGAGCCGGCCGATCCTGGAGCGCATGCCCGAGGTGCGCCAGGCCTTGAGCTTCCCGCTCGGTCACGGCGCGCTGGAGCTGGCCACGCGCCGGCGCATCGGCAAGTCCCTGGCCGGCCAGTACGACCAGGCCATCCTGCTGCCCAACTCGCTGAAGTCGGCACTGGTTCCGTTCTTCGCCGGCATCCCCAAACGCACCGGCTGGCGGGGCGAAATGCGCTTTGGCCTGCTGAACGATGTGCGCAAGCTGGACAAGGCCCGCTACCCGCTGATGATCGAGCGCTTCATGGCTTTGGCCTACGCGCCTGGTGCCGAGCTGCCGCAGCCGTACCCGCGCCCCAGCCTGCAGATCGAAGCGCAAAGCCGCGACGCCGCGCTGGCCAAGTTCGGCCTGGAGCTGGACCGCCCGGTACTGGCGCTGTGCCCTGGTGCCGAGTTTGGTGAGGCCAAGCGCTGGCCGTCCGAGCATTACGCTGCCGTGGCCGACGCGATGATCCGTCAGGGCTGGCAGGTGTGGCTGTTCGGCTCGAAGAAAGACCACCCGGTCGGTGAGCAGATCCGTGACCGGTTGATCCCGGGTTTCCGTGAAGAGTCGTCCAACCTGGCAGGCGAAACCTCGCTGGCCGAGGCCATCGACCTGATGTCTTGCGCCCATGCCGTGGTGTCCAACGACTCTGGCCTGATGCACGTGGCCGCCGCGCTGAACCGCCCACTGGTGGCCGTATACGGCTCGACGTCGCCCGGATTCACCCCGCCGCTGGCCGACCAGGTGGAAGTGGTGCGCACCGGCATCGAGTGCAGCCCGTGTTTCGACCGTACCTGCCGCTTCGGTCACTACAACTGCCTGCGTCTGCTGGAGCCGGGCAAAGTCATTGCCGCCCTGCACAGCCTGAGCGGGCCGGACCTGATCGATACCGTGGCCGAGGTCGACTAAGTGCGGGTACTGATCATCAAGACCTCGTCGCTGGGTGATGTGATCCACACCTTGCCGGCGCTTACCGATGCCGCCCATGCCATCCCGGGCATCCGTTTCGACTGGGTGGTGGAAGAAGGCTTTGCCGAAATCCCCAGCTGGCACCCGGCGGTCGACCAGGTTATCCCGGTGGCCATCCGCCGCTGGCGCAAGAACCTCTGGCAAACCCTCAAGAGTGGCGAGTGGAAGGCGTTCAAGCAGCGTGTGCGCGAACGCCAATACGACCTGGTGATCGACGCCCAGGGCCTGGTGAAGTCGGCCTGGCTGACCCGCTACGTGAAGGCCCCCGTCGCCGGCCTGGACCGCTACTCGGCCCGCGAAGGCTGGGCCAGCCGCTTCTATGACCGGCGTCTGTCGGTTGCCACCGGCCAGCATGCGGTGGAGCGGGTGCGCCAGTTGTTCGCCATGGCCCTGGCCTACGACTTGCCGGAAGGCATCGGCAACTACGGCCTGGACCTGGACCGCCTGCAGCTGCCCCCGGCTGCGCCCTATGTAGTGTTCCTGCATGGCACCACCTGGGCAACCAAGCATTGGCCTGAAGCTTATTGGCGCGAACTGGCCGAGCGCATGGGCCGGCGCAAGCTGGAAGTGCGTCTTCCTTGGGGCAACCCGGCCGAGAAGGCGCGCGCCGAGCGCATCGCCCAAGGCTTGAACAACTGCCAGGTGCTCCCCAAATTGAACCTTGCCGGCGTTGCCCGCGTGCTGGCAGCGGCAAAAGCCTGCGTGGCGGTCGATACCGGCCTTGGCCACCTGGCCGCAGCACTCGATGTACCCACCATTTCGCTGTTCGGCCCGACCAACCCAGGCCTGACTGGCGCCTACGGACGGACCCAGATTCACCAGGCCAGTGACTGGCCTTGCGCTCCCTGCCTGCAGAAGAAGTGCACCTACAAACCGAGCGCCGATGACCTGCGCCGGTTCGATCTGAAACGCGAGTGGCCGCTGTGCTTCACTCGCCTGAATCCCGAGCATGTGGCGGGCCGCTTGAGCGCGTTGCTGCTGGCTGAGGATGTCCGTTGATGCAACTGGCTTTCGTGCTTTACAAATATTTCCCCTTCGGCGGGCTGCAGCGCGACTTCATGCGCATTGCCCTGGAATGCCAGAAGCGGGGCCACCAGATCCGTGTATACACGCTGATCTGGGAAGGTGACATTCCGCCGGGCTTTGAAGTGCTGGTGGCGCCGGTGAAGGCGATTTTCAACCACCGCCGTAACGAGAAGCTAAGCGCCTGGATGGCCGCCGACCTAGCCAAGCGCCCGGTCGACCGCCTGATCGGCTTCAACAAGATGCCGGGGTTGGACGTGTACTACGCCGCCGACGGTTGCTTCGAAGACAAGGCGCAGACCCTGCGTGGCGGCCTGTACCGCCGCTGGGGCCGTTACCGGCACTTTGCCGAGTACGAGCGTGCGGTATTCGCCAAGGACGCGCACACCGATGTGCTGATGATTTCCGAAGTGCAGCAGCCGCTGTTCATCAAGCACTACGGCACCCCGGTGGAACGCTTCCATCTGCTGCCGCCGGGCATTTCCCAAGACCGCCGTGCGCCGGCCAATGCCGCTGAAATTCGCGCCGAGTTCCGCAAGGAATTCAACCTGGGCGATGACGACCTGCTGCTGGTGCAGATTGGCTCGGGCTTCAAGACCAAGGGTGTGGACCGCAGCCTCAAAGCGCTGGCCGCGCTGCCTTCGGCCCTGCGCAAACGCACCAGGCTGATGGTGATCGGCCAGGACGACCCCAAGGTGTTCCAGCTGCAAAGCGCCACCCTGGGCCTGGGCGACCAGGTGCAGTTCCTCAAGGGCCGCAGCGACATCCCGCGCTTCCTGCTGGGTGCCGATTTGCTGATTCACCCGGCCTACAACGAGAACACCGGTACGGTGCTGCTCGAAGCGCTGGTGGCCGGCCTGCCGGTGCTGGTGTCCAAGGTGTGCGGTTACGCCCACTACATTGCCGAGGCCGACTGCGGGCTGGTGCTGGACGAGCCGTTCGAACAGGACCAGCTCAATGGCTACCTGCAACGCATGCTCGAAGACTCGCAGGCCCGCGCCAGTTGGTCGCGCAACGGCCTGGCGTTCGCTGAAACCGCTGATCTGTACAGCATGCCGCAGCATGCTGCCGACGTGATCCTGGGGCAGAAAACCGCATGAAGCTGATAGTGGCCGAGCCCTTCAAACGCCTGTGGGCCGGGCGGGATGCCTTCGACGCCGTCGAGGCGCTGCAAGGCGAGGTCTATCGCGAACTGGAAGGGCGCCGCACGCTGCGTACCGAGGTGGAGGGCGAAGGGTTCTTCGTCAAGATCCACCGCGGCATCGGCTGGGGCGAGATCTTCAAGAACCTGTTCACCGCCAAGCTGCCGGTGCTCGGTGCCGGCCAGGAATGGCAGGCCATCCAGCGCCTGCACGAGGTGGGCGTGCCGACCATGACCGCAGTCGCCTATGGCGAGCGCGGCAGCAACCCGGCTACGCAGCACTCGTTCATCATCACCGAGGAACTGGCGCCGACTATCAGCCTGGAAGATTTCAGCATCGATTGGGTCAAGCAGCCGCCCGCGCCACGCCTGAAGCGCGCGCTGATCGCCGAAGTGGCGAAGATGACCGGTGGTATGCACCGCGCTGGGGTCAACCACCGCGACTGCTACATCTGCCACTTCCTGCTGCACACCGACCGCCCGGTGACGGCGGATGACTTCAAACTGTCGGTTATCGACCTGCACCGTGCCCAGACCCGAGCGAAAATCAGCCGCCGCTGGCGCGACAAGGACCTGGCCGCGCTGTACTTCTCGGCGCTGGACATCGGCCTGACCCAGCGCGACAAACTGCGCTTTTTGCGGGGTTACTTCCAGCGCCCGCTGCGGCAAATCCTGAAGGACGAAGCCCGTTTGCTCGCCTGGTTGGACCGCAAGGCGCAGAAACTCTATGACCGCAAGCAACGCTATGGGGATGCACTCTGATGGCGGGTTGGACACTGGCGCCAGGCTATGAACACCTGGCGGCGGACTTCGGCAGCCTCGATGCGGTATTTGCCCTCCAGGGCGAGCGCCTGACCCGCGACCCGCTCAGCGAGGTGGTGCGCATCGAGCGTGACGGGGTCAACTACTACGTCAAACGCTACACTGGGGCCGGCAAGCACATGCGCCGCTACTTGGGCCGGCCACGCATCAAGGCCGAATGGCAGAACCTCAAGCAGTTCGCCAAGTGGGGTATCCCCACTGCCGAAGTGGTGGCGTGGGGGCTTGAGCGCAATGGCCTGGCTTTTGGCCGTGGGGCGATGATCACCCGCGAGCTGCCGCGCACCGAAGACCTGTCGGCGCTGGCTGAACGCAACGATGCACGCTTGGCCGACCGGGCCTGGGTCGATCACCTCAGCCGCCAGCTGGCGCGCCATACCCGGGTGATGCACGAGCACCGCTTTGCCCATAACGACCTGAAGTGGCGCAACCTGCTGGTCGATGACCAAGGCACGCTATTCTTCATCGACTGCCCTACCGGCGACTTCTGGCGCGGCTTCATGTGGCGGCACCGGATGATCAAGGACCTGGCCTGCCTGGACAAAGTGGCCAAATACCACCTGTCGGCCACCCAGCGCCTGCGCTTCTACCTGCAATACCGTGGCCGCGACCGGCTGAATGTGCGTGACAAGAAGCGCATTCGCCAGGTGCTGGGCTTTTTCGAGGGAAGGGAATGACCGATTACCTGGCCAGCGCGGACCTCGCGCTGCTCAAACGCCATGGCCTGGACGACTTCGAGGCGCTGTGGGCGCTGCAACTGGATGCCGTGGACGAACCCAACACGGGCCGTGGCGGCTGGAGCAGCGTGTTCCGCCTGGAACTCGAAGGCAAGGGCTACTACCTCAAGCGCCAGAGCGACTACCTGACCCGCACCCTGCACCGACCGTTCGGCGAGCCGACCTTCGCGCGAGAGTTCCGCAACATCAGCCGCTACCAGAAACTGCACATTCCGGCCTTGCAGGCGGTGTTCTATGGCGAGCGCAAGCAAGGCGGCAAGCACCGGGCCATCCTGATGACCCGTGCCCTGGACGAGTGGGCCGACCTCGACAGCCTGCTGGCCCAATGGCCGCAGCTAGGCGATGGCGAACGCACCGGCATCCTGCAGGCGTGTGGCCAGCTGGCGCGCACCCTGCACAGCGCCGGCCAAGTGCACGGCTGCTTCTACCCCAAGCACATCTTCCTGCGCCAACGCCGCGATGGCTGGGACGCGCAACTGATCGACCTGGAAAAGACCCGGCCTTTGTTGTTCGGCATGCGCGACCGCCTCAAGGACCTGGAGCCGCTGCTGCGCCGCGCCCGGGCCTGGAGCGAGGCCGATGTGCGCACTATGCTGGCGACCTACCTGGCGCAGCCTGCTGACAGCACACTGGTCGACACCTGGCTGCAACGCCTGACGCAACGCCGTCGTGAAAAAGAGGCCCGCTGATGCGTTTGTCTGAACTGAAGGACGCCGGGCGAAGCCCGTCGTTACCCCTGAGTATCACCCTGGCCGACGCAGCCGGCAGCGCCGACCTGCAACTGCTCAGCCTGTTGCGCGTGCTGCCGGGCCAGCGCTATGTGGGCGCTGGCGTCTGGCGCGGTACCCCGGTGCTGGCCAAGTTGCTGGTAGGCGGTAGCGCCGCTCGGCATTTCCAGCGTGAGCTGCAAGGCGTGAAGCTGCTGGCCGAACAGGGGCTGACCACGCCGAAGCTGCTGGCTGACGGCCTCAAGGAAGGCGAGGGTGGCTGGCTGCTGTTCGAATTCCTCGACGGCGCCGAAAGCCTCGCCGATGCCTGGGCTGCGGTGGAAAACCTGCCGGTGCTATCTGACGAGCAACACCTGGTGCTGGGCGAAGCGCTAACGGCTGTCGCGCAGATGCACGCTAAGGGCCTGTGGCAGGAAGACCTGCACCTGGACAACTTGCTGCGCCACGGCGGCAAGCTGTACCTGATCGATGGCGCTGGCATCAAGGCCGAAACGCCTGGCCAGCAGCTGTCGCGCCCACGCGTGCTGGAAAACCTCGGCGTGTTCTTCGCCCAGCTGCCCAAGCGCCTGGAGCCGTTCATCGAAGAACTGCTGGTGCATTACCTGCTGGCCAATGCCGAACATGCACTGCCGATGGAGGCCTTGCAGAAGCAGGTGGACAAGGTGCGCAACTGGCGCCAGAAGGATTACCTGGAAAAGGCCGGCCGCGAGTGCAGCCTGTTCAGCGTCGAGCGCACCCTGTCGGGCTTGCAGGCGATTCGCCGCAGCGAGGTCGATGCCATGCAACCTGTGCTGGCGCAGGCTGATGCGTTGATCGACCAGGGCCACCTGTACAAGACCGGAGGTGCTGCCAGCGTGGCGCGGATCGAGGTCAATGGCCGCCAACTGGTGCTCAAGCGCTACAACATCAAGAACACGGCGCACTGGTTCAAGCGCTTCTGGCGCCCGAGCCGTGCCTGGCATTCGTGGATCGAAGGCCACCGCCTGGAATTTCTCGACATCGCCACACCCAAGCCGCTGGCGGTGCTGGAACAGCGGGTGATGGGCCTGCGCAGCCGCGCCTACCTGGTCACCGAGTATGTCGATGGCCCGGACCTGACGGCCTGCTTCGCACCCTACGTGGAGAGCGGTGAGGCCCCCGAGGAACAGGTGGATGCCCTGGTGCATGTGATGCAGCAGCTGATTCGCGAACGCATCAGCCATGGCGACTTCAAGGGCCATAACCTGTTCTGGCACAACGGCCAGTGGTCATTGATCGACCTGGATGCCATGTGCCAGCACGCCACCCAGCTCAGCTTCGCCCCGGCCTACGCCCGGGACCGGGCGCGGCTGTTACGCAACTGGCCGAGTGGCAGCGCTTTGCATCAGCGGCTGGACCGGCTGCTGCCCAAGCTGGCCGAATAGCCCGAGGGTAACGCCAGCCAGTCGCTGCCGCGGCCGGTCTGGCGAACCCGGATGCGCCATTCACCCTCCTGGTGGCGCAGCACCGCCCAGGCAGGCACGACACCAGACAAGCCAGCGGGCAACACCAGGTGATAGTGGCCAGGCAGCAGGTGGCGGCGTACTGGCAACTGATGGTTATGCAGTTGCAGGTACTGTGTGCTGTCGTGGTTGAACAGGTGTTCGTCCTCACTATCTGCGGTGCCTTGAAGCGGTATTGCCAGTCGGCACTGTTTGAGCAGTTGCGTGATGTCTGGCAAACCGTCATGCCAGCGTACGGGAGAGTCCACTACCCAGTTGCCATCCTGACTGCGCTTGATCGGCAGTTTCAGGTACGCATAAGGCTGGTCGGGATCGGTAGCTCGCCAACGGGTGCCGTCAAAACTGACATTGAAGTAGCGGCCCAGGTTATCCCGCACGAAGTACTGGGTCAGCCCGGGGCTGGCGGACAGTTGTTCATAGACGGCCTCACCCTGTACCGAGTCGATCCGGTAGCGCAACCTGGCACGGTCCGGCGCGGTTTCGTAGTGTTTAGGCAGGGGTATCGGCGGTGGTTTGGGCAGCCCCCGCAAAGCACGGCGCATCAAGCTGGAACCTGCCATATCGTTCAACCCGGCGGTGGCATGGCCGAGAGCAGCCACGGCATGGTGCAAGGCGCCCGCATGGTCGTCGTGGTCGAACGCTTCGAAGCCATCCCATATGGAAATCGCCATACGGCCAAATGCCAAGGCGACCAAAGTCCGTTGCGGCAGTACGAAGGTGACAATGTCCAGCACCAGCCGCAGCACATTGACCGAGAACTCTCCTAGCAGCTCCTGATTGCTGCGGGTGACGGAATCGGTGTGCGCGATCAGGTTTCTGACCTCGGCCCGGTAGAGTGCCTGATACAGATCGCCAGTGATGGTTTGCCGTGTAATGGATGCACCACCTACCCGCCCCTTGAGCAACCGCGCCTTGAGCTTTTTGCTGCTGGCCTGCGGCAGGCGCTGGACCAGGTAGTCCTGCAACCTCAGGTCACCGCGAATAGCCCGGATCAACGCTTTGATGTCGCGGTACTCACGCCAATAGCGCCTGTCCGGGACGTCAGGGCAATGAACGACGATTCGATTCGAGTTCTCTGGCGAGACGAGCAGCAAAACCCCCATCAATGTATCGCCGTGTACGAGCAGTTGCTGAACGATCACCTGTTGCTCGTTGTAATGTGGGCGTGCATGGCTGTCGGGGTTGCGGATGACCGTGCTGGCCCAGCCATACCCCTGCGCGAAAGTGTCGGCGAGAAAATGGCCTACATAGCGCGCTTTTACCGCTTCGGCATTCAGGCGGGCGCGGTAGACCTGTGTGTATGCCGCCTGGCGCCATCGGCCCTCTGGCGAGTCGAGCAATTGCGTGTGCAGGTAAGCCTTGTAACCGCTGCCGGCATTCAGGCGCCGTACGATCTGTTTTACCCGCAATGGCGTGAGCGCGGGCAAGGGTTGATCACCGTGAAGATAGACCCGGGCAGTCAGCCAGTAGTCCACATCGAACCAACTGATGTTCAGCAGCGCCAGTTCGTCGAGGCGGTAGGTGTGATTCACCAGTTCGACGGTACCGCCCACCTGTTGTCGGCTGACCACCGGAATGTAGCCCACTGTGCTGCCCAGCGGGAGAGGGTTCACGATCGGCCCTACCTGGCGGGCAAGGGTGACGCTGATGGTGATATCACGCGGATCGCAGTCCAGGCCCGGGTCACGTTGCAGGTACTCGCGCAGGCGCACGTTTACCCACTGCAGCAGCGAATGCTGCTGGCTGAACTGTTCCAAAGTCAGAATGCCAGGCGCACTGGCCGCTTCGATGGCCATCACCTGTTCTTGCATGGCCTGCATGATGTGAGCGACACCTTGCTGCGATGCGGTGCGCAGCCAATTGGGCATGTGCTTCTCCAGCAGCAGGCCGTAGCGGTTGGCCAGTGGGCCACGGCTACCGACGGCTCTGCGTATGTCGAGTGCTGGGGCAAGCGCGTTGTCCAGCTGCTCGATATCACGCTGCTTGCCTTGCTTCCATGCAAGTTGCCAGGCATGGCTCAAGTGCCTTGATTGGGCGTCACGCAAGGTAGAGGCCAGGTAGTCGGCCACGTCCTCGGTATACCAGTCATAACGTAAACGCGCCGCGCAACGCGCGCTTTGCTGGTCAGCAGGGGTAATCATGAGCTTGAGCAGGTGCTCGCTCTGCTGCGGATCTTCCAGGCGCTCGCATACCTCCTTGTGGAGATCGTTCAGGTTGTCGAAGGCTTCGATGCCGTGAGCGATACTGCACAATAGTGCTCGGCCAACCGGTTCAGGGTGCTCAAGCGTACGTCCTTCAGCCCCCTGCTCGGTAATCACCAGAAAACCCGGCACATGGCTGCGCCAGTTGGGGTCAGTGCTGGTTAGCAACAGGCGGTAGACCTGAGGGCGTGCGGTGACGGGCAAGTGCCGCCGCTGCCAAGGTTGTGGCAGTTCCAGGCATGTCCTGAGCAGTTGGGCATGCGCTGCAGACAGGGTCTGATCGGTAGTGCGCAAGCGAATTTCCGCATCCAGCTGGTCGCGGAACAACACTGCCAGGCTGACAGCGCGCGTCAGCCCTTTGCTGTTGCGCTCCAGCCAGTACGCTGCCTGGCTCGCGTGCAGTTGCTGACGAATGGTTTGGCAGAAGCTGCCGATACGGCTGCTGAAATCGGGAGGTAGGCTAAGTGCCGGGTAGTCGACATGCCTGATGCGGCTACCCGCAGGCAGACGAAAAGTGCCACCGTCGAACAGATGGAATCCCACCAGTTGCAATAGGTGATGCGTACCGAAAAACAGCGTGCGCGCACTGATGGAGAGGCCCGGGAACAGTTGGGCAAGCGTCAGATCAAGGCTGTGCTCGACGCCATGAATGGGGGGTAGCAGTGCATCAAGCTGGTTATCCAGCGTGTGAAAATGCGGCTGGGTGGTCATGGTCCGGCTCCTGTTGCGAAGGCGGACCATGCTGCGCCCGGGCGCCAGGACGGAGGTGTTAGCCGGCTACCTCAGCGGCGCCACAGGCCGTGTATCGAGAACCATGCTGGTAGGCCGAGCCCGAGCCAGGACAGCCCATCCCACCAACCATCACCCAGCAAGGCGGCGAACAGCCCCAGGGCTCCCAGCAAGGCGATCAGTGCCGGCCAGGCAAAAATGCGCGAGGCGGGTTGCGACTTATGGCTCATGCGCGTGCCTCCTTGGGTTTGCGTTGCTTGCCCCACCACAGGTACAGGCCGCTGCCGAGCACGATGATGGTCAGCACATCGAGCACCGCCCAGAGGAGTTGCATCGGGCGCCCGCCGTAATCGCCGAAATGCAGGGGTTGCGACAGGCCCATGGCGTCCATGTACCAGGGGCGCTCGCCGACCGCTGTAACTGCCAAGGTGCGGGCGTCGATCAGTACCGGCGTGAACAGGTGTGAACTCAGGAGTGTGGCACCGTTCATGAACACCGCATAGTGGTGTTCGCTGGAAAAGCGTGTGCCGGGGAAGGCGATGAAGTCCGGGCGCATGCCGGGGGCAGCCTGTTCGGCAATCTCCAGCAGGCGTGTGGCTGGCGCGCGCTGGGTGAGCGGCGGGGCGTCGCGGTAAGGCGCGATCATGGCAGCCAGGCTGTCGTTGCGCCAGGCGGCGATGACAAGGTCGGACAGGGCGCTGATTACGCCGGTCACGCCTACCGTGAGTGCCCAGGCCAGGGTTACCACGCCGATCAGGTTATGCAGGTCGAGCCAGCGCAGGCGACGGGATTTTTCGTGGCGTACCGTGCCGAAGTCCAGGCGGCGCATGAACGGCGCATAGAGCACGGTGCCGGAGACGATTGCGAGGATGAACAGTACGCCCATGAAAGCCAGCAGCAGCTTGCCGGGCAGGCCGGCGAACATGTCCACATGCAGGCGCAGCATCACCATCATGAAACCGCCATTGGCGGCCGGCATGGCCACGGCTTCGCCGGTGCGGGCGTCGAGCATGAAGGTGTGCGACAAGTTGGGGTCGGTGCCAGCAGTGGCGGCGGTGATGGCGACCACGCCATTGGGTTCGTCTTTGTCGTAGCCGAAGTATTGCATGACCTCGCCGGGGCGGTGCTGCTCCGCTTTCAGTACCAGCTGCTGCAGGTCGAGGTGTGGGGTACCTGCGGGCATTTCACGCAATTGCGGGGCGTCGCCAAGCAGATGTTCGAGTTCGTGGTGGAAAATCAGCGGCAGACCGGTGACTGCCAGCAACAGCAGGAACAGGGTGCAGACCAGGCTGCTCCAGGTGTGGATCACGGACCAGCGGCGGATGGTTGGGCTTTTCATCACGGTACCGTTTGTTGTCTGTTGGAACGGGGGCCGCAAAGCGGCCCCCATTCACTCAGAACTTGTAATTGACGCTGGCGACCACGTTGCGTTCGTCGCCGTAGTAGCAGTAGTACCCGTCGCACGTCGACAGGTAGTCCTTGTTGAACAGGTTTTTCGCATCTACGGCCACGGTGACACCTTTGAGTGTGCTGTTCAGGCGGCCCAGGTCGTAATGTACGGAGGCGTCGTACACAGTGTACGAGCCCACATGGCCCCAGTCGGTATTCGTGGTGTTGCCGTAGGTGTCGCCCACATAGCGCACGCCAATGCCTACGCCAAAGCCGTCCAGCGCCCCGCTGTTCCAGGTGTAGTCGGCCCAGGCAGTGGCCTGGTTACGCGGAACCTGCGCCATGCGCTTGCCTTTCTCTTCACGGGTGCCTTTGGTGATTTCGCTGTCGTTGTAGGTGTAGGAGCCCACCAGCTTGAGGTTTTCGCTCACATCCGAAGTAGCCTCAAGCTCAAGGCCTTTCACGCGCACTTCGCCAACCTGGCGGGTGACGCCACCCTCGGTCACCGACATGTTCTGCTGCGTCAGGTCGAATACAGCTGCGGTGAACAGGCTTTTGCTGCCTGGCGGTTGGTATTTGATACCCAGCTCGTACTGCTTGCCTTCGGTCGGCTTGAATGCATCGGTGCTATTGACGGTTGACCCGGTAGCGGCCTGGAACGACTCGGCATAGGAGATGTATGGCGTCAGCCCGTTATCGAACACATAACTGAGCGCTGCGTTACCACTGAACTTCTTGTCGCGCTGGGTATTGGTGGCGTCGCCCTGATTGTGGAAGGTGGTGCCGGTATGCACCCAGTCCTCACGACCACCCAGGGTCAGGCGCCAGTTGTCCAAGGCCATCTGGTCTTGGGCGTACAGGCCGGTCTGCTGGGTTTTCTGATCGTAGTCGTACATGTCGAAGTACTGAACGTTCGAGAAATCCTGGCCGTATATCGGGTTATGGATATTGCTTGATGGCACACCGGCCGAGCCCCAACGCCAGCGAGCGTTGCTGTCCGAGCGCTGATGGTCGAGGCCCAGCAGCAGGGTATGGGAGAGTTGGCCAGTCTGGAAGTCGGCCTGGAAGTTGTTATCCACTGCGAACTGGGAGATATCTTCTTCGACGATACCGGCAGTACGTTGCACGGTGCCATCGGCGCTGACGGCCTCGTCCGGTCCGGCTGGCCCGATCGAGCCGCCGGCGGTAATGCCCTTGAAGTCCAGTTCGTTGCGCGCATAGCGCAGGTTCTGGCGGAACTGCCAGGTGTCATTCAGGCGGGTTTCGAACGCATAGCCGAGGTGGTAGTAGGTGCGGTCGTAGGACTCCCAATCCGGATCACCCAGGTTCTTGTGGTGAGAAATCTTGCCCGCCGGGCTGTCCAGCTTGGTGCCTTGCAGAGGCAAGAACTGGCCAGTAACACCCGTATCATCGCGGGTGTACTGGGAGATGAAGGTCAGCTTGGTGTCGTCGTTGATGTTCCAGGTCAGGCTGGGCGCGATGTTATAGCGCTTGTCCGGTATATGGTCGATCGGCGAGCCGCTGTCACGCACGGTACCGCTCACCCGGTAGAGGAACTGGCCTGCATCGTCGAGCTTGCCGGTGCTGTCAAAATTGATCTGCTTGTGATTGTTGCTGCCAACCTGGGCTTCGATTTCATGGCTGCTTTCCAGTTGCGGCCGACGGCTGGTCATGTCCAGCAACCCGCCTGGCGGGGTCTGGCCGTACACTGATGAAGCCGGGCCGCGCAGCACGGCGATGCGCTCCAGGTTCCAGGGCTCGATTTTGGGGGTGGCATAGTTCCCCTTGGGTAATGGCAGGCCATCTAGGAACTGGGTGGGCACAAAACCACGTACCAGCAACCAGTCGCTGCGCGAGTCGGAGCCGTAGCCGCTGCTCTGCACGCCTGCCGTATAACGCAGGGCATCATTCAGGCTGAGTACTGGCCGATCTTCCATCTGCTGCCGGGTGATCACGGTTACCGAGCGGGGTAGTTCGGCGATGGCAGTGTCTGTCTTGGTGCCTGCTGCCGTGCGGGTTGCGGTGTAACCCTCGACCGCCCCCCAGGCGCTTTCATAATTGGCTGTAGCGTTGATCGCTGTTTCTGGTAACGCCAGTGTCCCTTCCGGCGTAGCCACCAGGCTGTAGCTGCCCACGCTGCTTTGTTGCAGTTGCAGGCCAGTGCCGCGCAAAGCGGCTTGCAGGGCACCTAGGCCGTCGTACTGGCCGGTCACCGGGGCCGAGGAGCGGCCGTTGACCAACGCCGGGTCGATGGCCAGGGCGATACCGGCCTGGCTGGCGATCTTGTTCAGGGTGGTGGCCAGCGGGGCGCTGGGCAGGTCATAGGCGCGCGCAGCGGATTGCTCGGCGGCACACAAGACAGGGCTGGCCAATGGCGCGGCTATGGCGATGGCAAGGGCCATCACGCTAGGGCGCAAGATACGATCAACAGCACGGGACATGCAGTGGCTCCTGGACGGATAAGTGCTAACTGCTTCCTTGCCGAGCGAGATTTGAAAAGTGTCAGGGCTGATCTGAAAATTATTGAGCAGTATTTTTGGCTTTCAGCCTTACTTCGGTACCACGTTCACCCACCACTGGGTATGCCGCTCGATTTTCACCGGCAAAGCCGGCACCAGTGATGCCAGCGCCAGGTCGGTGTCGGTCAGTGGGAAGCTGCCGGTCACGCGCAGGTCGGCGACCTTGGCGTCCACCCCCAGGTGGCCACTGCGGAACTGGCCAAGCGTGGCCAGCAGGTCGCCCAGGCGCACGTTGTCGGCCACCAGCATGCCCCGGGTCCAGGCATCGGCACCGGCGGGCACCGTGCCGATCTGGCCGAGGCCGTTGGCGTTCATCAACACTTGCTGGCCTTCACGCAGCACCTGCTCGTCGCCACTGTTATGCGGCATGGCCGCAACCGAGGCTTGCAGCACTTCCAGGCGCGTACCGTCGGCTTCGCGGCGTACCAGGAAGCGCGTGCCCAGTGGCCGCAGGCGACCATCGTCGGTGCGTACCAGCAGCGGACGCGGGTCCTGGTGGCCGGTTTCGACCGAAATTTCGCCTTGGTGCAGCACGATCACCCGTTGCTCGCCTGCGTAGTCGATATCCACGGCGGTGTGGGTGTTCAGGCTCAGCAATGTGCCGTCTTGCAGGCGCAAGGTACGCAACTCGCCAGTTGCGGTGCGCTGGTCGGCCAGCCAGTAGCTGGGTGCCAGCGACGGGGCGCCGACCCAGGCCAGCAGTGAACCGAGCAGGAACATCCCGGCCAGCCCGCCGCCAACCTTGCCGATTCGGCGCCGCAGGCTGACGCGCGACTGCAGCAGGGCCTGGCGTGCCGGGCCGGCCGCCGCGCTGACGCGTTGGTCCATGGCGCCGAGCTGGCGCCAGGCCCGCGCGTGTTCTTCACTGGCGGCATGCCATCGCGTGAATTCGTTGCGTTCATCCGGTGTGCCGCTGGCGTCGCCGAGGCTGAGTTTCCAGGCGATGGCGGCTTCAAGTACCCGGGACGAAACCGGCGCGTTGCTCACGTCGGCTCCCCGTACAGGGCCACGTAGCACTGGCGCATGCCTTGGGCGATGTACTGGCGCACCCGCGATACCGAAACGCCCAGGCGCTCGGCGATCTCGGCATGGGCCATACCGTCCAGACGGTTGTGCAGGAAGGCCGCGCGGGCCTTGCTCGACAGCTTGCCCAGCAGGCGGTCGATGGCCATGAGGTCTTCGAGGATCAGGTGCTGCACTTCGGGCGAGGGCTGTTCAGCTTCCGGGATCAGCGCCAGCTCGGCCAGGTAGGCCTGTTCCAGCGCCGCACGGCGGAAGTGGTCAAACATCAGCCCCTTGGCCACGGCGGCGATGAAAGCGCGGGGTTCGCGGGGGGTGTCCAGCTGCTCGCGGCCGAGCAGGCGCACGAAGGTGTCCTGGCTCAAGTCTTCGGCACGTTGGCGGCAGGCCATGCTGCGTTGCAGCCAGGCGAGCAGCCAGCCGCGATGGTCGCGGTACAGCGCACCGACCAGATCGGCGTGTGGGCTCTGTGCAGAAGACAAGCAGCGTCCCCCCGGAACGTATGCATTAACTAACGATAATTATTCGCGATTGTTGCAGAGGGGAGGGGGTGGGTGCAATGGACGCTTATCGGATTGCCATCATGGAAAAGGCTAAGGGGGCTGGCTTGAGGTTTTCAGCGCCTGTGAAATCGAGCGCCGCCCGCGCGGCGCTCGATTTCACAGGCGCTGCCTTACTAACGCCCTACAACCCGTGACTTTGCACCTTGCGCCGCCGCCACCCACGCAACCGCTGCTCCAGCTGCAACGGGCTGTCCAGCTGCTGGCGCCGGGCCTGGCTGAACAAAATCAGCGCCAGTTCAGCCGTAACCTGAGCATCGGCACTCGCATGGTGGCGTTCTTCCACCTGCAAGCCAAACCGCACGACCCAGTCATCCAGCCCGGCCTCGCGCAGCACGGTGTCGGGGTTAAGCATCGGCGCCAGTTCGGCCACATCGAGGAACGGTGACTGCAAGCGGTAACCCAGGCTTTCCTTCAGCGCCCGCGCCAGCATGCGTTGGTCGAATGGCGCATGAAACGCCAGTACCGGGCTGCTACCAATGAAATCGAGCAAATCCAGCAAGGCCTCGGCCGGGTCGCAACCGGCGGCCAAGGCACTAGGACCCAGGCCGTGGATCAGCACGCTGGCGTTGGTTTTCTGCAAAGGCCTGTGCAGGGTACGTTCGAACTGTTGCGCAAAGTCGATGGCACCGTCCTCAATAGCCACCGCCCCGATCGACAATACCTGATCACGGTTGGTGTTAAGCCCGCTGGTTTCCAGATCCAGCACTACCCAGCGCTGCTCACGCAAACTGCACACACCCAGCGGCGCGGGCTTGGGCAGCCGGGCCAGGCGCTGACGCATGGCGTCGTCCAGCTCGGGCGCGCTGGGGCGCAGCCAGGCAAACAGGCTCATAGCTGATACCGCAAGGCCAGGCTGCTTTGCAGGCGTTGGGCCTGGCGCAGGGATTCGCGCAGGATGCGCCGGTCCAGGTGGTTGAGGCTGTCCGGGTCGAGCCGGTTGGAGTACGGCAGGTTGTCGCGGGTCTGGCGCTGATGCTGCTGCATGCGGGTCTGCTGGATGAAGTGATAAGCCTCTTCATAGGCAGCGCCGTCCAGTGGCTCGATCACGCCATTGGCCACCAGTTGGCGCAGGCGCTCCAGGGTATTGCAGGCGCCGATGCCATTGGCCAGGGCCAGCAAGCGTGCGCCATCGACGAAGGGCGTCAGGCCCTGGACCTTGAGGTCGAGGGTGGCGGCCTTGTCGTTGCCCTGGCGGGTCAGCACGAATTCGCGCAGGCGGCCCACTGGTGGGCGCTGGCGCAGGGCATTGTCGGCCAGCATGCGCTGGAAGAGGCGGTTGTCGGCTACTTGCTCCAGCAGGCGCTGGCGCAACTGCTCGCAGCCTTGCTCGTCGCCCCACACCACGCGCAGGTCGAAATAGATGCTGGAGCCCAGCAGGTTCTCCGGGCTGGCTTCGCGGACAAAACCGGCAAAGCGCCGTGCCCACTCGCTGCGCGACAGGCACAATTCAGGGTTGCCGGCCATGATGTTGCCCTTGCACAGGGTAAAGCCGCACTGTGCCAGGCACTGGTTGATGTACTGCGCCAGCGGCAGCAGGCGCGCACGGATGCTGTCGGCCTCGGCGCTGTCGGCGGCCTCGAAGAGGATGCCGTTGTCCTGGTCGGTGTGCAGGGTCTGCTCGCGTCGCCCTTCGCTGCCGAAACACAGCCAACTGAATGGCACGCCCGGGTCGCCGCGCTCGGCCAGTGCCAGCTCGATCACCCGGCACACGGTGTGGTCGTTGAGCAAGGTGATGATCTGGGTGATCTGCGTGGACGATGCGCCGTGGGCGAGCATGCGCTCGACCAGCTGGCTGATTTCACCGCGCAGCGATACCAGGGTGTCCAGCCGAGGCGCATGGCGGATGGTACGCGCCAGGTGCACCAGGTCGACCCGTTGCAGTGAGAACAGGTCACGCTCGGAAACCACCCCGCACAGGCGTCGGTTTTCCACCAGGCACACGTGGGCGATATGCCGTTCGGTCATGGCCATGGCCGCGTCGAAGGCGCTGGCCTGGGGGCTGAGGTAGAAAGGCTTGGCGGTCATGTGCCGCTCGATGGGGGCGCCCAGGTCCGCATCCATCGACGCCACCACCTGGCGCAGATCGCGCAGGGTGAAGATGCCGACAGGGTAGCGCTGCTGGTCGATCACCACGATGCTGCCGACCTGCTGTTCGTGCATCAGCCGCACGGCATCGCGCAACGGTGTATCGGCGCTGCACACCACCGGGTGACGCATGGCCAGCTCACCCAGCGGGGTGTTCAGTGAGTACTGGGTCCCGAGGGTTTCCGCCGCGCGCTGGCGTACCTGTTGGTTGACCTGGTCGAGCAGGCTGCTGACCCCACGCAAGGCAAAATCCCGAAACACTTCAGACATCGAGAACACGCGGATGAACGCGGCTTTGTTCAACTGCAGGCAGAAGGTGTCTTCACCGGCGAGGTGCTCGGTGCGGGTCGCCCGTTCGCCCAGCAGTGCGGCCAGCGGGAAGCATTCGCCGCTGGTGATTTCGAAGGTGGTTTCCACGCCAGGTTTGACCAGGTGCTGGCGCTCGCCAACCACTCGTCCCTGCTTGACGATGTAGAAGTGCTCCACCGGCCCGTCGGCAGGTTTGACGATGCTTTCGCCGCTGGCATAGAAGCGCAGCTGGCACTGTTCCACCAGGAAGGCCAGGTGGCTGTGCTCCATCTGGTTGAACGGCGGGAAGCGCTGCAGGAACTGCAGGGTGCCCTGGATGTTCTGCAGCACTGCCGTCCTGCCCGCCTGGCTGTAGGCGTCCTTTTTGCTCATGAAACTGACCGTATCGCTATGCCGAACTATATATATCTATATATAGGTGCCGGCCCTGTTGTTCTCTGCCTCCATGGTCGGCTTGCGGCGGGGTGGTGCCCATTGGACGTAAGTCTATGAGCCCCCCTGTCAAAGACCCGACGAAAGGCGAACCGGGTTATGCAAGTAAAGTGGTCCTACTGCTGAAGCGGAATTTTTTTGACGAGATGACCATGCCTGAGCAAACCGACATCCTGAGCGACGCCGAGCGCGAGGCATTGGCTGGGGTGAGCGCGCCTGTGGCATTGAAGCCGTTGGTACTGATCGTTGATGACAACCCAGTGAACTGCGAGGCACTGGGCTATTTCCTGAAAAGCAGGGGCATCGACAGCATGATCGCCGATGGTGCCAAAGAGGCGCTGTGGAAGTTGCACTGGGAACCCAGAATCTCGCTGATGATCACGGATCTGCGCATGGAACCCTGGGACGGGATGGAATTGATTCGCCAAATACGTAAATCGAAGTGGGCGGCGTTGTCGATCATCGTGGTGTCGGGCGACACCGATGTGAAAGAGGCGGTGGACGTGATGCACCTGGGGGTGGTGGATTTCCTGCTCAAGCCGGTGGACCTGGACAAGCTGCTGGAGCTAGTGAAGAAAGAACTGAAACTAGAGTGATACGGAAAGGGGCCGCCAAGCGGCCCCTTTCGATTTACAGCCCGTTACGCGCCTTGAACTCACGGCGACGACGGTGCAGCACTGGCTCGGTGTAGCCGTTCGGCTGCTTGCCACCTTCCACCACCAGCTCGACAGCGGCCTGGAACGCGACGTTGTCGTCGAAGTTCGGCGCCATCGGGCGGTACAGGGCGTCGCCGGCGTTCTGCTGGTCAACCACCACGGCCATGCGCTTGAGGCTTTCCAGCACTTGCTCCTGGCTGACTACGCCATGGCGCAGCCAGTTGGCCAGCAGCTGGGCCGAAATACGCAGGGTGGCGCGGTCTTCCATCAGGCCGACGTTGTTGATGTCCGGCACCTTCGAGCAACCCACGCCCTGGTCGATCCAGCGCACCACGTAGCCGAGGATGCCCTGGGCGTTGTTGTCCAGCTCGTTGCGGATTTCTTCGGCAGACCAGTTGGTATCGGCAGCCAGCGGGATGGCCAGGATGTCGTCTACCGACGCTGGGGTGCGCGAAGCCAGTTCACGCTGGCGCGCCTGTACGTCCACCTTGTGGTAGTGCAGGGCGTGCAGGGTGGCGGCAGTCGGCGACGGCACCCAGGCGGTGTTGGCACCGGCCAGCGGGTGGGCGATTTTTTGCTCCAGCATGGCAGCCATCAGGTCGGGCATGGCCCACATGCCTTTGCCGATTTGCGCACGGCCTTGCAGGCCGGTGGCCAGGCCAACGTCGACGTTGTTGTTTTCGTAGGCGCCGATCCACTTCTCGTTCTTCATGGCGCCCTTGCGCACCACGGCGCCGGCTTCCATCGAGGTGTGGATTTCATCGCCCGTGCGGTCGAGGAAACCGGTGTTGATGAACGCCACGCGCTCGGCGGCTGCCTTGATGCAGGACTTGAGGTTGACCGTGGTACGGCGCTCTTCGTCCATGATGCCGACCTTGACGGTGTTGCGCGGCATGCCCAGCAGGTCTTCGACCTGGCTGAAGATCTCGGCGGCGAACGCCACTTCTTCCGGCCCGTGCATCTTCGGCTTCACGATGTACACGCTGCCGCTGCGGGTGTTCTTGCGGGTGGTGTTGCCGTTGAGGTTGTGCAGGGCGATCAGGTTGGTGAACAGGCCGTCCTGGATACCTTCAGGAATTTCGTTGCCTTGGGCATCGAGAATCGCCGGGTTGGTCATCAGGTGGCCAACGTTACGCACGAACAGCAGCGAACGGCCATGCAGGGTCACGCTGCCGCCGTTTGGTGCGGCGTACTCGCGGTCCGGGTTCATGGTGCGGGTGAAGGTTTTGCCACCCTTGCTCACGCTTTCGGCCAGGTCGCCTTTCATCAGGCCCAGCCAGTTGCGGTAGACGATCACCTTGTCGTCGGCATCGACGGCGGCAACCGAGTCTTCGCAGTCCATGATGGTGGTCAGTGCCGATTCCATCAGGATGTCTTTCACACCGGCAGCGTCGGTGCTACCAACCGGGGTGCTGGCATCGACCTGGATTTCGAAGTGCAGGCCGTTGTGCTTGAGCAGCACGGCGGTCGGCGCGGCGGCATCGCCGTGGAAGCCGATCAGTTGCGCGTCATCACGCAGGCCGCTGTTGCTGCCGCCTTTGAGGGCCACAACCAGTTTGCCGCCTTCGATGCGGTAGCCGGTGGAGTCGACGTGCGAGCCGGCGGCCAGTGGCGCGGCTTCGTCGAGGAAGGCGCGGGCAAAGGCGATGACCTTGTCGCCACGAACCTTGTTGTAACCCTGGCCTTTTTCGGCGCCGCCTTCATCGCTGATGGCGTCGGTGCCGTACAGCGCATCGTACAGCGAACCCCAACGGGCGTTGGCGGCGTTGAGGGCGAAGCGGGCGTTCATCACCGGAACGACCAGCTGTGGGCCGGCCATGTGGGCGATTTCTTCGTCCACGTTCTGGGTGGTGGCCTGGAAATCGTCGGCTTGTGGCAGCAGGTAGCCGATTTCCTGGAGGAATGCTTTGTAGGCTACGGCGTCGTGGGCCTGGCCTTTGCGTGCCTGGTGCCAGGCGTCGATCTTGGCTTGCAGCTCGTCGCGCTTGGCGAGCAGGGCTTTGTTCTTTGGAGCGAGGTCATTGATGATCTTCTCTGCACCCGCCCAGAACTGCTCGGCGACGATGCCGGTCCCGGGGATGGCTTCGTTGTTCACGAAGTCGTACAGGACCTTGGCGACCTGAAGGCCACCGACTTGAACGTATCCAGTCATTGCTTGCCTCACTCTGCTCAGCTATTTCGCTCTTCTGTATTAAGCCTGTAGCGCTTCTCTAAACACGGCACCAGTGCATGCCCCCGGGTTGCGCCGGACGCGGCTGGGTGCGGCCTTCCAGACTAGCTGGCGGGCAGTGTGCGTATTTTCACAGGCGCCTTGGCAGACATCCAAACGACGTTTTGTAGTCCGCGCCACGGGATACTACATGAAGCAGTAGGCGGGGCAAAATCAGACTAAAAGCGCCGTTATGCGACCCGTTGGTCGCGTATGGTCACGCTGGGAGTGGGTATGTTCGCAAAAAACAGGTGGATTGTTCCAGATAAATCTTGAAACAGTACACGATTGGTTGTGCGGATTGCCCTGCGGCAGGTTGCCGCGCCTTGCCTATACTGAGTCGATCCCCCGATTTTCTGCCGCCCGGCGCGGTCCGACACGAGGAAGGGCTTGTGGATCATCTTGTACTGACGGTAATTGCCCCTGACAAGGCCGGCCAGGTCGAACGTATTGCCCAATGCATCGCCGACCACAGTGGCAACTGGCTGGAAAGCCGCATGTCGCGTATGGCCGGGCAGTTTGCCGGCATCCTGCGGGTGGCGGTGCCGGCTGAAAACTACGATGAGCTGGTGGCGTCGCTGCAGGGGTTGGCCAGTTATGGCATTCGGGTGCTGATTGCCGAGAGCGGGATTGAGCCCTCTTGCACATGGAGACCGATTGCCATGGAGCTGGTGGGTAACGACCGGCCAGGGATCGTGCGCGACATTACTCGTTTGCTGGCCGAGTTGCAGGTGAACGTCGAGCGGTTTTCCACAGAGGTGGGGCCTGCACCGATGAGCAGCGAGCCGCTGTTTCATGCCGATGCGCTGCTGGCGCTGCCGTTGACCTTGCCGCTGGATGTGCTGCAGCAAAAGCTGGAGAGCCTGGCGGATGACTTGATGGTGGAGTTGCACTTGCGGGCCGAGGATTGATTCGAGACTGGCCCTTGCGGTTATCCCGATATCACGGGGAAGGCCCTGTGGATAACCTGGGGGGTTCCCCTCTCCAGCCCAGGCGGCGCGTGCCTTACCCAGCTTTGCTCAAAAAACACCCAAAAATCAGCACCTTGTGCACAAAGCACGGGGACCAGGGTGTGGATAACCTTTGGAGATGTCTCTGCAGGCCACGCATCACCTGGCTTGCAGAGATTTGATCGTTTTTTGATCAGCTGCGCTTGCGCAAACTCAGCCAGGCATCGACGCTGTAAATGGCCAAACCCGCCCAGATGAACATGAACGCCACCAGGTTGCTCGACGACAGGTGCTCATCAAACAGCAGCACTGCTTGCAGCAACACCAGTGTGGGTGCCAGGTATTGCAGGAAGCCCAGCGTGGTATACGGCAGGTGCCGCGCCGCAGCGTTGAAGCACACCAACGGTATCAGCGTCACCGGCCCGGCAGCCATCAGCCACAGCGCCTCGCTGCTGGTATAAAACGCCGCTTGGGCACTCATCGCCGCCGGGTGCAGCAGCAGCCAGCCAAGGGCCAGTGGCACCAGCATCCAGGTTTCCACTACCAGGCCCGGCAATGCCGCCACTGGCGCTTGTTTGCGAATCAGCCCATAGAAGCCGAAGCTCAGCGCCAGTACCAGTGACACCCAGGGCAGGCTACCCACTTGCCACACCTGCTGCGCCACGCCCACAGCGGCCATGCCCACCGCCAGCCACTGCAGGCGGCGCAGGCGTTCGCCAAGAATCAGCATGCCCAACAACACATTGATCAGCGGGTTGATGTAGTAGCCCAGGCTGGCTTCGAGCATGCGGCCGTTGTTCACCGACCACACGTACGTCAGCCAGTTACCGGCGATCAGCGCACCGCTCAGGGCCAGGATGCCCAGCCGGCGCGGGTTGTCACGCAGTTCGCGCCACCAGCCGGGGTGCTTCCACACCAGTAGCAGCAGCGAGCCGAACAATGCCGACCAGAGTACCCGGTGGACAATGATCTCCACCGCCGGGACGCTCTGGATCGCCTTGAAGTACAGGGGGAACAGGCCCCAGATGATGTAGGCACTGAGGCCCAGTAGGTACCCGCGACGCGGGTTTGCGGCGTGCATGCAGAATCCTTGCTTAGGTAGCTAAATAAAGCGACGCCTATTGTAGACAGAGGCGGGCGTGCTTCTAGAACAATTTCAGCGGTGCTTCATCCAGTGCCGCCATTTGTTCGCGCAGGGCGAGAATCTGGTCGCCCCAGTAGCGGGGCTGGCCGAACCACGGGAAGCTAGGCGGGAACGCCGGGTCGTCCCAACGCCGTGCCAGCCAGGCGCTGTAGTGCAGCTGGCGCAGGGCGCGCAGGGGTTCGATCAGGGCCAGTTCGCGCGGGTCGAAGTCGTGGAACTCGTTGTAGCCGTCGATCAGCTCGGCCAACTGCCCCAGGCGCTCTTCGCGGCTGCCGGCCAGCATCATCCACAGGTCCTGCACGGCCGGGCCCATGCGGCAGTCGTCCAGGTCGACCACGTGGTACACCTCGTCGCGGTGCATCAGGTTGCCGGGGTGAAGGTCGCCGTGCAGGCGGATGAGTTGGTGGGGCGTGCGGGCGTAGATCTCCTCAACCCGCTTGAGCACGTCGCGGGCCACGGATTCGAACGCTGGCAGCAACTCGCGCGGGACAAAATCGCCTGCCAGCAAGGTGTTGAGCGAGGCGTGGCCAAAGTTGTCCACTGCCAATGCCTCACGGTGTTCGAACGGTTTGCTGGCGCCTACGGCGTGCAGGCGGCCGAGCAGTTGGCCCAGGCGATACAGCTGGTCGAGGTTGCCCGGCTCCGGGGCGTGACCACCGCGGCGGGGGAACAGGGTGAAACGGAAACCCTGGTGTTCGAACAAAGTGCGGCCATCGTGCTGCAGGGGGGCAACCACCGGCACTTCGCAGTCAGCCAGTTCGGCAGTGAAACTGTGTTCTTCGAGGATGGCCGCATCGCTCCAGCGGCCCGGGCGGTAGAACTTGGCGATCAGCGGCTGCGCGTCCTCGATGCCCACCTGATAGACGCGGTTTTCGTAGCTGTTCAGTGCCAGCACCCGTGCATCGCTGAGAAAGCCGATGCTTTCCACGGCGTCCAGGACCAGGTCGGGGGTGAGGGTGTCGAAGGGGTGGGACATGGAGGCTCCGGGGGATAAGCGGCATAGGTCCCATGGTACAGCGTTATACCTGTGGCGGCCTCTTCGCGGTTGAACCCGCGAACCGCGCACAGCGCGGCCAGGCTACGCAGGAACTCCGATCAACACATAAGAGGGATGAAACTGCACCCGCACCGCACTGCCATCCACCACCTGCTGCCCCGCCAGCCAATCCGCTTGCGCAATGGCACACAATGTCTGCCCATTACCCAGCGCCAGTCTGACTTCACTGGGCCCATCAACATCTGTCAGCACTTCCTCAACCGTCGCCCGCAGGCAATTGCTCCCTGCCTCAGCCTCTTCCCCTTCCGCCAGTAACCGTACCCACCCCGCCTTGAGCAACGCCACCACCATCGTCCCCAACGTCAGCTCCAGCCGCGCGGTACTGTCGTGCGTGATCAGCGCATCAATTTCCAGCCCACCGCCCAATGCCAGGCTGACACGGTCATACCGGCCTTCACGGCGCAGGCCGCTGACCTGGCCTTGCAGCTGGTTACGCGCACTGGTGCGCAGCATCAGGCGCCCGAGCAGGTCGAGGTCGCTGGACTCTTCGGCGGCTTCAAGGATTTGCGCCTGCAAGGCCTGCAGCCGCTGATACAGGCGCAGCACCCGCTCGCCCTCCGGCGACAAACGCGCACCGCCACCGCCACGGCCACCGGTGCTGCGCTCCACCAAGGGCTGGCTGGCCAGGTTGTTGAGCTCATCAATGGCATCCCAGGCTGCCTTGTAGCTGATGCTCGCAGCCTTGGCGGCGCGGGTGATCGAGCCTTGCTCGGCAATGTGCTGCAGCAGCGCAATGCGCTGGGGGCGGCGGGCGATGTGCTGGGTAAGCAAAGTAGGCAGCGGCATGAGCATTGAGTCGTTGTAGATGAAGGGCCTGAAGGTAGATTGTGTAGGACTGTGCAGTGTCATGCATACCCCGGCTTGGGCGTGCGCGCCAGGCAATACACATCCACACGCTGCGCGCCGGCTTTGCGCAGCACTTCGGCAATGGTCTGCACGGTGGCACTGGTGGTTACCACATCATCGACAATGGCGACATGCTTGCCTGTCAAATCGCCCGTGACCGCAAACGCCTGACGTAAATTGCGCTGCCGTGCCTTGGCGTCCAGCTGTTGTTGTGCAGGCGTCTCGCGCATGCGCACCAATAACCGCTCGTCGCAAACCAGCCCAAGTTGCGAAGACAACCAACGCCCAAGCATCCCCGCCTGGTTGAACCCTCGTTCGCGCAGTCGACGCCTGGCCAAGGGAACGGGCAACAGCAGGTCAGGGCGGGCTAACCCTTCGGCAAAGCGGTGCAGCAGCCCATGCCCCAGCAATTCAGCCATCAACCGCCCCAAGGGCCACTGCCGGTTGTGCTTGAAGCGGCTGACCAGCGTATCAACCGGAAAGCCGAATTGCCAAAGCGCAAACACCTGTTCGAAGGCCGGCAGGTGGCGACAGCACTGGGCGCAGGTCAGGCCCGCCATGGGCAGCGGCAGGGCGCAGCGCAGACAATGATCGCCTAGCCAAGGTAATTCCTGCTCGCAGGCAATACACAGGGGGTAGGCCTGCTCGGCAGGTTCATCACACAATAAACACGATTGATTAATAAATGAGCACTTGTAAACCAGTGTTTTCCAGTATGGTTGACAGTTCATAGGCCTTCCATGAGTATGCGAGCTATCCGTGATGCGCTGGCGGGCTTTCCTGTCCCGGCGCCAGCTACAGCCTAAACAAGGAAACGCCGATGAGCGCCAGCACAACTGCAACAACACGTCACGACTGGTCCCTGGCCGAGGTCAAGGCGCTGTTCCAGCAACCGTTCAATGACCTGCTGTTCCAGGCGCAGACCGTGCACCGGGCGCATTTCGACCCGAACCGCGTGCAGGTTTCGACCCTGCTGTCGATCAAGACCGGCGCCTGCCCGGAAGACTGCAAATATTGTCCGCAGTCCGGCCACTACAACACCGGGCTGGAAAAACAGAAGCTGATGGAAGTGCAGAAGGTGCTGGAAGAGGCCGCGCGCGCCAAAGCCATCGGCTCCACCCGTTTCTGCATGGGCGCGGCGTGGAAGCACCCGTCGGCCAAAGACATGCCCTATGTGCTGGAGATGGTCAAAGGCGTGAAGGCCATGGGCCTGGAAACCTGCATGACCCTCGGCAAACTCGACCAAGAGCAAACCGTGGCCTTGGCCCAGGCGGGCCTGGACTACTACAACCACAACCTCGACACCTCGCCGGAGTTCTACGGCAGCATCATCACCACCCGCACCTACAGCGAGCGCCTGCAAACCCTGGCCTACGTGCGTGATGCCGGCATGAAGATCTGCTCTGGCGGCATCCTGGGCATGGGGGAGTCGCTGGACGACCGCGCGGGCCTGCTGATCCAGTTGGCCAACCTGCCCGAGCACCCGGAGTCGGTGCCGATCAACATGCTGGTCAAGGTGGCCGGCACGCCGCTGGCCGAGGAAGAGGATGTGGACCCGTTCGACTTCATCCGCATGCTGGCCGTGGCCCGCTTGCTGATGCCCAAGTCGCACGTGCGCCTGTCCGCCGGCCGCGAGCAAATGAACGAGCAGATGCAGGCCTTGGCCTTCATGGCTGGCGCCAACTCGATCTTCTACGGCGAAAAACTGCTGACCACCGCCAACCCGCAGGCCGACAAGGACATGCAGCTGTTCGCGCGCCTGGGTATCAAGCCCGAAGCGCGTGAAGAGCACGCCGACGAAGTGCACCAGGCGGCCATCGAGCAGGCGTTGGTCGAACAGCGCAGCAGCGAGATGTTCTACAACGCTGCATCGGCCTGACATGGCCTTCGACCTGGCGGCGCGCCTGGCCGAACGGCGCGCCGCAGACCTGTATCGGCAGCGGCCACTGCTGGAAAGCCCGCAGGGGCCGGAAGTGGTGGTCGACGGGCAGCGCTTGCTGGCCTTCTGCAGCAATGACTACCTGGGCCTGGCCAACCACCCTGAAGTGATCGCCGCCTGGCAGACCGGCGCCGAGCGCTGGGGTGTGGGCGGTGGCGCTTCGCACCTGGTGGTCGGCCACAGCACGCCGCACCATCAGGTTGAAGAGGCGTTGGCCGAACTGACCGGGCGCCCGCGTGCGCTGCTGTTCTCCACCGGCTACATGGCCAACCTGGGTGCTATCACCGCATTGGTGGGGCAGGGCGATACCGTGCTGCAGGACCGCTTGAATCACGCGTCCTTGTTGGATGGCGGGTTGCTCAGTGGCGCCCGCTTCAACCGCTACCTGCACAACGAACCGGCCAGCCTGGCCAGCCGCCTGGACAAGGCCGTCGGCAATACCCTGGTGGTGACCGATGGCGTGTTCAGCATGGACGGCGACCTGGCCGACTTGCCGGCACTGGCCGATGTCGCCCGGGCGCGTGGTGCCTGGCTCATGGTCGACGATGCCCATGGTCTGGGTATCTTGGGTACGCAGGGTGGCGGTATCGTCGAGCACTTTGGCCTGGGCGTGGAGGACGTGCCGGTACTGATAGGCACGCTGGGTAAGGCCTGCGGTACTGCCGGTGCCTTTGTTGCCGGCAGCGAAGAGCTGATCGAGGCGCTGGTGCAATTCGCCCGCCCCTACATCTACACCACCAGCCAGCCACCGGCACTTGCCTGTGCCACGCTCAAGAGCCTGGAGTTGCTGCGCCGCGAGACTTGGCGGCGTGAGCATCTGACTGCGTTGATTCGCCAGTTCCGCGAAGGCGCGCAGCAGATCGGGCTGCAACTGATGGACAGCCCAACGCCGATCCAGCCCATCGTCATCGGCGACAGCGCACAGGCCCTGCGCCTGTCGCGCATGCTGCGCGAGCGCGGCTTGCTGGTGACGGCCATCCGCCCACCCACCGTGCCGGCAGGCAGTGCGCGCCTGCGGGTGACCCTGAGCGCCGCGCACAGCGAAGCGCAGGTGCAGCTATTGTTGAATGCATTGGCCGAGTGTTATCCACAGTTGGAGAACGCTGATGCGTAATCGCCTTGTACTGCTGCCCGGCTGGAGCCTGGGCACTGCTTCCCTGCATCCGCTGGCAGCCAGCCTGCGCGCCCAGGACGCCCGCCTGCAGGTGGAGTTGATGCCCTTGCCGGAATTGGCCGACAGCGATGTTCAGGCCTGGGTCGACCACCTGGATCGCAAGCTGCCGAACGACGTGTGGCTGGGCGGCTGGTCGCTGGGCGGCATGCTGGCCAGCGCCTTGGCACACAAGCGCGGTGACCACTGCTGTGGCCTACTGACCTTGGCCAGCAACCCCAGCTTCGTGGCCCGCCCGGACTGGCCCCATGGCATGGCCGAAGACACCTTCGGCACCTTCCTCGATGGCTGCCGCAGCCATACCCAGGTCACGCTCAAGCGCTTCCGCACGCTGTGCAGCGATGGCGCCCAGCAACCGCGCACGTTGCTGCGGCAACTGGGTGTCGGCGTGCCGGATACCGACCCGCTGTACCTGGCCACAGGCCTTGAAGTGCTGGCCAAGCTTGATACCCGTGAAGCCCTGCAGGCCTATGCCGGCCCGCAGTTGCACCTGTTTGCCGGTAGCGATGCACTGGTGCCGGCAGAGGCGGCAAAAGCGTTGAGCGAGTTGTTGCCCGATGTGGAAGTGGGCCTGGTCGAAGACAGTTCCCACGCATTCCTGCTGGAGTACCCGCAGGAGCTGGCGGCGGGCATCAAGAGTTTCCTGCATGAGAGTGGCGATGACTGACCTTTCCCGTCCGACTTTACCCGGCGCGCTGCCCGATAAACGCCAGGTGGCCGCTTCGTTCTCCCGGGCTGCCGCCAGCTACGACAGCGTGGCGGCCTTGCAGCGCGCTGTAGGTTTAAGCCTGCTTGAGCAGTTGCCGACTGGCCTGCAGCCGTCGCGCTGGCTGGACCTGGGCAGCGGCACGGGCCATTTCAGCCGTATCCTGGCGCAGCGTTTTACCCTGGCCAGCGGCGTGGCGGTGGATATCGCCGAAGGCATGCTGCGCCATGCCCGTCATGAACAGGGTGGGGCGCAGTATCACGTGGCAGGTGATGCCGAGCGTTTGCCGCTGCGTGACGGCAGTGTCGACCTGGTGTTTTCCAGCCTGGCCGTGCAGTGGTGCGACCAGTTCGCCAGCGTGCTGGCAGAGGCGTCGCGTGTGTTGCGTCCTGGTGGTGTGTTGGCCTTCAGTAGCCTGTGCGTGGGCACCCTCGACGAACTGCGAGCCAGTTGGCAGGCAGTGGATGGCCTGGTGCATGTGAACCGCTTCCGCCGTTTTGAGGATTATCAACGCCTGTGTGCTGGCAGCGGGTTGGAACCGCTTGAATTGCAGCGTTGCCCGCACGTGCTGCACTACCCGGATGTACGAAGCCTGACCCATGAACTCAAGGCGTTGGGGGCACACAACCTGAACCCCGGGCGACCTTCCGGGCTTACCGGTCGGGCGCGCATGCAGGGCCTGTTGCACGCCTATGAGGCATTTCGCCAG
This sequence comes from Pseudomonas monteilii NBRC 103158 = DSM 14164, assembly GCF_000730605.1. GTDB lineage: Bacteria > Pseudomonadota > Gammaproteobacteria > Pseudomonadales > Pseudomonadaceae > Aquipseudomonas > Aquipseudomonas monteilii. Next base: position 19,926 of record NZ_BBIS01000034.1, on the reverse strand, counting down.
CCTGCGGGGCTGCCAGCCACCTATCAAGTGGTCTATGGTGTGTTGCGCAAGCCACACGCGTAAGGGGAGCACGATGAGCCAGGCCTATTTCATCGCCGGTACCGATACCGATGTCGGCAAGACCACCATCGCCGCCGGGCTGTTGCATGCGGCGCGGTTGCAGGGCATGAGCACGCTGGGCGCCAAGCCGGTGGCCTCGGGCTGCACGATGACGCCGAAAGGGTTGCGCAATAGTGATGCCCTGGCGCTGATCGATGAAAGTACGATCAAGTTGCCGTATGAGCAGGTCAACCCGTTCGCCTTCGAGCCGGCGATTGCCCCGCATGTCGCGGCGCGCGAGGCGGGGGTGACGCTGGCCGTGCCGGCGCTGTTGGCAGCGATGCGCAATGTGCTGCAACAAAATGCCGATTTCACGTTGGTTGAAGGTGCGGGTGGCTGGCGTGTGCCGTTGTCGGGGTTGGAGAACCTTTCGGACCTTGCCGTTGCCCTTAAATTGCCAGTGATACTGGTTGTGGGCGTTCGCTTGGGTTGTATCAGCCATGCCTTGCTTAGCGCCGAGGCGATCGAGCGTGACGGGCTGCAGTTGGCCGGGTGGGTGGCGAACATCATCGAGCCGCGTACTTCGCGGCTGGAAGAAAACCTCGCCAGCCTTGCCGAGCGCCTGCCGGCGCCTTGCCTTGGGCGGGTACCTAAACTGAAGCAGGCCAGTGCCGATATGGTGGCTGAACACCTGCAACTGGATCTTCTGGATTAGTGGTTTCCTGGCCTGGCCGTTTCGCGGGCAGGAATACCCAAGGCCTATCAGATGGCATCGGGCCATTAGGGATTTAAACGGGCCTTTTTACGGCAGGCCTGCTTTAATTGAACCTGTTCGTCATCCAGCGTCAATGGAGTCCTGACATGGAAATCACCGGTAGCTCCGCCTACTACGCGGGCCTGAGCGCAATCCAGACCGGCCAGAACCGCGTCGATCAGGCCGCCGGCCAGATCGCCAACACCACCGCCGAACGTACCGCCACCAGCCAGTCCAGCGATTTTCAGGCTGAGCGTTTGCGCGCGGTCGACCGCAGCCAGCAGATGGACCTGGCCACCAGCACCGTGCAGATGGCCCTGGGCAAAATCGAAGTCGAGCTTGGCGCAAAGGTGGCCAAGGCATCCGACGAAATGCTCGGCCGGATTATCGACACTTACGCCTGATTCTCGGCGCACTCGTCAGCATTATCACCAACCCCTGTGGGAGCGGGTTTACCCGCGAATGCGTCAGCCCAGACAAGATCATTTTCTGGGCGGGCCTATTCGCGGGTAAACCCGCTCCCACAAGGGCTTTTGTCGTGTCGTGGCATATTTGCCATTTTTCGTGGCGTAAATGGCACCATAGTCCATCCTTGACAGAACGCGGTGCTAAACGTAAGTTTCAAACAACTGTTTGATAAGACGGCCGCCAAGAGCTGGTCACCCCACAGAACTGACTCAGAGGTTCATCGCAATGCCTGATTACAAAGCCCCCTTGCGTGATATCCGCTTCGTTCGCGACGAGCTGCTTGGCTATGAGGCGCACTATCAGAGCCTGCCGGGCTGCCAGGACGCCACGCCTGACATGGTCGACGCGATCCTCGAAGAAGGCGCGAAGTTCTGTGAGCAGGTGCTGTCGCCGCTGAACCGTGTGGGTGACCAGGAAGGCTGCACCTGGAGCGAATCGGGCGTTAAAACCCCGACAGGCTTCAAGGCAGCCTACCAACAGTTCGTCGAAGGCGGCTGGCCGAGCCTGGCCCATGACGTCGAGCACGGCGGCCAGGGCCTGCCAGAGTCGCTGGGCCTGGCCCTGAGTGAAATGGTCGGTGGTTCGAACTGGTCGTGGGGCATGTACCCAGGCCTGTCCCATGGTGCGATGAACACCATCTCTGCGCACGGCACCCCCGAGCAGCAGCACACTTACCTGACCAAGCTGGTGTCCGGCGAGTGGACCGGCACCATGTGCCTGACCGAGCCACACTGCGGCACCGACCTGGGCATGCTGCGCACCAAGGCCGAGCCACAGGCTGACGGCAGCTACAAGGTGTCGGGTACCAAGATCTTCATTTCGGCCGGTGAACATGACATGGCCGACAATATCGTCCATATCGTCCTGGCCCGCCTGCCGGACGCACCGGCTGGTACCAAGGGTATTTCGCTGTTCATCGTGCCGAAGTTCCTGCCTAACGCCGAGGGCGGTGTGGGTGAGCGCAACGGCGTGAGCTGCGGCTCCATCGAACACAAAATGGGCATCCACGGTAACGCTACCTGCGTGATGAACTTCGATGCGGCCACCGGTTACCTGATCGGCCCGGCCAACAAAGGCCTGAACTGCATGTTCACCTTCATGAACACCGCTCGCCTGGGGACCGCGCTGCAAGGCCTGGCCCACGCCGAAGTGGCGTTCCAGGGTGGCCTGAAGTACGCCCGTGAGCGCCTGCAGATGCGTTCCCTGACTGGCCCGAAAGCGCCTGACAAGGCTGCTGACCCGATCATCGTCCATCCGGACGTGCGCCGCATGCTGCTGACCATGAAGGCCTTCGCCGAAGGCAACCGCGCGATGGTGTACTTCACGGCCAAGCAGGTGGACATCGTCAAGTACAGCCAGGACGAAGAAGAGCGCAAGAAGGCCGATGCCCTGCTGGCGTTCCTGACCCCGATTGCCAAGGCGTTCATGACCGAAGTCGGCTTCGAGGCCGCCAACCATGGCGTGCAGATCTACGGCGGCCACGGCTTCATCGCCGAGTGGGGCATGGAGCAGAACGTACGCGACAGCCGTATCTCCATGCTGTACGAAGGCACCACCGGCATTCAGGCGCTGGACCTGCTCGGCCGTAAAGTGCTGATGACCCAGGGCGAAGCACTGAAGGGCTTCACCAAGATCGTGCACAAGTTCTGCCAGGCGCAGGAAGGTAACGAAGCGGTCAAGGAGTTCGTCGAGCCGCTGGCGGCAATCAACAAAGAGTGGGGCGAGCTGACCATGAAAGTGGGCATGGCCGCCATGAAGGACCGCGAAGAGGTGGGTGCGGCCTCGGTCGATTACCTGATGTATTCCGGCTATGCCTGCCTGGCCTACTTCTGGGCCGACATCGCCCGCCTGGCGGCCGAAAAACTGGCAGCCGGCACCAGCGAAGAGGCGTTCTACACCGCCAAGCTGCAAACGGCGCGTTTCTACTTCCAGCGCATCCTGCCGCGCACCCGTACCCATGTGGCGACCATGCTGTCGGGTGCCAACAACCTGATGGCGATGGACGAAGAAAACTTCGGCCTGTCGTACTGATCCTACCGCTGTACACGGAACCCGCCTGCCCTCACCGGCAGGCGGGTTTTTCGCATCTGGGGCCAATTGACCCAACGGCAAATTCAACTGTTCATGTGCACTGCCGATGAACTAAGGGCACAATGCCACTATTGATCTGCCGGGTTGGAGATTACCCTTGTTTCGTCTTAATGCTGTTCGCGCAAGCCACTTCCTGCCTTCGCTGTTCTTGTTGCTGGCAGGGCTCGCCGCAGCCTATGTGAGAGACCTCAGCGTCTTTTTCACATCGCTGTTCAATGTCTTGCCTACTTTGGTTCTGCTGCTGGGCGGCGCCTACTGCGCCGTGTACCGCCGGCAACGTGAGCTGTTCCTGATGCTTACGGTGTACATCGCCTACTTTCTGCTCGACACCCAGACCGACTTCTACCGTGACCATGGCCGCGTGCGCGAGGACGCGGCGGTGATCTTCCACCTGGTGTGCCTGTTGCTGCCCGCGCTGTTCGGCTTGTATGGCGCCTGGCAGGAACGTACCCACTTGCTGCAGGACCTGGTTGCCCGCGGCGCTGTGCTGTTTGCCGTGGGCAGCGTGGCGGTGGCCCTCGAACAAAGCTACCCCGAAGCCCTGTTGAGCTGGTTGGCGGAAATCCGCTGGCCAGCCTTGCATGGCCAGTGGATGAGCCTGATCCAGATGGTTTACCCACTGTTCCTCGTTGTGTTCATCCTGCTGGTAGTGCAATACCTGCGTGCCCCCAGGCCGCTGCATGCTGCGCAGTTGACCGGCCTGCTGGGCATTTTCTGGATGCTGCCGCAAACGTTCATCCTGCCGTTCACCCTTAACATCATGTGCAGCCAAGTGATGTTGATGATCGCCGCAGCGGTAGCGCACGAGGCCTACCAGATGGCCTTCCGCGACGAGCTGACCGGTCTGCCGGGGCGCCGTGCGCTGAACGAGCGCATGCAGCGCCTGGGGCGCAACTATGTGATCGCCATGACCGACGTGGACCACTTCAAGAAATTCAACGATACCCATGGCCACGACGTGGGTGACCAGGTGTTGCGCCTGGTGGCCAGCCGTTTGTCCAAGGTGACCGGCGGCGGCCGGGCCTACCGATATGGCGGCGAGGAGTTCGCTCTGGTGTTCGCGGGCAAGACAGCCGAGGAGTGCGTGCCCCACGTGGAAGCGGTGCGTGAGGTAATCGCCAACTATGTGATGCACCTGCGCGATCAGCACAACCGCCCGCAGGACGATACGGCCGGGCGCCAGCGCCGGGCGGGCAGCAGTGGCGGCACGGTGTCGGTCACCATCAGTATCGGCGTGGCCGAGCGCCAGGCCGATCATCGCAACCCCGAGGCGGTGCTGAAATCCGCCGACCAGGCGCTTTATAGCGCCAAAGGCGCGGGGCGTAATTGTGTCATGGTGCATGGGCAACAATCGCAGCGCGGAGCTGTACGCACGGCGTGACCATGCAATACTGTATGGTCAGTTGATGACCCTATGTCTCGTAAAAGTTGTTCGGTTACACTGCCAGTAACCCCTGTGTCGCGGTTCCCCGAGACCGCCCCGACCCGACTAGTGAGAGGTTGTCATGGCTGACTATAAAGCGCCCCTGCGCGACATGCGCTTCGTACTGAATGAAGTCTTCAACGTGGCTGAGCAGTGGGCGCAGTTGCCCGGGCTGGCTGACGTTGTCGATGCCGACACCGCTCTGGCCGTGCTGGAGGAAGCCGGCAAGGTCACCGCCAAGTCCATCGCGCCGCTCAGCCGCGCCGCAGATGAAGAAGGTTGCCACTGGGACAACGGCGCAGTGCGCACCCCCGCCGGTTTCATCGAGGCCTACAACACCTACGCCGAAGGCGGTTGGGTCGGCGTGGGCGGCGACCCGCTGTTCGGCGGCATGGGCATGCCCAAGGCCATCTCGGCCCAGGTCGAGGAAATGGTCAACGCCTCCAGCCTGGCCTTTGGCTTGTACCCGATGCTGACCGCCGGTGCCTGCCTTTCGATCAATGCCCACGCCAGTGAAGCGCTGAAGGAAAAGTACCTGCCGAACATGTATGCCGGCGTATGGGCCGGTTCCATGTGCCTGACCGAGCCGCACGCCGGTACCGACCTGGGCATCATCCGTACCAAGGCCGAGCCTCAGGCCGATGGTAGCTACAAGGTCAGCGGTACCAAGATCTTCATCACCGGTGGCGAGCACGACCTGACCGAGAACATCATCCACCTGGTGCTGGCCAAGCTGCCGGACGCACCGGCGGGGCCGAAGGGCATTTCGCTGTTCCTGGTGCCCAAGTTGCTGGTCAACGAAGATGGCAGCCTCGGTGCACGCAACCCGGCCACTTGCGGTTCGATCGAACACAAGATGGGCATCCAGGCCTCGGCTACCTGTGTGATGAACTTCGACGAAGCAGTCGGCTATATCGTCGGTGAGCCGAACAAGGGCCTGGCGGCCATGTTCACCATGATGAACTACGAGCGCCTGGGTGTTGGTATCCAGGGCCTGGCCTCGGCCGAGCGCTCCTACCAGAACGCCGTGGAATACGCCCGCGACCGCCTGCAGAGCCGTGCCCCGACTGGCCCGCAGGCCAAGGACAAGGCCGCCGACCCGATCATCGTCCACCCGGACGTGCGCCGCATGCTGCTGACCATGAAAGCGCTGATCGAGGGCGGCCGCGCCTTCTCCACCTACGTAGCCATGCAACTGGACAGTGCCAAGTACAGCGAAGATGCCAGTGTGCGCAAACGCAGCGAAGAGCTGGTGGCGCTGCTCACGCCGGTGGCCAAGGCCTTCCTCACCGACCTGGGGCTGGAGTGCGCGGTGCATGGCCAGCAGGTGTTCGGCGGGCATGGCTACATTCGCGAATGGGGGCAGGAGCAGTTGGTGCGTGATGTGCGCATCACACAGATCTACGAAGGCACCAACGGCATCCAGGCCCTCGACCTGATGGGGCGCAAGGTGGTGGCCAGCGGTGGCGCGTACTACCGGTTGTTCTCCGACGAGATCCGCCAGTTCACTGCCAGCGCAGGTGGCGAGCTGGACGAATTTGCCAAGCCGTTGGCGGCCAGCCTCGACCAGCTCGACGGGCTGACTGAGTGGGTGCTGGAAAAGGCCAAGGGCAACCCGAATGAAATCGGCGCGGCTTCGGTCGAGTACCTGCATGCGTTTGGTTATGTGGCCTACGGCTATATGTGGGCACTGATGGCACGGGCGGCCAAGGCGGGTGAGGGCGACGAGGCGTTCTACTTGGGCAAGCTGGGTACGGCGCGGTTCTACTTTGCGCGGTTGCTGCCACGGGTGGATTCGCTGGTGGCGTCGGTGAAGGCGGGCAGTGAATCGCTGTACCTGCTGGATGCCGAGCAGTTCTGACGTATTTAGGGGCCGCTCGGCGGCCCCGATTTTCGGTATGTCTGGGAATGAATCCCCTTTGTAAGCTTTTTCCTACACGACGTGGTGACTTTTCGCCACTGTTCTCAGATTGGATCCACGGTTAATCTTTAACACATGGACGTTGCGCAGGAAGCGCAAAGGACAGATCAAGGAAGACGACGAAGGACCACCTGCCAGGATGGCGGGGCGATACGGATGTCACAGGGAAACAGTCTGGAAAACCCCGCTTCGGCGGGGTTTTCTTTGTGTGCGTGTTTTTTCAGGCCAGCACATCCAGCGGTGATGCGCCCAACAGGCGGGCATCCGTCTCTTCTTCCAGCAGCGTGCGCAGTAGCTCCACAGAGGCCTGCTGGTGCTGGGCATCGCGGAACACCAGGCCAACCTTCAGCGGCACCCGTGGCTCGCTCAATGGCTTCCACAACAGCCCCTGATCATCTTCGGCGGCCTCCTTGGCCCGCCCGGGCAGGATGGTTGCCAGCGCCGTGTGCGCCAGGCTGTCGAGAATCCCCGCCATGTTGTTCATCTCTGCCTGAACCTGCGGTCGACGGCCCTGGCTGGCCAGTTGCGCCTGCCAGATCTGACGGATCTGGAATTCTTCGCCCAGCATCAGCATGGGCAATTCGGCAGCCTGGCGGATAGACACCTTCTTGAAGTCCTTTAGCGGGTGAGTATCGGGGATGACCAGTTGCAGCTCGTCTTCATACAGCAGCAGGCCATGTAACCCGGGCTGGCGCGGTGGCAGGTAGCTGATGCCGATGTCCAGGCTGCCATTGAGCAGGCGCCGTTCGATCTCCAGCCCCGACAACTCGTAGATCTGCACGACAAGGTGCGGCTGTGCCTTGCGTAGCCGTTCGAGCAGCTGTGGCACCAGGCTCGGTCGTACGGTCTGCAGCACGCCGATGGCCAGGGTGCGTAACGACTGGCCCTTGAAGTTGCGCATGGCTTCGTGGGCGCGCTGTAGGCCGTCAAGCAAGGGCAAGGCATGGTTGTACAGGGTATGGGCAGCCAAGGTGGGCAACAGGCGCTTGTTGCTGCGCTCGAACAGGCTCAAATCAAGGCTGTGCTCCAGTTGCCGGATCTGCTGGGAGAGAGCCGGCTGGGACAGCGACAGGCGTTCTGCAGCGCGGCCCACGTGGCCTTCTTCATACACCGCGACGAAATAACGCAGTTGGCGGAAATCCATAAGTAACACTTATCGAAATTGCTGGAAAAACGAAATGGTCGAAAACCCTCGCGAAGCCTAGTCTATCGCCGTATTCCAGCGGGTTACAGCGATGAATCGTTCGATTGTTACCCCGGATGAAAAACACTTTTGATAGGCAAGGCAAAATATCGAGTGGCGGCACCAAGACCGCACCGTTGCCGCCCCTTACCGTGATTGGTTGGAGCCCTGATGAACCTGTTCAACCTGCGCCGCTCGGCCCCTGTCGCTGCCGCCGAGCCCAAGCGTGCGCCGGTGATCGTGCCGCAAGCCGATGAGCTGTCGCGTGATCGCCTGATGCCCAGCGCCGAGCGCGCAGCGCAGGTGTTCGTGCGCGGTCAAGGCTCCTGGTTGTGGGACAGTGAAGGGCATGCCTACCTGGACTTCACCCAAGGCGGCGCGGTCAACAGCCTGGGCCACAGCCCGAGTGTGCTGGTGAAAGCGCTGGGTAACCAGGCCCAGGCGTTGATCAACCCGGGCTCGGGCTTCCATAGTCGTGGCTTGCTGGGGTTGGTGAACCGCTTGTGTCAGAGCACTGGCAGCGACCAGGCCTACCTGCTCAACAGTGGTGCCGAGGCCTGCGAAGGCGCGATCAAGCTGGCGCGCAAGTGGGGCCAGCTGCACCGCAACGGCGCCTATCACATCATCACGGCCAGCCAGGCCTGTCACGGCCGCAGCCTGGGTGCGCTGTCGGCGTCCGACCCGCTGCCATGCAACCGCTGCGAGCCTGGGCTGCCGGGGTTCAGCAAGGTGCCGTTCAATGACCTGGCGGCACTGCACGCCGAGGTGGATTCACGCACCGTGGCGATCATGCTGGAGCCGATCCAGGGCGAGGCGGGCGTGATTCCGGCAACCCAGGAATACCTCAAGGGTGTGGAAACGCTCTGCCGCGAACTGGGCATCCTGCTGATCCTCGATGAGGTGCAGACCGGTATTGGCCGCTGTGGTGCGCTGCTGGCCGAGGAAACCTACGGCGTGCGTGCCGACATCATTACCCTGGGCAAGGGCTTGGGCGGTGGGGTGCCACTGGCCGCCTTGCTGGCTCGGGGCACGGCGTGCTGCGCCGAGCCTGGCGAACTGGAAGGCAGCCACCACGGCAATGCGCTGATGTGCGCCGCCGGCCTGGCAGTGCTGGACACCGTGCTGGAGCCTGGCTTTTTCACGCATGTGCAGGACAACGGCCGTCACCTGCGTGAAGGCCTGAGCCGGCTGGCCGGGCGCTATGGCCAGGGCGAAGTGCGTGGGCAAGGCCTGCTGTGGGCGCTGCAACTCAAAGAAAACCTGGCCCGTGAACTGGTGGCTGCCGCGCTGCACGAAGGCCTGCTGCTCAACGCGCCACAAGCGGATGTGGTGCGCTTTTCACCTGCGCTGACCGTGAGCAAGGGCAACATCGACGAAATGCTGCTGCGCCTGGCACGCGCTTTTGCCCGCCTTCATGCCCAGCAGCAGGCCCGCCGCGAAGTGCCGGCCTGACTGTGTAGCAACACTGAGAATTCAACGAACCGTCTGGCGTTCCTGCGCATCGCCCCTGGCCTGTTTCATTCGGCCCGGGGCGTTTTTTTTTGCCTGTGGAACCTCTGCGTAGAGCGGCTAGTCTGTGAGATAACCCCTTCAGGAGAGACTCGCATGGACTTTATTCGCATCATCATCGCCATCATCCTGCCGCCGCTGGGCGTGTTCTTGCAGGTGGGGTTTGGCGGGGCGTTCTGGCTGAATATTCTGCTGACCTTGCTGGGCTACATTCCGGGGATCGTGCATGCGGTGTACATCATCGCCAAACGGTGAGGTTTTCCGGGGCCGCCAAGCGGCCCCGGAAGTTCAACCTTTCAACACCCGGCAATAGAACTTCCACTCTTCTTCCAACGCATGCGCCAGGTTCTCTGCCTTGCGGAACCCATGCCGTTCCCCCGCATAGAAGTGCCCCTCAGCCTCGATCCCGTTAGCCTGCAACGCCGCCAGCATCGACCGCGTCTGTTCCGGCACCACCACCGCGTCCAGCTCACCCTGGAAGAAAATCACCGGCACCTTGATCTGCCCCGCATGCAGCAGCGGCGTGCGCTGGCGGTAGCGCTCGGCATCCTGTTGCGGATCGCCGATCAGCCAGTCCAGATAATCGCCCTCAAACTTGTGCGTGGCCCGGCCCAGGGCAACCGGGTCGCTGACCCCGTACAGGCTGGCACCGGCGCGGAACACGTCGTGGAAGGCCAAGGCACAGAGAGTGGTGTAGCCACCTGCGCTGCCGCCACGGATGAACGCCTTACGTTTGTCGACCAGGCCCTGAGCCGCCAGGTACTCGACCGCCGCACAGGCATCGGCCACATCGCTTTCGCCCCAGCGCAGGTGCAATGCCTGGCGGTATTCCCGGCCATAGCCGGTGCTGCCCCGGTAGTTCAGGTCGGCCACGGCAAAGCCGCGCTGGGTCCAGTACTGGATGCGAGGCTCGAGCACCGGATAACAGGCCGAGGTCGGCCCGCCGTGGATGAACACCACCAGCGGCGTGGCGCCTTGCGAGTGCGCTGCCGGGTAGAAGAATCCGTGGGCCCGCTCGCCGTCACTGCCATAGTGAATCGACTGCGGAAGGCTGATTTGCCCTGCCGGCAGTATCTCGGCCCCCCCGGCAAGCACACGTACTTCGTGGTTACTGCGGTCGATGGCAATCACTGCAGGCGGGCTGATGGGCGAGGCGGCAATGGCATAAAGGTGATCGCTGTCCATGGCCAGGCTGCGAAAGCGCGTGTAGCCACTGGCGAAACGCTCCATGCGTCCATCGGTGTTACGCAGCCCCAGTTGCCCGAAGCCGTCTTTGAACCAACTCGCCAGATAGCTTTGCGGCCCCAGTGCCAACCAGGTACAGGTACCCAATTGCCAGGGCGCAGCAGCATGGTCCGCAGTCTCGGCAGGCAACGCCTGCCAGTGGCCATCGACCTCGCCCCAGGGCTGCCAGAAGCCATTGCGGTCGGACAGGCCGTAGAGCCGGCCTTCGGCATCGAAACGCGGTTGTTGCAGCGATTCATCATCGCTTGCCACGCATTGCACGGGGCCCCAGTGGCCACTGCTGTCGCGTGCGCGGCACATCAATCGGGTGATAGTCCAGGGCTGTGCCGGCCGGTCCCATTCGATCCATGCCAGGCGCATGCCATCTGCACTCACTGTGGGTGAGGCGTAAAAATCGGCGCCCTCGGCGAGCACCACCCGGTCGCTCTCACTCAACGCGACAAGCCGATGCTCCACCTGCTCGGCATGGCGTTCCTCGACGGCCAGCACCTGGCCATCGTGCCACTGCACATCGCCGTAGCGGCAGCTGGCATCCTGGGTCAGCGCACGCGGTTGCGAATCGTCCAGCGGCTGGGTGTAGACCTGCTGGTCCTTTTCGTTGACGAACACCAGCCCGTCGCCACCCAGGCAGAAGCTACCACCGCCGTACTCGTAGACCCGGCTGCGCACGCTGAAGCCATCCGGCGTCAGGCAGCGGGCCTGGTGGTACAGCCAGTGCCAGATACGGCAAGCACCATCGGCCGGGCGAAACTCGATCCAGAACAGCCCGTCGGCACTGGCTTTGAGTTCGGCGAAGTCGGTGCCGGCGGCAACGGCCTGGGCCGCGCTGAATTCAGCCACGGGCGATGACACGGGAGTTTCGTTCATTGCGGAAGGTCATTTGTTCAATGGCGAGCTGGGCGCTTTCCGCCTCCTCGCGGGCCTTGAGGATGATGCGGTGGTCGGCCGACTTGGCACACACCGGGTCGGCGTTGCTGGCATCGCCGGTCAGCATGAAGGCCTGGCAGCGACAGCCGCCGAAGTCCTTTTCTTTTTCGTCACAGGAGCGGCACGGTTCGCGCATCCACTCGTAACCACGGAAGCGGTTGAAGCCAAACGACTCATACCAGATATGGTGCAGGTCGTGGTCGCGTACATTGGGGAACTGCACCGGCAGCTGGCGGGCGCCGTGGCAGGGCAGCGCGGTGCCGTCCGGGGTAATGGTGAGGAACAGGTTGCCCCAGCCATTCATACAGGCCTTGGGACGCTCTTCGTAGTAGTCCGGGGTGACGAAGATCAGCTTGCACGGGTTGCCCTCGGCCTTGAGCTTGTCCCGGTATTCGTTGGTGATGCGCTCGGCCCGCTCAAGCTGCGCACGGGTCGGCAGCAGGCCCAGGCGGTTGAGGTGCGCCCAACCGTAGAACTGGCAGGTGGCAAGCTCGACGAAGTCTGCTTCCAGGGCGATGCACAGCTCGATGATGCGGTCGATCTTGTCGATGTTGTGCCGATGGGTAACGAAGTTGAGCACCATCGGGTAGCCGTGGGCCTTCACGGCGCGGGCCATCTCCAGCTTTTGCGCAAAGGCCTTCTTCGAACCGGCCAGCAGGTTGTTCACCTGCTCGTCGCTGGCCTGGAAGCTGATCTGGATATGGTCCAGGCCGGCCTTCTTGAAGTCAGCGATACGCGCTTCGGTCAGGCCAATGCCCGAAGTGATCAGGTTGGTGTAGTAACCCAGCCGGCGGGCTTCGCCGATCAGTTCGGCCAGGTCCTGGCGCACCAGCGGTTCACCGCCGGAAAAGCCGATTTGCGCCGCGCCCATCTCCCGCGCCTCGGCCATGACCTTGAACCACTGCTCGGTGCTCAGCTCCTGGCCCTGGGCGGCAAAGTCCAGCGGGTTGGAGCAGTAAGGGCATTGTAGCGGGCAGCGGTAGGTGAGCTCGGCCAGCAGCCACAGCGGCAGGCCGACCTGGGGCGTGGGCGGCAACTCAGGCGAGGACGATCCAGTGTTCGGCACGGGCCACCTCCATGAACTGCTCGATGTCGTCGGCCACTTCCGGGACATCGGGGAATTGCTGTTCGAGTTCGCTGATGATGGCGGCCACGTCACGTTGGCCGTCGATCAAGCCGCCAATCAGGCTGGCGCTGTCGTTGAGCTTGATCATGCCTTCGGGGTACAGCAGCACATGGCCTTTCTGCGCCGGTTCGTACTGGAAGCGGTAGCCGGGGCGCCAGTTCGGCACCTGATTGCGGTCGAAACTCATAGGGTGATCCCCTTGTGCCACACCCGTTCCTGGGTGACGGAATGATAGGGCGGGCGGTTCAGCTCGTAGGCCATGCTCATGGCGTCGAGCATGCTCCAGAGGATATCCAGCTTGAACTGCAGGATCTCCAGCATACGCTCCTGGCCCGCGCGGGTGGTGTAGTGCTGCAGGGTAATCGCCAGGCCGTGCTCTACGTCACGACGAGCCTGGCCCAGGCGGGTGCGGAAGTATTCGTAGCCGGCCGGGTCGATCCACGGGTAGTGCTGTGGCCAGCTGTCCAGGCGCGACTGGTGGATTTGCGGGGCGAACAACTCGGTCAGCGAGCTGCTGGCCGCTTCCTGCCAGCTGGCGCGGCGGGCGAAGTTGACATAGGCATCGACGGCAAAACGTACGCCGGGCAGTACCAGCTCTTGCGAACGCAGCTGGTCCGGGTCCAGGCCGACAGCCTGGCCCAGGCGCAACCAGGCTTCGATGCCGCCGTCCTCGCCGGGCGCGCCGTCGTGGTCGAGCAGGCGCTGGATCCACTCGCGACGTACTTCGCGGTCCGGGCAGTTGGCCAGGATCGCGGCATCCTTCATCGGGATGTTGACCTGGTAATAGAAGCGGTTGGCTACCCAACCCTGGATCTGCTCACGGGTGGCGCGGCCCTGGTACATCGCCACGTGGTACGGGTGATGAATGTGGTAATAGGCGCCCTTGGCGCGCAGGGCCTGCTCGAATTCGGCAGGGGACATTGGCAATGCGTCGCTCATCAGGGCTCCTTACAACTCAATGCTCATTCCGTCGAAGGCAACTTCCACACCGCGGCGCTGGACTTCGGCGCGCTCCGGGGAGTCTTCATCGAGGATCGGGTTTGTGTTGTTGATGTGGATAAGCACTTTGCGCTGACGCGGGAAAGCGTCCAGCACTTCGAGCATGCCGCCCGGACCGTTCTGCGCCAGGTGGCCCATTTCGCGGCCCGTGCGAGTACCCACGCCACGGCGTTTCATTTCGTCGTCTTCCCACAGCGTGCCGTCGACCAGCAGGCAGTCGGCGCCATGCATCATCGCCAGCAGCTTGTCGTCCACCTGGCCCAGGCCTGGGGCGTAGAACAGCTTGCCGCCGGTGCGGGTGTCTTCGACCAGCAGGCCCAGGTTGTCGCCCGGGTGCGGGTCGAAGCGGTGCGGCGAATAAGGCGGTGCGGCGCTGCGCAGGGGGAATGGGGTGAACTTGAGGTTTGGGCAGGCCTCGATAACGAAGCTACCTTCCAGCTCGATGCGGTTCCACTGCAGGCCACCGTTCCAGTGGCTGAGCATGTTGAACAACGGGAAGCCGGTGGTGAGGTCCTGGTGGACCATGTCGGTGCACCACACCTGGTGCGGGCAGCCTTCACGCAGGCTGAGCAGGCCGGTGGTGTGGTCGATCTGGCTGTCCAGCAGCACGATGGCGTTGATGCCGGTGTCGCGCAGGGCCCGGGCTGGCTGCATCGGCGCGAAGGCCTGGAGCTGGGCGCGGATGTCGGGCGAGGCATTGCACAGCACCCAGTGTACGCCGTCGTCGGACAGGGCGATGGACGACTGGGTGCGCGCGGTGGCCCGCAGGGTGCCGTCACGAAAACCCTTGCAGTTGATGCAGTTGCAGTTCCACTGCGGGAACCCGCCACCGGCGGCGGAGCCGAGAACCTGGATGTACATGGCCACTCTCTATGCAGAAAACCGGATCGGAAAAACGAAAACGCCCCGGCAGGCCGAGGCGTGGAACCCTAAGCCGGGCTTAGCGGTTAGCGAAGTACATGGTGACTTCGAAGCCGATACGCAGATCAGTGTATGCAGGTTTGGTCCACATGGGATTACTCCTTCCGGATGGGTTTGGGGTTGCTCAGTTACTACTTGGGTACCACCGTGCAAAGGCGGTTCCCGGAACTGGGATTGCGCTATCTTACAAGAAAAATTTGTACTGGAAGGTTAATTATTCGAAAAGTGCCGTTGCATTTTGCGTAACAATCACGGGCCTGGATCACTTCCACGTAGGGGTTGGCGCGGCAGCGTTGGCCAAACACAACCAGGAGGCGTCCGCATCGAGCAGGTTACCCAGCAGGTGGTCCAGATCCGTCTGCCGCGTGTTCAGAATAGCCCTGCGCAACGTATCCAGCCTGCCGGGTTGTGTAGCCAGGTGTGTCTGCCACGCCCATTCGGCGACATCGGCGTTGGCCATGGCCGGTTCATCGAATTGACTGGCCAGGGCTTGTTGGGTGCCTGGGTCAAGGGTGACACCCTTGTTGAGTAGCGTGAGCAGGTGGTCGAGGATCTGTGCCTGCTGGGTATGAGGCGATTGCACCCCGAACAGCAGGCCGCCGACCCCCTCTATCTGACGAAAGGTACTGAATACCGCATAGCCGAGTTGCAGCTCCACCCGTAGCCGCTGGTAAACCGGCCCTTGCAGCAGTTGCGCGAGCAGGCGGCCGCTGGCTTCGCTGGCGGCAGGTAGCGGGCAGAACAGCAGCATGGCGTGTTCGCTGCCCGGTACTTCGGCATGCTGCCAACGGCGGTTGGCCCAAGTGGGCAACGGGCTTGGCAGCGAGCCGTGCCCCGGGCAGTGCTGCAGCGCAGTGCTCAGGGCGTTCAGGGCTGAATCGTCGAAGCCTGCGGCCAGGCCGTGCCAGCGTGTGTGCTGCCACAGCTTGTCGAGTTGCTGCTGCTCCAGCGTGCAGGCAGGGCCAGTTGGGGGCGGGGTGCCGAGCACCGCGTCGGGCAGTTGCTTGAGCAAGGCCCTGATGGGGATCAGTGCAACTGGTGGCGTTGTGCAAGGCAACCAGCATCTGGCCGGGGGGGTGACGATCAACGCCAAGGCCTGCGTCACTGCCCGCAGCACCGCTGCCGGTAGCCCGGCGCAGCGCAACTGCCAGTATTCCCCGGCAGCCGTGAATTGCAGTTGTACCGAGGCGCGTTCACAACGCTCCTGCAGTGGCGCCAGGGCCTGTTCGAGCACACCCTGCAAACGTTGGCGCAACGGTGAGGGTACGTGCCAGCGCAGGTAGAGCGCTGCGTATTGGCGGGCACCAGGGAGATGCTCACTGACCCTCAGCGCTGCCGGTAGCGGTATGGCATTGGCCTGGGGCAGATCAGCCATCAGCAAGGGGTCGACCAAGGGCATGTGCCATTGGCCATACACGTTGCATGGCAGGCCTTGCAGCACGGCTTGAAGGGCCTGCAAACCGTGCGCATCCAACTGGGCAAACGGCTGCCCCGTGCTGTCACGCCGGGCCAGTTCAAGTGCACTGGCGCTGCGTTCGCGGCTGTGCTGCAACAGGCCGAATTCGCGGTTCAACAGCTCAAGGTCGGCCTGGCGGATGAAGCTGAACCAGCCGTGTAACAGGGCGCTGGCTTCGTCTGGGCAGGCGTCGGCGCTGAGCTTGAGGTCGAGGTGCCACAGCAGCTGGCCGGCAAAGGCATACAATGTTTCGGCCTTGAAACGTTGCAGCCAGCCACGCTCGCGAAGTGCACCCAGCCAGGTACCCGGGCGGCTGTCGCCGAGGCAGGCGATCAGCAGCTCCAGCGCTTGCTCGGCAGCTGCCGGGAGGTTCTCGTGAGTGAAGGCCAGTGGTGTAGTCGTTGCCGACAATGGCGGCGGTTCGATTTGCGGCACATGCTTGCCTGTGGCGAACAGCGTCGCATGCTGCCGGCCAAATTGCTCCAGCTCATCCAGTGGCTGCGGCCCGCAAAGGCTCAAGACGATCTGGCCGCCCTGGTAGAAGCGTTGGTGGAAGCCCGTAAGTGCTTGCTGAAAGGCAGGGGCCTGCAGGGCCAGGGTATACCGGTTGCCGGCATGAAATGCGCCCAGCGGATGGCCTTGCGACACCGACTGCAACAAGGCGAATTGCTGCTGGGCCTGCGGGTTGCGTGACCAGGCAATGAACTCGGCGTGGATCACTTCACGCTCGCGGCGTTGGCGCTCGATGCCCAGATCCGGTTCGGCCAGCATCTGGCACAGGCGCTCAAGGCCCCCGGCCAACGCATTGGGCGGGACTTCGAAGAAAAAGTCGGTGGTGCGTTCCCGGGTGCTGGCGTTGACCTGGCCGCCCAGGGTCTGCACGTAACGCATCAGGCCGTCGTCCAGCGCAAAGCGTGGGGTGCCGAGGAAGAACAGGTGTTCGAGGAAGTGGGCCAGGCCCGGCCATTTGCCCGGTGCGTCGTGGCTGCCCGCATGCACCCGCAGTGCGGCGGCCGAACGTTTCAGGCGCGGGGCGTGGCGCAGGGTGAGCTGCAGGCCGTTGGCGAGGGTGAGGTGGCGGATGGCGTCAGGCATGGGGGCTCCGGTTGCTGCTGTCCATGCTAACCCATTTGTTTGCAGGCCCGGCCCTTTCGCGGGCTTGCCCGCGAAAGGGCCATCAGCCTTTACGCATGTGCAGTTCCTGACGCAAATCGTTCAGGTACGGGAATGCCTCCCGCCCCTGCACAACCTGCTCATGTTCCAGCTCGGCCAGCAACAGGCATTCATCCCGCCCGCCCATGGCCAGCAAACTACCATCCGGGCCGATGATGCTGCTTTGCCCGCAATACTGGATCTCGTCTTCCGCGCCGCAATAATTGGCATACACCAGGTAGCACTGGTTCTCCTGCGCCCGTGCCCTTACGGTCACCTGGCAGATGAAGTCATACGGCGCCATGTTCGCCGTCGGCACCAGGATCAGCTCGGCACCCGCCAGCGCCAGGCGTCGGGCGTTTTCCGGGAACTCGATGTCGTAGCAGATCAGCAGGCCGACTTTCCAGCCTTCAAGCTCTACCACCGGAAAGTGGTCCGGGCCTGCGCTGAACATCGAACGGTCCAGTTCGCCAAACAGGTGGGTCTTGCGGTAGTTGCACAGGCTGCGGCCATGGGCATCGATCAACTGCACGCTGTTGTAGATCGCGCCATCGTCCGCCCGCTCCGGATAGCCATAGACAAGGGCAATGCGGTGCGCCTGGGCGATTTCCGCTACCTCCATGGCCGCCGGGCCATCGTCAGCTTCGGCCAGGCGCTCGACCCGGGGCAGGCCGATGTTGTAGCCGGTCAGGAACATCTCCGGGCACACCAGGAGCTGTGCGCCGCGCTCGGCTGCCAACTGCGCCTGATGGCGCAGCCGTTGCAAGTTGCCGGGCACATCCAGTGGCTTGGGTGCGCCCTGGAACAAAGCGATGCGCATGACGCCTCCTTGATTCAGTCTGCCAGGGCGATAGGGCCGATTTCATCGAACACATCGCCTGGGCCTGGGTTGTCCGGGTGGGTGTGGCCACCGAAGTGGTTCATGATACCCCACACCGCATTCAGCGATGTTTGCACTGCGCCCTCCACCCAGGCGGGTGTCCACGATACATCGTCACCGGCGATGAACATGCCGCGCTGCTCGGCGGGCATGTCCTGCTGCATGAAGTGTGCGTACATGCGCTGGTTGTAGCGGTAATGACCCGGCAGTGCGCCCTTGAAGGCGCCCAGGAAGTGCGGATCAGCCTCCCACGAAATGGTGATCGGATCGCCGATGATGTGCCCGGCGATATCGGTTTTCGGGTAGATCTTCTTCAGCGCATCCAGGGCCAGCTGCACGCGCTTTTCCACCGGATGCGGCAGCATTTTCAGCGCATCGCTCATCCACGCATAGGACAGGCAGATCACCCCCGGCTTGTCGTCGCCGTTGTCGAACAGGTAGGTACCGCGGGTGAGGCGGTCAGTGAGGGTCATGCTCATCAGGTCACGACCGGTTTCCGGGTCCTTGTCCTTCCAGAATGGCCGGTCGACCATGACGAACGTCTTCGATGACTGCATGTAGCGGGTGCGGTCCAGGGCCATCCACATCTTTTGCGAGAACAGCGATTCCTCGCAGTCGATCTGGGTGGTCAGCAGCCAGGTCTGGCAGGTGGCGAGCACGGCGCCGTAGTGGCGGGTGTCGCCCCAGTTGTCGGTAACCGCCAGGCGGCCGTCAGCAGCGCGGGCGATGCGCTTGACCCCGGTACGCGGTGCACCGCCATGCAGGCCGCTCAGGCTTGTGCCCTCCGGCCAGTGGGCACAGCGCTCCGGCACATGGCGCCAGATCCCTTGCGGCACCTGCTCCACACCGCCGACGACCAGGTGTTGGTGGTCGTCGCAGTTGGTCATCACCACGCGGAAAATTTCCAGCATCGAGTTAGGGAAGTCCGAGTCCCAGCCACCGGTGCCGAAGCCAACCTGGCCGAACACTTCGCGGTGCTGGAAGCTCAGTTTGGCGAACGAACGTGAGGTGGCGACGAAGTCGTAGAACGTGCGGTCGTCCCACAGTGGGACCAGCTTGTTCCACAGCGCTTTAAGGCGCGGTACATCCCGATCGCGGATGGCTTGCTGGATGTCGGCGAACTGGGCACCGCTTTCCAGCGCATCGGCCCAGGCGTCGGCCACTTCGTGGAACAGCTTGGGCAAGTCGGTGGTTTTTTCGGCGTAGTAGGTCTGGCCTTCAAGGTCGATCACGGTGCTGCCCGAGGCCGGGGTCAGCGGGTTGGGGAAAGGCTTGGTTTCCAGGCCCAGCTTGTCCACGTAGTGGTAGAAGGCAGTGGACGACACCGGGAAGCGCATGCCGCCCAGCTCGGCGATGATCCCGTCGGTGCCATTGAAGGCTTGCGAACGCAGCCGGCCGCCCAGCTTGGAGGCCTCGTACACCACCGGCTTTAGGCCTAGCTTCATCAGCTCGTAGGCCGCCACCAGGCCGGCAATACCGGCACCCACGATGGCCACTTCTTCACCCTGGCGCTCAGCCGGAATACTGCCCAGGCCTGCGGGGTGCTCCAGCCAGTCATCGAAAGCGAAGGGGAAGTCCGGGCCGAAGATGGTGATGGGCTTTTTGCCGTCGGCGGGGTGGCGGTTTTTCTTGTTCATGAAGTGACCTTGCCAGAGGGGCTGCGCGGGTGGCGGAGCCTGAGTATAGGAGATGGCTGGAGGTCATTTTAAGGAGTGGGGGAATCGTAATTAAGGTGCATATTGGTGTCTTAATGTATTACTTTTCGTCGAAAAAATAAGTTTAAAGTTATTTATGACGAAGTGTTTGTAGTGCGATTTGCTGTGCCTATCAGA
>NZ_BBIS01000035.1 GCF_000730605.1 Pseudomonas monteilii NBRC 103158 = DSM 14164 | reverse complement strand
TGTGGGAGCCTCCCATGTTGAACACCCTTCTACCCATCCTGCTGTTCGCTGCCCTTGGCCTGGCAGTGCTCGGCGCCCTGCGCCGGGTGCGCATGTGGCGGCGAGGCCGGCCGTCCAAGGTCAACCTGATCGGTGGCCTGCTGGCCATGCCGCGCCGCTACCTGGTGGACTTGCACCACGTGGTCGAGCGCGACAAGTACATGTCCAAGACCCACGTGGCCACTGCGGGCGGCTTCGTGTTGTCGGCCGTGCTGGCGATCCTGGTGCATGGCTTTGGCCTGCAAAGCAAAATCCTCGGCTACGCGTTGCTGGTGGCCACCGTGATCATGTTCAGCGGCGCCATCTTTGTCTTCAAGCGCCGCCTCAACCCGCCTTCGCGCCTGTCCAAAGGGCCGTGGATGCGCCTGCCGAAGAGCCTGATGGCGTTCGCCGTAAGCTTCTTCATCGCCACCTTGCCGGTCGCTGGCATCCTGCCCGCCAACACCGGTGGCTGGGTGATGGTCGGCATCCTTGGCCTGGGCGTGCTGTGGGGCGTGTCGGAGCTGTTCTTCGGCATGACCTGGGGCGGCCCGATGAAACACGCCTTCGCCGGTGCCCTGCACCTGGCCTGGCACCGCCGCGCCGAACGTTTCGGGGGTGGCCGCTCCACCGGCCTCAAGCCGCTGGACCTGGAAGACCCGAACGCGCCGCTGGGCGTGGAAAAACCGGCGGACTTCACCTGGAACCAGCTGCTGGGCTTCGATGCCTGCGTGCAGTGCGGTAAATGTGAGGCCATGTGCCCGGCCTTTGCCGCTGGCCAGCCGCTGAACCCGAAAAAGCTCATCCAGGACATGGTCATCGGCCTGGCCGGTGGTACCGACGCGCAGTTCGCTGGCAGCCCGTACCCGGGCAAGCCGATCGGTGAGCACGGTGGTCACCCGCACCAGCCGATCGTCAATGGCCTGGTCGATGCCGAAACGCTGTGGTCGTGCACCACCTGCCGTGCCTGCGTCGAGGAATGCCCGATGATGATCGAGCACGTCGATGCCATCGTCGACATGCGCCGCCACCTCACTCTGGAAAAGGGCGCCACCCCGAACAAGGGCGCCGAGGTGCTGGACAACCTGATCGCCACCGACAACCCTGGCGGCTTCGCCCCTGGCGGGCGCATGAACTGGGCTGCTGACCTGAACCTGCAGCTGTTGTCCGAGGTGAAAACCACCGAAGTGCTGTTCTGGGTCGGTGATGGTGCCTTCGACATGCGCAACCAGCGCACCCTGCGTTCGTTCGTCAAAGTGCTGAAGGCCTCGGGCGTGGACTTTGCCGTGCTCGGCCTGGAAGAGCGCGACAGCGGCGACGTGGCCCGTCGCCTGGGCGATGAAGCGACCTTCCAGCAACTGGCCAAACGCAATATCCAGACCCTGGCCAAGTACAAGTTCCAGCGCATCGTCACCTGCGACCCGCACAGCTTCCATGTGCTGAAGAACGAGTACGGCGCACTGGGCGGCGAGTACCAGGTGCAGCACCACAGCACCTACATCGCCGAACTGATCGCGGCCAACAAGCTCAACCTCGGTCAGCACAAGGGCGGTAGTGTCACCTACCACGACCCGTGCTACCTGGGTCGCTACAACGGTGAGTACGAAGCCCCGCGTGCAGTGTTGAAGGCGTTGGGGATCGAGGTCCGCGAGATGGAGCGCTCGGGCTTCCGTTCCCGTTGCTGCGGCGGTGGTGGCGGTGCGCCGATCACTGACATCCCGGGCAAGCAGCGTATCCCCGACATGCGCATGGACGACATTCGCGAAACCGAGGCCGAGCTGGTGGCCGTGGGTTGCCCGCAATGTACCGCCATGCTCGAAGGTGTGGTCGAACCGCGCCCACAGATCAAGGACCTGGCCGAGCTGGTGGCCGACGTGCTGATCGAAGAGGAATCGCCCGCCGCCCCAAAGCCGCAAGCGGCCAAACGTGAACCTGCGGAGGTGCACTGATGAGCGACATTATCCGCCGCGACCCTCGCGCCGAGTGGATCGCCCGTAACCGTCTGCACCCGCTGCATGCGGCCATGCAGACGCAACAGACCAGCTGGATGGGGCCCAACGGCCTCATCCGCAAGAACCCCCATGCGATTGCCGCAGGCTTCATCGGCCCGGCCGGCATCAAGCGCATTGATCGCAGCGGCGCCCAGCAGGGCACCGGTGTGGGCGGTCGGCGTACGGCGGCGGCAGAGGTCAAGTTGCCGTTGCACCAGGTGCCGGCGCCGGCGTTCTACATTGCCGTGGTGCCCGACATGGTCGGTGGCCGCCTCAGTAGCCACGACCGCGACCTGCTTGGCCTGGCCCACAGCCTGGCTGGCAGCGATGGTGCGGTATTGGCGGTGGTGTTCAACGAACACAAGGAAAGCAACTTTTCCACAGCCGGCGTCGACCGCCTGCTGGTCATCGAAGGCGAGGCCTTCGAGGGTTATGCGCCAGAGCAACTGGTGCAGGGCTTGCGGGCTGTGGATAACCAGTTCACCCCGCGCCACTGGCTGCTGCCCGATAGCCGCACCGGTGGCGGCGAGCTGGGCCGGCGCCTGGGCGCAGCGCTGGGCGAGCGCCCGGCAACGCGGGTGTGGCAGGTCAAGGACGGACAGTGCATCGGCCGCGCCGGTGCCGGCCAGCAAGACCTGCAACGCGCCGTACCACGCCTGATCCTGGCGGCGGCCGAGTGCGCCGAGCCGGTCAGCGAAACCCGTCACGAAGCGCTGCCGGTGGAGTTGTCCACAAGCGTGGCGCGCAGCCTGTCGCGTATCGAAGACCTCGGCTCGGTGGCCGTGGACCCGGCCACCATTGCCATGGCCGAGGCTGAGTTCATCGTCTCGGGCGGTAACGGGGTCAAGGACTGGGACCTGTACCACAAGGCTACCGCTGCCTTGGGCGCCACCGAAGGCGCCTCGCGGGTGGCGGTGGACGACGGCTTCATGCCGCGCAACCGCCAGGTGGGTGCTACCGGTACCTGGGTGACCGCACGGGTCTACGTGGCTGTGGGTATCTCGGGCGCGATCCAGCACCTGCAGGGCATTGGCGCCTGCGACAAGGTGGTGGCGATCAACATGGACCCTGGCTGCGACATGATCAAACGGGCCGACCTGTCGGTGATTGGCGACAGCTCGGCGATTCTCAAGGCACTGATCGAGGCTGTGGACAACTTCCGCAGCGGCGGCCAGCGCGACGCGGCATAAGGGCACGAGCATGAGTACGAAAGTGATCAGCCTGGTATCCATCGGTGCCCACCCAAGCTCTGGCCGCGCCCGCCGCGCCGAGCAGGATGCCCGCGCGGTGGAGCTGGGTTTGCAGCTGGCTGGGGAAAACTTGCAGGTGGTGCACGCCGGCGACCCGCGTGAAGAGGCATTGCGCGCCTACCTGGGCATGGGCCTGGACCACCTGGACGTGCTGGAGCAGCCGGCTGGCGCCGATGTACTGGGCGTGCTGGGGGACTACCTGCGCGATGCCGGGGCACAGCTGGTATTGACCGGCAGCCAGGCCGAGACCGGAGAGGGGTCGGGCATGCTGCCGTTTCTGCTGGCGGAAAAGCTCGGCTGGCCGTTGATCGTGGGGTTGGCCGAGGTGGAGTCGATCGACAACGGCACGGCCCAGGTGCTGCAAGCGTTGCCGCGTGGTCAGCGGCGTCGGCTGAAAGTGCGCCTGCCGTTGCTGGCGACTGTGGATAACGCAGCGCCCAAGCCACGGCAGAGTGCCTTTGGGCCTGCACGCCGGGGTGTGCTGGCGGCGCGTAATGTGGCCATCGTCGAGGACGACCTGCTGGCCGATGCCGAGTTGCAACCGGCCCGTCCTCGCCCCAAGCGCCTGAAGGTGATCAAGGCCAAGAGCGGTGCGGACCGGATGAAAGCGGCGACGGCCAAGGCCAGTGGCGGCGGTGGCAAGGTGCTGAAGGATGTTTCACCGCAGGAAGGCGCCGAGGCGATCCTCAAGCTGTTGGTAGAAGAAGGTGTGCTGCGCTAAAGCCTTTAGCCTTTACTGGCCTCATCGCCGGCAAGCCAGCTCCCACAGGATCACCACTGCCTTCGGGTTTAGTGGAATACCTGTGGGAGCTGGCTTGCCGGCGATTGGCCCTGACAGGCTAATGACGTCCCCAGGCCACATTGAACGCCCAGTAGCCCAATACCTCGGTCACAGGATTGAATGACACCCGCATCCCCCTCGACAACGCCACATTCACCGCTGCGCAGCGTAGAACCAGGTATTCCCGGGTTTGACCTTCGGCGCTGATAACCCCAATCCCCCGCCCTTCATCGAACCACTTCACAGTGCCCTCCTGGCGGCTGTGCATAAGTCACTCCTGGATAATGACAAAGTAGTAACCATTACCCCATCACATTGCGGTATTTGACGAAACTGGCAGAAATATCAGGTACCCCTCCGTTTTGCCCACGGAATCTGTTCGCCAAGGTGTGGATAAAGTGTTGGCGCATGGCTGTGGGCCTTATATAGCGGGCGTTACAGAGTTTTGATCATAAAGTGATCAGCGCTGATGTGGCTCCTCAGCTACAGATTCGCGTCACTCTGTCTGCTTTTGCCCACAATCGCTGTTAGCGGGTCTGTGGATAATCTGTTCGGCACTACCTGAAAGCCGCGCAGATCATGGCTTGTGAGGGATTGGCTAAAAAACGATCAAATTGGCGCGAATGTCTTCTGATCCACGATTATCAAGATCTTGAATCGCTTATCCACAGAACGAACGCTGCATGGCTGCGTTTTGCTCACAAACTCTGTTGGTGTCTCTGTGGACAACGTGTACGGAGTAGCCTGCAGGCCTTTGGGGCCAAGGCCTTTACCGGTTTGATCAAATATTGATCAGATGATCTGGATTTTTGCTCAAAGCGGCGCAAAGCCAATCCTCCACCGGTCTCTTCACAACCTGTGAATAAGTTGCGGGCACCTGTCATTACTGTCAGTTCGCAGCGCTGCTTGCAGCTGTTAGGGTTAGCCATCACAAACGGTCGGGCCCTTACCATGCACCATACCCTGCAAACATCCATGCGAACCCGGGCAGGCGGGGTTGCCAGGTCTTATCTACCCTACGGTGCCCGCGGATTGGACGATGCCGCGTCGCTCGCATTTACCGGGCAGCCTGTCGATCCTCTGACCGGTTGCTACCACCTGGGTAATGGCCGGCGAACATACAACCCGGTATTGATGCGCTTCCAATCCCCCGACTCATTCAGCCCATTTTCCATCGGCGGGCTGAATGCCTATGCCTATTGTGATGGCGATCCAGTCAACCGGTCAGACCCAAGTGGGGCAAGTTGGCTAAGCAAATTGATAAGTGGCATTAGCATGCTTTCAAGTTCGGTCACCATGGGCGGTGCCGTTACGCGAACAGCCAGAAACGTGGTCAATCGCCTGGAAAGCCAACATTCGCGTTCCCTCTTTAGCCCGCCGAGCCTCAGGTCACGGGTAGGCAACACTGCCTTTTTCTACACAGGGGCAATGGGGGTGGGAGGCACTGCGTTGAGCGGTGTTGAGCAAGGGTGGATAGGCAATGTGCTGACGAGCAACGGCCGTCGACTGGGGCTTGGTAATGCGGTGGGAAACATTACCGGTGGTCTTTCCTCAAACGCCGAGGCGGCGCAGGCCGTATGGCGCGGGATTGGGCGGCCAGGCGTGTCTGCGGGCAGGGTTGCGTGGGAAACGGTCTATGAAGTTACCGGGGCAAGGTTGGTGGTTGAAGGGGCTTCATATTTATGGGGAAGCGCAAGGGCATTAGGGGCGCGGATAAGCTCAGCCTATGGCGCAGCTGCGGACGCTTGGCGTAGCTGGGGTGCCGGGCAAACCCCGAGTGCACCCCCTACGACACCTATGGAAGAAATCAGGCGCTGACACGGCGCTGTGCCGTGCCAGCGGGATGGGGCGTGTTACTGCGCCTTAACCTCTTTCAGGTATGGGGCAGGCTCTGCGCCCAAGTTGGCCAATACGCGGTCGCTGTACCAGTCGATGAAGTTCACCACGCCAAACTCGTAAGTCTTCGAGTACGGCCCAGGCTGGTACGCGGTGGAGTTGATCCCACGCTGGTTCTCTTCCGCCAAACGGCGGTCCTGGTCGTTGGTGGCGTCCCACACCTTGCGCATGCGCTCTGGGTCGTAGTCCACACCTTCCACGGCGTCTTTGTGCACCAGCCACTTGGTGGTGACCATGGTTTCCTGGGCGCTGATCGGCCACACGGTGAACACGATCATGTGGTCGCCCATGCAGTGGTTCCACGAGTGCGGCAGGTGCAGGATGCGCATCGAGCCCAGGTCTGGGTTCTTGATGCGGCCCATCAGCTTCTGGCAGGCCTGCTTGCCGTCCATGGTCATCGATACAGTGCCCTTGAGCAGCGGCATGCGCACGATGCGGTTACGCAGGCCGTGGCTCTTGTGCAGGTACGGAATTTTCTCGGCTTCCCAGGCGGCGGCCGAGGCGGCCACGTGGTCCTTGAATTCCTGGCTGGCGCGCGGGTCGTTGGTGTCGTCCCACTCCAGCAGGGTTTGCAGCAGCTCCGGGTGCGAACCGCTGCAGTGGTAGCACTCGCGGTTGTTTTCCAGCACCAGCTTCCAGTTGGCCTTTTCCATCAAGGTGGTTTGCACCGCCACCTTGGTGTTCTCCATGTCGTACGGTTCCATGTAGTGTTCCAGGGTGGCCAGGAACTCGTCGATGGCAGGCGGGTTTTCCGCCAGGCTGATGAAGATGTAACCGCCGGCCACCTTCACGTTCACCGGCTTCAGGCCGTACTGCTTCATGTCGAAGTCGGCGCCCATTTCGGTGCCGGCGAACAGCAGGCGGCCGTCCAGCTCGTAGGTCCACTGGTGGTAATGGCACACCAGCTTGGCCACCTTGCCTTTGTCGCTGACGCACAGGCGTGAGCCGCGGTGGCGGCAGACGTTGTGGAAGGCATGCACCTTGCCTTCGGCGCCACGCACCACCAGGATCGGGTTGTTGCCGATCTGCAGGGTGATGTAGTTGCCTTTCGCCGGGATTTCGCAAGTCATGCCGGCGATCAGCCATTCTTTCTGGAAGATCTCCTGCATGTCGATCTGGAACAGACGCTCGTCGGTGTAGAAAGGCTGGGGCAGCGAGTAGGTGCGCTCGCGGGTTTGCAGCATCTCGGCGGTGGCCTTGCGTGCTGGCTCCAGTGGATCGCCCAGGCTCAGGTTTGCGGTGACGTCCATCGTGTATTCCTCGGGGCCGTGTGCGGCCGGCAAAAGGTGGCTAATCGTTGTTGTGGTGCCGCAAGGCTGCTTATCAAGAAACAGCGTGTTTATTTGCCGTGGAGTGTGCGTCCGAAGCCGCCGCGAACCGTATCCATGGGCGACATGGCCGATTTGAATTACGACGCGCCAACCCTTGTGGCGCGGGGCTGGTCGCGATAAGCACGCCGATGTCGCTGGCAGGAATGTACGCAGCCGCAAGCTTGCGCATTATCCAAGCCATAAAAAGCCCAATAGTCGGCTGCTGGAGATGAACATGTCCGATACCTTCCTCAATCCGGTCACCACCCAGACCTGGGCCAACGGCCGCCACATCGTGCGCTGCGTCAAGGTCATCCAGGAGACCTGGGACGTGCGCACCTTCTGCTTCATGGCCGATCAGCCGATCATGTTCTTTTTCAAGCCCGGGCAGTTCGTCACCCTGGAGCTGGAGATCGAAGGCAAGCCGGTGATGCGTTCCTACACCATCTCCAGTTCACCGTCGGTGCCCTACAGCTTCTCGATCACCGTGAAGCGTGTGCCGGGCGGCCTGGTGTCCAACTTCCTGCACGACACCATGCACGAAGGCGCCGAGCTGCCGGTGCATGGCCCGGTGGGGCTGTTCAATGCCATCGATTTCCCGGCGGGCAAGGTGCTGTACCTCTCGGGCGGCGTGGGCATTACCCCGGTCATGTCGATGGCACGCTGGTTCTACGACACCAACGCCAACGTCGACATGGTGTTCGTACACAGCGCCCGCTCGCCGAAGGACATCATCTACCACCGCGAGCTGGAGCAGATGGCCTCGCGCATCCCCAACTTCAGCCTGCACATCATTTGCGAGAAGCATGGCCTGGGCGAGCCATGGGCGGGGTATCGCGGTTACCTGAACCAGCGCCTGATGGAACTGATTGCCCCGGACTACATGGACCGCGTGGTGTTCTGCTGCGGCCCGACGCCTTACATGACGGCGGTCAAGCGTATGCTCGAAGCGGTTGGCTTCGACATGAAGAACTACCACGAGGAATCGTTCGGTGCGACCCCACCCGAGGCCAAGGCCGATGCAGTGGAGCACGCCGAGCAGGCGGCCGATGCACCGGAGCTGGATGTTTCCGACCTCAACCTGGTTGAGTTCATCGGCAGCGAGAAGAGCATTCGCATTGCCCCGGGCGAAACCGTGCATGCGGCGGCGGCCAAGGTTGGCTTGATGATCCCGAAAGCCTGCGGCATGGGCATTTGCGGCACCTGCAAGGTGCTCAGGCTGGGCGGTGAGGTGGAGATGGAGCACAACGGCGGTATTACCGAAGAGGACGAAGCCGAGGGCTATATCCTGTCGTGCTGCAGTGTGCCGAAGGGGGATGTGCGGATCGATTACTGATCCACTGATCCGAGATTGCAGGGGCTGCTTCGCAGCCCATTCGCGGGACAAGCCCGCTTCCACAGGTTCTCTACTCAGCCTGAGGGCAGTCCAGGCTCACCGTAACCGTTAAACCAGCGCAGATCCTGTGGGAGCGGGCTTGCCCCGCGAATGGGCCGCAAAGCGGCCCCAGATGCTTCAGGTCAGGTGCGGAAGCGGGCTACCAAGCCATTGAGGTCTACGGCCAACCTAGACAACTCCGCACTCGCCGCACTGGTCTGATGCGCCCCGGTAGCACTCTGTACCGACAGGTCATTGATGTTCACCAGGTTGCGGTCCACTTCCCGTGCCACCTGCGCCTGTTCTTCCGCCGCGCTGGCAATCACCAGGTTACGCTCGTTGATCTGCGCCACCGCCCCGGCAATGGTATCCAGCGCCATGCCCGCGCCCCGGGCGATGTTCAGGGTGGATTCGGCGCGTTCGGTGCTGGTGCGCATCGACTCCACCGCTTCTTCCGTACCGCCCTGGATGCTGCCGATCATCCGCTCGATTTCGCTGGTCGACTGCTGGGTACGGTGGGCCAGTGCCCGCACTTCATCCGCCACCACGGCAAAACCACGGCCCGCCTCACCGGCTCGCGCTGCCTCGATGGCGGCGTTCAGTGCCAGCAGGTTGGTTTGATCTGCCAGGCCACGGATCACGTCGAGTACCTTGCCGATGTCACGCGACTGTTCGGCCAGGTGGGTAATCAGTTTGGCAGTGGCTTGCACATCACCGCTCATGCGCTCGATGGCACCCACGGTCTCCATCACCAGGTCACGACCGTCGCCGGTGGAGCGGCTGGCTTCACTGGAGGCTTCAGAAGTGCTCACGGCATTGCGTGCCACTTCTTCGACAGCACTGGTCATTTCAGTAACGGCTGTGGCGGCCTGTTCAATCTCGTTGTTCTGCTGTTGCAAGCCACGGGCACTTTCGTCGGTGACGGCATTCAGCTCTTCGGCTGCCGAGGCCAGCTGCGTGGCCGAGCCGGCAATCTGCTGCAGGGTGTCGCGCAGCTTGTCTTGCATGCGGGCCATGGCGCGTAGCAGGCGGGCGGCTTCGTCGGTGCCTTCGGCGCGGATGATATGGGTCAAGTCACCGTCGGCAACCTGTTCGGCGCTCTTGAGCGCCTCTTCGATCGGCTTGACGATACTGCGGGTCAGCAGGAAGGCACAGGCGAAGGTCAACACGGTAGCGGCCACCAGCAGGCCGATCACCAGGGCGAAGGCCGCAGCATACTGGTTGGCAGCCTTCTCGTTGGTGGCGCGGGTCTGGTCCGTGTTGATGCGCACCAGGGTGTCCATGACCTTGTTGATCTGCTCTGAGTTGGCCAGCAGATCACGGTTCAGCAGGGCGCGCAGCTCGTCCAGGCGGTCGGCCTGGCTCAGGGTGCGCATGCGCGACTCCAGCTGGCGGTACTGGTTGAGCAACTGGCCATACTGGTCGAACGCGGCCTGTTCGTCGGCGGCGCCGATCATGGGCAGGTAGGCCTGGCGTGCGCGGTCGATCTGGCTGTTGCGTTGGTCCAGCAGGTTGAGGGTTTCGCGCTGGGTGTCCGGCTCGCGGTTGAGCAGCAGGCGGTAGGAGAGGGTGCGCATACGCAGGTTCAGCGCGGTGAGCTCGTCGAGGATCTTGATGCTGGGCACGCTGACCTGCTCGATAGCCACGCCGGCTTGGCGGATGTTGCCCATCTGTATCAGCGAGAAGACACCAAGGCCAAGCATCAGCAGGCCGATCAGCGCGAAGCCCAGCAGCGCGCGCGGGGCGATATTCATGTTGCGTAGAGACATGGAGAGGAGGGTCCAGGCAAGGGGAAATAAGGTGCGTAAAGTGCGACAAAACATGACTTGCCGGGCTATCGGTCGTGACTGGCCAGTCTTGAGTGCGACCGGTGAAAATTGTGAGGTGGCTAACCTTTTCCTGACCGGCGGTTGACGCAGGTCGGAACAAGGGGGCCGTTACCCTGTCAATCTGCGGGTTCGACACCTTATGAATCTGATATTTAATGGCGATGGGCGGCACTTTTCTTTATCGTGTGCGCCCCTCGCAACAACCTGAGATAGACCCATGCTGGAAGCTTCCCTGAATCAAATCGAGCAACTGGTCAGCGACCTGATGCAGAAAAACGCTCAACTCACCGAGCA
This sequence comes from Pseudomonas monteilii NBRC 103158 = DSM 14164, assembly GCF_000730605.1. Taxonomy (GTDB): domain Bacteria; phylum Pseudomonadota; class Gammaproteobacteria; order Pseudomonadales; family Pseudomonadaceae; genus Aquipseudomonas; species Aquipseudomonas monteilii. Next base: position 2,482 of record NZ_BBIS01000035.1, on the reverse strand, counting down.
GAACGCTACCCTCGGCACGCAATTGGCGCAGGCCAAGGAAGAGAACGAAACCCTGCAACTGTCGCTGATGGAGCAGGAAGAGAAAAACGGCAGCACCGCTGCCCGCCTGCAGGCCCTGGTTGATCGCGCCAGCGCTGGCGTCGGCGCATGAGATTGCACGAGCAGCCGGTCAATGTCGTGTCGATTCTCGGCATCGACTATTCGATCAAGGCGCCCGAAGGCCAGGAAGAAACCCTGGCCCAGGCGGTGCGGATGCTCAACACCGCCCTGAACGAGACCAAGCGTCAGTACCCGACCCTGATCGGCGACAAGTTGCTGGTGCTGGCTGCCCTTAACCTGTGCTCAAAGCAGGTTGAACTGCAGAAAGAACACCAGCAAACCCTGGCACGTACCCAGGCGCAGATCGACGCCACGGTGGACGCCATCGTGCGGACCATTGCCGAGCAATAACGGCCTGATACCGAGATCCCTGTGGGAGCGGGCGCGCCCGCTCCCACAGGATTCGTGTTGTTGTTCTAGATCACTGGATTAACTGGATACGCAAGTGTATACACTTCTCGCAAAACAATAATGTGCGGGGAGTAGGGGCATGCGTATCTGGCGTAAAAGCATCCAGTGGCAATTGATCACCAGCATGGGCGCCGCCCTGCTGGCCAGCATCCTGGTGGTGGTCATCATTTTCACCGTGGCGCTCAACCGCCTCACCGATCGCTACCTGGTCGACACTGCGCTGCCGGCCAGCATCGAAGCCATCCGCAACGACATCGAGCGCATGCTCGGCCAGCCGCTGGTAGCTGCAGCAGACATTGCCGGCAACACCCTGCTGCGCGACTGGCTGGCTGCTGGCGAAGACCCCGCCCAGGCCCCGCAATTCATCGAATACCTGGCCGCCGCCAAGCAGCGCAACAAAGCCTTCACCACGCTGTTTGCCTCGACCGAAACCGGCCATTACTACAACGAGAATGGCCTGGACCGCACCCTTGACCGCAGCAACCCCAAGGACAAATGGTTCTACGGTTACATCGACAGCGGCGCCGAGCGGTTCATCAACATCGACATCGACGGTGCGACCGGCGAGCTGGCGCTGTTCATCGACTACCGCGTAGAAAAGCAAGGCCAATTGGTGGGCGTGGCCGGCATGGGCCTGCGCATGACCGAACTCTCGAAGCTGATTCACGACTTCAGCTTCGGCGAACACGGCAAAGTATTTCTGGTGCGTAACGATGGCTTGATCCAGGTGCATCCGGACGCTGCCTTCAGTGGCAAGCGCCAGCTTGCCGAGCAGCTTGGCACGGACGCAGCCAAGGGCGTCATGACGGGAAGCGAAGGCCTGCGCAGCAGCCGTTTCAGCCGCGACGGCGAACGCTACCTGGCGCTTGGCTTGCCCCTGCGCGACCTCAACTGGACCCTGGTGGCCGAAGTGCCAGAGTCGGAAATCTACGCGCAAATGCACCAGGCTGTCTGGCTGACCAGTCTCATCGGTGGTGCCGTAGCGTTGGTGTCGCTACTGCTGGTGGTGCTGCTGGCGCGTGGTCTGGTGCGACCAATCCGTCGCGTCACTGCGGCATTGGTGCAGATCGGCAGCGGTGCGGGTGATCTCAGCCACCGCCTGGATGATGCACGCCAGGACGAACTGGGTGACCTGGCCCGTGGCTTCAACCGCTTCCTCGACAGCCAGCGCAGCCTGATCGGCGAGGTGTTGCAGACTTCCGAACGGCTGCATCGGGCGGTTGAGCAGGTGACTCAGGTGGTGGATAACACGGCCGAGCGTTCCGGGCGGCAGCAGGAGATGACCGAAATGGTCGCTACCGCCGTGCATGAGATGGGCCTGACTGTTCAGGACATTGCCCGCAATGCTGGTGATGCGGCGCAGGCCTCGCAGTCGGCACGGGATGAGGCCTTGCAGGCGCGTGAAGTAGTGCGGCGTTCGATTCAGGGGATCGAAGGTATGTCTGGCGACATCGGCAAGGCCGCTGATGCCGTCAGCCAGTTGGCCGATGAAGTCGCCTCGATCGATGAAGTGCTCGCAGTAATCCGTAGCATCTCTGAACAAACCAATTTGCTGGCGTTGAACGCTGCCATCGAGGCCGCACGGGCAGGGGAGATGGGGCGCGGGTTTGCCGTGGTGGCCGATGAGGTGCGTACGTTGGCCAGACGTACACAGCTGTCCACCGACGAAGTGCAGCAGATGATCCAGCGCCTGAAGCAGGGCGCGGGTTCGGCGGTGAGCTCGATGCAGGCGGGGCAGCAGGCGACTGGCAGTGGTGTGGCATCGAGCCAGCGCACCGGGGCGTCGCTGGGTGCAATTACCGACCAGGTGGAGCACATTAGCGACATGAACCATCAAGTGGCTACGGCGACGGAAGAGCAGTCGGCGGTGACTGAAGAGATCAACCGGACAGTGCAGGGGATTTCCGACTTGGCGCGGGAGACGGCGGCGGAGGTGCAAGGGTGTCGCGAGGAGTGCCAGGCGCTGCGTGGC
>NZ_BBIS01000036.1 GCF_000730605.1 Pseudomonas monteilii NBRC 103158 = DSM 14164 | reverse complement strand
GGCGACGTTCGGAGGTCCGTGCTGGCATAGGTTTTGTATTGTTTTCAAATGGATAGCCAAATGGATAGCCAAATGGATAGCCAAATGGATAGCCAAATGGATAGCCAATCGGATAGCCCGGCCAGGCCGCGCTCTCGGATCTGTAACAATACTTACGTAAATTTGCCGCTCACGGGCCAGGGAGTACGTGTAGAAATGAACGCAGCAAGTGAGTCGGCATTGCGCCCATCGGCAGTGAATCACCAATCGCTCAAGCGGGTTGCGAAGTGGTTGAAGCACCATGGAAGCAAAAAGGTCAGGACGACCGACCCACAGCGGCTGCTTGCAGGGCGCTACCCCCAGGGGCTGATCAGCGATGCAGAAATGCAGGCGTTGATGGGGGTGTGGCACTGATCGATCGCTTTAGCCTGCCGGCCTTTTCGCGGGCGCGCCCGCGAAGAGGCCGGTACAGGCTAAAGATCAGAAGCTGTAGCTACCCGTCACCACCAGGCTGCGTGGATCCCCCACCATGATCTGCGCAGCACTGGTCGCTGAGCTGTAGTAGGTCTTGTCGGCAATGTTGCTCAACGCCGCCCGCACATCCCAGTCATGGGTGCGGTACCCCGCCAGCGCATCCCAGCGGCCATACCCCGGCAGCACCGTGGTGTTCTGGTTGTCCGCGTAACGTTCACCCACCAGCGTCAGCCCGGTTTCGGCATACCAGCCCAGTTCCGGTTTCCAGGTGATGAACAGGCTGCCATTGCGCTTGGCCACATCGTTGATGCGGTTTCCTTCCTGGCCGTTGTTGTCCTTGACGATGATGGCGTCCTGCAGGCCGATGCCGCCGCGTACATACCAGTTGCCGGCGATGTTACCGGTGGCGGTCAACTCGATGCCGCGTGAACGCTGCAAGCCGCTGAGCAGGATGTTGTTAGGGTTTTCCGGATCGCGGGTGCGGCGGTTGTACAGTTCCAGCTCGTAGACGGCCAGGGTGGTGGTCAGGCGTTGGTCGAGCCAGTCGCTTTTCACCCCGATTTCTTTCTGGCGAGTCTCTTCCGGCTTGGCGTCGTTGCCGTTGCCCGGTGCATCCGGGGTGATGCCGATCAGGCCGCCGCCCACCGGCGAGAAGGTCTTGCTCCACGAGGCGTAGAACGAATGGTCACGCCATGGCGTGTAGACCACGCCCAGGCGCGGGCTGGTGCCGTTGCTGTCCTGCGGTTCGCTTATGCCATCCTTGTTGGTGGTTTTCACGTCGAACTGGTCGAAGCGCACGCCAGCCAGGATTTGCCATTGATCGTTCAGACGGATCTGGTCTTGCAGGTAAAGGCCACGGCTATCGACCACGGTGTGGTTGTCACTCGACAGCACCAGCTTGCCATTGTGCTGCTGGTTGCTGCCGGGTTTGCCCAAGCCCGGAAGTGACTGACTACCGGCGGTATACAACACCGGGTCACGCTTCTGGTTACCGATCTCCAGGCCCAGCAGCAGCTTGTGCTCCAGCCCCAAGGTATCGAAGTCGCCCTCAGCCTCCAGGTTGTTGAACAGGTTGCGGGTGTTCAGGTCCTGCTGCCAGCGCTGGCGGGTCAGGATATTGGTGCCGGGGTTGTAGCCCGTGACATAGGTGTTGTCGAACTCACTGTCGAGTTTGAACAGGCCCAGGGTATGGCGCAGCTGCCAGGTTTCGTTCAGCTGGTAGTTCAGGCGTGAGCGCAGGGACTGGGCGCGGTCATCGATGTAGTCGCGCTGGTCGCCGTAGGTGGTACCGCGGCTGACGTCGGCCGGGCGACCGTTGACCCCGGGGATGCCACGGTCGGGCGTGCGGTTGTACCGGCTGTATTCGTACTGCACCAGCCAGTTCAGGTCGGGGTTGATCTGCCAGCTGATCGACGGGGCGAACAGCTGGCGGCTGCCGTCGATCCCGTCGCGGAAGCTGTTGTTGTCCTGGTTGCCCATGTTCAGGCGCAGGCTGACGGTGTCGCTGGGGTCGGCGCTGAGGTCGGCATACAGGCTACGCAGGTCTTCGCTGCCGGCCTGTGCTTCGATGGTCGAGCGGCGGCCAGGTTCTGGCGCCTTGCTGACCCGGTTGACGATACCCCCCTGGCTGCCACGGCCATACAGCACTGCCGCTGGTCCTTTCAGTACCTCGACCCGCTCGATGTTGTGCAGGTCGCGGATGTACTGGCTGTCGTCGCGAATGCCGTCCAGGTAGAAGTCGTTGCTGGCCTCGAAGCCACGAATGCGCACGCTGTCGAAACGGGTGTCGGCGCCACTGCTGACGTTGGGGATGCCTTCCAGCGCCTTGCCCAGGGTGTTGCTGCCGTAGTCCAGCACGTTGGCGGTTTTCACCGTGTCGATTGCCTGAGGCACGTAACGCACTGGCGTTGAGGTTCGGGTGGCGGTGCTTACCTCTTTGACACGCGGGTTGTCCTTCTCGCGCTCGCTGTCGGCGGTAACCGACGACTCCGGCAGCGTGGTGGTGGCGGCACTGGCCAGGCTGGCGCTGAACAGCAGCGACAGGCCAAGCGTGAGGGGGGAAAGGCGGCAGGGTACAAGCATGGGCACATCCGGACCGGGCAGGTGATAAAATAGGTGCGAATGGTAATGCTTGCTATTTGCTCTTGCTTGGCTATTTGTAAAGGCTTGTCTTTACAAATGTGTCTATTTGTAACCGCTCTGCTGCGAAATTGCCCTTCGAAGGGAATTTGTCCGTTCGATCAAAAGGTCTTTTCCGGCACAAGATAAATTGCCCACTGATAGCGCAAGGAGGCGTGAAAATGCACCAGACCTAACGGTCATTTTAGTTATATCAACCTGCATTTCACGAGTTTTTGACATTTGTAATCGCACACGGCTAGGATTCGGCCAACGCCTGCTGGCCATGATCTTGGCCAAGCTGCTGCCAAGGGCCGCTGTGTACTTACCGGCAGGCCCACCAGGCTGGATCCGCATAGCGTCGAACCTACGAAGGGGCGTTGGTTCCTGGCGCCATAGTGCAGAGCGTTTTTGATTAAGAAATAAGGAAAACAACATGTTGAAAACCAGGATCAGCCTGGTCGCCCTGGCGATGATCGCCGCGACCCAGGCACAGGCCAATGACCAGGCCGACAGCAAGGGCTTCATCGAGGACAGCCACGCCAACGTCCTTCTGCGCAACGCCTACATCAACCGCGACAAGAAGCACGGCACCGACGACCAGATCGAATGGGGCCAGGCGTTCATCGGCACCTTCAACTCCGGTTTCACCCAGGGCACCGTTGGCGTCGGCGTCGATGCATTCGGCCTGTACGCTGTTCGCCTTGATGGCGGCAAAGGCCACAACGGTGGCGGCGGCGTCGACTTCTTCAAGCCGCACGAAACCACCAACGCCGAAGGCAACGCCAGCTCGCCGCACAACCTGGCCCGCGCCGGTGCAGCAGTGAAATTCCGCATCTCCAACACCGTGCTGAAGTACGGTGACCAGATGCCGGCCCTGCCAGTGCTGCAATACGACGACGCGCGTCTGCTGCCAGAAAGCTTCACCGGTACCCTGATCACCTCCAAAGAGATCCAGGGCCTGGAACTGAACGCCGGTCGCTTCACCCAGGAAGCGCGCAAAAGTGCCGAGCGCCGTGACGGTGGTGGCTTGAAGTCGATCAACGTCTTCGGTGGTAGCTACAAGTTCACCGACAACTTCACCGCTTCGCTGTACACCGCCGACAACGAAGACGTGATGAAGAAGCACTACCTGGGCTTGAACTACGTCTTCCCGATTGCCAGCGACCAGTCCCTGACCCTGGACTTCAACGGCTACAAGTCGGACATCGACAAGCAGTACGTCCAGGCTGCCGGCCTGAACGGCGACTCCAACACCATCTGGAGCCTGGCTGCCACTTACGCGTACGGTGCACACTCGTTCACCCTCGCCCACCAGCGCAGCACCGGCAGCACTGGCTACAACTACGGCTTCTACCAGAACGCCGGTGGCGTGGGTGACGGTGGTTCTACCATCTACCTGGCCAACTCGTACTGGTCTGACTTCAACGCCGAAGACGAGCGCTCCTGGCAGCTGGGCTATGGCCTGGACTTCGGTGCCTACGGCATCCCGGGTCTGACCTACAAGCTGGCCTACGTCGTGGGTGACAACATCAACACCCGCAACGTCGCCAACCCGCAGGGCTTCGGCGAAGGTAAAGAGCGCGAGATCTTCAACCAGATCCGTTACGTGGTGCAGGACGGCCCGGCCAAGGACCTGTCCATCAAGCTGCGTAGCTCGTTCGTGCGTACCAACAACGCCGTGCAGCAGAACGGTTACAACGACGACGGCAACGAAGTCCGCGTATTCGTTGAATACCCGATCAGCATCTTCTGATCCTGGTCTGATGTATCAACAGCCCTGGCTTATGCCGGGGCTGTTTCTTTCCGGCGCACGGGTTTTGCCACTGCGGACATCACGTCTGCACTTTCTGGTGCAAAACTGTCACTGCGTGCCATCTGCCACATCCGCGCATAGAACTCGCTTTCAATCGAGCCACTGAGCAACTCGCCCGGCTTGAGGAAGGTGTGCAGGTCCGAGAAAAGCCCGATTTCGCTGGAGCTGATGCGCCGCGCCAGGTGCTTGGGTTTGAGTTCCGAGGGGTGCTCCAGACCTGCCGCCGCCAGCATTTCGGCCAGTGCATGCAGTGTGTTGCGGTGGAAGCTGGCTACCCGTTCGGCCTTGTCTGGCACCACCAGGGCGCGCTGGCGCAGCGGGTCTTGCGTGGCCACGCCGGTCGGGCATTTGTTGGTGTGGCAGCTCTGCGACTGGATGCAACCAATGGCGAACATGAAGCCGCGTGCCGAATTGACCCAGTCCGCGCCGATGGCCAGGACGCTGGCGATGTCGAAGGCACTGACGATCTTGCCCGCCGCACCAATGCGAATGCTGGAGCGCAGGTTCAGGCCGACCAGGGTGTTGTGCACGAACATCAGGCCTTCACGCATGGGCACACCCATATTGTCGCTGAACTCGCGAGGTGCCGCGCCGGTACCGCCTTCCTTGCCATCCACGACGATGAAGTCTGGGGTGATGCCGGTGGCCAGCATGGCCTTGGCGATGCCCATGAACTCCCACGGGTGGCCCAGGCAAAACTTGAAGCCAACGGGTTTGCCACCCGACAGCTCACGCAGGCTGGCAACGAACTGCAGCAATTCCACTGGTGTGCGGAAGGCGCTGTGCGCTGCCGGCGAGATGCAGTCCTCGCCTACGCGCACACCACGGGTTTCTGCAATTTCGGGGCTGACCTTGTGCCCTGGCAAGATGCCGCCGTGGCCTGGTTTGGCACCTTGGCTGAGCTTGATCTCGATCATCTTCACTTGCGGCGAGCGGGCTTGTTCGGCGAAACGTCGAGGGTCGAAGCGGCCGTCCTCGGTGCGGCAACCGAAGTAGCCGCTGCCGATCTCCCAGATCAGATCACCGCCATGTTCGCGGTGGTACGGGCTGATGCTGCCTTCGCCGGTGTCATGGGCAAAACGGCCCATGCGCGCACCCCGGTTGAGGGCGGCGATGGCGTTGGCGCTGAGTGCGCCGAAGCTCATGGCCGAGATGTTGAAGATCGAGGCCGAGTAAGGCAGGCGGCATTGCGGCCCGCCAATGGCGATGCGGAACGATGCCGGATCTGGCGTAGCCACTGGCAGCATGGAATGGCTGATGAACTCGAAACCGGGCTTGTAGGCGTCGTTGAGCGTGCCGAAGGCTTTCTCGGCGCTTTCGTTCTTGGCGCGGGCGTACACCAGCGAGCGCTGCGAGCGGGAGAACGGCAGTTTGTCGTCGTCACCCTCGATCAGGTACTGGCGGATTTCCGGGCGGATGGTTTCGATCAAGTAGCGGATATTGCCCAGAATCGGGTAGTTGCGCCGCACGGCGTGGTGGCTCTGGCGCAGGTCGTTCAGCCCGACCAGGCTGAGCAGGGCGGTGATCAGCGTTAGTGGCCAGAGCCAGGCATGCTGGGGCAGCAGTGGCAGGCTGGCGAAGGTGAACAACAGGCAGATGGCGAGGCAGGCGTAGCGGCTGGGCAGAGAGTGTTTCATGGGTCCATCGCAGTCAGGATGACCGGGCATAGGATAGGCAAAGGCGGGCAGGGGAAAACCTGGGTAATCGGTAAAAGACTGTTACCTGATTGCGTATTCCAGAGCGTTCGCGGTCCCCTGTAAGACCGCGTCTGCCTTTAGATGGGCAGCAGTATGCTGACCCGCAACCCACCGCCTTCACGATTTGCCAGCATCAGCTCCCCCCCATGGCTGTTGGCAATCCGTTGGGCAATGCTCAACCCCAGCCCATACCCACCGGATGCTTGGTTACGCGACCCTTCACCGCGCACGAACGGGTCGGTGATGGTCGCTAGCAGCGCTGGCGCAATCCCTGGCCCACGGTCATCGATATGGATGAACACCCCCGTGGTAGCCCGTTCCAGTGTGACCGAAACGTCCTTGGCGTATCGCAGTGCATTCACCAACAAGTTCTGCAGGCAGCGCTGCAGCAGCAGGGCATCGAGTTGTGAATGACCCGCTTGGCCATGCACCGGTAGCGGTTCTTCAGGGGTAGCCAGTTCGGCGCACTGGCGTGCCACCAGCCGGTCCAGGTCCACTAGCTGCAGGTTCAACTGCTCCCCTGCGCGCAGGTAGTCGAGTACCTGGCCGATCATGTCGTCCATCTGCGTTATGTTCTGCCGCAGACGCTGTCGGTGCTCATCGTCGGGCAGGCGCTCCAGGCGCAGGCGCATGCGGGTCAGCGGGGTACGCAGGTCGTGAGACACGGCGGCCAGGAAATAGGCCTTGTCGTTGACCATGGCAATCAGGCGTTGCTGCATGGCATTGAAGGCCTGGGCAGCCTGGCGCACTTCCTCCGGGCCATCCAGTGCCAAAGGCGCTTGCTCAAGGTTGCTACCCAGGCCACGTGCGGCATCGGCCAAGCGCCGCAAGGGGCGCAAGCACAGGCGTACGGCTATCAGGCACACCAGCAACACCGCGACGATGCGCAGTGCATACACCCGCAACAGGTAATCGCTGATCAGCACCCAGGCCGACTCGCCGCTCCAGCCTTGCAGTTCCTGGCCGTCGATGGTCAGCCAATGGCCGTTGGCCAACGGCACCGCGAACTGGATATGCGCCTGGGCCGTGCGCAGCCCGAACAGGCTGCGCCAGACGATTGGCTGGCCCAGCTCATCGGTAAGCTGCACCTTTATCAGGCGCACGTCCTGAGCATGCCCCAGTTCGTATTTGAGGGCCTGATGCAGCAACAGCTCGACACGCCTGCGCCCGCGGCGCTCGTCATGCGCTGGTGTGGGCAAGGTTTCGGTGCAACGCAGGTGGTAGTGGGCGGGTACCTGCAACGTGCCAGCGTGGCAGTCGGCTTGGGCAATGAGCGGTGCACTGCGTGCGGCGATCAACCGAATGGGGGCTTCGAGTACCTGGGCGAAACGCACATCGAACCAGATACTGCTCGACATCAGCTGGATCACCAACGTACCGCTGACCATGATCAGCAGCAGTTGGCCAAACAAGGTACGTGGCCACAGGCGGCGAAGCCAGCGCATCTTAGGCATCCGCCACGTTACTGGCGATGCTCAGCAGGTAGCCTTCATTGCGGATGGTGAGGATTTGCGCGGCACCTGTCGGCGCACGGCGCAGGTGTTGGCGCAGGCGGCTGACGCACATGTCCACCGAGCGGTCATCGGGCAGGTGGTCGCGGCCGAACGCACTGCGGGTCAGCTGGTCGCGCGAAACCACCCGGTTGTTAGCTTCCAGCAGTTCGCGCAGCACGCGGTAGTCGGAGCGTGGCAGGGTCAGGGTTTCGCCATCGGGGCGGGTGAGCAGGCGCTTCACATGTTCCAGGCGGAAGCCCGCGAACAGTTGGGCATCGACCACGGCAGGCGCTTCGACAGAGTGCTCCAGCCGTTGCGGGCGCCGCAGCACGGCCTTGATCCGGGCGATCAGCTCACGCGGCTCGAAAGGCTTGGCCAGGTAGTCGTCGGCGCCTACTTCCAGGCCGATGATGCGGTCCAGCGTGCTGCCCTTGGCCGACAGCATGATCACCGCCAGCCCCGGGGTGGCTTGCAACTGGCGGCACAAGCTAAGGCCGTCTTCACCCGGCAGCATCAGGTCGAGCACCACCAGCTCCACTTTGTGCCGGGCCAGCTGGTCGCGCATTTGCTCGCCGTCGACAGCCGCCAGCACGTTGTAGCCGGCATCGGTCAGGTAATCACAAAGAAGTTCGCGGATCTCGTCGTCATCGTCGACAACCAGCAGGGTCGTGCTCATGCGGAAAAACACCTGTTTGGTGAGCGCCTGTGGCGCTCGTTACCTTCAATTACATCCCCGTACATGTCGGGTCTGGAGCCCGGAGGGCCGATCCCTAGAATCCTAACAAAAAATCATCTGCAAATACGAAGCCTTCCCAAATGAATCCCATGAGCATCCCGCGAGCTTTCACCCCCATCAGCCGAAGCGGCAACCGCATCAAGCCGCTGGCCTTCTTCGTCGCCGTCGCCATTAGCGGTGGTGCCATGGCGGCTGACAGTAAACCCCTGGAGCTGGACGCCACGCAGATCGAAGACAGCGCGTTGCTCCCCGCCGACGATGCGGGCCAACTGGGCTACACAGTCGAGAGCACCCGCAGCTCCACCGGCCTGGCGCTGACGCCGCGACAAACGCCACAGTCGGTCACCACCATCACCCGCCAGCAGATGGATGACCGCGACATCCACACCATCGAGCAAGCGCTGGAAACCACGCCGGGTGTAACGGCCAACAAGTCCGAAGTGGGTGGGCGTACCGACTACCGTGCCCGTGGTTACTCGATCAGCAACTGGAAGGTCGATGGCCTACAGACCCAGGGCGGCTCCGACTTCAGCGGCAGCGGCAACGCGCTGAACATGGACCTGTACGAGCGCATCGACATCGTGCGCGGCGCCAACGGCCTGCTGGGCGGCACCGGCGACCCCTCGGCCACCGTCAACCTGATCCGCAAGGCCCCCACCAAAACCTTCGGCGGCAGCGCCTACGCCACCTACGGCAGTTGGGACAAACGCCGCCTGGGCGCCGACCTCAACCTGCCGCTGTCCGAAGACGGCCGCCTGCGTTCGCGCTTCGTGATGACCCAGCAGGACGCCAACTCGTTCCGCGACAACCAGTCCGAGCGTTCCCGCGCCGCACTGGCCAACTTCGAATTCGACCTGGACGACGCCACCACCCTCGGTGCCGGCTACCAGTACGAGTACAACAAGGTGGTAGGCGGCGGCTGGGGCGCAAACATCCCAATCTGGTACCGAGACGGCAGCAAGACCGACCTGCCACGCAGCACCAACGTGGTACCCAGCTGGAGCTTTGGCGAGTACACCACCCGCACCGCGTTCGGCTCGCTGGAGCACCGCTTCGACAACGACTGGACGCTGGACCTGAAAGCCGCCCAAGCCACTACCGAAGCCCTGAACCACCGTGGCCTGGCCAAGGTCAATTCGGCCGGGCGCGGCACCTATGGCGGCTACTGGGACCAGGACGGCAGCGGCGCCGTTCTCAACGGCCTGCACAGCTCCAGCGACACCACCCAGCAGTCGGCCCAGATCGACCTATCCGGCCCGTTCCAGCTGTTCGGCCGCACCCATCAGGCCATGGTCGGCTACAACGACAGCCGCACCGTGGGCTGGTCGCCGGAGTACACCTGCACCATGGTTGGCGACGGCATGGCCAGCGCGCCTGCATTGGGCTGCCAGTTCCGCGCCAACAACGGCTTCCCGCTGACCGACTGGCGCAATGGCGTGGATGACGACTACGACATCATCGCCTCACGCACCGGCCGTCACAGTAAGACCACCACGCGCCTGCAGGGCATGTACGCTGCCACCCGCCTGAGCATCACCGACCCGCTGTCGGTGATCGTCGGCGTGCGCACCAGCAACTATTCCTCTGTCACCCGCAGCGTGGCCGGTGCACGTAGCAGCCAGGAAGAAAACGGCATCGTCACCCCCTACCTGGGTGCGGTGTACGACCTCAACGACAACTACTCGCTGTACGCCAGCTATACCGACATCTTCACCCCGCAAACGTCTGAAACCAGCAGCGGCAGCAAGGTGGAGCCGATTCGTGGTCAAAGCTACGAAACCGGTATCAAGGGCGAGTGGTTCGACGGCCGCCTGAACGCCTCGGCGGCGTACTTCCGCACCAAGCAGGAAAACAAGGCGGTGCTGGACGGCGACCTGACTACCCCGACCGGTGGCAACGCCTACAAGGCCGGTTCCGGCCAGGAAACCGACGGTATCGACCTGGAAGTCGCGGGCGCCCTGACCCCCAACTGGAACGTGTATGCCGGCTACACCTACCTGCACTTGCGCCGCGTCGACAGCGACGGTCGCAGTGATCCATCGCACCTGTTCAAGGCCTCGACCACCTACCGCCTCAGCGGCCCGCTCGACCGCCTGACCCTGGGTGCCGGTGTGACCGCGCAAACCAACATCCGCGCCATCTCCAGCCCGGCTGGCCAGCCCACCAATGGTGTGAGCAACGGTGCTACCGACGTGAACTGGTCCGGTTATGCCATCTGGAATGCCATGGCCAAGTACCAGCTGACCGACGACACCAGCGTCAGCGTTAACGCCAACAACCTGTTCGACAAGCACTACTACACCCAGTACGGGTTCTATGCCGGGGCGATCTATGGCGACCCGCGTAACCTGTCGTTGACGGTTAGTACGGCGTTCTGATCAGCAATGCCTGGGGCTGCCATGCAGCCCCTATTCATCAAGGTAATGGGTAAATCAGGCAATACCGAATCAATGCCTGTTCAACACTCTGCTTTTGCCTGAGCACCAACTCCACGGCAATGGCATTGTCGGTTTCGATCACTTCGTAGAACACCCTGTACCCTTCGATATTCAGTTCACGATACTGCATGACGCCCAGCCCGCTCGCCTGTGGGCTGACCGGGTAGCCTACAGGCGCGGCAGCCAGCCGGTGCTCAATCGTGTCGACCAGTGTGGTGATTTTCTCAAGTGCCGCTGCGGTACCGTGATAGACGGCCAGATGGTGCACTTGATCTTCAATGCTCTGAGAGGCGGAATGGGTGAAGCGTATGCTGGGGTTACTCATGCCCTACCCATTACTCCTCAGAAAATTTCTTGAGAAGGCGAGCCTTGAGGTCTTCGGCAGAGCTGTGTTTGCCCTGAGCATACTCACGGGAACCGATGGCGAGCAGTTTCACCAAGGCTATGGCTTCATCCCGTTGCTTGCGATCCGCGTAGGACTCGACCACATAAGCAGGCACACCGTTCTGTGTCACGACCATGGGTTCTTCCAGATCCAGGTCAGCAGCGTGGCGTTTCAGGTAGCTGATCGTTTCGACTCGCATTGGGCTGGCTCCATGTTCAGTGGAAGCTATTTTAGACCGAATATGGACCATAAAAAGACCGTTTGTCATGTGGTGGTTAGCTTATTCTCTTCGCGACTGCCCGCACCTTCGCAGACCAGTTCTACAGAATGTGTGGTCAGGTTTGCGCCATTGTCATATTGCTTGGGCAGCGCAAGCTGCGTAGAGATGCCGATTGCAGGCGTACTGAACGGCCTCACACAAAGCGACCAGGCATTAAAAACCCGCTCAATTTGTGCATAACTGCCGGAGCAGTCATAGGCATGGCGGGTGTGTTGCGTGAGAGATTCAGTGATGTGTAAGGCATTCGCGAGCGTTCCGACGGGGTTCAGTGGGATCTCGAAAGTAGATAGCGTGAACCCCGATTCGCCTGACCACAAGGTGTCGAGTTTCGATGGGGAAAGTAGGAATTTTCTGCTTCTGTAACGATGTGACTGAGCGGTGCGGACGTTTTTGAGTGGGTTGGAGGGGTTGGGGAACTAAAGAATGTTTAGCCTGCGAGGCGCGCGTCGCGGCACCAGGAATCGAACCCGGGACCTACTGATTACAAGCCGTTTGCTCTGAGGCTTTTTGAGTGGTCACTGGGTTGTGCGAAATATCGCTACACCTAGGTTCTATGCGACTTTCAGCCTGATCGTTGTCTTTCTATGTTTCACCCGATAGCGTACCTTTGCATGAGAAACGGGGAGCGAACGGGGAAAACGTGGAGGAAACGGGGAAAAATGGCTAAGCGCACGCGCATGACTGAAATGGAGGCCTACGCGGTCAAAACGAGACAGTCGGAACCGGTGGGCTCCCGTGGAAAGGGCACCCTGCTGCTCGAGCGCAAAGCGTCTGGCGCAATCCAGGCCTATTACCGAGAGCGCACACCGGACAGCGACAAGCGACTGGCTCTGGGGATACTTTCCAAGAAGCCGCGTGTTGGCACAGGTGAGCAGACCCTGGATAGCATCCGTACCGAGGCAATGCGTATTTCGGCTGAGGCATCAGCTGTGGGCGGCCTAGCCAAATATCTGGATTGCGTTGCCGCTCAGAAGGCTGCGGCTGAAATCGAGCGTGAGAACGCGGAGGCATTGGCGGAGGCGGACAGGCGAGAGCGTATACGCTTGGCCGAAATAGACGCAGCCCGTGGCAGCTTCCATGATCTGTTTCTGGATTACGTCGAGTCACGTCGCGCCAAAGCGACTCCAGGCGT
Source organism: Pseudomonas monteilii NBRC 103158 = DSM 14164 (assembly GCF_000730605.1). Taxonomy (GTDB): domain Bacteria; phylum Pseudomonadota; class Gammaproteobacteria; order Pseudomonadales; family Pseudomonadaceae; genus Aquipseudomonas; species Aquipseudomonas monteilii. The sequence goes on along the minus strand of NZ_BBIS01000036.1, from coordinate 55,995 downwards.
CGTAAAAGAGCTTGAGCGATTATTCAAGACCAACCTGGAGACACCTCATCCCGAGATCATGCAAATGAAGGCCCGGGACGTTCGGTCAGAGCATATCTTGAGCATCCTCAACCCGATCTGGGAACGTGGCTCCAAGGTTCAGGCCGACCGAATGCGTTCGTTCCTGGTCGCTGCCTTCAATCACGGTTTAACTGTGGAGAGCGTCGTAGGGCGCGCCAATGCGAAGGTGTACAGCCTGGAAATCAATCCGGCCGCGATGGTGAGGGTCGAGAAGGTTTCGGCCCCGGTCGAGCGAGCGCTGTCGGATGCGGAACTGAGGCACTTTTGGCAAACGATCGAGAGTACAGAGGGCGTCGGTCCCGTGATGGCGCTGCTGTTCAAGTTCGTTATCGCCACTGGCGGCCAACGCATCAAGAACATCATCGAAACCACCTGGGCTGACTACGATCTAGAGGCAGGTACAGTCCTGCTGGTTCATCGGAAAGGCAGGGGTGGGCAGACCATGAGTCGACCGCATCTTGTCCCCCTCTCGGATCGGGCCATTTCCCTCATGCTGCGCGTGCGTGAGATCAGCGGCGACCATCAGTGGCCTTGGACAACCCATGGTAAGCAGCCATTCGTTATCAGTAGCCCGACTCATGCAATCGCTGACTGGATGGATTCCAAGCACGCGGCGGTTGACGGAGTGCGGGTACCGTCCTTTTCGCCAAGGGACCTGCGCCGTACTTGCACCCAGCTAATGCAAAGGCGGGGAATCGATGATCGGCTGTCGGACCTTCTGCAGGCGCATGGCCAGACGGGAGTGGTATCGAAGCACTACCGGAACAACCCAGAGGCCGCATTGCCAGAGAAGCGCCGGGCGATGGACCTGTTCGAGCACGGATTGGCAGTTGCCTTGGGAGAGGTCAAGGAGGGTGGCGGCAATGTGCTTTCAATGTCGCGTCGAAAAAAGAAGGCAGCGGGGCCGAAGTCGTAAGGATCTTCTTGGCTGGCCCCTCAGTTACTGGGGCCGCGGTCCTAATTTAGCCGCTAAAGACTGACGACCCTCGCTTTCAAAACCATCCTTTTAGCTTTCGGCCTGCCCAGGGCATAGACAGCGCTTGGGTGGGTAGTCTCCTGGCCGCGCGAGCCCACTCGATTCAGTCCGTCTACGATTCCCTGGTTGACGCGGCCTGCCGCCATTTCCACTTCCAAATACCTGCCGAAAACAGCTAGAAACAGTGCATAACAGGGAATAACAGCGAATAACCGTAAATAAGCAACGTAGAGTAATACGCGGCGTTGTTAATTGCCGGCTGGGCTGTTCTGTATGTGGGAAAAGAATGTGCGCGCCACGAAATCGTAATTCACGTTTTTGTGGCGCGGAGTCGATTTCAATCTTCCAGTGGAACAAGGAAGTCGGTTTTCGTACCGCCACTGGGATCTGGCCAGGCTGGCGGAATTTTCTACGCAGTCCCGCATGAGGCCCTCAAAAGACCCTGCTCAGGGCCCAGTAAAATGGGGGTTTCAGGCTTTCTGACGAATGGTCACGCTGACGATGGTACCCGTGAACGTTCGTGTGATTTGGGTGCTCCAGAGTGCTCCAGAGTGCTCGTGGGGGATTTAGTGGTACTTGGTGGTACATAGAGAGAAGCATCGAGAGTTACTTGCGCCAGATGCAAAACGAGGCAGCGGAAAATTTATTCACAGGTATCTCGCATTTTCCCGGTTGCTACCCCTAAATCTTGACGCTAATATGCGAACGCACCTGCAACGTCTTACCATCGTATAGATAGAAAAATGGTAGCGTTTGGGCAAACGGTCAAAGCTGAACTCTGGGCAAAGAAAAGCCCCCCTACACGGCAAATGTAGGAGGGCTTTCGGGAAGAGGCGCGGCAAACGTCTCTTGCATACCAGCTAGGCCAGCACACAATCCCGAGGGCGAAGCATTTCGACGGGCTTCGCGGCGGACTGTAGTACCGGAAGGAGTAATGTGCAACTGGGTTTTTACTCAGTAAACCATGGGCCTTCGGCTATGTCCGCAACCTCGGTACGTCTAAAGCTAGAGGTACCTATCCATGACTCAAACCGCAAATAGCTGTACCGAAGCACCCCGCCTGCCGATCCCCGGCACACGCGCTACCGCTGCTCAGCTATGCGCCAAGTACCAAGTCAGCCGCTCCACTTGGTGGCGCTGGTCCAAAACCCCCGGCTTCCCCACCCCTATCCGTTTCGGTCGCTCTGTCCGTTGGGAGCCTGAGTCTGTGGAGTCTTTCCTGCGTAGCCAGGAGGCTTAACCCATGATGACCAATCAACTCTGCGTGAGCGCAGAGCAGGGATCGGCTGGCCTAGAAAAAGCGGCTCTATCCCTTCCTGTACCCTTAAAAGTTTTGGTGCTCAGTGTCTGGGTCACTTGGCGTGCTGTAGCGATCAGCCTCGGCGCCAGCCCTGAAAGCGAGGTGGCCTAAATGAAAAAGGCCACGATCCCCGAAGAGAAACGCAGCCAGTCGGATGGCGATATTACCACCAGCAAGCCGCCGAGCAAGATCGCCCGGGTACTGGCCTACATGCTGAATGACGGCAGCTTGCAACGCTTTGAGGCCGAGCGCCTGGGCGACCACTGCTTGCACTCGACCATCAGCAGCTTGGCCAACGGCTATGGGCTGAAGTTCCAGCGCCAGCTCGAGCGCGTGCCGAATCACTGGGGCGAGCCTTGCACTGTGACCCGGTACACCCTTCCTGCCGGCGAACGCCGCCGCGCCAGCGCCGTGTTGGAGATGCTGTGCTCGCCCTTGAAGCAGCGCCAGCGGGTGGCCGCATGAAAAAGACGAACTTACCACCGGCAGAGCCTGCCAACGAGAAGCCCCCCATTACCCTGACCCAGTACAACGGTGAGCCACGCGTGGATAGTCGCCTGCTGGCCGAACAGGTGAACAACAAGCACAAGAACTCCATGGCACTGATCGAGCGCTACCTGGCCAAGTTCGAAGAGTTTGGGGTTGTTCCGTTTCAAACGGAGAAACCCTTGGCCGGCACTGCTGGTGGTAGGCCGGAGCGCTTCGCCCTACTGAATGAGGACCAAGCGTTTTTCCTGCTGGCGCTGTCCCGCAACAGTGACCGCGTGGTTGGTCTGAAAGCCGACCTCATCATGGCTTTCCGCGAGGCACGGTACGGGTATGCCCGCCAGGCTCTGGAAGATCGCCAGCAGCAGGTCAGCGAATGCGGCCGTCGCTTGGCGCACTGGCGCTACGACAAGCCAGGCGCGTATCAGCATGTGGCTCATTTGCGTGAGCAACTGAAGCTCCCGCTCGACTTGGAGGGCGATCACCAATGACGCTCGTCATCCGCCCAGCGCTGCCGTTGTCCAATCTGAAACAGGGGGTTGCATCCACTCCCGCCCGCATGTATCGTCCGGCTGCCGCTGCAAATTCAGCGGTCAGGTTTGGCGACCTGAACTTCAAGTTGGCGCACAAGCGCCCCATGACCATTGCTGGCGCTTTTTTTGTGCTTGCAATGCTGCTTTATGGTGGCCGTACGTGGGAGACCTTCGGGTCTGCCGGGTGCCAACTTGCCCGGTTCGCCAACCTGCGTACGGCTGCCACCCATAATCGTTTGGCGACGGTTCGTGGCAGCTCCACATCTCAAGTTGGAGCTACACACATGCAACACGCCCTCAATCCGTCTCGACTTCGTGCCGCTGCGCACCGCGCAATGGCGATCGCAGCCCTTCACGCTGACTCCAGTCTCTCTACGCGCCTCAAGCGCTACAACGCCGCCATGGCAAAAGCACGCGCCCTGGAAGCGCAAGGCGGTGCCCAATGAACCACTTACTAAGCGTTGCGACCCTTGAAGGCGAGGTGCTGTCTGAGGCGGTGCTCGACGCCCGCGCCATGTGCTCGATGAACTTTGCCAGGGATGAATTCAACAAGCTTTACGAACTGCTCTACCCCATGTGTTCGAGCCATACGGAAGGGCCGATGTGCGACATTGCACGGCACCTGGAACAGGTCCGAATTTTCAGCCGTAATTTCTGCTGGGCTCATCGCCACCTGGGAGCCTCGTATGGCGTTGTAGGCGAGCGCGCCGGAATGGATGATGAGGTGATCGTATGACCTCCATCATCCACATGGCTGACGACACCCAAGACGACCTGCGCGATGTGCAAGGCATCCTTGTACTGTTGAGCCTGGCCCTTGCCGTGATTGCCTCGCCCACCACTCCTCTCATCGTCGCCCGTGTCACTGCCGTGATGGCGCAGCACACCGCCATGGCCTGGGCCGAAATGCTGGACGGCATGATTGCTGAGCAAGGGGGTGATCTGTGAAGACCGATACCACCCTGCGCATCACCCGCACGCAATACCGTGGTTTCGCCGAGATGGCCAAGGAGAGCGGCCTGGCTTTGACGATCGCCACCTTCACTGAGCTTGGTGGCAGCTGGGGGGAATACAGCTGCTGGGCGCAGCCGATCGTTCGTGACGCATTGAGCGATCAAGCCCAGTGTGACGAGCGGGTTGCTATCAAGCTGGCTACCAGCATCAATGCGGGCCGTTTCCGCAGCGCTACTCGTCCGGAAATCGACTGGTCGGCGCTGGATGACAGCGAGATTTATCCATTCATCTTGCATCACGAGATTGGCCACCACCTCGACAACTTCTCGCTCTGGGACTTGATCCTCGCTCCCGATCAGGTGGTAGGTGACCAGTGCCACAAGATGATGTACCGCGTGAACGAGATGCTGGCAGACCGTTATGCGTGGGAGCAGGTGCGGCCTGGCGAGCCACTGCCGCTGAGCGAGACGGGTAAACGCATGCAGGAGGTAATGGCCGATGACCTGGATCTGTTGCAAAGGCACCTCCCCCGTAAGCGCAGAAAGCCCAGGGCATTGCCGGGCGGCCAGTACGCTTGTGTGCCTGCCTCGATGCTGAAAACCGAGGAACTGGCCGCATTCGTCGGGCCGCACGTCTCCCCGGCGCTGATTGAGCACACCCGAAACCACCGCCGCGTTCATCGCCGCGACTCCAGACTGAGGGGTTAAAAATGACCAGTTTTCAACAGCGCATCGCTGCGCTGACGGGATCGGCTTGCCCGAAGAAAGCCACCGAGCTGTTTTACGTGAGCCATCCGAAGGCTGAACGGGCCTTGCTGGGGCCGTTTCTGAGCGAGGCCGATGCCGAGTGTGGGCGCGTAGTTTTGCGTAGTGCTGAGGCGATGGTGACGGCCTGCCTCGTCGAATCGCTGGACGATCTGACCTACTGGCATGCGGTGAACAACGGCCAGGTCTGCCGGGCCTTTGCTGGCGCTGATCGCCAGGGAGTGGGCCATGAGTAAGGTCACGCCCATTCGCCGCAAAGGTGCCGGAGGCCCGCCGACTGCTGGCGCCTACATCGACAGCGCCAGCTACACGCTGCTGGTGGAAACCCTGGTGGGCTTCCTGGAGCTGCGCGTTGCCGAGGGTGACGCGGGTCGTCACGGCCCCGAGCTGGAGCGCCTGACCAATCAACTGGAATGGCTGGCCAAGCGTTTCACGCCACCGCAGGGGGCCGCATGACTCACCTTCAACAAATGGCTCAGCCCGTGGACAGCGCGTCACCCGAGAAGCTGGAGGCCCGGGCCCGGCGTGTGGCTGCTCGCCACGGCTTCCTGGCCACCAAAAGCCGCAAGCGGAGCCTGACCGCCGACAACGGCGGTGGCTTCATGCTGGTGGATGCCTCGACCAGCCGCGTGGAGGCCGGCGAGCGTTATGACCTGAGCGCTGAGCAGGTCATCGCGTTCTTCGATGAGGGGGCCGCATGACCGACGTGACGATCCTTTTCCGTGACGCGCTCCAGTCGGCCTACGGGCTGCTCGAATGGCTCCCCCTGGACGATGGCGACATTCACCGCTTCCACGTTCCCGGCGACAAGCCCGGCACGCTCAATGGCTGGTACTGCCTGTTTGCTGATGGCATTGCCTCGGGCGCGTTCGGGAGCTGGAAGACGGGCGGCACCAACACCTGGTGTAGCCGTGAACCGGTGGACGCCCGCGAAGCTGAGCAGGTGCGCCAGCGCATCGAGCAAGCCCGGCGCCAGCGGGAGGCCGAACGCCAGCGCCGACAGCTCAAAGCGGCTGGCCTGGCACAACGCTGGTGGCGTGATGCTCGCCGCGCTGATCCGGGCCACCCCTACCTGGTCGCCAAGGGCATTCGTGCCCACGGCCTGCGCCAGCGCGGTGACGACCTGCTGATCCCGCTGTACGCCGGCGGTGTGCTGGTGAACCTGCAACGAATTGCCTCGGACGGCGACAAGCGCTTCCTGTATGGCGGCCGGATCAAAGGCGCCTATTCGCCACTGGGACGCATCACGCCGGGCAGGCCACTTTGCATCTGCGAAGGCTGGGCGACGGGCGCCACGCTCCACGCAAGCGGCTACACGATCGCCTGCGCGATGAATGCCGGGAACCTGAAGGCGGTGGCGCTGGCGCTACGGGCTGACTATCCCGACACGGAAATCATCATCGCCGGCGACGACGACCGCCAGACCGAGGCCGAAGGCAAGGGCAACCCCGGGCGCACCGCCGCCCATGAAGCTGCTGTCGCATGCGGCGGCCTGGTGACCTTCCCCGAGTGGCCCGCCGGCGTGCCGCTGACCCTTTCCGACTTCAACGACCTCGCCGCCTGGAGGTGCCGCCATGCGCCCGCCTGATAACAACGCCATCAACCTGCGCCCCGAGGCGCCCAAGGTCGAGCCTGATCGCCCGTGCTGGGGTGTGTATGAGCACTGGGTGACCAACGAGAAGGGCCGCAGGCTCAAGCCCGGCGTCTATTGGCACACCTTCAAGCGCAACGCCGGCGACGACGACAGCGACGACGACAAGGCCGACCGCCCGATCACTGACGAGTGGATCGCCACGCCGGTGACCGTCGCCGCACGCACCACCAATAGCGATGACGGCAGTGAGGGTCGGTTTCTGCGCCTGTTCACCGACAGCGGCCCCAAGGAGTGGATCATTCCCATGGAGGTGTTCGGTGGGAGCGGCGAGGACGCCAGGCGGACGCTGTTCGGCATGGGCGTCATCATCGCCCTGAAGAAGCGCGGCCAGTTCATGGAGTACCTGCTGGACCAGCGCCCTGCAGAGGTGTTCGCCACCACCTGCCGCCCCGGCTGGCATGAGTCGGGCGCCTTTGTACTGCCTGGGCGCACCATTGGCAGCGACAAGGTGCGCTACCAGGCCAGCGCCAAGGGGCAGAACCTGTTCAGCGTGCGGGGGAGCCTGGACGGCTGGAAGGTCGAAGTGGCGGCCAAGTGCGAGGGCAACCCGGTGCTCACCCTGGCCATCGGCTGCGCCCTCGCTGGCCCACTGCTGAGCCTGGTGGGCGTGCTGGGTGGCGGTGTTCACCTGGTGGGCGACAGCTCCAGTGGCAAGTCGCTGGCGCAACTGATCGGTTCGTCGGTATGGGGTGACCCCGGCATATTCGCCGCGTCGTGGGACATGACCAAGGGCGGCCTGGAGATCGAGGCGTCCAGCCGTAACGACACCATGCTGCCCCTGGACGAGATCAAGCGGGCCGACCCCAAGCGCGTCCAGGAAATGGCTTACTCCCTCGCCAACGGCCAGGGCAAGGGCACCATGACCCGCGACCGGGAAGCCCGCGGCAAACTGAGCTGGCGCCTGCTGGCGCTTTCCAGCGGCGAGCGTTCCCTATCCGAGCACGCAGCCATCAGCGGTAACGCCGCCCATGCTGGCGCTGAGCTGCGCATGGTGGATGTGAACGCCGGTACCCGCACGCACCGAGCCTTCGATGAATTGCACGGCCTGGAGGGCGCCGACTTCCATCGCCAGCTCACGGTGGCCGTAGGAGCGAACCATGGCCATATCGGGCCAGCCTTCGTGGAGAAGCTGCTGGCCAGCGATGACCGCCCCGGCCTGCTGGAGGACTTCGCCGGTATCCGCGCCCAGTTCGTCGAGGACAACGCCCAGGCCGGGCGGGTGGCCGATCGCTTCGCGGTGATCGCGCTGGCGGGCGAAATGGCCATCGCCTACGGCCTGCTGCCCTGGACGCCGGGCACCGCTCTGGCCGACTGCCAGTTGCTGTACGGCGAGTGGCTGAGCCGGGTGGGCAGCGGCAATGCCGAAGACCGCCAGATATTGGCGGGCATCCTCGACTTCATCGACAAGCACGGCAGCAGCCGGTTTTCGGACGTGAATGACCAGACGCCCGACGCCAAGGTGTTCAACCGGGCGGGGTACTGGAAGGTGTCCGGGGGCAAGCAGCTGTACCTGTTCAACAAGTCGGCACTGATCGAGGCCGCGCATGGGTACGGGTTGAGCCGCATCGTCAAAGCGCTGGATGGCGCCAGCGCGATTGCCGAGCGCGGGGCTGATCGGAAACGACACGCCAAAAAGTACCGCGTGCCTGGTGGCGGTTCACCTTGGCTGTATGTGATCGACCCCGAGGCCCTGGACAGTGAAGGTGGTGCCGTATGACCACCAACGCCACTAGCCGGGATTGCCCATATCCACAGGAACCTAGATTCGGTGGGAACAGTGGGAACAGTGGGAACAGCCAGCAGGACCGGGGCTTACAGCTGTTCCCACCCAATAAAACGAGTGGGAACAAGTGGGAACACACAATCGCTTTCCAATATAAGCGCGGTGCTCATCCGCTCTGTTTGGTTATCACAGTTCCCACAAAAATCCGCGTGGGAACAAACTGGGAACAGAAAAACACCCCTAAAGGCCGCGAATTTACTGGGGCGTTCCCACCGTTCCCACTGTTCCCACACTTTTTGAATTCACAGGAACATTTGATTAGCAGCTATCAGGGCATGGTGACGCCATGAGCCTCCTTGCCGATCTGCTCAATCACATGCCGCCGAACGTTGCTGGAGCTGGCAAACCGCCCATAGCGAAACGCGCCCCGGATCGTCCGCGCCTGGTGCTGGTCGAGCCTGCGCCATTGCCGTCCAGCCCCTACGCCAACGCCGCCAACGCCACGCCTGAATGGCGCCAGGCCCGCGACCAGTACATCAGCCACGTCATGACCTGCCGGGGCTGCTATGCGCCTGCCGGCCGCCATTGCCTGATCGGTACCGAGCTGCGCGCCACCTACGACAACACGCCCATGGAGGCCCACCCATGACGCTCACACCGACCATGCGCCTGTGCGATATCGCCTCAAAACCGGGTATCAGCGCCAGCACGCAACTCATCACCACCCGGCGCATCTGCCGCAACATCAGCAGCAACCTCGATTCGATCCACGCCGAGCGACGTGCCATGCGCCGCCAGGCGGGCAAGCTGAAAGCGTTCCTGCCGTTCACCCGCCAGGCCATTGCCGATCTGGAACAGCGGGCGCAGACGCACCGATCAGATGAACGCGACAAGGCCGTGGTGGCGCTGGCGGGATTTGGCCAGTCACTGCTGTTCGACCATGACGGGCTAGCCAGCGCCCTGGGTTTCGAACGCCTGTGTGACCTGCTGAGCGTGAACACGGTGGAGCGCGAGCAGGCCAGGCGGGAGGGCGTCACCAACCTGGAAGGCCTGGTGTTCACCCATGCGCTGGAGGACAGCGCAGAACGCCGGGCACAGGAGTGGAATGACGCGCCGCTGTTCAACGCCTGCCATGCGGCCATGGCGGACTTCATCAGGGATTGTCCCGATGGGGTGCTGCCTGACCCCTTCGCACCTGGGGCGCCATTCGGGCCGAAGCTGTCACCCAAGCTGAGGGTGGTGTAAGCCATGGTCATGCTGAAACAGGCTGATTCAGCCGAAAAAATGAGACACCGGGTTTCAGACGATCAGCGGCGTCTGGTGCTGGACCTGCGCCGTCGCCACTCGCTGCGTGAGGTGGCCGAGATCACCGGCCTGCCGCTGGGAACGGTGAAGACCCTGGTTTCACGCTCCGGTGCGTTCCGCGACAACGAGCAGCACCGCGCCATGTTCACCCTGCCGCCGATCAACGCCAGCACCGAGACCCTGCCGAGCGTGCCCGAGCTACCGCCGCAGGAGGTGGTCACCGGGGACAAGGAGGTGGATGCGGTGCTCTGGCTGCGCTCGATCATCAGCACCGGCCAGATCGCCCTGATTGAGCGGGCCATGGAGGGCGCCAAGAAGATCAGGACGCCGCTCGATGTGCTGGAGAAGCGGTACCGGGATTACCTGGTGGCCACCAACCCCGGCCACCCATTCGCCGCCATGTCGTCGTTCGGCTTCGCTGACCTGGATGCGCTGGCCACTCGGGCCATAGAGCAACACCGACTGAGGCTGGAGGGTACCGCTCGCTTCGGTGATGCCCTGCTGGCCGACACCGAGGCGGAATCGTTCTGTATCGATGCGCTGCGCGGGCTGCTGGCTACCGGCCAATTCGGTGACTTCGACAAGGGCCAGGTAGCCGACCGGTTCAACGCCCACCCTGAGCTGCTGCCTCACACGTTGGCGGATTGCCTCTACGAGTTGGACTACTGGGACCAGCTCTACCGGCTGCGCAACGCCGTAGACCGAGATGCCAGCGACGGGCCGCCCGAGGCGACGGCACGGGACTGGTTTGTGTTCGGCCTGCTGGCGCAGATCCGGCCCCGCGACAAGGCCGAGGCCCTGGTGGTGTTCCGCTACCTGGTCGCCAGCCAACGCGACGACATGGCGGAGTCAGAGGCAATTCTTTGCAACCTGATCGGGTGACCAGCCCGATTAATCACCATCGGGCACCTGCCCACAATAAGCGCCAGCGGCGCCAGAGGTACGCATGACAGAACCAATTCCACGACCCACCCACCGAGAGCGTTTTGCTGAGGCAAGCAAGATCACGGACTTTGAAGAGCACCCAACAATGGTGGCTGGCTACAAGGTCTGGAACGTGAGCGACATTGTGAAGGGAGGGCGTAAAGACTTCGACGGCCCTTACTTCACCGAGGACGAGGCAAGGATAGCGACGGAGCTTTGGCAAGCAACACCAGAGCGCAAGTGCGCCCGTGCCGAGGTGACCTTTCACTGCGCAGCCTGGAACCCTGATCCACGACGAGAAAAGGCCATCCGAGAGGATGCGATGGCTGCTCGCATGATCCTTGCCGAGCTGATCGGCGCCGATGTTCCCAAATCAAGCGCCGCTGGCGCAGAGGAGAAATAACGATGGCCGCTATTGTTCGTAGTACCCCAGAGATGACCACTGTGTACTTGTCGGGCCCGCTGATTCGGAAGTTCTTCCGCAAGAAGGATTACCTGCTGGACAGCCAAAACACCTGGGAGGTGTTCCGTGCCTTGAAGGCAACGCTGGAAGGCTTTGAACGGGAGATCAAGCGACTTGAGGCCCTAGGCATGAGGTTTGCGATTTTCAGGAACCGGAAGAACGTTGGGGCGGATGAGTTCGACCGCGGAGGGGCTAGAGAGGTACGCATCGTGCCTGTCATCGCCGGCAGTAAACGCGGCGGTGTTCTGCAGACTGTGCTGGCAGCGGTTTTGATCGTGGTTGGTGTAGTTGCTCAGCAGCCTTGGATGGTTCAGACCGGCGTTGCTATGGCTATCGGGGGAGTCATCCAGATGCTTAGCCCCCAGGCTAAAGGTCTGTCCCAAAGCGGAGCGCCAGAGAACCTGCCAAGTTACGCCTTCGGCAGCGCTCGAAACACCACCGCCAGCGGCAACCCTGTCCCGATCTGCATCGGCGAACGGCGCTGGGGCGGGGCGATCATCTCTGCCTCAATCGTTGCGGAAGACAAGGTGTAGGAGGGTTTATGACGACCATTGCCGAACTTGGAATACGGATAGACAGCGCTGACGCCACCCAGGCAGCCACCGATCTAGACAAGCTGGTAGATGCCGGTAAGCGCAGCGAGGAGTCGGCTGGGCGCACTGGCCGCGCCTGGGAGTCCGCGCTGGGCAGTCTGCAGGGTGACACCCGCCAGATCGTGGTTGAGCTTCAGCAGCTCAACCAGAAGCAAGCCCAACTGGCGCAGCAGATGATCACTGTGGGGCATGCGGTTACCACAGCGTCCACGGCGTTCAGCGGCGCGGCGGCCAACATGGCGGCCATGCGCGCCGGCGCTGAGAAGGCTGGCCAAGCCCAGACCATGCTGTCGACTGCAAATGACGCAGCCGCGCAAGCTGCGCGCCGATCTGCAGATAGCGCGGAGGAACAGCAGGCCCGCCTGCTTGGTATGGCAAAGGCCTCGCTGGAGGCCAGCGAGTACGTCCAGACGCTAAACCGAGCCACTCAGCAGACTGTCGATATCACCCGCCAGGCAAACACGGTGCTGTCGGACAGGGCCAGTCGGCAGGCCGCCATCGCCAGCAGAGCGCAGGCGATTCTGGCCAACGAGGATCGTCTGGCGGCTGCGTCCAAGGCGACAGCGACAGCACAGCGCGACGAGAGCAAGGCGCTGGGTGAACTGTTGGGCAAGATTGACCCGACAGTGGCTGCCCTGGGGCGTCTGGATGATATGGAGCGCAAGCTACAGGGGTACCGGTCCTCCGGCGCGCTCGATGCGGATACCTTTGCCGAATACAAGACGAAGCTGGACCAGGCACGCACTGCCTTGGGCGGCGTGGATACCGCCCTGGGCAGAACCGGAATGAGCGCGAAGCAGACCGCCGCGGCAATGCGGATGCTGCCGGCGCAGTTCTCGGACGTGGTGATCAGCCTACAAGCCGGCCAATCTCCGCTGAGCGTGCTGCTTCAACAGGGCTCCCAGGTCAAAGACTCGTTCGGTGGGGCAGGCGCCGCTGCCCGTGCGATGGGCGGCTATGTCGCCGGCCTGGTGACACCGTTCAATGCGGCGGCTGCGGCTGTAGGTGTTCTCGGTGTGGCCTACTACCAGGCCGGCAGGGAGCAGGATGCGTTCAATCAGGCCATTATCCTCACAGGCAACTACGCCGGCACATCAGGGGCGAAGCTGACGGAGTTGGCCAGGCAGATCAGCAACACAGTGGGCACCACTGGCGCTGCCGCGTCCGTGCTGGCGCAGATCGCTGGCGCAGGCGACCTCGCCGGCGAGAGCTTCAAGATTGTTGCCACTACGGCGCTAGAGATGGAGAAGGCGACGGGGCGTGCGGTGGACGAGACGCTGGCAGATTTCCGCAAGATCGCGGATGACCCGGTGAAGGCCGCCGAGGAGCTGAACAGGCGGTACCACTGGCTGACTGCTGCCACCCTGGCGCAGGCCCGCGCACTCGTCGATCAGGGCGAGAAAACCGAGGCGGTGAAGCTGATCACCGAGCAGTTCGGGGAAACCATGACCCGGCGCGCACAACTCATCAGGGAGGAAATGAGCGGCCTGCCGAAGCTGTTCGATGAAATCGGCACGGCGGCCAGCCGGATGTGGGATGGAATCAAAGGCGTTTGGCGTGAGCCGACCCTGGATGACACCGCGGATCGGCTGCGCTTGCGAATCCAGTCCATGGAGAACATCCGTAAGGACCTTCGTACCGAGGGGAACTATGACCCTCAAAAGCTGAAGGAGTGGCGAGCTTCGCTGGCCGAAATAGAAGGCCTCTCGAAGCCTGCTGCTGGTGTGGTGAGCACGGAAGGACAGATAGCCTACAAGTGGATTCAGGACGAGCTCGATAAAACCGCCCCAAAGGCGGAAAAGCTCAAGAAGGCGCTGGAGGAGGTCGACCGGGCTGTGGCCAAGGCGCGTGCTGACGGACTGACGGTTACTGACGCCCAGGTCGAAACGCTGAAGCAGCAGGAACGCGACAAATACAAGCCGACCCCGGGAAGAAGCACACCGGTGAACATGACGGAGGTGAGCGACTCCCGAAACGCCTTGGCCACAATCCTTTCCGACTATCGCGGGTACGCGAAGGAACTGAACGCGATCCAGAAGGCTGGCGTGATTTCGCAGGAGGCGGTGTACGCCCAGCGGGTGGCCTTGGCCAAGCGCCAGCGAGATGACGTGACAGGCGCCTACATGGAGGAAATCCAGGCGCTTGAGCAGGCCAAAGGGCGCGCCTCTACGACCGGTGAGCAGCGCATTCAGCTTGACCAGCGGATCGCCAAAGCGCGCTCCGAAATGGTTCGCGCCCAGCGTGAGGCCGATTCAGAGCTGGCGGTATTGGCCACAAGCGAACGAGGTCGCCAAGAGCAGCAGATTGCTGCGTCCAAGGCATTCGTCGATCAACTCGAACGAGAGCGCCAGGCGCTGGTAACGGCAGGTGATCGAGCGGCTGCGAGCTTGGGTCTAGGTGATCGGCAGGCAGGGCTACAGCGCGATCTGGATGGCGTGACGGATGAGTTCAACCGCAAGCGTGACACCCTCCTTGATCGGCGTCGTACAGCGCCAGACAAGTACAGTGCTGAAGACTACCGGAGGGATTTGACCGACCTTGAGGCGGCAGAGAACAAGTACCGTGACACCGTGGTGTCGAATTACGACAAGATGACTGCCGCCCAAGGCGAATGGCGCAGCGGGGTCAGCTCTGGCTTCCAGAACTACTTGGACAGCGCAAGGGACTTCGCCGGCCAGGCGCAGACCGTCGTCACGGGGACGTTCCAAGGGATGGAAGATGCTCTTGTTCAGTTCACCATGACGGGCAAGGCGTCCTTCGCTGACTTCACCAAGGCAGTGCTGGCAGATATCGCCCGCATTGCTGCGCGCCAGGCCCTGGCCGGGCTGGCTGGAAGTGTGATCGGCTCGTTCGCTGGGTCGGTGTTCGGCGGGGGCGGCACCACCGTCAGCCGTAGCGGGTTCAGTGAGGGAGGGTTTGTTTCTGGTGGTCGCGCTTCTGGTGGTCCAGTGGCGCCAAACTCTCTGTACGAGGTCAACGAGCTGGGGCCTGAGCTGCTCAATCAGGACGGGCGCACCTATTTGATGATGGGCAACGAGGGCGGGAGCATTACCCCGCTCGGGACCAATTCGATCACGCCGATGGCAGTGCCTCAGCAAATAGCCGGAGCTGGCGGCGGGGGCGCAGGGGGCGGTGGTATTGCGCCAGTGGTGAATATCAAGATCAGTAGAGATGGAACCGCAGAGGTGTCGGGTGACGCAGAACTGGGGCGCCGACTGGGCCCCCAGATCGTCAATCTGATCCGCTCGGAGATCGCCGCAAATGAGCGGAAGACCCTCACGAGTGGCGGCGCAACGTGGCGAGCTATCCAAGGGAGACGATGATGAACAATGACGAACGCGCACGGCTGGTTACTGCGGTCAGCGACACGATCACCAATCAGTTCATGCTGATGATGCCGGCTCAGCCAGACGCCCAGGCCGTGCGGGCTCTGCTGGAGGAGATGATGGAGGCGGTCACACTGGCGACAGCCGCCCTGTTGCCGGGCTTTGAGCAGAACCCCGCTCACTACATACAGATGGGGCGTATAGGTGCCGCACCATCCCTTGAGCGGATGATGAAAACGGTCATGGCCCCCGGCAGCAAGGCCTGGTCACCGCCGAGCTGATCAGGAATGAAAAAGCCGCCTGGAGGGGCGGCTTCTCTAAGCTCGGGGACGTGTGCGCTCAGTCGCTAGTGCTGAGTCACTGGTTTCCGAAGACATAGGTCTGGTAAGTCTCAACATGCGGCGTGTACTGCTTCGGCCAATCAGACCCACCGGTGTAGCGGCTGGTGTCATCGTACTGATACACCTGAGATACCTTCCATCCACCCCCAGTATTCTCAATCAGGTATCTGAAACGCTCGCCACGATTGCGCCGCTTCTCATCCTCGATCGTTCGGCTGGCGCTGGATGGGGTGGCATTGATGATCTTGACTAGCGCGACTGCCCTAGTTTCGGTTTCCTGTTTGACCTCCAAGATCTCTCGGTCATAGACCGATGTAGAACAGACCGAGTTACGGCTCTTCACCGACTGTTCCACTTCACCCGTGGCCACCTTTGCCACGTCAAAGTCGCCAGCGTGCTCTCTGGTATAAGCCTCGCAGCGCGCCAATCCAATGGCAGATTCTGTGTCCAGGTAGCGCCACCACGTCTTCAGGGCTTGGTCAGGTGATGTGTTGTTGATCTCGAAGTCGTAGCCGACAGTTGCTGCTGGCGCCTGGGATGGCGAACCAATGCCGAGGGCCGACGATACCTTGTCGCAGGCCGTCAGGATCAAGCACAGGGGCAGGAGGGCAAGTGCCTTTCTCATAAAGTCCATTTCTCGCTGGCGGGTAGGGTCGTGGCATTCTGCCAATGGGACGGTCTGGTGGCTAGGCATACGGTCCGGCTGTGAGCGCCAGCAAAAGCCCGCGCCACGAAATGCGACCTCACGAAATCGTGGCGCGAGACAGACCAAACCGTCTCACTGGGACCATATCGTCTGTCTCGCCGACCTGGCGCGCGCCAGGCAGTTGCCTGTTATATTGCCCGCTGGCAATTGGCCGCACACCCTGCTCTGAACAAGGAACGTGAAATTGAAAGCACCTGCCATTTTGCTGCTCGCGCTTGCGTTGAGCGGTTGCGCAACTGGTCAACGGCCATCAGTCGAGTGGATTACAGTCCGTGACACCGACCAGTTCACCGACAAATCTACCTGTGGCGTTACCGTGGGCAGCTTCTACACCGGCGGAGGCGTGTATACCGTTTCCAACCACTACTACCCATACATCGAATCGGCGAATGGAGAGTTGCGAGTAGGAATTCGGAGCGGTGGACGCTTCAAGATTCCAGTAGGGGATGTGCAAATCAGGATCGACCAAAATCCAGCTTGGACCATCGCAACAGGTGAAACGCCAGTCGACTATGTTCCCGAGGGGCAGTTGAAAGCCATGCAGGCCTATGGTGGGGACGCGAAGCAGCAAGAAATGCTGGAGAAGACCTACAAGACTGCCTTGCAGGCTTCGGCTCAAGCTATGTCACCCTTCACTGCCGCCACCGGGGAGAAGGCCCAGCAGATCCTGTCGCAGATGAAGACCGGGAAAGTGCTGATCTATCGGACACTGGGCCTGAACCAGGCTGCCAGCACCACCGGTGAATACGCCCTCGACCAGTCGCTCAACAAGGCGCTAGCTGAATGCGGTATCAAGTGAAGGATTGATCGTTAGCCGGTCGCATCGAGGACTGGCCAGCCCCGGCCAGGGACTAACATTTGCTAACAGGGCAGGCGCTCGGATGGCGGCGCCGGGCCGTTCTGATGTCAACATCGTCAACGTCTGGCCAGGTCGCCGGCGCGGAACAGATCAGCCGGTATCCACCCTGGTATCCACGAGTTGGATTGATCCTGCTGGATACCTGGCCCGTTTCGCGCAGTCCGTCACGCACGATCTTCACGCAAGCGCGGTGCGTGATCCTGCTGTGGTGCGCAGCCAGGTACGCACTGCTGGTACGCATTCTGGCGTTGATACTGGGTCAGTTCGCACCGGTGGTTCGCGCTACAGGTTCGCAGCCCCCTATGCGCGAACCTTCCGTGCGAACCTGGGCGGCCTGCCTGTTGAGAAATGTTGAGGTTTCCAGGCGCTGGTTTCCACTCTGGTTTCCACGGTATTGCAGCCTAGTCAGTGGCAACCGGTCCGGTGCGCCCTGAATCGAAAGACCACATGAAAACCACAATGCCCGCCGCCCAGCGCCAGCTGATCCGATCTCAGGTTTTCTCAGGTTCCAATGCGTAAAAGCGTGCCGCTGGGTGGGTGGATGCGCTGAGGTCATGTTCGCCCCATAGTCAGCAACTGCGCTATGCGCGGGCCTGAGCACAGCATGGCAATTTGACATCCTGCCTTAGCAGGTAACAGTATTGGGGCGAAAGGGGCGAGGGATAGCTCTATGCTGTATGTATATCCAGTAAAAGGCTTTACTATGCTAGCTCTATCCAACAGAGTCGCTGGCGCGCTCGCGCACGGCGGTGGAAGGGCTGATCATGCTTAGCATCCTCATGAAATTCGCGCTCGTAGTGACAACGATTGCGCCAATCGGTTTAACGCTCTCGTTCTTGCTTTATCAAAGCCATGACCAGAAGCTGTGGTCATTGTTTGTACTATTTTGTTCGTTGTCGCTCTGTGCGGTTTGTCATCAGATAATTATATCTTCAGCCGCAAAACTCAACAAAACTACCGTCACCGCCGTTTCTATAAAACCCGCCGACAAAGAAATTTCGGGATACTTTGTGGCGTACATGTTGCCGGTGCTAGGTGGGGGGAAGTACTTTCTTGAGCCCTTTACTTTCGCTTTTTTTGCGCTGATGTTTTTTGTGTTCATTTGGGTGTCTAAGTCCTTCTACGCGAATCCGGTGCTGGCAATCTGCGGGTATAAGTTCTATGAGGTCCAGCTAAATAATGGTGGGAACCTTCTGCTTGTTACGAAGAAAGTCATTAGTAAGCCAGCAGATATTGGGAAAGTAAGTTACATAACGTCGCACACAGTGCTTGAGTCATCTTAGGAGCCAAAGGATGGATCTTTTTGTTTTGCTAGGAACAACGCCGCGTATCCTTAGAGTTGTTACGAGTGGCGAGCTTCAAACCGATATCGAGGCGGAGCTTCGCCGACAGGCTCAAGCATTCATTAGCAACAAAACCGACGTTGCCTTTGATGCGCGCTACCGACCTGATGACGATGAGGTACTTCTGATAGATGGCTTCGATGATCTGGACGGACTGATCGCCGCTGTACGGGAGCCAGAAAACGCAGACACTTGGCAGCCCTCAGAGCAAGGGCTGGGTGTAATCAAAGGTCTGTTTGGAGGCTTCACTGAAAATGGATTTACAACAGTAGTCGTCCAAGCTTTCGATAAGCGTCAAGCAATAGCCACAGGAAGGTTCTCAATTTTTTATGACAAGAATACATTCCGCCGACTAGATGGGATAGGTATCGCCTTAGACAACAAGCCCACCGCAATACTCACTCAAGGGGTTGCTGAGAACTCGCCTACCGAACTTCGATTCGTTAGCCTTCACAATGCTCGGCGGCTTTTCGATATGGATGCCTATTATCATGAAAGCACTAAGGAAGAGGTAGAAAACTTCTTCAATCCTGATAAGTTTCATGGCTTTGATTCCAGTTGGCTTGATGCCAATATCGATAACTGGATACGCAAGAAGGTCACCTTCATTAATCAGGAAGGTATTCTCGATGCTTGCACGCCACAGGATCTGCGTATTGCAGCTGCTGGGTTTGACATTGATATAGGTGTTTATGATGAAGCCGGGCAAATGAAGCTCGTCTTCCCAGGGGACAAGAAGAGTCTTAAGGCGTTACTAAGATTCCTCGATGAGGATATTTATCAGTCCCCAATTTCAGGCAACC
This sequence comes from Pseudomonas monteilii NBRC 103158 = DSM 14164, assembly GCF_000730605.1. GTDB lineage: Bacteria > Pseudomonadota > Gammaproteobacteria > Pseudomonadales > Pseudomonadaceae > Aquipseudomonas > Aquipseudomonas monteilii. The sequence goes on along the minus strand of NZ_BBIS01000036.1, from coordinate 36,882 downwards.
GTTTCCAGACGAATTCCAAGCGGAAGATCGCCGCGCAAGCGTAAAACATCACCAAGCTTTACCGGGCCCGAATGTGAGACAGGTATGAGACGGAACCAGCATGGCATGGGCGTTTAAGGCAATGCGCCAGGGCCTGCCGGTAAAGGCCGTGCCGGTAAAGCTGGTGGCCGGCGCCGTCTCACATTGTCGGCGGTGCTGGGCGCTTGTTTGATCACGCTTTGACGGAGCGTGGGCCAGACGGATAGCAGTAGCCCTGTGGCCGGGCGTCTGAGGTCTTCCCGGTGCTGGAGGCCGTCAAAGTCGAGGGTCGTACCCCTGACAGACCCCTGACGGATTTTGGACCGCTTTGGACGGATCGGCGCAGGCTTTGCGTGGTGGTGCTGGCGCTATGGGTCGTGGCACCTGGGCCGCCGATCTTGTCGTGGCCTGCTCCGGCCACATGGTCGTCCAGAATCGTCAGAAGAAACTAGACCAGCACTAGACGGTGGTCGACCAGCACCGCCGCCCTGATGCGCTCGACGGGCTTGGCCTGGGCCTATGCGTGATGGGTTGGCACGGGCACTACCGTCTAATGCCGAGGCCCGAATTCTGGACAGGCTCTGGACGGATCAGCGCCAGCACCAGCAGGCAGAATGCCGGGAAGCCAGCGGCACGCTTGGAGCCTAGGGCTCTCGATTGAGCTACGTCCGTTCGCGCCGTCCAGAATGGCCCGCATTCTAGACCCGCTCTAGACGGAAATTCTTGACCAGTCTTGACGGATTGGGCCGCTGGCGCTTGAGCAAGATTGGCTGTAAGCCTTGCTGTACAAGAGCTGGCGCTAGACGCGACTGACCTGTGGGAGCGGAGGCCGTCAAGAATTCCCGGGCGTACTCGTCAAGGGAAAATCGGGCGGTCTGGAACCTGACAAAACCTGACATACCGGGCCAGTGAAGGGGGGCCGAGGTGACTCGCCCCTGCGCCGCGGGCCATGGTCACCACCACAACGAAACTACCAATATCGATCGACTCGACGCGCTCCACTGTGTGGAAACCGACACGGTGGAGCGGCTCTCGACGCGGTACAGAGCCAGGCAAGTACGACCGCCGCCGTCCGCGAGAACCAAGCAGGCCTGGCAGCAGGCAGGAACAGGTGGCGGGGCGACCTGGTGCAAACTACCCGGATGCTGGGCAGTTATCAGATAATCAGGCGCCACCACATCGAGGGCCGCCCCATGTCCGTTATCGACTGCGACTACCTACCCGACCCAGAACCGATCACCTTCCCGCCTGAGCTGGCGCTACTGATCGTCAGGAAGGCCGCCGCCATGGCCGAGGCATTCGAGAGCAAGGCGCTTGACCAGATGACCATGGACGCCAACCGGGCGCTTCGCGATGGAGTGGAGCCGCGCAGGATCATCAGGCAGATGGGGCTGTAGATCCCGGCAAATTTTCCGGTATCTGCTTGAGCAAGGGGTTGCTGTCAGATCGCAACACCCGCCGGCGACCAGCCACGATCGTTGGATGGTGAAGCGCCACCCCACCGTTCCGGGGTGGTGGTGCCCGGCTATACACCACCCTCTGGGCATCGCTTAAACAATGGCTATACACAACCCCCCTCGCATCGCCACTTTTCTGCTGCGCTGCGCCTACCATCTTGCACTGAGCACTGAGCACTGAGCACTGAGCACTGAGCACTGAGCACTGAGCACTGAGCACTGAGCACTGAGCACTGAGCAGTCTCATTCGGGAGGGTAGCTCCTGAAGGGGGTGGGGGACGAAACGGGGAACGAACGGGGAAAATTCAGAAGTGAATGGCCCGAAAACGAAAAAGGCCCACCGTGAGGTGAGCCTAAGTCGTTGATTTATATGGTGCCGGCACCAGGAATCGAACCCGGGGCCTACTGATTACAAGTCAGTTGCTCTACCATCTGAGCTATACCGGCAATGGGGCGTCATTATAACGATCGTTTGGCGCCTGTAAACCACTTCGTTGCGAATGTTCGCAAAAGACCTAAGTCACCGGCCCAAAAGGAGAATTTTCCTACCAGCCGCGGTGGATCGTGGTAACGCTCGGCTCGCTTTTACCCGGGTTGAAGAACAGCTTGTCGTTGTCGCAGCCGCGCTTGCGGCAGGGGCTTTCGGTGCGCAGGGGCAGGCCGTTGTCGCCGCCCAGTTGCATGCCGGGGTGGTTCCAGCCCAGGTTGCTGTTGGCGTGGGGCGCGGTGCCGCTGGCGCAGCCGGTCAGGGCCAGGGCGAGGGTTAGCAAGGCGAGGGGTTTGGCTTGGGTCACGATGGTCAGGTCCGTTGGTCCACTGTCGGTTCTGGCGCAACGCCAGAAGGTCGCGGGGCTGGCGGGCAGCGCGCGACGTCACTTTTTAAGGATTTGGGGGAGGGATCATACACGGTTGCGAGGGCGGGGTATTAGCCTTGTGTTGCCTGTCAGGGCCTTTTCGCGGGTGAGCCCGTTCCCGCAAGGGCCGCGTAAGCGGCTGCAATCTGTGTAAGGTAATTCTGAACCATGGGGCCAGGCGCTTCAGGGTTTGGCTGCTTAGGAAGTATCCTACGCGCGCCGCCGAAGTATCGCTGTTGTCGGGGAAGTGGCTCACGGATACCGTTTTCGGGTCGCTCTGGCGACCGGGTGTGAGAACCCGACTTTGAACGTATCGGCTGCGTAATGGCGACCGTGCGCGTGCAGACCTTGGTCTGGCCGGGCTTCCTATGTTCACTCGGTTTCTCACCTCGTGCACGGTTGCCGCCTTTGTTCCGTGGGAAAGAATGAACACGGCAACTCCTCTGAACTAGGGAGTTTGAAAATTGAAAACGATCAATACTGATCCCAGCAGCCCCAAGCCAATCACCACCGCAGGCGTGGAAACCTTCCTCGCAGCCGGTAACCCCTCCCTCAACCTACTACGCGTACAGCCCGGCATCCCGGTCGATGCGGCCTATGAGCATGTTTCGATCCTGATGGGCTACATCAAGCACCTGGTGCGCGAGGGGGATATGGAGGATGACCATAAGCTCCTGGGGGCGGCTGATTACTTGTGCGATATGGCCAAGGCGCTGATGAACGATATCGAGATCGCCAAGAGTAAATCGCATTGAAATGAAAGATCGCCGGGGCTGCTTTGCAGCCCTTTCGCGACGCAAGGCCGCTCCCACAAATGACCCCGCAGACGCCTCTTGCGCAAACCACAAGAAATGTTTATGCACAAGTGGCATTGGCGACTTGCGCGAAAGGCATGCCGGATCCATACGCCGCCGGTCTTTGCGCAAACGCCTGTTTTTACTGGGCTTGACGCATAAGCAGGAATAAGCCAAGCGCTTGAAATAGCGCTTGGATCCAACAGGTAATCAAAAGCTTGTTCACAGACTTATCCACAGGTTGTGCTGCGGCTAACGGTCGCGTTCCGCGAGGATAAGCAGGTTGCGCGGCGTCAGCGGGTAGTCGCAGAAAAGGCCCAGGCGCACCTCAAAGCCTTGTTCTTCGAGGAACAGGGCGCGATCGAGCACCAGCCACACCTCCAATGGCCGACGGAACAGGTTGCGCACGCGCTCCAGATTGCGTACTTCGGCCAGGCGTTGCCAGCCGGCGGCTTCCAGAGCGGCCCAGTCCGGGTTGCCATTCAGGGGCAGTTGCTTAAGTTCGGCCAGGTCGCGGCAGTACTGCTCGAAGGGCTTTTCCAGCCAGGCTACCGGCAGCGACGGTGTAGGCAGGTATTCGTCGCGCTGGCGCTGCTGGCGTTGTAGCAGATCGAAGCCCAGGCGCCGGGCCATCGAGGTGTCACGTTGGCGCCGCACGCGAGCCCCGGCGGTAACGGTTTCACTCAGGGGCAGGCCCAGATCGTCCAGCGACAGCTGCAGGCCGGACGCTTGCGCGGCTGTGGATAACGGCTGGTAGTGCTGCACTGCAATGCGGTTGTAGCAGCAAGGGGCTATCGCCAATTGCCGGCAACCTTGCTGGCTGGCCAGTTGCATCAGGCGTACATGCAGGTCGCCGCAGGCGTGCAGGGCAACCACGCTTTTTTCACCCGCCAGGTGGCACGCGCTGTCGCTGGCCATCACATCCTGATGCACATGCTGCGCTGGCAAGTGGTGGTGCGCGCTCAGGGCCTGGCCGGCGGCGACCAGTTCGGCATCGTACTCCAGGCAGGTCAGCTGCTGGCCGGGTTGCAACAGGCGGCGGCCGAGGTGGCCTTTGCCGGAGCACCAGTCCAGCCAGTGGCGGGGCTGGTGGTGGAAGGCCAGGTGGCTGGCGAAGGCTTCGATCTGCTGCCATTTGCGGCCGGGGACTGCGACGTCCAGGCGGTGGGCGGCGGGGGGCAGGTCGGTTTGCGGGAGGCTGCCGAGGGCGGTGAGCTGTTGGGCTTGCTGGGCCAGTTGTGGGAACGGGGCGGGCAAGGCATCAGCTGCGCTATCGGTTTCGGCGTCGGCCAGCGAGCATTGGCGCAGGTGGGTGGCCAGCTCGGGGTGGGTGGTTTCCCAGTCCAGGCGCAGGGTGGTGAAGGGGCGGGGTTTCCACAGCTGTTGGTGCTCGATCAGGAACTGGTCGAGGGCCTGGAAGCGGGTGCTTAGGTGGTGGCTGTGGAGGTAGCTGGGCATGGGAGGATTTGGGTTGGGTTTGAGGGCCTCTTCGCGGGTGAACCCGCTCCCACAGGATTAGCACAGGTTTCAAGGCCTGTGATGTACCTGTGGGAGCCGGTTTACCCGCGAAATGGCCAGTAAGGTCTCAGCGACCCTGGCAGGCGTCGACGCGCAACCAACGTTCCAGCAGCTTGAAACCTTGCACCAGCAAGAACGAGATCACCAAGTAGAACACGCCTGCGGCAAAGAAGATCTCCACCGGCAGGTAGGTGCGGGCGATGATGGTACGGGCCATGCCGGTCAGTTCCAGCAGGGTTACGGTACTGGCCAGGGCACTGGCCTTGAGCATCAGGATCACTTCGTTGCTGTACGCCGGCAGGCCGATGCGCGCAGCACGCGGCAGCATGATGTAGAACAGTGCCTTGCCACGCGACATGCCCAGCGCCCGTGCCGCTTCTATCTCACCTTTGGGGATCGATTGCAGCGCGCCGCGCAGGATCTCGGCGATGTAGGCGGCGGTGTGCAGGGTCATGGTCAGCACCGTGCACCAGAACGGATCGCGCAGGTACGGCCACAGCGAACTCGAACGCACGGCATCGAACTGCGCCAGGCCGTAGTAGACCAGGAACAGCTGCACCAGCAGCGGCGTGCCGCGGAAGAAGAAGATGTAGCTGAACGGCACAGCGCGCACGTACCAGTGGCGCGAGGAGCGGGCGATGCCCAGCGGGATGGCCAGGATCAAACCGGCAACCACCGCAATGGCCACCAGCTCCAGGGTCAGGACCGCGCCCTCGGCCAGGCGTGGCAGCCATTTGAAGATGACTTCCCAATTCATTATTCGGCCCTCGCAAAGCCGCGAGCGGCGCGTTTTTCCATGAAGTGCATGCCGGTCATGGCGATGACGGTCAGGCTCAGGTAGATGCAGGCCGCCACCATGTAGAAGGTGAACGGCTCTTTGGTCACGGTCACGCCGATTTGCGCGTGGCGCATGATTTCTTCCAGGCCGATCACCGACACCAGCGCGGTGTCCTTCATCAGGATCATGAACAGGTTGCCAAGGCCGGGCAGGGCGATGCGCCACATCTGCGGCAAAATGATCCGCGAGAGGATGCGGCCCTTGGACAGGCCCAGCGCCAGGCCGGCTTCACGGTGGCCCTTGGGGATTGCCAGGATGGCGCCACGGAACACTTCGGTGGCGTAGGCGCCGAAACACAGGCCGAGGGCGATCACGCCCGCCGCGAAGGCACTCAGCTCAAGGCCTGGCAGGTTCAAGGCCTCGCCGAGGGCGTTCATCAACCCGACGGTGCCGAAATAAATAAGCAGAACCCACAGCAGTTCGGGCACGCCACGAACCAGGGTCGAGTAGAAACCGCCAAGCCATTGCAGTGGCTTGACCGAGGAGGTTTTGGCCAGGGCGCCGAGCAGGCCCAGCACCAGCCCCAGCAGCAAGGCGCAAAGCGCCAGTTTTACGGTCATCAGGGTGCCGGCCATCATGGCCGGACCGAATCCGTGCAGGTCGATATTCATGGGCAGGTCATATTAGGGACTGGCGCGCCACGGGTGCGCGCCGGTCGGGGCGGGTCATTCGATGCTGAACGGGAAGTACTTGTCGTTGATCTTCTTGTACGTGCCGTCGGCCTTGATTTCGGCCAGGGCTTTGTTCAGGTCGTCGCGCAGCTTGGTGTCACCTTTGCGCACGGCAATGCCGATCTTGTCGCTGTCCATCACTGGCTCGCCCTTGAACTCGAAGTTCGAGCCGTCTTTGCTCTTCAGCCACTCGTATTGCACGTACTTGTCGGCCAGGATGCCGTCGATGCGGCCGGACACCAGGTCCAGGTAGGCGTTTTCCTGGGTGTCGTACAGCTTGATGTCGACGCCTTTGAAGTTGTCTTCCAGGTAGGTACCGGCCAGGGTGGCGCGCTGGGTGCCGATGACCTTGCCCTTCAACGACTCTTTGTCAGTCTTGAAGTCGACATTCTTCGGCGCAATGAACTGCAGCTTGTTGGAGTAGTACGGCTCGGTGAAGTCCACGGCCTGCTTGCGCTCGTCGGTGATCGACAGCGACGACACCAGGAAGTCGAACTTCTTGGCGTTCAGGGCCGGGATGATGCCGTCCCAGTCGGAGGTGACGACCGAGCACTCGACTTTCATCTTGGCGCACAGGGCGTCGCCGATGTCTTTATCGAAGCCGACCACGTTACCGCTGGCGTCCTTGTTGTTGAACGGTGGGTAGGCGGCTTCGATGCCCATGCGCAGTTTTTCTGCGGCCATGGCGTTTGCCGACATCACCAGCGTGGCAGCAGCTGCCAGGAGGAACTTCTTGTAAGTGTGCATGTATTGCTCCGTTAGCGGTGGCTGGACATGAATTGCTTGCAACGCGCCGAGGTCGGGTTTTCGAAGACCTGTTGCGGCGATCCCTGCTCTTCTACCAGGCCCTGGTGCAGGAAGACGACTTCACTGGACACATGGCGGGCAAAGCTCATCTCGTGCGTTACCAGCAGCATGGTACGGCCTTCTTCGGCCAGTGCGCGGATAACGTTAAGCACTTCCTGGACCATTTCCGGATCGAGTGCCGAGGTTGGCTCGTCGAACAGGATGACCTTGGGCTTCATGGCCAGGGTACGGGCAATGGCGGCGCGCTGTTGCTGGCCACCGGAAAGCTGGGCGGGGTAGCTGTGGCGTTTGTCGTAGATGCCAACCTTGTTCAGCAGCGCTTCGGCGGCCTCGATGGCCTCGGCCTTGCTTTGGCCGAGCACGCGGCGTGGCGCCTCGATGATGTTGTCGAGGATCGACATGTGCGGCCACAGGTTGAAGTTCTGGAAGACAAAGCCGATTTCGCTACGCAGGCGGTTGATCTGGCGATTGTCGGCTGCGATCAGGTCGCCGTTCTTGGCGGCCTTGAGCTTGAGGGCTTCGCCGGCAACCAGGATTTCGCCCTGGTGTGGGTTCTCGAGTAGGTTGATGCAGCGCAGCAAGGTGGACTTGCCGGAGCCGGACGACCCCAGGATGGAGATCACGTCACCGTCGCGTGCGGTCAGCGAAATGCCCTTGAGAATTTCCTGCTCGCCGTAGCGTTTGTGCAGATTGCGGATTTCCAGCGCGGGCGTGGCCTGAGCCATGTGCGGTCCTCATGTGTTCGGGTGCGTTCCCAGCTGTTGGCGGCCTTCCTGGCGTGCGCCAAGCTAGCATAGCGGCATTATGACGGCCAACAGGGTCGCCGGGGACTGTGGGCACTGGTGGGGCAGTTTGTCGCATCGCTACAGCGTAACGTCGCGCAGATGTCCGCGAAGGTGTCGCCCAGCACCAGAGCCTTGATGAAAAAAGGCGCGATGGTGCCAGCTTTGGCCCGCTCATGGAAGCGGTTTTGGCCCATTCAAGGGGTAAACCCTACCTTCAGCTAGCAGACGCGGGTTTACCCGCGAAGGCGTCATGCGTTGATCAGGTTGTACCTGAGGGTTGCACTTTTTTGCATTGCGGCGGTGCACAGGTGTTACCGAGGAGCACCTTTGGTGCGTTTGTAAGTGGGTATTTCAGTAATCCGATGATTTGGCGCCCTTTCGGTCAAGGTGTGGCCGAAAGCCCTCCAAACCGTGTCCTAAAAGGCCTGCGGAATTTTCTGACGAATGCATTCAGCACATGGCGCGCTTATTGCCAGTAGGAAACCGCCGATTGCAGCGACGCCTAGGTCAACCCTTGGCGCGCTCCGTACCCGCAGTCGGAGTGGTCCACTCCTTACAAAGGTAGTTTCAATGAGCGGTAACAATTCCAATGACCTCGCTCAGGGGCTCAAACAACGGCATGTCACCATGCTGTCCATCGCTGGCGTCATCGGTGCCGGCCTGTTCGTAGGCTCCGGCCACGCCATCGCAGCGGCCGGCCCGGCCGTGCTGCTGGCTTACGCCGCTGCCGGTACGCTGGTTGTGCTGGTGATGCGCATGCTGGGTGAAATGGCGGTCGCTTCGCCAGACACCGGTTCGTTCTCTACATACGCCGACCGCGCCATCGGGCGTTGGGCCGGTTTCACCATTGGCTGGCTGTACTGGTGGTTCTGGGTGCTGGTGATTCCGCTGGAGGCCAACGCCGCCGCCGCCATCCTGCACGCCTGGTTCCCTGCGGTCGACCTGTGGGCGTTTTCCCTCATCATTACCTTGGCGCTGACCCTGACCAACCTGTGCAGCGTGAAGAACTACGGCGAGTTCGAGTTCTGGTTCGCCCTGCTCAAGGTGCTGGCGATCATCGGCTTCATCGCCGTAGGTTGTGCTGCCATGTTCGGCTTCGTGCCAAGCAGCCAGGTGAGCGGTGCCAGCCACCTGTTCGATACCCAAGGCTTCATGCCCAACGGCTTGGGCGCGGTGCTGGCAGCCATGCTGACCACCATGTTCTCGTTCATGGGTACTGAAATTGTCACCATCGCCGCTGCCGAGTCGAAGGACCCGGGCAAGCAGATCAGCCGCGCCACCAACTCGGTGATCTGGCGTATCTGCCTGTTCTACCTGGTGTCTATTTTCCTGGTGGTGGCCCTGGTGCCGTGGAACGACCCGGCCTTGGCTGAAACGGGCTCCTATCAGACCGTGCTGAGCCGCATTGGCGTGCCGAATGCCAAGCTGATCGTCGACATCGTCGTGCTGATTGCCGTTACCAGCTGCCTGAACTCGGCGCTGTACACGTCTTCGCGCATGCTGTTCTCGCTGAGCAAGCGTGGCGACGCCCCGGCCATTGCCCAGCGCACCACCAAGTCGGCGACCCCGCATGTGGCGGTATTGCTGTCCACTGCCGCAGCGTTCCTCTGTGTGTTCGCCAACTTCGTGGCACCGGCCCAGGTGTTCGAGTTCCTGCTGGCCAGCTCGGGTGCCATTGCGCTGCTGGTGTACCTGGTGATTGCCGTGTCGCAACTGCGCATGCGTGCCCAGCGTGAAGCCCGCGGCGAGAAAATTACCTTCAAGATGTGGCTGTTCCCGGGCCTGACCTGGGCGACCATTGCCTTCATCGTTGCCATTCTGGTGGTGATGGCGCTGCGTGAAGACCACCGTGCGGAGATCATCGCGACTGCGCTGCTGAGCATTGGTGTGGTAGCGGCTGGCTTGCTGGTGCACCGCAAGCGTGAAGCTGCCGGGCGGGTGGCGCTGGATAACTGATTTGCGCTGGCTGTAACGAAAAGGCCGCGCCCTGTGAAGGGCGCGGCCTTTTTTGTTGCCTGTGCCGGCCCTTTCGCGGGCAGGTTACATGGCTCTGTCAGCCAAACTGTTTCTGCTGTTGCTGCTGCTTGGCCACCAGCTCGGAAGCGGCGATATAAGCCTCCTGGAACTCATCGCTCTCCAGCCAGGCCATGGTGGCCTCTTCATCAGCGCCGTCCAGCCATTTGCGGTAGGCGTTGAACACCAGCACGATGTAGTCGGTGGCGTGTTCTTCCTTGTGTCCCTTGAGCACCAGGGCCAGCAGCGGGTCTACCAGGAACACCGAAATCATCGGTACCAGGCCGCCCTCCTGGGCTTCCTTCATCTTGTTGAACATGGTGTCGTAGCTGCCCGATTCCATGGCCTTCTTGTACACCTGCTCGACGCTGGCGCTGTCACCGGCACTGGCCTTGACCGCCTGGCCGCTGCGTACCATGCGGTTTTGCTTGGCCTTGCTGGCGGCGCGCTTGGCGCGTTTCTGTTGCTTGGTAGGGGTGGCCATGGGGCAAGTCCTGGGGTTGTCTGAAAGTGCGCTATTGAAGCGCAATTACCCGAGAAACCCAAGCTGTGTGGTAGCGCTGCGCAGGCTGGCGGGATCTGACATGGATCCTCATCCAGATTATGTCGGCCAGGTGCGCGCTATAGCTTCTCTCTCGCTGTAGCCCAGTCCTACGCCATGTCGGCGTTTGGAAAATGCGCAAGTGTGCGCTGAGAGGAAGAGCCATGAAACATTACTATCTCGTAACCCTTTACGGCTATGACGAAGAGGGAGATCTTTACTTTCCGACTGTGTTCGCCAAGTGCAATCAACAGCTGATCACGAAGGCTGACTTGATTGCATGTATCGAGGATGGCGAAAAGCACGGTGAGCTTCAGTTGCACGCAATCGCCTACATGGGGCACATGACCGAGGACGCTTTCGAGCACCTTCGCTCCGTCGCGTAAGCGGCAGCCCGCAGCCCTTTTCCGGGCTGCGGGTGGCTGCCGATGGCATCTTGAGCTTCAGGCTGCTGGCTGAGCTCCCTCGTCTTCTTCGAAACCTCGCGAGGCCCGGCCAACCAGCAGCGGGTCGGGAGCATGTGCTACGTGAGGGTTTTTACCTGGATAGTCCAGTGCATGCAGAAAGTGGCGGATGCAGTTGATCCGTGCACGCTTCTTGTCATCGGACTTGATCACTGTCCACGGTGCATCGGCGGTGTCGGTATGGAAGAACATCGCTTCCTTGGCGCCGGTGTAATCATCCCACTTGTCTAGTGACTTGATATCGATGGGCGACAGCTTCCAGTGTTTGAGCGGGTCGTCACGGCGCGAAATGAAGCGGCGCAGTTGCTCTTCGCGGTTTACCGAAAACCAGTACTTGAACAGCAGGATGCCGCTGTTGCACAGCATGCGCTCCAGGTCCGGGGCTTGGCGCATGAACTCCAGGTACTGCAGCGGTGTGCAGAATTCCATCACCTTCTCGACCCCGGCGCGGTTGTACCAGGAACGATCGAAGAACACCATTTCACCTGCGGTGGGCAGGTGCTGGATGTAGCGCTGGAAATACCACTGGCCCTGTTCCTGCTCGGAAGGTTTCTCCAGTGCGACGATGCGGGCGCCACGGGGGTTGAGGTGCTCCATGAAACGCTTGATGGTGCCACCCTTGCCTGCGGCATCGCGCCCTTCGAACAGGATCACCACGCGCTGGCCGGTTTCCTTCACCCAGCTTTGTACCTTCAGCAACTCGATCTGCAGCGCATGCTTGGCTTTTTCGTAGTCCTGGCGTCGCAGGCGGGTGCGGTAGGGGTAGCTCGCCGGCAGGCGCGCCGAGGTGCTGTCTTCGTTGCTGCCTTTGGGGGCGGTGGCCACTTCCAGTGCGGCGGGTTGCTGGCTGATGGTGGTGATCGTCGGTTCCGGCTTGCGCTGGCGTGGGCGCCGGGTGCGGACTGGATTGGTGGCGGGTTCGCTAGGGGCGGGGAGCAGGAGGGGGGATTCTTCGCTCATGGAGGTCCTTGCTGATCGATTCGGATGTCCGTCTCTGATTCTGAAGGTGGGCGAATGCTGGCTATTTGATGCTGGTCAATGAGCAGAAATTGTAGACAACAAAAAACCCGCACTAGGCGGGTTTCTTGTTGTCGCTTCGGGTAACTTTGCAACCACCAGAAGCTTGAAGGTGGTGCCCAGAGACGGAGTCGAACCGCCGACACGAGGATTTTCAATCCTCTGCTCTACCGACTGAGCTATCTGGGCGACGAGGTGAATTAAATAGATTTCCGGACCGCTCGTCAACGACTTTTTGAAAAAATTTTAAATTAATTCCGTCGCTTACGATTTTTGGGGTCATTCAGCCGGTGGAACGTAGCCTTCCGCCTGCGCGTATTCTTCGCCGGCGAAAAACTTGTCCATCTCGGCCTGGAGGAATTTGCGGTCCTCGGCGTTCATCATGTTCAGGCGCTTTTCGTTGATCAGCATGGTCTGGTGCTTCTGCCAGTCGGCCCAGGCCTTCTGCGAGATGTGTTCGAAGATGTCCTGGCCCTTGGCGCCTGGGTAGGGCGGGCGTTCCAGGCCTGGCAGTTCTTCTTGGTACTTGCGGCACATCACGGTGCGGGTCATCGGGCGTCTCCTGCAATCAGTTCGTCGGCCGCGCGTTTAAGCAGCTTTTTCACCGGGGCGGCAAGGCCAAGGCGCGGCGGGGTGGCGAGGTTATACCAGAGCCAGTCGGCCTCGGCCATGTGCTGGCCGACCGAGTCGACGCGCACCAGCCAGGGCTCGATGGCCAGCTGAAAGTGGCTGAAGGTGTGGGTCAGGCCGTCCATGGCGCGGCTGTCAGCCAGGCGCAGGCCATGCTGGTAGGCCAGGTCATCGAGCTGGGTGATGTCGTCCAGTTCCGGCAGGCTCCACAACCCCCCCCACAGCCCGCTGGAGGGGCGGCGGTACAGCAGGATGGCGCCTTCGTGGTTGGCCAGCAGTGGCATCAGCGTGCGCCGCTGCGGCAGTGCCTTGCGCGGCTTGGGCTCGGGGTAGCGGGTTTCTTCACCGTGTAGGTGCGCTTCGCAGCCGCGCTGCAGCGGGCAGATCAGGCAGCTGGGCTTGCTGCGCGTGCACAGCGTGGCGCCCATGTCCATCATCGCCTGGGTGTAGTGGTTGGCGCGTTGGTGCGGGGTAAAGCGCTCGGCCGTGGCCCACAGCTGGTTGGCCACCTTGGGTTCGCCGGGGTAGCCCGCCTGGGCGGTGTAGCGGGCCAGTACGCGCTTGACGTTGCCGTCCAGGATTGGCGCGCGGATGCCCAGGCTGATGCTGGCGATAGCGCCTGCGGTGGAGCGGCCGATGCCGGGCAGCTCGGTGAGCTGCTCGACACTGCGTGGGAATTCGCCGCCGTGTTGCTCGACGACGATCCTGGCGGCCTTTTGCAGGTTGCGTGCACGGGTGTAATAGCCCAGCCCTGTCCACAGGTGCAGCACTTCGTCCTCCGGCGCTTCGGCCAAGGCCTGCACGGTCGGCAGGGCCTGCATGAAGCGGTCGAAGTAGTTGAGCACGGTGCTGACCTGGGTCTGCTGCAACATGATTTCCGACACCCACACCCGGTACGGGGTGATGCCCTGTTGCCAGGGCAGGTCGTGCCGGCCGTGCTCGTCATACCAATCCAGCACAGCGCTGGAGAACTGCTCGGGGCTCATCGCTTGAACAGCCCCTTGAGCGCGTCTTTCACTTCCGGGCTCACTTTGTCTCCGAGTTTTTCATCAAGCTTTTCGTCAATCTTGTCTTTCAGGCGGTTGCCGGCCAGCTTGGCCGCGACTTTGCCCAGGCCGTTCTGGTCCAGGCGACAGGCCTTGGCGCCAAGTTCCAGCGGGCCACGGCAGCGCAGCGGCACTTCAACGCCAACGTAGCGTTCGTTGACCTGGCAGGCTGGGTCCGGCATGGCGCGCTGGTCGCCTTCGACGATCACACCCAGGTTGTAGTCCATGCCCAGCACCCGCAGGTCGAGGTCGCCGTTACCGTTCACGGTCAGGCCCGGGATGCGTGCCTTGAGGTCGGGGTTGCTGGCGACGCCATTGCGCACCACCAGGCTGCCGCGCAGCTCCTGGAACGGGGTGTCCTTGCCCCGTGGCTCGCCGCTCAGGGTCTTGCGGTTGAGCGTGGCGATGGCCTGGCACAGCTGCTGCTCCAGGTTGGCGTTGACCAGCACGCCATCGTTGATGGTGAAGTTTGCGCTGCCATTAAGGGTGTCGACCAGTGCCTTCTGGCTGTTGCCGGTGGCGGTCAGATCACTGGTCAGGGTCAGCAGGCCCTTCACAGGGGGTGCCTGCTCCTTGCCTTCGGTCTTGATGAAGTGTTCCACCGGCACCCGCTGGATGTTGGTGTTCACACCCAGTTGCGGGACGGCAGGGCGTACGTCGACCGTGCCCTTGGCTTCGAAGGTGCCGTTGTACAGCTCGCCGCGCAGGGTTTGCAGGGTCAGCAGGCCGCCCTGGCCGATGGCCTTGAGCTGGGCGTCTTCGATCGGCAGTTTGTCCAGGGTCAGCGAACTGAAGGCCAGGTCGGCCTGCAGGTCCAGGGCCCGCAGGCGGTCGACGGGCAGCAACTTGTCGTCGCTCCAGGCCACTTGGGTCGGGGCATTTGGCAGTGGCGTGGTACCCGCACCGGCTACGGCGCTGGCCTCTTGCTGCTTGACCTCGGCCTGGCGCGCAGCGGTGGCGCCCTTGGCTTCTTCGCTCTTGGCGGGGAAGTAGCGGTCGGCGTCAAAGGCATCGCCCTTGAGCTGCAGGCGCAGGGCCTGCTTGGCGAAGTCTTCCACGGCCACGCGGCCGCTGAAGGTGCTGTCGTCCAGCTTTACGGCCAGGTCTTCCAGCGCCAGGCTGTTGGGCGTGCCCTGCAGGCGGGTGACCAGCTCCAGCTTGGCGAAGGCCGCCGGATCGTTGGTAGCCGGCAGCGGTCGGCCAATGCTGTCGAGGAAGGTGCGCAGGTTGAACTGGGCAATGGAAAGGCCGCCGCTCAGTTGTGGCGCCTTGTCCAGGTCACGCAGGTTCAGCTCGCCCAGGGCGCGTAGCTGGTTGGCCGAGACTTTCAGGCCGTTCCAGGAGGCGACATTGGCAGCCAGGTCGACCAGCAGCTGGCCTTGGGCGGCGAATGTCACGGTCTTGCCGCCGGTGGGTTCACCCGAGGTTTCGCCCGACAGGCGCATGTCTTCGAAGTTGTAGCGCTTGAGCTTGCGGTCGAAGCGCAGCTCGCCGGCCAGTTCGGTGCGGGCTTTGATGTTCGGCTCGCTGGCGCTGATGAAGGCGCTGGCCTTGAGCGGAATGTTGGCGCCTTCGTGGACCGGGCCCGTGCTTAGCTGGATGCTTTCGGCGCTATAGCTTTGGCCGGTCTTGGCATCGGTGTACTGCACGCGGGCGTTGTTCACGGTCAGGCTGTCGATGTCCAGCTTGACGGCACGCTCGTTGCCTTCGGCAGGTGCCGGCTTCTGTTCAGCGGGTGCCTGAACGGTGGCATTGGCCTGTGCATCGGCTGGGGTGCCGTTTTGCGCGGGCAGCGGTTTGCCGATGTCTTCCCAGTTGCCGTGGCCGTGTTCGTCACGGGCCAGGGTCAGGTTCAGGCCCTCGACGCGTACGTCGCTCATCTGCACTTCGCGGCGCAGCAGCGGCAGCACACGCACGGACAGGCCGAGCATTTGCAGGTCGGCGAACGGTTCCTTGGGTTTGGCCAGGGTGGCAATGCTGGCCTCATGCAGCTCCAGGCCTAGCCACGGGAACAGGCTCCAGCCGATATCCCCGTCGAGTGTCAGTTCGACGTTAGCCTTGTCGCGTGCCAGCTGGCGAATCTCGTCTTTGTAGTCGTTGGGATCAAAGAGGTGGGTCAGGGCGAAGCCCAGCGCCACGATGATCAGCAGCAACCCGAGAAGCCCCAGTCCCAGGATTTTGCCGAACGCTTTCATGGGCGAGTCCTTGTAGTCCGTTAGTGAAATTCAGGCGGCAGAGTATAACGCCGCAGTGGTTGTCCCTGCGTATTCGACCAGAGATACAGGGCATTTCTTACGGTTACAGCAGATGGTACGGCTTTCCACAAGCAAAACATGACCGTTTCAGCCGGGCAAAAATTAACGATATCAGACTGCTTTCACGCTACTTGGCTCTGCTACCCTTGCGCCGCTTTGCGAGCACCCTCCCTATAAAAAGGATCAGATCCATGACCAGTACCGTCGCAACCGGCTCTGTGGCCAGTGCGCCTGGCTTCCTGTCGAAGGAACGCATCATCGCCCGCCCGGGCTTCAACCGCTGGCTGGTCCCGCCAGCCGCCTTGGCCATTCACCTGTGCATCGGCATGGCCTATGGTTTCTCGGTGTTCTGGTTGCCCCTTTCGCAAGCCCTCGGCATCACCGCTCCTATCGCCTGTGCAGCGGACATGGGCTTCATGGCCCGTATGTTCAGCGCCGAATGCGACTGGCCGATCTCGATGCTGAGCTGGATCTACACCCTGTTCTTTGTTTTCCTGGGTTGCTCGGCGGCCGTGCTGGGCGGCTGGCTGGAGCACGCCGGCCCGCGCAAGGCCGGCCTGGTCTCGGCGCTGTGCTGGTGCGGCGGCATGCTGATCTCGGCCATTGGCGTGAAAACCCACCAGCTGTGGCTGATGTGGCTGGGCTCCGGTGTAATCGGCGGTATCGGCCTGGGGCTGGGCTATATCTCCCCCGTGTCGACGCTGATCAAATGGTTCCCTGACAAACGCGGCATGGCCACCGGCATGGCGATCATGGGCTTTGGCGGCGGAGCCATGGTGGGTGCGCCACTGGCCACTGCGCTGATGGGGCACTTTGGCAATGAGCACGAAGTGGGCGTATGGCAGAGCTTCGTCGCCATGGCGGCGATCTACTTTGTGTTCATGACCGCTGGCGCCCTGGCGTACCGCGTGCCGCCGACTGGCTGGAAGCCCGAAGGCTGGGTCGCTCCGGCCAAAAAAGCCGGCAATGCCATGGTCACCGACCGCCATGTGCACGTCAGCGTGGCCTGGAAAACCCCACAATTCGCCTTGATCTGGCTGGTGCTGTGCCTGAACGTGTCGGCCGGCATCGGCATTCTCGGCATGGCATCGCCACTGCTGCAGGAAGTGTTCGCGGGCAAGTTGCTGGGCAACGAGCTGACGTTCAGTGAGCTGAATGCGGCTCAGTTGGCGCAGATCGCCGCGATTGCTGCCGGCTTTACCGGCCTGTTGAGCCTGTTCAACATCGGCGGGCGGTTCTTCTGGGCGTCGTTCTCCGACTACATCGGCCGCAAGAACACCTACTTCGCCTTCTTCGCCCTGGGTGTGGGCCTGTACAGCCTGGTGCCGAACATGGGGCACCTGGGTAACGTTGCGCTGTTCGTGGCGGCGTTCTGCATCATCCTTTCAATGTATGGCGGTGGTTTTGCCACGGTGCCGGCGTACCTGGCCGACCTGTTCGGTACGCAGATGGTCGGGGCCATTCATGGTCGCCTGCTGACCGCCTGGGCGGCGGCGGGGGTATTGGGGCCAGTGTTGATCACCTACCTGCGCGAATACCAACTGGCGGCAGGGGTAGAGCGTGCGGCGGCCTACGACATGACCTTGTACATCCTCGCCGGCCTGCTGGTGCTGGGCTTTATCTGCAACATGCTGGTGCGGCCGGTCGCCGACAAGCACTTCATGAGCGATGCCGAACTGGCGGCCGAGCGAGCGTTGAGCCATGACAAAGGGGCCGACGGTGCGCGGTCGCTGGAGTGGAAAGCCGCACCGGGCAGCCTGCCGCTGGTGCTGCTGGCCTGGGCGGTGGTGGTTGTGCCGTTGGCCTGGGGGGTGTGGGTAACCTTGCAGAAAACGGCGGCGCTGTTCCACTGATCCCGGACATCGGGGTTGCAAAGCAGCCCCGATTACTGGCTTGTATAGACTTGTAGCAGCATCCAGCCCTTGTAATTCCTCGTTTTGCCATATGTCATCCGCGTTTCAAGCTGGCGCGTTCTGGGCCTATAATGGAGCCCTTTTCGCCCAATGATTTTGCGGAGCTGGTGATGGTCGAACGTAAGGCTTCCGTCGAGCGCAATACCCTGGAAACCCAGGTCAAGTGCTCGATCAACCTCGATGGCAGTGGCAAGGCCCGATTCGATATCGGCGTGCCTTTCCTTGAACACATGCTGGACCAGATCGCCCGCCATGGGCTGATCGATCTGGATATCGAGTGCAAGGGTGACACGCATATCGACGATCACCATACCGTCGAAGACGTCGGTATCACCCTGGGCATGGCATTCGCCCAGGCCATCGGTGACAAGAAAGGCATCTTCCGCTACGGCCACGCCTACGTGCCGCTGGACGAAGCACTGTCGCGCGTGGTCATCGACTTCTCCGGCCGCCCAGGCCTGCAGATGCATGTGCCGTACACCCGTGCCAGCGTCGGTGGCTTCGATGTCGACCTGTTCCAGGAGTTCTTCCAGGGCTTCGTCAACCACGCCCTGGTCACCCTGCACATCGACAACCTGCGTGGCCACAACACCCACCACCAGATCGAAACCGTGTTCAAAGCTTTCGGCCGCGCCCTGCGTATGGCCGTGACCCTCGACGAGCGCATGGCCGGGCAAATGCCGTCGACCAAAGGGTGCCTGTAAATGCAGACGGTAGCCGTAATCGACTATGGCATGGGCAACCTGCACTCGGTGGCCAAGGCGCTTGAGCACGTCGGCGCCGGCAAGGTGCTGGTCACCAGCGACGCTGCGGTCATCCGTGAAGCTGACCGCGTGGTGTTCCCGGGTGTAGGCGCGATCCGCGACTGCATGGCCGAAATCCGCCGCCTGGGCTTCGACAGCCTGGTGCGTGAAGTGAGCCAGGACCGTCCGTTCCTCGGTATCTGCGTCGGTATGCAGGCATTGCTTGAGCACAGCGAAGAGAACGACGGTGTCGACTGCATCGGCCTGTTCCCTGGCCAGGTGCGCTTCTTCGGCAAAGACCTGAAAGAAGACGGCGAGCACCTGAAGGTGCCGCACATGGGCTGGAACGAAGTGGGCCAGACCATCGATCACCCGCTGTGGCACGACATCCCCGACCGCGCGCGCTTCTACTTCGTGCACAGCTACTACATCAATGCCGGCAAGCCGGGCCAGGTGGTCGGTCGCGGCCATTACGGTGTCGATTTCGCCGCTGCGCTGGCCGATGGCTCGCGCTTTGCCGTGCAGTTCCACCCGGAGAAGAGCCATACCCATGGCCTGCAGTTGCTGCAGAACTTCGTCGCCTGGGACGGGCGCTGGTAAATGAGCAGGTCGAAGACCAAGGCCCCGGTCATTACCCTGGCCCCCGAGCAGGAGCGCGATGCGCTCGACACGCTCAAGCGCTTCCTCGAAGACCGTTTCGAGCTGCAGCTGGGGTCGTTCGAGGTGGCCGAGGTCCTCGAGCTGTTCAGCAAAGAAATTGCACCCCATTACTACAACAGGGCGATTGCCGATGTTCAGCTGCACCTCAAGGAGCGGTTCGAGAGCATCGAAAGTGATCTGTGGGCGCTCGAAAAGCCCTGAAACCCCAAGAACAGACAGGTTCCCAAGATGCTGATTATCCCCGCTATCGATCTGAAGGACGGTGCCTGCGTGCGCCTGCGCCAGGGCCGCATGGAAGACTCCACGGTATTTTCCGACGACCCGGTGAGCATGGCCGCCAAGTGGGTCGAGGGTGGCTGCCGCCGCCTGCACCTGGTCGACCTCAACGGCGCCTTCGAAGGCCAGCCGGTCAACGGTGAAGTGGTCACCGCCATCGCCAAGCGCTACCCGACCCTGCCGATCCAGATCGGCGGCGGCATCCGCTCGCTGGAAACCATCGAGCACTACGTCAAGGCGGGCGTCAGCTACGTCATCATCGGCACCAAGGCGGTCAAAGAGCCTGAGTTTGTGGCCGAAGCGTGCAAGGCCTTCCCGGGCAAGGTCATCGTTGGCCTGGATGCCAAAGACGGCTTCGTTGCCACCGATGGCTGGGCCGAAGTCAGCGCGGTACAGGTTATCGACCTGGCCAAGCGTTTCGAGGCGGATGGCGTGTCGTCGATCGTCTACACCGACATCGCCAAGGACGGGATGATGCAGGGCTGCAACGTGCCGTTCACCAAGGCACTGGCCGAAGCCACCCGCATTCCGGTAATCGCCTCGGGCGGCATCCACAACCTGGGGGACATCAAGGCCCTGCTGGACGCCAAGGCCCCCGGCATTATCGGCGCCATCACCGGCCGTGCCATCTACGAAGGCACCCTCGATGTCGCCGAGGCTCAGGCCTTCTGCGACAACTACCAAGGCTGAGGACTGAACCATGGCACTGGCCAAGCGCATCATCCCTTGCCTGGACGTGGACAACGGCCGGGTGGTCAAGGGCGTCAAGTTCGAGAACATCCGTGATGCCGGCGACCCGGTGGAAATCGCCCGTCGCTACGACGAGCAGGGTGCCGACGAAATCACCTTCCTCGACATCACCGCCAGCGTCGATGGCCGCGACACCACCTTGCATACCGTCGAGCGCATGGCCAGCCAGGTGTTCATACCGCTGACCGTGGGCGGTGGCGTGCGCACCGTACAGGACATCCGCAACCTGCTCAATGCCGGTGCCGACAAGGTATCGATCAACACGGCGGCGGTGTTCAACCCGGAGTTCGTGGGCGAGGCGGCGGACCGTTTCGGTTCGCAGTGCATCGTTGTCGCGATCGACGCGAAGAAGGTGTCCGGGCCGGGTGAAGCACCGCGCTGGGAAATCTTCACCCACGGCGGGCGCAAGCCGACCGGGCTGGATGCAGTCGAGTGGGCGAAGAAGATGGAAGGCCTGGGGGCTGGCGAGATCCTGCTGACCAGCATGGACCAGGACGGCATGAAGAACGGCTTTGACCTGGGCGTTACCCGTGCTATCAGCGATGCGCTGGGTATTCCGGTGATTGCTTCGGGTGGTGTGGGTAACCTGCAGCACCTGGCGGACGGCATTCTGGAAGGGCATGCCAGTGCGGTGCTGGCGGCCAGTATCTTCCACTTTGGCGAGTACACGGTGCCTGAGGCCAAGGCTTATATGGCTTCGCGCGGCATCGTCGTTCGCTGATCCAGTGATTGGGGCCGCAACGCGGCCCCAATTGCATCACCCGTGATTCTTGCCAAGCAACGCGTGGTAAAGCTCGGTATCCCCAAGAATCCCGACCACCCGGTCGTTATCCTGCAACACCAGCTTGTTGCCCGTCTGATAACGAATCTGCAGCGCCTCGCGCATGCCGATGTCGGCGTGCACCACGGTAGGCCTGCGCTGCAGTAGCTCCACATCCTGCCCCGGTGCCCAGTTCTGCATGTCCAGCCCGTTCTGGCCCTGGCGTGCACGCTTCAGCGCGCCACCTTCGCCCAGGTCCAGCCACGAATCGATACCCGGGTCCAGGCACACCGAACCATTGACCCGCTTGCAGTTGTCCAGGCTGCGCATCAGGCTGCGGCCACACAGCACGTTCAGCGGGTTGGTGTGGGCAACGAAGGTGCGCACGTACTCGTCGGCCGGGTTGAGCACGATTTCTTCCGGCTTGCTGTACTGGATGATCCGCCCGTCTTTCATGATGGCGATGCGGGTGCCCAGCTTCAGCGCTTCGTCCAGGTCGTGGCTGACGAACACGATGGTTTTGTTCAGCTTGCTCTGCAGGGTCAGCAGTTCGTCCTGCAGGCCTTGGCGGATCAGCGGGTCGAGGGCCGAGAACGGTTCGTCCATCAGCAGGATGTCGGCATCCATCGCCAGCGCCCGGGCCAGCCCCACACGCTGCTGCATGCCGCCAGACAACTCGTCCGGCTTCTTGTTGCGCCATTGGGTCAGGCCCACCAGCTCCAGCTTCTCGTCGACCAGTTTGCGCCGTTCCTTTTCCGGGCGGCCCTGCATTTCCAGGCCAAAGCTGATGTTCTCGCGCACCGTCAGCCAGGGCATCAGGGCGAATTTCTGGAACACCATGGCAATGCGCTTGGTGCGCATCATCTTCAGTTCGGCCGGGGTGCAGTGGGCAATGTCGATGTGCTTGCCTTCGTGCTCGACAAACAGCTTGCCGCGGCTGACGGTGTTCAGGCCGTTGATGCAGCGCAGCAGGCTCGACTTGCCCGAACCGGACAGGCCCATCAGCACGCAGATCTCACCCTTGTTGATGTCCAGGTTGGCCTTTTCGACGCCCACCACCAGGCCGGTCTGCTTGAGGATCTGCTCGCGGGTCTTGCCCTGGTCCAGCAGCGACAGCGCTTCGCGTGGCTTGTTGGAAAAGATGACGTCGACGTCTTCGAAACGAATAATGCTCATGCCTCACCCCTTACCGGCAGTTCCGGTTGCTTGCAGATACGGTCGAGCATGATCGCCAGCAGCACGATCGCCAGGCCCGCTTCGAAGCCCAAGGAGATATCGGCGGTGTTCAGTGCGTTGACCACAGGTTTGCCCAAGCCGTCCGCGCCGACCAGGGCGGCAATCACCACCATCGACAGCGACAGCATGATGCACTGGGTGACGCCGGCAGCGATGCTTGGCATGGCGTGCGGCAGTTCGATACGGGTGAGCAACTGGCGGCGCGAGCAGCCGAACGCTTTACCCGCGTCCATCAGCTCTTGTGGTACGTCGCAGATGCCCAGGTAGGTCAGGCGAATAGGCGCTGCGATGGCGAACACCACGGTAGAGATCAGCCCCGGCACTACGCCCAGGCCGAACAGGGTCAGGGTAGGGATCAGGTAAACGAAGGTCGGCACCGTCTGCATCAGGTCCAGCACCGGGCGCATGGCGGTATAGAACATCGGTTTGTGCGCGGCAAGGATGCCCAGCGGCACGCCGATGACCACGCATACCACCGTGGCGAAGGTAACCTGCGCCAGGGTTTCCATGGTTTCCTGCCAGTAACCCAGGTTGAGGATCAGCAGGAACGACAGGGCAACGAACACGGTCAGCGCCCATTTGCGCTGGATCAGGTGCGCCAGGGCGGCGAACAGGGCGATGAGTACGAATGGGTTGAACCAGGTCAGGGCACTGGTGACGCCATGGATCATGAATTCCAGGCCTTGGGCGATAGCATCGAAATAGTTGGCGCCGTTCTGGGTCAACCACTCGACAAATGAGGCGATGTACTGCCCCAGGGGTATTTTCTGATCGATAAGCATGATAGCGAGCTTCCACCTGCATAGATTGAAATCAACCCGGGGCAGGCACGGTCCTGCCCCGAGGTAGCGCTATTGCGTAGTACGTTATTGCGCGAGCTTGGCCTTGGCTGCCTCAAGGCCCGGTTTGCCATCCACGGTGGTTACGCCGGCCAGCCAGGCATCCAGCTTGCCCGGGTTGTCCTTGAGCCATTTCCTGGCGGCGGCATCGGGTTTCATCTTGTCGTCCAGGACATAGCCCATCATGGTGCTTTCATCCTTGAGCTCGAACGACAGGTTCTTCAACAGCTGGCCGACGTTGCTGCACTCCTGCGCATAGCCCTTGCGGGTGTTGGTCAACACGGTCGCCTTGCCGAAGTCGGGGCCGAAGAACTCGTCCCCGCCGGTCAGGTACTGCATCTTGAAGCGGGTGTTCATCGGGTGTGGTTCCCAGCCCAGGAACACCAGCGCCTCGCCGCGCTTCTGTGCGCGGTCGACCTGCGACAGCATGCCGGCCTCGCTCGACTGCACGATCTTGAAACCGGCGTCCTTCAGGCCGAAGGCGTTCTTGTCGATCATGCTCTGGATGGTGCGGTTGCCATCGTTGCCGGGCTCGATGCCGTAGATCTTGCCGTCCAGTTCCTTCTTGAACTTGGCAATGTCGCTGAAATCCTTCAGCCCCTTGTCGTACAGCGCCTGGGGTACCGCCAGGGTGTACTTGGCGTTTTCCAGGTTGGCGCGCACGGTTTCTACTGTGCCAGCGTCGCGGTACTGCTTGATGTCGTTCTCCATGGTCGGCATCCAGTTGCCGAGAAACACGTCCAGGTCCTTGCCGGTGGCCAGCGACTTGTAGGTCACCGGTACCGAGATCATGGTGGTGTGGGTCTTGTAACCCAGTGCTTCAAGCACAACGCTGGTGGTGGCGGTCGTGACCGTGATGTCGGTCCAGCCGACATCGGAGAAACGTACCGTCCGGCACTGTTCGGGCTCGGCGGCCTGGGCCAGCAACGGTGCGGACAGCAACGCAACCAGCAACAGCGAGGGTGAACCTTTCATGGATGGACTCCTGTGATTTTGTCTTCGGGTTCGCGTGGGTCGCCGGGCTTTCTCAGGGTCCGGTCGACCAGGCCTGCAGAGGGCAGGATGCGTGGCCGTGCTTTACGAGTCGCTTTCGATAATCCTCCAGCGCCGGGCAATCGCCTACTGGTGGGGTCGTAACCAGTACGGAACGGGTCGTATCCAGTATGGGCGATGTCGCTTATGGATTTTTCCACCCCCTCAGCCGCATTTTTACGTCACCAGGCCGCCGGAAAACGGCGAGGTGAGCGCTGCTCTCCCTGTAAAAAACGCGCGGCGCTGCTGGACAAAAGTACGTCGGTTGCAGACGGCGAGGGTGGCGTTAAAAGCCCGATGATGCTGGCATTCAAGGCGGCCCGCTGTTTGAGCCTAGCAGCTGCCCCGCCCTGCGCATGGCGCGCAGAGACAAGCCCATCAAGAGGTGATTCGACAATGGCCATCAGCGTGTTCGACCTGTTCAAGATCGGTGTCGGGCCTTCCAGCTCCCACACCGTCGGCCCCATGCGTGCTGGCGCCCTGTTCGTCCAGGGCCTGCGCGAGCGCGGCGAGCTGGAGCGTGTCAAGCGGATCGAAGTGCGCCTGTACGGCTCGCTGTCGGCCACCGGTATCGGGCATGGCACCGACAACGCCACCATCATGGGCCTGATGGGCGAATGGCCTGACGCCATCGACCCCACCCAGATCGTGCCGCGTATCGCCGACCTGCGTGAAACCAACACCCTGCAGCTTGATAGCCGCCTGCCCATCGAGTTTGTCTGGGCTCGCGACATGCTGCTGCTGGACGAGAACCTGCCGTACCACCCCAACGCCATGACCTTGATTGCCGAAGGCGAGCAGGGCGAGCTGCACCGCGATACCTATTACTCGGTGGGTGGCGGCTTCGTGGTCGATGCCGCCCAGGCCGCCAGTGGCGTGCTGGACGCCGACCAGACGGTGCTGCCGTACGATTTCAACAGCGCCGCCGAGCTGCTGCGTCTGTGCAAGCAAAACGACCTCAGCGTGTCGCAATTGATGATGGCCAACGAGAAGGTCTGGCGCAGTGAGGAAGAGATCCGTGCCGGCCTGCACAAGCTCTGGGAAGCCATGCAGGAATGCGTCAACAACGGCCTCAAATACGAAGGCACGCTGCCCGGCGGGCTGAACGTGCGCCGCCGCGCCGCCAAGCTGCACCGCAGCCTGCAGGAAGTCGGCAAGCCCAATGTGATCGGCTCGACCATGAGCGCCATGGAGTGGGTCAACCTGTTCGCTCTGGCGGTCAATGAAGAAAACGCCGCCGGCGGGCGCATGGTCACCGCACCTACCAACGGCGCGGCCGGCATTATCCCGGCGGTGTTGCATTACTACATGCGCTTTAGCGACGCGGTAAACGAGTCCAACGTGGTGGAGTACTTCCTCGCGGCGGCCGCTGTGGGCATCTTGTGCAAGAAGAACGCGTCGATTTCCGGTGCCGAAGTCGGTTGCCAGGGCGAGGTTGGCTCCGCTTGCGCCATGGCCGCTGCTGGCTTGGCCGAAGTGCTTGGCGCCACACCGCCACAGGTGGAAAACGCCGCTGAAATCGCCCTGGAGCACAACCTTGGCCTGACCTGCGACCCGGTCGGCGGGTTGGTACAGGTGCCGTGCATCGAGCGCAACGCGATTGCGGCGGTAAAAGCCATCAACGCGGTGCAGATGGCCCTGCGCGGTGACGGCGAACACTTCATCTCCCTCGACCAGGTGATCCGCACCATGCGTGATACCGGGGCCGACATGCACGACAAGTACAAAGAGACCTCGCGCGGTGGCCTGGCGGTCAGCGCCATCGAATGCTGATTGCTTGATCCGCCCTCAAGGACCCCTTCGCGGGCACGCCCGCGAAGGGGCCCTTGAGGTTGATGCAGGTGCAACTTGATCACCTATGCTCCCTAATGGTGCAAGCGACGCCTACCGATCGTCGGGTGTCGTTATCAGTGCCTGGATTGTCGGTGACACTCAAGAGTGTCGTTTCTGGGCAACTTACACTGCGCTTGTCACCAAATTGCTCAGCCGTTACACGCACGGCGCCTAGCACGCCCATTTGCGAACACCCAGCCAACTCGACCAAAGCACCTGATTTGCCGAACAAAGGCGTCGTTTTCAGGTTTTTTTGGACAGCCGTTCAATTTCAGGCACGGCGTTTGCGTTGAGATTGGCAACCAAGCCCCAGCACATGAACCGGGGCCATAACAAGAAATCAGTGCCCGCCTGAGGCACACCCTGCATTTGTGTGAGGAGAAATCGCGATGACGTCGTACACCTCCGGGAACCCAACCCAGAACCGCACAACACCCCAGTCCATCGGGTTTCTTCTATTGGACAATTTCACCCTGATTTCACTGGCATCAGCCGTTGAGCCGCTGCGTATGGCCAACCAGCTGTCCGGCCGAGAGCTTTACCGCTGGCATACCCTGACCGTCGACGGCGGCCAGGTGTGGGCCAGCGATGGCTTGCAGATCACTCCGGATGCTGCAATCAGCAATGCGCCGCCCATCGACACCGTGATTGTCTGCGGGGGGGTTGGTATTCAGCGTTCGGTCACCCGTGAGCACGTTACCTGGCTGCAAGCTCAGGCTCGCCAGTCGCGCCGTCTTGGTGCGGTGTGCACCGGCAGCTGGGCACTGGCCTGTGCCGGTCTGCTCGACGGCTTCGATTGCAGCGTGCACTGGGAGTGCCTGGCGGCAATGCAGGAAGCCTTCCCACGCGTAAACATGAGCACCCGCCTGTTCACCCTCGACCGCAACCGCTTCACCAGCTCTGGCGGTACCGCGCCGCTGGACATGATGTTGCACCTGATCAGCCGCGACCATGGCCGTGAACTGTCGGCGGCGATTTCCGAGATGTTCGTCTACGAGCGCATCCGCAACGAACAGGATCATCAGCGCGTGCCGCTCAAGCACATGCTCGGCACCAATCAGCCGAAGCTGCAGGAAATCGTCGCGCTCATGGAGGCCAACCTCGAAGAGCCGATCGACCTGGACGAACTGGCGGTATACGTGTCGGTTTCGCGTCGGCAGCTTGAGCGGTTGTTCCAGAAGTACCTGCATTGCTCGCCATCGCGCTACTACCTGAAACTGCGCCTGATTCGTGCACGGCAATTGCTCAAGCAAACGCCGATGTCGATCATCGAGGTGGCGTCGGTATGCGGTTTTGTGTCCACGCCACACTTCTCCAAGTGCTACCGCGAGTACTTCGGCATTCCGCCGCGTGACGAGCGCGTGGGCTCCAACACTGCGCAGCAGGTGGCGATGATGCCGATCCCGCAGGCCATGACACTGTCGCCGCACAGTGGGCCTATGGCCGCTCTGAGCCAGGCGCGCAACGAGTCGACGTTTGCCAGTGTAAGGCTCTGAAACAGCGCGGGCCCCTTCGCGGGCAAGCCCGCTACCACAGGTATCGCACCGCTTTTGAATCCGGTGCAGTACTTGTGGGAGCGGGCTTGCCCGCGAAGAGGCCAGTACAGGAAAATCAGTTAAGCGCGTTTGTTGAATTGCGCCAGCGCGGGTAACAGCTGTTTGTCGATCGCCTGGCGTACCGCCGGAAGGATGGTCGCGCTACCTGTATACATCTGCTCCACCATCCCCTTCAGCGCCCGAGCATTAGGCTCGGTCAGCCCACGCACCACCGCTTCGCAAGCCTGCTCGGCACTGGCGCCCGCCGGAATCTCGAACCCGCGTGCGCGCAGGTGGCCGGCGAGGTCGTCCTGATCAATCAAATCCGCATGCATCATGGCTGTTGTCCCTTTTATCGCTAAGAGAGTGCTGCTGTGATTTACGACCGATTCTGTGACGCCCGCGACATGCCCGCAACAACAAGATGCCGGCATGGCTGCTTTGGCTAAGAACAGGTCGTTTACGGCTAAATCCACCTGGCGGGAACTGCGCACACTCAAGCCATCTACAGCAACCGAGGGTTTGGTCACCCTCATTCATGCACAGTGGATGTTGCTCGCTCTTGGCCCCGGATGCTCACGGCTTTCCGGGGTTATTTTTTTGCAAGGCCGATCACGCGGCCTACATAAACGGGCGCTTGAAGTTGACGTTGTTCGTCCACTAGCCCCTGTAGTAACCCCGTGCTGTTCTCGCTGAACGGCGCCGACGTCGGCCCTGCCAAATCCACATGCAACAGCATCTGCTCACTGGCTGCCAGCGCCTCATCGAACCCTGCCCGGTGCAGGCTGTGGTACACCTGCAGACGCTTGCGATCAAAACCGATGATCTGCGTCTGCACCCACACCTCAGTCCCTAGCTTCACTTCGTGCAGGTAGTTGATATGCGCCTCCAGGGTGAACAGCGAGTGGCCGCTTTGCCCACGGCTATCAGCATCCAGGCCGATGCGCTCCATCAGCGCATCGGTGGCATAGCTGAAGATCAGTAGGTAAAAGGCATCGCGCAGATGCCCGTTGTAATCGACCCAATCTTCCTGGATCTGGGTGCGGTAAGTGATCAATGCGGGCATCGTTACCTCCTCAATCGCTGAACGACATGCCGTGGTTGGTCTTGCTGGTCTTCACCGCTTCCAGCACCGCCAGCAGGGTGTCATCACGATAGCGTTCCAGCGCGGCGATGCTGCGGTCGCCCAACTGCTCCGAGGTGCCGTCGACCACGTCGTCGATCAGCTTGTCGGTCAGCTCCGGTGCCGGCAGGTATGTCCAGGGCAGCTTCAGCGCCGGGCCGAACTGCGACATGAAGTGGCGCATACCGGCGTCGCCACCCGCGAGGGTGTAGGTGAGGAAGGTGCCCATGAACGACCAGCGAAGGCCCGCGCCAAAGCGGATCGCGTCGTCGATTTCCCCGGTAGTGGCCACGCCGTCGTTGACCAGGTGCAGGGCCTCGCGCCACAGCGCTTCCAGCAGGCGATCGGCAATGAAGCCGGGGACTTCCTTGCGCACATGTAGCGGGCGCATGCCAAGAGTGGTGTAGATGGTCTTTGCCGCCTCGATGGCTTCAGGCGCGGTACGGTTGCCGCCGACGATCTCGACCAGCGGCAGCAGGTACACCGGGTTGAACGGGTGGCCGACCACGCAGCGCTCGGGGTGGGTAGCCGACTCGTAGAATTCGCTGGGCAGCAGGCCTGAAGTGCTGGAGCCGATGATGGCATCAGGCTTCGCGGCAGCGCTGATTTTCGCGTGCAGGTCGAGCTTGAGGTCCAGCCGCTCTGGCGCGCTTTCCTGGATGAAATCGGCGTCGCGGACACATTCCTCGATGGTGGCAACGAACTTCAAGCGGTCCTGCGTCGCGCCTGGCGCAAGCCCCTGTTTTTCCAGTGCCGGCCAAGCGTTGGCGATGCGCTTGCGCAGTGCTTGCTCGGCACCCGGCGCCGGGTCCCAGGCGACCACGTCCAGGCCGTGGGCGAGGGCGCGGGCAACCCAGCCGCTGCCGATTACGCCGCTACCCAGAGCGGCGAAGGTCTTGATCTCGGTGATGAAGGGCATATCGGTCTCCTGAAGGGATCAGCGGCGCTTGAGGTTCATTTTTTCCCGGCCTTCTGCCGGGGTGAGTACACGGCCACCCATGCGGGTGATGATCTCGCTCGCGCGTTCGACCAACTGGCCGTTGCTGGCCAGCACGCCACGGTCCAGGTACAGGTTGTCTTCAAGGCCCACGCGCACGTTGCCGCCCAGCAGCACGGCTTGCGCCGCCATCGGCATCTGCATGCGGCCGATGCCGAAGCCGGCCCAGGTGACGTTGGCGGGCAGGTTGTCGACCATCGCCTTCATGGTGGTGGTGTCGGCCGGCGCGCCCCACGGGATGCCGAGGCACAGCTGGAAAAGGGGGTCTTCAAGCAGGCCTTCTTTCATCATCTGCTTGGCGAACCACAGGTGGCCGGTGTCGAAGATTTCCAGTTCGGCTTTAACGCCCAGTTCGGTGATGCGCTTGGCGCCAGCGCGCAGTTGCGCGGGGGTGGAAACGTAGATTGAGTTGCCGTCACCGAAGTTGAGCGTGCCGCAGTCGAGGGTGCAGATTTCCGGCAGCAGCGCCTCGACATGGGCCAGGCGCTCCAGCGGGCCGATCAGGTCGGTGCCTGGGCCGAACTCCAGCGGCGTTTCGCCAGGGCCGATTTCCAGGTCGCCACCCATCCCGGCGGTGAGGTTGACGATGATGTCTACGTCGGCTTCGCGGATGCGTTCCATGACTTCGCGGTACAGCGCCACGTCGCGGCTGAAACGGCCGGTTTGCGGGTCGCGGACGTGGCAGTGGACGACGGTGGCGCCGGCTTTGGCAGCCTCTACGGCGGCTTCGGCGATCTGTTTGGGGGTGACCGGGACCAGGTGGCTTTTCGAGGCGGTGTCGCCAGCGCCGGTGAGGGCGCAGGTGATGATGACGTCGTGGTTCATGGTGTGTTCCTTGTGGTGTCTGTGTTTGGCTTTTCGCGGGCATGCCCGCTCCCACAGGATCAATGTGATCCTGAGTGTGGAGCTGTACCTGTGGGAGCGGGCGCGCCCGCGAAAGGGCCCAGTCAGTTGGCAGTGAGCTTGAGGTTGTCCGCAGCCGGCTTGCCATCGAGGGTGGTCACACCTTCCAGCCAGCGGGCCTTGTCCTCGGGATGGTCTTTCAGCCACTGGCGGGCCGATTCCAGCGCGTCCTTGTGGTCGAGCAGCGGCTGCATCATGCGGCTCTCGTCTTCGGCGCTGAACTTCAGGTTGGCCAGCAGGCGGTGGGCGTTGGGGCAGCGTTCGGCGTAGTCCGGCGCGGTCACCGTCCATACCGTCGCGCGGCCTTCGTCCGGGCCGAGCGCGTCTTGGCTGTCGCCCAGGTAGGCCATGTCGATGTTCACGTTCATCGGGTGCGGCGCCCAGCCGAAGAACACCACGGCTTCCTTGCGCCGCACGGCGCGGTCGACAGCGGCGAGCATGCCAGCCTCGCTGGACTCGACCAGCTGGAACTTGCCAAGTTCGAATTGGTTCTTGGTGATCATTGCCTTGATCTGGGTGTTGGCGCCGGAGCCCGGTTCGATGCCATAGATCTTGCCGCCCAGCTCTTTCTCGAACTTATGGATGTCGGCGAAGGTCTTCAAACCCTTGTCGTAGAGGTATTTCGGCACGGCCAGGGTGGCGCGGGCATCCTCCAGGCTTGGTTTCTCCAGTACCTTGACCTGGTTGGCGTCGATGAACGGCGTGATGGTCTGGGTCATGATCGGGTTCCAGTAACCCAGGAACATGTCCAGGCGTTTGTCGCGGATGCCGGCGAAGATGATCTGCTGCGAGGCACTGGTCTGTTTGGTCTGGTAGCCCAGGCCATCGAGCAGCACCTGGGCCATGGCGCTGGTGGCGATGACGTCGGTCCAGTTGACCACGCCCAGGCGGATGTTCTTGCAGGCCGCAGGTTCGGCGGCGTAAAGCGGGGAGGTGGCGATGCTGCTCAGGGCAAGGGTCAACAGGCTGCGGCGGATCAAGCTGTGCATGGTGGCTCTCCATCGGCAGTGCATATTGTTATGGGGTTTCGACCTCTCTGGGCCGTGTGAACACGCTACGCTGCTGAAGGGGTGAAAAATCGCACCCTGGCGACCAACATTTGCACGGAGGCGACCACCTTTGCCGTGGAGCATGCAATGCTGCAAAACATTCATTTCCTGCTGTTACCCGGCTTTTCGGCCATGGGATTCATCAGTGCCCTGGAACCCCTGCGGGTGGCCAACCGCTTCAAGGGGCCGTCGTATCGCTGGCAGGTCTTGAGCCTGGATGGCGGCGCGGTGCAGGCGAGCAATGGCATGTCGGTGAATGCCGATGCAGCGTTGGCAGCGGGCGAGCCTGTCGGCATCTTGCTGATAGTGGCAGGCTTCGACCCCCTGGCATGCTATGGGCCAGTACTACAGCAGGCGCTACGCCGCCTGGACCATGACGGGGTAACCCTGGGCGGTATTGATACCGGCGCCGTGGTGCTGGCTGAAGCCGGGCTGCTCGACGGTCACCGCGCCACCGTGCACTGGGAGGCGTTGGAGGCGTTCAAGGAAAACTATCCAAGCTTGCAGGCGACCCAGGAGTTGTTCGAGATCGACCGTCGGCGCATTACGTGTGCTGGCGGTACGGCCTCGATCGACCTGATGCTCGATCTGATTGCCCAGGCCCACGGCAGTGAGCTGGCAGTGCAGGTGTCGGAGCAGTTCGTGCTCGGGCGTATCCGTCAGCGACAGGACCACCAGCGCATGCAGATCGCCAGCCGCTATGGCATCAGCAACAAGAAACTGGTGAAAGTGATTGGTGAAATGGAGCGCAACACCGAACAGCCGCTCAATACCCAAGTGCTGGCTGAGGCGGTGCAGGTGACCCGGCGGCAGCTGGAGCGGTTGTTTCGCGTGCATCTGGACGACACGCCCAGTGGGTTCTATTTGCGACTGCGCCTGGACAAGGCGCGGCAATTGTTGCGCCAGACCGACATGAGTGTGCTGGAGGTGGGGGTGGCGTGCGGGTTTGAGTCGGCTTCGTACTTTACCCGCTGCTATAGGGCGCGGTACCAGCGTTGTCCGCGGGAGGACAGGTTGGCCAGGGCAGTTTGATGTTTGTCTGTGCTGGCGTCTTCGCGGGACAAGCCCGCTCCCACAGAAAGGTGTGGTCCCAACGGATACGCAGCACCTGTGGGAGCGGGCTTGTCCCGCGAAGAGGCCGGTCCAGGACTACTGTTGGCCAATGGACTGCAAGTACTCCGAGCGGTCATCACTACGCTGCGCCACGCAGGTATCCCACGCCGCCTCGAACGCCTTGCTACCGGGCTTCTCGGCGTAGGTCTCAACCTTGCAATCCGCATCGCGCAGCTGTGTCCACAGCTTCTCGGCCGCATCCATACGCCCGACCAGAGCGGTAGCCTGGTCGCCCTCATCGGCATATTGGTCGCGAATACGCTGGATCAAGTCATCGTAAGCGGACTTCAGCTCACGCTCGGCAGTCTGCTTGTTGAACGCAGCGCACGCGTAGGTCTGCTGGTCGGTCTCGACGTTGTCGCACGGGGTGCTTTCTTCCTCGCCGGCCTGGGCGCCCGATACGACAGCCAGCAGTACCAGCCATGCCAATGATTTCATCCGTTTTCTCCTCAACAGGCTGACGAATCGCAAGGATTCTCGCTCAGCCGAAGGCAAGGCGGTAGCTCTCTGACGAAATGTTCATAAAACGGCCAGAAACGTCGCTATCGAGACTGTCTCTCATCGCCACGCCGCATGCCAGAGGGCGTGTTGTCGCGCATTGACGCTTTCGGCAAACCCCCTGTCGTTTTTGCATCGGGGCGTCATTGGGCACAGGCATATGCTGGCCCCAAAGCGCCGGCAGAAGGTTTGGCGCAGCCCAACTCAATAAAAGGGGACAGCCTGATGAGCCCAGCCGAACTTCACGCCGACAGCATCGTCATCGACGGCCTGATCATTGCCAAGTGGAACCGCGAGCTGTTCGAAGACATGCGCAAAGGCGGGCTGACTGCGGCCAACTGCACGGTGTCGGTCTGGGAAGGCTTCAAGGCAACCGTCGACAATATCGCTGCCAGCCAGAAGCTGATCCGCGACAACAGCGACCTGGTGATGCCGGTGCGCACCACCGCCGACATCCGCAAGGCCAAGGAACTGGGCAAGACCGGCATCCTCTTCGGCTTCCAGAACGCCCATGCCTTCGAAGACCAGATCGCCTACGTGGATGTGTTCAAGCAGCTGGGCGTGGGCATCGTGCAGATGTGCTACAACACCCAGAACCTGGTAGGCACCGGCTGCTACGAGCGTGACGGCGGCCTGTCGGGCTTCGGCCGCGAGATCGTGGCGGAAATGAACCGCGTCGGCATCATGTGCGACCTGTCCCACGTGGGTTCCAAAACCTCTGAAGAAGTCATCCTCGAATCGAAAAAGCCGGTGTGCTACTCCCACTGCCTGCCCTCAGGCCTGAAGGAGCACCCGCGCAACAAGTCGGACGAAGAGCTGAAGTTCATCGCCGACCACGGCGGCTTCGTTGGCGTGACCATGTTCGCGCCGTTCCTGGCCAAGGGCATCGACTCCACCATCGACGACTACGCCGAAGCCATCGAGTACACCATGAACATCGTGGGTGAAGACGCCATCGGTATCGGTACCGACTTCACCCAAGGCCACGGGCAGGACTTCTTCGAGTACCTGACCCACGACAAGGGCTACGCCCGTCGCCTGACCAACTTCGGCAAGATCATCAACCCGCTCGGCATCCGCACTGTCGGCGAGTTCCCCAACCTCACCGAAACCCTGCTCAAGCGCGGCCACTCCGAGCGCGTGGTACGCAAGATCATGGGCGAGAACTGGGTCAACGTCCTCAAGGACGTCTGGGGCGAGTAAGCCGCTCTCCAAGCCTGATAGCCCCTGCCAGCAACGCCGGGGCACCCACATAAAAATTTTATGGAGTTGAGTTTCCATGGCCAAGATCGCCCCGCAATTGCCAATCGAAGTCGACAGCGAGACCGGTGTCTGGACCAGTGACGCCTTGCCGATGCTGTACGTGCCGCGCCATTTCTTCGTCAACAACCACATGGGTATCGAGGAAGTGCTGGGCGCCGATGCCTACGCCGAAATCCTCTACAAGGCCGGCTACAAGTCTGCCTGGCACTGGTGTGAAAAAGAAGCTGAATGCCATGGCCTGGAAGGCGTGGCGGTGTTCGAGCACTACATGAAGCGCCTGAGCCAGCGTGGCTGGGGCCTGTTCGAAATCCAGGACATCGACCTGGACAAAGGCACCTGCAGCGTCAAGCTCAAGCACTCGGCGTTCGTATACGTGTATGGCAAATGCGGCCGCAAAGTCGACTACATGTTCACCGGCTGGTTCGCCGGCGCCATGGACCAGATTCTCGCTGCCCGCGGCAGCAAGATCCGCACCGTGGCCGAGCAGGTCTACGGCGGGTCGGAAGAAGGCCACGAAGATGGCCTGTTCGTTACCAAGCCGTTGTAAGCCGGAGATAGCGTCATGGCATTCGAAGCAATGTTCCAGCCGATCCAGATCGGCAAACTGACCATCCGCAACCGCGTGCTCAGCACCGCGCACGCTGAGGTCTACGCCACTGACGGCGGCATGACGACCGACCGCTACGTGAAGTACTACGAAGAAAAGGCCAAGGGCGGCATCGGCCTGGCGATCTGCGGTGGTTCGTCCGTCGTGGCCATCGACAGCCCGCAGGAATGGTGGGCGTCGGTCAACCTGTCGACCGACCGCATCATCCCGCACTTCCAGAACCTGGCCGACGCCATGCACAAGCATGGCGCCAAGATCATGATCCAGATTACCCACATGGGCCGTCGCTCGCGTTGGGACGGCTTCAACTGGCCGACCCTGATGTCGCCGTCGGGTATCCGTGAACCCGTGCATCGCGCCACCTGCAAAACCATCGAGGTGGAAGAGATCTGGCGGGTGATCGGCAACTACGCGCAAGCGGCACGTCGCGCCAAAGAGGGCGGCCTGGACGGCGTGGAACTGTCGGCGGTGCACCAGCACATGATCGACCAGTTCTGGAGCCCACGGGTCAACAAGCGTACCGACGAATGGGGCGGCACCTTCGAAGGCCGCATGAAGTTCGGCCTGGAAGTGCTCAAAGCCGTGCGTGCCGAGGTCGGTGACGACTTCTGCGTGGGCATGCGTATCTGCG
The DNA here is from genome assembly GCF_000730605.1 of Pseudomonas monteilii NBRC 103158 = DSM 14164. Classification (GTDB taxonomy): domain Bacteria; phylum Pseudomonadota; class Gammaproteobacteria; order Pseudomonadales; family Pseudomonadaceae; genus Aquipseudomonas; species Aquipseudomonas monteilii. The sequence continues at coordinate 1,413 of NZ_BBIS01000036.1, read as the reverse complement.
GTGACGAGTTCCACCCCGATGGCCTCAGCCACGAAGACATGAAGCAGATCGCCGCGTACTACGACGCCACCGGCATGCTCGACTTCATCGGCGTGGTCGGCTCGGGTTGCGACACCCACAACACCCTGGCCAACGTTATCCCCAACATGAGCTACCCGCCGGAGCCGTTCCTGCACCTGGCGGCCGGCATCAAGGAAGTGGTCAAGGTCCCGGTGCTGCACGCGCAGAATATCAAGGACCCGAACCAGGCCACGCGCATCCTTGAAGGCGGTTATGTGGACATGGTGGGCATGACCCGTGCGCACATGGCCGACCCGCACCTGATCGCCAAGATCAAGATGGGCCAGATTGACCAGATCAAGCAGTGCGTCGGTGCCAACTACTGCATCGACCGCCAGTACCAGGGCCTGGATGTACTGTGCATCCAGAACGCCGCGACCTCCCGTGAATACATGGGCGTGCCGCACATCATCGAGAAAACCACCGGCGTGAAGCGCAAGGTGGTGGTGGTTGGCGCGGGCCCTGCCGGTATGGAAGCTGCCCGCGTAGCGGCCGAACGTGGCCACGACGTGACCCTGTTCGAGAAGAAAGACCAGATTGGCGGGCAGATCACCATCGCCGCCAAGGCACCGCAGCGTGACCAGATTGCCGGTATCACCCGCTGGTACCAGTTGGAGCTGGCGCGTTTGAAAGTCGACCTGCGCCTGGGCACTGCCGCTGACGTGGCCACCATCCAGGACCTGCGCCCGGACGTGATCGTACTGGCAGTGGGTGGGCACTCGTTCCTGGAGCAGAACGAACACTGGGGCGCTGCCGAAGGGCTAGTGGTCAGCAGCTGGGACGTGCTCGACGGCAAGGTTGCGCCGGGCAAGAACGTGCTGGTGTACGACACCATCTGCGAATTCACCGGCATGTCGGTGGCCGACTTCATCGCTGACAAGGGCAGCCAGGTGGAAATCGTCACCGACGACATCAAGCCGGGCGTGGCCATGGGCGGTACTACCTTCCCGACCTACTACCGCAGCATGTACCCCAAAGAAGTGATCATGACCGGCGACATGATGCTGGAAAAGGTCTACCGCGAAGGCGACAAGCTGGTGGCGGTGCTGGAGAACGAATACACCGGCGCCAAGGAAGAGCGGGTGGTCGACCAGGTGGTGGTGGAGAACGGCGTGCGCCCTGACGAGCAGCTGTATTACGCCCTGAAGGAAGGTTCGCGCAACAAAGGCCAGATCGACGTGGAGGCGCTGTTCGCCATCAAGCCACAGCCGATCCTCAGCCAGCCGGGCGAAGGCTACCTGCTGTACCGCATCGGCGACTGCGTGGCCCAGCGCAACGTGCATGCGGCGATCTACGACGCCTTGCGCCTGTGCAAGGACTTCTGATCCAGCAGGCATAAACGCCGTAGACCCC
>NZ_BBIS01000037.1 GCF_000730605.1 Pseudomonas monteilii NBRC 103158 = DSM 14164 | reverse complement strand
TACCGCCAGGTGGCGGTTGGGTTTCGATGTGACTTGTAGTCAGGCCGGTAGCGCTGGCCAGTCGATTTCAGTTGGCCAGCCCGCCTGCTCTGGTAGCCTGTTCAAGGCAACGCGGTACCGCTTCCAAGCCGTGAGGCGGCGCATTTCATCCACCGTGGCGTCATCCAGATCGACAGCATCCTGCAGCGGCGCAATGGCAGCGTCGGCAATTGCTCGCAGCCGACCTGCCTCCACCTGAGCCAGCGCCAGTGGATCTACCGGTTCTGGAGCATGGCTATCGGGAATCTGAGGGGCTGGCAGATCTTCCACAGATACGTGCAAGGTGATGCTGTGAACCAGGTCGGCCGGCTCTCCTTCCTTGGCCACGCTGACCAACAGGACGCCATCTGTGAACGAGATAGCGACAGATGCTCCTGAGTCCGCTTGGTTGATCACATACCCCCAGCCCTCTGGCGGAGGGCACATTCCTAGCGTGCCAGTCACCAGGTACTGACCAGGGCTGGGATGCGCTACAGAGATGTCTCCTCTGCCGAGCGAAGTAATGTCCATGATCGAACCGTCACCCAGGATGTTGATTGCTGCTCTTGCCATGTTCAGATCGCCTTCAATGTGCCGTCAGCGGCACGGGTGGTGTTGCCGGTGGTGTAGATCTCGTAAAAAGGGGCGTTGGCTTGTGAGCCGCCACGAATCCAGGCTTTGCTCTGCGGCGTGCAACTGATGAACAATTGCCCCGCCCAATCGCCGAACGGATAGCCCATCGTCAGCATGCTGCCGTAGGTCGACGGCGAGTACGCGGTAACCGTGTTGTCGTACGCATCGAATCCGCTGAGCACAACGTTTACGGATGAGGCTTTAGCAAGTCCTTGGATGCCAAGTCCGCGAAACCCGACAACAGCCACGTTTCCCTGGGCGGCGCCGGTGTTTAGGGTTGCCGAACTGCCAAGACCCAGGCCTGTGCGTGCAGCTGCCTGAGTGGTGCCGCCAGTGCCACCCTTGGCCACCGGCAAAGAAGCAGGCAGCGCAGTCGCTACATCGTCGCCTTGCGACAAGTTCGATAGCCAATTGTAGAGCTCGGTGAAGTTGGCCTTGGCCTTCACCCAAGCCGAACGGCGATCGTCCCCGCCGGCACCTGTTGGCGAAGACCCGAGGTTGATTACTTGCTTTGCCATGTCTGTTCCTTAAAGAGGCTTCATGGGCCTGGACGCAAATAGTGTTCGCCCATTCGCGGTGAGCGGGTTGATGCCAGAGGCGTTGTCGCAGTACATCTGCAGAATCGACCGATTTCCCGGCAAGAAGCCTCCGTAGTTGGTCCGGATAGGCTGGGCGGTCTGCTGAATGTTGGTGCAGGAGAACAAAGCGTTCGCCAGCACGTAGTCGTCATAGCTGCCTGTCCACGGCATCTGCTGACTAGGGTGGTAATAGGCGCCACCTGAAATCGGGTCACCCGTTTGGACGAAGCTGTTACTGGCAGGCTGGCCGTTCAGTAGTGAAAGGTTGGCGGTTGTGACGAACGTACGGGCACCGGTGGCATCCTTGACCGAGGCGCCGTAGTCCCCAGCGGGTGTATTGGGTGTTAGGTAGCTCGCGCAGAACCACTTGATCTGCATTGGATACAGCGCGACATCACCATGCGCCTGGTTGTTGTTCCAGGCCTTGATGCGAAAGCCCGTCCAGTTGCCTGGGCTGCCTTTGACATAGAAGTTGCCAACCATCATATAGTTGGCAGCATTGAGGAAAATTAGCGGCCGCTCGTATGTGGTGATAGGTGCGGCGAAGTTCACATCACCCCACTGGATCTGCGTACCGCTGCCTGGACCTTGAAACCCTATGTTGAAATTTCCGTTGTAGCGGATCGTAAGCACTCGGTTGATTGCGTCGATCTGAGTACGGACGTTGTTGTTGAGCGCCCGTATCCCGTAGCTGCCCGGCGCGGCAAATGGCTCACCTCCTTGCGAGAGGATCATTACCTGCCATGCACGGTTTTCTGCCTGCCTGAGTTGCAGCTGGCCTTGCGAGTACCACGCCTGCGGGCTATAGGTGTTCTCCCCTGCATCAAACAATGCATCAACCACCACGAACGAGGCGGCCTGTATCTCTGGGATCGAGATGTATTGGTCGAAGGCGGTATTCCCTGTGACCTGCATCATTTTCAGTGATCTGACTGGGGTGATGGTTGTATCGAAAGTCACAGCCCCGGCCACATCCTTCGTCCGGAGCCCGCGCAGATCAGCCATTAGGTAAGCCTCCCCACTGCCGCACGCTCGATGCCATTGGCGTCGTAAACGTACAAACCGCCGTTGTTGAGTAATGTCGATCCACTGGCATCCTGCCCGCGCACCGTAAATGACCCAGAGGCCAAATTGATCTCGATCAGCGGCAGGCCCTGAGCGTTAACCGCTTGGGACCGGAGCGTCATGCCCACGACCAGGCTCTGGATGAACGCTTGGTTGATCAGCGCCGAGTTCAGGAAAAGTTGGCCATTTTGGAAGACAAACAGGTTTGCCTCAGGCCCGTTCAATCCATTTATGATCGCTACGCGGTCGGCCGACAGCAGAATTTCACCAACCGATCCATCACTTCCCTGGACGATGCCGGTGGCCACCTTCTTGCCATTGGCGTTCGTCTCGGTCTTCCAAGACGAAAGAGCAGACACTCGACCATCGACGCCGGCCACGACCTCGCTGACTTGCTGCACCGAGGCATTGGTCTGCCCCATCTGCGCCTGAACTGTTTCGACCTGCCGCCCTACGGCAATCCCATCCTCGATCCGCGCCGATTGTTCAGTCCATACGCCAACCAGTCCACCCGTTGCGCCGGCCAAGCCGGTGCTATCGCCCTCCATTTCCGGGTTCACCTGGACATACAGCCCGTCCAGGCGGGTGGCTTGCGCGGTGATCGCGGTGCCTTGCTGCTTGACCGTGGTGTCAATCTGGCTGATGGCCGTTGCCTGGGCGCTATTCACGCCCTCGGCATCGGTCATGCGGTTGGCCAAGCTGAGCAGCGATTGCCCTTGGCTGGTCAACGTCGTGCCCTGCTGGGTAACCGTGCTGCTCAGCGTGCTTACGGCATCCGCGTTGGCGGAATCAGCAGCAGTCACTCGACGAGCAACGATGTTGCACCACAGCGAACGACCGGTGCTATCCGCTGGCTCGGTGCGGGTGACGAACCGGGCCGAGACTGACCCGGCCGGCGCTGTGATACGACCAGTGAAAGTCTGGAAGCCTGTGGTCCCCGCCGGCACCGAGAACGCCGTGAAGTATCCAAGGCTCGTCCCAGCCTTGTCCCGGAACTGCATTTGTAAGCGAGTTGTCTGCCCTGCCGTCATGTAGTTCGGCCAAATATCGGCCGCCAGGTCGAACTGCTCACCTCCCTTGGTAACGATGTTGTAGTCCACACCGCAGAAGCTATTGCCGTAGAACGAAATCCCCTTACCTGCGGACGGGTGCGCGGAGATGTTGGTGATCACCGGGTTGGCCGTCCACGGATCAGTCAGACCATCCTCGAAACTGCCTCGGAGGATCAGGTTGTCCGGCTGCTGCCCAATCGAAGCTTTGAGCTGTGTGAGCGCTGTGCTCTGACTGGTTAGCAGGGTGCCTTGGCTTTTAACCTCGGAATCCAAGGCCTGCAGCGCCGAGGCATCCGCTTTGTTCGCCACCTGTGCCAAGGCACTAGCAGCTGCAGCCGCAGCATCGGTCGCGACCTTGTCGGTGACGGCCACCCAGGCGCTGCCGTTCCAGCGCTTGGGCGTATTCGCCGCGCCGGTGGTATCGAACCACAGGTTCTCGGCCTGGCGATCGGCCACCGCCGGCGCCGCCGACTGATACAGCACTTTGCCCTTGCTCCCGGCCAGACTGGCCGCAGCCTGGGCTGCCTGTTGAGCCGTGGCGACGTTGCCGTTGGTGGTCTGCAGGTTGTTGTTGAGCTCGGTGATGCTGCTGCCTTGACTCGACAGCGTGTTGCCATGGTTACTGACGGTCGTGCTGAGCGCCTGCAATGCCGAAGCGTCGGCTTTGCCGGCCAACTGCGACAGTGCCGACTGCGCAGCGGCAGCAGCATCGGTGGCCACCTTGTCTGTCACCGCCACCCAGGCAGTACCATTCCACCGTTTTGGGGTGTTGGCATCGCTCGTGGTGTCGATCCAGAGGTTCTGCGCCAAGCGGTCAGCCACGGCCGGCGCCGTCGCCTGCACCAGTACCTTGCCTTTCCCTCCCGCCAGCGTGGCCGCGTCCTGAGCGGCTTGCTGGGCAGCGGTGACGTTCTGATTGGTGGTAGTCAAGCTGCTCTGCAGTGCGGTAGCAGCCGCTGCGTTCGCCTCATCACCACTGATCCGGGCAGTGCGCTCGTCCACCACCGACGCCACCGATGCCGACGGCGCGATCTGGCCGACGGCAATCCAGTCGATCTCGAACACATCGGTCGTGCCGGAGCTGATCCACAGGTAGAACCTGGTGACCGTGCTATCCGTCCAGTCGCTGCCGCCATTGGTGAGCTGCGACATGTCCCATTCAAGCACCACGGTCTGGCCAACCGCCAAGCCGGGATCCGGGATCACTTTGCGGTAGGACGTCGATGAAGCATGGTTGGCGGTAACGTAGGTGACCTGGCCATTCCACCCCGAACCCGCACGCCGTGTGATACGGCAACGGATTCGGTCATGATCACGCCCTTTGAGTGACACCACCGGAGAGCCCAGATACGCCGCACCGGTCCCGTTATTGGTAACGATGAGCCGGCCGTTCTCGATTGCCAGCATACAGCGCGTACCGGTCCATCCCTCAACAGTCGAGGCAAAGCCATAGTTGAGCGCGGAATCGAACCCGCCAGACTCGGCACGCAGCGTAGCAATCTGTGCGGCCAGTGCAGTGTCTGCGTTGGTCCGCGCCGTAGTCTCGTTGCCGATCGCTGCGGTGTTCGCGGCCGTGCTGGTCGCCACAGTATCAATGCGCTGGCCCAGTGCCGAGTCAGCATTGGCCCGGGCGGTCGCCTCTGCTTGGATCGCCGCCGCATTGTTACCGGCCGAAGCCGTGACGGTGTCGATCTTCTGGCTTAGCGAATCGTCCGCCGACTGGCGGGCCTGCGCCTCACTGGTGATCGCCGCCCCGCGAGCCTGGGCTTCGGACAGCAAGCCCTGTGCACGGGCCGCAGCCTCGTCGCTTATGGCCTTGGTTCGCGCTTGCGTTTCGGCGGCGATGGCTTGGGCACGGGCAGTCGCCTCAGCAGCTACGCGCTGGGCAACCGATCCGGCCTGAGTTGGCGGGCCGGAGATCAACGAAATCTCCTGGCGCAGCACAGGCGCGAGCTGCCCGGATTCGATCTTGTCCTTAAGAGCGCCAAGCATGTTGCTCATGTCGGACGACGTGGAAGCCACCACCTTCAGGAACGCGCTCACCCCATAGGCATTCTTCGAGCGGATGAAATAGGCGTAGTTGGTGGCGAATGCCAGCCCGGTATGGGTCAAGGACAGGCCCTGACCGAGGTACTCGCCCTCGGCGGTCTGCGGGTTGGTCGAGAAGAAATACTCGTAGGTCCCGCCGTTGAGGCCGTGCAGCGTGTTGCCCGGGATCAGTGTGATGGTGTCGATGGTCGCCTGAACCACGCACGACTCAGGGATCGGGGGACCGCCGATGCTCACGGTGATGCTGGTCTCGCCGGACCGGGTCAGCGGTCCCAGGGCGGCAACGCTCATGGTGTAGTTGCCAGACGGCAGGCCGGAGAGCGGCAGCTGTAGGGTGGTAGCCGGAACCTGCTGCGCCTGCACCGCATTTGCGCCTTGGCGCACAGTCACTGCGTACGAAGTGACGATGCCAATCGGCTGCACCCAGCTCAGAGTGCCCTGGACAACCTCTGCCGATTCGTCCGTAGCCCAGGCGAGCCCGGTCGGGCTGCCCAAGCCCCCGGCTGGCAGGCTGATGAAGCCGATTGGGTTGTAGGGCTGGCCGACAGCATCATCAAACTGCGCTGCATCGTACTGCTGCAGCGATGCCGTGCACCCTTCGCTGCTCCCCATGCTCCAGTTGGTGACGATGAACTCGCCAAGTATATTCAGCGACGGCAAGTTCACACGCACTGCGCGGCCAGGACGGCAGTTGTAGCCAAGGAAGTTCATCGGCACGTTGATGGTGCCGCCCGCGCGGCGCTTGCGCAGCTCGATGTTGGCCAGGCGCTGCGCCTGGTAGGCATTGCTGACGTAGGAGAACGTAAGGGTCTCAGCCGCCTCCCCGCCATCTGCTACTACCCAGTCGGCGATGCTGACCTCGGGGTAGTCAGTCTCGGTCCACGACTGAGACGGATCAATGAACGTGCCGCGCACTGTGTTGATCGCTGCGTCGTTGGTCGGCTCGGTACTTCCGGTGATAGTGCCAATCACCATGTCTTCGGTGATCTCGAAGTCATAAGGCCCGTAGTAGGCCCCCGCCTGGAACATCCAGCGACCGCCCACACGAATGGCCTTCCCACCACACGCTGCCTCCAGCTTCTGCAATACGTTGGTGCGCTGCTCGTCAGCGCCGATGACGCAGCTGCTGCGGTAGCGTGGGCTGGTCGTGCCGTCGGGATTGCCGACGGATTCGTCGCATACGTTCGCTCCGCTGGCGAAGGTCTCGAAGACAATCTCATCATCCGGCACACCACACCGGTTGCGAAGGAACCAAAGGATCTGCAGCGCGGTGTTCTCGCTATAGCTGGATGCCCCAGTGCGCGGGTCGTAGATGTCGTTGCGCCCGCGCACGATGAAACGCGCGTCGGGGATGCCGGACGGGAACTTCTCGGCGCTGTAGCGTAGCGACAGGCGCACGAACGACAGGCCGCGGCCGATCTGCTCATCCTTCCAGTCCGGACAGTTGGCCTTTAGGAAGGCGTTGACCGCGGTAGGATTGACCACCAGCTCGTAGGAAGCGTGCTCGCCGTAGGCGGCGATATCTTCCTCACCCAAGTAGATATTCTCTAGGCCATCGACAGCGCCTTCACACAACACGTAGACCAGGTGCAGCCATTCGCCATCGGTTTGGTCGCCGGCCTGCTCCTGAGCCCACACCAGAACGCCGCCGGTGCTCACGCGGCCGAGTATGAACCTGGCTGGGGCTTTGGACGAGCGGACGGTCTGCGCTGACGGCTCGCTGTCACGCAAAGGTGACTTAGTGTTGAGCTTTTCTTGCTGCTCGGCGGCGTAGAAAGCCAGCGCTGCGCCCGCAACTGCGCCCCATGGGCCGCCCTGCGCAAAGCCTACGACAGCACCGACCACGACCTGAGCGAGCTTCTTTACGCCACCAGACATTATTCAACTCTCCACACAGCAAGCGGGTCACAAACCACGCGGGCCACCCCGTCGTCAGTGGTCGCCCAGAATTCATTGGCCCAGAAGACCGCCATGGACTTGCCGCCGGGCGCCTCGTACATCGCGACGTCACCGCGCTGGATGTACGCCGGGGTCACCCGGGTGAAGCAGGCATCCCAGGCCGCCTCAAGACTGCCGTGCCGCTTCTTCAGCGCCCGCTTGGCGCCCGCCTCGGTCTTGTAGGTGCCGCGATAGGCCACGGCCGGATCGGTGCCGCACACCGCCACCGCGCAATCAGCAGCGAACAGGCAGCAGTCAAATTCGCCCCATGAAAAAGGCCGCTCTAGGGCGGCCTTGATCACTTCGCTGAGGCGTGTTGTCCAGTCTCGGTAGCGCATGCCTATTTCTCGTAGGTGAACGTCGGGGCGTCCTTCTTAGAGCCCCAGTAGATGGGCCACTCGGACATTTGGGCGACGGCATAGAAGAACCGATCGCCCTGGTGCCTGGCGCGGTGGTTTTCGTCGGTGAAGCGCTCGGTACCGGTGCGGCTCCACTCAGCCATTCGGTCCACGATCGGCACGGTGATCTTGTTGCCGTCCTCGCCATTGCCGGCGTAGGAGAAGGTGGCAGCGTCCATGCGGCCAGAGAACAGGATGTCGGCGGCGTAGTTGCCCTGCTCGTCATACACCACGAACAGGAGCTTGCCGGACCGCCCACGACAGCCGCGGATGTTGGTCTCAGTGATGATGTAGCTGTCCAGGCCGGTCAGGGCCAGGTCGACGGACATGGGCGAGTTCGAGTTGTCGCTTTCCTGCGACTGCCCGACCTCGCCGAACTGCCCTACCCCGAGGTAGGTGATGCCGTCGATCACCAGGTCACCGGTGCCGGTATGCGCGTAGACCGGGCCATCCTCGAAGTCGAGCTGGCAGGCGTAGACAGTCATGAATCGTCCAGTGGCAATGATATCGACCACGCTTTGGCTGAAGGGGAATGTCGAGGGCATCAGAAAGCCTCCCTGAACTGATAGCTGCCGCTGGAAACGACCGGGCGCACGGTCATCGCCCAGGTGTCCTGGGTCATCCGCATTTCGGAGTAGGGATTGAGGTACTCGATCGCCGCCCCGGGCGTCAGCGTGCGCCTGATCCGCTTGTTGAGCGGGACGACCGCCTGGCCTTGGGCGGTGGCGGTGACCGGGCGCACCACTTCGAACATTTCACCAGCAACCGTGAGGTAATCCCCCGGGGCAAACACATGCGAACCAGGTGTAGCGCCGGCAACTTGCATAGATCGAGATTGAGCCGTACCGGTGACCACGCTGAGGCTGCCGACGCTATCGGTGCGCCGCCGCGTCAGCGCTGGCAAGTTGAAAGTGCCGAACATCCCGTCCAGATCCCCCAGGAACGCCGAAAGCTGACGCTCCTGCGCCCGGGTGAGCAACCCGAAGGTTAAGGTGCACTGCCAGTACGCCCCTGGCTGGCCGACGATCTGCTGAGCGTTGGACAGCGTCGAGGTGAATGCCCGGCTGTTGTTGACTATGCCCCACGTCATTTCAGACACGGGCAGCGATGCGGGCCATGCGAGAGCCATGCAGTGCTCCTTGATCTATCGGTTGCGGGCGATGAGCTGACGGGCCGGGCCGTTGGTCTTCAGGTCGCGCAGGACCATGTTGTAGCCATCCTGCGCACCTTTCTGGGCGGCCTGCTGGATGCGGGCCAGGGTGGCGTCGTCGGCGGTTCCTTGAACGGTGATGTGCTGGACAATCGGAGGAAGGCTGGCGACTGCTGATGGCGCAGGCGTATAGCCCTGCGCTGGAGCTCCAGCGGGCTCAACGTATCCGCCACTGGCATACCCCTTCCTGTTGAGCCGGTCGAGGTGGTCGCGCATACCGGGCTGGCTGACGACCTCCTTGCGAACCACGTACTCCCCGCCGTGCACGACACCCTTCGGCTCGAACTTGCCGCCGTCTCCGGTGTAGCCGCCAGTGGAAAGCTGCTTGAGCGGCTCGCTGAAGCCAGTCATAGTGCCCTGCCCCAGCGCCTGACTTCCGCCAGTGAGGAAGCCAAATGCCGAACCCAGGAAGCCTGCCGCAGCCTGCCGCACCTGAATACGGATGAGATCTGCGACGACCTGGTCAGCGAAATCCTTGAAGGAAAGCTTGCCGGTGTTCACGAAATTGACCACGGCGTCTTCCATGTTGCCGAAGGCGTTGCTGAACAGGTTGCGAGTCTGCCCCGCCACGTCCCGGGCACTGTCCATGTAGTCCTGGAAGGCACCGCGGGCGCCGTTGCTCCAGTCGGCCTGGGCCTGATCGATCTGCGCCCATCCTTCGCGCTGGGCAGCGACTCTCTTCTGGAGAAACTCGCGCTCGATGTCGATCTGCGCCTGCAAGTCCTGCCGCTGCTTCTCGCCCTGGGCATTGGCCAGCTCGGTCTGCAGTTGCAGGATGCGGTTGTTGGTGTCCTGCTCGATCCGCAGGCGCTCCTGCATGCGCGTGGCGTCCTTTTGGCCCATGCCCACGGCATCGGCCTGCGCAGCGTACTCCATGCGCTGGGTGGCCAGCTGCCGCTCCATCTGCGCCCGGTACTGCTCGGCCTGGGTCAGGCCCTGGGCGCCCTTGATCGCAGCGGCATAGTTCGTCGAGGCCTGCGCCAGCGCCTTGCCGTACTCCTCCTGGCTGATCTTGCCCTTCTTGAAGGCTAGGTCCAGCTGCTGCTGTTCCTTGGTCAGGGCGCGGGCGGCCTGGGATGCTGGGTCGTACTGAGCGTACAGGCGGGAGAAGGTGTTGAGCGATTCTGATAGCCCATTGCCGGTCGCAGCTTGAGCCTTGGCTGCCTCCGCAGCTGCTTTCTTGGACGCTTTCTCCGCTGCCGCCTTTGCATCCTTTTCTTGGGCGTATTTCAGAAGTAGCTTTTCTTGCTCAGGAAGCAGCTTCCCAAGCTCTCCAGCCTCAATTGCATACCGCACCTTTGCGGCTTCAGTGTTTTCGCCCTCAAGTGCAGCCTGTTTTTTCAGGTTGGCTAAAAGTTTCTCGTACTCAGCATTCACCTTCTTACCTGGATCATCCCCTTTCGGTGTCTGGAGAGATGGCTGCGCTGCAGTCTTCTGCATCTGCGCAACTACTGCCCTGACAGAGGCGGCTCGGCTCTCCAGCCCGGCAATTTCCTTGTCCAGTTCCTCGCGGCTGTAGAATTTGAACTTGAAGAAAACCGTATCACTCGAGTCGGTAGATGACAGCTTTGACCTCGCATTCTGCAGGTCTCGAATTCCAGCGAGAGTGACGCTGAGCTCATTGTTCAGCCCGGCCACTGTCTGCTTGTCGTCCCGGAAGAAATCCAGGAACTCACCGGAGTTGAACCTATCCATAGCCTCTGCCATGGATACAATGCCACGAGCCAACCGGGCGCTGGCACCAGTAGCATCATCAAGCTTCCCGACTGTTGTCACCAGCGAGTTGTTGAATGCAGTTATCGATTGACTGACCGTGACCTGAAGGCTGCCGCTGAGCTCGTCCACCTTGTCTTTCTGGCTCTGCAGCGCCTTAACGACTGCCTCAGACGTGAGCTTCCCCTCAGACCCCATGGTGCGCAGTTGCCCAATAGAGACGCCGAGACCGCGCGCAATCGCCTGAGCGAGCGCCGGTGTCTGCTCCATTATGCTGTTGAGCTCATCACCGCGAAGGGTGCCAGAGGCGAGAGCCTGACCAAACTGGACCATGGAGGCCTCAGCCGCCTGGGCACTGGCGCCACTCAGTGCAACGGTCTTCGATACTGTCTCGGTGACGCTCTCCACGTCAGCAAAACTCAGCCCAAGCTGCCTCGCATTCTGGGCCACCCGCTGATACACCTCAGCGGTACTTTGGAGCGACTGCCTAGAGTTCTGAGCAACCCTGTACACAGAATCCTGAGCAAACGCTAATTGCTCAGTTCCTTCGGTAACAAGCCTCAGGCGGTTTGTCAGATTGGTGTACTGCTCCGAATACTGCGCGATCTTCGAAACGCTGAAGGCCGCCGCAAATGGCGCGGCCAGTCCTCCCACGACACCAAGTAGCTTATCGGTTTCGGCAGCCAGGCCACCAACCCTTCTTGAGCTCGCATCAGAACGCCGCCCGGCCCCTTCGATAGATGCTCCAGACTTGTCCATTGCCGACGCTACACGATTACCAGATGACTCAAGAGACTCAAGCTCTTTCCTCATAGAGGCTGCGTCACGCTGCGCGCCGCGTGAGTCAATGGTTACGGCAAGGCGCGATTCTTGAGCCATGCAATATCTCCAGGCATAAAAAAACCCGCGCATGGCGGGCTTATCTTCGTTTGGTCTCAGGTCATTCTTTGACCAGCTCTAGGTCAGACTGGCAGTGTTTGCACTTGATGGCTTCCCTTTGGACAACCTCGGCGCAGAATGGACACTTTCGATAAAGGGAGGAGACACCAAATTTCCTGGCGATCTCGATACTCTTCTGCTCGTCTACCCCCAGCGGATTTGCCAGCCATACAGCGACAAGCCCGATAGCTGGGAAGACAAAACCAATGATGAACCAGCCCACTGGATTTCTGCCCTTCTGCTTTGCGAAATAGGCAGTCACGCCGGCCAATGCCAGCCAGATGATGAACAGTTCCATGAACCCTCCTTGTTGATGAGGGCAATCTACCATCGCATGGCGCCATCACCAAACTGAGTAATTCGACAAAAAGAAAAGAGCACCCGAAGGTGCCCTTACATTACCATGAGCCGCCCGGAGTCTAGCGATACTTGAATGGAGCAGGCGTTGTCAGCAGTGGCTCCGCCTTATCCCATGTACCGCGATATCCTCGGACCTGGTACGAGTAACCGGGCTTCAAATCCAGTAGTAGGCCTCGCAGGTCGCCACCTGCACACCCCATGTTGTTTTTGATGCTCAACTGCACAGGGCCTGGCAGATGGTAGAGGGTCACCGATTTCCCGCTGCTGGTCTCGGCCGCAAGCTTCTCATTTAGGAAAACTTGCATTCCTGCGCCAAAGCAACTCAATGCGCCCGCGTCTTGGGTGAAAACGATCCTTGCATCATCAGGGGCCGTTGAGCGGCTGAAGGCGTAAACATCACCTGCCGGAACCTGGAATGCAGCATCAGGCGAAACCCTAGTTGTCTCGCATCCGGTTGCTGTGATGCAGGCCAGCACTATCAGTACCAGTCTTTTCACTGTTCCCCTCCTTGAAATGAGAGGGCAATCTACCACGACGAGGCAGCCGTCGGCGCTATACGACAATCAACCCTGCCCTTGTCCACCCATCCACCCTGGACGGAAATCCAGTACGTGGGCTGGGCCTGGGCATAGTAGCGTTGCCCCATCAAGTCATCACCAAGGAGAGGTACATGAAACTCGATAGAGATCTGCAGCTGGAGATACTCAGGAGGCTTGAAGCTATTTACCCTATGCAGGCCGACAATATGCACACGCTCTTCCATGAGCCTAGCGTGGCAACTGCCAACATTCATTACCTATACGAACATGGACTGGTTGATGCGAAATTCAGTAGCTACATAGGCTGCCAAGTACCGGAACCATACCTGACAAAGATCAACCATCGCGGCATGGATTTTCTAGCAAACGATGGCGGGCTCAGCGCCATACTAGGCGTTGTAACGATCAAGCTTCATGAGGACACCATCAAGGGGCTTATCGAAGCCAAGATCGCAGCATCAGATCTCGCCGAGGATGAGAAAAACTCAATCCTCTCCGTCATTCGTGGATTACCCGCCGAGGCCACAAAACGCCTGACAGAGAAACTATTGGACCTGGGCATGGAAAGCCTTCCGGCAGCAGGCCCGCTACTTCGTACGTTCCTGCAGTCGCTAGGGGGTTAGTCGAGTCATCTGCCATATAGCGAAGTTCAACGAATCCTATCCGCTTCCCGCCGCTCGCCCACAGATCCAGGTACAGCAGTGGGTCTGTGCGGCCAACAAAGCTCAGGTAGCATTCCGTCGACCTCTCTTCGCGCCGGCCTGCGACAAATACAGCGGTCATTTCGTGCTGGCTGATCTTCATTCGGCTTAACCCTTTGTATTTTTGGCTAGTGCCGTCTTGATCGGAGGCTCCATCAGGCGCTGACCGACGCGTCTTTTTCGTTACCGTTCTGCTCCGCCCAGTTGGCGCGGAATTCTTCATCCAGGGCGAACACCACTACCTCGAGCTCGTCGCGATTGATGGCAGTCGGGTGTCGGGCCAGGTACTCGCTCACCATGCCTGCGGTGATCGGCGCCGGCGCGGCCATCATGCCGACGTACTGCCGGGACCTGCTGATCGCGTTGTAGGCGTCGAGCAGTTGGTCAGTGACCGGGTCAATCTCCGGGGCCGGCGGCACCTTTGCTACGTTGTTCAGGCGCTCACGTTTCCAGCGCTTTTTCTCGTTCTCTTCGCCCGCCCAGTCGCGGCCCCATCGGTAGACGGCGAGAGCTTTCCCACCGACTCCTTGATGCGCTCCTCGACGCGGTTGGCGATGTCGACGCCGGTGCGCAGGGCCAAGAAGTAGACGCTCGGCATCTGCTCGATCAGGGCCTTGCCGAGCTCCGGGGCGTACGGCGCCGGCTCGCCCGGACGCTCGGCCACGTCGACGCCCTGCCAATCCTTGATCAGGTGGTGCGCCACCAGGTCCATGTAGAGCTCGTCGTCGACCTCGATCTCGGCCTGGGGTATCTGTGCAACGCTGAACTGCTTGGTGCCGACGCCGGCCTGGGAATCGACTGCCGCCAGGTGTCGGTTGATCAGCGCGCGGTGCGATCGGTACACCGGGTCAGCGGCGGAGCCGACCAGGATCTTGGCGCCCGGGGCGAACTCCACCCAGCGTTGGCCGTGGAGGTCCAGCTCGGGCTTGCGAGCAATGGTGAATCCCATGGTCTTCCTCTGCGGTAAAAGGCCCGACACGCACCGCAGGGCGTGCCGGGCAATGGTTACGCCGTGACGGTGATCGCCGCGGTGCCTTTCTTGGTGCCATCAACGGTGCTGGTGGCGGTGATGGTCGCGGTGCCTGCAGCCACGCCGGTCACAACACCGGAGGCGCTGACGGAGGCCTTGCTCGCATCGGAGCTGGACCAAGTGACGGTCTGGGTCGCGCCAGCAGGGGCCACAGTGGCGGCGAGGTTGGTGGTTGCGGCCACTGCCACGCTGGCGGTCGACGGAGCCACGGTCACGCCGGTGGGCGCCGGCGGTGCCGGGCGACGAGTGATGGTCGGCGACACGCGGCGGGCGGTATAGGTCAGTTCCACCTGGATGATGTCGGTGGCGCCGCCATCCGGCCAGGATCCGCTGATCTCCATCTCCGGGATCAGGAAGTCGTAGGCGCCGTCGGCATTGCCCAGGGTGAACTCGAAGCTGATCGCGTCGCCGGTCTGCTGCTTCTTCCACAGCTCGTATGCCGTCTTGGCCCAGCTCAGGGTGATGCTGCCCGACGGGGTAAAGGTGGTCGGGATGATGTTGCCGGCGAAGGGGGTGCCGTTGCCGATGCAGCGCTGGGTCTGGACGGCGTTGTCGAACTGCAGGTTGAAGGTGTCGACGCAGACGTTGTTGTCGCCGACCTGCACCCCGTTCAGCTTCAGGCCGGAGACGTCCTTGAAGCCGTAGCGCCGCTGGAAGGCCTCGGCAACCGGAGTGAGGATGAAGTTGCTGTCGTCGGCCTTGTCCTGCCAGCCGGTCGCGGCGAAGGTGGTGGTCACCTCGATCTCGCCGTCGTTCGGCACCTGGATGTTCATGGTGGCGACCTGGGCGCCGGTGGCCTTGCCGGCGATGCCGACGTCCGCGGCATAGTAGCCCAGGCTGAAGCTGATGCGGTCGTTGCCCATGGTCAAGACGTTGTTGTCCCAGTCCTTGCCGAAGCAGGAGGCCATGAACTCGTCAAGCGCGCCGAAGCGCATCTTGGTGCCGACATCGCCGGCCACGTCCACGGTGGTCTGGGCGGTGCCCTGCGACATGCGGTCTTCGCCGATCTCGTTGTTCTCGGCAGTGTTGTAGGTGGGCCCAACCCCGAAGCTGGTACGAGTCAGCACGTTCCAGGGGCCTGGCGGGGTGGTGCCTGGCGTGACTTCACGAATCCAGGCGGTTGCAACCTTGGCACCACTCGACATGGCGTGTTTCTCCTATCAATAGGCGTAAAAAAACCGCCATGTGGCGGTGGATGTTGAGGGCTCAGTAGGCCCGGTATGGAACCCGGACATTGACCTGGTACCAGTTGTTGCCGTCGTCTCCGACGACCTGCGGTGATGCCTCGAAGAAGTCGAACGGGCCTTCCGGGGCGCTGTAGTACTGGAACTGGGTGACCAGCGTATCGACCGCCCGGGTGATGGCCAGGGTGCCGCTGTAGGTAGGCACGAACAGTTGAATAATGACGATGCCGGTCTGCCGCACGCATGGGCCGATGCCCACCTCTGGCGTGCTGTTCAGGCCTGGTACATCTGACAGGCGGGCCCAGATGGGGCGCCCTGCCGGATTGAATGGTTTTGGCGGGTTCGGGTAATCGACAGCATCCGCGGGGATGCCCGTCCACTGCGCCATGCGCCCGATGACGATGGCGCGGATCTGTTCGAAGGTCATGAGCTGTAGGCCTGGGAAACGCCGTTGAACGACACCGCATAGACGCCGCCTGGCGCCTGCTTCGAATGGCCGTCCTCCAGCGCGGTGGCGTATGGAAGGTTGTTCTGGATATAGACCTGCGTGTACGGCTCAAGGCCGCTCATCGCGGATAGGCCGCGCTGGATGGTCTCTGACCCAGATGGATCGAGGTTTTCGCTACTGGCGTACACCGGCGCGCCCACGCTCACGATGTTGTTGCCACGGAACCGACCGGTATCGACCGGCGACCGGAGTACGATCTCGTTGAGCATGGCCAGGGCGATCACCCTGACGCGCTGAGTCAGCGCCTCTTCTACCACGCCAGCGAACAGGCTTGGCGGTGTGCTCCATCCCTGCTTGGCCATAGGTCACTTCCTCAGTTGCACACGATAGGTGGCCGAGGTCGGGTCAGCCCGCACCGATTTGACCAGGTAGACCACCTGCTTGGTGCGGTCCATCAGGTCGGGCGCCGTGATTTTGTGCCCGACATCCGGGGTATCCGTGACCTCGTTGGCCAGCGCAGTGAGGCGCAGATCACCCACGAGGATGTTGATGTTGTCGATCCGGGTGTCTTCGTAGCGCGAAAGCACGCCACGCCCGGTGTAGGTCACCGGCTGAGCGGTGCTCTCCTCGGTAACCGGATCGATAACACCAGGCCCCATGTACTCGCCCGTGAAGGCCAGCACTGCGTCGGCTAGGTCCGTATTGAAGGCTTCCGCAAGGTCGGCCTGCAGTTCATCGCGAAGCCCCATATCAGCCCCTCACGATCTTGGTCTGGCCGCTGCTGTTCAGGTAATGCGCCAGCAGCGCCAGGGCGAACGATTCGCCCGCGCTGATGTTTCGGGAGTACTCGGAATAGGTCTTGCTGCTGGACACCCCGTCAGCATCCACCGACTTGCTGAGTACGCCGGTTTCCTTGCTGCCGTAGATGTTGCCCGCCGCAGCCTCTCGGGCGATCTCGGCGCCTGCCTGAATCACGTCATCCGGAACCGGATCGAACTCAGGCAGGCCGAGATTGGTAAGCCAGGTGTTGGCCATCAGCACCGCCCGGGCCTTCTGGTCGTCGGGCGCCCAGGTCGGCCCAAGCAGGGCGTCTACCTGCTCGACGGTGATGTAGGTGGTCATTACGCGGCCTCATCCAGCAGTTTCTGCAAGTCAGCGGCGCTCGCCTCGGGCGAGAACTCAATGCCCTTTGCGGTCAGGGCAGTCTGCAGCTTTTCCTTGGCCTCAGCTTCGGCTGCGGCCTTTTTCTCGGCTGCGGTCTTGCCATTGCCACCATTGCCGGCCTTCACTTCCTTGACCGGCTCCGGGTGTTTGTAATCCTCAGGCGCGAAGCGCGCATCGAGGATCTTGTAGCCCTTCTGCCGCAGGTAAGTCTTGCGCTCAGCAGAGACCGGGTGTTTCTCGTAAACGATCTTTTCGGACATGTCTGTCTCCAGTTGAATGCGCCCCGAAGGGCGCTATGCCGATTACTGCGCGGCGTCACCGATGGTCATTACGCCAGCCGAGGCCTTGATGCTGTTCGCCACCAGGTCCCAGTTGGAGCCGGTCGCCAGCTCAGCGTCGGTAGGAGACTTGCCACCGTTGGTGGTGTCCCAGGTGTAGCCCTTGAGACCCATGCCGAAGGTGTAATCGGCCTGCATGGTGGTCTCGATGCGCTGGTTGCCGTTGGTGGTCTCGATGTTGGTGATCAGGTCGGAACCATCCATCACCATCGCCGCGCCATCGGCCAGGCTCAGCACCTTCTGCTTGTCCGGGGTGCCGGACTCGAACAGTGCGGCGGCGTCGGTGATGATCACCGCCTTGCCCAGGATGTCGACCACCTGCACGCCGCTGAACTGGAACAGGCGCTCGGCGTTGGCGAGGTTCTGGCCCATCAACTTGTGGTACATGGCACCGGTCATGACCTGGGCAACCAGGCGCTGGGAGGCGTCACCAAACAGCGCGTGGGCGTTGTTGATGGCGACGTAGGTGATGCCGGCGGTGGCCGAGACATCGTTCACAGCGGTCGGCTGGTTGCCGATGGCGGCCACCAGGGCGGCGATCGCAGTGTTCAGCTGGTCGGCCATGATCGATTCGGACAGGTTGCGGCTGATGACCTCCAGCGCTTCCTCCGGGTTCTTCTGCACCCAGGACAGCTGGGAAGGCTCCCAGATGATCGGGCCGAAGCCGCCGGCGATCTTCACCGAGTCGTACTGCTTCTGCGAAAGCGGGGTCGATGCCTGCGAGCTGTTGGCGGCGTAGCGGTCAACGCGGCGTTGAGCGCCGTGCAGGCCAGCCCAGAAGGATTCCTGCAGGAAGTCGCCGTCGATGCCCTGAGTGGTGAGGCGGATAGCCCCGGCCGAGGCAGCGTTGAACTTCTCGACGTCCTGCTGCAGGGTCTCGATGGTGGTTTGCTTGAGGTATTCGTTGAACACCTTCATGTTCGAGAGAGACATATCGTTTCCTTATGCGTCTGCGGTCATGGCCTTGATGGCTTCCAGGCGCGCAGCCTTGTCGCCGCCAAGGTTTCCCTTGGTCTGAGGCTTTTGACCATTGGTCGTGTGGGCACCCGTGCCTTGAGCGCCGGAGCCCTTGAGGATGTGATCGCGGTGCGGGTACTGCGAGACGAGGGTTTCGAGCGCTTCGTTGAAGTCGGCCAGTTCACCCGGGCGGGAGCGGCTGAAGATCTTCTGGCCCTGGGCGTCGTAGGCGACGACCTTGCCTTCCTCGATCTTGAAGTTGCTGCCGAAGGTGGCCTGGACCATGTCAGCAGGAACAGCCATCTTCTCGGCGATGTACTGCGAGCGGGCGAAGCTGCCGCCGATCTTCTCGGCATACAGCTGCTGCTCGAAGCCCTGCGCCTTGGTGTTGGCTTCATCCAGCTGGGTTTGGAAGGCTTTGCTGATTTCGCCCTTCACCTTCTCGATCTCGCCGGCATCCACCAGCTTCTTGGCGTCGAGGTTGGCGACGATCTCCAGGGCTTTCTTGGCGGCCGCAGCATCTTCGATGCCTTCGAACGCCTTCGCAGTATTCTCGAAGCCGTCCGCGCGCTCACGGTGCGACTTCGCCTCGGCATTCAGCCGGGTGATGGTGTTGCGGGTGCCGACCGCATCGAATGCGACGTCCTTGCCGTCGTCATCTGTGTAGACGGGCTTGCCATCTTCGATCACTGCGTACTGCTTGCCATCCACTTCAACGGTCTTAAGTTTCATCTCGTCTCTCTGGGCCATCCGGCCTGTTGTTGAGCCATCCGGCCCATTGCGCCCCGTCCATCCGAACCGCAGGCAGAAAAAAGCCCCGCGCTTAGCGAGGCCTGCATTGCGCGCCACAAAATGCTGGTGTTGCGTTTCGTGGCGCGGAATTACTTGAGCCGCTCGCGCAGCTCGTCGAGGGTGAGGAATTTCCCACGCTCGTTGTAGAAGTCTTCGAGCTTCAGCTTGTCCTGGCGCAGTAGCTTCCCGCGCTCAGGTCCGAGGATCTCGTCCTGGCGGGCTGAGGACTGCCTGCCGAGCCATTGCGCGTAGGTGGTCTGCTGCGGCACCTGGCCATCCATGCTTGCCCGTGTTGCCGTATCGCTGATTCCCAGTGCCAAGGCACTCTTGAGGATCGGGATCTTGGTCGAGCGGCAGCAAAAGTGGATGCGGCCTGGCCCGGCAAGCCACGGGATCTTGTGCCCGATGGGCTGATACGTGCCCAGCGTGTACGGCAGCCTGTCCCTGATACGGCAAGTGGTTGAGGTCCGGCTGTCCAGGGTGCTCAACCACTCAACGTGGCTGATGATGTCGCTGTTGGCTTCGAAAGCCCGGTCACTGGCTGTCTCGGCGGTGTGCGACACGGCTGAACGGACAACCGACTCGACCTCGCGCCGTGAGCGATGTATCAGCCCATCGGCGTACTTCTCGGCCCGGGTGCCCATGATCGTTCGCACGATCTCGGGGGTTGTCTGGCCATTCACCACGCCAGCGCGCACAGCGTTGCGAATCAGCGCCTTTCGGTCTGCCTCGATGCCATCCATCCATTCGGACAGCAATCGCCCCTGGAATGGCCTGGCTGCGGCCTGTGCCCTCACCTGGCTGAACTGCGCCACCTGAATCGGGAACTTGGCCTGCACCAGGGCGGGCACGATCGACTGGAGTAGTCCTTGCTGGAAAGCGATCTCGTAGGTGGCCACGCCATCGGTCAGCGCAGCCATGGCCTGACGAACCTGGGCGAAGGTGTCGCTGTTCAGTTGGTTGACTCGAAACAGCGCCGCATCCACCGCCGAAGCGCTCAGGTCAGTGCCAAGCGCCTCGATGGCAGCCACCAGCGCCGCACGCAGCTCAGTGTCGTTACCGTTCAGGATCTTGATGATCGCGACGACTTGGGCATTGCTCAACCTGGACAGATCGACCTCATGCCCAATCAGCTCGTCAATCAGCTGCTCGTTTGCCGTCTTCATCAGATCGCCCCAAGGGCTGGGCCTTGGGAGTCAATCTTGGCCAGCTCTTCCGCCCAGTCGTATTCATCGCTGATAACGCCACGGCGCTGCATCTCGGCGAACAGTGTCTCTTTCGAGATCATCCCGGCGTTGGCCATGGATACCAGCGTCGGCAGCGACACCTCTGGCATGTAGTCCACGTCGAAGTTGCCGCGCATCTCGACGCTGCCGCCGTCACTCAGGCCCCGGTACTCAGCCATGTACTGGAGAAGCTGCCCAAGGCAATCGGCGAACTGGTGCGCCATGCGAGCCAGCGGGGAAAGCTCCTGAGCGGCCTCTTCCTCGGCCTGGGTGGCGGTCTTCGTCGTGGACTTGTCCGGGGTGAGCAGCTTGGCGCCGGCCATGCGCATCTCGTCCAGCAGGTCCTGAAGCGCGGTGCGCCCAGACTCGACAGCCTTGCCGGTGTGTTCGACGTACTTGAGGTCGCCGTCCTTAGGCAGGTCAGTCAGCGAGCCAGTGCCCACCTTGAACTCAGGCGGCACCGGCTTGCCTTGGTTGTCATACATCGGCTGAACACCGATGCGCGCCAGGATCGGCACCCGAATTACGTGCAGGATGTTGTCTTGGTCGCTCTGGCTCTGCCAGTGCTTGACGTTCAGGTGGGCCAGTTCGAGCAGTGGCGGCTTGGCCGTCATGAAGCCCGTGCGGCCGGTGTAGAAGGTGACCAGCGGGATGTGGTCCAGGCTGGTGACGCCTTCGTCATGGATAGCCCAGGCCCCGCCATTCTTGGCGACACGGTAGGTCCACCACAGGCCAGGCTCAAGCACCCGGATCTGCAGGACGCATTCCACCCCAAACTCGCCATCCTCCTCTTCGATCATCTCGATGTAGCGGAAGTGGGTCAGGACGCTGCCGTTGGACTTCCAGCCCAGGACTTGCTCAGGCTTCACCAATACGGTGTAAGGGCGAACCCCGGAGGCCTTTTCCTCTGCCCGCGTGCGGCCAGCCTGCACTGCAGGATGATCCACCAGCGCATGGCACAGGCCATGGCTCAGGCCATTGCGGAAGAACTCCACGGCCCAGTTGTTCAGGTCATTGCCAGCCAGGTCGATATCGACGGTCATTTCGGCAATCTCTGGCGGAACGTCATCACCAACCTGAAGCGGCTCTGCGAACACGCGAGAGGTCATGTTGCCGACCGTCTCGGAATAGGCTGGGAGCAGTGTGGACTGGGCCAGGCGGTCCTTGTAGACGTCTTCGTCTTCGGCTGGATACCGTGGGAGCAGTTTTTGGCCAGCAGCCCGCATCGCCAGCGTTCCGCCCATGAGCGGCGAAATCACCGCCCAGTATCGGCGCATCTCGTCGACAGCTGGCAGGGTGAAGCTCGGGTTATCGCTCATGCTCACATTCTCAGGGATTGGGTTACTACCACGGGCCTCACGATCGGATAGTCGTGATGAATGAAATAACCACCCGCATCGTTGGCGTGGTCATTGCCCTGGCTCTTGTCTGGTTCGCCGGTCGGCGCCCATATCTGCTGCTCCAGGCAGTCGGCGTAGGTTGGGCACAGGTCTGTATTGACCCGGTACCGGCGCTCGCCGGCCGAGTTGCAGAACATGGCGTTCATGGCGTTGATCCGGTCTTTCACCGGAGGGTTTGCCTCTGGCGCCATGACGGTGAAGCTGGCTTGGCGCAGCAGCTCAAGGTCTGAGGTGCTCGCATTGACCGACTTCCGGCCTTTGCCCGATGCATCGGGGAAAACCAGAATCTCGCGTGTTTTTCGGTAATCGCCATCGGCGTATAGCCAATAGCGCTCCTTGATCTGGCGAATCATGTCGGGCGTGTCGTAGCCGTTCATGATCTCGCCCACTGCATGGGGCATGCCCAGGCGCTTGACGTGGACGATGGCCGACATCTTGCCGACGTTAAAGTCCATGCCCACGAAGATCGGCTCGCCGGGCTGCACTTTCTCCTGACTACCGTTCAGCTTGCGGCTGTAGGCTGTGTAGATCGACCCGGAGTTCAGGTTGACGAACTTGCCATTCAGGTAAGCCAGGATCAGCTGATCCGGGTACGACTCCATCAGCGACGGGATGTAGTCCGGCGGCAGGTTCAGCTCGTTGTCGAACGTGCTGGCCTGCACCAGGCCGTACATGCCCTGAAGCGCTGGCTTCTCACGCAGCTGCTTCACGAACTGTTGGTAAACGAACTTGAACCCCTCAGGGGTCGTCGTCACATCCACGCCATTCTTCAGCCCAGGCACGTTGTAGCGCATCCGGGCGATGATCTTGCGCCAGGCGTGCTCAGCCTTCAGCGCGGGCAGGACATCGAGCTCATCGACCAGGGCGTGCCCGATCTTGAAGCCTACGATCGTCTGCGGCTTCTCCATCGAGCGACAGATGGTCGTGCTGCGATACTGGCCGCCGCTGTAGAACTCGACCTCCTTGTCGCTCTCCTTCGTCTTGACCTTCAGGCCCCAGTCGAAGGCGACCTCCTCGATGGTCGGGAAGAAGATGTCGCGGATCTGCGGGTAGGTCGGGGCGAAGTAGCCGGAGTCGATCCGGGGCCATTCCCAGACGTGCTTGCACAATGCTGCGCAGCCTACCCAAGTTTTCCCGCTGCCAAACCCCGCGACGAAACCGCGGAACTTGTTCTCCATCCGGAGGAAATTAGCCTGGGGGACGTTCAACGACGGCATCAGGCTTCCTCGCATCCACCACGTCGACCTGAACCCGTGTGGGCGGCACGTTGTCGTGGGGATTCTCGTTCTTGGTCTGGCGGTTCACATACACATCACCGACCTCTTTGGCCGCCTGCTCCAGCAACTGGGCAGTCAGGGCCATGTTCTTCATGCTCTCGGCCTTCTCGGCCATTCGGCCCAGCGCACGCAGCCGGTAGGCTCGGTTGGCGATCGGTATTTCTGCCGTCTCTTCGCGGAAACGCTTTCGAGTGTCCTCGAACAGGATCACCCAGCGCTTGGCCAGGCGGTGCGCAGCGCGCTTGGTTGGGTCGTGGCTTTCTACCGACTGGCGGCTCACCACAAGCCCGAATTCGTTTTTGACGGCCTCTGCCACCTGAGATGGCGTATCGAAGCAGGCCAGCGCCTGAACGATGAAGGCCTTCACCTCGTTGCTCAGGGCTGCCATAGATTTGGTTCCGTCAAGCGCCTGTCAAAACTACGCCGACTTCAGCAGGCAGGTTCCACAGGCCCTCGCAATGTTGATATTGGCCACCTCAGGCGGCCGGCTTGCAGCGTCGATCAGCTGCTGTACGTCGTGGCTGGCACCGTAGCGGCGTACCACGCCGACGAACTCCTCCACATCGTGTGAGCGGATCGTCAGGCTGGGCAGCCCGTCCTGGGTGAACTTGGGCGCGCCGTACTGATCGAGCTTCTGGGCAATGTGGTACAGCTCGTGCTCGATGAGCGCACAGAGCTCGGTGTCGGTGCACTGGGAGCAGTAGTCGGCAGCCAGGGTGATGACGAAGCCCGGCACCTCCCCGAACCAGTCGATCATCTGCTGCTCTTGCCTGGCCTTCTGCCACCCGCCAGCACGAAACATCACAGCCTCGGCCTGACCTACCACGGTTCGCCCTTGCTTCTCGAAGCAGGCTGAGGCCCAGAGGAATCGCAGCGGCGCGTCGATCAGGTGTGCATGGTCAGGGTTATGCAGCTCGCCACCCTCGCTGAGGATCGCTGCCTGCACCCATTCACCCACCTCGGGCGCTGGCTGAAGCCTGGTTCCGAGCATCGATAGCTCGGTCAGCTCAAGGAGATCAGCCGGAGGAACTGGCCTTTCCATGCTGGTCAATCCTCATAGTCCGAACCCTGCCGCCAGTGCTGGTATCGCGCCTTGCAGCCATCTCGACGGCCTTCTCGGCAGATGCGCCCATGTCCATCGCAGCGAATGCGTATGGCGTTCCGCTTCCGATGGCATACGGTCGATCAGGCTTGATTGGCGACTTCCACAGACCGGTGTCGTCATCCACCGCCACCATCATCAGCTTGCCCGCATCCACGACAATTGCAGATGCGTCGACCTTCCCGGATGGCGCAGTGCCGAAGTAGGCCCCGACCAATGCGTCATAGTCACAGAGGGCGCCCGACATGAAGAACTTCACACCGTCACGCTCAATGCACTTGTCACAGTCGTCATCGGTGATGAGGTCGCCGCGGGTAACCCGAGAGTCGTAGGCGATCACGCCGTCCTTGTACGCGATGGTGGTCATTCAGGATGAACCTCGATCTTGATGCCGCGCCCCACCCAGTAGCTGAAGCGCTCAGGGCATGGCTCTCGGCCAGTCAGCCGGGCCATGACGAGGACGCCGGCCAGGTAGTACTTGAGCCACCACTTATGGCGGCAAGCGATGCGCACGGTTACCGATGCCATTTGCCTGCCCTCGCGCCACGAAACAGCGCATCTCGATTTTGTGGAGCGGATCAGCTGAAGACGTGACCGCGACGAACCCAGGCATAGGCCACCACCCCAGCGTGGAGCACCACACCGAACGGGTTGACCCAATGCCCTTGCAGGCCGGTGACGAATGCGCCGAAGCCGCCGATGGCCACCAGGTAGAAGGCGATGCTCAGCAGTGGCTGATCCACCGGGCGGACCTTGCGCAGGTAATCGCAGGCAGCGAGCACGACCATGACGCACAGGAACACGTCCAGGGCCGTCAGCGCTGAAACCAGGATGTTGTTCATATCAGGCACCTCGCGCCGTGACGAACGCCCCCATGGCAGCCTTGATCGCGGGGATGATGTTCATGGCAGTAAGGCCAAGCACGAACGCTACCCCGCACAGCAGGTCATCAGTAACCGCAAGCTCCAGCTTTGGGGCGAGCCAGGCGGTAACGGGCTGGGTCAGGTAGACCGAGAAGCCGAATCCGGTGGCGACCGCAGTGGCGGCCTGGAACCGGGTTAGGTCCTTCAGGAATCCCAGTGAGAGGATCGAGCCGATGAATGCAGCCATCACCAAGCCGTACTTGCCCAGCACTACGCTGGCAGCGGCGCTTGTTGGTTCGGCCATAAGGGGTGTCCTTGGAATAAAAGGCCCGGCGGGACCCTATTCAGGGACCGGGCAAGCGTGCGGAGCAGCACATAACGAAATTGGAGCGGGCAGAGGGAATCGAACCCTTCTCTGCTCAGCTTGGAAGGCTGGCGGCAAACCTGCTGCTTGCCCGCTTTGTGTGGGTCTTTCCCCACCTGTCCGCCGAAGACCATTCCAGCGCTGGCACCCTGACGCACCAGTCTCGCCGATCAAGTCTCGCGCCACCCATCAGCACAGTGAGGGAATGAGTGCGCGGGCTGCCGGTGTTTTTCCGTACACCACACTACCGGCTAGCAGTGTCCAGGCTGTCCCGTTAGGGCCTGCCCTGGCTGCAGTTGCGTTTCTTGCGAGCACAAAAAAGCCCAGCACTTGGCCGGGCTTTTGATTGGTGTTTGCCGAAGGCAAAACTGTAACAATGGCGATACGGTATCACCAGCCGAACGGGAACGCAATAGGGCCTCAAGCGGCCCTTTTCATTTCGTAGATTGCGGCGGCTACCGGGCTCAGTGCCTCCTTGTCCAGATCCTCACAGCAATCGAAGGCCAGCCGGACGAATCCGGCCCAATCCCGCTCCCAGTTTGTTGACTCAAGCTTCACGTCGTAATGGGCCACCATCCACGCACGGAAGCCCTCAGGCGACTCCAGGGGATCGTCATTGGCCGACTGGCCGCCCTGGTGCATGTACCGGTACCGGGC
Organism: Pseudomonas monteilii NBRC 103158 = DSM 14164; assembly: GCF_000730605.1. GTDB lineage: Bacteria > Pseudomonadota > Gammaproteobacteria > Pseudomonadales > Pseudomonadaceae > Aquipseudomonas > Aquipseudomonas monteilii. The sequence goes on along the minus strand of NZ_BBIS01000037.1, from coordinate 125,041 downwards.
CATGACGCCCTTGACCACGTATTCAAGCTTTTCGCGCTTGGCCGCAGTCATGCGTGGCGAACGCTGCTGGACCATGAAGAATACGACCTCCTCCGAAGTTTCCTTGTCGTCCACGTCCAGGCGCGGCGCGTACATGAAGTGCCCGAACGCTTTGACGTGAGGTTTGAGCTTGTCGATCGCTGACTGCACACCACCAGCAATGACCTGGTGGGCAGCGTGACCTGCGTGGCGCTGCCGCTCCGTGGTCTGCACCATCGCCCCCAGCAGGCCGAGCTGTTCGATGAATGAGCCCTGGCTATCCCAGGCCGTGTACAGGCAGTCGTGCCAAGCCTGACGCGCGCTGTTCAGTTGCATGCCTTTCCCCTCTTCTCAGCCCGGCGCACCAGAAACTCTTCCGCGTACCGCTTGCGGCGCACTGCGCCCGCCCAGGACAACGCCACACCACCCACCACCATGAGGGTGGCCAGAATCAGGAATCCCCATGCTGGTGTCATGCTGCCTCCTTGAGGGCTTTGATCTTTGCCCGGTACTCGGCCTTGATGGCCTTCAGGTCGTCGATGGTGTAGCGCTTGGCCTCATGAGGGCCTTCCAGCCACTCGACCTTTTCAGCCCCTATGCGGCGCACCAGCTCGGCCCGGTAATTCACCAGGTCGCCTGACTTGTGGGTATTGCATGGAGCGCACTGGCGCCAGATATTGAGCGGCTCGAAACGCAACTCCGGGTGTCCGCCGGCCGATCTGAAATGCCCTGCGTGCCATTGGCCGTCATGGAAGCGGCCGCAACTCACGCACGGCAGGTCAGCGTCACGCAGGCGGATGTACTGATTAACCACCACCTGCGCCTCCTTGAGGTGATCCGCCCGGCTCTTGAGCTTCTGCTTGCGGACCTGGATCTCGCGGCGCTCGCGCTGGGCAATCGCCTTGCGTGCCACCGCCTGGTTTTCGGGCTTCTTGGCCAGCGCCAGGGCGCACTGAACACCGCAGACCTTCTGCGTCGACAGAGATGGCCGGAACTTCGTACCGCAGCCCTTGCAGGTCTTCTGCTTCACTTCCTTGAGAGCTACGCGCATGGCTCAGCCTCCTTGGCGTTCTGCTGCTCGGGTTCGAAGTCACCGCGCAGGGGCATCAGGAATCGCTCTTGGATCAAGAAAATCCCGCCAACATCGATACGCCCGCTCTCTCCTACCGCTGTAGCCCCGTCCGAGTGGACGGCCCACGCCTCGTATCCGCTTGCGTTCTTGGCATCACGCCCGTTCGGAGCCACAAAGGACTGACCTGGCACCAACTTGATGACCAGCTCAACGGCCCTGCCGATGTTCGGTGACACTCCAGTGCGAGACCCCGCGATGAGTGCCAGATCGCCCGGCTTGAATTGATGGCTCATGCAGCCTCCTCGCTCAGAAGGTCACCAAAGAACACCCCCTTCGGCGCGAACTCGGCCACGATGCGGTCGGTGTACTGGCAGCCCTGAGCGCGGTCGAAAAGGCGGGTCACCGGGAAGCCATCCGGCCCGAACATGGCGCAAGGACCCATCAAACGAAGCTTGACGTCGTAATCCAAGTGGATAAACGACTCAGCCCAGCCGGTGCGGAACTCGGCGCAGCCGGCGCGCATGATCGGCACGCCCAGGTGCAGCTTGCAGTAACGGCGAACGTCCTCGATGTCACCCATCTCGGTGCTCTTGGCGATGCGCTCGTACATGGCGAACCACAGGGCGTTCTGGTCTAAGGTCCGATCCTTGCCCGGGCGCATGCTGACAACGACGAACTTCTTGTCGCGGAACAGCCGGGTCAGCATGGTGATCGCCTCGGACAGCTTAGCCTGGCTGTTCACGCTGATCTTCTCGGTCATGGCGCCACCTCCCGCACCAACGTCTCAGCCTTCTGGTCAGCGCGCATCACGTGCTTGGCGCGTGAACAGTCCAGGTTGCCGTAGCCACTGACGCTGTACCCGATCAACTGCATGAGCTGGGACCTGTCATCCTTTTCGTACTCGCGCATGGCGATCTCATTCAGGCCGAAGCCATGCTTCTGGCAAAGCTCGAGCATGTCGCTGATGATCTGATTTGCCTTGAAGCGGATAACGCCGTCGGCCGCAACTACCACTGGCTGCATTGGTTGTCTCTTGCTCATGCCACCACCTCACACTCAGGCCAGATCAACTGCGCCTCACGCAGAGCGCCGGCACGGTCCAGGCTCTGCTCCATCAGCACCATCTGGAAGGCCTTGGGGCCTACGATCACGGTCCATACGCGCTTCATGGCGCCACCTTCAGCCCATGGGCCTCGATCGCCTCGCGGCAGTCGTCAACGGCTTCGTCGTAGTGCTCCGCCTCTGGCCGAACCCACCCGCCTTCGGTGGCATTGTGCGCGCTGATTTTGGCAGGAAGTTCCACCACCACGGCCGCGCGGGAGGCCTGCCAGAACACCCAGGCTTCACCCGTGGCGCCCCAGTAGTAGGACTTGCCATCCGATGCCAGACGAAACTCATCGTCTGACCAGTCCAGAACATCGCGGGCGAAGCTCTCGAACTGCTCGCGGCTGATATCGCGCATCTTGTTGGTGTCCATCAGTGCTTCTCCTGCGCGGTCAAATCCTGGAATATCCACACCACATTCGCTCCGCTCAGGCGTGGCGGTTCGACGTAGCAGACCTGGCTGCCATCGACGAAAACCTGCCCGGCATGCGTGCTGACACGCTCTCGCTCCAGGCCTTCCGCCAGCGAGCAACCCAGCACGCGCTCCACGCACTCCTCAATCTGCGCCTCGAAGCGGCGGCAGGCAGTGCGGTAAACCTCGGTTGCGATCTGCATCACTTGCCCTCCTGCATGGCCTGGCCGATTTCGCCAGCTGCACGAACGATTGCGGTACGGAGCGCTTTGCTGCGGACCTCATGCTCGTCAGCGCCTTCGAACCAGTGATCGTCAGCGTCTTCCATCCATTTGGCCTCTCCAAACGGGCCGACATAGAACCTTTCGCCTCCACCATTGCGCTCGACCTCGAAATTGAGATCCACAAGCAGCTTGAGCGCATCGCTATCGTCTTGGAGCGGTCGCCACAGGCGGTAGGAGTCGCGGCTGCCAATGCGCAGGCAATTACGGGCGGCCTCGTAGCAGAGGACCGGGCGGATTCCAGCAGCCTTCGCCGCCAGCTCCAGCAGTTGTTGATCACACATGCTCATCAGTGCTGCTCCCAAGGCAGGAAAATGGCTGAAATCAGCTCGGGTATCTCCCGGAAATCTCGACGGTTCTGCCAAAGGATCGCGACAGAGAAAATGATCGGAGTGAACGGCAGCAGTGCCAGCAGGTACAGACGAGCAAGCCATGGTCGGCGAAGCATCCATGCCTGAGCACCGCGCGGATTGAACTTGCGCATCACACCCCCTCCCCGGCCGGCTGCCCGGCGCGCTTGATGTTCAACTTGGCCAGCAGGCTCATTGGCTCTTCCTCATGAGTTCGGCAATGGCCTCGCGGGCCTTACGCTTGCGCAGGTAGGTATCGACGCGGATCACTTTCGATTCCTTGAGGCGCTCTTTCTCTTTGCGCTCCTTGGCGGCGCCGATGATTTGGCGGACCTCGGCAAGCTTTTCGCGGACCTTGGGACTGACCTTGGCCCGCACTTCACCGGTGAGTAGGCCGGCAATCGCATGGCCGTCTTCGGTGATCGGCGCGATGCGCAGGTCAGCCAGGTACTTGGCCCCTGTCTCGTGGGTGATGAGCTGGGCGCGGACGGCGGACTCGATCGCGGTCACCCGGCGGCCCTGGTCGTAGCCCAGCGACACCTCCCACTTGGCCGGCTGGTCTTCGGCACGGGCGAAACTGACCAGGCGCTCGTAGGCGCTCATGAACGCCATCCGGGCGCCGATCTTGTCGCCAGCCTCAAGGATCGGAGCGGATGCGATCATGGCCTGGCGGATTTCAGTGGTGAGCACCACGGTATCGTGCTCGTCACTGGCCGCCAGGGCGATGGACCACGCCTCGTCCTTGCCTGGGCGGGTGTCTGCCGCGTGGATGTTCTTGAGGACCATGCCGAGCGAAAGGCGCCCAGCAGGCTCTCTACGGCACGCACGCAGTGCGCCGATGATGACGCCAGGCTCATACGCCGAAAGGTCCTCAGCGATGAGCTGAGCGCCTCCTGCGCTGATTGCCTGCCCCATCGCCTCGGCAGTGGCGCAGATGGCCACGGCCAGTTCGGCTTGTTGGTCAGAGGAAAGCATTGCGCTTACCCCCCTGGCCGTTACGGATCGCGTCAGCCGCTTCCTGCGCCGCGTTCATGTTCGCCTGGGTTTGCTCTTGCTGGCGGGCAGTGGTGGCGTTCATCTGGCGGTTGGTCACCCACTGGGTGTGGTAGGCCTCGGCTTTGGCCAGCAGGTCGCCAAGGTTGTGGCAGCCGTTGATCAGCTTGGCGTCGTTGATCCGCAGGTAGAACGCGGCGACATGGTGAGCAACTTCAATCCCGAGGCGGTCGATCAGCTGACCCATCTGCCCGCCTGCCTTCGCATTCCATACCGGCCAGGTGTGATAGCGCTTGCGGTAAGCCATCGCGTAGTTGGCCCAGGCCTTGAAGGTTTTGCAGGACTGGTCCTTCGGGCCTGGCATGTCTGCCGGGATTTCGCAGCGCGGCTCTTCGCCCCCAACAGGGATCAGTGCAACCACTTTTCCGGCAGGCTGGTTCGGCTCGTCCGAACCTTCCTGCGAACACTGACTGGTACCCTGATTGGTATCCTGATTGGTATCCTGATTATTGGTATCCTGATTTGTCGGATTTTTTTCCGACCTTGGCTCGGATTTTTTTCCGACCATGCTCGGATTTTTTTCCGAGGTAGATCGGATTTTTTTCCGACCTTTGGTACCAGTAGGCGGGGTCGGATATTTTTCCGACCCATCCAGTTTCTGGTTCCACTCGGTGGCCTTCTCCGTCAGACGGAACAGCGTGATGCTGGACGTGCTGGAAAGCTCGATAAGTCCGACCTCTTCCAAGGCTTTCAGCATGCGATAGGCGGTATCAGGCTTGCCGGTGAGCAGCGGGAGCTCGTCGGTGATCTTGGCCTTGCTCAGGGCAAAGTAGATCCCGTCCGGCGTCTGCATAGGCTTGGCCCAGCTCGGGCAGCCGTAGACGAACGAGAACAGCAGCGCCTGCTGGGAGTTGAGCCCCCATTCCAGAGCTTTCACCTGGTTGATGGTGAGGGTGAACTGCATATCAAATACCCCCTTGGGCTTTTTCACTACGGCGCTTGTCGCGGTAGGCGTACACCTCTTCCAGGCCTTCCTCGATCTTCACTACCTCACGGTCGAAGTAGGCCTGGGCCTGGGTTTCTTCTTCAGGCGGCAGTTCGCCAGGGCCACGCAGACCGTTCCAGATCCACTGCATCGCGGCATCGGCACCCTTCCCTTTCTGCCACTCCACAACAGCGGCACGCATGCCAAGCAGGTATCGCCCAAACAACAGGTCGAGCTCCTTGACTTGCATGCGCAGCGCCTCGTTCTCGTCGGAGATGCCGCGCTTGATGCGACGCTCAGCCTCAACGGTAAGCCCCCACGCCTCGTTATCGGTTTTGAGCTTGTCGATCTCCGCCTGAAGGCCGCAGACCTTCGCTTGAAGGTCGCCACGGTGCGCGGTTTCGCTGACTAGACGCTCACTCGCGACGGCAAGTGCTGCCGAGGTCCTCCCATCGCCGTTGCAGGCAGTGCAGTGGCCGAGGCGCTCAAACGAATCAGGGCCGTGATAGGTGACGTGGATTTCCTCGCCGGAACCGTTGCAGGCTGGGCAGTAGTAGCCAAGCGCAGCCTTCGCAGCATCCCAGCCATTCCAGGCCGAACCAACATCGGGAATCGCATCCCAAACGATATGGCCGGCGTCGGATATGGCTTCATCCAGCCACTTGTTGAAGTCGGGGTCTTGCCACTGCTGGCGATCTTGCTCACGGCTTCTCATGCTGCACCCCGCACTGCCTTGTCGTGGGTGTGCAGGCCGTCCCAGTTCTTCTTCATGGGCAGGTCACCGGCCAGATACAGCTCGTACAGGCGAGCGGCGCCCTTGCGCAGCAGGATCGGCGTGTAGCTGATGAACGCCTCTTTCCCGTGCGGGGTGATCTCCTGCTGGTGCTCGGTCATGTACTTGTCGCGAGCATAGGCGGCGACGCGGTACCGGGTTCCGGACTTGCTCTCGTTGTAGAGCCAGTTGCGGCGCTCAAGGAAGTGGCCAACCTGCATCACGTTGACCCCATTGAGGCCCTTGCAAAACTGGACGTGGCTCATGCCTTCCTTGAACAGGTTTTCCAGGTGGTCGATCTTCTTGGCCTGGGCCTCGACCTGGACGGTGAGCAGGACGCGGGCTTTTTCCGACTCCAGGGCCATCTGGAGGATTTCCAGCTTGCTGAGGTCGGCGGGCATTGGCTTCGCTACCTGGGCCTCCAACTGCTGCCAGCGGTCCACCAGGGCGGCGGTGAATTCTGGCGAAAGCTGGGCGACGACAACGAAGCTGTCGCGCTTGTTGACGAGATACTCGGTAGCCTTACGGCCCAGCGAGTCGAGGTATTCCCCCAATGGGGGAAGATCAATCACAGCCGGCTTGTCGGGGGCTTTGGCCGTGGCCAGGCGCTCGATGGACTGTTTCACCTTGTCATGGCGAGATCCCACCAGATCGGCAATCTCTCGAGACGACATGCGCGCCACAAAATCATGCTTCGTGTTTTGTGGCGCGAGCAATCCTATGGGCTGTACACTTGGGGTCTGCATATGCATAATTGGTCTCACTTATGTGATGTTGCAGAGAGCCGGGGCGCAATCCCGGCTTTTTTGTGCCTGCCAGAAGCCCGAAAGAGGGCCTCTGTCTTTTCACAATCAGGGAACATCGAGGCCCTTTTTGTGCCCTACCAGCCCCAACACGGGGGCCTTGTGTCGCATTTGTCTCAATTGCTCCTGGATCGCGAGTGAGCGACTCATCTCCAAGTACTCATCCGTCGATCTATCCAGGCTCCAGCCAAGGTCGGCAGCCAGCTGTCGAACCTCAGCCTTCACCTCGATTGGCAGCAATTCGAAGGTGGTTTCAGGCATAGGCCCTCCATAGGGGCTTCAGGCCGTTTTATCCTGCTCACCAGCGCCGTTCATTTCTCGGAGCAGATCAGCAGCGCCCAGGCGACGGCCAAGGTTGGCCAGTTCGTGCACGTAGGTCGCCAGCTGCATGCCAGCCATGCGGGCCTCCATGCGTAGCTTTCGAACCTATTCAGGCTTCCAGCGCGACTTGATCACTTCGCTGCGTTTGTTGGCGGGGTCCAGGTGCATTCAGGGATTTCCTTGTGATTGAAAAGTGTTTAAGCGGCGGATTTCTTGATGCTTTGCTTACCGCTCTTGGCCAGTTCGGCATGCATTTGGTCGATAGCGGTTCCGGCGACATAGCTCGGGTTGCTGATCTGGCCGTTGCGAATACGGAAAACGGTCGAGACGTCGCACTTGGCGCGTTCAGCAATGGCCTTGTAGGTCATGCCTGAGCCCAGCAGCTCATCCAGTTTTTTCGGAAGATCGGTAGCGCTCATGGCTGCCTCCTTTGTAGATATGCACATCATCATGCACTGGTGCATATCTGTCAACGCTCCGCTGTATTGCTGTATGCACCGCCGGGAGGCAGCATTGCACTCATGCATAAATCGATAGATAAAATTCTCGCTCAACTGATGGCCGCAAATGGCATAACTCAGGTTGAGCTGTCGAGCCGGACAAGTGTCGGCCAGTCGACCATTTCCAGGATTCTCAAGCCTCAAGGCCCAAAAGGCATCAAAGAGCCGACTGACAAGCAGGTCAGGCCTTTAGCCGATTTCTTCGGTATCACCACCGATCAGCTGCGTGGCTATGAACCCTTGGGCGAAGTCGAGCCTCAGCCGGAAGAGCGAGCCACCCTTTCCACTGCCGATATCGTCAAGCAGATGCTGGCGAAGCACGGAAAAGGGCTTTCAGTGGATGCTCGGCAGAAGATCGCTGACGCGATTGAGGAGAAATCTGCCGAGCAGGAAGCATCCAAGGTCGTCACATTTGATTTCTCGCGGCCTGGTCAAGTTGGTGACGAGGTTTGGATTGCGCACTACGACGTTCGGGCAGCGATGGGTGGCGGACAGATACCCCATGATTACCCGGAAATGCTGCAAGACATCCGGGTCAGCCCTCGGCACCTGCGCGAAATGGGCGTGACGTTCAAAGAGCACTATCACCTCAAAATGATCACCGGCTGGGGGCAGTCAATGGCGCCCACGATCAAAGACCGCGACCCGTTGCTGGTCGATATTACGATCCGAGAATTCACCGGTGACGGCATCTACCTCTTCTCTCACGACGAAATGCTGTACGTGAAACGCTTGCAGAAGAAAGGCCGTGATCGGTTCAAGATGATTTCTGACAACAAACACCATGACCCTGAGGAGATCCGTGTGGACGACACCCACATCCTGGCCCGGGTGCTCTACGTGTGGAATGGGCAGCCGGTGTAGCCATGCCCCTAACCAAGCCCAGCCAAGACCTCCGCCGCGACCTCCAGGGCCTTGCCTCTGACCTTAAATGGTCAGCAGTCGAACTGATGCGAATCGCCGTCCGCCTGAGCGAAGCCGGAAACGAGCATGACGCCCAGGCGGTGATCAGGATCTGCCAGGTGATGCAGGATGGGGAGGATCGGCTGGTGGGGTATGGGGAAGAGGTAAAAGCAGGCCGTATCGAGAGATCCTGAAGAGGCTATTTTGCCGGCCGGGATTCGTCTCGGCTTTTTCGAAATGGAGGCAGCTTGGATATCAGCAACATAGCTAATAGCGTAGTCGCCAGCTTGATTGCGGCCATGATAATAGGGCTGTCAAGGGCTATCTGGGAGTCAAGAAGGAGGTATATAGGCATTGTTGCCGCAAACGTTGCAACAATTAGAGAAATCTCTCTAGCAGCCCTGCGAAATATTGCGGTCATGTGGTTTTTGCTCCTTCAGATTCAGCTCAACGTGTTCACCGATAAGCCGCTCACCAGAATGTCGGTGTTACTGATCGCCTTCTGGACATGGTGGGCCTTGTTCTACCTGGTTGCAATGCTAGGCCTCATTGTAAAGCCCAGGGACCTCCCTCAGAACGACTGATTTCCAGCGCTATGCCTGCGTGATGGCTGGCGGCCAGAGTGGTAGGATGGCGCTAAATTCACAGGGAGTTCGCCATGAAGGCTTGGGGAATCGCACTGATCGGGATCGGGCTGGCCGTCATCGCCTACGCTCTGGCCATGGATGTGACATTGCCTTACGGGCTCATGTACTGGGAGCGAGCGAGCAATGCTGAGCTTCTATCCAGGCGCACCATGTTGGCAGTGCTTGGGGCTGCATCTGCTGTTTCTGGCGTGATCCTTCTTTCGGTGCGATCAAGATCCAGCATTGACTCCGTAGGCGCCCCCATCTCTGGAAGCTCAGGCCATCAAGCGCATGAGTACATCAGCAAGCCTGTACCAATGCCTCAAGGAAGCGGAGCCTCGCACGGCTGGGTCGCCATACTGCCAGCCACCAGCAAGGCTGAGCTGGGCAGGCGCCTCGGGGTCGCCAGAGAGCTTGGTCTTCCAGTCGTATCCGGCTCAAGCATGCCAATCCATTGCGGCTATTACGACTCTCGGGCAGAAGCCGATCAGATCTGCCAGAGGCTGATAGCCGAATGTGGCATGGACGCCAAAACAAAGTACGTCCCGCAAAACTAGAATCCGCCGACATGAGAGCCCGCCTAGCGCGGGCTTTTTTGTGCCTGCATAAAAATTTATGCACTGGTGCATTGACACCAAAATTGCACTGGTGCATATTTTACCCATCGAGGCGCTACACAGCCCCTCGGGAGGCCCTCAAGCCGACCGCTCTTTCACATTGATGGGAACATCGCGGATCGATCCCGGCAACGGTACAGCGCGAGCAATAAATTCGATCCCCATGCCAGCTCTGGAACTGGTGAACAGACCATGCAGCTTCCTGTGGTGACCGGAGTTCGATTGCCCCGAAAGGCAACCAACGCGGAGGACAACCTCTGACGGCGAACGAAGCGAAACGCTGAACCGTGCGAATGACCCGCATAGCTGCATGCCGCGCCGATAGCCCTGGCGCCAATTAGGGCTACATCGAAAGCGTTCTCGCCGAGTTCGCTTTCGATGCGAGGAGATCAATGAACACAAACGAACTGGAAATATCCGAACTGCACCGACTCTTCTCATACAACCCAGATACAGGCCACCTGACATGGCGCGTGACAAGCTCGCCAACAGGTGCAGTTGGCTCCATAGCGGGCTCGACCAAGCCATCCGGATACATAGTCGTGTGCATCGCTGGTCGGTACTACCGAGCTCATCGCATCGCCTACGCAATGCATCACGGATCCTGGCCACTGGGCGAGGTCGATCACATCAACCGCAAGCGTGATGACAACCGAGCTTTGAATCTGCGGGATTGCACCAGGACGGAGAACTCTCTGAATCGAGGGTTACACACCAACAACAAATCGGGATTCAGGGGTGTCGCTTTCGATCAGCGTCGTCAGCTCTGGATGGCATCGATCAAGGTTTCAGGCCGGACCATATTCCTGGGCCGATACCCAACGCCTGAGCTGGCCGCCGAGCAATATGAAAAGGCTAGATGCCAATACCGGTCAGGGTGAAACGCCTGAACCGAGAGAACGACCCGGGCATGCAATGCGCCCCGCCACCCCGGCGGTAATGGGACAGAACGATTCACTGATGCCGCTTCGATGAGGCGGCATTGGGAATCAACTGGAGTGACACCAATGGAAATCACCTTCCCAGCAGACAGCGTGAGCGTGGACAGCACCTATCACACCAGCGGCGTGAGCGTCACGGTAGAGGCAAATGGCCGTGAGATTGCCGCCAAGCTCGATCTGGACGACCGCCTTCACGATCTCGACCCTGTCGACATCATCAGCGAGGTGGGCGTCGAGAACATTCTTGAGTCCATTGATGAGGACGTTGTCCGCAAATTTCTGATCGATAACAGCGATCCCGACGACACGCTGGAGTACATCGGCCTCGACAAGATCCACGAGTTCCTTTCGCACGGCGGCGACGATAGCAACTCGCCGGTTTGAACAGACGATTCCCCGGTGCGCCTCAAGCGGGGCGCATCAGGGGGAATCCACTGAATAGCAGAGGGCAAGACAATGTCAGGCACGTTCGAGCAAGGCTGGGCGGCGCGGCCCTTCGCGCAGCAGTTCCCGGAAATGAACGCCGACGAGGCCAAGCGCCTCGACCATATCAACACGTCCATCACCACGCTGTATCTGGCAGGCCTGCTGACCGATAAGCAGGCCAACGAGATCCGCACCAAGAAATTTCCCAAGGTCGTCACCAAGGCGGTTCTGGGCAAGCGCTGAGCGATTTCACTGGCTGGCCTTGGCGACAGGGCCAGACGGGAAATCAACCGCCTTGGAGAGCAGTATGTACACGACCGACGATGAACTGAAGATCCGCAAAACTGGGCGCGTGACCATCACCAAGGACGGCATCAGCGTTGAAGGTTTCGACGTGAAAGGCGCGATGTGCCGCGACGTGGCAGTTGTTGCTGCGGCCTGGGCAATCGGTGAGCTGCAACGCGAAATGCTGAAGACCATCCAGAAGCCCGGCGGCGGGAAAATCAGCGTCGACTGAACAACCAGCTAACGACAGCCTGACGCTAGCTGGCCAGCCCGAAATAAACGTCAGAGTGCCGCGCTATCAACGTAGCAACTGATCAATAGCTTCGCGCAAGCGGTCAGCCGAAGATGAGTTTTCCAGCGAAATTTTTTCACGGATATTGCGGAGAGCACGTCGTGCGCTTTCATCACGCTCGAGCAACTGACGGGCTTGGTACGATCCGGCCATTGCGGCTAAGGCCATAGCCCGATTCGTACTGTTGTTTTTCTCGCTCGTGTTGTTCTGCTCGTAGAAGTCCATGAGCCGAGACTCGGGAGCATTCTTGACCTTGTCCCACATAGTGAGCAAGTTTCTGACCATCGTGTCGTTCATAGCCTTGCCTGCTGCTTTTCCTAGGCCAGCAACAATGTCGAAAAACCCCATGCGCATCATCCTTTGAGTGTTGGTTTTAGCGATTGACAGCTATCGAGTCGGCAGAAGTTGAGAAAACTTTAGAGCTGAATCTCATCACATCTTAGTTTCCCGCAAGAGTCCATGATGCCCTGCTCCCCATCGCAGGCTGCATCGGAGATTGATCGGAGCGTGCTCAAGCGAGCTGCAGCGCTAGGATCGCAAAGACCCGTGAACCTCCTGAGCCGGTATATGCGAGACGGCCAATACCAGAAACGCGGCGGGAACCAAGCAGGGGTAGCGCCCTGGTGTTCCGATCAATCTCCGATGCATCCCGCATCCCCTTCCCTTCACATACGACCGCATTGGCAGGCGCCAGGCCACCTTTCACGGTGGGTTTGGTCACCCGCGCCTGGCTCCTGGCCAATGCGGTCATGAGGATCACCCAATGAGCGGAATGAACGTTTCCGGCCAGATCATGATTCAGGAGCCGTCAGGCAGCGGGTTTTCGGCCCATGTCTACCCAACACGCCTTGATGCAGCCATTCAGTTGCTGCGCGTGATGATTCGCCGCGCCACTGACGAGCAGCAGGCCATGGCCCAAATCGAAAATGCCGTAGCCGAGCTGATCAGCGAGGAGCGACATGATTTGGATATGGAAATGGCAACCGAACGCCGGCGCCGTGGAGAAGAGCCATGAGCGACTGGATCAAGTGCTCTGAACGCATGCCTGAGCTGCCCAAGGGCGGCGGCAAGGCCTGGGTAATCGCCTACACGCCAGCACGAAAAGCGCAGAGCGCCTTCAACGGCGCCCGCTTCCTCTACTGGAACGGCATTGACTGGCGCTACGGGGATGGCTCGCGCTTCGAGCACCGCGTGACTCACTGGCAGCCGCACCTCACTCCACCCACCGAGTAACCCACCACCTGGAGGCGACCATGGCTCGCGAGCATGAGCTTTACGCAGACAGCGCCCAGGCGCGCGAGGTTGATCACCAGTACAGGCTATTCGGCGATACGCACTGGGCGGATCACCTGACCTCGGAGCAGGCCAGAGCGAATAACCAGGCCTGGAACACGTCGATCCGAGAGCGCGACGAACGTCAGCGGATAGAAAGCCGCCGGGTCATTGCCGCGGCACTCGACAAGATGGAAGCCATGTGCGGCTCAAGCGCCGCCCGGAGGACTGCATGAACAGGAAGACCAGGCAGGATGTTATCGACATCATCGAATCTCGCTTCGCTGCGATCTGTGCGAATTTCAGCGACACGCTACGTGGTGAGCTGGTCATGGCTATCGATCTAGCCGGGCTCACTGGCGCCATTGAACTGGCCGAACAGCGCAGCTACACCGAGCGCCTGAACCGCATCATTGCCCGCGACCATGAGCAGTGGATGGAAAGGTATGGGAGGGTGGCATGAGCACTGCACCTGTTAAATCCCTCATCGATGAGCAGCTTGAGCAGATCGAGCGCACCCTGGCAGTGATCAGCTTCGGCTTGCCGTTTAACGAGGCCATTGGGCTACCACGAGAGACACCGGTTTCTAGCCTGACCCGTCGCCTCAGCACAACCATGAAGGGGCGGCGCCTCGCTGTCCGCGTGCGGCCATGACCGGATACCAGCGCGCCAGACGTTTTGCCATGTGGCGCGGCAGCTTCATCACCCTTTCCCTGTGCACCGCCTGGATGCTGGCCAGCGCTTACGCCGGCTGCATCACCTCCTGAGGTAACCATGAACACAACACCCCGCCTGGCCGCCCAACTCGACTGGATGACGGTCGGAGCCTTCTCGCCTGAACGGTACCAAGGCGAAGAGCGCAAAGAGTACGAAGAAGAGGCCGCTCGCATTGAGCGGCAGTGGGACAACCAACCGAACTGAGGGCATCCCAATGTTCAAGAAAGCCGAACGTAAGCAGGCAAGGCTACGGCTAGCACTTACCGGCCCATCTGGATCAGGCAAGACCTATTCCGCGCTGCAACTGGCCATCGGCCTGGGCGGCCCGATCGCGGTAATCGATACCGAGCACGAAAGCGCCTCGCTGTACGCCGACCTGACCGACTTCGATGTCACGGGGCTGAGCGCACCGTACTCGCCGGAACGGTACATCGAGGCCATAAAGGCTGCAGAGGCAGGCGGCTACTCGACGCTGATCATCGACAGCTACTCCCACGAGTGGGTCGGTTCCGGTGGCTGCCTTGAGATCAACGACACGATCGCCAAGCAGCGCTACAAGGGCAACACCTGGTCGGCTTGGAACGAGACGACGCCGCGCCACCGCAAGCTGGTCGACACCATCCTGACCAGCCCGCTGCACATCATCTGCACGATGCGCAGCAAGACCGAGACGGTCCAGGGCGAAGGCAAGAAGATCCTCAAGCTTGGCATGAAGTCCGAGCAGCGTGACGGTTCTGACTACGAGTTCACCGTAGTGCTCGACCTCCTCCACGACGGCAACGTTGCCGTGGCCACCAAGGACCGTACCCGGCTCTTCGATCAGCCTGAAGTGATCAGCCCGGATACCGGCCGGCGCCTCTTGGCCTGGCTGAACGATGGCAAGTCTCAAGCTGATCTCCAAGCTGCGGCACTCGACGACGCCCTGTCGAAGATTCCGATCACAGAAACGATGCAGGAGCTGCAGAGCGTGTTCTCGGCAGCCTATCGCGTCCTCGAGCAGTCCCCTCACCTCCTTGCGCAGTTGAACGCCGCGAAGGACCAACGCAAGTACGAACTTACCCATCAGGAGCAATCGGCATGAATGCATTCATCTTCGACAGCGAGACCACTGGCTTCAACGAGCCGCACTTGGTCGAGGCCGCCTGGCTGCAACTTGCAGCGATCCCCGGCCTGCCAGTGGCTGACGAATTCCTACAGCGCTATAAACCGGGCAAGCCGATTGAGCTCGGCGCCCTGGCCACCAGCCACATCCTTGATGAGGAACTGGCGGATTGCCCGGACCATACCGAGTTCGCGCTGCCTACCGAGGTTGAGTATCTGATCGGTCACAACGTCGACTACGACTGGGGCGTCATCGGCCAGCCAGCGATCAAGCGGATCTGCACCGCAGCCCTGAGCCGCCGACTATGGCCCGACGCCGACTCTCATTCGCAGTCGGCGATGATTTACCTGCACTACCGCGAGCAAGCTCCGGGCCTGCTCCGCAATGCCCACGCAGCCCTGGATGATGTGAAGAACTGCCGACTGCTGCTGGTCAAAATTCTCGATGCCCTGGCTGGCGAGCTGGGACGCCCGGTGGCCGACTGGGAAGAACTCTGGAGTATCTCCGAAGATGCCCGCATCCCGACCGTGATCAGCTTCGGCAAGCACCGCGGCACCAAGTTCAGCGATCTGCCGGCCGACTACCGCCGCTGGCTGCTCAACCAACCTGACCTCGACCCGTTCGTTCGCAAAGCACTGCAGCGCTAGGAGACAACATGGCTCGCGGAGTAAACAAAGTCATCCTGGTCGGCACCTGCGGCCAGGATCCCGAGGTCCGTTACCTGCCCAACGGCAACGCGGTCACCAACCTGAGCCTGGCCACCAGCGAATCGTGGAATGACAGGCAGACCGGCCAGAAGATCGAGAAGACCGAATGGCACCGCGTGGTGCTGTTCGGCAAGGTCGCTGAGATTGCCGGCGAGTACCTGCGCAAGGGCTCCCAGTGTTACATCGAGGGCAAGCTGAAAACCCGCGAATGGGAGAAAGACGGGATAAAACGCTACGCCACAGAGGTGCACGTCGACATCAACGGCACCCTGCAGCTGCTCGGGGGGCGGCCTGACAACCAGGGCGGCGGCCAGCAGCAACAGCAACAACGCCAGCCTCAGCAGCAACGACAGCAACAACGTCAGCAGCCGCAGCGCCAGCAGTACCAACAGCAGCGCCAGGCGCCGCAGCAACAGAACCAGCAAGCAGGGTATGGGCCGGATCCCGAAAGCTTCGACGACGATATCCCGTTCGCCCCGCTCCACCACCTGGCGGGCGCATGATCGCCACCATGTCTCAGCCTGTGCCCGCCGTGAAGTACGCGGCGGCCATGGCCAGGTCCACTGGTCAGCCTTGGGGCGTATACCGAGGAAACAAGCGTCTACTGGTGGTTATGCCGTCTGGCTCGACGAAGAAAACGCCTATTGAGGTGTGCCACCCATGAAACGAATCCAGAAGCTCACGCAGCAGCGTCGCCGCCAGCTGCACGTACACATCCCGCCCAGCGGAATCATGGAGGTGCCGTATGGCGATGTCACCCAAGGAACGCGACGAGAAACGACGCGCCAAAGCCGCACGGTTGCAGGAAGAAGACCTGCGCTTGAAGGTTCGACCAGGGACTAAACAGGCCCTGCTGGAACTGATGGAGTGGGCCGGGATCGAGGAACAGGGCGAGGCGATGACGCTGATGATTCATCACATCGAAGCGCTCGGGCATCACGCACTGTTCCGGATCGCGCGCCACGAAATCGAAGCACACCGGAATGTGGCGCGCACTGAGCCGCTGCGGCTGTCGACCAGGAAACGAACCGGCCAGAACCTGCGCGCCATCTGCGGCTGGGCTGACGCTACCTACAGCCAGATGATCGAGGCGCTGATCCACGGCATCCACGCCCTGGGCAGCCTGCACGCGGCGAAGTTTCTTACTCCGCCGCGTCACAAGATCAGCATCTCACCGCGCCTGGCCTTGGCCTTCGACCGGAAGAGCTTGCTGATGATTCAGCAGGATCCGGGCGACGAGGTCCTCAGCCCTTCCCTTTAGCCGCGTCTTCAAGATCTGCGGTGAGCGTCCATTTAGAGTCAAGCTCGCTTAGCCGCTTTGAATCCAGCAGATGTTGAGCAAACGCTTTTTCAACATCTGCAGCCGACAATTTTCCTGACTCTACAAGCTTGTTCATGACTTGCTGGTGAAGAATGTAGGCCGCCATAGGGGCTGCCCTCTTCATCTCGTTGCGCCCAAGAATAACGCTGATGTCCTGAGCTCTGTTTTGAATCGCTGCCTCTAATAAAAGCTTTTGCTTTTCTCGCTTCTGAGTGTAATGGGCTTGAATCCATTGCCCCAACAAAGTCGCCACGCTACCAACTGCAGCGCCCACCAGGCCTGCCACTGCTGCATCCATAGCTATCCCCTCCGGCCCCATGCCGATCACCCGTAATACCCCATCCCAAACCAAATTGCCACCATGCCGCCCAGCCACGGAGGGCGGCGCATGCTTGGAGAAAGCCATGAGCGACACCGAAGCCGACCAGAGCCTGGCAACCGGACACCCGATGAACGCCGACACCTGGGCGGACTTCGTTACCCGCCTTCGCCACCACTGCAATGGCCAGGGTGTTAAGTGGCATCACACGGCCTGCGCGCTGTTCACTGTGCAGCAGAAGCGCATCGACTA
This sequence comes from Pseudomonas monteilii NBRC 103158 = DSM 14164, assembly GCF_000730605.1. Taxonomy (GTDB): domain Bacteria; phylum Pseudomonadota; class Gammaproteobacteria; order Pseudomonadales; family Pseudomonadaceae; genus Aquipseudomonas; species Aquipseudomonas monteilii. The sequence goes on along the minus strand of NZ_BBIS01000037.1, from coordinate 107,650 downwards.
CGGCTATGAGGCTGACTACGCCGAGGGCTTAGTGGTCTGCCTGGAAGACAGGCGCTGGTTCAGCCCTGAGGAGTACTGGAAAGACCTCGACGAGGAAGAGCAGCAAGAGATCAACCAGGCAGTCCACATTCAGCAAGAGCGTCGTACTCGATGTTCTTGCCTGGAGCAAAAAGCGCGCGAAGTCCAAGACTTGAGGTATCCCCATGCCCACAGAAAACCGATCCAGCAACACCGAGATGGTCAGCGTGCCGCGCGAGGAAATAGAAGCCGCATGCGCGCGCTTCGCCAAAGCGCAGATATTCGACTTCTCCCGTCGCGTGCGGGCATGGCTGGATAAGCCGGCCCAGCACATCCACCCCGAGCCTATAGCCTGGATGGTTGGTACTGCCTTCTGGTGGACCAAAGAAGAGGCGGAGAGGGATGCGGCGGCGACTGGGCTGCCGATTGTCGGGCTTGGACCGATGACCGATACCGCTGAGGTTGAGCGCCTGAGGGATGGCATCAGCAGGCACTGGAAAGTTGTCTGCGACCAGCGTTCCGAACTCGACATGACACGCAAACAGTTAGCCGAAACGGTTGCAGTGCTTTCGTCGGTGAAAGATCAGTTCAAGCGATTCGGCAACGGTTTTCCCGACGGCTTCGATGGCAGGGTGTTCCGCCAGGTTGATGATGCTGTGGCCGCGCACGCCCTATCCGCCAGCGCAGAGCCGATCGCGCCGAGAGGCTTTGTTTGTGATGAGCCTGGAACCCCAGGCGAGTGGAGCAAATCCAAGATCAAGGCGCTGTGCGCAGCAGTAGTTACTCAGGGCCGGTTCAGAGGTCAGTTGATTCAGCTGGCGCACGACCAAGATACCAAGCCTGCGATTATTTATCGTGGGTTAGAGCCGATCGCTCCGATTGAGCGCGATGAGCGGGCGGAGTTTGAGTTGGCCTGCTCGGATGGAAGAGTCGCCGATATAGGATTCAAGACCGGGGTTGTTTACGAATCCATGAAGGCCAACGACATTTGGATTGGATGGCTAGCCCGCGCCGCCCTGGAGCGCAAGCCGTCCTGACCGCTGGAGTACATCCGTACTCCTTCGCTGTAACCCCTCTCCCCTCTATTCACTGCCGCGATATGGCGGCTAAGGAATCCCCGTGCGCGAAGAAAAAGTCGTGATGTACGAATCCCCCGAAGCCGCCAGCCTCCAGACCGTTACCGGCTGGGTCGACCCGTCCGGCCGGTTCTGGGGCAAGGACGAGCACATGGCCCGCTACTGCGGGTCAACCCACCGCCACTGCGCGAAGAACCCAGAGCACCCCATCCATGCCACAAACGGGTGGTGCGCGACCTGTCACGCAGAGAGCCGGGCGGCCAAGTTCGCAGCCATGCCGAGCCGTGTATGGGCCGGCGAAGTGATCACCGAGTACGACGGCGACCAGTACTTCTTCGACGAGGAAGACCTCCGGGACTACCTCATTGAGCATGAGGTGGACCTGGCCGACCTGAAGCTGGTGTTCTGCACCCCGAACTACCCCAGTCAGATTGATCCGAACGACCACTTCTGCGATGACCTGCCGGAAGACGGCGAGGTGAATGACGATCAGCTGCTGGCCGCGTTCGAACTGCTCAACGAAATGATCGCCAAGTGTCCGCCATTGTCATGGTCGCCAGGCTACGAAGCGGTTGAGCTACCCCAAGCATTCATCGATATGGTTGCCAGCGAGCGCCAGGAGGCCCAGGCATGACCCGCCTTGCCCTCTGCCTCCTGCTGCTGGCCACCGGCGCCGGCGCAGCACCTCAACCCGAAGAGAACGTCATCGACGTACAGCACGACAGCCAGCGCGGCGTCACCTGCTACCTGCTCAATGGGGTCGGCATCAGCTGCATCCCCGACAGCCAGCTGCAGGCCGGCAACCAGCGCCAGCTCTCCCCGCACGAAACCCAACCCGAACCTACACCCGCTCTGGCGCCTGGGCGCTGGATTGATGAGAGGTATCAGCTGTGAGCAAGATCGACTGGAGCAAAGCGCCAGAATGGGCAGACGGCCATGGCCTAGTCGCCCATCACGGCATAACCGAGGTGTGGATCAACATGGACCAGTACGCCGTGGTCGGAGCCGAGGATCGCGCTTATCCATATGGCGGTGGCGCGGGCGAGACGCGGCACAACTTCACCCGGGGCCAGGTGCAGTACATCACGCCGCGGCCGGCGCGCTGGGATGGCGAAGGCCTGCCGCCGATTGGCCAGAAGATCGAAATGAAGAACAAACGCTCCACAGAAGATTGGGCTCGGCCTGGATTTCAGGAAGTGACCATCACCGCCATGGGCACACAGCTGTTTCTGGTCACCTACCGCGAGGGCGGCGAAGAGAACTGCGGCCATCTCAGCGAGTACGATTTCCGGCCGCTCAGCTCTCCTGAGCAACGGGCGGCTGAAGAACGCCAGCGTGCTGCGCGACAAATGTGCCTGGATGCCGGGCATGAAGCTCCAACCCCCGGGCAGATCAATATGGGCCTGAAGCTCTACGACGCGGGCTACCGCAAGCAGGTGACGCCATGATCGCCCTCGCCTACATGGCCTACCTGATCTACAGGGGGCCGCGATGAGCAACCCAAGACTTTTCGAGCTGGAGTGGTACCGCCAGCACGGTAAATACCCCGAGCGCATCAGGCGCGGCTCACCTGGTGGCGATTATGTGATTGGTGATGCTGCCTGGCACAGGAAGCATCCAGAAAAACGGGAACCTATAGAAGCGCTGATGCTGAAAGCCCGGACAGCCGGCGAAATACCTCGGAAAGCCTAACCACCCCCCCTACTACTCAAGCCCGCCGACATGCGCGGGCATGGAGAGACTCATGCTCAACTTCTTGACTCGCATCTTCAAGCGAAAGAAGAAGCCCGAGCCGCGTCCGGCTCTGGCACCGACCGGATTCGCACGCGGCCACAGCCCGGCATCAGGCAGGCAAGACCCGATGCTTGATCCGCTCAATCCGTTGAGCCCCGTCAGCCCACTGCATCCCGCCTACCAAGCAGACAGTTACGAACCATCGCGCAGCACCAGCAGCTCCTGCTCCAGCCGGGACTACAGCAGCTACGACAGCGGCAGCTACTCGTCGAGCCACAGCAGCAGTTCCAGCGATAGCGGCTCCAGCTCCAGCAGCTGCGACTGACCACAACCTGCCGCCACCGGCGGCCTGGAGACCATCCATGAACCTGATCGACTGCTACGTCACGAAGATCCTCGGCGAGCCGTACCGCAAGTTCGGCGCCTGGTGGGTCGACGTCGAATACAACAGCTGGGGCAGCACCAGCAAGACCAAGCTCATGTTCCGCACCGAGGAAGCCGCCAAGGCGGCGAAGGTCGGGCAACACTTCTTGGCCTGATCGGCCGCAGGAGACACACATGGCAAACGCCACTGCAGCTGCACCGACAGCCTTGCAGCCAAGGTTCCTGCGCGCGAAAGACGCGCCAGGCTACCTCGGCATGTGCAAGGACGAATTCAAGAATACCGTCAGGCCGCATGTCCGTGAGTTTCCGATCGGGAAACAGGGCATCGGCTTCGACCGCCTAGAGTTGGATGCCTGGGCAGACGCCTACATCGAAGCCATGGCCGTTGAAAAGGCAAGCAATCAGGACAACAATCGACCCCGCAGCGGAAGTATGGCCGGGGAATCCAAGGAGACTCCATGGCCAAAAAGGCAATCACAGGGCTCCAGAAAATGCCGAACGGCATCTGGAAAATCGACAAAGTCTACAGGGGGGAGCGAATTCAAGAGAGCACTGGCACTACTGACCGGGTAGAGGCCGAGCAGTATCTGATCCACATCCTGGAGAAGATGCGGCTACGCAAGGTGTATGGCGTGCGCGAGATCAAGACCTTCAGTGCAGCGGCTGCCCGGTACCTGATAGAACACAAGGACCAGCCGTCATTCAAGGTCACCGCAACCTACCTTGGCCAGTTGGATGACTACATCGGCCACCTGCCTCTGACGCATATCGATGATGAGGCACTGGCACCGTTTATCCGGGACCGGAAGGCGGACAGCGTTCTGCCGGACGGGACGATAAAGAAGGGAGTGAGCAACCGGACGATCAACATCGCGATTGAGCGTGCGATTCGCGTGTTGTCGCTGGCTTGCAGGAAGTGGCGGGACGAGGAGCGCAGGCCTTGGCTCGACAGCGTGCCGCTGCTGACCAAGCTGGAAGAGAAGAAGGCGAGCCGAAAGCCCTACCCCATGACCTGGGAGGAGCAGTCGATTCTCTTCGGGGAGTTGCCGGACCACCTGCAGCGCATGGCCCTGTTCAAGGTGAATACAGGTTGCCGCGAGCAAGAGGTCTGCAAGCTGAGGTGGGACTGGGAAATCTTCGTGCCGGAACTTGGCACCAGCGTATTTCTGATACCGGCCGAGTTTGGCGGCCGACATGAAAACTCTGGGGTCAAGAATCGGGATGAGCGTCTGGTAGTGCTGAACAGCGTGGCGAAGTCGGTAGTAGACAGTCAGCGAGGCATCAGTCGTGAGTGGGTTTTTCCCTACAACGGCACGGCGATGCATCGCATGAACGACTCAGCCTGGAAGAAAGCTCGGGTGCGCGCGGCGAAGCTCTGGCAGGAGCAACACTTACGACCGGCACACCCCGGGTTCGCATCCATACGCATTCATGACCTCAAGCACACTTTCGGCAGGAGGCTAAAAGCAGCAGGCGTTACTGAAGAGGACCGCAAGTCGTTATTGGGCCACAAGAACGGCAGCGTGACCAGTCACTACTCCGGCGCGGAGCTTGGTCAGCTGATAGAAGCAGCAAACAAGGTGTCGGCAACCGACTCGCGCGGACCGGTGCTGACAATTTTGAAGAGGAGGATCGGATGAGGAAAAAGGCAAAGTCACTCGAAAAGTCACTATGCCCAGAAATGAAAAAGCCACCAGAAGGTGGCTAAGTCATTGGGATTATTGGTCGGGACGGAGTGATTCGAACACTCGACCCCTTGCACCCCATGCAAGTGCGCTACCGGGCTGCGCTACGCCCCGACTACATTCTCACAACCTCTGAGAACGATGAAGAATCTAACCTAACTCTCTGATAAATGAAAGCTTTTTCTCAAAAAAATTTCCATTCATCAGGAAAAGCCCAGCTCACTTCTTCAACACCACTAACACATCCTCCAATTCAACAATCATCTGCCGAATCAGCTGCTTGTACTGGCTCGATTCATCCTTAGCCTCATCACTGGAAAGCCGCAACCGCGCCCCGCCAATGGTGAACCCCTGGTCATAAAGCAGCGCACGAATCTGGCGAATCATCAGCACGTCTTGCCGCTGGTAATACCGCCGATTCCCCCGCCGCTTCACGGGGTTAAGCTGGTCGAACTCCTGCTCCCAATACCGCAGCACGTGTGGCTTTACTGCACACAGCTCGCTCACTTCACCAATGGTGAAGTAGCGTTTGCCCGGTATGGGGGGCAGTTCGTCGTTATGGCTTGGTTCCAGCATAGGCCTCAACCCGGGCCTTCAACTTCTGCCCTGGACGAAAGGTGACGACGCGCCGTGCAGTGATCGGGATTTCTTCCCCTGTCTTGGGGTTGCGGCCCGGCCGCTGGCGTTTGTCGCGGAGGTCGAAGTTGCCGAAACCGGACAGCTTCACCTGCTCGTTCTCTTCAAGTGCGTGCCGAATTTCTTCGAAAAACAGCTCGACCAGCTCCTTGGCCTCACGCTTGTTAAGCCCCAGCTCCTCGTACAGCCTTTCGGCCATCTCAGCTTTCGTCAGAGCACCCATGCCGTTATTTCCTTAACGTGGTGTTCAACCTTTGTTCGAGCGAGGTGAGGATGTTTTGCAGGGTAGTGTTCACCTCATCGTCGTTAAGAGTGCGCGATGGATGCTGCCAGGTCAAGCCGACGGCAAGGCTTTTTCTATCAGGATCAATGCCTTTACCTTGGTAGACATCAAACAGCCTGAGGTCTGTGAGCCATTCGCCTGCATTGTCACGAATTAATTCAAGCACCGCGCTAGAAGCGACATCACGTCCTGCAATCAACGCCAGGTCACGACGGGTTTCCGGGAACTTGGACAGTTCGCTGAATTTCGGCAGGCGGCCTTCGACCACATCACCCAGCACCAGCTCGAACAGGAACACCGGGCGGTCCAGGCCCAGGGCTTTGGCAAGCTCCGGGTGAATGGCGCCGAGGTAGCCGACCAGTTTGCCGTCGCGCTCGATGGCGGCGGTTTGGCCAGGGTGCAGGGCGGGGTGCTTGCCGGCGCTGAAGGTGAAGTCGCTAAGGGCGCCGGAGTAACCCAGCAGGGCTTCCACGTCGGCTTTAACGTCGAAGAAATCGACGCCATCGCGGCCGTTGGCCCAGCCTTCTGGCAGGCGGCTGCCGGTGATAACGCCAGCAATCATTGGCTGCTGTTGCAGGTCACCCAGCTGGCCGACGAAGCGCAGGCCGCTTTCGAACAGGCGCACGCGGTCTTGCTGGCGGTTCAGGTTGTGCTGCAGCGCCTTGACCAAGCCCGGCCACAGGGACGCGCGCATGGCGGCCATGTCGCTGGAGATGGGGTTGGCCAACAGCAGTGGCTCCACGCCCGGGCTGAACAGTTCGAACAGTTTCGGATCGATGAAGCTGTAGGTGATGGCTTCCTGGTAGCCGCGGGCAACCAGCAGGCGGCGCAGGGTTGGCAGGTCACCACGGGTTTCCGGCTTGCCTTGTGGGGCCAGGCGGGCTTGCGGGTAACGTACCGGCAGGTTGTTGTAACCGTACAGGCGGGCCAGCTCTTCGATCAGGTCCACTTCCAGGCTGATGTCGAAGCGGTGGCTTGGGACGGTTACGGTCCACTGCCCTTCCCCGTTCTTGGTCGTGGTCAGCTCCAGGGCGTTGAGCAGTTGCTCGACTTGGGCTGGGTCCATTTGCATGCCGAGCATCTGGGTGATGCGTTCGTCGCGCAGGGTGACCGGGGCCACACTTGGCAGGTGCTGTTCGCTAACGGCTTCGACTACCGGGCCGGCTTCACCGCCGACGATGTCCAGTACCAGCTGAGTGGCGCGTTCGAGGGCTTCGCGGGCCAGCTGCGAGTCGACGCCCCGCTCGTAGCGGTGCGAGGCATCGGTGTGCAGGCCGTAGGAACGGGCTTTACCGGCGACGGAAATCGGCTCGAAGAAGGCGCTCTCCAGGAACAGGTCGCGGGTTTTTTCGGTGTTTACACCGCTGTGCTCGCCACCCATGACGCCGGCGATGGCCAAGGCGCGGGTGTGGTCGGCGATGACCAGGGTGTCGGCGCGCAGGGCGACTTCCTGGCCGTCGAGCAGGACGAGTTTTTCGCCCTCTTCAGCCATGCGGACGCGGATGCCGCCGTTGATTTCTGCCAGGTCGAAGGCGTGCATCGGCTGGCCGAGCTCGAGCATCACGTAGTTGGTGATGTCGACGGCGGCGTCGATGCTGCGCACGTCGCTGCGGCGCAGGCGCTCGACCATCCACAATGGGGTCGGTTTGCTGAGGTCGACGTTACGAATGACGCGGCCCAGGTAGCGCGGGCAGGCAGCCGGGGCCCTGACTTCGACAGGGCGCACTTCGTCGTGGGCAGCCGGTACGGCTGGCACCACCGGGCGGGTGACCGGGGTGTCGTACAGGGCGCTGACGTCGCGGGCCAGGCCGGCGATGGACAGGCAGTCACCACGGTTCGGCGTAAGGCCGATTTCGATGCTGGCGTCGTCCAGGCTCAGGTAGGTGCGAATGTTTTCCCCAACTGGGGCGTCGGCAGCCAGTTCCAGCAGGCCGTCGTTTTCTTCGCTGATCTGCAGCTCGGCGGCCGAGCACAGCATGCCGAAGGATTCGACACCACGCAGCTTGGCCTTCTTGATCTTGAAGTCGCCTGGCAGTTCGGCGCCGATCATGGCGAACGGGATCTTGATACCTGGGCGGGCATTCGGGGCGCCGCACACGACCTGGAAGGTTTCCTGGCCGTTGCTTACCTGGCACACGCGCAGCTTGTCGGCGTCCGGGTGTTGTTCGGTGGCGAGGATTTCGCCCACGACAATGCCGCTGAACTGGCCGGCAGCGGGGGTTACGCTGTCGACTTCGAGGCCGGCCATGGACAGGCGGGCGACCAGTTCGTCACGGGAGACTTGCGGGTTTACCCAACCGCGCAGCCACTGTTCACTGAATTTCATGCTGTTCTCCTGAAAGTTGCGTCGGGCATTGACCTAGCGGAATTGCGCGAGGAAGCGCAGGTCGTTGTCGAAGAACAGACGCAAATCGTTGACGCCATAGCGCAGCATGGCCAGGCGCTCGGCGCCCATGCCGAAGGCGAAGCCCTGGAACTCTTCCGGGTCGATGCCAGACATGCGCAGCACGTTCGGGTGCACCATGCCGCAGCCCATCACTTCGAGCCAGCCGGTTTGCTTGCACACGCGGCAGCCATTGCCGGAACACATCACGCACTGGATATCGACTTCAGCGGACGGCTCGGTGAAGGGGAAGAACGATGGGCGGAAACGTACCGCCAGTTCTTTTTCGAAGAACACGCGCAGGAATTCTTCGATGGTGCCCTTGAGGTCGGCGAAGTTGATGTCGCGATCGATCAGCAGGCCTTCGACCTGGTGGAACATCGGCGAGTGGGTGATATCCGAGTCGCAGCGGTATACGCGGCCCGGGCACACAATGCGGATCGGCGGCTGGGTGGACTCCATGGTCCGCACCTGCACCGGCGAGGTGTGGGTGCGCAGCAGCATGTTGGCATTGAAGTAGAAGGTGTCGTGCATCGCCCGGGCCGGGTGGTGGCCGGGGATGTTGAGCGCTTCGAAGTTGTGGTAGTCGTCTTCCACCTCTGGGCCTTCGGCAATGCCGTAGCCGATGTGGGTGAAGAACTGCTCGATGCGCTCGAGTGTACGGGTGATCGGGTGCAGGCCACCGGTGGCCTGGCCACGGCCTGGCAGGGTGACGTCAATGCATTCGGCAGCCAGGCGAGCGCTGAGCTCTGCCTCTTCGAAGGCGGCCTTGCGGGCATTGAGCACAACGGTGACGCGCTCTTTGGCGTCGTTGATCAGCGCGCCGACTTTCGGGCGCTCTTCGGCTGGCAGGTTGCCCAGGGTCTTCATCACCTGGGTCAGCTCGCCCTTCTTGCCGAGATAATTTACCCGGATCTGTTCCAGGGCATTGATGTCTTCAGCGCGCTCCACGGCCTCCAGGGCTTGAGAGACCAGCGCATCCAGGTTTTCCATGTACAGACTCCAGATACGAAAATAGGGGAAGAGCTTTGAAGGCTCTTCCCCTATCGATGACGTTCAATGCCCGACGGCGCTAGCGCCGCCGGGTGATTGCCTCGGGTACTTAAGCCAGAACGGCTTTAGCTTTCTCGACAATCGCAGCAAACGCCGCTTTTTCGTTCACTGCCAGATCGGCCAGAACCTTACGGTCGATTTCGATCGAAGCCTTTTTCAGGCCAGCAATCAGACGGCTGTAGGACAGACCGTTGGTGCGGGCACCGGCGTTGATACGAGCGATCCACAGTGCGCGGAACTGACGCTTCTTCTGACGACGGTCACGGTAGGCATATTGACCAGCCTTGATGACAGCCTGCTTGGCAACGCGGAATACGCGCGAGCGTGCACCGTAGTAGCCTTTAGCCAGTTTCAGAATTTTCTTGTGACGCTTACGAGCGATGACGCCACGCTTAACACGAGCCATGAGTAACTTCCTCTATCTAAACCAGAATTAACGTACGCGCAGCATGCGCTCGACTTTTGCCACGTCAGACGGGTGCAGCAGGCTGGCACCGCGCAGTTGACGCTTACGCTTGGTCGACATTTTGGTCAGGATGTGGCTCTTGAAAGCGTGCTTGTGCTTGAAGCCGGAAGCGGTCTTCAGGAAGCGCTTCGCAGCACCGCTCTTGGTTTTCATTTTTGGCATGTTGGAACTCCGCATTCGATAAAAATTACACAATAATCATCAGGCCTGCCGTGCCCGGGAGATTACTTCTTCTTTTTGGGGGCGATGACCATCATAAGCTGGCGTCCTTCCATCTTAGGATGCTGCTCAACGGCGCCGTATTCGGCGAGGTCAGCTTCGACCCGCTTCAACAGCTCCATGCCCAGCTCCTGGTGGGCCATCTCACGGCCGCGGAATCTCAGAGAGATCTTGGCCTTGTCCCCATCGGTAAGGAAACGTACCAGGTTGCGTAGTTTTACCTGGTAATCCCCTTCTTCCGTCCCTGGACGAAACTTGATTTCTTTGATCTGGATCTGCTTCTGGTTTTTCTTGGCTTCGTTGGCCTGCTTCTTCTTCTCGAAGAGGTGCTTGCCGTAGTCCATCACCTTGCAGACAGGCGGTACCGCGTCTGCAGAGATTTCCACCAGATCCAGCTTCGCTTCTTCAGCGATACGGAGCGCTTCATCAATCGAGACGATGCCAACCTGCTCGCCGTCTGCGCCAATTAACCGAACCTCGCGGGCCGAGATATTCTCGTTGATCGGGGCCTTCGGTACAGCACGCTTATCGTTTCTCATTTCACGCTTAATAGTCATTACTCCGATTCTTGGCGACCACGCCGGGAAACCGCTTGTGTCAGGAGCTCAGCGAACTGGGCGACGGGCATGGAGCCCAGGTCAGCGCCTTCGCGAGTACGCACAGCGACGGTTTGCGTTTCGACTTCGCGATCCCCTATAACCAAAAGGTACGGGACCTTGAGCAAAGTATGCTCGCGGATTTTAAAGCCGATCTTCTCATTTCTCAAGTCCGACTTGGCACGGAAACCGCTACCGTTCAGGGTATTTTCCACCTCAAGGGCGAAATCGGCCTGTTTGTCGGTGATGTTCATGATCACAGCCTGGGTAGGTGCCAGCCAGGCCGGGAACACGCCAGCATAGTGCTCGATCAGCATGCCGATGAAGCGCTCGAACGAACCAAGGATGGCGCGGTGCAGCATGACCGGGCGAACTCGGCTGTTATCTTCGGCGATATAGCTGGCATCCAGGCGCTCTGGCAGGTTCGGGTCGTACTGCAGGGTACCGCACTGCCAGTTACGGCCGAGGCAGTCGCGAAGGGTGAACTCGATTTTCGGGCCGTAGAAGGCGCCTTCGCCTGGCTGGTATTCCCACTCCAGGCCGGATTCGTTCAGGGCGTCGGCCAGCGCACCTTCGGCACGGTCCCACAGCTCTTCGGAGCCCACACGCTTGGCCGGGCGGGTCGACAGCTTCATGGCGATGTCGGTGAAGCCGAAGTCCTTGTACACGTCCAGGGTCAGCTTGATGAAGTCGGCGGCTTCTTTCTTCACCTGTTCTTCGGTGCAGAAGATGTGCGCGTCGTCTTGCACGAAGCCACGCACGCGCATGATGCCGTGCAGGGCGCCGGACGGCTCGTTACGGTGGCAGGCACCGAACTCGGCCAGGCGCAGTGGCAGGTCGCGGTAGCTCTTCAGGCCCTGGTTGAACACCTGCACGTGGCACGGGCAGTTCATCGGTTTTACCGCGTAGTCACGGCTTTCCGACGAAGTGGTGAACATGTTTTCGGCGTAGTTGGACCAGTGGCCGGAACGCTCCCAGAGGATCCGGTCGACAACCTGCGGGGTCTTGATTTCCTGGTAGCCGTTGACGCGCTGAACCTGACGCATGTACTGCTCGAGTACCTGGTACACGGTCCAGCCGTTGGCGTGCCAGAACACCATGCCCGGGGCTTCTTCCTGCAGGTGGAACAGGTCGAGCTGCTTGCCGATCTTGCGGTGATCGCGCTTTTCGGCTTCTTCGATGCGCTGGATGTACGCCGCCAGTTGCTTCTTGTCGGCCCAGGCAGTGCCATACACGCGTTGCAGCTGCTCGTTCTTGGCATCGCCGCGCCAATAGGCGCCAGACAGCTTGGTCAGCTTGAATGCCTTGAGGAAGCGGGTGTTCGGCACGTGCGGGCCGCGGCACATGTCGACGTATTCTTCGTGGTAGTACAGGCCCATGGCCTGTTCGTCCGGCATGTCTTCGACCAGGCGCAGCTTGTAGTCTTCGCCACGGGCGGTGAACACGTCGATGACTTCGGCACGCGGGGTCACTTTCTTGACCACGTCGTAGTCTTTGTCGATCAGCTCCATCATGCGCTTTTCGATGGCGGCCATGTCTTCTGGGGTGAAGGGGCGCTCGTAGGCGATGTCGTAGTAGAAGCCTTCATCGATGACCGGGCCGATCACCATCTTGGCCGTCGGGTACAGCTGCTTCACGGCGTGGCCAACCAGGTGGGCACACGAGTGACGAATGATCTCCAGTCCCTCTGCATCTTTAGGGGTGATGATCTGCAGGGTGGCGTCGTGGCTGATCAGGTCGCACGCGTCGACCAGCTTGCCGTCGACCTTGCCGGCCACGGTGGCCTTGGCCAGGCCGGCGCCGATGGATGCGGCGACTTCGGCTACGGATACGGCGTGATCAAACGAACGTTGACTGCCATCGGGAAGAGTAATAACGGGCATGGCGCCTCCTCTCCTAGTGGTGACCCCTACCAAAGGTCACGTGGGTTGGGATGAGCCAGTACAAGATCCGACCTGCCCTCCTTAAAGGAAGCCTGCCTCACAGTGGCAGAAGCCTTTCGGCTTGCGAGGGACGAACCAGAGTGACTGGAAAGAAAAAAGATAGCTGCAAGCTGAACGTTGTCAGCTGCAAGCCGGGCATGCTAGCACGCGGGTTGCACGCCAGGCAGAAATATTTGGAAATTACGGACTTCGGCTGAACTAACGCGGAAAAATTCCTATCAGACCTTGGGAAGCAACCTACTCTTGATGAGACCCTAACCCAAGGAGTAACTGGTTATGCGAGTTCCGTCTCTTCTGGCCCTGGCGGCCGCTGGGGCCCTGCTGCTGCCGATGGCGGCGAACGCTGGCAACTTCCCACCAGGCAAGGAAGCTGGCTACATGGCCCAGTGCACGCAAGTGGCCAGCGGCCAGGGTGTTGACGCCACGACCGCGAAAAAACACTGCGACTGCGGCGCCCAGGCCATCAAAAAGAATTTCACCGACGCGGAGATTGCCGACCTCGACAGCAATGACGGCGTGGATGCCAAGCTGATGCAGAAGGCCCAGACGGTCGTTCAGCAGGCGTGCAAGCCGAAGAGCTGAAACCTTAAAGCCAGGGCAAGCCAGCCATTCTTTGAGCTGGATCAATATCCTGCGAAGGTAAAAGGCGCTAGATGCGCAGAATTAGACTATGATGTATCCCGTGCTCCGTAGCCTCGGCCGCATTGCACCACTGAAAAAACTAAATGTTCTGGAGATTCACCCATGTCCAATCGCCAACAAGGCACCGTCAAATGGTTCAATGATGAGAAAGGCTACGGCTTCATCACCCCAGCAGGCGGCGGCGACGACCTGTTCGTTCACTTCAAAGCCATCGAATCTGACGGCTTCAAGAGCCTGAAAGAAGGCCAGACTGTTTCCTTCGTCGCCGAGCGCGGCCAGAAGGGCATGCAGGCTGCACAGGTTCGTCCGGAGTAATTCGGATAGCTGTAAAAAAACCCGCCCTGGTGGCGGGTTTTTTTATGGGTGTCGCACCCGCCTGTACAGCCCTTGCATCAACCGCAGTTAACGCGGGTGACCTTGCCTTGCTCGTCCACATTCAGGTTCAGGCGCTCGGAGCGATACTCCAGGGTGACCACGTCGTGCGGTTTGAGAATACGTGCCATCTGCGAGCCACTGGCCTTGCGTGCCTGCTCCAGCAGCTCGGCACTGCCCTGCTTGCCAATGGCGAAGTCGGCGCCGCTGGCTTCGCAGCGGCCATCGTTACCGGCCGCCGCCACGGGCGCCTTGCCGTCATCAGAACTACCGCCAGTGCTGCAACCAGCCAAGACAGCAGCCACCGCCAGGGTTGCCAACATTGCACGGGTACGGAACATGAAGCCTCCTAAATCGATCTGGGAACTGTCTGTTCCGACAGTGCCACCAAGAATTCGTTGCAAAACCGCGCAAGTCTGCCTGAACCGGGCGCCCTGAGCGAAAGGCAATCGTGACCGAATTTTACCAGTCAGCCGACGAGGCGCTTGGTTTGCGCTGCAAAGTCATGATTTACTTTAGGAAGTGAAGGCACAGTGCCTCCCCGAATACCAGGATCCGGTATTCGCCCCTCCGCCCCGGGCCCAAGCGAGAGCCTTTCATGAGCAGCCACAGCATCGATGCCGATATCAAGGTCAAATGGGCCGAAGGCCAAAGCGCGTACAGCCCTGGCACGCCGGAAGAGTTGCTGCTGATCGCTATCGACCTGCTGGTGCGCGACCGCGGCGCCGAAGCGGCACGCAGCTTCGTCGACCAGGTGCTTGAGCGCTTCGCGCCGCACGCGGCTATTCCAATCGCGCCAAACGGGCGCTGAGCAGGTCGAACAGGCCCTGGGCATCGCCCTGCTCCACCCACATCACATTGGCCGGCTGCTTAAGCACGCCGTACCAGTCGGCAAGGGTCTGGCCGAAGGTCGGGCCTTCGCGACTGTCGATGCTCATGTGGATGCGCCGGCCGCTGAACAACTCGGGTTTTAGCAAGTAGGCGATGACGCTGGCGTCATGCACCGGGCCACCGGGCATGCCGTACAAGTCCATGTCGTGGGTGATGTAGGCGTTGAGGATATCCACCACCCGTTTACTGGCCTGATTGTTCACGGCGGCCAGTTGCTTGAGGCGAGCGTCGCTGGTCAGCAGCTTGTGGGTGACGTCCAGCGGCAGGTAGGTGAGCTGTACACCACTGGCCAGCACCACTTGGGCCGCATGCGGGTCGGCGTAGAGGTTGAATTCCGCTGCCGGGGTGATGTTGCCGCCGTTGAAATGGGCGCCGCCCATGACGACCACTTGCTTGATGCCTTTGGCGATTTCCGGGCGTTGGACCAGTGCCAGGGCGAGGTTGGTCTGTGGGCCCAGCATGGCCACGGTGATGCTGTGCGGTTTGGCGGCGCCGAGGGTGTCGACCAGATATTGCACGGCGTTGCCTTGGGCCAAGGGCATATTCGGTTCGTGTACGCGGACGCCGGTCAGGCCTTCTTCACCGTGGACGTCGGCGGCGTAGATGGGCGTGCGTACCAGCGGGCGGGCGGCACCGGCGTAGACGGGGATGTCTTCACGGCCGGCCCATTCACGGGCCAGGCGCGCGTTGCGCGAGGTTTTGTCCAGCCGCACGTTGCCGGCCACGGTGGTGATGGCGCGGATGCTGAGTTCGTCGGGCGAGGCCATGGCCAGGAACAGCGCAACCACGTCGTCGGCGCCAGGGTCGGTGTCGATGATAAGGTCGATCGGGGCGGCCTGGAGGGTGGTGGCGGTGGCCATGAGGGCGAGTCCTTGTAGCAGCGGTTTGAGCATGGGGTGGCACTCCTTGTTGCCTGAACAAATATTCCTGAATTACCGCAGTACCTTGTACTCGCGAAGAGTCCAGCGCGGTGGATGGCACCGGCTTCGCCGGTGTTCGCGGGTGAACCCGCTCCCACAGGGATCTTCTCGGGCCAGGACGATAAGTTAGAACGTAACACCGGAGATCAGGGCGATGTTGCTGTAGGGTTGGCACTCTCCCGTACGCACCACAGCGCGGGCACTGCGAGACAGCACCTTGAAATCTTCGTGGCTCAGCCATTCCCGCTTGCCCAGCTTGCCTTTCAACCGCTCGATCTCGACCAGTGCCGGTGGCACCACTTTCTGCATTTCTTCGGCCAGTACATGCCGCTCTACCTGCAGTTCGCTCAGCACCGCCCGCAAGACACTGGCGAAATCCGGCAGGCCTGGCGTAACGGCCAGGTCGATCAGCTCCACACCTGGCGGTACCGGCAGCCCGGCATCGCCGATCACCAGAATGTCGCCATGCCCCATGCCCGCAATGGTCCGCGACAGGGCAACGTTCAGCAGCGGGGTTTTCTTCATGGCGTAAGCTCCGCCAGATAGGGAATCGATGGCTGTGCACCGGCGCGGGTAACCGATAATGCCGCCGCACGCTGGCCAAAGGCGATGGCCTCGCCCTCCCCCAAGCCCCGAACCAGACCGGCGGCGAAACCACCGATGAAGGTGTCGCCGGCGGCAGTAGTATCCAGCGGCTGCACCACAGTCGCCGGGAAATGCTGGTGGCCCTGTTCAGTCACCAGCAAGGCCCCTTGAGCCCCCAGGGTGATGATCACTTTACCTGCCCCCATCTGCCGCAAGCGTTCGCCTGCGCGCCGGGCACTGTCCTGGTCGGTTACCGGCATGCCAGTCAGGGTTTCAGCCTCGCTTTCGTTGGGCGTGAGGTAATCGATGCGGGCGAACCACTCCGCCGGCAAGGGGCCGGTGGCAGGCGCCGGGTTAAGAATGACCTGCTTGCCCAGCTCACGCGCCCTGGCCAAGGTCCAGGCCACGGTGTCCACCGGCACCTCAAGCTGGCAGATGACCACCTCGGCCGCTTGCAACAGTGCATCGAAGCGCTGTACCGACTGTTGCGTCAACAGGCCGTTGCCGCCGGGGATGATGACGATGCAGTTCTGGCTGGCCGCATCCACGGTAATCAGCGCCACACCACTGGATACCCCAGGGCAGGTACTGACACCCTGGCAGTCGATGCCCTCGACATACAAGGCGCGGTGCAACTGCCGGCCATAGTCATCGTCACCCACGTTGCCGATCATGGCCACGCTGCCGCCCAGCCGCGCCACGGCCACAGCCTGGTTGGCGCCCTTGCCGCCCGGCACGGTGAAAAAGCTCTCGCCGGGAAGGGTCTCGCCGGCCCGGGGCAAGCGCTGGGCGCGGGCCACCAGGTCCATATTCAGGCTACCCACCACCACGACCTTGGCACTCATGACATTTCCTTAGCGTTAGCGGTAATCGTTGAACAGGTCCGAGCGTGGCCCGGTGGATTCGCGCAGTATGATGCGCGGGGCGACGATGCGTTGCTCTGCCGCGCCTTGCCGGGGTGCCGCGATGCGTGCCAGCAACAGCGACGCGGCATTTTCGCCCAGCTCTCGGATGGACTGGCCCACGGTGGTCAGCGGCGGGTACACGTAGCGGCTGAGCTCGATATCGTCGAAGCCGATCACCGACAGCTCACCGGGTACATTGATATTGCGCTCGGCGGCAGCACGCAGCACACCAAACCCGATCATGTCGTTGCCGGCAAAAATCGCCGTGGGCGGCTTGCCTTCCAGCACCTGCGCCGCCGCCGCATGGCCGCCGGGGCTGGTGAAGTCGCAGTGCAGCACACGATTGCCCTGCACCTGTGCCCCGGCCTCGGCCATGGCCCGACGGAAGCCGCTCAGGCGCAGCTGGGTAACCCCGGTTTCGGCGGGGCCGCCGATGTAGGCGATATCTCGATGCCCCAGTTCCAGTAAATGCTGGGTAGCCAGATAGGCGCCCTGCTCGTGGTCGATGCGTACCAGGTCGGCATCGACGCCCTCCAGCTCGCGGTCGACGATCACCATTGGCGTGCGCACGCTGGCCAGGCTTTGCAGCAGGTCACTGTCCTGGCCTACCGACGCCACCACCAGGCCGTCGATGCGCTTTTCCAGCAGCACGCGCAGATAACTGCGTTGCTTCTGCGGGTTGTCGTCGGAGTTACACAGGATCACGCAGTAGCCGTTGCGCTCGCAGGCGTCTTCGATACCCCGTGCCAGCTCGGCGAAGTACGGGTTGACGCTGTTGGGCACCAACAGGCCGATGGTGGCCGTGCTGCGCGCCTTGAGCGAACGCGCCACGGCGCTGGGCACGTAGTCCAGTTCGAGGATGGCGGCTTCGACCTTCTGCCGCACGTGTTCGCTGACGGGTCGAGTCTTGTTCAGCACATGGGACACGGTGGTGTAGGAAATGCCCGCCAGTGCCGCGACGTCTTTGATGGTTGCCATGTTGTCAGTTCCGCCGGCCTGCGCGCCGGCTACGGTAAGTGTCGAGCACCACGGCGATGACGATCACCGCCCCGGTGATGATGCGTTTGGTCGGTTCGCTGGCACCGATCTGCGCCAGCCCGGCGGCCAGCACCGAAATGATCAGTACGCCAAAGAAGGTGCTGATGACCGAGCCGCGCCCGCCCATCAGGCTGGTGCCGCCGATGACCACGGCTGCGATCACCTGCAGCTCCAGGCCTGAGCCGGCATTGGGGTCGGCCGCCTCCAGTCGAGAAATCTGGAACAGGGCAGCCAGGCCGGCGAGCAGGCCCATCAGGGCAAATACCAGCACCTTGTACGGGCGTGGGTCGATACCGGCCAGGCGCACGGCCTCTTCGTTGGTGCCGATGCCGATCAGGTAGCGGCCGAACACGGTACGGGTCAGCACCAGCTGGGCTAGCACGGTGACCAGCAAGGCAATGATGAACGCCGGCGAAATGCCAAAGGCGACCGGGTTGGAGAACCAGGCGTAGGCATCGCCGATATAGGCGGTGCGCGAGTCGGTGAACTGGTAGGCCAGGCCACGGGCCATCTCCAGCACGCCAAGCGAGACGATGAACGACGGAATGCGCCAGGCTACGGTGACGCCACCGGTGATGCTACCGGCCAGCGCGGCCACGGCCATGCCCAGCAGCGCCGAGGGCAAAACGCCCCAGCCCCAGCCAAGAATCGCCACGCTCACCGTGGAAGCCGCCAGCGCCAGCACCGAGCCCACCGACAGGTCGATGCCGCCGATGATCAGCACGAAAGTCATGCCCACCGCCAGTACCATCAGGTCGGGAATCTGGTTGGCCAGGGTGCTGAAGGTGTTGTACGACCAGAAGTGGCTGCTGAGGAACGAGAACAACACGATCATCGCCAGCAAGGCGCCGGCCAGGCCCAGGTAGGTGCCCAGGCCAAAATAGGTGCCACTGCGGCGCACAGGGGCGGCGCCCTGGCTGTTTAGCGGGGTGGTTTTCATGCATCCATCCTGGGGGCTGCATCGTGCAGCAGTGCGTCACGTTTCTGATAACCGGCAAAGGCGGCGGCCAACAGCTGGTCCTGGCTCCAATGATCGCGGTCGAAGGTGTCGATCAGGCGACCGGCAGACAGCACGGCGATGCGGTCGCAAATCAGCATCAGCTCGCGCAGGTCGCTGGACACCACCACCAAAGCCTTGCCCTGACGTGCCAGTTCGGCCAGCAGGCCGTAGATGTCGAACTTGGCGCCGACGTCGATGCCACGGGTGGGCTCGTCGAACAGCAGCACCTGGCAGTCGCGCTCCAGCCAGCGGCCGATCACCACCTTCTGCTGGTTGCCGCCCGACAGCTCGCCCACCACTTGCTGCGCGCCGGCACTGCGAATGCGCATGGCCTGGATCTGGCGCTCGGCCAGGGCCTTTTCTGCCTCGCCATCGAGTATGCCGGCCCGCGATACCGCGCCCAGGTTGCCCAAGGCGATATTGGCGCTGATCGACTGTGTCAGCAGCAGGCCTTCGCCTTTGCGGTCTTCAGTAATCAGCGCGATACCCGCCCGCACAGCCGCCTTGGGCGAATCGATGTTAACGGCCTGGGGTGGCTGGCCTAGCGCAATGCTGCCGCTGTCGGCGCGGTCGGCACCGTAGATCAGGCGCAACAGCTCGGTGCGGCCGGCACCTATCAGGCCGGAGATACCGAAGATCTCCCCTGCCCTGACTTCGAACGACACGTCGCGCACCTTGTCGGCGCGGCTAAGCTTGTCGACCTTGAGCAAGGGCGCGCCAATCTGCCTGCGGCCCAGGTCGATATGCTCGCCCAGCTCGCGGCCGACCATCAGGTTGACCAGCTCGGCGCTGCTGTAGCGCTGGATCGGCTCGTCACACACCAGCTTGCCGTCACGCAGCACGACGATGCGCTGGGCCACCCGCTGCAGCTCTTCGAGGCGGTGCGAAATGTAGACAATGGCCACGCCACGTTTACGCAGACGCTCGATCTGGGTGAACAGCAGCTCCACCTCGCGGGCGGTGAGCATGGCGGTGGGTTCGTCGAAAATCAGCACACGGCAGTCGCCGATCAGGTTACGGGCGATCTCGACCATCTGCTGGTGGCCGATGCCCAGCTCACCGACCGGCGTATCCGGGTCGATGGCATCGAGCCCGACCTGCGCCATGGCAGCCGTGGCCAGCTGGCGCAGGCGCTTTTGGCTGATCCAGCCGAAGCGGCTGGGCAGGTTATCGAGGAACAGGTTTTCCGCCACGGTCAGCGTGGGCAGCAGGTTCAGCTCCTGCATGACCATACGCACACCCAGGCGCTCGGCCTCGCTGCGGCTGCCGGGCGCGTAGGCCTGGCCGCGGTAGGTCATGTGCCCGGTGGTCGGGGTTTCCAGGCCACTGATGAGCTTGGACAGGGTGCTCTTGCCCGCACCGTTTTCACCGGTCAGGGCCAGCACTTCGCCGGCCCGCAGGTTCAGGCTGACCTCGCCGAGCACGGGCTGGGCGTAGGTCTTGCCCAACCCGCTGGCGGCGAGTACCACTTCGTTGGCCGATGCAGGCATGGCCGTTTCTCCTGCCAGCAATCAGGGCTTGGTGATGAGTTGGACCGGGGTCTGGATGACGTTGTCGGCACCCACGTCCAGCTTCTCGCCCTTGACCATTTTCAACGCCGCCTGAATGCCGTACACCGCCTGCTGGCTGGCCGCCTGATCGAGGGTGGCGAGCACGCGGCCATCCTTGAGCATGGGTTTGATGGCGTTGATGTTGTCGTAGCCCACCACTTGCACTTGGCCAGTCTTGCCGGCCGCGCGCACGGCCGACACAGCGCCCAGGGCCATGCTGTCGTTGCCGGCCAGCAGGGCTTTCAGGTCGGGGTATTCGTTGAGCATTGAGGCAGCGACGGCATTGCCCTTGTCGATCTCCCAGTTGCCGCTTTGCACCGAGACGATCTTCATCTGTGCGGCGTCCATGGCGTCCTTGAAGCCGGCGGTGCGCTGCTGGGCATTGGTGGTGGTCGGCACGCCTTCGATGATGCCGACCTGGTCACCGGCCTTGAGTTTCTCGTTGGCCAGGTAGTCACCGACCAGGCGCGCGCCCTTGCGGTTATCGGGGCCAACGAAGGGCACACTGATGCCTTTGCTCTTGAGCAGTTCGGGGTCCAGGCGGTTGTCGATATTGATCACCACCACGCCCTGGTCCATGGCCTTTTTCACTGCGGAGACCAGTGCCTTGGAATCCGCCGGGGCGATCACCAGCGCCTTGGCGCCGGCATTGACCATTTGCTCGACGATGCGGATCTGCTCGCCGGTATCGGTCTCGTTCTTGATGCCGTTGGCGATCAGGTCGAATTCATCCGAGTGGGTTTTCTGGTAGTCCTTGGCGCCGTCTTCCATGGTGCGGAAGAATTCGTTGGCCAGTGACTTCATCACCAGGGCGACCTTGGGCTTGTCTTCGGCGTGGGCGGCGGAAAACGGCAGGGCGAGGGACAAGGTGGAAACGACAGCGAGGGCCAGCAGACGACCGGGGAACGGCAGTTTCATGGACGATGACTCCGAATCTTGTGTTTTTTATCGGATCGCAAACGTTTGCGTTGCCTAACTATGGAAACAAGACCGGAGTTTGTCAAATCCGTTTGGCGTTCGGTGGGCTGAGTGCTGCTGGTGCCGATTATCCAGAATTTTTCCGGAAAACCGAACACCTTTTCCTACGCCTGTTCGGAATTTCGAATGGAATACTGTCCCCGTTCGCGGCACAAGGCCGCGCTATCACTCATTCGCACAAGCTGGTATGAAACATGCCTTGAGTACTGTGCGACATACAAAAAATCTCACTAGGAAGAGAGAGAACAATAACGATGAATGCTGTACTTAAAACCTTCGCCCCCAGCGCCCTCGCCCTGCTGCTGATCCTGCCCACCACCGCCTCGGCCAAAGAAGCCGAAACCCAGCAGAAGCTGGCCAACGTGGTCATCCTTGCCACCGGCGGCACCATTGCCGGTGCCGGTGCCAGCGCCGCCAACAGTGCCACCTACCAGGCCGCCAAGCTGGGCGTCGACAAGCTGATTGCCGGTGTGCCTGAATTGGCCGACCTGGCCAACGTACGCGGCGAGCAAGTGATGCAGATTGCATCCGAGAGCATCACCAACGAAGACCTGCTGAAGCTGGGCAAGCGCGTTGCCGAACTGGCCGAAAGCAAAGACGTCGACGGCATTGTCATCACCCACGGCACCGACACTCTCGAAGAAACCGCCTACTTCCTCAACCTGGTGGAAAAGACCGACAAGCCGATCGTGGTAGTCGGCTCGATGCGCCCGGGCACGGCCATGTCTGCCGACGGCATGCTCAACCTGTACAACGCCGTGGCCGTGGCCAGCGACAAGCAATCGCGCGGCAAGGGCGTGCTGGTGACCATGAACGACGAAATCCAGTCCGGCCGTGACGTGAGCAAGTCTGTCAACATCAAGACCGAAGCCTTCAAGAGCGCCTGGGGCCCGATGGGCATGGTAGTGGAAGGCAAGTCGTACTGGTTCCGCCTCCCGGCCAAGCGCCATACGGTCAATTCCGAGTTCGACATCAAGCAGATCAGCAGCCTGCCGCAGGTAGACATCGCCTATGGCTATGGCAACGTGACCGACACGGCCTACAAGGCGCTGGCGCAGAACGGTGCCAAGGCGCTGATCCATGCCGGTACCGGCAACGGCTCGGTATCGTCGCGCGTAGTGCCGGCGCTGCAGGAGCTGCGCAAGAATGGCGTGCAGATCATCCGCTCGTCGCACGTCAACCAGGGTGGTTTCGTGCTGCGCAACGCCGAACAGCCGGATGACAAGAACGACTGGGTCGTGGCCCATGACCTGAACCCGCAAAAAGCGCGGATTCTGGCGATGGTGGCGATGACCAAGACCCAGGACAGCAAAGAGCTGCAGCGGATCTTCTGGGAGTATTGATCGTTCCGCCCTCAGGGCCGGTTCGCCGGCTCTGGGGGGTATTACGCTGCCTTGGGAGGGCTCAGGGCGCGATGCGTTTCAGGTCATTCAACAACCCCATCAGCTGCTGCAGTTTCTCTTCGCCAAACTGCGCCTGAATCTTCTGGTAATTGGCTTCCATCCCCTCCTTCATCGAGGCAAAGCACGCCTCCCCGCGCTCGGTCAGCGTCACGAAAACACGTCGCTGGTCCCGCGCGGCCTTCTGCCGCCGCACCAGCCCGTCGCGCTCCAGCCGCCCCAGCACCCCGGTCATGCTCGGTTTGAGGATGCAGGCCAGCTCTGCCAGTTGGTAATTCTCCAGCTCACCATGCTGCTTGAGGATTCGGATCACCCGCCATTGTTGCTCGGTCAGGTCGTGCTCGTTCAACAACGGCCTGAAAAATGCCATTGCGGCTTCCCGGGCCTGCAGAAGGCTCAGCGTGAGCGAAGGTTGCGTCTTGGTCGTGGTCAAGCCTGTGGTTTTTCTCTGTTCACGAATTTAAGGGCATGCACGATGGAAAGTGCAATCTGTTCCACGGAAAACCCATTCAAGCCTGGCGCGCGGGCTGCGACCATCCGCTGCAAACAACAACACATCCCGGGTACGCTGCCATGGCCCCTTCACTGCAAGCCCACCTGCCGCTGGCGGTACTCCCCGGGGGTGAGCTTGGCGCAAGACCCGCTCGCCAACCCGGCACTCAACGACGAAGCCATGCGCAACCTCAAGGCGGCCTGGCCCGTGTTCGAACAGGCACGTATCGCCAGCGCCTGGGCCGGGACCATCGACGTCACCCCCGACTCCAACCCGGTGATCGGCCCGGTGGCCAGTCTTCCGGGCCTGACCCTGGCCACCGGTTTTTCCGGGCATGGCTTCGGCACCTCGCCTGCGGCCGGCCAGCTGGCAGCAGACCTGGTGTCCCAGGCAACTCCGCTGATAGACCCAGCGCCTTACCGTTTCGAACGCTTTACCTGACGTCATAGCCATGACTGGCCAAGAAAGGATTTCCCCCGACAAGCTGTTGCGAATTTACTTACAGTGAAATACTGTATGTGCATACAGCAAAACAAGGAAATGCCTGTGTCCAGCACCGCCTCCGCCACCCCGAGCAGCTATGAACAGCTGGGTGTACGCATCCAAAAGATCATCAACAGCCCTACCGCCCAGCGTAGCCGAGCGGCGCTGATCTTCCGCCTGGAACAGGAAAGCCCGGAAGACTGGGAAACCTTGCTGGAGGAGATCGCAGAAAACGACAACGTCACCCTCGCTCACCGCGACGATGGCGGCGTACAGGTTTTCTGGACCGTACCGAAGGAAGACTGACCCCGCATGAGAGTTTCGTTTTTTGCCGCAGCCTGCCTGTTACTGACCGCTTCACTAGCCCAAGCCGATGCCCCACGCACCTTTCAGGAGGCCAAGAAGGTCGCCTGGAAGCTGTATGCGCGGCAATCGACCGAGTTTTATTGCGGCTGCAAATACAAAGGCAACAAGGTCGACCTGGCGTCCTGCGGCTATGCCCCGCGCAAGAACGCCCAGCGCGCGTCACGTATCGAGTGGGAGCACATCGTGCCCGCCTGGCAGATCGGCCATCAGCGCCAGTGCTGGCAGGACGGCGGGCGCAAGCAGTGCTCGCAGCATGACGAGGTGTACAAACGTGCCGAGGCTGACCTGCATAACCTTGTACCGAGCATCGGCGAGGTCAATGGCGACCGCAGCAACTTCAGTTTCGGCTGGCTGCCGGAGCAACGCGGCCAGTATGGCAGTTGCCTGACCCAGGTCGACTTCAAAGCCAGGAAGGTCATGCCACGCCCCTCGATACGCGGCATGATCGCACGCACCTACTTTTACATGAGCAAGCAGTACAACCTGCGCTTGTCCCGGCAGGACCGCCAGTTGTTCGAGGCCTGGAACAAGACCTATCCGCCGCAGGCATGGGAGCGGCAACGCAACCAGCAGGTAGCTTGCGTGATGGGCCGGGGTAATGAGTTCGTCGGGCCGGTCAACCTCAAGGCCTGCGGCTGAACCTCAGACCAACGCCTGCAAATAGGCGCTGGCTTCCCGGTAGCGGGCCAACCGCGCCAGGTCGGCGGGGCCAGGGCAAGGGATGCGCGAAATATCACTGTTATCGGCCAGATCAGCCAGTTTGACGGTTCGCGCCAGCGGGTCATCGCCCAGACGCACCACGAAGTCCTGATAAGCCTCACCCTCGCGGCGACTGAGCGCCAACAAGGCTGCAAGGATTTTAAGCGCGAAACCCTCGCGCGCCAGGTCGGACAGGGTCAGCGAGGTGTCCTCGATCACATCGTGAAGTACTGCGACAATCCGTTGTTCGGGTGTGGACACCCGCATCATCACGCGTAGCGGGTGGAGAATATAAGCCGCCCCACCCTTGTCGTATTGCCCTTCATGCGCCCTGGCGGCCACGGCAATGGCCCGCTCCAGTGTAGACATGAGGCCCCTCCCCGTTCGGCATCGTCACTCCAAGCATAGCCAAACTTGTGTGAACATTGTCTAGCGCACGGTTAACTGTGCCTTGCGGGGCTGACAGGAGCGGTTAGCGTGTGGCCCCGTGCTGGATAACCACCGAATCGGTGCCCAGCTTGGCCATCACTTCATCCCTGCGCGCTTGTGCTTCTTCGCGGGTAGGGAACGGCCCCATCAGCACCACTGGCTTGCCGTCGCGGTATTCCACCGAAGACGGGATGCCCTTTTCGATAAGCCGTGCGGTCATGTCGCTCAACGCGCCCATGTTGGCGCCCTGAACCACCTCTACATCCCAGCCCTCGGGTGCCGGTTGGTCTGCCAGCGCCTCGGCACGGCGCTGCAGGTCGGCACCGCCGCACATCTCGCGGATGCGCAGGTTGTTACCGGTGTCGTCGACGATGATGTCGTACTGGCCATCGCGCTTGATCGCCACGTAGCTGCGATAGGCTTCGTACTGCCCGGCATCATCCTTGCCACGGACCTGGCCGCAGATGGTGCCCTGGGTGTCGATCCGTACGTTGCCGAACTTGGCGGTTTTGGGGTTGTGCAGGTGTTCGGCCACCTGCTTGTGCACGCCTTCGACCTCGTTCTCACAGCCCGCCAGGGCGAGCACTGCCATTACCACAGCCAGTTTGCGCACGCGTGTACCTCCAGATTCGAAGGGGCGGATTCTAGCACGCCGACCTCTGTCCCGAACCGCGACCAAACGTTACACGCTGCTTCACGCGCACATGCAAAAAGGGCGATCATTTCTGATCGCCCTTTTCGGATTTGGTAGGCACAATTGGACTCGAACCAACGACCCCCACCATGTCAAGGTGGTGCTCTAACCAACTGAGCTATGTGCCTGTCGTGTGGTGCGCATATTAGAGATCGAATGCACACCTGTAAAGCTTTTTATTGAGAAAAATCAAAAACTTTCGAATGTAAGCGCTTCGCGCCCCTGCAACGGTTTGCTGCACCCGAAACCGGGCAATGAAAAAAGGGGTGACCCTTGCGGATCACCCCTTCTTCGATTTGGTAGGCACAATTGGACTCGAACCAACGACCCCCACCATGTCAAGGTGGTGCTCTAACCAACTGAGCTATGTGCCTGTCGTGTGGTGCGCATTCTACGCATTCCTAAAACCCTGTCAACACTTTTTTTCGCGCTAAGCTACTGAATCTTAAACTCTTTATAGATAGATGGGCTGGCAGCTAGCCCGTAAAGGATTTTCATCAGACGACTAGCGGGTGTTTATTATTATTGATAGCATCGGTACATTCGTTAAAAATATAAAACACGAGGTTCCTGCAGCATGGCTAACACCCCCTACCCCCAGTCCTACTACGCCGCCTCGGCCAACCCGGTGCCGCCACGTCCGGCGCTGCAGGGTGAGGTGGAAACCGATGTGTGCATCATCGGCGCCGGCTACACCGGCCTTTCCAGCGCCCTGTTCCTGCTGGAAAACGGCTTCAAGGTAAGCATCGTCGAAGCGGCCAAGGTCGGCTTCGGCGCGTCGGGCCGCAACGGCGGCCAGATCGTCAACAGCTACAGCCGCGACATTGACGTCATCGAACGCACCGTTGGCCCCAAGCAGGCGCAACTGCTGGGCCACATGGCCTTCGAAGGCGGCCGCATCATTCGTGAGCGCGTGGCCAAGTACAACATTCAGTGCGACCTGAAAGACGGTGGCGTGTTCGCCGCCCTCACCAGCAAGCAGATGGGCCACCTGGAGTCGCAAAAGCGCCTGTGGGAACGTTTCGGCCACAACCAGCTGGAGCTGATGGACCAGAAGCGCATCCGCGAAGTGGTCGCCTGCGACAGCTATGTCGGCGGCATGCTGGACATGAGCGGCGGCCACATCCACCCGCTCAACCTGGCCCTGGGCGAAGCCGCTGCGGTCGAGTCGCTGGGCGGCATCATTTATGAGCAAACCCCGGCGGTGCGCATCGAACGTGGTGCCAACCCGGTCGTACACACGCCACAAGGTAAAGTGCGCGCCAAGTTCATCATCGTCGCCGGCAACGCCTACCTGGGCAACCTGGTACCGGAACTGGCCGCCAAGTCCATGCCATGCGGTACCCAGGTGATCACCACCGAGCCTCTGGGCGAAGAACTGGCACGTACCCTGCTGCCGCAGGACTACTGCGTCGAAGACTGCAACTACCTGCTCGACTACTACCGCCTCACCAGCGACAAGCGCCTGATCTTCGGCGGCGGCGTGGTGTACGGCGCGCGTGACCCGGCCAACATCGAGGCGATCATCCGTCCGAAGATGCTCAAGGCCTTCCCGCAGCTGAAGAACGTGAAGATCGACTACGCCTGGACCGGTAACTTCCTGCTGACCCTGTCGCGCCTGCCGCAGGTTGGCCGTATCGGTGACAACATCTACTACTCCCAGGGCTGCTCGGGCCACGGCGTAACCTACACCCACCTGGCAGGCAAGGTGCTGGCCGAGGCCCTGCGTGGCCAGGCTGAGCGTTTCGACGCCTTCGCCGGCCTGCCGCACTACCCGTTCCCAGGTGGCCAGATGCTGCGCGTGCCATTCAGCGCCATCGGTGCCTGGTACTACAGCCTGCGCGATCGTCTGGGCTTCTGATGTAGCCGGGACTGGCCTCTTCGCGGGTTTACCCGCGAAAGGGCCGGTACAGGCAAAACTATTTGTTCAAGCTATTGACGGCCTGCTTCGCCGCAATCTCCTGCCCCGCCCGCGCCAGTTCATCCGCAGCCTGCAGCCAGCGCTGCCGATCCACCTGGGCCGGCAGCTGCCGTGGCGGCTGTACCAGTACCGCCCAACTCCCCTGCTTCGCCCACGCCGAGGCAAAGTCATCGAACGCCATCACCTGCCGCCGGTGCATGCCCGAGCGCAACAGCACCCGTTGCTTGTAACGGTCATAGCCGATCAGCACCGCATAACGCGGCTCGCCCCACCACGCCGAACCGTCCTCATAACGCAGCAGTACCGGGTTGCCAGCCGCCACCTGGGCCAGCAGCGCGTCCAGCTGCTTGTCCAACGGGTACACGACCATGCCGTAGTCCCGCGCCACGCGAGGAATGCCGGTGTCCAGCGCTTCGGCGCCCTGAGGCAGGTTCAACGGTTTGTCCAGCAGCCCCGGGGTGATGGGCGCGCCCTGCTGCGACAACACGGCGGCCAGGGCCATGGCGCCACTGTGGTTGGCGTTGCCACGGTAGAACGGCACGCTGCTGATCTCGACACGCTGCGGCAGGCCCTTGAGGTTGGCGGGTGGCGCACTGGCACAGCCGGCCAGGCTGGCCGCAATCAGGCAGGCAGCCAGCAGCCGACGGGGGACGGTTTTGAAGGAATGTTGCTGCATGGACGCTCGCTTGTTTCAACGCCAGGCAGGCAGCGCCTGGCTCTGACCAACGATCATAGGTCCCACAGCGGCGCGGGTATAGCCCGACAGCGGCTTAGAGCAAATCGGACCCAGAGATAGACCTTTGTTCGATGGAACGTCACAGGCGAAGGGCTAGACTAAAGCAGTGTCTGGAAGGCAAGCGCTGGCTGACCGTGCGCTGCCCTTGGAGATGGAGGCACAGATGAGCCTGACCATGGCAATCCTCATGCTGGTGGGCATGTGGCTGAGCGTTGCAGCCGCCATGCTGTGGGGTGTACTGCGTATCGTGCGGCGTCATTCCCACCACCACCTGCCACCGCAGGCCTCCGCCAAGCCACAGCCTGTGCGCCGGGCGCGGCGGCATGCCGGGGTACACTAAGCGTTCAGAAACAGCGAACGGGGCGCATGGCGCCCCGTATTTTTATCAACCTTCAGCCGCCTCACGCTTCAATCGCGCCCTGCGAGCCAGGATGTTGAGGACCTCGATCGCGGTCGAGAACGCCATGGCCGCATACACATACCCCTTCGGCACATGGGCACCAAAGCCTTCGGCGATCAGTGTCATGCCGATCATGATCAGGAAGCCCAGGGCCAGCATGACCACCGTCGGGTTGTCATTGATGAAGTTGGCCAGCGGATCGGCGGCCACCATCATCACGATTACAGCCGTGATCACGGCAATGATCATGATCGGCAAGTGCTCGGTCATGCCCACGGCGGTGATGATGCTGTCCACCGAGAAGACGATGTCCAGCAGCAAAATCTGGAAGATCGCCGCCGCAAAGCCCAAGGTAACCGTCGACGACACCTTGGCTTCTTCCTTGGCGCCGTGCGGGTCGACGTTTTCGTGAATCTCCTTGGTCGCCTTCCACAGCAGGAACAGGCCACCGGCAATCAGGATCACGTCCTTCCACGAGAAGGCGTTGCCGAACACTTCGAACACCGGGTCGGTCAGCTGAACGATCCAGGCCACCGTGCTGAGCAAGGCCAGGCGCATGACCAAGGCCATGCTGATACCAATGCGTCGCGCCTTGGAACGGTATTCCACTGGCAGCTTGTTGGTCAGGATGGAAATGAAGATCAGGTTGTCGATGCCCAGTACAACTTCCATGGCCACCAGCGTAGCCAGGGCAACCCAGGCGGTAGGGCTAGCGGCGAGTTCCAGCAAGTATTCCATTGTTCAAATCCTGCAGCGGCGGTTGGGGGTCAGATTTCCTGAGTGTCTTTTTTCTTGTCGGCATCTTCAGGCGTGTGGCCTTCCTTGCCGATGGCCTCACTCAAGGCCTGCTGGGCGGCCTTGTTGGTGTCGTCGATCGCCTGCTTGGCCGACTGCGCCGCCTGGTCGAGCATCTGCTGGGCGGATTTCTCGGCCTGGTCGCAACCCGCAAGCGTGAACAGGGCCAACGCCAGCACCAACGGGGTGCCAATGGATTTGAGTTGTAGCATGGTGTCCTCGCATGAAATATCCCGGCGGCGCATAGCGCCTGATGCCGTGCATTTTAGAGACGCCAATAGTTCAGGAAAATTCGTATTTTCATGGCGTATACTTCGGTTTTAACGAATCGGGGCGACCGACGGTGCTCAACTATCGCCAACTGCATTACTTCTGGGCCGTGGCCAAGACGGGCAGCATCACCCGCGCCAGCGAACAGCTCAACCTCACACCACAAACCATCAGCGGGCAGATCAGCCTGTTCGAGAAAACCTATGGCCTGGAGCTGTTCCAGCGTGCAGGCCGGCAGCTGGAGCTGACCGAGACAGGCCGCCAGGCGCTGGTCTATGCCGAGCAGATGTTCCAGCTCGGCGGTGAGCTGGAAGCCATGCTGCGCGCCGGCCCGCAAGAGCAGATTCTGTTTCGCGTGGGGGTGGCCGACGTGGTGCCCAAATCCATCGTCTACCGCCTGCTGGCGCCTACGATGGAGCTGGATGAGGTGCTGCGCATCAACTGCCGCGAAGACAAACTCGAGCGGTTGCTGGCAGACCTGGCCATCCAGCGCCTGGACCTGGTGATTTCCGACAGCCCCATGCCCAGCCACCTGGACATCAAAGGCTACAGCCAGAAGCTGGGCGAATGCGGCCTGAGCTTCTTCGCCACCCCAACGCTGGCACAACGGCTGGACGGCCCCTTCCCGGCTTGCCTGCAGGATGCACCGCTGCTCGTTCCCGGCCAGGAGACCGTGGTGCGCAGCCGCCTGCTGCGCTGGCTAGGCGAGCAACAGGTGCAGCCACGGATCGTGGGCGAGTTCGATGACAGTGCCTTGATGCAGGCGTTCGGGCAGTCAGGCAGCGGCATTTTCGTCGCCCCCAGCGTGATTACCGACGAAGTGTGCCGCCAGTATGGCGTGGAACTGATCGGTCAGACCGAGGCCGTGCATGAGTCGTTCTATGCCATTTCGGTGGAACGCAAGGTCAAGCACCCGGGGATCGTGGCGATTACCGAAGGCGCACGGCGGGAGTTGTTTCACTGGTGACGTTGGCCCCTGCGACGACACAGCCGAGGCTGCGCCGCCACGCTCTGTGCTAAAGTCGCGCCCTTTCACAATAATGAGATTGTGCTGCACATGTCCCCTGTACTTCGCCTACTCAACCGAACCAGCCTGGTGACGCAGATCGTCATTGGCCTGCTTGCCGGTATTGCCTTGGCCCTTCTGGCGCCCGCCGTTGCCCGCGACCTGGCCTTCCTCGGCAAGGTGTTCGTCAGCGCATTGAAGGCGGTGGCGCCCGTACTGGTGTTCATCCTCGTCATGGCCTCGATCGCCAACCATCGCCACGGCCAGGAAACCCATATCCGCCCGATCCTCTGGCTGTACCTGCTGGGCACCTTCGCCGCGGCAGTGGTAGCCGTGGTCGCCAGCATGCTGTTCCCGTCCCACCTGGCGCTCAGTACTGGCGAGGCCACGTTGAGCGCACCGGGCGGTATCGCTGAAGTGATGCAAAACTTGCTGTTGAGCGCGGTCGACAACCCGGTCAACGCCCTGCTCAACGCCAACTTCATCGGCATACTCACCTGGGCCATCGGCCTTGGCGTGGCCCTGCGTCATGCCGGTGAAACCACCCGCACCGTGGTCGAAGACCTGTCCAACGGCGTCACGCTGATCGTGCGGGTTGTCATCCGTTTCGCCCCGCTGGGCATTTTCGGCCTGGTCAGTTCCACCCTGGCGCAATCTGGCCTGGACGCCCTGTTCGGCTACCTGCACCTGCTTGCGGTGCTGATTGGCTGCATGCTGTTCGTGGCGCTGATCATGAACCCGCTGATCGTGTTCTGGAAAATCCGCCGCAACCCCTACCCACTCACCCTGCTGTGCCTGCGCGAAAGCGGCATTACCGCGTTCTTCACCCGCAGCTCGGCGGCCAACATCCCGGTCAACCTTGCTCTTTCGGAGCGCCTTGGCCTGCACGAAGACACCTACTCGGTGTCTATCCCGCTGGGTGCCACCATCAACATGGCCGGTGCGGCCATCACCATTACCGTGCTGACGCTGGCGGCGGTGCATACCTTGGGCATTCCCGTGGACCTGCCAACTGCCGTACTGCTCAGCGTGGTGGCAGCCGTTTGCGCCTGCGGTGCCTCGGGCGTGGCCGGGGGCTCGCTGCTGTTGATTCCACTGGCGTGCAGCCTGTTTGGCATCCCCAGTGAAATTGCCATGCCGGTGGTGGCGGTAGGCTTCATTATCGGCGTGCTGCAGGATTCGGCCGAAACGGCGCTGAATTCTTCGACCGATGTGCTGTTCACGGCAGCGGCGTGCCAAGCCGAAGAACGACGCAACGCTTGAGATTGTCGGGGCCGCATCGCGGCCCCAATTGCCTTACGCGGTGGCTTTACCTACCCTAGTGGCCTTTCCCCAGCCATTGAGACAGGGCCATGTCAGAACACGAAACCGCAGGTGAAGGCCGCTTCAACAGCATCGAGATCCGCGTTCTCGGCTCGCTGATCGAAAAGCAGGCCACCAGCCCGGAAAGCTACCCGCTGACCCTCAATGCCCTGGTCCTGGCCTGTAACCAGAAGACCAGCCGCGAGCCGGTGATGAACCTTACCCAAGGCCAGGTCGGCCAGGCCCTGCGTGCCCTCGAAGGGCAAGGCATGACCCGCCTGCAGATGGGCAGCCGTGCCGATCGCTGGGAACAGCGGGTAGACAAGGCCCTGGAGCTGGTACCGGCCCAACTGGTGCTGATGGGCCTGATGTTCCTGCGCGGCCCGCAAACCCTCAACGAACTGCTGACCCGCAGTAACCGCCTGCACGACTTCGACGACACCGAGCAGATCCAGCACCAGCTGGATCGCCTGATATCGCGGGATCTGGCCTTGCACCTGCCGCGCCAGGCCGGCCAGCGTGAAGACCGCTACACCCATGCGTTGGGCGACCCGGCGGAAATCGAGGCAATCCTCGCTGCACGCCAGCAGGAAGGTGGCGCGCGCAGCAGTGGCGCCAGTGTGTCGGAGGAACGGATCGAAGCCCTGGAAGCCCGCATCGCGGCGCTGGAGGCACGCCTGGCCGAGCTCGAAGGCTGAGCCGTCACGGCTCCGGGTCGGGGAAGTTGCGGCAGCTCTTGCGCTCGGCCAGCTCCCGGTCACTGGGGCGCTGGTCGACGAACACGGTGTGGCCGTCGGCATAGATTTCCAGGTAACCCCAGTGCAGGTCCTGCTCTTTTTGCCCGGGCTTTGGAGGGACTAACCACCAGGGTTCGCGGCTGATCAGGGTCATGGATGTGATTCCTGAGGGGGATGCTGTAATCATAGACACCCTCAGATTAAGCTCTGTCTGTTCTGACGCATTCGCGGGTAAAACCGCTCCTACACAGGCCTCCACCTTATTCAAAGGCGGTGGAGGCCTGTGTAGGAGCGGGTTTACCCGCGAAGGGCCGGTACGGGCTTACGCCGGCGCCGAGGTCCGGATCAGGTGGTCGAAGGCTGCCAGCGAGGCCTTGGCCCCCTCGCCCACCGCAATCACGATCTGCTTGTACGGCACGGTCGTTACGTCACCGGCCGCAAACACACCCGGGATGCTGGTCTGACCCTTGGCATCGACGATGATCTCACCACGCGATGACAGCTCGACGGTGCCTTTCAGCCAGTCGGTGTTCGGCAGCAGGCCGATTTGCACGAAGATACCTTCCAGCGCCACTTCGTGTTGCGCTTGCGTCGTGCGGTCCTGGTAACGCAGCCCCGTCACTTTCTCACCATTGCCCAACACTTCGGTGGTCAGCGCGCTGGTGATCACTTTCACGTTCGGCAAGCTGTGCAGTTTGCGCTGCAACACCGCATCGGCCCGCAGTTGGCTGTCGAACTCGATCAGCGTCACCTGGGCGACGATACCGGCCAGGTCGATGGCCGCTTCCACGCCCGAGTTGCCACCACCGATCACCGCTACGCGCTTGCCCTTGAACAGCGGGCCATCACAGTGCGGGCAGTAGGCGACACCACGGGCGCGGTACTCCTGCTCGCCCGGCACATTCATTTCGCGCCAGCGGGCGCCGGTGGCCAGGATCACGGTCTTGGCCTTGAGCGAGGCGCCGCCGGCCAGGCGTACTTCATGCAGGCCACCATCGGTGGCCGGAATCAGTGCTTCGCCGCGCTGCAGGTTCATGATGTCCACGTCGTACTGCTTGACGTGCTCTTCCAGCGCCGTGGCCAACTTCGGCCCTTCGGTTTCCTGCACCGAGATGAAGTTCTCGATGGCCAGGGTATCGAGCACCTGGCCGCCAAAACGCTCGGCGGCGACGCCGGTGCGGATGCCTTTACGTGCGGCGTAAATAGCCGCTGCCGCGCCGGCTGGCCCACCGCCGACCACCAGCACATCAAAGGCGTCCTTGGCGTTGATCTTCTCGGCCTGGCGAGCACCGGCGCTGGTGTCGATCTTGCCGAGGATTTCTTCCAGGCCCATACGGCCCTGGCCAAACACTTCACCGTTCAGGTAGATGCTCGGCACCGCCATGATCTTGCGCGCTTCCACTTCTGCCTGGAACAGCGCACCGTCGATGGCCACATGGCGCACATTGGGGTTGAGCACCGCCATCAGGTTAAGCGCCTGAACCACATCCGGGCAGTTCTGGCACGACAGCGAGAAGTAGGTTTCGAAGGTGAACTCGCCTTCCAGCGCCTGGATCTGCTCGATCACTTCGGCACTCGCCTTGGACGGGTGGCCGCCGACTTGCAGCAGCGCCAGCACCAGCGAGGTGAATTCATGGCCCATGGGGATGCCGGCAAAGCGCAGGCTGATCTCGCCATTGGGGCGATTGAGCGAGAACGATGGACGACGGGCGTCATCACCATCCGCGCGCAGAGTAATCAAGGTTGACAGGCTGGCAATATCCACCAGCAGGTCATGCAATTCGCGGGACTTCGCGCCGTCGTCGAGGGAGGCAACGATCTCGATCGGCTGGGTGACCCGCTCCAGGTAGGTTTTCAGTTGCGATTTAAGCGTGGCGTCCAACATACGGGCGATTCCTTTTTTCAAAACTCGGATACAAAAACGCCCAGGCGAGGTCGCCCGGGCGCTTTTACGGGGCGGTGACTACTTCAGCTTTGGCGGCTGGCTACCGCCCACGACATGCACATGGCCTTAGATCTTGCCGACCAGGTCCAGCGACGGTGCCAGGGTGGCTTCGCCTTCTTTCCACTTGGCTGGGCACACTTCGCCTGGGTGGGCGGCAACGTACTGGGCAGCCTTCACTTTACGCAGCAGTTCGGCAGCATCGCGGCCTACACCACCGTCGTTCAGTTCGACGATCTTGATCTGGCCTTCCGGGTTGATCACGAAGGTACCGCGATCGGCCAAGCCAGCTTCTTCGATCAGCACGTCGAAGTTGCGCGAGATGACGTGGGTCGGGTCACCGATCAGCGGGTATTCGATCTTGCCGATGGTGTCCGAGGTGTCGTGCCAGGCTTTGTGGGTGAAGTGGGTGTCGGTGGACACACCGTAGATTTCCACGCCCAGCTTCTGGAACTCGGCGTAGTTGTCAGCAAGGTCACCCAGCTCGGTCGGGCATACGAAGGTGAAGTCGGCCGGGTAGAAGAACACGACAGACCACTTGCCTTTCAGGTCGGCTTCGCTGACCTGAACGAACTCGCCTTTGTGGTAGGCAGTGGCGTTGAACGGTTTGACCTGGCTGTTGATGATTGGCATGAGAGACGCTCCTTCATGGGGTTGGAATCAGTTGATGGATAGAATCCTAACTAATCATCCCGCTGAAGGCTCATTGGCAAAGCTCATGCTTGCGATTGGTTTTGGCTATAACCGAGGTCTATTAATAGAAGGGAATCGGCTGAGCAAAGGATTGCGGGCCGCGCTTGGGCCTCATTGCCGGCAAGCCAGCAATGAGGCCGTTAGCATCAGCGGGTAACGGTGCGCATGGTCACGAACTCTTCAGCCGCCGTCGGGTGCACGCCGATGGTCTCGTCGAACTGTTGCTTGGTCGCGCCGGCCTTCAGGGCGATGCCCAGGCCCTGGATGATCTCGCCAGCGTCAGGGCCCACCATGTGACAGCCCAGCACCTTGTCGGTGTCGGCATCGACCACCAGCTTCATCAGGGTCTTTTCCTGAATATCGGTGAGTGTCAGCTTCATGGCGCGGAAGCGGCTTTCGAAGACCTGCACCTTATGCCCGGCCTCCAGCGCCTGCTCCTCGGTCAGGCCAACCGTGCCAATCGGTGGCTGGCTGAACACGGCGGTGGGGATGTTCTGGTAGTCCACCGGGCGGTATTGCTCAGGCTTGAACAGGCGCCGCGCCACGGCCATGCCTTCGGCCAGGGCCACCGGCGTCAGTTGCACACGGCCGATCACGTCGCCAATCGCCAGGATCGACGGCGCGGTGGTCTGGTATTGCGCGTCAACGCGGATGTAGCCGCGCGCATCAAGCTCTACGCCAGTGTTCTCCAGGCCCAGGTTGTCCAGCATCGGGCGCCGGCCTGTTGCGTAGAACACACAATCTGCGACCAACTCGCAGCCGTCTTTCAACGTGGCCTTGAGGCTGCCATCTTCCAGCTTGTCGATGCGCTGGATGTCGGCGTTGAACTGCAAGTTCAGGCCGCGCTTTTCCAGCTCTTCCTTCAAGTGCGTGCGCACCGAGCCATCGAAGCCGCGCAGGAACAGGTCGCCTCGATAGAGCAGCGTGGTATCGGCCCCCAGGCCCTGGAAGATACCGGCGAACTCGACGGCGATGTAACCGCCCCCCACTACCAACACCCGTCGTGGCAGGTCCTTGAGGTAGAAGGCTTCGTTGGAGGTGATAGCCAGCTCCTTACCCGTGATGTCCGGTACCTGTGGCCAGCCACCGGTGGCGATCAGGATATGCTCGGCCGTGTAGCGCCGGCCTTCGACTTCCACTTCATTGGCGCCGGTCAGCCGCGCATGGCCCTGCAGCAGGGTCACACCGCTATTGACCAACAGGTTGCGGTAGATGCCGTTGAGGCGCTCGATCTCGCGATTTTTGTTGGCAATCAGGGTGCCCCAGTCGAAATGCCCCTCTTCCAAGGTCCAGCCAAACCCTGCGGCCTGCTCGAGTTCGTCAGCGACATGGGCGCCGTACACCAGTAACTTTTTCGGTACACAGCCAACGTTGACGCAGGTACCGCCCAGGTAGCGGCTTTCGGCCACAGCCACCTTTGCGCCAAAGCCGGCGGCAAAGCGCGCCGCGCGCACACCGCCAGAACCGGCGCCAATCACAAACAGATCAAAATCGTAGGCCATGTATTCAGTCTCCTAGGCAGGCGCCCAGCATAACGCCGTTGGCCGCCGCAAACAAAAAAGCCACCCCGAAGGGTGGCTCTTGTACCAGCAGGGCTTATCAGTAAGCCTTGCCAGCCTTGTAGAAGTTCTCGAAGCAGAAGTTGGTCGCCTCGATGTAGCCCTCGGCACCACCGCAGTCGAAACGCTTGCCCTTGAACTTGTAGGCGATCACGTTGCCTTCGGCCGCTTGCTTCATCAGGGCATCGGTGATCTGGATCTCGCCGCCTTTGCCAGGTTCGGTCTGTTCGATCTTCTCGAAGATGTCCGGGGTCAGGATGTAACGGCCGATGATCGCCAGGTTCGATGGGGCATCTTCAGGCTTCGGCTTCTCGACCATGGCGTCGACACGGAAGATGCCGTCCTTGATCTCTTCACCGGCGATGACGCCGTACTTGTTGGTTTCCTGCGGATCGACTTCCTGGATGGCGACAATCGAGCAGCGATACTTCTTGTACAGCGCAACCATTTGCGCCAGCACGCCTTCACCTTCGAGGTTGACGCACAGGTCATCCGCCAGCACCACGGCGAACGGCTCGTCGCCGATCAGCGGGCGACCGGTCAGGATGGCGTGGCCCAGGCCTTTCATTTCGGTCTGGCGGGTGTAGGAGAACGAGCACTCGTCGAGCAGGCGACGGATACCGACCAGGTATTTTTCCTTGTCGGTGCCCTTGATCTGGTTTTCCAGCTCGTAGCTGATGTCGAAGTGATCTTCCAGCGCGCGTTTGCCGCGACCGGTAACGATGGAAATCTCATTCAGACCAGCATCCAATGCTTCTTCAACGCCATACTGGATCAGTGGCTTGTTGACCACCGGCAGCATTTCCTTGGGCATGGCTTTGGTAGCGGGCAGGAAGCGAGTACCGTAGCCGGCTGCCGGGAACAAGCATTTCTTGATCATAAACGTCCTTACAAAAGGCTAGGCCTGTGGAATTCGGCGCAGTCTAATCAGGCGGCAGTCACCTTACAATGCCCCCTGGTATCGACCGATGCCATCATAGAGATATCCCAGTGTAGATAGTTCCGGCGGATCGTAAATATTACGGTCATACATGACGGATGGATGAAGCAAAATAATGTTGCCTGTACCGGCCTTTTCGCGGGTTTATCGAGGCATCGAACCGCCGCGAAGAGGCCGCCACAGGCCCCCATCAACTACCCGTGCCCTGCCCGACCAGCACCCCGTCAACCTTCTGCCCATACAGATTCACGCCATCATTGGCATGAAATTTCACCCGCGTCTTCTCGATGGAGCCCTCCACCAGACGTGGGTCCTGAGGCCGCTCATGACGGTTGATCCACGCCGCCACGTCCCAGGCCTGCTGGTCACTGAGGCTGCCCGGTTTGCCCAGCGGCATGTTGTACTTGATGAACGACGCCGCCGTATTGATACGGTGCATGCCGGCGCCCCAGTTGTAGGAATCCTTGCCCCACAGCGGTGGCATCACGTATTCGCCCGCCACCTTCTGCCCTTCGCCGCTGTCACCGTGGCAAATCGCGCATTGCTCGCGGTACACCTGCTGGCCACGCTTGAAGTCGTAGCCACTCTTGGGTTGCGGCACCTCAGGGTAACCACGCCCGGCAATCTCCACGCCGATGGGTGCCTTGGTCGAAAGCCAGTATGAGTACACGGCCAGCGCCGTCATCTGCGGGCTGTCGGCAGCAGGCGGCTTGCCATTCATGCTGAACTGGAAACACCCCTGAATACGCTCGGCGTAGGTGTTCACCTTGTCATTCTTCTTGCGGTACGCGGGGTACATCGGGTACGCGCCCCACAACGGTGCCGAATGGGCTAACCGCCCCTGATCAAGGTGGCAGTTGCTGCAGTTCATGCCGTTGCCCACGGCCTCTGGCATCAAACGACGGGTGTCCACGAACAAGGCATGGCCTTCACGCACCATCTTGCCAAAGGCATTGTCCGGCAACTCGCTTTCGGCGGGCGGCATGAACTGCGGCGCGACCTGCACATCGGGCACCTTCAACTGCGACTGGTCTTCCATGGCGATCGGCGCGGCTTGGGCGCTGCCCATGGCCAGCAGCAACAAGGCTGGAATCATCGGTTTCATGGCTTGACCTCCTGGCTGACGGGGTGGGCGAAGAACTCGGCAACGGCCTTGATCTCGTCATCGGTCATGGCCTTGGCCACGCCGACCATCAGCTGGTTGGGGTCATTGCTGCGGCTACCGTCGCGCCAGGCATTGAGCTGCGCCACCAGGTAACTGGCGGGCTGGCCGGCCAAGGGCGGGAAGTGCTCGCCAACCCCACCACCACCGGGGCCGTGACACTGCACGCAGCCGGGAATCTGCCGGCTCCAGTCGCCGTAGAGGGCCATGCGAGTGGTAGGGTCATCGGCAATCTGCTGGCGGCGCAGGTCGCCAACGGGGTCTGCCGGCAGGCTGGCCAGGTACAGGCTGACCGCCTTGATTTCATCGTCGCTCAGGGCCTTGGCCAACGGCTCCATCACCGGCTGCTTGCGGCTGCCGTTGCGCCAGTCATGCAATTGCTTGCTGAGGTAACCGGCCGGTAGCCCCGCCAAACGAGGAAAGCCGGCAGCAGCAATACCCTTGCCGTCCGGGCCATGGCAGCCGAGGCAGGCCATGGCGGCGGGGTTGGCCCCACCCTGGGTGAAGATTTTCTGGCCATCGGCGGCATGCGCCATCGGCCAGGCCAGGATCAGCAGGCTGCCGATCACGACGCGTCTTAACGGTGTCATCACGAAACTCCTTTTCTTTTGTTATATGTTTAGGCCTAAAACATATAAGCAAAGAACGGAAGGTCCGTTGCCTCAGATCAATGTCCGGAGATGCACTGGGTGGCTGCGGTGCGCACATCGCCCAGGCGCAGGGGGAAGTTGTTCAGCCGTTCGTGCAGCTTGATACTGCTACCGCTGCCACGCTTGTCGATATCCACAAGCGCTGCCGGCCCGGCACCCGACGTGAGCTTTTGCGGCACGATCAGCCGCAGGCCGTCACCGCGCTGCTCTTCAGTCAGCGGGTCGCGGGTATCGGCCAGCTTCTGCTTGACGCAGTCGGCATATTCACGCGGACTCTTGCCAGAAATCACATCCAGCGTTTCGCGTGATTGCTCCAGCTCCGTAACGCTCACGCAGCCACCGAGCGTCACCGCTAACGCGGCCACCATCCACTTCATTTGCAACACCTCTGCCTTCAAGAGTTCGGTTCGACCACAGCCGGGCGGTTTTGCTCCCTGCTTTGGCAGAATTATCTGCGCCGGGTGAACAGCGCGGCAGTGTAACGGCACATCGTGGTATCTTTTGCCTTTGCAGATCCAAACCTTGCGGAGCATCACATGAAATTCGTACACCAGCGCGAGCACCTGAACGAGGACGACATCGTCGTCATCGAGTGCTCCCAGCGCTGCAATATCCGCCTGATGAACGACGCCAACTTCCGCAGCTTCAAGAATGGCGGCCGTCACACTTACCACGGCGGCCATTTCGAGAAGTTCCCGGCGAAAATCACCGTACCCAGCACGGGCTTCTGGAACATCACCATCGATACTGTCACAACCCGCCCGATCTCGGTCACCCGCAAGCCGACCCTGACCCACAAGATCAAGATCATCCGTCGTTCGTCGTCGAAACTCAGGTAAGGCCCCCATGACCCAGACCATCAAGTACGTCATCAAATACAAGCTCGACGGCCAGCGCCGCTGGGACTTCGCACTCATGCCAGATGCCTCTCAGGAGCAAGCCTTGGAAGCCCTGCGCAAGATCCACGGCGAAGACGCCGAGAAGATCAGCGACATCCAGGTCAGCAAGGCCTTGTAAAACCCGCTTCAAGCCCCTGTAGCGCCGCCCGCCCCGCACATGGAGAACCGCATGAGCCACTGGCCCGACCGCCGAATCCTCGACCTGCTGGGCATCGAGCTGCCCATTCTCCAGGCCCCCATGGCCGGCGCGACAGGCTCGCCCATGGCCATTGCCGTGGGCCTGGCAGGCGGGCTGGGCGCCCTGCCCTGCGCCATGCTTACCGGCGAACAGATACGCGCGGAAATCGCCGCATTCCGCGCCGGTTGCCCGGGCCGCCCGCTGAACCTGAACTTTTTCTGCCACCAGCCACCCGCGCCCGACAGCGCGCGCGATGTACGCTGGAAGCAGGCCCTGGCACCTTATTACAGTGAAACGGGGGCCGACTTTTCGGCACCCACGCCGGTGTCCAACCGTGCGCCGTTCGATGAGCAAAGCTGCCAGCTGGTCGAGCAACTGCGCCCGGAAGTGGTCAGCTTTCACTTCGGCCTGCCGCAGGCTGAACTGTTGCAACGGGTGAAGGCCAGTGGTGCCAAGGTGCTGTCCAGCGCCACCACGGTGGAAGAAGCGGTTTGGCTGGAACGCCACGGTTGTGACGCGATCATTGCCATGGGGTACGAAGCCGGTGGCCACCGCGGCATGTTCCTTAGCGATGACATCACCAGCCAGATCGGCACCTTCGCCCTGGTGCCGCAGGTAGTGGATGCGGTCAGTGTGCCGGTCATCGCCGCTGGCGGTATCGGTGACCACCGCGGCCTGGTGGCGGCACTGGCGTTGGGCGCTTCGGCTGTCCAGATCGGAACCGCTTACCTGTTCTGCCCCGAGGCCAAGGTTTCGCCGGCTCATCGCAAGGCCCTGGACAGTGCCCCCGCCAGCGAGACCGCGTTGACCAACCTGTTTACCGGGCGCCCGGCGCGTGGCATCAACAACCGCATCATGCGTGAGCTGGGGCCGATGAGCGCGCTTGCACCGCGCTTCCCGCTGGCGGGTGGGGCATTGATGCCATTGCGGGCGATTACCGAGCCGCAGGGCAATAGTGATTTCAGCAACTTGTGGTCGGGGCAGGCGCTGCGGCTGGGGCGGCACATGCCGGCCGGGGATTTGACCCGGGCGATTGCCGAAAAGGCGCTGGCCGTTGTTTATCGTTAGGCTTCTTCTTCAACAGGCTGACCCTCTTCCCCGCAAATGGCCTATCGCTATATAGTTCAGGATATAACGATAACCCCAAGGAGCTGTTTTCATGCGTATCCGCCCGTCCCTCCTGGCCTTCACCGCCCTGGCCAGCCTGCTCGCCTTCAACACTGCCTGGGCCGATGAGGTTCAGGTCGCGGTCGCAGCCAACTTCACAGCCCCTATCCAGGCCATTGCCAAGGACTTCGAGAAAGACACCGGTCACAAGCTGGTCGCGGCCTACGGCGCCACCGGGCAGTTCTATGCCCAGATCAAGAACGGCGCACCGTTCGAAGTGTTCCTCGCCGCTGACGACACCACCCCGAAGAAGCTTGAAGACGAAAAGGAGATCGTCCCCGGTTCGCGCTTTACCTACGCCATCGGCACCCTCGCCCTGTGGTCGGCCAAAGAAGGCTACGTAGATGCCAAGGGTGAAGTACTGAAGAAAAACACCTACCAACACCTGTCGATCGCCAACCCGAAAGCGGCACCCTACGGCCTGGCCGCCACCCAGGTGCTGGACAAGCTGAAGCTCACCGAAGCCACCAAAGGCAAGATCGTCGAAGGCCAGAACATCACCCAGGCCTTCCAGTTCGTCTCCACCGGCAATGCCGAACTGGGCTTCGTCGCCCTGTCGCAGATCTACAAGGACGGCAAGGTGACCAGTGGCTCGGCCTGGATCGTACCAGCCAGCCTGCACGACCCGATCCGCCAGGACGCCGTAATCCTCAACAAAGGCAAGGACAACGCCGCCGCCAAGGCGCTGGCCGAATACCTGAAAGGCCCAAAAGCCGCAGCGGTAATCAAGTCCTACGGCTATGAACGCTGATGCCACTGGATGCCAGTGACCTGGGGGCAATCTGGCTGACTGTTAAACTGGCCAGCCTGACCACCCTGATCCTGCTGGTTATCGGCACCCCCATCGCCTGGTGGCTGGCGCGCACGCGCTCATGGCTGCGCGGGCCGGTGGGTGCGGTGGTTGCTCTGCCACTGGTGCTGCCACCGACGGTGATCGGCTTTTACCTGCTGATCGCCCTCGGCCCGCACGGCTGGCTCGGTCAGGCTACCCAGGCGCTTGGCCTGGGCAGCGTGGTGTTCAGCTTTACGGGCCTGGTGATCGGTTCAACGGTGTATTCCATGCCGTTCGTGGTGCAGCCGTTGCAAAATGCCTTTGGTGCGATCGGCCAGCGCCCACTGGAAGTCGCTGCCACCCTGCGCGCCAGCCCGTGGGACACTTTCGTGCATGTGGTGCTGCCACTGGCCCGTCCCGGCTTCGTCACCGCCAGCATTCTTGGCTTTGCCCACACCATCGGCGAGTTTGGCGTGGTGCTGATGATTGGCGGCAACATCCCCGACAAGACCCGCGTGGTTTCGGTGCAGATCTTCGATCACGTCGAGGCCATGGAGTATTCACAAGCCCACTGGCTGGCCGGTGCCATGCTGGTGTTCTCTTTCCTGGTGCTGCTCCTGTTGTACGCCGGGCGCCGTGGCAAAGCTGGCTGGAGCTGATATGACCGCATCGATTGTGGCGCGCCTGATCCTGGCGCGCGACGACTTTACCCTGGACGTCGACCTGCACCTTCCCGGGCGCGGCATCAGCGCGCTGTTCGGCCACTCGGGCTCTGGCAAGACCAGCTGCCTGCGCTGCCTGGCCGGGCTGGAACGGGCCGCCAGCGCCTACATCGAGGTTAACGGCGAAGTCTGGGAAGACAGTGCCCGCGGCTACTTCCAGGCACCGCACCTGCGCCCGGTTGGCTATGTGTTCCAGGAGGCCAGCCTGTTCCCGCACCTATCGGTGCGCGGCAACCTGGAGTTCGGCTGGCGCCGGGTGGCGGCTGCCGAGCGCAAGGTCAGCCTGGAGCAGGCGTGCCAGTTGCTGGGCATCGGCCACTTGCTGGAACGCCGTCCTGCCACCTTGTCTGGCGGCGAAGCGCAGCGGGTGGGCATTGCCCGCGCCCTGCTCAGCAGCCCGCGCCTGCTGTTGATGGACGAGCCCCTGGCGGCCCTGGACGGGCCCCGCAAGCGCGAGATCCTGCCCTACTTGGAGCGCCTGCACGACGAACTGGACATTCCGCTGGTGTATGTCAGCCACGCCCAGGATGAAGTGGCACGCCTGGCCGACCACCTGGTACTGCTGGAGCAAGGCAAGGCGGTGGCCAGCGGCCCGATCGGCGAAACCCTGGCACGCCTGGATCTGTCATTGGCCCAGGGCGAGGATGCCGGCGTCGTCTTCGAAGGCATGGTGGTGGGGCATGACCCGCACTACGACCTGCTCGACCTGCGTCTACCCGGCAGCGGCGGGCCGCTGTTGCGCATCGCCCACACGGCACATGTGATGGGCAGCACCCTGCGGGTCAAGGTGCAGGCCCGGGACGTCAGCCTGGCGCTGACGGCTGACAGCACATCGAGCATTCTCAACCGCCTGCCGGTGCGTGTGCGCGAAAGCCGCCCGGCCGATAACCCGGCCCATGTGCTGGTGAGCCTGGATGCCGGCGGCAATGCCTTGCTCGCCCGCATCACCCGCTTCTCGGCAGACCAGCTCGGCCTGCACCCGGGCCAGGCGCTGTTTGCCCAGATCAAGTCGGTGGCCCTGTTGGGCTGAGCATCCTTTACACGGGCGTTGTCCATTGATCAGTGACTTGATCGAGGCCTGCCGCCCATGCTCGACTGCCCCCTGCCACGCAC
The DNA here is from genome assembly GCF_000730605.1 of Pseudomonas monteilii NBRC 103158 = DSM 14164. GTDB lineage: Bacteria > Pseudomonadota > Gammaproteobacteria > Pseudomonadales > Pseudomonadaceae > Aquipseudomonas > Aquipseudomonas monteilii. Next base: position 62,765 of record NZ_BBIS01000037.1, on the reverse strand, counting down.
CCTGCACTACGTTGACGACAGCCAGCCGGGCCTGACCCGGCGACGCTGGCGCGACCGTTTCATCTACCTGGATACCGATGGCCAACGGGTGCGCGACAGCGAAACCCTCGCCCGTATCGCTTCGCTAGTGATTCCGCCGGCCTACACGGATGTGTGGATATGCACCGACCCACAGGGCCACCTGCAAGCAACCGGCCGCGACGCGCGTGGCCGCAAGCAGTATCGCTACCACACGCAGTGGCGCGAGCTGCGCGACCAGCACAAGTATGGGCGTATGCTGGCCTTTGCCCAGGCCCTGCCTGAACTGCGCGCACAACTGGAGAGCCACCTGGCACGGCCAGGCCTGGACCGGGAAAAAGTGATGGCGCTGGTAGTGAGCTTGCTCGACCACACCCTGATCCGCATTGGTAATCAACGCTACCTGCGCGACAACCAGTCGTATGGTCTGACCACCCTGCGCAACCGTCATGTGCAGATCAAAGGCAGCACCATCCGCTTCCAGTTCCGCGGCAAGCGCGGCGTGGAGCACAACGTCACCCTCAACGATCGGCGGCTTGCCAGCCTGCTCAAACGCTGCATGGAGCTGCCCGGACAGGCACTGTTTCAATACCTGGATGAGGACGGCCAGCGCCACAGCGTCGGCTCCAGCGAGGTCAACCAGTTTCTGCAGCAGCTGACCGGCGCCGACTTCACCGCCAAGGACTACCGCACCTGGGCCGGCAGCAGCCTGGCCCTGGACCTGCTGAAGCCCTTGGCCTGGGAGCCGGACGCCGAGGCCAAACGCCAAGTCGCCGCAGTAGTCCGCCAGGTCGCCAAACGCCTTGGCAATACGCCCGCAGTGTGCAGGCGTTGTTATATACACCCTGCGGTACTTGAGCACTATGCCTTGGGGCGCCTGGCCAACTTGCCGAAAAGCCGAGTGCGCAAAGGGCTGGACCCCGAAGAAGTGGCATTGCTGATATTTCTGCAGGCACTTGAGGAACAGGATGACCATTAAGCCTGTCTATTCACCCCATGATGCGAAGAAATTTCCCATTGGCCGCCAAGCGCCCTATTCTTGCCACCGAGCACCTTGACCGGCAAAACGCTGACGGTTTGCTTCGGCACCTGCAACTGAAGACTCGCAACAGAATTTGTCTGTCGGGGAATTACTATCCGCCGAAAGCGTCTTTAATGAGAAGGAAGAGGGACCCGCTCCCGCCGCCAAGGCAATTAGCCCGGCGGTCTTTTACATCACCAAGGAGATCTACATGCTGATACTCACCCGCAAGGTTGGCGAAAGCATCGTCATCAACGATGACATCAAAGTCACCATTCTGGGCGTCAAAGGGATGCAGGTGAGGATCGGGATCGATGCACCGAAAGATGTTCAGGTTCATCGCGAAGAAATCTTCAAGCGCATCCAGGCCGGCAGCCCGGCCCCGGAAAAGCACGAAGACTCGCACTGAGCGACCTGCCTCAAGCCGCACGGACGCGCTTGATCGCCCCACGCCTCAGGTGCCGAGCAGTTCGTGCACCTTGGCGACCATACAGTCCATGTCGAACGGTTTGTCGAACACGGCGGCGAACAGTTCCGGGCATCCCTGGTTGGCCTGTGCGCCGCTCATGAGGATGACCGGTAACTCGCTCAAGGCCGGGTCTTCACGCATCGAGCGCACCAGCTCTTCACCGTTTAGCAGCGGCATCATGTAATCGGTGATGACCAGCTGAACACGCTTCTCCTTGAGCGCTTCCAGCGCCTTGCAGCCATTGCTCGCCTTTTCCACCAGGTAGCCTTCGTCCTCCAGGGCAAAACCGAGGATATCGGCAATCAGGTACTCGTCATCGACGATCAGGATGGTGTTCATGGGCCTGCTCCGTCACCCGCCCCCTTGCGGCACCGGCGTTCCCGAGAGCACGCCACAGGCGCCTTCGAACGCCTTGCGCAGGGTAATGCCTTGCGGCCCCATAAGCAGTTCGTGCAAAGCAGGGTCATGGTGACTGTCACGCACCTTGAGGATCGACAGCATGCGCCGCAGCTGCGAATCCAGCTCGACGAAGCGCATCAGCATCAGGTTGTCGACGATGCTCGACAGGTCCGGGGCCGGGGCGCTGATTTCCGAGCCGAAGATATCGCGCATTTCCCAGGTCAGCATCACACTCACATCACGCGCGCGCAGTTCACCGGTCAAGGCGCGGAAAAATGCATTGAGACGCGCCGGGTCAACAGCCAGTCGGCTGAACGCCCCGAGGCTATCAACCAGCACGCGCTTGCAGCCCTGCGCCTCGACACGTTCGAGCAGTCGCGCCCCGACCTGGTCCAACAAACCTTCGGTGGTCGGTTGCCAGCACAGCTGCAGGCTGCCGGCGCGCTCCATCGCTGCCAAGTCGTAACCCAGTGATGCAGCCTTGCTACGCAGGCGTTCGGGTGTTTCGTAGAAGCCGAAATGCAGCCCCGGCGCTTGCGCAGTGCTGGCACCCAGAAAGGCCAGCCCCAAGGATGTCTTGCCAATACCCGAAGGCCCGATCAGCAAGCTGACCGACCCCGTGGACAGGCCGCCGTCGAGCATTTCATCCAGGCTTGGCACACCGCTGCTGATGCGCGCAGGAATGGCGCTGCCCAGCTGGCTGGGGTGGCTGAACAACGCCTCAAGGCGCGGGTAGACATGCATGCCGCTTTCATCGATAAGGCACTCGTGGCGCCCCGACAACGCCCCACTGCCGCGCGTCTTGCGCAGCTGGATATGGCGCACGGCGCGGCTGCCCACCAGTTGCTCACCCAACTCGATCACGCCATCGACCATGGTGTGCTCCGGGCTGCCCTCGTCCAGCCTTGCGCTGGTGAGCAGCAGCACCGTGCAGCCGGCGAAGGCCGCATGACCCTGCAGCTCGGAGACGAACTTCTTGGTGTCCAGCGCAGTTTCCGCGCGCACCCGGGCATTAAGTACACCGTCGACGATCAGCAAGCTGGCCTGCTGCCGGGCGATTTCTTGGCGCAGCAGCCGCACAACGGCATCAAGCCCTTCCTGCTCAAGGGTATCGAAGGCACTGACAAACTGGATCTGGTCGCCCACTAGCGCAGGGTCGAAGAAGTCCAGCGTGCCCAAGTACTGGAACAGCCGGTCATGCGACTCGCTCAGCAAGGTGGCCACCAGCACCCGGCCACCGCCGCGTACATGGCCGCAGGCCAGCTGGTTGGCGAGAATGGTCTTGCCCGCGCCCGGCGGGCCCTGAATGATGTACGAGGCACCGGCTACCAAGCCACCCTTGAGCAAGGCATCGAGCCCTTCGATACCCGTCACCAGCCGCCTGAGTGCCTGCGCCATGATACTCACCTGTCGAGATTGCTGTGGGTCTTGTCCTGATACGTTGGCAAGTAAAGTTGCATGGAAGTTCCGTGGCCGGGCTCACTGTCGACATAAATGGCGCCGCCGCTCTGCCTGGCAAAGCCATAAACCTGGCTAAGGCCCAAGCCAGTGCCCTTGCCGAAAGGCTTGGTCGTGAAGAACGGCTCGAAGATGCGTGGCAATACCTCAGGCGCAATGCCTTCGCCGCTGTCTTCCACCACAAAACGCACGAAACGGCCCTGCAATCCTTCCACTTCGCCCGCCAGTTCGACTACTTCGGCCGTCAAGCCTATCCGGCCCTCCCCTGCGATGGCATCGCGGGCGTTGAACAACAGGTTCAGCAGCACCATCTGCAATTGCCCGGCATCGACTTCGATCAGCGGCAAGTCCGCCTGCAACTGCACCTGCAGGTCAATCGAACTGGGCAGGGCATGTTCCAGGAGCCCACGCGTGGCAGCTACAAGGTCTGCCGGCGCTACACACGCCACATCGAGTTTGCGGTGGCGGGCAAAGCTGAGCAGTTGCTGGGTCAGTTCAGTGCCTCGCTGCCCGGCATCCAGAATATGTTGCAGCATGCGCTGGGCACGCGCCGGGTCCTGGGTGGCTATCGCCAGGCGCGCCGAACTGATGATGATGGTCAGCATGTTGTTGAAATCATGCGCCAGCCCGCCAGTCAGTTGGCCGAGGGCCTCCAGTTTCTGCGCCTGGAACAGCTGGGCGCGCACCGCGTCCAGTTGCATCGCCGACTCGCGGCGGTCGGTGATGTCCCGGGTAACTTTGGCCAGGCCGATGATCTGGCCCTGGTCGTCGCGGATCACGTCCAGCGCCGCCAAGGCCCAGAACTGTGTACCATCCTTGCGCACCCGCCACCCTTCATCCTGCGCTACACCCTGCTCCAGCGCTTGGCGCAACAAGCGCTCCGGGCGGCCGTCGGCACAGTCCTGCTGCGTGAAGAACAGCGAGAAATGCTTGCCGATCACTTCATCGGCGCGGTAACCCTTGATCCGTTGCGCACCGGCATTCCACGACACCACATGGCCGGCAGGGTCAAGCATGTAGATGGCGTAGTCCACCACCGACTGAACCAGCTGCTCGTAGCGGTGGGCAGGCATGACGGGGTGGTCGGGGCAGTCAGCTGAAACCATGCAAACTCCACTGGCACAGCGGGAGGAACAAAATGAGCTTAGCCGAACACGCCCGGCGACAGACAGCCGTCACCGTTCAGGCTCGACCAGTATCGGGCTGATGCGCAGCCGCCAGATCAGCCGTGGGCGCACGACACGCTCGCAAGCGTCGGACTGAGTCATCGCCGCATACTCTTGGATCCAATAAAAGGGCAACAGTGGCGTAATGACAGCAAGGTGTCAATTACCCGTTCGCTCGACCCTTCACTCTGTTGATCATAGGTGCTGCAGTTGACTCAACTATAACGATGGGTTATAAAGCGCGCTTGATTGCGAAGCCCTTCTGCTTAGAAGCGAGCCGGTCGTTACGACCCCTTCAAGCGTGCGAGTGTGGTGGAATTGGTATACACAGCAGACTTAAAATCTGTCGGCGTGAGCCTTGCGGGTTCGAGTCCCGCCACTCGCACCAAACTTCGTTGAAAAGGCGTCCTTGCGGCGCCTTTTTGCTGCCTGCCGGCAATATCTCGCGCAGCTGCTAGAGTGGAGCTTGTACTCGTCCACTGGAACGCCGCCATGCGCTACTCCCTGTTCGATGGCCAACGCGACATCATTATCCTGATAGCCCGCGTGCTGCTGATGATCCTGTTCGTCTTGTCTGGCTGGGCCAAGCTTACCGGCTTTGACGGCACGGTCGGCTACATGACCTCGCTGGGTGCCCCTGCCCCCATGCTGGCGGCAGCGATTGCCGTGCTCATGGAGTTCGTGGTCGGCATCCTGCTGATGCTGGGCTTCTATACCCGGCCGTTGGCGTTCCTGTTCGCACTGTTCGTGCTGGGCACGGCGCTGCTGGGTCACCCGTTCTGGAACATGGTCGACCCTGAGCGCAGCGCCAACATGACCCAGTTCCTGAAAAACCTCGCCATCATGGGCGGCCTGCTATTGCTGGCCGTAAGCGGCCCAGGGCGCTTCTCGGTGGACGGCCGCTAGGTCAGTCGTCTTCGCAATCGTCGAACCAGGCTGGGTGATCCCGCTCCTCATCATCGAGGTCATCCAGCGTTTCCTCGTCTTCTTCCACTTCATCCTCGGCGCCTTGGGCATCTGCCTCGTGCTCCACGTCGTCGTAGAGAAACTCATGGTCGAGCAGGTGATCGTGCTCGGGTTCGTGCAGGTCGTCTTCGTCGTGCATGCTGGCTCCTGGCGTGATGGCAGGCCTGTATAGGCTGATCAGCTTCCGAGGTCAATGCGTTGCCACTTAATCCTGGGTTAACCAGCCGGGCGCAACCTGCAGGCTCTCCCTTCAAACGTCTTTTGCCCGCCGCTCATGGCGGGCTTTTTTATGGTGTTGCGCACATGACAGCCTCATGACCTGCGCTTCACGAAATACTGACAAACGGATGGGCACACTAACCCTGCTCCGTACGTTCTTGCAGCCCGCCGCATCATTGCCGCGGGCTTTTCTTTTTGTGGCGCTAACCCACCCCATGACCTGGAGCAGTTTTGCCCGGCCACGCAAGGGCTATGCTAACCCAGCGATAACCCAAGCTCACTCGGATAGACACGGAGGCTCTTATGAAAGCTGCTGTTGTTGCGCCAGGCCGTCGCGTGGATGTGGTTGAGAAAACCCTGCGCCCCCTCGAACACGGTGAAGCGCTGCTGAAGATGCAATGCTGCGGTGTGTGCCACACCGACTTGCACGTGAAAAATGGCGACTTCGGTGACAAGACCGGCGTCGTGCTGGGCCACGAAGGCATCGGCGTGGTCCAGGAAGTCGGGCCGGGCGTTACCTCGCTCAAGCCGGGCGACCGCGCCAGCGTGGCATGGTTTTATCAGGGGTGCGGGCATTGCGACTATTGCACCAGCGGCAACGAAACCCTGTGCCGCGAAGTGAAAAACTCCGGGTACACCGTGGACGGCGGCATGGCAGAAGCCTGCATCGTCAAAGCCGACTATTCGGTCAAAGTACCTGACGGCCTCGACTCCGCCGCCGCCAGCAGCGTTACCTGCGCCGGCGTGACCACCTACAAGGCGGTAAAAATCTCCAACATCCGCCCCGGCCAATGGATCGCCATCTACGGCCTCGGCGGCCTGGGCAACCTGGCGCTGCAATACGCCAAGAACGTGTTCAACGCCAAAGTGATCGCCATTGACGTCAACGAAGAGCAACTGCGCTTCGCCAGCGAAATGGGCGCCGACCTGGTTATCAACTCGCGCACCGAAGACGCCGCGAAGATCATCCAGGCCAAGACCGGGGGCGCCCATGCAGCTGTGGTTACCGCCGTTGCCAAAGCCGCCTTCAACTCGGCCGTGGACGCGCTACGCGCAGGCGGCCGCCTGGTTGCCGTCGGGCTTCCGTCAGAGTCCATGGACCTGAATATCCCCCGCCTGGTGCTGGACGGGATCGAAGTGGTTGGCTCGTTGGTGGGCACACGGCAAGACCTGCAAGAGGCCTTCCAGTTCGCCGCTGAAGGCAAAGTAGTGCCCAAGGTAACCCTGCGGCCGATCGAGGACATCAACCAGATCTTCGACGAGATGCTGGAAGGCAAGATCAAAGGCCGCATGGTTATCCAGTTCGAAGGTTGATAGCCTGAAGGCCGATCGTTTCGAACGACCAAAAGCCCATGGATGATCATTCACGGGCTTTTGCCCTTTTCATTTCATAGTCAAGGGACAGACCATGGGCTTCGACTGGCACGCTGGGCCGATTACCCGCACCACGCCCTTGGACAAGCACTACCGCAACACGCAGAAGGTGCGTCAGTTTCTACTCGGCGAGTGTGGCCAGGCATCCAAGTTCGACGGAGCCTTCATGGCGTGGATCAAGAGCGGCACGCCGTCCACTATGGGCGACGTCGCGGATGAATGGTTACGGATGCATCGCTGACTTTCATTGGCGGATACCTGCGTTGCAGCCGCTTTCTCCAACATCTTGTCCAACGCTTCAACCATGCTGGAATAATCCATTTCCTGACGACCTCGCTGGTGGAATGGGCTTGAGCTCAACCTTAGCTTGCGAACATTTCAATACGTGGTGAGGGAACCGGGGCGTTATTACCGCCCTCCCTTCTGATGACCCACGTATGGGTGGTGCGGTTCAAAATAAGTGCTCAAGGTGCAGCATCGAGCTTGTACACACGAGGAGATGGGCATGTCGATTCGAAGCTTGGCCAAGCATCTACCGCCAGATCCTTCCAGAGCGGGCTGGGTTCTGATGGGCTGCGCGGATTAGCGGCGCTACCTGTAGTTTTCTGCCACTTCGTTCACAACAAAAGTTCAGCACGGTACTTAAAAGCCGCAATCAAGAGGCACCCCAGGCTAGCAATACCAGCGTTGGCCTCCATATTAATACCCTGCCTCACCTACACTTCATTTAGCTCAAACTTCGCAGCCACTACCGAATTACCCGGATACCCATAAGAGGAATACTTCTCAGTATTTGACCTTTCTGTGCATTATTGCACCTCCTGGACTGCCTTCAGCCCAGCGCGCACTCACGACCAAGACCTGCGCCTTCCTTGGAAGAATCTCATACTCCATGTACTTGGTTCACTTTACGCTTATCGGGTTTCTTGGGTCATTTATCGTCGAGGCCGAGGTCGAAATCGAACCGGCCTAGACGGATTTGCAATACGACCCAAGAATCTCCGCCTTATGCGCCCTGGACGCTAAAATCAGTTCCAATAAAAATCGGGATTTGCCAGCTTGTAACCAGCATTGTAGAGGTGTCTAACTTTCGGTTTTGGAACCATTTTTCTGGCTAATTTCCCTTCCTCCTTTACGGCGCCGCGCTGAAAAATGCCGGGCGTGCATCTGTGGCAAACGGACTGTAGGCTACGAGGTCAGAGCGTGAGGTCCAGCAGGCCCGCCGCTTGGCCATCTGGCGCGGAATCCACATGCAAAAAGCCTGGCGCACGACCAGGCTTTTAGATCTATATCCATCTACAGCTGAACGTTATTCCAATGGGCGCTTGTGATAACTATAACGCTCCGCATGGGATGCCCTCGATGGGTCCGGCGGCACCTGTTTCTGCCCTCTTCGAAAGGGAGGGCTGTCGAAATTGTCGTCACGGCCCTCTTGGCAAACGCTTTCGTTCTGATTGACTGATCCCTGTAGCTGCCCCTCATTACCGGCTGGCTGACTGACCTGTCTGTCACTCTCTACGCCATACCTATCTCTGGACATACACACCTCTCAATGCTCAGAAGCCCTGAGCCACTTGAGTATGCGCCTCCAACTCCTCCAGAAGATATAAAACGGACCACCGGGACAAGGCTTGTGTTGAGCTCGCGTCAGGATCGTACGCTCAATCAAACTCACTCATACGTCTGTCGCCTGGTTTTCAACTGTGACAAGGAGGGTAAACCGTCAGTAAGCCTCTGGCGTAGCGCTCGGAGCATTGCGAACGAAAAACGGATGAGCCACGAATCATCCTTCAATCGAAACATATTACCCCGGTAAATAGCTATTTCCGTCTCGCTGACGCCAATCCACTCAGAAATATCTAAATCACTTGGCGCATCAAACATACTTGTGCCCTCGCGTTCGCAATGAAGCAACCAAGCAGTGCGCTTTGACGCGCTATCGCTTGTGGATGGACTTGGCCGTTTGAGGGTTGGTCCAAACCGACTTCGGCTTGCTAGCTAGCACGCCGCTGACTCCTGCAGGAACGCTTTCAATTTGGCCTCCCAGCTTGACGAACAATTGAGTCTGTTCATTCAAGCGCTCATGGGCACGCTGCGTCTCGGGGGATATGGCCTGGAGCATAAAAGCAACCTCATAGTGAGCAGCCGCAAAACACGGCTACGCAGTCACTATACAGGCTATTGACAGACTCCGTGCAAATAAGAGCCAGATACTGAAAATTGCCAGCATATTCAACGCAAAACTCGGCAGGTTCTTTCGAAAACCCCGCATGCCTAACCATCCGCCGCCGCTGACAAGCTGCATGAGCCTGGTCTGTGGCTAGCGTCACTTCCAGTACTGCAGCAGTAGCGTGAGAATCGACCCTCAGGCCGCGCCGCTAGCGGCCTGCGAATCGCAACTGTTTAATACGGTTCGGCCAGTTTCACCGACTTTCGCCCAGCAAAACCGACATGCTTGAGCTCAGTGCCAAGCCTCCTCGAGCACGGCAGCGCGCCCATCGGGATCTGTAACCAAGGCGAATCGGTCGTTCAGTTCATCCATGCTTGCGTATCCCGGCCATCACTCTGCTCTGCACCACCACGACTGCGCATACAGCACGCCTTCGACTTCCTCGACACCGTTGATGTTGATTCCGAGCTGGGCCATGCCATTGACCTTTGCGTCATGCAATCGAGGAATGATGTCGGGCCCCGGCGCAGGGTTAAACACCCAGGCCTGGGTCGATACCCGGCCCAGTGGTTCGCTGTGATGGTCACCAATGTGGATGTCGGCCTTCAGGGGCTGGATCATCCTGAGCTGATCGTACGGGATGGCCACGCCATTCACGCGGCGGCGAACGAGGAGGAAGTACATACTGCACCATATACTGTATTTAAATACAGTATTTCAGCATCAGGAAAAGCAACCTCGCCAGTACCGCTCGGCGGACTATGCTTGTTTGCTCATGCAGGAGGGCGGCGTATGTGTGGAAGGTTGAGTCAGTACCGAGGCATACACGACTTCGTTGAAACCCTGAGCCTGCCAGAGGCCTGGAAGAACAACGTCGGCGACGAGCCTCTTGGCCGGTACAACGTCGCGCCGACCACGCCGGTGGCAGTGCTGAGGGTAGATGACGCAGGCCCGCGCGCTGACCTGGTGAAGTGGGGATGGCGGTCGCATTGGGCGACCGACCGTGCTGCGCCGATCAATGCCAGGGTCGAAAAGGTGGCGCACGGCCCATTCTTCCGAGCGATCTGGCCGAACCGGGCAATCACACCCATCGACGGCTAGTACGAATGGGTTGATGAGGGTGGACCGAAGAAGCAGCCGTACTACATTCGCCGTCGGGACGGGCGCCCCGCCCTATGTGCCAGCATCGGCCAGTTTGTCGGCAGCGAGCACGACGGGTTTGTCATCATCACCGCCGATGCCCAGGGCGGCATGGTCGACGTGCACGATCGTAGGCCTGTTGTGCTGTCACCTGAGCTGGCATACGAGTGGATCGCGGCAGGAATGCCGAGCGAGCATGCAGAGCAACTGGTGCTCAACTTGGGCGAACCGGCCGACGCCTTTGAATGGTACCGGGTGAGCCCCGCCGTAGGGAATGTACGCAACCAAGGTGCCGAGCTTATAAGCCCGCTTCAATGAAGAGGCGGCAAATCCTTGCCGCGGGCTTTAGCTATCACCCGATACTGGTAGTCGGATAACACCTGAAACAACGACTCGGCCAGTCGGCGCAGGCGCTCGACCTCCTTAGCGGTGCGCCACAGTCCTGGGCTTGGTGGTACTCACGCAGCCCGAGAGGACGCCAGGGTGAAGGCCGAGGTCGAGAATAAGCCGGATCTGGCCAACCGTATCGCCCAGTTCCAGTTCCGCGACATCAGACCGAAGGCCGCATCCGAGATCAACGACCTGAGCGATGCAAGCGTGCTGCTAGGTCACTCAAAAGAGGGGATCACCGAGCGCGTTTATCGTCGCGTCGGCGCCATCGCCAAGCCCTCCAAAGGCTGAAGTTTCGGAACTCTTGGCTTTTTTTGACCCATAAAGAAAAACCCCGCAGACGTTAATCTGCGGGGCTTTCGAATGGTGGAGGCCGAGGTCGGAATCGAACCGGCGTAGACGGATTTGCAATCCGGAGCATAACCACTTTGCTACTCGGCCTCAAAGGTCGGATCTAGCTGCTTGCGCTTTGCTATCTCCTTGAAACGCTGAACCTTTTTCAAAGTTTGCTGCGTTTCGATGGGCGCCATTATGTCTTCATTCCTTTAACCTTGCAACCCCCTGAACGAAAAAAAATTTCAACGGGTTCAAGGTGTTAGCGCAGACGCCCGAGTTTACTCCACAAACCTACCACCGTGTTCTCCACCGTGCCGCTCGCCGCCATGCCGATGCGTTCCTGCAGGCTCTTGCGTTCGGCATAGTGCAGGTGGAACAGGTTGGCATTGCGCGCACGCTCGCTGAGGTATTCGTCGCTGGTCTGCAGTTCGTCCACCAGCTTTCGGTTGAGTGCCGCAACCCCGAGCCAGACTTCGCCGGTGGCCACTTCGTCAATATGCAACTGTGGGCGGTAGCGTGCAACGAAGTCCTTGAACAGCTGGTGGGTGATGTCCAGGTCTTCCTGGAACTTCTCCCGGCCCTTCTCGGTGTTTTCGCCAAACACGGTGAGGGTACGTTTGTACTCGCCAGCAGTCAGCACTTCGAAGTCGATGTCATGCTTCTTCAACAGGCGGTTGACGTTAGGCAACTGCGCCACCACGCCGATCGAACCCAGCACGGCGAACGGCGCACTGACAATCTTCTCGCCGATGCAGGCCATCATGTAACCACCGCTGGCGGCCACCTTGTCGATGCACACGGTCAGCGGGATGCCTGCCTGACGAATGCGCGCCAGCTGCGACGCTGCCAGGCCGTAGCTGTGCACCAGGCCACCGCCACTCTCCAGGCGCAGCACTACTTCGTCACGCGGGGTGGCGAGGGTCAGTAGCGCGGTGATTTCGTTACGCAGGCTTTCAGTGGCCGAGGCCTTGATGTCGCCATCGAAATCCAGCACGAAGACCCGGCCCTTTTCCTCGGCCTTGCCCTTCTTCTGCTGTTTTTCCGCCTTGGCCTGCTGCTTGCGCAAGGCCTTGAGCTGGGCCTTGTCCAGCAGGCCAGACTCCAGGCGCTCGCGCAGGTCCTTGTAGAACTCGTTCAGGCGGGTGACCTGTAACTGCCCACCCGGTTTGCGCCGCCCCTTGCCGCGCAGCCCGGCGATGGCTGATAGCACCACCAGGATGGCGATGACCAGGGTGGCGGTTTTGGCGAGAAAGCTTGCGTATTCGGCAAGAAACTCCACGTTGACTCCTTAAATACCTGCGCCACGGCGGCGCGTAACTGTTGCAAGCATACCGTTGCACCCGAGGTGCTGCCAGCTGGTGCAAACGCTGGCAACATCTTTCAAACAACCTTTTCAAACGCTTGTATGTTTTTTCGTTGACAGCCCGTGAGCCGCATCCTAACCTCGCAGCAACCTCCAACAGGCCGGAACCTTTCGTGGGCAACCTCTACCTGATCCGACATGGCCAAGCCTCCTTCGGTGCCGATGACTACGACGTTCTCTCCCCCGTGGGCGTGCGTCAGAGCCAGGCCCTGGGTGAGCACCTTGCCCAGCTGGGTGTACGGCTGGACCGTTGCGTGGCAGGCGACCTGCGCCGTCAGCAGGATACCGCTCGCCTTGCCCTGGAGGCCTTGCAGGCCAACGGCTGCCCGGTGCCGACGGTTGAGACCGACGCGGCGTTCAATGAGTTCGATGCCGACGGCGTCATCCGTGCCCTGTTGCCCGGGCTGCTGCCGCAAGAGCCAAACGCCCTGCACATCCTGCGCAATGCTGCGCAGCACCGCAGTGAGTTCCAGCGCCTGTTCGCCTTGATGGTGCAGCGCTGGCACGACGGGGAGCATGCCGACGACGGCCTGGAAACCTGGCAAGCTTTTACTGCCCGCGTACAGGGTGGGCTGCAACGCGTACTGGATAATGCCGGCAGCGGCGACAATATCGCCATTTTCACCTCGGGCGGTACCATTGCCGCCCTGCTCCACCTGGTTACCCGTATCACCCCCAGCCAGGCGTTCGCGCTGAACTGGCAGATCATCAACACGTCGCTCAGCCAGCTGAAGTTCCGCGGCCGCGACGTGGCACTGGCTTCCTTCAACAGCCAAGCCCATGTGCAGCTGTTGAGGGCACCGGAGTTTGTCACCTACCGATAAGCCCGGCTTTGTTGTGTCCCTGCGGGGACGTGTAAATCACTCTATAAGGAATGCGCCATGACCTCCGTAGCTGATGCCGTCAAAAAGATGCAAGAGAAGTTCAACCCATCCGCTGCCGCCGGCCTGGACCTGGTGTTCGGCTTCAACATCACCGACGAAGGCAAGCAGTACGCGCTGATCGTCAAAGACGGCACCTGCGACCTGCAGGAAGGCGAAAACCCGGATGCCAACTGCACCCTGGTAATGGACAGCGAAACCCTGAAGGGGATCGTCAGCGGCGAAACCGACGGCATGCAGGCCTTCATGGGCGGCAAGCTGCGCGTTGAAGGCGACATGATGCTGTCGATGAAACTCAGCGAGCTGTTCCCGTCCTGAGGGCTGGGGATACCGAATGATCGAAAACCGAAGCCCTCGCGGCTTCGGTTTTTTTTTGCCCGGCATTCGGTGCAGTGATCCACCGGCAACACCCGCACCTATATGGCACCTGGCACGCTTGTTCCAGCCTGGGCAGGCCATTAGATTAGCCAATAGTCCTTGCGATCGAGAATAAGGAAAACGCATGACGCTCACCGACCAGTCCACCCAGGTACGCCCCGGCGAAGAACTCGACGCGGCCGTCATCGCCCCTTACCTCAAGGCCAATATCCCCGGCCTGGATGGCCTACCCAGCATCAGCCAGTTCCCGGGTGGCGCCTCCAACCTCACCTACCTGGTCAGCTACCCGGGCCGTGACTTCGTACTGCGCCGCCCACCGTTCGGGCAGAAAGCCAAGTCGGCCCACGACATGGGCCGCGAGTTCCGTATCCTGAACCAGCTGAACAACGGCTTCCCCTACTGCCCCAAGGCCTATGTGCACTGCACCGACAGCAGTCTGATCGGCGGTGAGTTCTACGTGATGGAGCGGGTCAAGGGCATCATTCTGCGCTCGGATATCCCTGCCGAACTGAACCTGGACGCCAGCCGCACCGAGGCCCTGTGCAAAAGCTTCATCGACCGCCTGGTCGAGCTGCACCAGGTGGACTACAACGCCTGCGGCCTGGCCGACCTGGGCAAGCCGGAAGGCTATGTGCAACGCCAGGTCGAGGGCTGGACCAGCCGCTACGAAAAAGCCCTGACCCCGGATGCCCCGCGCTGGGAACAGGTGATCGCCTGGTTGCACGACAAGATGCCCGCTGACCACCCGAAGCCCGGCATCGTGCACAACGATTACCGCTTCGACAACGTGATCCTCGACGCCGACAACCCCATGCGCATCATCGGGGTACTGGACTGGGAAATGGCCACCCTGGGTGACCCGCTGATGGACCTGGGGAACAGCCTGGCCTACTGGATCGAGGCCGACGACCCAGCACCCGTGCAACTGATGCGCCGCCAGCCGAGCAATGCACCAGGCATGCTTACCCGTCGCCAGTTCGTCGATTACTACGCCGAGCGAGCGGGCATCCAGCTCGACAACTTCGATTACTACTATTGCTATGGCCTGTTCCGCCTGGCTGGCATCGTCCAGCAAATCTACTACCGCTACTACCACGGCCAGACCCAGGACAAGCGCTTCGCCCAGTTCATCCACATGAACCGCTTGCTGGAGCAGATGACCCTACAGGTCATTGCCAAGTCCAGCCTGTAAGTCATGACCACGACGACGGATAACAAGGAAAACAGCATGTCCAAGACCCACCTGTTCGACCTCGACGGCAAGATTGCCTTCGTTTCCGGTGCCAGCCGTGGCATTGGCGAGGCCATCGCCCACTTGCTGGCACAGCAAGGCGCCCATGTGATCGTTTCCAGCCGCAAGCTCGACGGTTGCCAGCAGGTGGCCGACGCCATCATCGCCGCCGGTGGCAAGGCAACGGCGGTGGCCTGCCACATCGGTGAGCTGGAGCAGATCCAGCAGGTGTTCGCCGGCATTCGCGAGCAGTTCGGGCGCCTGGACGTGCTGGTCAACAACGCGGCTACCAACCCGCAGTTCTGCAACGTGCTGGATACTGACCCGAACGCCTTCCAGAAGACCGTGGACGTGAACATACGCGGCTACTTCTTCATGTCAGTGGAAGCTGGCAAGCTGATGCGTGAGCACGGCGGTGGCAGCATCATCAACGTGGCGTCCATCAACGGTGTGTCGCCCGGCCACTTCCAGGGGATCTACTCGGTAACCAAGGCAGCGGTCATCAACATGACCAAGGTCTTCGCCAAGGAGTGCGCCCAGTTTGGCATTCGCTGCAACGCGCTGTTGCCGGGCCTGACCGACACCAAGTTCGCCTCGGCACTGGTGAAGAACGACGCCATCCTGAACGCCGCACTGCAGCAGATCCCGCTCAAGCGGGTGGCCGACCCAAAAGAAATGGCCGGCGCAGTGTTGTACCTGGCCAGCGATGCGTCCAGCTACACCACCGGCACGGCACTCAATGTAGACGGCGGCTACCTGTCCTGATCACGCTTTGATTGCCACCAAGGTGTAGCTCAAGGGCAGCCGTGCGGGCTGCTCACGCAAGCGATACTCCCCGTCACTGCCCTTGACCATCTGCCCCGGCAGCGCCTCCCAGGGGATGCTCTGGTGCTCGACCAGTGCCGTCAGTTGCAGCCCATGCGCCAACAAGGCAGTCACCACTTCGCCCAGGCCATGGTTCCATTCATGGGTTTCGGTGTGGGCAAGGCGCTGTTCGGTTTCTACGTAGGTCTGGTCGTTGTGCCACACCGTCGGCGCTTCGTGCTCGAAATACGGGTATTCGAGCTGCAGGCGGTCCTGGTGGTCCTCGTTGACGGCCATCAGCATCGGGTGCCCATCGCGCAGGAACAGCCGCCCGCGTGGTTTCAACAGTGCTGCCACTGTACGCGCCCACAGAAGCTCGCCTTCGTAGTCCTTGGAGGCAGCATGTAGCGGAGCGCGTTCGTCCCAGCTGGCACGGTTGAGTTGAAGTGAGCGATCCATGGTGTCGCCCTTGAGTGGTAACGGCCCATGCTAGCCGTCACCACGCGTCTTGCAACACAACTGCATTGCTAAAAATTGTAAAGCCCACCCCTACAGGGTGAGCGCCTGCGTTACAGGCAAGTAGCCGCTGCCGCCCGGCGCTGCAATGCCACGCCGTCATGCTTCTGCGCGTAATAGTCAACCCGCGCCCCACCCGCCTGCGGGTAAACATCCACGAACGCTTCGGCTTCGCGGGTATACACGGTAAACCCGCCCTGCTTGCGCGGCTCCAGATAGCCACTGGCATCGTCGCCGAACACCTTCTCTTCCTGCCAGCTGAACTGGATGCACTGGGCCACCAGCTCTGGCGCCTTGTGCGAATCGAGCTGCGCCGTCGGCTTGCCGCCGCGGGCCGTCTCCATGGTCGCAGAAGCACAACCGACCAGCATCAGTGCTGCGGCCATCGGCAGAATCGCACGCATGTTCCATCCTCAGGGTAAAAAGAAAGCGACTCTAGCACTGGCATGCATCGCGAGTGAATTGCCACACACCTGCCGCTGTCGCAGATAAGACACGTAACCAAGAGGAAAACCCCATGAAACTGCACTATTTGCTGCTCGCGGCCCTACCCTGCCTACCCCTGGCGGCAAACGCCGCCCCTTCCAGCGAAGAAAGCGTCACCGCGCCGGAAACACACAATCGCGAACTCAAGGTGGGTGACAAGGCGCCGGACCAGTACAAACGAGACGATCAGGCCATACAGGACTGGCAAGCCAAGGGCCTGCCCAAGCCCGAAAAAGAAAGCCACTGGGTACGCATGGGCGGGCACTTTGTACTGGTACAGATCACCAACGGCGTAGTGCTGGCAATCCAGCCGGCGTCGTGAGTCAACCCGCTTCGGCCATTGCCGCCATATGCACCGTATTGCGCCCGGCGGCCTTGGCCTGGTAAAGCGCTGCGTCAGCCTGGGCCAACAGGCTGGCGGTACTGTCCTGGAATCCAGGCACGCCGCACCACAAGCCAACGCTGAAGCGCAATTCGATCTGGTCACCGGCAAAACTCGCCGGGTTGCGCGCAATGGCCTCCCGCAGCCCTTGCAGCGCAGCCATCGCCCCGTTGCGGTCAGTGCCCGGCAGCAGCAACAGGAACTCCTCACCACCATAACGGCCCAGGCAGTCACCTTGGCGCAGCCGCTGTTGCAACTGACGCACGCAATGGCACAGCACCTCGTCACCTGCCAGGTGCCCATACAGGTCGTTGATGCGCTTGAAATGGTCGATGTCGATCATCGCCACAGCCAGGATGCCCTGCTGCTGGCGAGCCTGGTCCAGCTCCACGGCGAAGCGCTCAAGGATCGCCCTGCGGTTCAGCGTGCCGGTCAGCACATCGTGCAGGGCCAGGTGCTGCAAGCGGGATTCGCTGCGCTCCTTGGCCATCAACACCAGCCCGATCGAATACATCATTACCGTGGCGGTGCCAATCGCCACCGAAATGCTCTGCTTGAGGTTGCTGGTGTCATAGCGCAACTCCACCGCCGTGCCATTGGCCACCGCCACCCCACGCATGCCCAGGCCGACCAAACTGATCAACGCACCGATCTGCAGCAGCAAGTGGGCCTTGCCCGGCCGCTCGGCATAGCGTCGCGCCCAGTACAGAATCATCGAACACTGCAACATCAGCACCAGCGTTGCCAGCAGCATACGTGGCTCCACCGTATCGAGCAGCAGCATCAACCCCACCAGCATGCACGCCGGGATAATGAAGATACTGCGCCAAGGCACCACCTGCTGACGCACCCGAAACAGGCTGGCCGTATAGAACGCCAAGGCCAGCGACAACAGGCTGTTGCCCAGGCCATAGCTGAGCCACAGCGGGGCCTGGGCGTAAACGGTGTAGCAGACATAGGCAAGGGCATGCACCAGCAACCCACACCCCGTGAGTGAAAGGTTGTCACGGCGGTTACTGCGCCCGACCAGCAACAGGCAGAAGGCCAGAATGGTTGCAACCAAGGCAACGGCGGCGAACAACGTGGGGGTATGGGCGATCATCATGATTCACTGTGTGGCAAATTGCCGTCTTGCCTGCGGCTTACCCCACAGTCTAGAGGGGTATTACCGGCTCGACCATGACCGAATGGGACAGAACAGCAGCCCACAAGCACGCCGCTCATCACTGGCGCGACAAATTTTTGCCTGCCAGGGAAACCAAATGGATCATTCCCAGTCTCAGCAAGTGCCCTGTAAACCATTGCGGATCAAGGACCTATATCGTGATGACCCGCCTTGCAAGCCTTTCGCTGGTTGCTGTTGTCCTGCTGACCGCAGGCTGCCACAGCCATCGCTACCATGACGACGACGATGGCTGGCGTGACCGCGACCGTGACCATCGCCACCACCATCGCCATGACCGCGACGATGATGACGATGACAATCGCCAGTACCGCGGTGACCGCTACTACCGTTGAAGCGTCTTTGCACCCCTGACCCGCCGCCCGTTGCGCGGCACCTTAACCTGATGATTCCTTTGAGGTTCGTATCATGCGTCTGACTCTGCCTTCCCTTGCCCTCGGCCTGCTGCTGTGCCAGGGCGCTTTCGCCGGTGACGGTACTGCCGCCATTGGCGGTGGCCTGGGTGGTGCCCTGGGTAACGTTGTCGGTCAATCGATCGGTGGCAAGACCGGGGCGGCCATCGGCGCAGGCCTCGGCGGCGCAGCCGGCAGTGCGGTAGGTGCACGCAAGGGCAACCGTACCGAAGCCGCCATCGGCGGCGGCCTGGGCTCGGCTGGCGGCTCGCTGCTGGGCGGCGCGGTGGGCGGCAAGACCGGCTCCACGGTGGGTGCCGGCCTGGGCGGCGCGGCCGGTGGTGCCATCGGCAACCACCTGGGCGACAATAACGGCAGCAAGAAGCACCACCGTCACCGTCACTGATCCGGTGACCCAAGGGGCCGCAATGCGGCCCCTTTTGTTTGGCAAACCCTGCAGCACATCAACACCCCCTTCATTACAAGCTGGCACACTGGCTGCTACTGTCTATCGTGCCCCTGTGTGAAGGAACACCCCCTCCCCATGAACCAAGAGCTGCTCTGGGTCCTCGGCCTGCTGGCCATCGTCATCCTCCTGTTCGTCATCAACCGCCCGCGCATGGACGTGGTCGCACTGCTGGTGATTCTCGCCCTGCCGCTACTCGGCATCCTCACCGTCGAGCAGGCCCTGGCCGGCTTCAGCGACCCCAACGTGGTGCTGATCGCCGCCCTGTTCGTGATTGGCGAAGGTCTGGTGCGTACCGGCATTGCCTACCGCATCGGCGAATGGATGAGCGAGCGGGCCGGCAACAGCGAGGCGCGCCTGCTGGTGCTGCTGATGGTGGCGGTGGCCGGGCTGGGCTCGATCATGAGCTCCACCGGCGTGGTGGCTATCTTCATCCCGGTGGTGCTCAGTATTGCCGCACGCCTGAAACTCTCGCCCAGCCGCCTGATGATGCCACTGGCGTTCGCCGGCCTGATCAGCGGCATGCTCAGCCTGGTAGCCACACCACCCAACGTGGTGGTGCACAGCGAGCTGGTGCGCAATGGCGAAGCCGGTTTCAGCTTCTTCAGCTTTACCCCGTTTGGCCTGGTGGTGCTGGTGCTGGGCATCGGCTACATGCTGCTGACCCGCCACTGGCTCAACGGCGAAGTGCGCAAGGACGGCCGCGTGGAAACCCGCCGGACACTGCTGGACCTGGTGCTGGACTACAAGCTCAACGGCCGCGAACGGCGCCTGCGCATCCGCCCCCGCTCGCCGCTGATCGGCCACACCCTCGGCGAACTGGAACTGCGTACCCGGCACGGCGCCAACGTGATCGGCATCGAACGCCAGCACAAGTTCACCACGCGGGTGATGGCTGCCGACTCCAGCACCGTGCTGCACCAGGGCGACGTGCTGCTGCTCGACCTGTTCGCCAACCGCGACGACCTGCGCAGCCTGTGCCAGACCATGCAACTGGAGCCGCTTCACTTCAAGGCCGCCTATTTCATCGACCAGTCCCAGGAACTGGGCATGGCCGAGGTCTCCCTACCACCGGGGTCGCAGCTGATTGGCAAGAGCATTCTCGAACTGGCCTTCCGCACCCGCTTCGACCTCAACGTGGTCGGCCTGCGCCGCGAACAGGCAGCGATCGAAGACCAACTGGTGGAAGAAAAGCTGCGCCTTGGCGACACGCTGCTGGTGGTCGGCCCGTGGAAGGCCGTACGCCAGCTGCAAAGCAAGCCCAGGGACTTCCTGGTGCTGAGCCTGCCTGCCGAAATCGACCAGGTGGCCCCCGCCCGCACCCGCGCGCCGCAAGCGCTGCTGAGCCTGGCGGTGATGGTCGGGCTGATGGTCAGCGGTGCCGTGCCCAATGTCATGGCGGCGCTGATCGGTTGCCTGCTGATGGGCGCCGGCCGTTGCATCGACATGAACAGCGCTTATCGGGCCATTCATTGGCAAAGCCTGGTGCTGATCGTCGGCATGCTGCCCTTTGCCCAGGCGCTGCAGAAAACCGGCGGCATCGACCTGGCGGTGAGCGGGCTGGTCAGTGTGCTGGGCGGGGCCGGCCCCAGTGCCATTCTCGCCTGCCTGTTTGCCGTCACGGCGGTGATTGGCCTGTTCATTTCCAATACGGCCACTGCGGTGCTGATGGCGCCGGTGGCTGTCAGTACCGCTACACAGCTGGGGATGTCGCCCTACCCGTTCGCCATGACGGTGGCGTTGGCCGCATCGGCGGCGTTCATGACGCCGGTGTCATCGCCGGTCAATACGCTGGTGCTGGGCCCAGGGCAGTACCGTTTCGCCGACTTCGTCAAAATCGGCGTACCGTTCACCCTGCTGGTGATGCTGGTGACCGTGTTGATGGTGCCGTGGTTCTTCGGGCTGTGACGACACAACCGAGGAATGAAGGCAATTTGGCATTATCTCGACCGATCGCGGCAGATTGACATCAACTACCCTGACGAAACACACTGCGGGTCATTGCCCCAGGTGCTTCAAGGCGTTGTCCTGGATTTCGTTTCCGCTTGCCGGTCGAGCCCATGGTTTTTGCTGCCCAATCGCGCTTGTTGCCTTACGTCGTTCTGCTCTGCCTGACCTTTGCCCTCACCCTGGGCGGCATCCTGGCACGCCCGATCGAATCGCTGTCGCTGTTCTGGCCGGTGAATGCCGTATTGGCCGGTGTACTGCTGCGCTACCCTCGTCAGGCCACGCTTACCGGCTTTGGCCTCGTCTGGCTGGCCATGGTCGGTGCCGACCTGCTGTGCGGCAGCGCCTGGGCCCCGGCCCTGTGGTTCAACCTGTGCAACCTGGGCGTGGTGGTGACCCTCTGGCAATTGCTGTCGCGCTTGCCGCGCCTGCACCGACGCATGCGCACCCCGCACGGCGTACTCAGCGTATTTGCCGCCTGCGCCGTTGGCGCCATGGTGGCGGCCAGCATGGCGGCGGCGATGGCCGCGCCCTGGTTCCAACAATCGTTGCGCACCACTTGGCTGGCCTGGTTCAGCGAACAGTTCTCGACCAGCGTGCTGGTGCTACCGGTGCTGCTTACTGCGCCCTCGGTGCGGGCCTTGATGCGCGGTGGTGCCCAGGCCATCCGCCTGGCACCGCTGCTGGTGCTGCTGGCCTCGCTGGCGTTCAGCATTGCCTTTGGCGGCCCCGGGGCCATTGCCTTCCCGATTGCCGCCTTGCTGTGGTGTGCCTGGACCTATTCGCCCTTCATGGTTTCGCTGCTGGCACTCACCGCCGGCAGTACCTTGATTGTGGCCGTGGCGCAAAACCTCATGCACTTTAGCGTGCCGCAAAGCGAGCCAGGGGTGACCACGCTGATGTCGGCGCGCCTGGGCATCGCCATGCTGGTGCTTGGCCCGCTGGTGGTGGCCTGCGTCAGCCAGGCCAACCGCAGCCTGATGGCCCGCCTGGCGCACCAGGCTACCATCGACCACCTTACCGGCGTGCTCACCCGCAGTGCCTTTACCCGCCGCGCCAACGCGTTGCTGGACAGCCGCCAGCAGTATGCCCAGGCGCTGCCGCTGACCCTGATGATGCTGGACATCGACCATTTCAAGTCGATCAACGATGCCCACGGCCACGCGGTCGGTGACCAGGTGCTGCGCCAGTTCGCCAGCACCTTGCAAGACCAGTTGCACAACGATGAACTGCTCGCGCGCCTGGGTGGCGAGGAGTTCGTCGTCATTCTCCCGGGCCTTGCGCCAGAACGGGCCAAGTTCACCGCCGAACGCCTGCGCCGCGCCGTACAGGACCTGCATGTGGTGCAGGCCGACCAGCGCCTGCAGATTACCGTCAGTATCGGCCTGGCCGGCTGTGACGCCGACCGCCCGGCCCCCAGCCTGGACGCGCTGCTGGCAAGCGCCGACCAGGCGCTGTACCGGGCCAAGGCCCATGGCCGCAATCGCGTCGAGCAGGCCGAGGCGCAGCGCCAGGTGATCTGAGTCAACCGGCCAGCAAGTCCCACGACAGCTTGGCGATCAGCACGCACAACAGCACCAGGAACAGCCCGCGGACAAAGCCGGCACCCTTGCGCACTGCCAGCCAGGTACCGGTCAGCGCGCCCAGGATGTTGCACACGGCCATGGGCAGGGCGATGGCATACAACACGTTGCCCGTCGGCACGAAGAACACCAGTGCCGCCAGGTTGGTGGCGATGTTCACCACCTTGGCCGACGCCGAGGCGTGCAGGAAGTCCAAGGCAAAGAAGCGGATGAACAGGAAGATCAGGAAGCTACCGGTACCCGGGCCGAACAGGCCGTCGTAAAAACCGATCGCACCGCCGATCAGCACCGCCAGGCACTGCTCCTTGCGGCCAATTTGCGCAGGCTTGTGCAAGGTGCCGAAGTCTTTCTTGCAGAAGGTGTAGATGGCCATCAGCACGATCAGCACCAGCACCGCCGGACGCATCACGCTGGGCGGCACCAGCGACACCGTGGCGGCACCGGCGAACGACATGACAAAGGCGCTGAGTGCAGCGGGTACGATCAGCCCCCAGTCCAGCGTCACCTTGCGGATAAACGACCGCGCCGCGAAGGCCGTGCCGCACACCGACGCCAGCTTGTTGCTGCCGAGCAATGCCGCTGGCTGTGCGGTGGGCAGCACATTGAACAAGGCCGGGATCTGGATCAGCCCACCGCCCCCCACGGCGGCATCGATCAGCCCAGCGGCAAAAGCGAACACGGAAAGTACAGCGATATCCATCATGATGCAGGCCCAGAGGCAGAGAAGACGCCTGCAAGGCTAATCAAAGTACCGCGCTTGTGTTGAAATGCCATATTGCGAAAACTGCAACAAGGAGCAGACGATGGCACTGGACATGCTGCGGGAAATCCAGGCGTTCGTCAGCGTGGCACACAAGCGCAGCTTCGTCGCCGCTGCCCGCGCACTGGGGCGTTCACCGAGCGCAGTTACCCGTGCTGTGCAAACCCTGGAAGACAACGCCGGAAGCAAGCTGCTCAACCGCAACGCCAACGCCGTGACCTTGACCGAAGCGGGCGAGCGACTGTTGCCGCACGCCGAACGCTTGCTGGATGTGCAACGCGATGCGGCCGACGAACTGGCCGCGCTCAGCGGCAGTGCCCAAGGCTGGATCCGCTTTGCCGTGCCGCAGTTGCTGGGGGAGCATGTGTTACCGCAGGTGCTTTCCGAGTTTTCTCGCTGCCACCCGCAAGTGACCCTCGACGTGCAGTACAGCGACGAAGCCCTCGACCCACTGCAAGGCAAATTCGATTTCGTGGTGCGCGGCGCCTTCCCCCAATCAAGCGAGCTGATCGGCTACCCGCTTTGGCCCTATCAGCGCCACCTGTATGCCAGCCCCGCCTACCTGGGCCTGGCCGGCACACCGCAACACCCGGAAGACCTGGAGGGCCATACGCTGATCCTGCATACCGCGCCACGCATCCTCAAGGCCTGGCATTTCTGCCGCGATGGCCAGATCACCAGCCTGCGCCCCAGGCCCAGGCTGCGCCTGGGTTCGGGCGAGGCGGTGTACCACAGCACCCTGGCCGGTGCGGGTATCGCCCGCCTGGCCGCCTGGGTTGGCGAAGCGCAGGTCAAAACCGGGCGCCTGGTGCGGGTGTGCCCACAGTACCGCCTGACCTCCAGCAGCGGCCAGGACCCGCAGATGCATGCGCTATACCCTGCCGGCGAGCTGCCGGCGCGGGTACGTGACTTGCTGGCGGCCCTGCGCCGAGTCGGCATGGCCCAATGAAACAGCCACTGAAACGGCTGTTCAATTTCTGCTCAATTTAACAGAGCCCGCCGTGGGCTTGGCTTACAGCACTTTATCCACAGACCTACCCACGTTTTTTGTGGACAGATTTCCCAGCGCAAAGAATGACTTATCCCATGCGCGGGTGAACGTTGAACCTCAGCTTGGCGGAATCGTGCCAAGAAGACCAATCAGAATGGTCAGTAGCAGAAAACCACCCAGGAATAGCGCCAGCTTGCCCATTGGAACCTCTACAGTTGTGATGCGGGAATGGGCATATTCTCGGCCTTGGGCTGATACGGTTACAGATTCAGCTTTGTGGAAAAAAAGCGGATCAGATGGAAACCTGCTGAAGCTTTTCTGCAGGCAGCCAGCCCAGTTCGCCATTGCCATGGCGACGGCACCAGACCCAGCCGTTGAGCGGGCGCAGCATTTGCACCCGCTGCCCGGGGTCGGCATCGAGCTCATGCGCTGAGTAATTGTCCAGTGCCCTGCCCTGACACACGCTGATTCGCTCGATCAACTGGGCCGGAACCCAGCCAGGCTCCTGACCACTGCAGGTGCACAGGTACCAGTCCTGCCAGCCTGGCTTGCCTTCGTAGCGTGGCCCGATGTTCAGCAGCGTGCCCTTGGCGAAGCGGATGGGCCGCGGATATTCACTGCGATGGGGTTCAATGACAACGTAATGCATGGGCCTCTCCTTGGCCGGGTAAACCTTCGATCGGTGCAGCAGCGGAAAAACCACCGCTGCACCGCGTTCTTATCGTTATGTGTACCCATTGAGACCTGATACACAAGCACGTTTCCAACGGGTCAATCGGACATATCGGCGATACAGCCGTCAACTTTACTGGCACACATCAAACCGCCTCACTGGCTCATGCAAAGGAGATGCCCGATGCCTGCCCGCCACTCGACATGCGGCCAGGCGGTCGTGGATGCGGACCACTTGTAACGCGCAAGCAATTGCTACACGACGTTTCGAAGGGCATGGCAAACCATTTACAGGAAATTGTCGAGAGCCTGTAGGGACGAAACCCCGTTGTGGCTAGGTATCACGCGGGGTTCAGCCAAGATTGAATGAAACGATTTGAAATGCAGCTTGTAGGATCTTTTACCGCGCAACGTAGGAGTATTCGCCTCGAAGGGATTTCCCTGTATGAAACATCAGTTTCTGCAGCAAAATCGAGCTGCTACGGTCCGATTTTCCTACAACGGCTCGGAAGCCCACAGCGTGAGAAAAGCATGGACCCGTACAATGCCTCGGCCCTGAAGCTGCAGAAGAATTTGCTGAACCTGCGCCTTGAGCGCGATCGCCTGAAAAGGGAGGGTAAGTACAACGAGGCGGACAAGTTGGCTGAACCGATCGCCAAGATAGAGGCGGCTATCCAGCAGTTACCGGATAGCTTCAAGCCCGTGACCTTGCAGTGAGCTGTACCCTTTCCTGGCCCCACAGGATTACGCTGAAGCTGAAACCAGCGCAAAACCTGTGGGAGCGGGCAAGCCCGCTCCCACAGAGACCGCGCAGGTTTTTAGAGCATCTGCACCCTCAGAACAGCTTGACCGTGTAACTCAGGATCAGCCGGTTCTCATCAATGTCCGTGCGGTAATTGGAACGCGCCATCACATTGCGCACCCGTATCCCCAATCCTGCCAACGGCCCGCTTTGCACCACATAGGCCAGGTCCAGATCACGCTCCCGATCTCGTCCTTCAAAGCCCAGCCCGGTGTCCACATCCCGCCCCTTCACATAGCGCAAGGTTGACGTCAGGCCCGGAATGCCCAAGGCGACAAAGTTATAGTCGTGCCGCACCTGCCACGACCGCTCCCCCGGCGCCGAAAACTCGTAGGTCGGCAGCGTGTTGCCCATCGGGTTGGTGTTGGCGCCCACCTGGATAAAGCCGTCATCACCGCCAATCTGCTGGTACCCCACATAGAAGGTATGCCCGCCGGTCTTGGCCGAGAACAGGCTGAACAGTGCGTGATTGTCGTAATCGCCGGCAATCTTGCGCCCGTCCTCGCGGGCATCGAAGTAGCCGGCATTCACCCCCAGCGTCCAGTCACCCAACGGCTCGGCATGCTTGAAGCTGTAGAAGCGCTGCTGGTAGATGTCTTCCAGCTGCGCCTGCCATACGCCAACACTGGTACGGTTGTCGTTGAAGGCATAGTCGGCACCCACGTAGTTGAAACGGTCGCTGGTAAAGCGTGCCAGCCGCGCCGGGTTGATCGGATCGTTGACCAGCGCGTACATCTTCTGGCTGTTGGACGAGTCACGCAAGCTGGTGGAGCGGAACTGCCCGGCATTCAGGGTCAGCCCGGCAAACTCGCGGGACTCCAGCATCGCCCCTTGGTAGGTTGGCGGCAGCAGGCGCAGGTCGCTGAACAGCAGCACAGGCAGGTTGGGCATCAACTCGCCCACCTTCAACTCGGTCTGCGACACCTTGAACTTGATCGCCGCACCCAGGCGGCTGTACTCGTCCGCCGACTTACCGCTGTCCAGGCTGGGCAACAAGCCGGACTTGGCATGCGCCGGGCTGCTGTCGAGCTTGAAGCCAAGCAGGCCGGTAACATCGACACCGACGCCCAGCGTGCCCTGGGTATAGCCGGAGCTGGCATTGAGGATGAAACCCTGCGCCCACTCCTGGGTACGCGATTGGGTGCTCGCCCCCTTGATGTCAGCGTAGTCACGGCTGAAAAAGTAATTGCGCGCCTGCAGCGTGGCACGGGCGCCTTCGATGAAACCGGCCTCTTCAGCCGAAGCCTCGGCACACAGCGCGGCGGCAATACAACCGCCGGCCAGGCGCGCAGACGAAGAAAAACGCGGTGCAGTGGAACCTTGCATGGGGCTACTCCTGGATTCGGGCAACAGCCACCCGGCGCGGTGGCCTTGAACGGCCACCGACGTGCGGGTTGCTTTGAGAGAGGGTGTGCAGGCGGGCACCCGGCCCGCCTGCTCTGCCATTGCGTGAAGCGCTGGGCCGCTAGCGGTTGACCAGCTTCGCCGGCAAGGCAATAACCAGGAAGCAGCTGAGAATCAGACAGCCGGCAAACACCCACAGCGCTGCGTGAGAAGTACCGGTCAGGTCAGTGACCAGGCCCATCAGCGAGTTGCTGACCAGGCCGGCGATATTGGCCACCGAGCAAGCCAGGGCGAAGCCGGTAGCCGCAGCCGTGCCCTTGAGGAAGGTGGCCGGCAGGCTGAAGAACACCGGCACTGCGCCAATGATGGCCGCCGAAGCGATGGCGAACAGCACCACGGTCATCACCAGGTTCTGGCTGAACAAGGTACTGCTGGCCATGGCAATCGCACCGATGATGAACGGCACGATGATGTGCCAGCGGCGCTCGCGGTGGCGGTCGGAGCTGGCCCCGATCATCAGCATGCCAGCCAGCGCGGCCAGGCTCGGGACGGCCGTGAGCAGGCCAATGTGGAAGGTATCACTGACGCCCGCATCACGAATGAAGGTTGGCATCCAGAAGCCCATGGCATAGGCGCTGAGCAGGATCGAGAAATCGATACCTCCCAGCATCCACACCTTCAGGTTGAAGAAGCCGTCGCGGAAGCTGTGCTTGCTGTCTTTGCCCTCGGCATCGTCAGCGGCCAGGTCTGCCGCCAGCTGGGCCTTGTCGTCATCCGACAGCCACTTGGCCTGCTGGAAGTGGTTGGGCAGTGCCCAGAACGTGAGGATGCCAAGCAGCACGCTGGGGATCGCCTCCAGCAGGAACAGCCACTGCCAGCCATGCAGTCCATGCACCTGGTCGAAATGGCCCATGATCCAGCCAGAAATCGGCCCGCCAATCACGCTGGACAACGGCAAGCCGATCATGAACAGGGCAATGATGCGCCCTCGCCGGTAGGTGGGGTACCACATGGTCAGGTAGTACAACACGCCCGGCAGGAAGCCAGCCTCGGCAGCCCCGAGCAGAAACCGCAGGATGTAGAACTGGGTGGTGGTGCTGACGAACATGGTGCAGGCCGACAGCAAGCCCCAGGTGATCATAATGCGGGCGATCCACAGCTTGGCGCCAACGCGCTGCAGGATCAGGTTGCTCGGCACTTCGAAAATGATGTAACCGACGAAGAACAGACCGGCACCCAAGCCGTAGGCTGCAGTGCTGAACTGCAGGTCTTCGAGCATTTGCAGCTTGGCGAAACCGACGTTGATGCGGTCGAGGTACGCAGCGAGGTAGCAGAAGCACAGGAAGGGTATTAGCCTCCAGGTGATCTTGCTGTACAGCGCTTTGGTGCCATGGTCGATGTCACTGTGGACCGTGGTTGCATTCGCAATTGGCATTTCCTGTCTCCTGGCGGGCGACTTTGTGGTTGTTTTAAGGCCAGCAGTTTTCGACGCGCCGGGCACCCCGCGCACTATACGCGGCGCGCCCTGGCAACGCCTGAAGACCCCGAGTGCTCCTGCGGGGCGACCGCCCGGACAGCAGGCGGTCATGGACGGGCTTCCGGCACCGCTCCTTGATTGTTATTGGGTAAGGGCTGCCCGGCGTTCAGCCGGCCAGGTGCCGCAGGTGTTGCATGGCGTCTTGCCGGGTGACGACATCCCCATACTTGCTGTCGATGTCGAACAGGTTGGCTTCATGCGGGTCGTTGTGGCGGTCACCTACGCACTCGCGCACCACGATGGTTCGAAAGCCGTGCTGCATGGCATCCACTGCACTGGCGCGGATGCAGCCGCTGGTGGAACAGCCGGCCAGCACCACGGTATCGATCCCTTGTGCATGCAGCAGCGGGGCCAGGCTAGTGCCGAAGAAGGCACTGGCGTACTGCTTGCTCAAAACCACCTCCCCCGCCTGCGGTGCAACGGCCTCGCAGAAGGCAGCTAGCGGGTTGCCTTCGACCATGTCCTTCATCACTGGCGCCTTGCGCACCCACACACCTCCGTCGGCAAAATGCGGCGGCTGGTAGCGAATGTTGGTGTGCACCACCAGGGTACCGCAGTCGCGGGCCAGCGCCAGCAGGCCGGCAGCCTGCTCGACCGCCGCGACAACACCCGGGGCATACAGCGGAGCGCCAGGTGTGGTGTAACCCTGCATGAAGTCGATCATCAACAGGGCTGGCTTACGGCCGAAGCCAATGCGCTGGCCCCAGACCCCCTGATAGTTGTCACGGGCGCTTTGTGTATCGCTCATGTCCGCCTCCCGGTTTCAGTAAGCGCCCGACAGCAAGGCGCCAGCACCCGGCACAATCGGCTCCAGGTCCAGCGCCTTGAGCATGGCGTAGGTGGTGGCGATGGCGGCGGTGACCACAGGTTTGCCGGTTTGCGCTTCGACCTTGGCCACGGCTGGCAGCGATTGCATCTGCACGCAGGCCGAGAGCACCACCACATCCACGCCTTCCAGGTTCATGCCGGCGACGATGCCTGGCAGGTTGGCCGGGTCGTGGCGGGCCACGGCGAGGTTGTCGGGGATTTCCAGCGCGCGCCAGTCCAGCACTTCAAAGCCTTCCTCGCGGATGTAGTTCACCACCAGTTCGGTCAGCGGCTTCATGTACGGGGCAACGATGGCAATACGCTTGGCCTTCATCACATGTAACGCTTCTACCAGCGCACCGGCACTGGTGATGACCGGCGCCAACGCATCATTGTCGGCGGTGGCCTGCTGCAGGCGTTTTTCCGATTGGCGGTGGTAGCCCAGGCCCATGGCCATGATCGCCACCAGGCAGGCGTAGCCCAGCACATCGACCTTGGCGTCGGACAGTTCCACGGCGCAGCGGTCGGACTCGGCATCCATGGCGGCCAGCTCTTCCTTCTTCACCTGCTTCATGCGCATGCGGCTGGAATGGAAGGTGAAGCGCTCGGGGCGGATGGCCTGGCGTGCATTGAGCATCGCCGGGATCTCGGTTTCCATGGTGGTGTTGGAACTCGGCACGATCTGGCCGATGCGGTATAGCTGGGTCATGTCTCGTGCTCCGTCAGACAAGGGGTTGGTCGAGGAAGTCGCCAAAGGCGGCGAAGAAGCCTTCAAGGTCATCCCAAGGGATCATGTGGCCGGCGTTGTCTACCCGTACCACCTGGATATCCGGCTTCAGCTCGCGGATTTCGGCTATGTCGCGGGGCTCGATCACCCCGCCGCGCCCCGCCACCATCAGCAGCGTCGGCTGACGCACGGCAGGCAGGTCCTGGTGGATATCCACCTCGTGGAAGTCATCGAAGGCGCGCACGATTGCCGGCTCGTAACAGGTGTGCAGCCACTCGGCGCGCAGGGCCAGTTGCTCGTCGCTCCAGGTGGCACAGAAGGCGCGCATGTCGTCGCCGCTCATGCCAACCGTGGCCTGGCGGATCGAGTCGACATACCACGGCAACTTGCTCGGGTAGGCGCGGCGCCCCGGCCCGGATACCGGCGGGTCGACCAGCACCAGCCGCTGCAACCCCGGCTCCCCTTGGGCAGCAGCACGAATGGCAAAGCGCGCCCCCATCGAGTGCCCGACCAGGTGATAGCTGCCCAGGCCCAGCGCAGCAGCAAACGCGGGGATGTCTGCGGCACAGGCGTCCGTGCCGTAATCCAGCCCAGGCCCGCTCTCCGACAACCCACGCCCACGCACATCCAGCACATAGGTATCGAAGTACTGGCCAAGGCGCTCGGCCACGAAGCCCCAGGTAACCGCCGGGCTGGTGATGCCCGGCACCAGGATCAGCGCATGCCCCTTGCCGCCGTAGCGCAGAAAATGCTGACGGATGCCATTGGCGCTGACGTTGCCGCCGGCGACGAAGGTACTCATGCCGCCTCCCCGCTTTTGAGCGGCTGCCCGTAGAGGTCGTAGCCATAGACCCAGGCCGGGTCTTCCTGGGTGTAGAGCCAGGTGTTGGCATTGGATACCGACTGCACCTGCGATGCCCGCTCCTTGCGGTTGGCCTCGTACAGGGCGAACGCGGTGCGGTGGTCGGACAGCCCGGTCTCTTGCAGGCAGCGGGTCAGCATGGCCGCATCCTCGATGGCCATGCAGGCACCCTGGGCCATGTGCGGCTTCATCGGGTGGCAGGCGTCACCCAGCATGACCAGGCGGCCACGGCTCCACAGCGGCAACGGGTTGCGGTTGCGCAGCGGCCACTTGGTGATCGATTCGGTCGCGTCGATCAGCTTCTGCACGGTGGGGTGGTAACCCTCGAAGGCGGCGCGCATTTCCTCCTGGCTGCTGTCCACATAAGCCCCCTGGAAGTCCCAGGCTTCATGCGGCACACCGGTGACGAAGTAGTACTCGTCACGCTTGCCGGTGGTGTAGTAGACCATCATGTGGCGGTCTTCGGACCACCACTTCACGCAGGGCTCGAACACATCTGCATGCTGCGCCAGGTTCACCCCGCGGATCAGTGCCCGGTGCGCGACCCAGCCGCTGTAGTTCGGCGCTTCAGCGCCCAGCAGTTCTTCGCGGATCTTCGAATGGATGCCATCGGCACCGATGACGATGTCAGCCACGGTGTGCGTGCCGTCGGCGAAGTCCAGGCGGACCAGGTCGCCTTCGTCGACAATCTTTTGCAGGCGCTTGCCGAAGTGCACGGTGCCCGGCTTGATCGCGTCGATCTGCAGCGCGTGCAGGTCGCCACGGTGAATGGTGATGTAGGCGGCGCCGTACTCGCGACGGGCAAATTCGCCCAGCGGAATGCGCGACAGGTAATCACCGGTATTGCCGTCGCGGCTGAACCAGAAGTCCGGGTGCGAGCCCATCAGCTCCAGCTTCTGCTCCAGCCCCATGCGGCGGAAGATTTTCATCACATTAGGGCCGATATGAATGCCCGCGCCAAGGCGGGTGAATTCCGGCGCCTGCTCGAACACCTCGACATCGAACCCAGCCTGTTGCAGCAACGTGGCGGCAGCTGCCCCACCCAGACCCGCACCGACGATTGCGATTTTCTGCCTACCCCGCATGGGTATCTCTCCTCTTGTTCTGATGTGTGGCCGGCGGCTCGACCGCCTGACGATTTAGAGCGTATACGCTGCAATTGAATTTTGAAAAGAGGGGCAGGCAAATATTTTTCAAACAGCTGATCGAAAAGTTCAGCCAAAGCTCTGTTACCGCAATCACTGGACTTATGTGTGAATAGGTAACGTTTTACAGATAACTTGCGCTCACCGGCGGGATGCGCTTTCATCTGCAAAAGTAGGGTGTACACACTATTAATTTGCACCGAGATGAAGCGCCAGGCACTGCCTTGGTGCAGCACCTCTTACTCATCAACGCCGCCCAGGAGAACCCCGATGCCGGTGAGCAATGCGCAACTGACCCAGATGTTCGAGCACGTACTGAAGCTGTCCCGCGTGGACGAGACGCAGAGCGTCGCCGTGCTCAAGAGCCACTACTCCGACCCGCGCACGGTCAACGCGGCGATGGAAGCTGCGCAGCGTCTGAAGGCCAAGGTGTATGCGGTGGAGCTGCCCGCGTTCAACCACCCCACGGCGATGGGCAACGACATGACCGCCTACTGCGGCGACACCGCGCTTACCGGTAACCTGGCGGCACAACGGGCACTGGAAGCGGCCGACCTGATCGTCGATACCATGATGCTGCTGCACTCGCCCGAGCAGGAGCAGATTCTCAAGACTGGCACGCGCATCCTGCTGGCCGTAGAGCCACCGGAAGTGCTGGCGCGCATGCTGCCGACCGAAGACGACAAACGCCGCGTGCTGGCTGCCGAAACCCTGCTGAAACAGGCGCGCAGCCTGCATGTGCGGTCCAAGGCCGGCAGCGACTTCCACGCCCCGCTTGGCCAGTACCCGGCCGTGACCGAATACGGCTATGCCGACGAGCCAGGGCGCTGGGACCACTGGCCCAGCGGCTTCCTGTTCACCTGGCCGAACGAGGACAGCGCCGAGGGCACACTGGTGCTGGACGTGGGCGACATCATCCTGCCGTTCAAGAACTACTGCCGCGAGCGCATCACCCTGGAGATCGAGAAAGGCTTCATCACCGGCATTCATGGCGGCTTCGAGGCCGAGTACCTGCGTGACTACATGAAGTACTTCAACGACCCCGAGGTGTACGGCATTTCGCACATCGGCTGGGGCCTGCAGCCACGCGCGCAGTGGACGGCCATGGGCCTGCACGACCGCAACGATGGCATGTGCATGGACGCCCGCGCCTTCTACGGCAACTTCCTGTTCTCCACCGGCCCCAACACCGAGGTCGGCGGCAAGCGCAAGACCCCGTGCCACCTTGACATTCCGCTGCGCAATTGCGACATCTACCTGGATGACAAGGCCGTGGTCCTGGCCGGCGACGTGGTAGCACCAGAGGAGTCGCGGGCGAGATAGGGGTTATACTGGCCGGGCGCTCCGCTATTGGCGGCCGGCCAGCCTCTTTTCACCCAGCCCAAGCCATCCTATGTCAAAAAAAACCACCCCCAGCAGCGCCCCGCTTGACAACACCCCCTACGACGTTACCGAACAGGTCGGCCACTTGCTGCGCAAGGCTTACCAGCGGCACACGGCGATCTTCCAGCAGCAGGCTTGCGACCCGCAGCTGACCTCGATCCAGTTCGTCACCCTGTGCGCCCTGCGCGACCACGGTCCCAGCTCCCAGGCCGAGCTGATCAAGGCGACTGCGGTGGACCAGGCAACCATCCGCGGCATCGTCGACCGTTTGAAGGCACGCGAATTGGTGCAGTTGTCGCCAGACCCGAGCGACCGGCGCAAGGTTATCGTCGAGCTCACCGACAATGGCGCTGCCTTGCTGGACGAAATGATCCCCTGCGCCCGGCAGATCAGCGAGCTGAGCATGGGCAGCCTGAATGCAGGTGAGCGTGTGGCTATCCTGTACCTGCTGCGCAAGATGATCGACAGCGACGAGAACGCCGGCTGACCTCAAGCTTTGGGGCTGCTACGCAGCCCCAGTCACAACTGCCCTCCCAAAAAATCATCCCTGGCCTGCTTCTTGCTCACTCATTTCATGTAGTGAGTACTTACCGAATTTCTCTCCCCGTTTGAGTCCTTCGGTAGCGCAAGCAACCTCCAGAGATGAGCCAATAATGCAAACAACCCTCTCCCTGCGGGTCAACGGCCAAGCCGTCGAAACCAGCGCCGCGCCCGACACACCGCTGCTGCTGGTCCTGCGCAACGACCTGTGCCTGAACGGCCCCAAGTACGGCTGCGGCCTGGGCGAATGCGGGGCGTGCACGGTGATCATCGACGGCGTGGCTGCACGCTCGTGTGTCATTCCCTTAGCTGGCGCCGAGGGCCGTGACATCACCACCCTCGAAGGGCTGGGCAGCAAGGCCGCGCCGCACGCAGTGCAACAGGCGTTCATCGACGAACAGGCCGCCCAGTGCGGTTACTGCATGAACGGCATGATCATGACCGTCAAGGCCTTGCTCGACCGCATCCCAAACCCCAGCGACGAACAGATCCGCAATGAACTGCGCGGCAACCTGTGCCGCTGCGGCACCCACGTCGAAATCCTGCGCGCCGTGCGCCGCGCTGCCCAGACCCGGAGCAAAGCATGAACCACTCTCAACAGGTGCCCAGCCGCGACCAGTTGCTGGCCAAGACCGGCGTGTTGCTGATCGTCGACCAGATCACCCCGCCTTCCGGCCCCGTGGCCAAGGGCGCGACGCCCGTGGTCAAGGAACGCGAACTGGCATTGTTCATCGCCGTCAGCGACGACGGTCTGGTCTACGCCTTCAACGGCCACGTCGACCTGGGCACCGGCATCCGCACCTCACTGGCACAGATCGTTGCTGAAGAGCTGGACCTGCGCATGGACCAGGTTCACATGGTTTTGGGGGACACCGAACGGGCGCCGAACCAGGGCGCAACCATTGCCAGCGCCACCTTGCAGATTTCCGCCGTGCCTTTGCGCAAGGCCGCGGCCACGGCGCGGCGCTTCTTGCTGCAACAGGCCGCGCAACGGCTTGCTTGCGCCCCCGAAGCCCTGCGCATTGAAGAAGGCGCGGTGATCGCCAGCAATGGCAGCACGCTGAGCTTTGCCGAACTGGTGCAAGGCGAAAACCACCAGCGGTACATCGCCGACGATGCGCCGCTCAAGGCCATTGAGGACTACCGCCTGGTCGGGCGCAGTGCCGCACGGGTGGACATCCCCGGCAAGGCCACTGGCGAGCTGACCTACGTGCATGACATGCGCCTGCCCGACATGCTGCACGGCCGGGTCATCCGCCCACCCTACGCCGGCCACGACAGCGGTGACTTCGTCGGCAACAGCCTGCTGGCGGTCGACGAAACTTCCATCGCCCACGTGCCCGGCGTGGTCGCGGTGGTGGTCATCCGTGACTTTGTCGGTGTGGTGGCCGAGCGCGAGGAGCAGGCCATTCGCGCCGCCCATGACCTGAAGGTCAGCTGGAAGCCCTTTACCGCCAAGCTGCCTGACCTCAGCGATGTTGCCCAGGCCATCCGCGACAACCCGCGGGTGCAGCGCACCGTGCTGGACAAGGGTGATGTCGACGGCGGCATCGCCAATGCCAGCCAACGCCTGAGCCGCAGCTACCTGTGGCCGTACCAGTTGCATGCTTCTATTGGCCCGTCGTGCGCGCTGGCCGACTTCACCGATAACCAGATCCGCGTGTGGTCCGGCACGCAAAACCCGCACCTGCTGCGCGCCGACCTGGCCTGGCTGCTGGAATGCGCCGAAGACCGCATCGAAATCATCCGCATGGAGGCTGCTGGCTGCTATGGCCGCAACTGCGCCGACGATGTGTGCGCCGATGCGGTGCTGCTGTCGCGTGCCGTGCAGCGCCCGGTGCGGGTGCAGCTGACGCGCGAGCAGGAACATGTGTGGGAGCCCAAAGGCACCGCGCAACTGATGGAGATCGACGGTGGCCTGAACGCCGATGGCAGCGTGGCCGCCTACGACTTCCAGACCAGCTACCCGTCCAACGGCGCCCCAACCCTGGCGCTGCTACTGACCGGCGCCGTGGAACCGGTGCCGGCACTGTTCGAGATGGGCGACCGTACCTCAATCCCGCCGTATGACTACGAGCACATGCGCGTCACCATCAACGACATGACGCCGCTGGTGCGCGCCTCGTGGATGCGCGGTGTATCGGCCATGCCCAACAGCTTCGCCCACGAGTCGTACATCGATGAGCTGGCCTTCGCGGCGGGTGTAGACCCGGTCGAATACCGCCTCAAGCACCTGTCCGACCCGCGCGCCATCGACCTGATCAAGGCCACCGCCGAACGCGCCGCATGGCAGCCGCATACCCAGCCCATGCAAACGCAAGCCGAAGGTGACGTACTGCGTGGCAGGGGCTTTGCTTATGCACGCTACATCCACAGCAAGTTTCCCGGCTTCGGCGCGGCCTGGGCGGCGTGGGTGGCTGATGTCGCGGTAGACCGGCGCACCGGCGAGGTCGCCGTCACCCGTGTGGTGATTGGCCACGATGCCGGGATGATGGTCAACCCGGAGGGCGTGCGACACCAGATACACGGCAACGTCATCCAGTCCACCAGCCGCGTGCTCAAGGAACAAGTCAGCTTTGAGGAGTCGACGGTAGCCAGCAAGGAATGGGGCGGCTACCCGATCCTGACCTTCCCCGAGTTGCCAGCCATTGACGTGATGATGCTGCCGCGCCAGCACGAACCGCCGATGGGCAGTGGCGAGTCGGCCTCGGTACCCAGCGCGGCCGCCATCGCCAACGCTATTTTCGACGCCACCGGCATCCGCTTTCGCGAACTGCCGATTACGGCGGAACGGGTGCGCGCAGCGCTCGGTGGCGAGGGCCAGGAGCCTGATGCCCCCACACAGGAACACCCCACAAAGAAGCGCTCGAAGTGGTGGTTCGGCTCGCTGGCCGGGGTATTTGGCGCAGCCCTGGGCATGCTCGCCACTGCCCTGCCCTGGCGCGCTGAAATCGCCCCGGTAACCCCGCCTGGTGCCGGCAGCTGGAGCGCGGCGATGCTCGAACGCGGGCGCCAGGTGGCGGCAGCCGGTGACTGCGCCGTGTGCCACACGGTCAGCGGCGGCAAGGTCAATGCGGGGGGGCTGGCGATGGAAACGCCGTTCGGGACGCTGTACAGCACCAACATCACCCCCGACCCGGAAACCGGTATTGGCCGCTGGTCATTCGCCGCCTTCGAGCGGGCCATGCGCGAAGGCATCAGCCGCGATGGCCGGCACCTCTACCCGGCCTTCCCCTACACCTCGTTTCGCAACATCAACGATGCCGACATGCAGGCGCTGTACGCCTACCTGATGTCGCAAACCCCGGTACGCCAAGCGGCGCCCGCCAACGACATGCGCTTCCCGTTCAACCAGCGGCCGCTGATGGCGGGCTGGAATGCGCTGTTTTTGCAACGCGGCGAGTACCAGCCCGACCCGCAACGCAGTGCGCAGTGGAACCGTGGCGCTTACCTGGTCGACGGACTGGGCCATTGCACGGCCTGCCACTCGCCACGCAATTTGATGGGGGCGGAGAAAGGCGGCGGCAGCTACCTTGCCGGCGGCAGGGTCGACGGCTGGGAAGCCCCGGCACTGAATGCCCTGGGCAAGTCGGCAACGCCTTGGAGCGAAGACGAACTGTTCACCTACCTGAGCACCGGTTTTTCCGAAAAGCACGGTGTGGCGGCAGGCCCGATGGGGCCAGTGGTCAGCGAGCTGGCCACATTGCCCAAAAGCGATGTACGCGCCATCGCCCATTACCTCAGCTCGCTCGACGGCGAGCCTGCGACGCTTGCAGCCAACGCTGCGCCGCAAGCGGATATCCAGGTGTCGCTGAGCAACGGTGAGCGGGTATTCAAGGGCGCGTGCCTGGCCTGCCACAGCGATGGCCTGGGGCCGAAGCTGTTGGGTGTCAGCCCGTCGATGGCGGTGAACAGCAACGTCCACAGCGACCTGCCGGACAACCTGCTGCGCGTGGTACTGCACGGCATACCCACCCCGGCAACCCGAGACCTTGGCTACATGCCCGGCTTCAAGGACAGCCTGTCGGACCGCCAGGTCGCCGACCTGGCGGCCTACCTGCGCCAGCGCTTCGCCGCCGACAAACCGGCCTGGCAAGGGCTGGCAGCCAAGGCCGCGCACATACGCGCCAACCCTGGCAGCCACTGAGGGTCAGCGGCGCAACCCGCGCAGGGCCAGGTCGCTGATGAAGGCCAGCCAATCGGCCTTGGCCTGCTGGTCGGCCAGGTCCACGGCCAGGAACGAGCTGAGGGTATGGCGGTTGGAATTATAGAAATAGCAGAGCGAGGCAATCATCAGGTAGGCGTGGGTGATGTCGATGTCGTTGCGGAACAGGCCCTTGGCCTGGCCCGCCTCGATGATCGGCCGCAGCACGCCGACCGCCTCGCCAGACAATGCCTTGAGGTTTTGCGACTTGCGCGCGTGCTGGCCCTGGTGAAGGTTCTCGGTGGCAAGAATGGTGACGAATTCGGGGTGGCGCACGTAGTAGTCCCAGATGAACGCCACCAGCTCACGCAGGGCTTTTTCCGGGTCGTCGAGGTCGATGCGCAGCTTGGCTTCGGCCTGGTTGAAGCTGGCGTAGATGTGCTCCAGTACACTGATGAACAGCTTCTCCTTGTTGCCGAAGTAGTAATAGATCATCCGGTCGTTGGACTTGGCCAGCGTGGAGATCTGCTCGATACGCCCACCGGTGAAGCCTTCCTTGCTGAAGACCTTCACCGCGGCCTTGAGGATGTTGTCCCGGGTGCGGTCGGCCTGTTGGGCGCGTACACCGGTTTTGCGAGTTTGCATGTCGGTCCCTGTGGGGCTGGCCAGATACCCAACACTGCCACAGACGTTGGGCCATTGCGCGGCTTTTTCGGCTGTGCTGAGACGATATGAGCGAGGTAGCGGAGCATGCAGCATCTCGACCTGCAGGTGATCGACAAAGCCCTGCAATGGGCCAGGGCCGGGGACACGGTGTGGCTGTGCACGGTGTTGTCCACTTATGGCTCGGCCCCTCGCTCGCCTGGGGCGATGCTGGCTTGCCGCAGCGCGCAGGATTGGGTCGGTTCATTGTCTGGCGGCTGTGTCGAAGAGGAATTTCTCGGCAACCTGGCGCAAGGTGCATTTACCCAGCAGGCACAGGTGGTGCGCTATGGCGATGGCCAGGAGCAGAGCCGGCGCTTGCGCCTGCCTTGCGGTGGCGTATTGGTGGTGCTGGTGGAGCGGCGACAGGCGGACGGCGCATGGCTGGAACACCTGCAATCGCTGCAAGGGGCGCTGTTGGGCCAGCAGCGGGTGACGCGCAAGGTCAGTTTGCCGGCAGGTGATTTCAGCTTGCATGGCGACAACAGCGTGGCCGTGCGCATGGACGAAAGCGCCGTGCATATCGGCATCGGCCCCGCGCTGCGGCTGGTGCTGGCCGGGCTGTCGCCCGTCGCCGAAGCCTGCGCCGACATTGCCCGCACGCTGGGCTGCGAAGTCATCGCCTGCGACCCGCGTGAGGAGATGGCGCATGTCGAGATAGAGGGCGCACAGATGCACCGGGTGCTGCCCTCACTGTTTATCGCGGCGGGTGGTTGCCATGCGGCTACAGCAGTGGTCGCATTGACCCATGATCCGAAAATCGATGATCTGGCGTTGATGGAAGCGGTGCATACCCCGGCGTTCTACATCGGCGCAATGGGCTCGTCGGCCACTTCGGCCAAGCGCGCCGAGCGATTACAGCGGATAGGCGGGTTGACCGCCAAACAGATAGAGCGACTGCACATGCCAATCGGGCTGGACCTGGGCAGCAAGTCGCCAGCGGAG
Organism: Pseudomonas monteilii NBRC 103158 = DSM 14164; assembly: GCF_000730605.1. Taxonomy (GTDB): domain Bacteria; phylum Pseudomonadota; class Gammaproteobacteria; order Pseudomonadales; family Pseudomonadaceae; genus Aquipseudomonas; species Aquipseudomonas monteilii. The sequence goes on along the minus strand of NZ_BBIS01000037.1, from coordinate 22,666 downwards.
ATCGCGCTGGCGGTGATGGCGGATGTGCTGAGGGTGTACCGGGGCAAGGCGCGGGATGCGCTGTGAGCGGCACTAAACGAGATGGGTAGACTCGCATATGCACGCCAGCATAGGCGTAACTGTTTACGCAATCACTGCATAGAATGAACCTGTTGTATCTTTGATCACTCTTAAAAATCCTTATCCCTCTGGTGAGCGCGTGTCAGGCAGTTCATCAGATGCAGCCGCATGGCAGCACGGGCAGCACCGGCATCCTTGCGGGTGATCGCGGCATGCACTTGCTCGCGCTCCCGCGCTTCCAGTGCCCGCTGCTCGGCATCACCCCCTGATACTGCTGGCTGGGCCGCGGCCAGCAAGGTATGCCCAAGGTGGGTCATGGTGTCGATGAAAAAGCTGTTGCCCGTGCATTGGGCTATCTGCAAGTGAAACTCGAAGTCGGTACGCATGCAGGGCACAGACTGCGTATCGACGGCCCCATCGAGCGCCGCCCGCATGGCAGCCAGTTGCTCCGGGGTTGCACGCTGGGCAGCAATGGCGGCCGCCTCGACCTCAAGGCAAAGCCGCAACTCGATGATCGCCACCGCGTTGTATGCACCGCCCATTCCGGGGCTGGCACTCTGGAAGTCACCTGCCGGGATGGCGTCTACCACGAAGGTGCCGATACCACGGCGGGTTTCTACCAGGCCTTCGGCCTGCAACCGTGACATGGCTTCGCGCACCACGGTACGGCTTACGCCCCGCGCTTTGGTCACGGCTTCTTCGGTGGGCAATTTGCTACCCGCCGGCAATTCACCCGAGAGAATCTGCTGCGACAGGTCATGCACCAGTTGCTGTGCGAGATTCAGGCGTTTTTCCGGGGGGGCAGAAGCCATTGGGCGAACCTTTGCAATACGGAAGAGCCCGGAGTATACCCGCTGCCCGGGGCCAAAACGCACTATACTGGCCGCTGCCCACACAAGAGCACAGCAATGCCGGACCCTACCACCAGCCCCACCCAACCGCCCCGCCGCCTGGCCGAAGCGCTGGTCGAACGCTTTGCCCAACGCATGCGCGAGGGCACACTCAAGCGTGGTGACAAGCTGCCGACCGAAGCGACGCTGATCGAAACCGAAGGTGTCAGCCGCTCGGTAGTACGCGAAGCGTTGTCGCGCATGCAGGCAGCGGGCCTGGTCGAGACCCGCCACGGTGTAGGCACCTTCGTGCTGGACATGCCGGCACCGGAGAGCTTCAACGTGGGGCCGGCAACCATCAGCCTGCTGTCCGATGTGCTCGACCTGCTGGAATACCGCCTCAGCCTTGAAGTGCAAGCCGCCGGCATGGCCGCCGAACGGGCCACGCCGCAAGCGCTCGAAGAATTGCAGCAAGCATTGGAGGCGCTGATGCAAGGCCCGGAAAAGTCCGGCAGCACGACCAACGCCGATTTCCAGTTCCACCTGAAAATCGCCAAGGCCGCAGGCAACCAGTACCTGATCGACATCATGAAGCATCTGGGCACCAAGATGATCCCCCGCACGCGCATGAACTCTGCCTACACCGGGCAGAGCAACCGCAGCACCTACCTGGCCGGCATCAACGCCGAACATCAGCAGATCTACGACGCCATCGCCAGCCGCCAGGTCGACGCGGCGCGCGCCGCCATGTACCTGCACCTGAGCAACAGCCGTATGCGCCTGCGGGAGGCGCAACGGTTACAGGCATTCTACAGCGAGGCCTGAGGCTACGGTGCGGGCTCCACGTCCGTGTAGGCAAGCCCTTGGCTGCCCTGTACCTGCCAAGGGTTGGCGCCACCGGTATCGGTGAAGCGCAGCCCGTCGAAGCGCGAATCTTTCAGGCCATCGATCTTCACCGGGGCCGGCCCACTGAAGCGCACCCGCTCGAACACCAACCCCTGGTGCCAGGCGCCATGACCGCTATCGCCTTTCACCTCGATGGCGGCGGTGCGGGCGTTTTCCACGCTCACGTCACTGACCATGATATCCCGGAACTGCCCCGCCACCGTCGAACGTTTGTAATCGAGCTTGGCATTCGGGTCGTTGTAATCCAGGGTGAAGATGAAGGCCTGTTTCGCTGTGTTGCGGATGGCCGAATCACGGAAGGTAACGTGACGCGCACCACCGCCCATGAAGTTGGTGCTTTTCATGCGCAGCCCGGCATCGGTACCATCCGAGACGTTGTCCTCTGCCAGGATGTTCTGAATCCACGCGCCGGTATGGCTGCCCGCCACGACCATGCCATGGCCTTTGCGGAAATAGTTGTTGAAGATCCAGGCATCCTCCTGCGCCTTCTGGTGGACCGCATCCGCCCCGGTACCGGCGGCAAAGTTGACGCAGTCGTCACCGGTGTCGAAGAAGTTGTTGAATACCAGCGCGCCACGACTGTTGGCAAACTCGATACCGTCGCCGTTGTTGGCGTCGTAAGTACGGTGCGTGGTGTTGGCCAGCACCACATTCTGCGTTTCCAGGTTCATGATGCCGTGATAGGCCGGGTTCACCACCGTGAAGCCGCCATAGAACACGTTTGTCACATTGCGCAGGGTGATCAGCGACGAGCGCATCTGCCCGTAGGCATCCTTGACGTTCATGCCCTCGGCCACCGCCCGCGCCACCTGCGCCTTGGCCAGCACGCCGTCGTGCATATAGCGGGTGTTGTCGCTGGGCAGGTAGAAGGGCAAGGCTCGCCCGCGCTCGTCGACCACGTCCGGGTTACGCTTCCAGCCATTGCCGTCGATGGTGCCCTTGCCGACGATGCGGATGTTCTCGAAGGCCTGGTGCGCATGCGGGTCGCGCGGCAAGGCATTGATCAGCGAAGCCGGGCGCACGGTGGTGGAATACGGGTACTGGATATAGCCCTGGCGCGGGTAGTCCTCGGCACGTTCGGAACCCAACAGGGTAGCGCCCTCGGCGATTTCCAAGGTCATGTCGCTCTTGAGGTAGAGCGCCCCGCTCTTGTACGTGCCGGCAGGCAGCAACACCTTGCAGCCCTTGCTGCACGCATCGATGGCGCGCTGAATGGCAGCCGTGTCGAGCGCCTTGCCATCGCCCTTGGCGCCGTAGCGCTGCACGTTGAACAGTGCCGGTACGTCGGTGGTTCGCTGCACCACCACGGGGCTGTCAGCAGACTCTTTGCCATGGCGATCGACCGAGCGCACGGTGAAGCGGTACTCGGTATCGGGTGCAAGCCCCTGGGCGGTGAAGCTGTGAATGGCGATGCGGTGGTGGAAGTTGTGCAGGTCCTGCTCGTAGAACCGGTCAATGTAGGGTTTGGCCGGTGACACTTGATCGTTGTTGGCGTTGCTGGCCCCCAGCAATCTGCCATTGGCATACACGTGGTAGTCGACGATTTCGGCATGGCTGGCGGGCTTTTCCCACACCAGGATGATCTGCCGGTCGTCGTAGGCCAGCGTCGGCACCTGGACCTTTGCAGGGGCCTCTACGGCCCACAGTGGCAAGCTGCTGCCCATGGCCAGGGCAGCCACGGCAGCACGCACCCGCCAAACGGGCGCAGGGTTGGCATTCGGCATGTTCTTGTCTTCCTTGTAATTGCCGGGTTCAGGCCGACATGGCCGGGGCGGCGTCGGCGCTGAAGTCGCGGCTGGCTTGCACCAGCATTCGGGTGTAATCGTGGGTGGCCTGGTCCTGGCTCAGTGCCTGACAGTCCAGTTGCTCGACGATACGCCCCTGCTGCATCACAGCGACCTTGTCGCACAGGTGGCTGACCACGCCCAGGTCGTGAGTCACCATCAGGTAGGTGAGCTTCTCGCGCTGACGCAGGTCCGACAGCAGGTTGAGGATCTCTGCCTGCACCGACACATCGAGGGCCGACGTGGGCTCATCGAGCAACAGCACCCTGGGCTCAAGGATCAACGCCCGGGCGATAGCCACCCGCTGACGCTGGCCGCCAGACAACTGGTGCGGGTAGCGGTAACGGTAGCTGTCGTTGAGGCCTACCTTGATGAGGATGTCGTTGATGCGATCGTTGCGCTCATCCATGCCGTGGATCACCAACGGCTCGCGCAGTGCAGTGTCGATGGTATGGCGCGGGTGCAGCGAGCCATAGGGGTCCTGGAACACCATCTGCACCTTGCGAAAGTGCTCCTTGGGAAGCTTGTGCTGCAACGGTACACCGTCGATGCTCAGGGCCCCGCTCCAGTGCCGGTACTGGCCGGCCAGGCAGCGCAGCACCGTGGTCTTGCCAGAGCCGGACTCCCCTACCAGGCCAAATGACTCGCCATCTTCGACACTCAGGTCGACATTGTGCAGCACCTGGTTGAGCGCGGCGCCAACGCCAAAGCTCAGGTTCAACGCGTGTGCTTGGATCATGGACATGGTCAGTTACCTCAGCAGGAGAGCCACAGCGGGTCGCGTTGCAACACAGGCAAACGCGGGCGGCGGTTGTCCATGCTTGGCAAGGCGGCCAGCAGGCCTCGGGTGTAGGGGTGTTCGGCACGGTGCAGGTCACTGGCCGCCAGCGACTCCACCACGCGCCCGGCATACATCACCAGCACCCGGTCACAGTAATTGCGCACCAGGTTCAGGTCGTGGCTGACGAAAATCAGCCCCATCTGCTGCTCTACCACCAGCTCTTCGAGCACGTTGAGCACCTGCTGGCGTACCGACACATCCAGCGCCGAGGTCGGTTCGTCGGCAATGATCACTTCCGGGTTGGTGATGACCATCATCGCGATCATGATGCGCTGGCCCATGCCGCCGCTCACCTCATGCGGATAAAGGTTGTAGACGCGCTTCGGGTCACGGATATGCACCTTGTCGAGCATCTGCAGCACCCGTTCACGGGCCTCGCTGCGGCTGGCCCTGTGGTGTGCCAGGTAGGCCTCGGCAATCTGGTCGCCAACGCGCACCACCGGATTGAGCGAGTACTTGGGGTCTTGCATGATCATCGAAATACGCTGGCCGCGGATTTTCTGCATGGCCTTTTCGCTGGCACTGAGCAGGTCGACATCGCCGAACTGCAGGGCTTTTGCGGTGATCTGCGCGCTGCCAGGGTGCAGCTTGAGCAAGCTGCGGCCAACCGTGGACTTGCCCGAGCCGGACTCACCGACGATGGCGAGCTTTTCCCGGCCCAGGGTGAACGACACGTCACGCACCGCGTGCATCACTTTCTTGCCGTTGACGAAGCGCACATTGAGCGATTCGACATTGAGTTTGAGCGCTGACATAAAGCCTCCGGTTATTCGCTACGCGGGTCGAGAATGTCCCGCAGGCCATCGCCCAGCAGGTTGAACGCCAGGCTCACCAGCATGATTGCCGCACCGGGTACCGCTACCAGCCACCAGCATTCGAGCATGTAGCGCCGCCCCGTGGAGATCATCGCCCCCCACTCCGGCAACGGCGCCTGCGCACCCAGGCCGAGGAAGCCCAGCGCCGCCGCCGTGAGGATAATGCCGGCCATGTTCATGGTCAGGCGGATGATCACCGACGACAGGCACATCGGCACGATGTGGCGCAGGATGATGCGGGTCGACGACGCGCCCTGCAGCTCGACGGCCACCACGAAGTCGGCCTTGCGCAGCGACAGGGTTTCGGCGCGGGCCAGCCGTGCGATCGGTGGCCAGGAGGTTAACGCGATAGCCACCACCGCATGCTCAAGGCCAGGGCCCAGTGCAGCGATGAAGGCCAGCGCCAGCACCAGGCTGGGGAACGAAATGAAAATGTCGGTGACGCGCATGAACACGGTATCGACAATGCCGCCGAAATAGCCCGACACCGTGCCGATGAACAGCCCGATGGGGCCGACGATGATCGTCACCAGGGCGATGATGTAGAGGGTGATGCGGGCACCGTAGACCAGCCGACTGAAGATGTCCCGTCCGTATTCGTCGGTGCCGAACCAGTGCGCGGCGCTGGGTGCCTGCAAGGCGTTGGCCAGGTTCTGGATGACCGGGTCGTGGGTGGCGATCCACGGCGCGAACGCCGCCACCACGACCAGCAGCAAGGCCACCAGCAGGCCTGCCAGGGTCATCGGGTTGCGCACCAGCAGGCGCAGCACCCGAAGGCTGCTTTTGCCAAGGGCCTCAAGGCTGGACGCGGGGGCGTCGGCCTGCCGCTTGGCGGTGGTTTCGGTAGAAGAGATGTTGGCAATCATCGGCATGTTCTCGATGTGGAATCATGGCCACTCGGGGTACCCACAGGTGCCCCAGGCGGTTCTCAACGTTGCTTGTAGACGCCCAGGTAGCGGGTGGCTTCGGCGTCATCGCCGCTGAAGCCCTTGACGTCGGCTGCGCTCACGGCGGTGTCGGTCATCTGGGAAATCATCATGATCGGCCCCACCTCCTCGTCGTACAGCTTCTGCGCCTGCTGGTACATGCCCAGGCGTTTGGCCGCATCGCGCTCGACACCTACCCGGTCGATCAGGTCATTCAGCGGGGGGCTGAAGAACGACGCGCGCCAGCCCTGGAAGTTGGGCAAGCCAGCGCTGTCACTGTTGTCGGGGTTGTAGACGAAGGTGCGCAGGCTGAAATACGGGTGCGGGTAACGCTCGGCGCCCCGCGCCACGATCATTTCAAAGTTGCGGGCGCGCATGGCGCCATACACTTGGTTGCCGGTACCGGTGACGATACTGGCCTTGATGCCACCTTCGGCCAGGGTCGACTGCATGCGTGCGGCGATATCGATGAAGGGCGGTTCGGACAGCGTGCGGATGGTTGTGCTGAAACCTTGTGGGTAGCCCGCCTCGGCCAGCAGTGCCTTGGCTTTGGCCACATCCAGCTTGTAGCCAGGGTCTGGCAACCGGGCCTCGAGCCCAAGCTGCATCGGTTGCTGGTTGAGCTTGCCGTAATGCGGCATCACCTGCTGGTCCAGGCCCTGGTAGTCGATCAGGTTGCGCACCGCTTCGCGGACTTTGCGGTTGGCAAACTCCGGCTGCTTCATGCTCATTGCCACGTAGTACAGGGTGCCGCGCTGCAGAGCCTGCACTTGGAGTTTGTCCGAGCTTTCAATGGCCTTGATATCCGGCGCCGCCATGCCGTAGGCCAGGTCCAGGTCGCCGCGTTCGAGCATCAGGCGCAGCGACTGCGACTCGGTCATGTGACGCACCAGCACCCGTTTCATCTTGGCAGGGCCTGCCCAGTAACCGTCGAAGCGGGTCATCACCAGCGCATCGTTGGCGCTCCATTTGGTCAGGGTGAACGGCCCGCTGCCGGCTTCGTTGGTGACCAGCCAGGCCGCGCCCAGGTCACCGTTCTTCTCATGCTCGAGCACTTGCTGGCGGTCGACCACCACAGCGCTGGGTGACACGGCCAGCGAGTCGATCACCAGCAAAGGGTCTACCGGCTGCGGCAGGTCGATCACCAAGGTATGGCTGTCGGTCGCGCGGATCAGCGTTTGAATGTTTTCGACACTGTAGCCGTAGGCCTTCCAGGTGGTGGCCAAGCCATAGTTGAGCTTCATCACCCGGTACAGCGACCAGGCCACATCCTCGGCAGTGAGCGGGTTGCCGGAATGGAACGTGACATCAGTGCGCAGGCGGAAGGTAATCTGCTTGCCGTCTTCACTGACGTCCCAGCGTTCGGCCAGTTGTGGCAGGTGCTTCTCCGGGTTGCCCTGGTCGCGCTTGATGAGCGTGTCGTAGAGGTTGGCATTGATGCCAGAGGCATCCAGGCCGGGCGCGTTGGCCGGGTCGATGGAGAACAGGTTGACCATGCTCATGCCGACGATCAACTGGTCGGCAGGGGTTTTCGCCTGCACCGCAGCGAGCGGGCCGAGCAGCAGCACCGCGCCCAGCACAGCCATGCGCAGCGGCGGGAATACAGTCTTCATGGGGCATCCTTCTTTTTATAGTTATTCAATGTGTTCACGCTGATTGGGGGCTAGCGGGTCCTGGGATCGAACACCTTGTACAGGGCATCGCTGATCAGGTTGAGTGCGACGAAGATCAGGCCGATGATCAACACGCAGCCCATCACCGCGTTCATGTCACCGAGCATCAGGCTGCTGGTGAGGTACTGACCGAAACCGGGCCAGGCAAATACGGTTTCGATCAGCACCGCCCCCTCCAGCAACGAGCCATAGGCCAGGGCGACCACCGTGAGCAACTGCACGAGGATGTTGCGGAAAGCGTGGTTCCAGACCACCTGGCGGCGTGACAGCCCCTTGACCCTGGCGGTGATGATGTATTCCTGCGACAGCTGCTCGAGCATGAAGCTGCGGGTCATGCGGCTGATGTAGGCCACCGAGTTCAGCCCCAGGATCAACGCCGGCAGGACGATATGGCGCAACGCGCTGGTGAAGGCCTCCCAGTCACGCGCCAGCGCCGTGTCGATCAGCAGCAGGCCGGTAACCTCATCGACCATGCCGTCATAGGCCAGGTCGATTCGCCCTGCCCCACCTGCCCAGCCCAACCAGGCGTAGAACACCAGCAGCCCCATCATGCCGACCCAGAAGATGGGCGTGGAATAGCCGAACAGGGTAATCACCCGCGCCACGTGGTCGCCGACCCGGCCCTGGTTACTGGCCGCGACCACCCCCAACGGCAGGCCGATCAGCACGCCGAACAGGATTGCCAGGGTCGCCAGTTCAATGGTGGCCGGGAAGACGCGTTTGATGTCTTCGAGCACCGGGTGGCCGGTGAGCAGCGCATTGCCGAAATCACCGTGTAGCAAGTCGTTCAGGTACAGCCCGAACTGGACCCAGATCGGTTTGTCCAGGCCCATCGCCCGGTATACCTGGTCGTAGGTGGAGCTGTCGGCATCCGGGCCGACCACTGCCAGCACCGGGTCCAGCGGCATGACCCGTCCGATGAAGAACGTCAGCGCCAGCAGGCCAAGCAAAGTCACCAGCACCGTGCTGGCCCGGCGAGCGGTGCCCGAGACACGGGCACCCATTACAGAGGCAGTCGAAGCACACATAACAAGCTCCTGAAAAAGCATTCACCAATCACGCAGGCTTTGCCTCAACGCGACTTGTAGACGTCTTTGTAACGGGTGGTGGCCGCGGTATGGCCCTGGTAGTCCTGCACATCGTGGTAGAGCACTACGGTGTCGGTCATCTGCGACACAGGCAGGATGCCCCCCACCTGCTCGTCCAGGGTTTTCTGGATTTGCTGGTACTGAGCCAGCTGCTGCGCCTTGTCGGGCTCGACTTCCGCCTGCTCGATCAGGCGGTTCAGCTCGGGGCTGTAGAACGAGGTACGCCAGCCCTGGAAGTTGCTCAGCTTGGCTTCGTCACGGTTGTCCGGGTTGTACACCAGGGTGCGCAGGCTTGAATGCGGGTGCCGCTCAGCGCCACCACCACCGCGCCCGACCAGGATGTCGAAGCTGCGCTCACGCATGGCGCCGTAGATCTGGTTGCCGGTACCAGTGACGATGGTGGCCTTGATACCGGCCTGGGCCAGGGTCGACTGCAGGCTGGACGCAATGTTGATGAAGGGCGGCTCGGTGAGCACGCGGATGGTGGTCTTGAAACCCTCGGGGTAACCGGCTTCGGCCAGCAGCTTTTTTGCTTCGGCCACGTTCAGGGCATAGCCCGGATCATCCAGCCGTGCTGGCAGGCCAAGCGGTAGTGGGCGCTGATTGAGCTGGCCATAGTGCGGCATCACCGTCTGGTTGATGCCTTGATAGTCGATCAGCGAACGCACTGCCCGGCGTACGCGCACATCGTCGTAGGGCTTGTTCTTCACGCTGAGGGCCACGTAGTACAGGGTCCCGCGCTGCACGGTCTGGGTGCGAACGTTGTCAGACTTCTCCAGCGCCTCGATGTCTGGCGCGGACATGCCCTTGGCCAGGTCCAGGTCACCCCGCTCCACCATCAAGCGCAGTGACTGCGACTCGGTCATGTTGCGCATGACGATGCGCTTGAGCTTGGCCGGGCCGCCCCAGTACCCGTCAAAACGGTTCATCAGGATGACATCGTTGGCGCGCCACTCCTTGAGCGCGAACGGCCCGCTGCCCGCCGCGTGGGTGGTCAGCCAGGCACCGCCCATGTCATCGCCCTTCTGGTGCTGCTGCACCACCTTGCGGTCGAGGATGAAAGCGCTGGGCGAGGTAGCCAGGGTATTGAGCACCAGCAACGGGTCAGTCGGCCGTGGCAGCTCGATGACGAAAGTAGCGTCATCGACAGCGCGCATGTGCTGGTCGACATTGCCCGCCGAAAACCCGTAGGCCTTCCAGGTCGACGCCAAGGCCAGGTTGAGTTTGAGTACACGCTGCAGCGACCAGGCGACATCCTCGGCACTTAGCGGGTTACCGGACTGGAACGTCACACCCTTGCGCAGGTTGAACGTGAGGGTCTTGCGGTCATCGCTGACCTGCCAGCTTTCAGCCAGCGCCGGCAGCAGTCGGTCCGGCTGACGCACGTCCTGCACCAGCAGCATGTCGTAGAGGTTGGCATTGACCTCGGACACATCCAGCCCGGTGGCCGCCGCCGGGTCGAGGGACAGTAGATTGATCATGCTCATGCCGACGATCAACTGATCTGCCGGGGTTTTCGCGAAAGCAGCAGGTACCGAGGTCAGCGCCAGAGACGCAGCAAAGACCCCCGCCCAGAGTGTGGGGATAACGCTCATGTGAGATCGCCTTTTTATAGTTATTGGACGCTCGGGCGGCACGCAGCGACGCGTGCCGCCATGACGAATCAGAAGCTCTGCAGCGTATTGGTTTCGACGTAGTCGAAGTCGATGTCCTCACCCAGGCCCGGCAAGTTCGACAGGTGCACGAAACCGTCTTCGTCCATCGGGTCGACCAGGCGTTTGAGGTAGGCAGGTACCTCGTCATAGTCAAGGTACGGGTGCAGCAGGCCGCGCTCGTACCAGGTGCAGTTCTTGATCGCCCCCACGACCGCCAGGTTGGCGGCACCGTTGCCATGGATCTCGCAATCCATGCCGAATGATTCGGCCATGTGCGCAACCTTCAGGCACGGTGCAATGCCCCCCACACCGGCAACCCCCGCTCGCAGGATGTCGCACACATCGTTCTTCACCCAGCTGGCCCGGCTCAGATGCTTGCCACCGAGGCTTTCCGGGCCAAGCACCGGGATGTCCAGCTGCCCGGCCAGCCAGGCGTAGGACTCGGCGGAATCTTCCATCATCGGCTCTTCGAACCAGGCGAAGTCGAGCTTTTCCAGGGCGCGGCCGATGGTGAGGGCTTCGGTACGGCTGTACCAGTGATAGCCATCGATCATCAGCGCGATGTCCGGCCCCACGGCCTCGCGTACGGCGGCGCATGCCTTGATGTCCATGCTCACGCTGGGCGCGAACGACACCGGTGGCATCCAGGTGTGCAGCTTGATGGCCTTGTAGCCGCGCTTGACCAGGGTTTCGGCGAAGCGACCGTACTCCTCCGGCGTCGACAGGCCGCCCGGCAACTCATCACCGCACATGGTCGAGCCATAGGCCGGCACCTTGTCGCGGTAGCCACCAATCAGCTTGTGCACCGGCAGGTTCAGCTTGCGCCCGGCCCAGTCCCACAGTGCCTGCTCGACCAGCGCCAGGGCGCGGTCAGTCAGCTGGCTGGCGCTGCCGCGCTGCCAGTGGGCCAGGTCGTGCCAGATTTTTTCACGGTCGAAGGCATTGGCGCCAACCAGCACCTTGCGCACGAAGTTATCCAGCACATAAGGGCGAATGAGTTCGGGCGCACCCAGCGCATAGCCTTCGCTGCCGCACTCGGTCCTGATGCGCAGCAGGGCCATTCTGGCCTGGGTCACATCACCTGGGTGGGCATGGCCGGCGCTGTCTACGGCGCGGCGCGTGGGGTAGGAAAACACCTGGACGTTTACAGCAGTAATGATCATGGACGTCTGAGCCTTCTTATTGGATTTGTGGCGGGTGAGTCACGCTCTGGAGGCCATCCTACGTCATCATACAACATTTGAAAAGCACGACTTTAAAGTCGCAAAAAACCCCGATTCATGGTGCTCATGACAATCATTAGCCCCCCAACCAAAGGCTTTTCAATTGCCAAAAACACCGGGATAGAGCCATCCAGACAAGTGATCAGACAACATTTCAATAATCCGTAGACAGCCTCACAGTCGTACGATAACTTATTTGAAAAATCACGGAGCGCTCACCACCTCACCCCACCTTGCTCACACGCCTCATCACGTCCTCAACAAAAACAAAAAAAGAGATCGCATGAACATCACACTTCGCCGCCTCATCGCCGCCAGTACGCTCGGCTTGTCGTTCTACGCCTGCGCGGACTCCGCCAGCATCAACTACCGGCACGGCTTCACCGAAGACGACAGCATTCACTCCGACCGGATAAAGCTGAGTTACCGCAAGGACAGCGGCCTGGGGTTTGCCGCAGAAATCAAATACAAAACTGCCGGCGACCGCGAAGACGTCGCCTACGACAACATGGTCAACAACGGCCACGAGTTCACCGTGGACTACAACTACAAGACCAGCCCCAAGTCGACCTGGACCCCCGCCTTCCAGATGGACAGTTCCAAGGATGCGACTACCTACAAATTCGGCTTGAAGTACAGCTACAAACTCAGCGACACCTGGTATGTCGCCACCCGCGTGCGCCATGACGCACGTAGCCTCGACCGGGATCAGGTCGACCACAGCAAGGCTGACCGCGCCAAGGACGACCAGAACACCACCCGCCTTGAAGGCTGGCTCGGCTACACCCCCAGCGGCCCGTGGGCATTCGAGTACCAGTACATCCACTTCACCACCGACTACATCCGCTACGACAACAAGAAGCGCGACTACGAGCAGAACCTGATCATCAAGTACAAGCTCAACAAGCAGTGGGCACCGTTCATGGAAGTGGGTGACATCAAGGTCAACAGCTACACGGACGATCGCCAGGCCCGTTGGCGCCTGGGTATCCAATACAACTTCCTGTAAGGGCAACCGCCCGCCCATGCCGGTGTCGTTCCCGCACGGCACCTTGATGCCGTTTCAGTAAAAGGCCTCTATACAATGACCACGACTACACGCAAACCCTTCAACCGCCTGCTGCTCACCGGTGCCGCCGGCGGGCTCGGGCAAGTGCTTCGCGAAGCACTGCAAGCGCACGCCACCTTCGTGCGCGCATCGGACATCAGCCCCATGGCAACAGCTACGGGCGAGCATGAAGAAACCATCAATTGCGACCTGGCGGACAAGGCCGGCGTACTGGCCCTGGCCAAGGATGTAGACGCCATCGTGCACCTGGGCGGCATCTCCACCGAGCGTGCCTTCGAAGAGATTCTGCAAGCCAACATCGTTGGCACCTTCCACATCTACGAGGCCGCCCGTAAGCACGGCATAAAACGCGTGGTGTTTGCCAGCTCCAACCATGTCACCGGCTTTTACCCCCAGGACGAACAAGTGGATGCGCATTCGCCGCGCCGGCCAGACTGCTATTACGGGCTGTCGAAGGCCTACGGCGAAGACCTGGCGACGTTCTACTTCCATCGCTACGGCATCGAAACGGTCAGCCTGCGCATCGGCTCTTCATTCCCCGAACCCCGCAATGTGCGCATGTTGTCCACCTGGCTGAGCTACGGAGACCTGGCACACCTGGTGGAGCGCGCATTGCTGGCCGAGAACGTTGGCCACACCGTGGTGTATGGCGTCTCGGCCAACCGCGACCTGTGGTGGAACAACCGCCACGCCGCACACCTGGGTTTCAACCCCAAGGACAGCGCCGAACGCTTCCGCCCGGCCCTGGAGCAGCAGCCAAAACCCGCAGCAAATGACCCGACGGCCCAGCTGCAAGGTGGCGCCTTCACCGCTGCCGGCCCTTTTGGCGACTGAACCCTGACAGAGCGCAGACTGCTTCCATGACAGCCGAACTGATCATCGACGTACGCAATGCCACGGGCGAGAGCCCGGTCTGGCACCCGCAGGAAAATGCCTTGTACTGGGTGGATATACCGGCAGGTCGTCTGCACCGCTGGCAGATAGACGGCCAGACAACTCACTGGACCGCAGACGAAATGCTGGGCTGCATTGTCCGCAGCCACCAAGGCCATTGGCTGGGAGCCCAGGAGAGCGGGATCTTCCACCTCACCCCTCAGGCAGACGGCCGCCTGCTGGCCGACAAACGTGCCAGTGTCGAACACGCCAGGCCCGGCATGCGCTTCAATGACGGGCGCTGTGACCGCCAAGGGCGCTTTTGGGCCGGTACGATGCAAACAAACATGGGCGCCGAGCCGGTGGGAGCACTTTACCGATATGACGCGACGGCAGACGCAACGGTAAACCCATTGCAAGCACGACTGGACAAGCTGATCGTGCCCAACGGCATGGCCTTCAGCCCGGACGGCAAAACACTGTATATCTCCGACTCACACCCAAGCGTCCAGCTGATCTGGGCCTTCGACTACGACATCGACAGCGGCACACCGCACAACCGCCGAATCTTCGTCGACATGAACCAGCACGCCGGCCGACCGGACGGGGCCGCGGTGGATGCCGAAGGTTGCTATTGGATCTGCGCGATCGATGCCGGCCAGGTACTGCGCTTCACCCCCGAAGGGAAACTGGACCGCGCTCTGCCGCTACCGGTGAAGAAACCGACCATGTGCGCATTCGGCGGCCCGCAGCTGGATACGCTGTTCGTGACGTCGATTTGCCCACAAGGCATCGATCTGAGCGACCAGCCACTGGCCGGCGGCGTGTTCGCATTGAACCCAGGCGTGAAAGGCTTGCCGGAGCCCATTGCCAGGGGCTGAAGCCTGGCAGTGGCTGTATCAGGGGCGATGCTCAGCAAGCCACCTTGCTCCCTGCCCCCAGGCACGTCACAGCAAAGGCAATGACCAGCGCCCCCGTCCCCAACAGGAATATCAACTGCTGGTTTGAGCCCTCCACCAGCGTGGCAATCAGTGCCGGCGTCGCGGCAGCCGCCCCCATCAACGTAATACTGACCAGCGGCGTCAGCTTGCCGGTCGGGTCGTTGGTGGTGATCAGCGCCATGTAGTACGACACTGACAGCACCCAGCCCTGCTGATCGAGCGACAGGCTCAGTTGTTCCGTGACCAACCCCATGAAAATGGGTTGCACACCACAGACGATGAATGAAGTACAGGCAATGAAAATCAAGGCGGCACGCAGCAGCTTGGAATCATTGATCATGGAAGGACTCCGACACGGCATTTGTTTTTATTGTGTGTGATGACGTGCCCGGAACACGCCGCAGCAAGCGGTCGGACGGGTCACGCGATCAATCCTGTGCCCAGATCGAAGGCTTTGAAAGTTAATTATCGGAATCCACTTCAGTGGGCTTTTTAATGCAGGCCAACCTCCACTGCCTGTATCCAGAAACGCACTGCTGTCGATCCTGATAATTAATTGGAGACATGCCCGCATCCGCCCTACCGTGGTACGTCACCCAAGCCGTTAGTAAAAAAGGCCCAACCATGAACGACCGTGAGTTCATCAACGCCATCGACGCCGATGGCTTGCCTCTGAACATTGCCGTAAGCAATGGCCGCATCAGCCACATCGGCCCGCAACGCGCCAGCACGCCCGCCCGCGAAACCATCGACCTCGAAGGCCTGCTGGCGCTGCCGGGCTTTGTCGATGGCCACATCCACCTGGACAAAAGCTTCGTCGGTGACCGCTGGCACCCGCACCAACCCGTGGCCAGCCTGCGCGAACGCCTGGCCGTGGAAAAACGCGAACTGGCCGGCGCCCCGCCCATCGTCGAGCGCGCCGATGCGCTGATGCGCCAGGCTGCCTCGTTTGGCACCTTGGCCATGCGTTGCCATGTGGACGTGGACGCCACCACCGGCCTTACCAACCTGCATGCCATGCTCGAAGCCCGGGACATGTGGAAAGACCTGCTCGACATCCAACTGGTGGCCTTCCCCCAGGCCGGCGTGGTGACCTGCCCCGGCACTGCTGAAGTGATGGAAGCGGCCATCCGCGAAGGCGTGCAGGTGGTCGGCGGCATCGACCCGACCACCCTTGATGGCGATGCCGATGGCCAGCTCGACATCGTGTTCGGCATCGCCGACCGACATGGCGTGAAGGTCGACATCCACCTGCATGAGCCTGGCGATATCTGTATCGCCCAACTCGAACGCATCGCCGCCCGCACCCAGGCACTGGGCATGCAAGGCCTGGTGGCGGTCAGCCACGCCTATGGGCTGGGCGACGTATCCGATGCCGTGGTCGACCGCACCGCCGAAGTGCTGGCTGGCGCCGGCATTTCCATCATGACCAACGCCCCCGGCGAGCATGCTTTTCCCCCCGTCCTGCGCCTGCGTAACGGCGGCGTGCGGGTGTTTACCGGCAACGACAACATCCAGGATGCCTGGTGGCCCTACGGCAACGGCGACATGCTGCAACGGGCTATGCTGGTCAGCTACCGCTCAGGCTTCAACACCGACGAGGAACTGCGGGTAGCGTTGCACATGGCGACCGAGGCGGGTGCCGGCGTGATGGGTAAACAGGACTACGGCTTGCAGGTGGGTAATGAAGCCAGCTTCATCCTGTTCAAGGCACCGAATGCCGCTGCGGCGGTGGCGGCTGCCATTCATGAGCGGGTGATCGTGCGCCACGGGGCGTTCTGGGGCGGGCCTGCGCAGTTGCAGTTGAAGGCTGCGCAGTTTGCTGCCGAACTACGCCGCCACTGACAGGCAAAAATCCTGGGGCTGCCATGCAGCCCCATGGCCCTGACTGACAGCCACTAGACCAAGATTTACTCTCCCTCTGCCCGCAAAATACCTATCAGAATTTCGGCCAACGCCATAACCATCGGATCCGCCGTAGGCCGATGAAAAATCGCCGCCTCAAACACTTTGATCGGCTTGAACCCTTCTTCCACCCCCAGCACCCGATGCCCCGCCGCAACCACCCGCGATGGCAACAGGCTCACCCCCAGCCCATTGGCCACCGCCTCCTGAATCCCTGCCAGGCTCGAACTGGTGAATGCAATGCGCCAACTGCGCCCCATGGCCTCGACCGCACTGATCATGTCATCGCGGTACAGCCCACGCGGCGGGAAGGTCACCAGCGGAATCGGGTCCTGGGCAAAGCACGGGTACTGCGCACTGTCGATCCACTCGATACGCTCTGGCTGGCAAGCATTGGCCTCACGGCTGTGCCGCCGTTGCTTGATCAACACCAGGTCCAGTTCGCCCCGATCATAGGTGCTCATCAGGTCACGGCTAAGGCCACCGGTAATTTCCAGCTTTACCGTCGGATTACGCCGGTTGAACGCCGCCAACGCCTGCATCGTCTTGCCCGCGACAAAATCGTCCGGCAGGCCGATGCGCACGGTCACCGTCACCCCACCCGACATGGCCTCGGTCAGCTGATTACTCACCGCCAGCAAATGCCGTGCGTAACGCAGCAGGGTTTCACCGGCGTCGGTCGGGTGCACTTCGCGGTTGCTGCGGTCTAGCAGTTGCTGGCCGACCAGTTCCTCCAGCCGGCGCACCTTCTGGCTGACCGTGGACTGGGTGGAATGCAGGCGGGCTGCGGCGGTGGTGAAACTGCCGCAGTCGGCCACCATGACCACGGTGCGGAGCATGTCCAGGTCGTAGATGGCGCGATTGGGGTTGGTGGATTCTGACATTTGGCGGGTTCAGCTTTTGGAATGGGGCTTGCTGCATGATGCCTGAAGCAGGCGTGCATTAGGCATTGCCCTGATGCGAGGTGCGCTTTGTGCGTGCGCACGAGTGATGTCCAGGGCTTACGATTGAGCGTTTTTGCGGGGTGCGCGTTGAAAACGCGTCACCACGATTTGAACAGCACCTGCCACCAGACACAACACGCCTATTTTCCAGCCCCCTTCCAGGCCGAAGTGCTCGGATGCCTTCCCAGCGGCAATTACGCTTACGAAGATGGCGACAGGGAGGATCAGTTTGTTCATGTAGTCTTCCAGGTGTACTAAGCAGAGATCGGGACAGCGCCCCGTGCGCCATCATCGCTGACTTCGAACTGCCCCACCAGCTTCTGCAACTTGCCGGCATCCACTTTCACCTTCTGCGCACTGCTCTGCAGCACCACTGCTGTCTGGCGCATCTCGCTGGAGGACTGGTTGACCTGGTCGATGGTCTTGCCGTATTCCACACTGCGCCGGTTGAGCTGCTGGATGATGGCGAACATGCCCTCCACCGCCTGGTGCAGTTGCACATTTTCCGAAGAGGCGTCCTCGGCGAGGCGCAGACTGTTGTCGACGTCCTGCACGCCCTGCTCCATGAAGCTTACGGCCTGACGGGTTTCGCCCTGCAGGCTTTCGACCATATGGCGAATATCGTCGGCGGCACGCGAGGTACGCGCGGCCAGGCTACGCACTTCGTCGGCCACCACTGCAAAGCCACGGCCATGCTCCCCGGCGCGCGCCGCCTCGATGGCGGCATTGAGCGCCAGCAGGTTGGTCTGGTTGGTGATTTCGCTGATCAACCCGGTAATGTTGTCGATCTCGACCATGCGGCTGTCGAGCCGCTGCACACTGGACGACGAGCGCGCCACCACATCGCGGATCGACTGCGCGCCCGCCTGCACCGCCAGGTACTGCTCGCGCGCGCGGCTGACCACTTCGTCCATGGCCTGCTTCATCTGCTCGGCACTGACCGAAGCCTGCTGCAACTCGCCAAGCTGCTCTTCCATGATGATCATCATCTGGTGTACGGCGTCGGCCACATCGGCGGAGCTCACGCTGGCTTCCTGGCTGCGCCCGAGCATCATCTGGTTGGTGCTGCCGACGGTACGGCTGGCCTTGACCACCTGCCCCACCACCGCGTCCAGGCGGTCGATGAAGCTGTTGATCCAGCGCGCCATGTCGCCGCTTTCGTCGTTGGCCAAAGTGCTGGTGTCCAGGCGCTGGCGCAGGTTGCCTTCTCCCTCGGCGATGGTGCGCAGCACGCCGCTCATGCCATTCAGCCTGGCCGCCAGGCGCTTGGGCCCGAGCACACCGAACAGCAACGTGGCGCCGAGCATGCTCGCGGCCTCGATCGCGTCGTTCAGCCCTTGCGGCAGGCCTGCACAGTGCTGCACCAGGTAGTTGCAGCCGAACAGGCCCGCCATGATCGCCACATAGGGCTTCATCAAACCGTAGCTCAGCGAGCGCCTGCGGTAGACCTCCTCCAGGTCTGCCTCGCACATCATGCCCCAGCGGTCGAGTGAGCCCGGCAACTGGAACGTTACGCCCTTGCCCACCACCGGCACGTGGCGATAATCCGAATAACCGGGGTAGGTCACGAACAGGTTTTCACCACGCCTTATCGTCTCCCTTACGCCAGGGTGCAGTTCCCGCGTGGAGGGGTCGGTGAAGCGCAGTTCCAGTTCGGTATGGCGCTGCACCTGCACCGTGGTCCAGGGCGTGCGCACGCCGCTTTTGAGGTTTTCGCCATGGGTGAAGGTGGCGTCTTCGAACCGCGAGCGGGACAGCGCGGTGCCAGGCTGAATGGCAAGGTCGAAGCGCGATTGCGCCATGAACAGGTAGTTGTCACCCGACTCGGGGTAAATATGCCCGGCCTCGCGCTGGATCAGATCGCCCAGCACGTCGTTGGGCACCCGGCCGCACAGGCAACCGAGCACTTTGCCCGCGTACCTGAGGGGCTGGTAGAACATCAGCGTGACTTCGTCGTGAAAGCGCGAGGATGACGGGCCGATCTGCAAGGTCAGCGGGTCGCTGTAGGGCCCGTGCAGGAAGGGGGCTTTCAGCCCTTGTGCCAGGGCTGACATATGCTCGATACGCGGTGTGCCACGCTGGGGCCAGGTCGAAGCGATGACAGTGCCGTGGGCATCGACGACAAACAGTTCGGAAAAGTCCTCGGCCTGGGCCAGCGTGCTGCGCAACATCGCGCTATCGACTTGAGCGAGCCCGGGCGCCAGTTGATCGGCCAGCTCGGCCAGATGCTCCCACTGCTCGCACGCCCACTCATGCAGCAACTGCACACGGGTGTGGGCGATGGCTTCGAAGGTTTGCTCGAGCTGCGGGTAACTGGCCCGGTTAAGGCGGCAGGACCAGCCCATGCTGAATTTGCCGGTTTTACCAAACCACGGCAGCCAGCCCTTCTCACGCGACGACAACTGCATCGAACCACTGGAAAGCGACATTATCTTCACCATACGCGACATCGAATGGCAATTTGATAGCAAGTCGCACGCCAACGCGGCTGGGGTGATTATTCGGTGATTTCGCGAGCTGTTTGCACTTGATCAGTGCAGAACCGTGGCAGAGAAGCGCAGAGCGCACCAGCGAGGGGCAACAACAAAGGGATAACACGTTCAATTTTAGTGGGGCAAATAGTTTCCGAAACTGCTCGCACATCGCACAACAGTTCGATAATCGCACAAATTCAGCCAAACCCCCTCTACTGTTACCCAATCTTGCGGCACGCTATAGCGAAAGTCAGCAAGTAATTTCAAGCGCTGACAGGCCCCATCGCGTCACGCGCTCCGGCCAGCCCGACAACCACAACTCCAGGAACAACCAGGAGCTCGCCTTGATCAATAAAACGTACGAGTCCATCGCCAGCGCGGTGGAAGGGATTACCGACGGTTCCACCATCATGGTCGGTGGCTTTGGCACGGCGGGCATGCCGTCCGAGCTGATCGACGGCCTGATCGCCACCGGTGCCCGCGACCTGACCATCATCAGCAACAACGCCGGTAACGGCGAGATCGGCCTGGCCGCGCTGCTCATGGCAGGCAGCGTGCGCAAGGTGGTCTGCTCGTTCCCGCGCCAGTCCGACTCTTACGTGTTCGACGAACTGTACCGCGCCGGCAAGATCGAGCTGGAAGTGGTGCCGCAAGGCAACCTGGCCGAGCGCATCCGCGCCGCAGGCTCGGGCATTGGTGCGTTCTTCTCGCCGACCGGCTACGGCACCCTGCTGGCCGAAGGCAAGGAAACCCGTGAAATCGACGGCCGCATGTACGTGCTGGAAATGCCGCTGCACGCCGACTTTGCGCTGATCAAGGCGCACAAGGGCGACCGCTGGGGCAACCTGACCTACCGCAAGGCCGCCCGCAACTTCGGCCCGATCATGGCCATGGCCGCCAAGACCGCCATCGCCCAGGTCGACCAGGTTGTCGAACTCGGTGAACTGGACCCGGAACACATCATCACTCCGGGTATCTTCGTCCAGCGCGTGGTCGCCGTTACCGGTGCTGCCGCTTCTTCGATCGCCAACGCTGTCTGAGGCCTGCCATGACCATCACCAAAAAGCTCTCCCGCACCGAGATGGCCCAACGCGTGGCCGCAGACATTCAGGAAGGTGCCTACGTCAACTTGGGCATTGGCGCACCCACCCTGGTGGCCAACTACCTGGGCGACAAGGAAGTGTTCCTGCACAGTGAAAACGGCCTGCTGGGCATGGGCCCAAGCCCGGCGCCGGGCGAGGAAGACGATGACCTGATCAACGCCGGCAAGCAGCACGTGACCCTGCTGACTGGCGGTGCCTTCTTCCACCATGCCGACTCGTTCTCGATGATGCGCGGCGGCCACCTGGACATCGCCGTACTGGGCGCCTTCCAGGTGTCGGTGAAGGGCGACCTGGCCAACTGGCACACCGGTGCCGAAGGTTCGATCCCGGCCGTAGGCGGCGCAATGGACCTGGCCACCGGCGCCCGCCAGGTATTCGTGATGATGGACCACCTGACCAAGACCGGCGAAAGCAAGCTGGTACCTGAGTGCACTTATCCGCTGACGGGTATTGGTTGCGTGAGCCGCATCTACACCGATTTGGCTGTGCTGGAAGTGACGCCAGAAGGGCTGAAAGTGGTCGAGATCTGTGCGGATATCGACTTTGACGAGTTGCAGACGTTGAGTGGTGTGCCGCTGATCAAGTGATCGGCGAAACCTTCTGGCAAGACGCAATCTCGGTGGCTTGCCTGCGATGGGCTGCCTAGCAGCCCCATGGCCCCAACCAACAGCCACTGTCATTGTTCACTCAGGCGATACCGACACTTGTCAGCAACGTTCCACCACCCGCACTAAAACTCCACCTTGCCCCGCCCCGCCTTGACGGTGCTCCGCCTGGCTTTGCCTTCAAGGCGGCGGGTCTTCGAGCCGAGGGTCGGCTTGGTGGGGCGGCGTTTCTTCTCGGTCTTGCCGGCAGCGATTACCAACTCGGCAAGACGCGCCAATGCGTCAGCACGGTTCTGCTCCTGCGTGCGGTATTGCTGGGCCTTGATGATCAACACGCCGTCACCGGTGATGCGACTGTCCCGCAGCGCCAGCAGCCGCTCTTTGTAAAACTCGGGCAACGATGAGGCCGGGATGTCGAAGCGCAGGTGCACGGCGCTGGACACCTTGTTGACATTCTGCCCACCCGCGCCTTGCGCACGGATGTAGGTCAGCTCGATTTCGGCATCCGGCAGATGCACGTTGTTGGAGATGGTCAGCATTGAATCGCCCCTGGTTTCGTAGACACCTCCAAGCCTCATAATGAGGCCCAAATAGGAGGTGCCATGAGTCGTCAGCGTTACCCTGAAGAATTCAAGATCGAAGCGGTCAAGCAAGTGACCGAGAAAGGCAAGCCTGTCGCTGAGGTCGCCCAGCGCTTGGGCATGTCCGTGCACAGCCTTTACGCGTGGATCAAGGTCTACAGCAAGCCCCAAGAGCTGCGCCAGCAAGACGATGATCAGCAGGCTGAACTGCGTAAGCTACGCGCTGAACTCAAACGCGTGACGGAAGAGCGAGACATCTTAAAGAAGGCCGCCGCGTACTTTGCCAAGGAGTGCGGCTGAAGTACGCCTTCATCAAGAAGCACTCGACGGATTACCCGGTGCGGCGCCTTTGCCAAACCCTCAAGGTGCA
>NZ_BBIS01000038.1 GCF_000730605.1 Pseudomonas monteilii NBRC 103158 = DSM 14164 | reverse complement strand
AAGGCTCATTGGAGTTGTCTCCTCAAGGGTGGCTCAAGCCAGGGCGACGCCCCGGCACAGGCGAATCAATCAAGGCGCGCTAGCGACCTTGGCCGGGGGTGTCCAGATCACGTCCTTGATGCTCAGTGGCTTGGGTATCAGCTTGAGCGCCTGGAAGGTGTCGGCGATTTTCTGTTGTGCGGCCACAACCTCAGGGGTGAGCGGCGCTGCTCCGTAGCCTTGGCGTTTGACAGAGGTCAGGGTGATGTCGGTGGGCAGGCCGAGCAGCGGTGCGACCTGGTCGGTCACTTCTTGCGGGTTGGCCTGGGACCACTCGCCCACGGCGCGCACTTCCTCGATCACGGTGTTGATCACCGCCGGGTGCTGGCTGGCGTAGTTGCGGGTGGCCAGGTAGAACTGGTGGTTGTCGACCAGGCCCTTGCCATCACGCAGGGTGCGGGCCTGCAGCTGTTGCTCGGCGGCGGCCTGGTACGGGTCCCAGATGACCCAGGCATCCACACTGCCCCGCTCGAAGGCGGCGCGGGCATCGGCGGGTGGCAGGTACACGGGCTGGATGTCGCTGTATTTCAGGCCGGCATCTTCCAGCGCGCGTACCAACAGGTAGTGAACGTTCGAGCCTTTGTTGAGGACGACTTTCTTGCCCTTGAGGTCTTTCACCGACTGGATCGGTGAGCCTTTCGGCACCAGGATCGCCTCGCTGTGTGGTGCAGGCGGCTCGTACGCCACATACAGCAGGTCGGCGCCGGCAGCCTGGGCGAATACAGGCGGGGTCTCGCCAGTCACGCCGAAATCGATGGAGCCGACATTCAGCCCTTCAAGCAGCTGTGGGCCACCAGGAAACTCGGTCCACTGCACCTGCACGCCCTGCTCTGCCAGGCGCTTTTCCAGCGTGCCCTTGGCCTTGAGCAGCACCAGGGTGCCGTATTTCTGGTAACCGATACGCAGGCTTTCGGCCTGGGCTTGGGTAATGGCGCCGAAGGACACAGCCGCCGCAAACAGGGCGACCAGACCGCGACGCAAGAAGACTGTGCGCATGGCGCTCTCCTGTACGTTTGGGTTCGGGTTGCACCTGCTTGCCTCGTTGTCGGGCGAGTAAGGTGGTGTAGCGGGTTGGGCCGGTCAGATGCTCCAGCGAGCGCTGATCAGGCGTTCATTCAGTACGCCGGGGGCCACGGGGCGTGGGCGGCGGGCCAAGGCAACGTGGAAGGCTTCCAGCGAGTCCAGCAGGCGTTCTTCCAGCGCCGGTGCCAGCTGCGCGGATTTGGAGCCTTCTGCGTAAGCCACCTGGCTGTCGTCGGCGAAGATCCCTTGCAGGGTCTCTTGAGCCTTGAGTGCCGACAGCACGGGTTTCAACGCGTAATCCACCGCCAGCATGTGGGCGATGCTGCCGCCCGTGGCGATCGGCAATACGATCTTGTGCGCCAGAGCGCGTTCGGGCAGCAGGTCGAGCAGTGTTTTCAGGGCGCCGGCAAACGAGGCCTTGTAAACCGGGGTGGAAACGATCAGGCCATCGGCCTGGGCTACCAACTGTTGGAAGTGCTGCACCTGCGGGCTGTCGAAACGGGCATGCAGCAGGTCTTCGGCGGGGAAGTCACGTACCTGGAACGTCACGACCTCTACGCCACGGTTCTGCAGCCACTGGCGCGAACGCTCAAGCAGCACGCCAGAGCGTGAGCGGGTACTGGGGCTACCACCGATTGATACGACCAGCATTGCAGCGCTTCCTTGTGTTCTGTTGGAAGTGACATTAACAGCTGCCACATATATCTAGAAATCATATTTTTTCATTTGTTTATTCCATTTTTGTTTTTCCTCAATTTCCTCCACTTGTTTCAGCAGGCATAAAAAAGGGCCGTCGAAACGGCCCGAAAATCCCTGCTTGGCTAAGAGCAATACAACGAAGAATGCATTTAACGATTCGGCTGCGGGGTCAGACGCAGGTAGGGTTTGACCGCCCGGTAACCTTTGGGGAAGCGCTGCTTGATCTCTTCCTCATCTTTGAGCGAAGGCACGATCACCACCTCGTCGCCGTCCTGCCAGTTACCGGGGGTGGCGACCTTGTGGTTGTCGGTCAGCTGCAGCGAGTCGATCACCCGCAGAATTTCATTGAAGTTGCGCCCGGTACTGGCCGGATAGGTGATGGTCAGGCGCACCTTCTTGTTCGGGTCGATCACGAACAGCGAACGCACGGTGAGGGTGTCGCTGGCGTTCGGGTGGATCAGGTCGTACAGGTCGGACACCTTGCGGTCGGCGTCGGCGATGATGGGGAAGTTGACCACGGTGTTCTGGGTTTCGTTGATGTCATCGATCCAGCGGTGGTGCGAGTCGACCGGGTCCACCGACAAGGCGATGGCCTTGACCCCACGCTTGGCGAAATCATCCTTGAGCTTGGCAGTCAGGCCCAACTCGGTGGTGCACACCGGGGTGAAGTCGGCGGGGTGGGAGAACAATACCCCCCAGCTGTTGCCCAGCCACTCGTGGAAGCGGATTTTGCCTTCGCTGGAATCCTGTTCGAAATCGGGGGCGATATCGCCGAGTTTGAGGCTCATGGGCTGCGGCTCCTTGGCTGGGTTCTGTACCGTATGGGTTCAATTTGCCTGCATTCGGTTAAAAACAAAAAGAATAAATAACAATTTATTTATAACTGGAATGCATACCAATTTGTAGGCACAAAAAAGCCTCGCACTAGGCGAGGCTCTTGGATCAGCTACGGCTTACAGGAAGTTGTAAGTGTAGTTGAAGATCAGACGGGTCTGATCCTGGTCAGCCAGCGAGCTGGTGCCGGTGCCACGGTATACGCCGTGACGCAGGCTGGCGCCCAGGCCTTTGAAGGTGCCTTCCTGGATGACGTAGTCAACGCGGGCGTCACGTTCCCATTCGCTGAAGGTGCCGTTGCCGTTGGCGTTCTTGCCGTCTTCACCTTTCAGGTAGGAAACCGAAGCTTTCAGGCCTGGCACGCCCAGACGTGCGAAATCATAGGCGTACTGACCGAAGGTGGTGTTTTCACCGGCCTTGGCGAACTGGTTGATCATGCTGTCGGTAAACAGGTAGAAGCTGGAGCCACCGGCGCCTTCGTTGCGACCGTTGCCATCAACAACGCTGCCTTGGTTCAGCCAGACGAAGCCACCGTCGTCATTGACGCGCTGGTGGCCGAGCAGGAACGAGTGGCCACCCAGGGTATAGGTGAAGATCGCGGACCAAGTCTTGTTGTCGACCTCGCCGAGGTTCTTGGCATAGCCACCGTTGTTGTTGAAGTTGTAACCGCCGCCGTCGCCGTTCTTGCCGTCGCTGCTGCTGTCGAAGTAGCGCAGGTCGGTTTTGAACGACTGGTCGTCAGCGATCTTGAATACGTGCGTCGCGCCCAGGAAGTGCTGCTTGTAGAAGTCTTCCAGGTTCGAGTAGTAGTACTGCAGGGTCAGGTCTGGCGTGAGCTTGTAGTCCAGACCACCGTAGCGGAACTTGTTACTGTCCTGGCTGGCACCGGCAATCGACAGGCCGGTACGGTTGCTCGAAGCGCGGCCCATGGCGTGGGTCAGCTGGCCGGCGTTGATGGTCAGGTTGTCGATTTCCTTCGACTGGATGGTGCCACCCTCGAAGGTTTGCGGCAGCAGACGGCCATCGTTGGAGACCAGGATCGGCAGGTTTGGCGCCAGGGCGCTACCGTAGTGAACCTCAGTCTTCGAGAAGCGTGCCTTGGCGTTGGCGCCAACACGAGCCCACTGGCTTACAGCCGAACCGTCGGTGTCGCTCGGGAAGAAGCTGCTGTTGTCTGGGTGCTTGCCACGGCCACCATCCAGGTGGATACCCCACAGGGCCTGGGCATCGACACCGAAGCCAACGGTGCCTTCAGTGAAGCCGGAGATGTAGTCGAGCTTGAAGCCCTGACCCGACTCACGGTTGTCGGCACCGCCATCACGGTTGTCGTTGTTGAAGTACATGGTGCGCGAGCTGAGCGACAGTTTGCTGTCTTCAACGAAACCGGCAGCGCCTGCTTGTTGGGCGAGAACCCCCAGTGCCACGGCCAGGGCCAGGCTGGACTTGTACATGTTTTGCTCCTCTACGTTCTAATTCTTGTGTATCTCTGGCGGAGGGGTCTGCTGCCCCGCTCACCGTGGATTGGCGATTTAGTCCCAAAGCGTGACTCATAAGTCAATCGTTTCTAAACGTTTCGAGACTTTGGTCTAAGACGCCACCTGCGCTACAGGATAATGACAATCCTATAAATCCAAAATGACCGTTTTATGAATTTGTAAGATTTTTAAGGAATATGTTAGGAACCTTTACTACCATTCGTTGTAGCAGCCGCGCCATTCATAACATTTGGTTATTTGCAAACGTTTGCTCATAACCTAATTCCGTATCGTTCTATAGGGACGAAAAAGCCTAGCAGGTGCCTCGACATTCGCCATTGAGGGTAATCACCGATCCTGGGCTTAAAGCATTTGGCTCCTAAGCTAATGCAAAAAAGTTATTTATTTTTGAATTCTTAGATCATTTAGTCTTCTCGTCATCCATCACATCGATTGCCTGACGAGAGGTCCACCATGATCCCGCACGCTCCGCTGCGCCTGTTCGCCGCCCTGACCCTCGCCAGCACCAGCTGGTTTGCCCAGGCTGCCGACCTGACCGTGGCCTACCAGACCACCGTCGACCCTGCCAAAGTGGCGCAGGTCGATGGCGACTACGAAAAAGCCAGCAAGGCCAGCATCGACTGGCGCAAATTCGATAATGGCGCTGACGTGATCACCGCCGTGGCCAGCGGTGATGTGCAGATCGGCTATCTGGGTTCCAGCCCGCTGGCCGCAGCCGCTACCCGCAAGCTGCCCGTAGAAACATTCCTCATCGCCACCCAGATTGGTGCCGGTGAAGCGCTGGTCGCCCGCGACAGCATCAAGACGCCGCAAGACCTGATCGGCAAGAAAGTCGCCGTACCGTTTGTGTCCACCGGCCACTACAGCCTGCTGGCCGCACTCAAAAGCTGGAATATCGACCCGTCCAAGGTACAGATCCTCAACCTGGCACCACCGGCCATCATTGCGGCCTGGAAACGCGGTGACATCGACGCCACCTACGTGTGGGACCCGGCACTGGGCGTAGCCAAGGAGAACGGCAAGGTGCTGATCACTTCTGGCGAACTGGCCCAGAAAGGCGCTCCCACCTTCGATGCCTGGATCGTGCGCAAAGACTTCGCCGACAAGCACCCTGAGGTGGTCAAAGCCTTTGCCAAAGTCACCCTGGACGCCTACGCCGATTACCGCAAAGACCCGAAAGCCTGGCTGGCCGACAAAGGCAACGTCGACAAACTGGTGAAGCTCTCGGGCGCCAAGGCCAGCGATATCCCGGTGCTGCTGGAGGGCAACGTCTACCCGCTGGCCGCCGACCAGGCCAACGCCCTGGGCGCGCCGACCACCCAGGCACTGACCGACACGGCCAACTTCCTCAAGCAGCAAGGCAAGGTTGACGCCGTGCTGCCGGACTACTCGCCGTACGTCAGCGCCAAGTTCCTTCCAAACTGATCCGGAGCCCGTCATGGCCTTGCTTGAACTGGAGCGCATCAGCGCACAGTACCCTGGCGCCAGCACCGCGGTGCTGGCCGACATCAACCTGAGCCTGGGCCCGCGCCAGCTGCTGGTGGCCCTGGGGCCGTCCGGCAGCGGCAAGACCTCGCTGCTCAACCTGATCGCCGGCTTCGTCGCCCCCAGTGGCGGGCGAATAACCCTCGATGGCGTACCGGTACAAGGCCCGGGTGCCGAGCGCGGCGTGGTGTTCCAGGACGACGCCCTGCTGCCATGGCAGAACGTGCTGGGCAATGTCGCCTTCGGCCTCGAACTGGCTGGCGTACCCCGCGCCCAGCGTGAAGCCAAGGCCCGTGAAATGCTCGCACTCGTCGACCTGGATGGCTTTGGCGAGCGGCGCATCTGGCAATTGTCCGGTGGCCAGAAACAGCGCGTAGGCCTGGCCCGCGCACTGGCGGCCGACCCACGGGTGTTGTTGATGGATGAACCGTTCGGCGCCCTCGACGCCTTCACCCGCGAACAAATGCAGGAACTGCTGCTGCAGGTCTGGCAACGCACCGCCAAACCGGTGTTCCTGATTACCCACGACATTGAAGAAGCGGTGTTCCTCGCCAGCGAGCTGGTGCTACTGGCACCCAACCCGGGCCGCGTAGTGGAGCGCCTGCAACTGGACTTCGGCCAGCGCTATGCCGCTGGCGAATCGGCCCGGGCAATCAAATCCGACCCACGCTTCATCGAAACCCGCGAGCATGTGCTGGCGCGGGTGTTCTCCCAACGCCAAAGCCTGCAGGAGCGCGCATGAGCAGCCTGGACCTGCCGGTTGCCGGCAAGCACGACACCCAAACCCGGCCTGTTGCAACAGCACGCCGCCAACGCTCTACCCGCTGGATCAGTACCCTGACCCTGACCAGCCTGCTGTTGGTCTGGTGGCTGGTGACCGCCGCTGGCTGGATCGAACCGCTGTTCCTGCCTTCGCCCGGCGACATCCTGGCCAAGGCCTGGACCCTGCTGACCCAAGGCTACATGGACGCCAGCCTGTGGCAGCACCTGGGCGCAAGCCTGGGCCGCATTGGCCTGGCGCTGGTTGCAGCGACCCTGACCGCGATCCCGGTGGGCATCGCCATCGGCTACAACCGCGTGGCCCGTGGCATCCTCGACCCGCTGATCGAGTTCTACCGGCCGATACCGCCGCTTGCATACCTGCCGCTGATCGTCATCTGGTGCGGCATCGGCGAGCTGTCGAAGGTGCTGCTGATTTACCTGGCGATCTTCGCCCCCATCGCCATCGCCACCGCCACCGGCGTGCGCACGGTCGACCCGGCCAAGCTGCGTGCGGCGCAGTCGCTGGGCGCCACCAAGGCCCAGTTGATCCGCCATGTGATCCTGCCCAGTGCGCTGCCCGACATCCTTACTGGCATCCGCATCGGCCTGGGGGTCGGCTGGTCGACCCTGGTGGCCGCCGAACTGATTGCTGCCACCAGCGGCCTGGGCTTCATGGTGCAGTCGGCGGCGCAGTTTTTGGTCACCGATGTGGTGGTGTTGGGCATCCTGCTGATCGCCCTGATCGCCTTCGCCCTGGAAATGGGCCTGCGTGCCCTGCAACGCAAACTGGTGCCCTGGCACGGGCAGAGCCACTGATTGCCGATTGACCACGCCGGCAACCCGGCGCCTAGAGCGAGAAAAGACATGAGCCTGACCGTTACCCCCATCAGCCCGGCGCTGGGTGCGCAGATCAGCGGCGTAGACATCAGCCGCGAGATCACCGCAGAAGAGCGCGACGCCATCGAACAGGCGCTGCTGCAGCATCAGGTGCTGTTCTTCCGCGACCAGCCGATCAACCCGGAACAGCAAGCGCGCTTTGCAGCCCGCTTCGGTGACCTGCACATTCACCCGATCTACCCCAACGTGCCCGAAACCCCGCAGGTGCTGGTGCTCGACACGGCGGTGACCGATGTGCGCGACAACGCCGTGTGGCACACCGACGTGACGTTCTTGCCGACCCCGGCACTGGGCGCGGTGCTCAGCGCCAAGCAATTGCCCGCTTACGGTGGCGATACGCTGTGGGCCAGCGGGATTGCCGCTTTTGAAGCCTTGTCGGCGCCGCTACGTGCAATGCTCGCTGGGCTGACCGCCACCCACGACTTCACCAAGTCGTTTCCGCTGGAGCGCTTTGGCACCACGCCGGAAGACCTGGCGCGCTGGGAAGCAACGCGGCGCAACAACCCGCCGCTGTCACACCCGGTGGTGCGCACTCACCCGGTTAGCGGGCGCAAGGCGCTGTTCGTCAATGAAGGGTTCACCACGCGTATCAATGAGTTGAGCGAGCTGGAAAGCGAGGCGCTGTTGAAGCTGCTGTTCGCCCATGCGACGCGGCCGGAGTTCAGCATTCGCTGGCGTTGGCAGGAGAACGACGTGGCGTTCTGGGACAACCGCGTGACCCAGCATTTTGCGGTGGATGACTACCGGCCGAACCGGCGGGTGATGCATCGGGCGACCATCCTGGGGGATGCGCCGTTCTGAACTTTGATGTGACCTGTACCGGCCTCTTCGCGGGCTTGTCCCGCGAAGAGGCCGGTGAAACCAACGACAACCTAGCGGACCAGATGCAGGTACTGCATGTGCCGTTCGTACTGGTCCAGAATGTCGTTGATGATCTGCTCCTTGCTGTAGCCCACCAGGTCATAGTTCTGGCTGCCTTCGCTCAGGTGAACCTCCGCCCGGTAATAACGGCGGTTCTTCAACTCCTGCGTGCCCAGCCCACCCAAGGCGAACGACGGCGTGAAATACCCACGCATCTGCACTTGGTAGATGAACGGCTGCTCCTCGCCATGGCCAATCTTCAGGCTGACGTTGTCGTGGCTCGGGTCATCCTGGGTAATCAGCACCAGGCCCTTCTGCTCGAACACCTCGCGGACCTCGGCAATCGCCGGGCGCACTACGTCGTCCATGAAGCGGTACACCTCATCACGCGACGGGAAATGCACGGCCTGGCTCAGGCGCTGGCGCCAGCCACCACGGCCGCGACGTGACTGGGCGAACGGGGCCAGCGAGTGCATCTGCGCGATCTGCCGTTGCGACTCCAGGTAGAACGCCTTATGCAAACCCCACATCATGCACAACAGAATCAGCGAGAACGGCAGCGAGGTCAGCACCACCGCCGACTTCAGCGAGTCGATGCTGCCCGCGAACAACAGCGCACTGGTGATCAGCGCGGTCATCGCGCCCCAGAAGATGCGCAGCCAGTTCGGCCCGTCCTCATCGGCTTCCCCCCCCTTGGCCGACAAGGTCGACAGCACCACGGTGCCCGAGTCGGCCGACGTGACGAAGAACACGAAGCTGATGAACACCGTGGTGGCGATCACCGCCTTGCTCCAAGGGTAGGTCTCCAGCAGCAGGTACAGGCTCATCGACGGGTCATCCAGTGCCGACTGGCCCAGTGCGGTCATGCCATGGTTGATCACCTGGTCCAGCGCGCTGTTGCCGAAGATCGACATCCACGCCAGGGTGAACCCCAACGGAATCAGCAGCACGCCAAAGACGAACTCGCGGATGGTACGGCCACGGGAGATACGGGCGATGAACAGGCCCACGAACGGTGCCCAGGCAATCCACCAGGCCCAGTAAAACACTGTCCAGCCGCCCAGCCAGTCACGGTTTTCACCGTAGGCATACACATCGAAGCTCTTGCGCGGCAAGGCGCCCAGGTAGTCACCCAGGTTCTGGATCAATGTGTTGAACAGGTGCTGGGTCGGCCCGGCGAACAGCACGAACAGCAGCAGTGCGCAGGCCAGGAACAGGTTGATGTCGCTCATCACCCGCACGCCCTTCTCCACCCCGGCAACGGCCACGGCTACCGCCGCGCCCATCATCAGGGTGATGAGGATCACCTGCACCCACTGGCTGTGGCTGATACCGAACAGGTAGTCCAGGCCAGCGTTCAGGTGCAGCACGCCAAAGCCCATGTCGGCCCCCAGGCCGAACACCGTGGCGATGATGCCGAAGCCATCCACTGCGTAGCCGATCGGCCCGTTGATGCGCTTTCCGATCAGCGGGTACAGCGCCGAACGCAACGCCAGCGGCAGGTTGTGCCGGTAGGCGAAATAGGCCAGGGCCATGCCGACGAAGGCGAACACCCCCCAGCCATGCAGGCCCCAGTGCAGGAACAGAATCTGCATCGCCTGGCGCCCGGCCTCTGCCGTGCCCGCTTCGCCCTGGGGCGGCTGCAGCATGTGGGTCAGCGGTTCGGAAACACAGAAGAAGAACAACGTGATGCTGATACCGGCGGCAAACAGCATGCCGGCCCAAGACAGGTAACTGAACTCGGGTTCGTCGTGGTCGGCACCGAGCTTGATCTTGCCGTAGCCGGACAAGGCGGTGACCACCACGAAGACCAGGTACAGCGTCATGGCCAGCATGTAGTACCAGCCGACCGTGTTGGCCGCCCAGTTCTGCGCTGCCAGCAACCAATCACCTGCCGCTTGCGGGTTGGAAATGACTACCAGGCCAAAAACGAGGATGAAACTTGCCGCAAAGTAGAACACCGGAGGGTTCATGCGGATTTTGCCATTGGCAATGGACGGGGTCGGTGCACTCATCGGGCGTGCACCTCGTCAAATGACGTAAGGTTCGGAATGAACGGGTTCAGCAAAGGAATCCTCCTGTTGAACACCGGCAGCGGACCAGCGTTTTTTCATTGAACAAGCGTTCAAGTTAAACATGGATCGGATTTCATTGCGAATTGGGGTGCTGATTGGTGCCTTCCTGTTCCGGCCTCTTCGCGGGTTTACCCGCGAAGAGGCCGGAACAACCAATACAAATGCCAGATCAATTCTTGTCCTGGCAATCCAGCTGCAGGTTGGCCTGGGTAATGTTGCTTTCAGCCGGCACACTGCGGGTCAGCCACACATTGCCGCCAATGGTCGAACCTTTGCCGATGGTAATGCGCCCGAGCACCGTGGCCCCGGCATAGATCACCACATCGTCCTCGACAATCGGGTGCCGTGGCAGGCCTTTGTGCAGGGTCCCAGACTCATCGCTCGGGAAGCGCTTGGCGCCCAGGGTCACGGCCTGGTAGATGCGCACGCGCTCGCCGATGATCGCGGTTTCGCCAATCACCACACCGGTCCCGTGGTCGATGAAGAAGCTCGGGCCAATCTGCGCGCCAGGGTGAATGTCGATACCGGTGGCCGAATGCGCCAGCTCCGAGCTGATCCGCGCCAGCAGCGGCAAGCCGGCCTGGTACAAGTGGTGCGCCAGGCGGTGGTGGATGATCGCCAGGATACCCGGGTAGCACAGCAGCACTTCATCCACGCTACGCGCTGCCGGGTCGCCGTGGTAGGCGGCCAGCACGTCGGTGTCGAGCAGTACGCGCAGCTCCGGTAGCGCAGCTGCGAAACCCTGGATCAGGCTCAGCGCATGGGCGTCGACGCCAGCCAGCTCAGCCTTGCTTTGCCGTGCCGCATAGCGCAGTTCAAGGCGAGCCTGGGCAAGCAAGGCGGTCAACGCGGCATCCAGGGTATGGCCGACATAGAAATCTTCGCTTTCTTCGCGCAAATCGACTGGGCCCAGGCGCATGGGGAACAGCGCGCCGCACAGTTGCTCCAGAATCTGCCGCATCGCCTCGCGCGAAGGCAACTCGCGCCCGCCCTGCTCGCCAATGCTGCGGCCATTACGGGTGCGCCATTGCTCACGGGCGCCGCGCAGGCCACTGACGATGCTCTGCAACTGCCAGTGCGCGGATGAAGGTTGTTCGCTCACGGTTTTCTCCTGCCGTATAGGCCATCTAATGGTGTCGCCAGGCCCGCGAAAAGGCCGGGCCTGCCTACATGCAATCCACTCTACGGCAAATCAGCCCCTTGGAAAAAACAACGCTTTATTCCATCCTGCGCTAAGTCAGGCATAAGCCGCGATGACGGCACAGGCATCATCGCCTACCCTCAAAGCAGCCAGCTCCTGGCACCAATCAAAATGGAAATAACAAAATAATTTTTTAGTATTTCCTGGCCTAAGCAGCCAACCCTATAGTCGCCACCTCACTACTTACACAACAAGCGCGGGGCTCTGACATGTCGAAATTCGCCAAACCGCTACTCAACGCTACCCTGGCTGTTTTGCTGGGTACCGGCCTGCTCAGCCAGGCCTTCGCGGGCGAGCAGCTGAAGACCATCCAGGAAAAAGGCGTGATCAACGTCGGCCTGGAAGGCACGTACCCACCGTTCAGCTTCCAGGACGAAAACGGCAAGCTGACCGGCTTCGAAGTGGAGCTGTCCGAGTTGCTGGCCAAGGAGCTGGGGGTCAAGGCCAAGGTCCAGCCGACCAAATGGGACGGCATCCTCGCTGCGCTGGAGTCCAAGCGCCTGGACGTCGTCATCAACCAGGTGACGATTTCCGAAGAGCGCAAGAAGAAGTACGACTTCTCCGAGCCCTACACCATCTCCGGCATCCAGGCGCTGATCCTGAAGAAAAAGGCCGAGCAGTTGAACATCCACAAGGCCGCCGACCTGGCCGGCAAGAAAGTGGGCGTGGGCCTGGGCACCAACTACGAACAGTGGGTGAAAAAAGACGTGCCGCAAGCCGATGTGCGCACCTATGAAGACGACCCGAGCAAGTTCGCCGACCTGCGTAACGGTCGCATCGACGCCATCCTGATCGACCGCCTGGCCGCACTGGAATACGCGCAAAAAGCCAAGGACACGGAGCTGGCCGGCGATGCGTTCTCCCGCCTGGAAAGTGGCGTAGCCCTGCGCAAGGGCGAGCCAGAGCTGCTCGATGCCATCAACAAGGCCATCGACAAGCTCAAGGCTGACGGCACGCTGGCCAAGCTGTCCGAGAAATACTTCGGTGCTGATGTCACCAAATGATCGCTGAAAGCCTGCAACTCGTTGTCGACTCCACGCCCTTCCTGCTGAAGGGCGCGGGTTATACGGTGCTGCTCAGCGTTGGCGGCATGTTCTTCGGCCTGGTGCTGGGCTTTGCCCTGGCGCTGATGCGTCTGTCGAAGATCTTGCCGCTGAACTGGCTGGCGCGGATCTACGTGTCGTTCTTTCGCGGCACGCCGCTGCTGGTGCAGCTGTTCGTGATCTATTTCGGCATGCCGCAGATCGGCATCGAACTCGACCCCATCCCCGCCTCGCTGATCGGCCTGTCGTTGAACATGGCGGCCTACATCTGCGAGATCCTGCGCGCAGCAATCTCCTCAATCGACCGTGGCCAGTGGGAAGCGGCCGCCAGCATCGGCATGACCCGCGTTCAGGCCATGCGCCGGGCGACCCTGCCGCAAGCCTTGCGCACTGCCCTGCCCCCCTTGGGCAACAGCTTCATTTCGCTGGTCAAGGACACCGCCCTGGCGGCCACCATCCAGGTGCCCGAACTGTTCCGCCAGGCGCAGCTGATTACCGCACGCACCTTCGAAGTGTTCACCATGTACGTGGCGGTCGCGGTCATCTACTGGGTGCTGTGCAGCATCCTTGCGCACTTCCAGAACCGCATGGAAGCGCGGGTCAACCAGCATGACCAGGAGCACTGAGCATGATTGAAGTCAAAGGCCTGACCAAGCGGTTCAAGGGCCAGACCGTGCTCAACGGTATCGACCTGACCGTACAGCCCGGCGAAGTGGTGGCCATCATTGGCCCCAGTGGCTCGGGCAAGACCACCTTCCTGCGCTGCCTCAACCTGCTGGAAACGCCCGACGCCGGGCAGATCAAGATCGGCGATATCAGCATCGATGCCAACCGCCCTTTGGGCGGGCAGCAAAGTGCGATTCGCCGATTGCGCCAGCAAGCCGGGTTCGTGTTCCAGAACTTCAACCTGTTCCCGCACCGCACCGCGCTGGAGAACGTGATCGAGGGGCCGGTGATCGTCAAGAAGACGCCCCGCGAGCAGGCCATCGACCTTGGCCGGCGCCTGCTGGCCAAGGTTGGCCTGGCAGGCAAGGAAGACGCCTACCCCCGGCGCTTGTCCGGTGGCCAGCAGCAACGGGTGGCCATCGCCCGCGCACTGGCCATGGAGCCGGAGGTGATCCTGTTCGACGAACCCACCTCGGCACTGGACCCGGAGCTGGTGGGTGAAGTGCTGGCGACCATCCGCGGCCTGGCCGAGGAGAAGCGCACCATGATCATCGTTACGCACGAAATGAGCTTTGCCCGGGATGTGGCGAACCGGGTGATCTTCTTCGACAAGGGCGTGATCGTGGAGCAGGGGGAAGCCAAGGCACTGTTTGCGGCGCCAAAGGAAGAGCGTACCCGGCAGTTCTTGCGCAAGTTCCTGGGTACTGCCGCCTCCGAGTAAACCTGTTACGGCCCTTTCGCGGGTTTACCCGCGAAAGGGCCGGCACATCCGCTGTAAATCCCTCCTTCTATACATATTCCAAAGAGTTAGTTCATAAACTTTTTATAAAGCATTAGGGTATATAAACCGGACCACCGGACCAGCACATATCTGTCGCGATCAGCTGTAGCGGCACAACTTTTTTGTGAGGTCAGGAATGGTCAGGATCACAATCACCCCAGTGCGTAACGCCAGGGCATTGAGTGCAGCCAAGGAGCGGTACTGATGTCCAGCCAGCCAAACACCCAATTCCACAGCGATCTCGACAGCTCGCCCTTGCTGCTGCCGGCCAAAGTTCTGCGCAACGACGCCGAAGCCTTGCAAGCGGCCCGCGAACTGGCTGAGGTCGCCCGCGAGCAGGCCGCACGCCGCGACCAGCAACGCAAACTGCCTTGGGCCGAGATCGAACTGTTCACCCGCAGCGGCCTGGGCAGCATCAGCGTACCCAAGGCCCACGGCGGCCCCGACGTGTCGTTCGAAACCGTTGCCGAAGTGTTCCGCGTGATCAGCGCCGCCGACCCGGCTCTGGGGCAGATCCCGCAGAACCAGTTCGGCATGCTGCAACTGATTCGCCTGACAGCCACCGAGGCGCAACAGGCGCTGATCTTCCGCAGCGTGCTCGACGGTTGGCGCATCGGCAATGCCGGCCCCGAGCGCGGCACCAAAGACACCCTCACCCTCAAGGCCCGGATCACTCGCGCTGGCGACAGCTATCGCATCAGCGGCGAGAAGTTCTATTCCACCGGCGCCCTGTTCGCCCACTGGGTGGCCGTCAAGGCACTGGACGACGAGGGCCGCCAGCGCCTGGCGTTCGTGCGCCGCGGCAGCCCGGGGTTGCGCATCGTCGATGACTGGTCCGGGTTTGGCCAACGTACCACCGCCAGCGGCACCGTGCTGCTCGACCAGGTGCCGGTAGACGCGGAGCTGGTGATCGACAACTGGCGCCAGCGTGATATCCCCAACATCCAGGGTGCGGCTTCACAGCTGATCCAGGCGGCAATTGATGCCGGCATCGCTGAAGCAGCGATTGATGATGCGATCACCTTCGTGCGCGAAAAGTCTCGCCCGTGGATCGAAGCCAAAGTGGACCGCGCCAGCGACGACCCGTATGTAATCGCCGACATCGGCCGCCTGAAGCTTGAGCTACACGCCGCCGAAGCCCTGCTGCGCAAGGCTGCGCGGGTACTGGACGAAGTCAATGCCGCGCCAATCGACGCAGCCAGTGCGGCGCGAGCCTCGATTGCCGTGGCCGAGGCCAAGGTGCTGACCACCGAAATCGCCTTGCAAGCCAGCGAAAAGCTTTTCGAACTGGCCGGCAGCCGCGCCACCCTTGGCGAGTTCAACCTCGACCGCCACTGGCGCAACGCCCGGGTGCATACCCTGCATGACCCGGTGCGCTGGAAGTACCACGCGGTGGGCGCGTACCACCTCAACGGCACCCTGCCTGCGCGGCATTCCTGGATCTGATTTGCTGCCTTTGGGGCCGCTGCGCAGCCCTTCGCGGGAATGCCCGCGAAGGGCTGCGCAGCGGCCCCCGGAGAACACCATGACTACAAACATCATCACCAGCGACACAGAAGCCCTGAATGTCGCCGAAGACATCGCCCAGCAACTGCGCCGCGACAGCGCCCTGCGCGACCGCGAACGCCGCCTGCCCCACGCCGAACTGGAGCTGTTCACCCGCTCCGGCCTGTGGGCCATCAGCGTACCCAAGGCCTTCGGCGGCGCTGGCGTGTCCAACGTCACCCTGGCCAAGGTCATCGCCCGTATCGCCCAGGCCGACGGCTCGCTCGGGCAAATCCCGCAAAACCACTTCTACGGCCTGGAAGTGCTACGGGTAAACGGTACACCCGAGCAGCAGCAACGCCTGTACGCCGAAGTACTGGCCGGCAGGCGTTTCGGCAACGCCCTGGCCGAGCTGGGCACCAAGACCGCCAACGAGCGCACCACTCGCCTGAGCCGTGATGGTGACGGTTTCCGCATAAACGGCCGCAAGTTCTATTCGACTGGCGCCATTTATGCCCAGCGCATCCCGACTTCGGTCGTTGATGACCAAGGCGTACAGCAACTGGCCTTCGTCCCGGCCGACAGCCAGGGCCTGCAAGTGATCGACGACTGGAGCGGTTTCGGCCAACGCACTACCGGCAGTGGCTCGGTGGTGTTCGACAACGTGTACGTCAGCGCTGCCGACGTCGTGCCGTTCCAGAGCGCCTTCGAGCGCCCTACTCCGGTCGGCCCGCTGGCGCAGATCCTTCATGCCGCCATCGACACCGGCATCGCCCGCGCCGCTTATGAAGATGCCCTGCACTTCGTGCGTACCCGCAGCCGCCCGTGGGTCGATTCCGGGCTGGACAAGGCCACCGATGACCCGCTGACACTCAAAAGCTTCGGCCACCTGGCCATCCGCCTGCACGCCGCCGAGGCCCTGCTGGAACGCGCCGGTGAATACCTCGACCGCGCCCGCGACGACAGCACCGCCGACAATGTGGCCGCCGCCTCCATCGCCGTGGCCGAAGCACGGGCCATCAGCACCGAGATCTCCCTTGCCGCCGGTACCGCCCTGTTCGAACTGGGCGGCAGCCAGGCCACCCTGGCCGAACACAACCTCGACCGACACTGGCGCAACGCTCGCGTGCACACCCTGCACGACCCGGTGCGCTGGAAGTACCACGCCATCGGCAACTACTACCTCAACGATGCCAACCCGCCACGCCGGGGGACTATCTGATGGCCAAGCAGCTCCTGCTCAATGCCTTCAACATGAACTGCATCGGGCACATCAACCACGGCCTGTGGACCCACCCACGGGACACCTCGACCCAGTACAAGACCCTGGACTACTGGACCAACCTGGCACGCCTGCTGGAACGCGGCCTGTTCGATGGGCTGTTCATTGCCGACATCGTGGGTACCTACGACATCTACGGCCAGTCGCTGGACGTCACCCTCAAGGAGTCGATCCAGCTGCCGGTCAACGACCCGCTGCTGCTAGTCTCGGCCATGGCAGCAGTTACCCGCCACCTGGGTTTCGGCCTTACCGCCAACCTCACCTACGAGGCGCCGTACCTGTTCGCCCGCCGCCTGTCCACCCTCGACCACCTGAGCAATGGCCGGGTGGGCTGGAACATCGTCACCGGCTACCTCGACAGTGCCGCCCGGGCCATGGGCCTGGCACAACAACCGGAGCATGACCGCCGCTACGACCAGGCCGACGAATACCTGCAGGTGCTGTACAAGCTGCTGGAAGGCAGCTGGGCCGACGATGCGGTGGTCGCCGACCGCCAGCAGCGCGTGTACGCCCAGCCCGACAAGGTGCGCAAAGTCAGCCACCACGGCGAGTTCTACAACGTCGAGGGCTATCACCTGAGCGAACCCTCGCCACAGCGCACGCCGGTACTGTTCCAGGCCGGCAGCTCGCAGCGCGGCCTGGCCTTTGCCGGCAGCCACGCCGAATGCGTGTTCATCAGTGGCCAGGACAAAGCGGCCACACGCGCCCAGGTCGACAAGGTACGCGCCGCTGCGCAAGCGGCCGGCCGCGACCCGCAGGCAATCAAGGTGTTCATGGGGATCACGGTAATCGTCGCAGCCACCGAGCAAGAGGCCCAGGCCAAGCATGCCGAGTACTTGCGCCATGCAAGCCCTGAAGCCGGCGTCGCGCACTTCGCTGCATCCACCGGCATAGACTTTGCGGCCTATGAACTGGATGAGCCAATCGGCTTCAGCCAGAGCAACGCCATTCAGTCCGCCACGCGCCAGTTACAAGACAACGCCTGGACCCGCCGCCGTCTGCTTGAGCAGCACGCCCTCGGTGGCCGCTACGTAACCTTGGTCGGCGCACCCGAACAGGTGGCCGATCAGTTGATCGCATGGATTGATGAAACCGGCCTGGACGGTTTCAACCTGACCCGTACCGTCACCCCGGAAAGCTTCGAAGACTTCATCAACCTGGTCATCCCGCAACTGCAGCGGCGTGGCCGCTACAAGACGGCCTACGCCGAAGGCACCCTGCGCGAGAAGCTGTTCCAGTCCGACCACCCGCACTTGCCCGCCGATCACCCTGGTTCGGCCTATCGTTTTGTCCCTTCCCCTGCCCCGACTGGAGTCCCGCACCATGCTTGAGAAACTGTTCCGGCCCGTCGCGGCCATTGCCCTCACCCTTGGCCTGTCCGCCCACGCCCTGGCAGCCGACCCACTGAAGATCGGCACCACCTCGGCCTTTGCGATACCGCTGGAAGCCGCCGTGGAAGAAGCGCACAAACAAGGCCTGGAAGTGAAGCTGATCGAGTTCAGCGACTGGATCGCACCCAACGTCAGCCTCAACAGCGGCGACATCGACGTGAACTACTTCCAGCACATCCCGTTCCTGGAAAACGCCAAGGCAGCTGCTGGCTTCAACCTGGTGCCTTATGCACCGGGCATCATCAACAACGTTGGCCTGTACTCGAAAAAGTACAAAAGCTTTGCCGAGCTGCCTGAAGGCGCCAGCGTGGCCATTGCCAACGACCCGATCAACAGCGGCCGTGGCCTGCAACTGCTGGCCAAGGCCGGGCTGATTTCCCTCAAGCCGGGCGTTGGCTACAAGGCCACCGAGGACGACATCGTCGCCAACCCGAAAAAACTGAAAATCCTTCAGGTCGAGGCAGTTCAGCTGGTACGCGCTTACGATGACGCCGACCTGGTGCAGGGTTACCCGGCCTACATCCGCCTGGCCAACAGCTTCGACGCAGGCTCTGCGCTGCTGTTCGACGGCCTGGAGAACAAGGAATACGTGATCCAGTTCGTCATTCGCCCACAGAGCAAGGACGACCCGCGCCTGGCCAAGTTCGTTGACATCTATCAGCACTCGCCAGCCGTGCGTGCAGCGCTCGACAAAGCCCACGGCAAGCTCTATCAAGCCGGCTGGGAAGGCTGATATGAGCCAGGCCAGCGCGCTCAGGGCGCCTACCCCCCAACCATTGCCGCCAACGGTCAAGGAACAGGCCCTGCGCCCGGAGGTCAATGAAGCCCATGTGCGCTTCATCGGCCTGGGCAAGACCTACCCTGGCCAGGCACAACCGGCCTTGCAAGGCATCGACCTGAACATCCGCCATGGCGAGATCTTCGGCATCATCGGCCGCAGCGGAGCCGGCAAGTCATCGCTGTTGCGTACCATCAACCGTCTGGAGCAACCCTGCCAGGGCCGAGTGCTGATCAATCAGGTGGACATCGCCCCCTTCGACGAAGACCACCTGGTGGCGCTGCGTCGGCGCATCGGCATGATCTTCCAGCACTTCAACCTGATGTCGGCCAAAACGGTGTGGCAGAACGTCGAGCTGCCGTTGAAAGTGGCCGGTGTGGCCAAGGCCGAGCGCCAGCGCAAGGTGCGTGAACTGCTGGAGCTGGTTGGCCTGCAGGAAAAACACCACGTCTACCCGGCGCAGCTGTCCGGCGGGCAAAAGCAGCGCGTCGGTATTGCCCGGGCGCTGGTACACGACCCCGAGATTCTGCTGTGCGACGAGGCCACCTCCGCGCTGGACCCGGAAACCACGGCCTCGATCCTTGAGCTGCTGCGCGACATCAACCAGCGCCTGGGGCTGACCATCGTGCTGATCACCCACGAAATGGCCGTGATCCGCGATATCTGCCACCGGGTGGTGGTGCTCGAGCGTGGCGAAGTGGTCGAACAGGGCGAGGTCTGGCGGGTGTTCGGTTCGCCTCGCCACGAGGTCACCCGCACCTTGCTTGCACCACTGCAGGCCAGGCTGCCTGCCGCGCTGCAAGCCAGCCTGCAAGCCAGCCCGGCGAGCCGCGACAGTGCCGTGGTGTTGAAACTGACGGTGCTGGGCGAACCTGAACTGTCTGCCCTGTTCAACGAACTGGGTGGGCGTGTGCGCTTGCTGCAGGGCGGCGTGGAGACCATTGGCGAACATGCCTTGGGCCAACTGATCCTTTCGGTGCGGCACTCGCCGCATGACACTCATCAATTACTGGAGCGCGCCCGCCGCTGGGCCGAGGACGTTGAGGTACTGGGCCATGTGGTTTGATCGCTTGCTGGAAGGTTTGCTCGATACCCTGCTGATGGTCGGTGTGTCGTCGCTGATCGCCCTGCTGGTAGGGGTACCGATGGCGGTGCTGCTGGTCACCAGCGACAAATGTGGCATCTTCGAAGCACCGCTGCTTAATCGCGTGTTGGGCGCCTTCGTCAACCTGTTCCGTTCGATTCCGTTCCTGATCCTGATGGTCGCGCTGATCCCCTTCACACGCCTGGTGGTAGGCACCACTTACGGCGTATGGGCGGCGGTGGTGCCGCTGACCATTGCCGCCACCCCGTTCTTCGCGCGGATTGCCGAGGTCAGCCTGCGCGAAGTGGACCATGGCCTGGTGGAAGCTGCGCAGGCCATGGGCTGCCGACGCTGGCACATCGTCTGGCATGTGCTCTTGCCTGAGGCGCTGCCCGGCATTGTCGGCGGCTTCACCATTACCCTGGTAACCCTGATCAACTCTTCGGCCATGGCCGGCGCGATTGGTGCGGGGGGGTTGGGGGATATTGCCTACCGGTATGGCTACCAGCGTTTCGACAGCCAAATCATGCTGACCGTGATCGCCATGCTGGTGGCGTTGGTGGCGTTGATCCAGCTGGGCGGGGACCGCTTGGCGAAGGGCTTGAACAAGCGTTGAATGCCGGGGGCTGCTTTGCAGCCCCAAGATCTCAATCCCAGCGAATA
This sequence comes from Pseudomonas monteilii NBRC 103158 = DSM 14164, assembly GCF_000730605.1. Taxonomy (GTDB): domain Bacteria; phylum Pseudomonadota; class Gammaproteobacteria; order Pseudomonadales; family Pseudomonadaceae; genus Aquipseudomonas; species Aquipseudomonas monteilii. The sequence goes on along the minus strand of NZ_BBIS01000038.1, from coordinate 73,855 downwards.
TCCCCAGCCGGTACCGGCCGCCCGAACCAATAGCCCTGCCCCAGCTGACACTGCTCTTGCAGCAAGAAGCTGGCCTGCTCTGCCAGCTCGATGCCCTCGGCATGCACCTGCATACCCATGCTGTGGGCCAAGGCGATGATCACCCGCACGATCGCGATGTCGTCTTCATCGTACGGCAAACCGGCCACGAAGCCCTGGTCGATTTTCAGCTTCTGCACCGGCAAACGCTTGAGCCGCAGCAGCGACGAATACCCGGTGCCAAAGTCATCGATGGCCAAGGTCACCCCCAGCTCACGCAACCGGTGCAACTGCTCCAGTGCCACTTCCGGGTCTTCCATCACCGCGCTTTCGGTTACTTCGAGCTCCAGCAGGGCCGGGGCCAGGCCCGTCTCGTGCAGCACTTCGGCCACCTGCCGGTACAACTCGTGCTGGCCAAACAGGCGGCTGGAGATGTTTACCGCCACGAACGCCAGCTGCCGGCCTTCAGCCTGCCACTGCACCATTTGTCGGCAGGCCTGGCGCAGCACCCAGGAGTCGATCTCGGCAATCAGCCCCGTGCGCTCGGCAATCGGGATGAACTCGCCCGGCGGCACCAGGCCGCGCTGGGGGTGCTGCCAGCGCACCAGCGTTTCGACCCCGACTTGTCGGCCTGAAGCCAGGTCATGTACCGGCTGGAAGTACACCCGCAGCTCATCCTGCTCCAGGGCCCGGCGCAGCTCACCGGCGGTCTCTACCCGGTGCTGGGCATGGGCGGTCAGCTCTTCGGTATACAGCGCATAGCACGCCCGCCCGTTGCTCTTGGCTTTGAACAGTGCCGAATCGGCATTGCGCAGCAGTTGTTCGGCACTCAACGCGTCGCTGGGGAACAGGCTGATGCCCGCACTGACACTGATGAACAGGCGATGGCCATCGAACTGGAACGGCTCGCGCATACGCTCGATGATGCACTGCGCCAGCTTGCCCGCCTGGCCGACCTGCTGGCAGTTCTCCGCCAGCACGCCAAATTCGTCGCCACCCAAGCGCGCCAAGGTCACGCCTGCACCCAGTACCTCCCCCAGGCGCTCGCCCACCAGCTTCAGCAACTGGTCACCGATGGTGTGGCCCAGGCCATCGTTGATGCTCTGAAAGTGGTCCAGGTCCAGCAGCAACAGGGCACAACCGCGCTTGTTGGCCTGAGCCGCCGCCAAGGCCTGCTCGACGCGGTCGGTGAACAGCAGGCGGTTGGGCAGGCCGGTCAACGGGTCGTAGTGGGCCAGGTAGGCCAGTTCCTGCTCCGAATGCTTGATTGCGCTGATGTCACTGAATACCGCCACGTAATGGCTCAGTTCACCATCGTCGTCGCGAATGGCGCAAATGGTCTGCCATTGCGGGTAGATTTCGCCGCTTTTGCGCCGGTTCCAGATTTCCCCGCTCCACTCGCCCTTATCGGCCAGCGTGGCGAAGATCTGCTCGTAGAACGGCAACCCATGGCGGCCTGATTTGAACTTGTTCGGGCGCTGCCCGATGACCTCATCCTGCTGGTAGCCGGTGATGCGCATGAATGCGCGGTTGACGTGCACGATCAGGCCCTGGCGGTCGGTGACCAGCACCCCTTCGAGTGTGCTGTCGAACACCGCAGCCGCCATGCGCAGCCGTTCCCGGTCTTCGCAACGCAAGCGGGCACCACGGCCGATGAAGTTAAGCAGGCGCACCCGCGACACGTAAATCAGCAAAGCACTGAACAGCACCCACAGCACCACATTGATCTGCCGCCCCACGGTCAATGCAAGGGGATCGTCAGTCATGCCGTGCAGCACCACCTCGGCCAGCACCAGCCAGAGGATCGAGAGCACTACATACAGCGCAGCCATGCGCAAGGCGTCGCGAACGGAAACAGACATGTCGGGTGGGATAGCCCATCAGAAATAATGGGGCAGTATAAAGGCTGAAACATGTCGTGACCTCCTATCTGAACGGGTGACTGGTTTTATTTCCCTCCCGAGGGATAATCAGCCCCTCCTCCTGCATTCCGAGGGTTTTTACACCTATGTGGTACAACGGCCTGCTCGACTTGTCGGCCTGGCAACTGGTCGGCATCACTCTGTTGATGACCCATGTGACCATTGTCAGCGTCACGGTCTACCTGCATCGCTACTCCGCGCACCGGGCACTGGAGCTCAACGGCGCGCTCAAGCACTTCTTCCGCTTCTGGCTGTGGCTGACCACGGCGCAGAACACACGCGAGTGGACCGCCGTCCATCGCAAACACCACGCCAAATGCGAAACCCCCGACGACCCGCACAGCCCTGTTCACAAAGGCCTGAGCACGGTATTGCGCAAGGGCGCCGAGCTGTACAGGGAAGAGGCGCGCAACCCCGAAACCCTGCGCATTTATGGCAAGAACTGCCCGGAGGACTGGATCGAGCGCAACCTCTATTCGCGCTACAAGCTGGGCGGCATTGCACTGATGGCCGTCATCGACCTGCTGCTGTTCGGCACCATCGGTATCACCATCTGGGCCGTGCAGATGATGTGGATTCCGTTCTGGGCGGCCGGCGTGGTCAACGGCCTGGGCCACGCACTGGGCTATCGCAACTTCGAATGCCGCGACGCTGCCACCAACCTGGTGCCATGGGGCATCGTCATCGGGGGTGAAGAACTGCACAACAACCACCACACCTACCCCAACTCGGCCAAGCTGTCGGTCAAGCGCTGGGAGTTCGACATGGGCTGGGCCTGGATACGCCTGTTCTGCCTGTTGCGCCTGGCCAAGGTGCAGCGTGTGGCGCCGATCGCTCACCGGGTGGCGGGCAAGGCCAGCCTGGACATGGACACCGCCATGGCCATCCTCAACAACCGCTTCCAGATCATGGCGCAGTACCGCAAGCTGGTGATCGGCCCGCTGGTCAAGCAGGAGCTGGCCCGGGTAGACGCCTCGGTAAGTCACCACTTCCGCCGCGCCAAGCGCCTGCTGTCGCGTGAAACCAGCCTGCTGGAAGACCGCCACCACATGCGCATCGAGTCCATGCTTGCGCACAGCCAGGCGTTGAAGACCATTTACGAAAAACGCCTGGCCCTGCAGCAGATCTGGGCGCGCACCAGCGCCAACGGGCACGACATGCTAGCGGCCATGAAGGACTGGGTACACGAAGCCGAAACCAGCGGCATTCATGCCCTGCGCGACTTCGCAGCGCAGCTGAAAACCTATTCCCTACGCCCCTCCGGCGCCTGACCGCCGTTAGTCGGCATGCCCCCTTTCGGGGCATGCCGTTCGGAACTTCGCCCCCTCGCCACCACTCAAAATCGCACATCGCCCGCGTGGCGGGCAGGATGCTGGCCGCACGCTTTCAAGTCGAGACCCGATTCGTGCACATGGCCAAGAACATCCCCACGATCCTGCCCGGTACCCCGCCTCCTGAAGCCGCCCAGACTCTGCTGGCCTTGCTCCACGCCCAAGGCGAAGTCGCCCGCCTGAGCGAACGCGAGCAACTGTTCAGTTCACTGCTCGACAGTGTCAATGCGGTGCTCTGGGCCTTCGACTGGGAAACCCGCCAGGTGCTGTACGTAAGCCCCGCCTACGAGCGAATCTTCGGCCGCCCGGTCAGCCTGGTGCTGGCCGACTACAACGAATGGCGCGACAGCATCTACCCCGACGACCTGGAGTACGCCGAGCGCAGCCTGGCCCAGGTGCTGCTCAAAGGTTCGGTGGAAGACCGCGAATACCGCATTCTCAATGCCGACGGTCAACTGCGCTGGCTAAGTGACAAGTGCTACATCAACCAGCAGCACGACGGCGACCGGGTGATCATTGTCGGCATCGCCGAAGACATCACTGAAAAGAAACAGCTTGAAGGCGAGTTGCAACGCCTGGCCACCACTGACGTGCTGACCCAGAGCAGTAACCGTCGGCACTTCTTCGAGTGCGCCCAGCGAGCCTTTGACAGCGCCCGCGAAGACGGCACACCGTTGGCCTTTTTGCTGCTCGACATCGATGATTTCAAGCGCATCAACGACAGCTACGGTCACCAGGAAGGCGATCAGGTGCTACAACGCATCGCCGACAGCGGCAAGGCCGTGCTACGCCGTGGCGACCTGTTCGGGCGTATTGGTGGTGAGGAGTTCGCGGCGGTGTTCCCGGGTTGCAATGCCCAGGCGGCAGAACAGATTGCCGAACGCTTGCAGCGGGCGATTCAGCGTTTGAGCTTTAGCCATGAAGAGCAGGTGTACGGGGTGACAGTGAGCCAGGGGCTAACTGCGCTAACGGATGAAGATGTGACGCTGGATAGCCTGTATGCCCGGGCCGATGCGGCAATGTACCAGGCCAAACGGCAGGGCAAGAACCAGATCGTCTGCGGCTGACCGCAGCGCAGGCATGCGAGTCAGCCCCAACCGGTCGTTGCAGCGCTAATCAACGGATGCTTGATGACAAGTGAAGGCAATCCGAGCGCCTGCTTAACCTCGATTAATCAGGTGTTCCAGTCACTTGCCTAGCAACCTGGCCCAGAACCCACGTTTTTCGCGCTCGATTACTGGTGGTGATGGCAAATCCGCCTGCTCATGCAAAAACGCCTGTGGGTAATGCTCATGGCCGAGACAAAGCTGATCATCCAGTCCAAATACCTTGACCGCCGCCGCAGCCTCGACGCACCAGCGACCAAAATACGCACCGCCAGCAAAGTTCTCATCACCATAGCGATACCAGTAGGGGTGCTTGAACGCTGCAGCCTGTTTGTACTTGCCAGACCGTGCACCATTACCGAGCTCAAGATACCAATGGTCAACAAAATCACGCAGCAGACTGGCTTGCTGGGGGCGCTCGGCATCGATCGCAGTTTGCAACCGCCCGTATGGTTTGGGGTAAAGCAACTCGCCGCCAATACACCGCTGTGGCGAACGGGTCGCTATTACGCGATCCAGCAGGCTATCTTCACCTTCGTTGCCCACCAATCGGACCAACCGCTGCCACTGCTCGTCGGGAATTTCCAATACCAGCGCCAACGCCACCACCCAGAAGCAAGTAATGTAATGGTCATAGTTAACTCGCCAAGCATTACGGGTGAATACCTGATCTTCGGTCCACTGCTGCGCACCTAATGCCTGAGAGCGTTCCCAGGCATCGAGCAGCCCAGGAAAGTAGCTTGCCAGCGACGGGGTTGGCAGACCCGCCGAATAGCAACGCAACATCTGATGCCAATGATCCTGCGCCAATTCGAACAGGTATTGCGGTGCATAGGATGGGTCGCCGAAAGGTTTGCTGGCTGTTTCCCAGCCAAGGGCGATGGATTCCTCACCGAAAGCGACCCACTCCGCCCAGTAGGCAGGATCGCCAAGAGGTGCACGCATTTTCATCACTTGATCCCCAGTAACTTGGAGGTAGCCGTCGGGTCGGCCACGTACTTGCCTGCCTTGTCCAACACCCCGACGGTCACATTGCCAAACGGGTCGGTATGAACCAACCACTTCTCAACGCGCCCGGCAGCCAGCGCTTGCCGGATATTTCTCGCTTCGCGCGCATCACCGCTTACCGACTCCAGAACGCGATTGTAGTTAGTGTTCGCCCCTGTCAACCAACTATCGCTCATCTGCATACCATCCTTGGTCTGCTTGAGCGTTGAAGAGCCAAACTTGTATTCAACAATCAGATAGTCCACATCAGGCTTGTTGACCTTGTACAAGTCATCGATGCCTGTCTGGCCGATGTCAGGCGCCCGACCAATTTTTTGCGCACCGGGCACGATCTGCTGAATGCGCTCGCCGCCCATCAGGTCGCCAACAATACTTTTCTGTGCATTGCTCAACGCTCGGAAGTCCATGATCGGTGTGCCGTTGGGGTTGAATTGCCCACCTTTGGCCAAGAGCTTTTCGAAACGCCCCATACCCGCCATGCTTTCCAGGCTGCTGGTGCTCAGCTTGATGCCGACCGTGGCCAACTTCACGCCGCCCTTGGCGATACCACCCGCCCCCGTAGCGATGCTGCCCACCTGCCAGACCAGCTCACCCAGGTCACGTCCGAGCTGCAAAGCCTGGTCGTCCCCGCCCTGCTCAAGGGCCAGTTTCATGCGGTCGATCTTGTCGCTCAGCTCATTGACCACCTGATCACCGAATGCCTCACGGGCTGCGCGATCGGTAACCAATGCCTTCATGCCATTGAGGCTATCGATTGGGTGGGCGAGCAACTGCGCTATCCCCTGGATATCGCTGAAACCGGCCTCGACCAAGCCAACGCCAATGCCCGTCTGGGTCAACAAGTCCTGCTTCTTGCTGATGAAGCCCCACTTGGCCGCGACCTGCATTTTGGCCAACAAACCGTCCGCCTCATCAACTTCCTTCTTCGCCTGCACCAGCTGCTGCGTGGCCAGCCAGTTGTTATCTACCGCCCCCGAGGCAGCGCCAGTCGCCGTCGCGGCATCCAGGCCGGTGGTAGCCGCAAGGCCCGTGACCAGGCTGACGATCAGGTTGCGCTTGGCCTCTTGCTCGCGCTCGCTTTCGGTAGGGCTGGCTTCAGAGAACAGCCCGGTCAGCAAGCTCGACGCTGCCGCGCCAGCCGCGCCGCTACCACAGCTCTGGCTGCTGGCCGCTGCGCCGGCGCAGGCAACGATGCCGTGCAAGGCCGCATGCAAGGGCGAGCCTTCGACAAGCGTGCCGTCGGCCACCAAGTCGCCGATGTAGCCGGCACCTTGCTGCTGCACATAGTTGACCACCATTCCTTGCAGGAAGGCGCCGTTGCCGGCACTGATATTACCGCTCGCAGCCGCCACCAGAGCGGTGGTGATCTGCCGATAGGTACCACCGGAGCCCCAGTTGCCGGCGATGCCGTCGGCCTGGCCACGCAGGCTGATGGCCTGCTCGCGCAGGGCCAAGGCAGCCAAGGGGTCGGTTGCAGCATCGGCTTTCGCATCCGCTTCAGCCGCAGCCTTGCGTTTCTCGTCAACTTCCTTGGCCTTGTTCGCCAGCAGCGTGCCGGCTTCGTTGGCAAAGGCATTGACGATCTCGAACCCGGCACGAATCTGCTCTTCATCGAAAATCGGCTTGAGCGCTTCGCTGCTGTCGCGATCGCTGGACACATCGCGGTTCAGCTCGGCAACCGTCTGTTCAGCGCCCTTGCCGGTGCGCTCGCGCTGGGCGGCTTCGTCAGTAATCAGGATCGACCCACCGCTGATGCCGCTGCGGGTCACGCTACTGGCACTGTCGCTGGCGCTGATCGCGATGGGCAGGCTCGCGCCCAGTTCGTCTTCATTGGTTGGCAGCTCGGTGCCGGGGCTGACCTTGCCGCCCGTCTGCACCTGGCCTTCCTGGTCCTTGCCCGCTGCCTTCCAGCCGCCACCGATGTTGAATGTGCTGGCGTCGTATTCGGCCTTGTTACGGATGTCGCTGCTGGTCAGGCTGGCGGTAACCAGACGGTTGTTGCCGTCCTGCACGGCCTTGTCGCTGCTGGCAATGACTGCGCCGACCAAGTCGGTGTTGCCGCCCACACGCACGTCGAAGCCACCATCACCGGCCTTGATACCGGACTGCTCGGTGACGCTGGCGTAGTCCGAGTCCATGTTGGTGCCGCCAAAGTTGGCACTGGCACCGTCCACCGACACCGAGCTGACGCCGGCACAGAACGGCGGGATGCACAGGCTGAGGCCAAAGCCCATGCTGCTCTCGTCAACCTTGAAGGTGTCGGTGTCTTGCAAGCTTTCGATGTTCAGATCACCGCCCACGTCGGCGATCACCTGCTGGCCACTGACCACTGCACCGCGCAGGTTGGTGTCGCCGCCAGAAATCAATGAAGCCGTGTTGCCCGCCTGCACATGGCTATTGGTGTGAGTCAGGGTATCGCCGTCGGCTTCGCCACGGTTGCCGCTCACCCCCAGGTCGAGGGTGAAGCCGTTGCGACTGCCCCCCAGCGAAAATCCAATGCCCACGCTGGCACTGCTGCCTTTGCTGTCGCTGTCCTGCTGGCTGGTGTTGCGTGCGGCAAGCAGGTTGATATCGCCATCGGCCACCAGCGAGGCGTCGCGGCCGGCACGAATGTCGCTGCCCTGCACGGTGATATCGCTGTCGCTACCCGCTCCGGTGGCGTGCAGGCGCACGTCGTTGCCAGCGACGATGGTCGAGCCCGCAGCAGCATCGCTGTGCTGCACCGTGGTGCTCTGCTGCTGTTTGGTACCCAGTGACAGGCTGATGTTGATACCACCGGCCATCCCCGGGTCCTGCGCTACGGCAGTTGCGGCATTGTTCACCGCCAGTGCCGTGGTCGCCGCCGCCAGCGCCTGCATGCGGCCATCCTCGGTTTTCTTCGAGGCGTCGTGCATCTGCTGGCTGGTCTGGATGGCACTGATGACCGGGTTGGTGATGGTCAGGGTGAAACCGGTCTGCTTGAAGCGTGTTTCACGGGTGCGTTCGGTGGTTTCACGGGCTTCGGTGATTGCAATCTGCTGGGCCAGCACGTCGATGTCGCCCTTGGGCGCCATTACATCACTGCCCACCTGGCGGTACTGGCGGCCGGCGTCGATCAGTATGTCGCCCTCAGTGCTGCCGACGGTGCTGGCACGTGCGGTTTCGCGGGTGGTGAGGTCTTTGACGCTCTGTTCCTGGGTGCCCAGGGTGACCGCAATACCGCCACCGCTGAATAGGCCACTTTTCTTGGTGGCCTTGTCATGGCGCTCGCTGCTGCTTTCGCTGGCGGCCTCGATATTGATATCGCGGTCAGCCGCCAGCACGGTCTGGCTGGTGGATACCACATCGCTGCCGCGCACGTTGATGTCGCGGCCCGCTTGCAGGTAAGCCTGCTCGGCACTGAGCGTGCTGCCACTGGCCTGGGTCTGGCTCACGGTGTCGCGCAGGGTGGTGGTCTTGCTGGAGAACAGCCCGTTGCTGCCCTTGAACTTGTGGGCTTCATCGGCGAACTGGTACTGCTCGGATGCGGCCAGTGTCAGGTCGCGCCCGGCTTCGGCCAGCACCATGCCTTCTTCACTCCTAAAGGTAGCGCCTCGGGCCGCAATATCCTGCCCAGCCTGAACCCGCAGGTCGCCGGTAGCCTGCACCGTACTGCCAGCCTCACCACGGCTGGCCTCGTTGCGCCAGTTGCTGGAGTTCCACACCAGCGACTGCTGGTGGCTTTCGCCAAGCGTGGTCAGGTTGACGTCACGCCCGGCTTCAAGCTGAGTGACGCCCCCTGCGCCGGTGTTGACCACCTGGGCTGCAGCCAGGTTTAGGTCGTTGCCGGCCGACACCCGCATCGTGCCCTCGGCGCCGCTGACAAACAACCCGGCCACCCGCGACACGTTGGTGCGGCTGCCCTGTTCGCTGCTGCTGTCGCGGGTCAGCGAACGCACGTTGATGTCCTGCCCGGCGTCGATGGCCAAGCTGTCGGTGGCACCGATCAGGCCACCGAGGTTATTGAGGCTGTCGCGGGTCTGCAACGACACATTGTTGGCCTGGATGCGCCCACCGAGGTTGTCGATGTTCTGCGCGGTCAGCGCCATCACGCTGCGCCCACCCAGGCTACCACTGTTGAGCAAGTCGCTGCTGAGGTCGAGCTTGAGCTGTTGGCCGGCGATCAGGGCACCATTGCCGGTGAGGTCGCCTTCACGTACCCGCACGTAGACCTGCGGCACCAGCACCTGGCGCGTCTCGCCATTGGCCAGGGTTACCGAGCGCTGCACCAGCCAGACGATATCGCTGGTCAGCTGGGCCATCTGCCCGGCAGTCAGGGCAACACCCGGCACCAGGTTCCAGTCGTTTGCCAAGGTAACGGCATTATCGATCAGGGCCCGGTACTGGGTTTCGTCGCTGGCATAACCGTCGAGGAAGCGGCGCCCAGTGAGCTGGGCAATCTGTTCGCGGATCAGCTTCTGTTCGTAGAAGCCATCGCCCAGGCGCAGCTGGGTGGTGGCCGGGTCGACCTTCAGGCGGTCGAGCATGTAGTCCGACGACAGCCACTGACGGTAGCTGGTGAAGCGCGGGTCCGACTCGATCAGGTAACCCTGGGTGCCTGCAGGGTTGGTCTGGAACAGGCTGTTGCTCGGCAGCGCCAGGCTCGGCGCGCCGCTGCGTACCAGGTCGGCCACGCCCTGGCCGTCTTCGAGTTTCACCTCTACCACGGCGCCCACCTGGTGCTGCTCGCTGACCTGGGCGTCCACTTGCCCGACTGCCGCGACCTGCTGGCCCACCGCCTGCTGCTCGCGCCCGTTGATCTGGGTGCCGCTGCCACTGATGGTGGCGTGCTCGCCATACTCGGTGGGGGTGAGGTCGATGTCCTGGATTAACGGTGCGGGGCGATAGGCGGTGACGCTGGTGCCTTGGCGGTCGCGCCCCTTGCGCTGAATCCGGTAGAAGTTGGTGGCGGTACCGGCGTCGGTGGTTACACGCTGACCATCCACCTCGGTGTTGGTCACCGTGGCCGCCCCGGCCTGCAGCAGGCCACCCGCGAGGATGCGGCTCTTGTCGTTGTAAATCGAGTCGCCGCTGAAGGTGAGGTTGCCACCGGCCAGGATCTGCCCTGGTGCCGAGGTCAGGATGCGGGTTTCGGTCACCGTACGGGTGTAGTCGTAGCGGTTGAAGTTGTCGCGGGTACCCGTCGGTGTGCGCAGGTGGTCGACTTCGTCGTTGTAGACGCTGACCTCGTCAGGCCTGTAGCGGTTCGGCGAGCCACTGATCTGGTACTCGCGCAGTTGCTCGCTGCTGACCTGCACCTGGGCGGTACTGAAGTGTTCGTTGGTGTTGCGCAATGCGGCCACTGCCAGGCGCAGGTCACCCAGGGACTCGACAGTGGCACTGGCATTGCGCAGCTCTGCGGCACTGCCGGTGGCATGATCGTCGGCATCGAGTGCACCACCAATGGCCAGATCGCCGGCGCTGAACAACAGCGCGTCTTCGCGGTTGTCGATGGACTGGGCGCCGATGTCCAGTTGCTCGCGGGCAGCGATCACCGCCGCACGCCCCTGCTCGTCGCGGTTGTTCAACGCGTTGGCAGAGATGGCCAACTGATCGCCGTAAACGCGCCCGGTGCCAAGGTTGTCGAGGGTAGCGGCCTGAAGCCGTACGTGCTGGCCGTCGAACAGGCCCCGGTTAGTCAGTTGGCCACCGACGCGCACATTCACTGCAGTGGCAGACAGCTCGCCGCTGGCCTGGTTATCCAGCGCCTGGCTGCTGAGCGCGAGGGTTTTGCCGGCCAACAGCTGGCCGCTGTTGCTCAGGCTGCCGCCAATGGCGATGTCCAGCGTGCCATTGGCTTGCAGGCGCCCGCGGGTGGTCAGGTCGCCCTGCTGGCGCAGGATAAGGTCGCCCAGGCTCAAGGCTTGGCCGCTGCCGCTGAAGTAGGCGGCATTCATCGACAGCAGGCTGCCTGCCAGCAGGGTACCGCTGCCATTGTCGATGCGCAGGCGCGTGGCGTTGCTGTCACGGTCGGCCAGCAACAGCTTGCCGCCTGCCGAAACCAGGCCTGCATCGTTGTTCAGGCCAGTGCTCAGGCCCAGGTCGATGTCGCTGTCGGCGCGCAGTGCGCCCGAACGGTTGTCCAGGCTGTCGGCGCGCAGCAGCAGCGAATGGCCTTCAATGCCATGGTCCAGGCCCCCACTCGTGCTGTTGTCCAGCTGCACCGTGGTCAAGGTGAGCTGCCCGGCGCTGCGCAACAGGCCGTTGCGGTTGTCGACCGTGTTGGCCTGTTCGAGGGTCAGCGCACCACGTGCCTGGACTTCGCCCGTCTGGTTATCCAGTTGGGCGCCGGTCAGACGCACCGTGCTTTCACCGATGATCTGGCCGTGGTTCACCAGGGTTTCGGCAGCCAGCAATACGTCGCCCTTGCCGGCGATGAAACCTTGGTCGTTGATCAACTGTGCGCTGTGCAGTTGCACTTCACCCTGGCCGACGATGCCCTGGGTGGTGCCGGAATCGCTATTGCGCAACGCCTTGTCGCCGGTGTCGACCAGCAGGCGACCACCGGCCTGGATCAAGCCAGCGGCATTGAGCAACTCGCCACTGCGCAAGTCGAGCGTGGCAGCAGCATCGAGGGTGCCACCGCCGTTATCGACACTTTGACCGCGACTGTCGAGCAACAGGTTTCGGCCACTGACCACACCTTGACGGTTATCCACACCCGCTGCACTCAGCTGAATGTCCCCCGTCGCTTCCAGACGCCCGCCCAGGTTGAGCAGCCTGTTATCCAACATGAGCTGCAAGCCGGCATTCACCGACCCGAGTACCCCGCCGCTGTTGTCCAGCTGGCCGGCCATCACTTGCATGGCCTGGGTGGCCGCCACGGTGCCGGCCAAGTTGCTCAGGCGCTGGGCCTGTATGTTCAAGGCGCCACCAGCGCTGAGGGTGCCGTCGTCGTTGAGCAACTCACCCACGTTGAAACTGGCCGCACCACCGGCGGCAAGCGTGCCACCGCGGTTGTCCAGGTGCTGGGCACTGCGCACTTCGAGGGAGCCGCCCTGCGTGGCGATGACCGTGCCATCGCGGGTGTCGAGGGTACGCGTGTCGAGCACCAGCTTGCGGGCCTGGGTCTGCCCCTCGGCGAGTACGGCGTCCTGCGCCGTCAGCTGCAAGCTGCCGTTACTGGCCAAGGTGCCCGCCTTGCCGTCGAACTGATCGGCCTGCACCGTCAGTTGCCCGCTGCCGGCGTGTTCGACCTTGCCTTGCTGGTTATTCAGGTGGCTGGCTTGCAGGGTCAGGTCCTGACCATTGCTGGCGATGCGCCCGTCGTGGTTATCCAGCGTGCCTGCGGCCTGGATGCTGGAAGCGCCTTGGCCCGTCTGCACCAACTCACCACCGACGTTGGCAATGTGCTTGGCCGTCAGTTGCAGGTTACCCACGTTGACCTTCGCACTGTCGCTGCGCAAGGTGCCAACGGCGCTGGCATTGAGCGTGCCTGCACTGTTGATCTGGCTGTCGGCCAAGTCCAGGTCACCTTGAGTTGCATTGAGCCGCATGTCACCGGCCTGGGCCTGGCTACCCTGCAGGTCGATGCTTTTGCCTTGCAGGTCGAGCGTGCCGCTGGCATGGACCTGGCCATTGGCCGCGATCTGTTCTGCGCTGGCTTGCAGGCGGGCATTGCCACTGGACTTGCCTGCGCTATCGACGCCAGCCGCCAGCAAGGAAGCCTTGCTGTTGCTGAGCGTGGCGGCCTGGATATTCACATCGCCTTGGCCAGCCAGCACGCCACTGTTTGTCACGCTACCGGCGCTGGTCACCTCCAGTGAGCCTTTGGCATACGCACTGCCGCTGTTTTCAACAGCTCCGGCCGCTACCTGCAAGGCACTGGCACTGCTGATCGCCCCCTGGTTGACCAGCTTGCCATCGGCGCTGACCACCACGTCACCGGCCATGGCGCCGATTTGCCCGGCGTTGCGCACGCCTACGCCGGCCTCGGTGCCCACCAGCTTGATCTTGCCGGCGTACATGCCTCCCAGTGCAGCCACATCAATTGCCACTTCCGGCTTGGCGCTGCCGTCGTCTGCAAGCGCAGTAGCCTGGGTGTTAGCTGCATTCACCTGATTGCGCCCGGCGGTGACTTTCAGGTCGCTGGCCCACACCCCGGCGTTTACCTCGACGGTGCGTGCAATCAGGTCGGTGTAGTCACTGTCACGGGCATCCAGGCCCTTGCCAGAGATGCTCAAGGTGCCGCCTTCAACGCGGTAGCCGGTGATCTGGCCATTCTCCAGCTGAGCACGCCCGGTGGTCAGCGTGGAGCGGTCGGCGTTAATGAAGCCGCAGCCGTCACAGGTAATACCCGCCGGGTTGGCGATCACAACCTCGGCGCGCTTGCCGGCCACTTCGACATAGCCGCGCAACTGGCTAGGGTTGCTGGCGTTGACTTCGTTCAGAATGACACGCGCACTGCCATTGCCCAGGTACGGGTTACCTTCGACCCAACCGCCCAATTGCGTCTGGCTATTGCTCCCGGCGTTGTTGAGGATGGCACCTCGGCCATCGACGTCGAACTGGTTGTAGGTGTTGTGCGAAACACCTGCTGCACTGGGCGCCTGGATGTTGACCAAAGGTGTGCCGTTGGCGCTTTCCATCACCATCGGCCGCTGGCCGCCTGGAGCCGATGGGTCGGCAACAATGCCCGCAGCCCAGGCCGGCGCAGCACTCAGGCTTACCAGGCCCAGGGCGCCCATCACGGCAAAGCGCAAGCGGCCCAAGGTTGCGATGCACTGTCCGGCACTGTGTCCTGGCGCCTGCGTGTTGCCCGGCGCCTTGCCCTGCGCGCTGACATTTTCGGCCACCACCATGAGCAGGCCGCGCGCCTTGTTGAAAACGATCCGGTAAAGGTGCTTGTTCATTGCAACTCCCTTTGCGCTTGCAGGTCAGCCAGCGGTGACGACGGGGTGGGCGGCAAACCAGGCACGGGCCTGTTCGGGGATCACGCCGATGCCATGAAATGTCTTGATCTTCAGGCCACGCTGTTCGCCCTTGTGGTAGAGCGCGCGGGCACAGCTGTTGGGGAACACGCGGCTTAACAACAGCCGGCTCAGCACCTCGGTGTGGCCAAACGGCGCAACCCAGTCGTTCACCCACAGCCGCTGGCCGCTGCACCAGTCAGCGTCGTCCATCTCGATGGGCGAACGCGTCAGGTAGCGGCGCTCGGCTGCCTCGTCCAGGCTTAGCCACGACAGGTAGAACACCGGCTTGCCACCCTCGCTGCCCAGCACGAACTGGCGGTGCTTCAGGGCCGGCAGCAGCAGGCTCGACAGGGTGTGCAGCGGCACATCACGGTGCGCTTGGGAGTGCATCCACAACCAGGTGGCGCTGCCCAGCGCCGTGGCCTCGTTCCAGGGCTCGTCGAACACGCCAGGGGCCGTGATCTCAAAGGTGTCGAATCGCATGGTGGGCCCTCAGAAAGACAACGCGACGGTAAAGGCGCTGGTGAAGTGGGCGGTCTCGAAACCGTCCGGCTTTTTCAGCGGCGTGCCCCACGACCAGTCGTAGGACAGGTTACGGTACCCGCCGCGTACTCCCACCACAGCGCCGGCCAGGCGCCGGCCAACCAGGTAGTCGGCGGAATTGCCGCCCACCTCGCCGTAATCGATACCGGTGTAGAGCTCCTGGCCGCTGCTGCCCAGGGCCAGGCCCAGTTCGTTGCTCAAGGTCCAGCCGCGGTCGGCGGCCAGAATGTTTTCACCATCGAAGCCGCGCACGCTGTAGCGCCCACCGATGCTGAAGCGGTCCTGGGGAACCAGTTCGGTACGGTTCCACTGCGCGCGCCACGCACCCAGATAGCGTAAACGCTGGTCATAGGCGCTGAACGGCACTTGCCACTGGGCATCGGCGAGGATGATTTTCGAGCGCGACGAGCCGTCTCCAATCGCCTCTTCAGGAGCCTCCAGCGAGCCATGGGCACCGGTGCCGCGGCGGTAGCTGGCCCCCAGGTCGAGGGTGGCCGGCCCGATAAACTCGCGGTGGTTGAAGCCCGCCTGCCAGCCAGCCATGCGCCGGTGCTGTTGCTGAATCTGCGTGTCATCGATGAAATTGTCGGACGAGCGCGTCCACAGGCTGCTCCACAGCGTGGTCTTGCGCACGGCATCGCGGTAAACCAGGCGCGACAGGCGCAGTTCGTTGTTGCGGCTCTCGCCGCGGTACTGGAAGCTCTGGTTAACCCCGGCCACATTCTGGTGGTAGTCGTACTCACTGCTGGTCACCGCCAGCTGCCAGTAACCGAAGGGCACCGAGTAATGCAGCGTATGGCCCTTGGAGCCTTTGTCGCCGGACTCGCCACCGCCCAGGTCATGGTTGAAACTGGCATAGAACAGGTCGTTGAGGCTCAACGGGTTGTCCAGCGACAGCGCTACGGCGCCCTGGTATTTGCCGGTTGTCTTGCTACCGCCGTTGTCCACCGACAGGCTCAGGCGTGCCGGGAAGCGCTGGCGCCATGCAATGATTACATCGCTCTCGCCGGGCTTGGCCTTGCGGCCGCTGGCGGGGGCAATGCGGATATCGGCTTCTGCGGTGGGCACACGCTTGAAGTTCTCCAGCGCTTGCTCGATATCACGCAAGTTCAACAGGTCGCCGGGCTGAGCCGGCATGGCGTTCCACAGGTTGGCCCGGCGGCTTGTGCCTTCGGCGAAACGGATATCACCAATACGCCCCGGCAGCAGGGTCAGTACCAGGATGCCGCTGCTCAGGTCCTGTGCTTCGGCCAGCACCCGGGTGGTGACGTAACCCTTTTCGATAATCGCATTCTGCATGCGCTTCATGGTGAGGTTGATAGCGCCCGACCCCAGGCAGCGCCCCAGCGCGGGGTCACCGTTGGGGTTGGCCGCCGCCAGGGCCCACTGGAACTGCTCGGCGGCGTCGCCGATCAGGCGAATGTCGTTGATCCTGAAGCACGGGGTTTCCCGGGCAGGCAGTATTCCGTGCGCGGTGGTGGGCGCTTCCAGGCGAACATCCGGCTGGGCTTCAAGCTGCTCACGCAATGCCCGTTCGCGCTGCTGTTGGCGCAACAGAGGATCGTCGGCTGTGGCAGCAAGGCTGCTTTGCGCTGCGCTCAGGCAGCCGGCCAGCAGGAGCAGGCGGAGGGCGATGGTAGGCATATCACATCCTTGTGGACCGATAAGTACGGAGGCGTTTATCGGGCGATGTGACGGGCGAGAGCAGGAAAAGTTGCAGTAGATGGGAAGAAAATTGGTGAAAAATAGCTTTTTGTGAAGCAATTCCCACACTAAAAGTCGTGTTTTGTCGCAACTAACACAAAATTAAGCAGCGGCCGGGTAGCGGGGTCAGGGCGCTGCGCGACTACCCTGGAGGCGCACAGCGCATGCAAACGCTTAGGCAGTCGGCTCGGTTGGCTCGGGCTGCTCGGGGGGCGTCGGTTCGTCGATTGTCAAGGGCGCCTCGGCCAACTGCACGGGGTTCGCTTCGGGGTTTTCCACCTTGCGCAGCCGGTTCAGCGCTGGCAACCCAAGCTTGAGCAAGCGCGCGGTCTTGCCACTGGCCACCTTCTCCATCCCCTGCTCGGCCGGCAGCCGTGACAACTGCCCAGCCAGGTTCATGGCCAGAATCTCCCGCGAATAGACACCACCGCCAAGCTGGTAAATGGCCGCGATCAACTCCCGCAGCGTCAACGGCAAGCGCCAGCGGGTACGCAGCGCCGAGCCGAACGCCGCACCAAATTCGTCAAGCGACAGCTGCACCTTGTCCTCGTCCAGCTCGCCGCCGGCCAGGCGCCACTCCTGTAGGCAGCGCAACACCGCCAAGTCCCCCAGGCAATGCAGCAAACCCGCGCAATAACAACGCCCTTCGTCCAGTTCGAGCATGCGCGCCAAGGTACGGCCATATTCGGCAGTGTGCAGCGACAGGTCCCAGTAACGGGCGGCATGTTCCGCCAGCAACGGGTCGCTGAGGCGTGCGCTGCGCTTGAGGGTCATGCCCAAGATCAGGTTCATGCTCTGGGTACTGCCAAGCTTGTTCAAGGCCTGCAGCAACGTTTGTACCGGGGCGTCACGGTGCAGCGCGGCGCTGTTGGCGGCGGCAATCAACACGGCGGTAACCTGAGGGTCGTTACGCACTTCCTCTTCGAGCACCTTCAGGTTCAGGCCCTGGGGGTTGAGCGCTCGCTTGATCGCCACCTGCACATCGGCCAACAGCGGCCCACCATCGGCGGTAGCACGGCGCTGCTCAAGGTAAGCGGGCAGGCTGGCGCCAGCCGGCAAAGCCGGCACCGGGCAGGCGATTTCTTCGCCAACGGCCACCAGCAGCTCTTCCAGGCGCTTGCGCAGGTTGTCCAGGTTCAGTGGTTTGCTCAGGTAGGCGGTGGGGTGCAGAGGCAACACCTCGCGCACACTGGCGCTGTCGCTGCGGTTGCTCATGAGGATGAACGGCAAGCCCGGCCCTTTGGCGCGGACCTTGCGCAGCAGGTCCAGGCCGTCGACACCGGCCAGCTCGCGGGCGGCGATGATCAGGTCAGGCTTGTTGGCCAACAGGTTGAGTGCCTGCGAGCCGTCGGCGCATACCTGCAGCCGGGCATCACAACGCACGCTGAGCAGCATCTCGCTGAGCATGTCACGTACCCAGGGATCACCCTCGACAATCAGTACGTGTGGTGCGGTGGGGTTTGCAGCGCTCATCGCCAACAGCTCCTGATTAGCCTGACACACAGTCCGTCGCAGCTTCCAAAGCAAATCCTCCGCTAACGATAGCGCCCCAGGGCTTTTCTGGGCACAAAAAAAAACCCGCCGAGGCGGGTTTTTTCTGAAGCGCGTCACATCAAGCGAGTTCAGCGAAGCACTCTTCGATGATGGCCAGGCCTTTGTCCAGCAGGGCGTCTTCAGCAGTCAGCGGTACCAGGATACGCAGGACGTTGCCGTAGGTGCCGCAGGACAGCAGGATCAGACCCTTGTCGCGTGCCTTGGCAACAACCTGGCCAACAGCAGCAGCGTCCGGGGTATGAGTGCCTTTCTCGAAGACTTCGACAGCAATCATCGAGCCCAGACCACGGACGTCGCCGATGATCGGGAACTTCTTCTGGATTTCGCGCAGGCCAGTGGTCAGGCGCTCACCCACAGCCTTGCTGCGGTCCAGCAGTTTTTCTTCTTCGAACACTTCGATCACGGCCAGAGCCGCGGCGCAAGCGATCGGCGAACCGGCGTAGGTGCCGCCCAGGCCGCCTGGCGCGATGGCGTCCATGTACTCGGCCTTGCCGCACACACCGGCCAGCGGGAAGCCGCCAGCGATGGACTTGGCGAAGGTGGTCAGGTCAGGCGCAACGCCCATCTGTTCCATGGCGAAGAAGGTACCAGTACGGCCAGCGCCGGTCTGTACTTCGTCGGCGATCAGCAGGATACCGTGCTTGTCGCACAGCTCGCGCAGACGCTTCATCAGCTCTTTCGGCGCTGGCAGGAAGCCGCCTTCGCCTTGTACTGGCTCGAGGATGATCGCGGCGATGTCGCGTGGCTCGGCGTCGTTCTTGAAGATGCGCTCGACCGAGGCGATGGCGTCGTCAACGCTGATACCGTGCAGTTCGCTCGGGAACAGGGCGCGGAAGATGCCGCCTGGCATCAGGCCCATACCAGCGGAGTACGGTACGACTTTGCCGGTCAGGCCCAGGGTCATCATGGTACGGCCGTGGTAGCCGCCGGTGAAGGCGATGACGCCAGCGCGGCCAGTGGCAGCACGGGCGATTTTTACGGCGTTTTCAACGGCTTCGGAGCCGGTGGTGACCAGCAGGGTCTTCTTGTCGAAGTCGCCTGGTACCAGCTTGTTGATCTTTTCGCACAGCGCTACGTAGGGTTCGTAGGCCAGCACCTGGAAGCAGGTGTGGCTGACTTTGGTCAGCTGATCTTGCACGGCTGCAACCACTTTCGGGTGCAGGTGGCCGGTGTTCAGTACTGCGATGCCGCCGGCGAAGTCGATCAGTTCGCGGCCTTCAACGTCGATCACGGTCGAGTTCTTCGCGGTGTCGACGAAGATCGGGTGGATTTGGCCGACGCCACGTGGGACGGCAGCTACACGACGTTGCATCAAGGATTCGTTGGTCTTGCTCATAATGCCCTCATTGCGCCGACAGGAATGGCGCTTTTATTCGGGGGTGGCTGGGAGTGCTCGCGAACAGTATTCGTTGATCGACTGCCGCAAACGCCCTGGCCACCAGGTACTGCGATGTAAAAAAGGCCAGCGAGACGTCGCTCTCGCGCCCCGCTGGCAGAGGTAAAGCCTTTACCGTGCTATCAGACGCTGATGCACAGGTATTTGATTTCGAGGTAGTCCTCGATACCGTACTTGGAACCTTCGCGGCCCAGGCCCGAAGCCTTGATGCCGCCGAATGGCGCGACTTCGTTGGAGATCAGGCCGGTGTTGATACCCACCATGCCGTATTCCAGGGCTTCGGCAACACGGAACACACGGCTCATGTCGCGGGCGTAGAAGTACGAAGCCAGGCCGAACTCGGTGTCGTTGGACATGGCGATGACTTCGGCTTCGTCTTTGAAGCGGAACAGCGGCGCCAGTGGGCCGAAGGTCTCTTCCTTGGCGACGGCAGCGGTCTTCGGTACGTCAACCAGGATGGTCGGCTCGAAGAAGTTGCCTTCGATGATCTTGCCACCAGACAGCACCTTGGCGCCTTTGCCAACGGCGTCTTCGATGTGTTCCTGAACCTTGGCGACAGCTTTACCGTCGATCAGCGGGCCAGTGGTGGTGCCTTCTTCCAAGCCGTTACCGATCTTCAGCTTGGCGACAGCGGCGGCCAGCTTCTGGGCGAACGCGTCGTAGACGCCGTCCTGCACGTAGATACGGTTGGCGCAGACGCAGGTCTGGCCGTTGTTACGGTACTTGGAGATGATCGCGCCCTCGACCGCCTTGTCCAGGTCGGCGTCGTCAAACACGATGAACGGGGCGTTGCCACCCAGCTCCAGGGAAACCTTCTTGATGTCCTTGGCGCATTCTTCCATCAGCTGGCGACCGATTTCGGTCGAGCCGGTGAAGGACAGCTTGCGTACCAGGGAGTTACCGGTCAATTCGCCGCCCACTTCGCCAGCGCTGCCGGTAACGACGCTCAGCACGCCAGCCGGGATACCGGCACGGTGGGCCAGCTCGACCAGGGCCAGGGCGGAGTATGGGGTTTGCGAGGCAGGCTTGAGCACCATGGTGCAGCCAGCGGCCAGGGCCGGGCCGGCTTTACGGGTGATCATGGCGGCCGGGAAGTTCCACGGGGTGATGGCCGCGGTAACGCCGATTGGCTGCTTGATAACGATCAGACGCTTGTCTGGCTGGTGGCCAGGGATGGTGTCACCGTAGACGCGCTTGGCTTCTTCGGCGAACCACTCGATGAACGAGGCGGCGTAGGCGATTTCGCCCTTGGCTTCGGCCAGTGGCTTGCCTTGTTCGGTGGTCATCAGGCGAGCCAGGTCGTCCTGGTTCTCGATCATCAGTTCGAACCAGCGACGCAGCTTGGCCGAACGCTCTTTGGCGGTCAGGGCACGCCAGGCCGGCAGGGCCTTGTCGGCGGCTTCGATGGCGCGGCGGGTTTCCGCGGTGCCCATCTTCGGCACGGTACCGATGACTTCACCGGTGGCCGGGTTGGTCACCTTGATGGTCTGGCCGTTGTCCGCATCCAGCCACTCACCATTGATGTAGGCTTGCTGGCGGAACAACTGAGCGTCTTTGAGCTGCATGTCGGCTTCCCGAATTGTTGATTGTTGAAAAGCGCCCAAGGCAGGGCATCGAGCGTTTGAAATCTCAAACGAATGCTAAGCGGCTGCTGGGGTGTTGGACAATAGGCTGTTCGAAAAAAAGAACGAATGGTTGAACAGTCCGTCCGGAAATGTCGCTTCAGGTTAGACGATCGAGCGGTGGGAAATGTGAAAGTTTGGCGCTTGCCATAACAGCTTTTGCGCCTGTGAGACTGAGCGCCGCGCGGGCGGCGCTCGATGTACGTATCAACACAAAAATTACGTCAGGCCTACCGAGCTCAGAAGGCCTTGGCCAGGTCGATCACCAGTGCCCGGTAGCCGACACTGCCCGGCTGACGGCTGTGCACCTTCAACTCCACCAGCACCTCCTGGGTCCCACGCCGCACTTCGTTGAGCACGGTCGTGGTCAACTTGTCCGGCGTCAGGAAGTTTACCGATGCCGAGTAGATGAACTGGGTATCGGTCTCCGGCCGGTAAGCCACCACCGAAGTGACCGGGCTGTACCACTCATCACCGCGCTCCTTACCGTACTCCCACACCTGCTCGACCGTGCCCTTGGCCTCGTCGATGCGGTATTCCACTGCCCGGCTGTAGTTGCCGCTCAGCTTGGTCGGTGCAAAGTCACGGCCCCAGCCATTGTCGAACACGGTCAGCGTACCCTTGCCGGTCAGCCAGGCCGTGTGCTGGGTCCACGACCAGTCGAAACCTTCGCTTTCGACCGGTTTCAGTACCTTTTCACGCAGATGCTGCGGCCAGCCTTGGGGCGAGGCAAGGATCCATTTCACCTGCTTGTCGCGGCCGATCTTCGCCACGCCCTGGTGCCGTGCTGAAACGATGATGCTGTCGTCATCGGCGTCGTAGTCGATGGCATTGACGTGCGCCCAGTTGCGCCCGGTGCCCACGCCGGGGGTGTCACCAAAGGGCAAATCACCTTCGGCCAGTTCATTTGCCAGCCGCTCGTCTTGCTTCTGCACCCCTTCCGGCAACTGAATGGCGGCCTTGCCCAAGGTTTCCAGCAAGTCGCCTCGATACGGATCGAGGATCTGGTTGAGGTCCCAGAAGTCCAGCACATCCCCGGCCTCGTTAACCTCGATGATGTGGTCACGGATCGAACGTACGCGCTTACCGTCCGGACGGCGATAGTCGCTGGTACCCACCCGCAGCAGATAAGTGCCATTGGTGGTCTCGCGGATTTCATGGGAGAAATCGGCGAACTTGTCGGGCAGCGAGCGCTGCCAGATACGCCGACCCAGCAGGTCGCACTTGGAATAGGTCTGGCCCTGGCCCCAGATCAGCTTGCCATCGCGGGTCTGCTGGAAGCCCATGGTGCCGCCCAGTCCATCGCGGCGGTTGGAATCGTGGATCTGCTCGATGTCCAGATACCAGCGCACATCGCCGTTGCTGTCGGCGATCCAGTTGTTGCCCACCTGGTCCCACTCTGCCGCACCGCCCAGGGCGTTCCACTTGAAGGCACGGCCACCCGGGATGTCACCCTGCAAGTGGTTGAAGAGGTAAAGGCGCTTTTCAAAACCCGACGCCACCTTGATCGGTTCCACTTCCGGCAACGCGGCGGTCTGCTTCGCCACCACCGGCAGGCGCACGGCCGGGGCGTAGATCTGGTACTGCTGGCGAATACGCTCGCCGTCCAGCTTGTAGGTCACCTCCACCTGGTTGACGTGGTCCGGGTACAGGCCAAACACCGGGATGCCGCCGTAGGTCCACAATGAGCGATCAGACACGTCATAGACGATGTCCACCCCGCGCTCCCCGCGCCCCAGCACGCGTACATGCGCGGCACTCAGGCTGCGCCCACCGTCGCGGATAATCGCGGTCAGCGGTGCCAGCCGGTAGGGGTTGACCACCACGTCACCGAGCAGCGTTTCGTCGCGTTCCGGCACTTTCGCGGTCAGGCAGGCGCCCTCAGGCAATGCAGGGGTTTCAGTCTTGGCATTCATGGCAAAGCTCCTTGTGCTCAGAAGTCGTAACGGGCAGTTGCGCCGAAGGTGCGCGGGGTGCCGAGTACACCGGCATAGCCACCGTTGGCGGAGTTCCACAGGCTGGTGAAATAGGTTTTGTCGCCGGCGTTTTTCACCCACAGCGACAGGTCGACCACGCCGTCGCCCTGGTCCAGGCGCACACCGGCTGAAAGGTTGACCAGCGCGTAGCTGGGGATCTGGCCGAAATCGGAATCGTCGATGGTGCCCACCGCCTTCGAGCGGAAGGCGTAGCTGGCAGTGACGTAGGGTTCTACGTGCTCGGTGGCCTGCCATTTGTATTGGGTGTTGAGGTTGGCGATGTACTTGGAGGCACCGACCACCTGGTGGCCGGACAGGTCGCAGGTGGCGGTGGCATTGGCCAGGCTCACCTCAGGTGGGCACGGGGCGTCCTTGTACTCGGTGTAGCGCACATCGTTCCACGAGCCGTTGAAGTTGACGGTAAGCCCGCGGATCGGCAGCGCCGTGGCCTCGAACTCCAGCCCGCGCGACCGCACGCGGCCGGCGTTGGCCAGGTATTGCACGCGGTTGATCTGGTCGTAGACGTTGGCCTGGTAGCCATGTACTTCGGCCCAGAACAGGTTGCTGTTAAGTTGCAGCCGACCGTCGAACAGGGTGCTTTTCAAACCCAGTTCGGCGTTGTTGACCCGCTCGGTGCCCACCAGAAGCGAATCGGTACCCAACCGTGGCGCAGCACCGACGGTAAGGTTGACGCCGCCCGACTTCTCGCCGTGGGTCAGGGTGGCGTAGCCCAGCAACTGCTCGTTGAAGCGGTAGCTCAGGCCCAGCAGGCCGGAGGGGCTGAAGCTGTACTGGTTGAGGTCACCCGAGTCGTAGGCCCCTATCCGGGCCTGCCGCGCCGCTGCAGCAGCACCCGTTACAGCCGCACCGCCGCTTGGTGCATCGCGGGTTACCCAGGCGCTCTTCTCCTCATAGGTACCGCGAATGCCGGCAGTGAAATCCAGACGATCGGTGACATGCCAGGTGCCTTGGGCGAACAGCGCGTAGCTGTCGGTGTCGATGTGGCCGTTGCCGATGGTGTCGACATTGTTCAAGGCACCAGCGGGCGTCAGGTTCCAGACATCCGCCTGCGGTCCGTAATAAGTGAAGGACTTGTTGTCCAGGTCCTGCTTGAAGTAGTACGCCCCCAGCACATAGTCGAAGGCGCCACCGGTGGGCGAAGCCAGGCGGATTTCCTGCGAGTACTGCTTGTCACGTACCGATACCCCGGCGTTGTAGAACACCGGCACGTTCAGGCCATCGTCGTTGCGCGGGGTGAAGTCCCACCAGCGGTAGGCGGTGATCGAAGTCAGGGTGAAATCGTTGGGCAACGTCCAGTTGGCCTCCACCGAGGTGCCGCCCTGGAACACCGTTACTTGCTGGTCGGCGTCGAAATTGACCTTGCGGTCCTTGCCCGACACCAGTGTCGCGCCCGCCTGGGCGGCCAGGCTTTCGTAGCGGTTGACGCCATTGATGGTGGGGCCGGTGCTGTACAGGCTGAGGATGCCGTTGTTGGAGTCTTCTTCGTTGTACTCGCCGATCCAGCGCAGGTTGAAGGTGTCGCTGGGCTTGAACAGCAACTGCGTACGAAAGCCCTGGCGCTTGCCTCCGTTGAGGTCGGCGCCGTTGTGGATGTTCTTCACATAGCCATCATCTTCGGTGCGGTAGGCACTGATACGCCCGGCCAAGGTCTCGCTGATCGGCCCCGAGAAGCTGCCTTGCGTTTGCAGGTAGCCGTCTTCGCCAATCGACTGCTGGATGCTGCCCTCGCGGTGGAAGGTGGGCTTGCGCGTGGTGATGTTCAGCACCCCGGCGGTGGTGTTCTTGCCGAACAGCGTGCCCTGCGGGCCGCGCAGCACCTCCAGTTGCTCCACGTCCAGCAGGTCGAACACCGCCATGCCGGGGCGACCGAGGTAGACGTTATCCAGATAGATGCCGACGCTGCCCTCCAAACCATCGCTGGCCGGGTTGTTGCCCAGGCCGCGAATCGAGATGCTCGACTGGCGGGCATGCACATAGGCGACGTTGGTGCTGGGCACCAGCTGTTGCAGATCCTGCACACGGTAGATGCGCTGGGTTTCCAGTGTCTCGCTGTCGAGCACGCTGATCGGCGTAGGCACGCTCTGCGCGGTTTCTTCGCGGCGGCGGGCATTGACCGTGACAGTGCCAAGCTTGGCTTCCTGTTCCACTGCCGGGGTGGCACTGACCGGTTCTTCGGCGAAGCTGCCAGAGGACGCCGCCAGCAGCACGCCAGCGGCCAAGGGTTGCAAGGTTAAACGCGACGCGCGCGCAGGCCAACGGGAAAGTCCGGACATGCAAATGCTCCTTGAGGCATGGGCCCTGGCGAGCATTTCCGTTGGCGGAACCGAATCGCGGTCAGTCGGGCTTATATTCTTTTAAGTGATATAAATATTTGTAATTCATATTTAGTGGAATAAGCAACTCCCTTTATAAGGGGACTCACCCTTGTCAGCAATTGCATTTGACCGAAGGTTTTAATGTAGAAAATGCATATCGATCTGCGTCAGTTGCGCCACTACATCGCCCTTGTCGAGCACCGCAGTTTCGTGGCCGCTGCGGCTGCCGTGAACCTGTCACAATCGGCGTTCAGCCGCAGCATCCAGACTTTGGAGCACAACATTGGCTGCCGCCTGGTGGACCGCGCCAGCAAGGAGCTGGCGCCCACCCGCCAAGGCTTGTTGGTGCTGGAGCATTCGCGGCGGCTGGTGCATGGGGCGCACAACCTGGTCAACGAAATCCACCAGTTCAACGGCGCCACCACGGGCGTGGTGCGCTTCGGCTCCGGCCCGGCACCGGCCGGAGGGTTGGTGCCACGGGCGGTGGCGCGCTTCGTGGCCGAGTACCCGGCGGCGCGCACCTGCTTTCAGGTGGACAACTGGCAGGCGCTGAACCGCAAGCTGGTTGCCGAAGAGATCGAGTTCTTTGTTGCCGACACCCGCCAGTTCGAGTCCGACCCGGATTACCAAGTGCACAAGCTGGCCCCGCAACGCTGGCATTTCTGCTGCCGCGCCGGGCACCCACTGACCGAACAGGAGAGCGTGCAGGCGCGTGACCTGTTCGACTACCCGCTGGCCACGACCTTCAGGCCGCCGAATATCCGCAAAATCCTCAGCGACCTGAGCGGGCGGCAGGACTTCCTGCCATCGGTGGAGTGCGAGCATGGCTATGCGCTGCTGAATGTAGTGATGCATTCGGACACCATCGGCATTGCCTGCAATGCCAATTTGCGGCCATATGAGATGGAACGGGGACTGGTGGCGTTGAAGCTGGCGGACCTGACGCCGGAGCAGGAGGAGACGTTCTATACCCGCTATGGTGTGGTGAGCCGGGTGGGTTATGGCTTGTCGCCGTTAGCGCAGGGGTTGGTCAGGCAGTTGATAGCCTGTGATACCGAAATCTGAAGGTTGGCGGCGGCCCCTGTGGGAGCGGGTTCATCGGAACGCCGCACCGCCGCGAATGCGATGTTGGCATCACCGCCGCATTCGCGGGTAAACCCGCTCCCACAGGGACTGCAATCAGGGCTTAGCCCTTGCGGGTAGTCCGGCTCAACTGCCCATCCACCCCGACCGGCACTTCACCCGCCAACGTCACCCGGCGCACTACTCGTGGCTGAGTCCCGTAATCATCCACCGCATAGTGCTGCGTCGCCCGGTTATCCCAGATCGCCACATCTCCCGCCTGCCAGCGCCAGCGCACAGTGTTCTCCAGGCGCGTCACATGCCCCTGCAACACCGCAAACAGGTGCTGCGAATCCGCCAGCGAATAGCCCTTGATGCGCTTCACGAAATGCCCCAGTTGCAGCGCCCGCTCGCCACTGATCGGGTGCACGCGCACCACCGGGTGCTCGGTCTCGTAAACGGTCGATGTGAATACCTTGCGATAGCGCTCCAGCTTGGCCGGGTCCACATCGGGCTTGATGCTGGCATAGTCGTATTCGTTGCTGTGCACCGCCCACAACTTGTCGGCCAGTTCGCGCAGCGGCTCGGGCAGTTCCTGATAGGCCGCAGCTGTGTTGGCCCACACGGTATCGCCACCCGAAACCGGCGCCACCACGCTGCGCAGGATCGAGGCCTTGGGGTAGGCGTCGACGAAGGTCACGTCAGTGTGCCAGGAGTTTGCCCGCTGGCCTTCGGCGCCATCGAGTTGCAGCAGGTAGCTGGTGCCGTCCACCACCGGCACGGTGGGGTGGGCGACCGGCTCGCCAAGCAGCTTGGCGAAGGCTTCCTGGCTCTGGTCATCCAGGTGGGTCTGGCCACGGAAGAAGATCACCTTGTGCTTCACCAGCGCCGCCTGAATGGCGTCCAGGGTGGCGGCATCGAGGTCGGCAGACAGTTGCACACCACGGATTTCGGCGCCGATACGGCCGGCAACCGGGTGAATGTCGAGTTCGAGGGTTTGTGGCACGTTGGCCAGGGCGGCATTGCTCATGGTCGTGGTCCTTGCGGTTGTTGTCGGGTTGTTCGGATTCAGCGGGCGGCCTGCACGGCCTGTTCCTGTTTCAGCGCGGCATCGAGAAAGCGCGGTTCGATCCAGTCGGCAACCTGGAAACCACGGCGGATAAGCCGCTCCTTGGCTGCCAGGTCGACGCCCTGCTGCAACTGGCCGACGAATTCGGCGTCCAGGCGTGGGTCGAAGTAGTGGGCGAGGTCTTCCTTGGCCAGGTCATCACTGAGGATGCTGCGTGGCCAGTTGGCGTTGTTGGCCACCAGGTTGATGTAGGCGTCGCGGTTATGTTCGTCACGCAACCAGGTACTGGCCTGCTCCTGGGCGTTGACCAGGCGCTGGACCAGTTCGGGGTACTTGCGGATGAAGTCACCAGTGCCCAGCAGCACTGCCTGGGTGCTACCGGCGCCTTCGAGGTCCCGCGAGTTGACCGGCAGCTCGACCAGCCCGCGTTCACGCAGCGACAGCAGGTTGGACAGGCCCCAGGTGGCGTCGATCTGCTTGGCCGCCAGCGCAGCGTTGGCGGCGTTGAAGTCCAGGTTGATCACCTTCAGCTCACGCTCGGTCAGCCCTTGGCTGGCCAGGGCGCTGGCGAACGACAGCTGGTTGGCTGTACCGCGGAACACCGCTACGCGCTTGCCCTTGAGGTCGTGCAGGCTCTTGATGCCAGAGCCTGGCACCACGCCCAGGTAGCTCTTGACCCCACGCACGCCCGCCGTCAGCACGCGGGTATCCAGGCCATTGGCCTTGCCGACGATCGCAGCCAGGTCGCCCAGGTAGGCAAAGTCGGCCTGGCCGTTGGCCAACGCCTCGTTCACCACGGGGCCGGCCCCCTTGAAGAAGTGCCAGTCGATGCGGATGCCATCCTTGGCGAATTCCTTCTCCAGCAACTGCTGGTCACGCAATACATCGACTACGCCGCCTGCGCTGGGCTTGCTGCCGGCGCTGAGGTCGGGTACGGCGATGCGGATGCTTTCAGGCTTGGCTGGCTCGGTCGCCTGGGCGCTGAGGGTGATGGCCAGCCCAAGGGCGGTAATCAGGTGGCGCAACGGGGTTTTCATGGCAAGGCTCCTTGGCAGGCTGCCACCGGCGATGGCCGGCGCGTTGGCCAGAAGCTAGGCAGGTCTGGTTAGAACCTACAAAGATCAAAACTTCATTTTTTAGTAACTGGAAGGCATAAATTAGGCGGCATGCGGGCCTGCGACAGGCTTGCGAAAAGTGCATGGAAAATATGAGGAAAACGCAACGGCGGGGGGCTTCCGTATGCACGGGGCGCATGCTCTTATCTCTTGAAAGTCACTTTATGGTTTTTTTAATTCCATAAATGAATAACCTAAAAACGCTTCGAGAGATGGCCGATGAATGGAGTTCTGAGCAGGAATCGGGGGGGGCCGCTACGCGACCCATTCGCGGCGCAAGGCCGCTCCCACAGGGTCCGCATTCTCTCGGCAGAGCGAGTTCTGCCTTGGTTGCTGCCTGTGCTGATTGCACTTCTGTGGGTGGTGGCCAGCCGGCAGCACTGGATGAGCGAGCAGATTCTGCCGGCGCCAGCGCTGGTGTGGCAGAGCGCGGTGGAGTTTGGCTCGGGCGAGCTTTGGGGGCACCTGTGGATAAGCTTGCAACGGTTGTTCTGGGGGCTGGCGGTAGGTATCGGCAGCGGCTTGCTGCTGGGCTTATGGCTGGGCGCTTCGCAGCGGGCACAGACATTGGTGCTGCCAACCTTCGTGGCACTGGCACAGATTCCTACGCTGGCCTGGATTCCGTTGTTCATGCTGTTCTTCGGCATCGGCGAGTTGTTGAAGCTCGTGGTACTGGTAAAGGCCGTGGTGGTTCCCGTCACCTTGCACACGCTGGTAGGTGTACGCGATGCCCAGCCCAAACTGCGTGAAGCCGCGTTGGCCATGCGCCTGCCCCGGCACTTGCTGTTTCTGCGCCTGCTGCTGCCGGCTGCCCTGCCCGCGTTTCTCACCGGCGTGCGCTTGGCCCTTGCCACCGGTTGGACCTCGCTGCTGGCGGTCGAGTTGCTGGCCTCCAGCGAAGGGATCGGCTACCTGATGGTGTGGGGTCGGCAGCTGTTCATGCTCGACCTTGTGCTGCTGTGCATCCTGGTGATCGGCCTGGTCGGTGCCGTGCTGGAGCGCAGCTTCTCTATCCTGGAAAAGCACGTGCTGTTCTGGCCACAACCGGCCACCGGCGAACAGCAGCGCGGGCCAGTGCCACGAGGCTGGCAAAGCCTGCTGTTGCCGCTGGCACTACTGGCAGTGTGGCAAGCCTGCAGCAGCTTTGGCTGGGTTGACCCGAACATTCTCACCTCACCACTTGAGGTACTGCGCACGTTGCTGGTCGGTTTGGCCGACGGGTCGCTGCCGCAGGCCTTGCTGCTGAGCCTGGAACGCACCCTCACCGGCCTGCTGCTGGGGGGTGGCGCCGGCCTGCTGACCGGGTTGCTGCTAGGGCTTTCAAACCACGCAGAACGCCTTTTCGGGCCAAGCCTTTCGGCCTTGCGCCAGGTGGCGCTGTTCGCCTGGGTGCCGCTGCTCACCGCCTGGTTCGGCCTGGGTGAAGGGGCCAAGCACGTTTTCGTAGGCTTGGCCGCGTTCTTCCCGTTGCTGATCGCTACTCAGCGGGGTATCGCCAGCCTCTCGCCACAGCTGGGCGAAGCCGCCCGCACGCTGCGCCTGAACCTGTGGCAACGCTTGCGTCTGCTGGTACTGCCCGGTGCGGCCCCGGCGATTTTCGCCGGGCTGCGCCTGTCGCTGATCTACGCCTGGCTGGGCACCATCGGCGCCGAATACTTCATGCCTTCGGACGGCGGCATCGCCAGCCTGATGATCGGCGCCCAGCAACTGTTCCGCATGGACCAGGTAATGGCCGCCATGGTCCTGATCGGCCTGGTCGGCGCCCTGCTCGGCAACCTTGGACAACGCCTCGAATCGCGCGCCACGCGCTGGAGAACCGCATGAACGCCTTCAACACCTCACACCTGCACGCGGCCAACCAGCCCGACACCACCCCGCCCCTGGTCAGCTTCGAAGGGGTCGGCAAGGTGTTCACCGTGGACGGCCAACCGTTCGAGGCCATCCGCAACTTCAACCTGTCGATCAACGAAGGCGAGTTCATCGCCATTGTCGGCGCATCCGGTTGTGGCAAGTCCACCTTGCTGCGCTTGCTGGTTGGGCTGGATACCGACTACAGCGGCAGCATTCGCGTCGACGGCCATACCGTCAAAGGCATTGGTGGTGAGCGCGGCATCGTGTTCCAGGAGCATCGTCTGTTTCCATGGCTGACCGTGGAACAGAACATTGCCCTGGGCCTGGTCAATGAGTCGCTGACGCAAGGTGAACGTGCGCGGCGCGTACATGAGTTCGTGCAACTGGTGGGGCTGGTGGGCTTCGAATCGGCTTACCCGCACCAGCTTTCCGGCGGCATGGCACAGCGCGTGGCTATCGCACGTGGGCTGGTCGCCAGCCCTCGGATCCTGCTGCTAGACGAACCATTCGGCGCGCTGGATGCGCTGACCCGCCAGCAACTGCAGGACGAGTTGCTGGCCATTCGCGAACGTGCCGGCATCACCACCTTGCTGGTCACTCACGATGCCGAAGAGGCGACTTACCTGGCGGACCGGGTCGTGGTGCTGGAGCCACGCCCGGGCAGGATCAAGTCGGTGGTGGAAATCGACCTGCCGCACCCCCGGTTGCGCACAGGCGTTGCACTGCATGGCCTGCGCGAGAAAGTGCTGCACCAGATTACTGGAACTGGCGGTTACCTGCCGCCAGTACGTCGCGTGGAAGGGCTAAGGCCGGAACTGATCGCGCTCTGATCGGGTTGAACGCCCAGCCGGAGTGACTTGGCAGGTAAAAACAGCTACAGATCAAGGCGATGGACGCCACCGATTCAGATGGGTATCATGCGTGCGCGTTGCACTCGTAGCTCAGCTGGATAGAGTACTGCCCTCCGAAGGCAGGGGTCGTGGGTTCGAATCCCGCCGAGTGCGCCATATCAAAAAAGCCCTGGGCCTGAGCCCGGGGCTTTTTCGTTTGTGCGACATGTCGCCTTTTTGGCACTCCCGTGCCATAGGTCATTGGTGTTAGCGTGGGCGTCTTCCCGTTTTTCGGACGGGTAACCCACAACAATGATTGGCGAAGGAATGCACGCAACCATGCACCTGAAAAAACTCACCGCCACCACCCTGCTGCTGGCCAGCATCGGCCTGTTCACCCAGCCGGCCCAGGCCAACCTCACACAGCAACAGTCCGCTGCCATCGTCAAAGCCTTCGACAGCAGCAACCCAAGCGACTTCAAGCAGTTCCTCGCCAAGCTCAAAGGCAGCGACCTTGCCAAGGCCGACAACCTCGAGGCAACCCTCGACGCCTACCTGGCCAGCAAGCCACTGGCCGCCGAGCAGCAAGACGAGATCAACCGCCTGCTCGGCCTGTATACCCGCATCAAGTATGGCAAGGCAGCCACCGAAACCCTGCGCGAGCTGGTGGCCATCCCCACCTTCAATGTCGAGGGTACGCCGCAGTACCAGAACCCCGAGTTCCTCAAGATTGCCGACAAGATCAAGGCCCTGGCCGACAGCTTTGGCCTGGCCTTCCGCAACATTGACAACCGGGTGTACGAGATTTCGCTCGGCAGCGGCAAGGAAGTCATCGGCATCCATGCCCATGCCGACGTGGTGCCGGTCAACCCGGACAACTGGAAGCTGGCCGACGGCACACGCCTGGACCCGTTCAAGGTCACCCTGGTTGGCGACCGCATGTACGGCCGTGGTACCGAAGACGACAAGAACGGTATCGTGGTGGCGATGTACGCGCTGAAAGTGGCCAAGGACGAGAACCTGCCGCTGGCCCGGCAGTTCAAGCTGCTGATCGACACCACCGAAGAAACCAGCGGCGATGCCATCCCCTACTACTTCGAACGCAACCCCACCCCTGACTACAACCTGGCCCTCGACGGCGGCTACCCGGTGGTGATCGCCGAGAAAGGCTACGGCACGGTCATGGCCAGCTTCAGCAAGCGGGCGGCCACTGGCAAGGGCGCAGAAATCGTCAACCTGACAGGCGGCCTGGCCACCAACCAGATCCCGACCACTTCGGTAGCGACCCTGGTTTCAGACAACCCGACGCAGCTGGCCAAACAGTTGCAGCAAGCCGGTGCCAAGTACGTGAAGCAGCATGGCGGCGACTTCAGCATCGACGCCAAAGCTGAGGGCAAGAACGTGCTGCTAACGGTGACCGGTGTTTCCGCCCACTCTTCGGAGCCGGAGTCCGGGGTGAACCCGGTGGCCCGTATGCTCGACTTCATCAACGGCTTGGGCAAGCAGCTACCGCTCAAGCACAACCACTTCACCGACGCCGCCCGCTATGCTGCCGACAACTGGGGCCTGGACTACCTGGGCAACAAACTCGGCGTGGCGTTCAAGGACGCATTCATGGGCCCGCTGACTGCCTCGCTGACGTTTGTCGGGGTAGATGAAAAGGGCCTGAAACTGGCAGTGAACCTGCGTATTCCGAAGGGCAAGCCAATCGCCACGATCAAGGACGAGCTGGCTGACAAACTGGGCAAGTGGACCCGCCAAAGCCACACCTCGGTAGCCTTCGACTACAGCCTGGACGAGCCGATGTACCGCAACCCTGAGGGCGAATGGGTCAAGGCCCTGCTCGCGGTGGCCACCGAGAACCTGGGCATGAAACATGAGTTCGGCACCTCGGCCGGCGCAACCTCGGTGCACGACCTGCCCAACGGCGTGCAGTTCGGCCTGGCCATGCCGGATGTGAAGTACACCGGGCACAACGACAACGAGTTCAAGACGGTGGAGCAGTTCATGCTGGACCTGCAGATCGTGAGCGAGATGGTCGCGCGGCTTGGGCAGATGCCGAAGCTTTGATTGGCTGTACTGGCCTCTTTGCGGGTAAACCCGCTCCCACAGGGATCGCACAGATTTCGAAGGCGGTGTAGTTCCTGTGGGAGCGGCTTCAGCCGCGAAAAGGCCGGAACAGGCGATCACCCATGACGTTTTTCAATCGACTCCATGCCGTTTCCTGCATTGCCGTGCAGAGCGCCGTGCCGGATGCTTTAGTTACTCCGAGACAGCGCTTTTTTCCCCCGCAGAGGCCCGTATGAAGACCGTCGAACAAATCCTCAAGACCAAGTCCCAGCACCAGACCGTGTACACCATCGGCCCGGATGACTCGGTGCTCGACGCCCTGAAAATGCTGGCGGAGAAAAACGTCGGTGCGCTGCCCGTGGTCGAGGGCAACCAAGTGGTGGGTATCGTCAGTGAACGGGACTATGCGCGCAAACTGGTGCTGAAGGGCCGCTCGTCCGCCGCCACCCCCGTGCGCGAAATCATGAGTGCCCCAGTGGTGACCGTGGAGCCCAAGCAGAAGCTCGATTTCTGCATGAACCTGATGACCGTTCGCCACCTGCGTCACCTGCCGGTGGTCGACAATGGCAAACTGCTTGGCCTGTTGTCGATCGGTGACCTGGTCAAGGAAACCATCACCGAACAGGCCAGCCTGATTCAACAACTGGAGCAATACATCCGCGGCGAATGAAGCGCCTCAATGGTAGGCGCGCTCCAGCTCGTCCAGCTGATGGTCGAAACTGCGCAGGCGCGCCGACCAGGTGTACACCAGCACCTCCAGGTCACGGTTGAGCACGGCAGTATTACCATGGCCACTGCAGGTGGGCTCGCCCAAGTCCAGCTGGTAGCGTTCACGGGCCATGGCCTGGGCCACGCTGGACAGGTCGCGGGCGTAGGCCAGCCAGTGGTGATGGTGGTCATGGATTTCACGGTCCAGTGCTCGGCACTGGCGCTTCAGGGCATCCAGGCTCTGCTCCAGCGGCGTGCCCTTGAGCTCGCCCATGACCTCTTCGAACGTACGCCCCGAATGCCAGTAACTGCCCCAGAAGTAGCGGTCGAATACTGTTTCGACGCGGCGTAGCGCCACCTTGGTGTTCCAGATGGTCAGCAACGTTCGCCCCTGAATCACTTCCCGCTTGTTCAGGTGCAACTGCTGCCAGGCAATCCAGGTCAGCGCCACCAGCGCAACCGCCACAGTGACTGCGGCAGCGGCATACAGGAAATGCACTGCCTGGTTCATCTGCTGCGTCTGCCTGATGCCGTAGAAGTAACTGGCCGTCAGGGTGCCCAGGATCGTCACGGAGCACCAGAAGCCTGGTGCGTAGGGATCTTTCATCGCGCTATCCCCTTATTGTTTTCCTGAGCATAGCAACGGCCAATCACTCGTCAGGTGCCGCTCGGCGCTTTATTTTCGGGGGCGGCGCAACGCTTCGTTGAGTTGATCGAAAGGCTCCGCCCAATCGGCATCCTCAATGATGCTGTCCTTGAGAAAGGCACGCTGGGAGTCGGTCCAGAACGGCGCATCCACCAGCTTGATTTCGTTCTTCAGCGGTGAATGGCTGGTGATGAACTGATCGATACTCTTGGGATCGTCGGGCAGGCCCAGCTGTTTGAACAGGTCGGCAAAGCGATGAATCGGCGCTTCCATGGTTCCTCCTCGGTGCCAGGCAAACCGTCCACGACGCCCGCCTGGCAGTGGTGTGAAAACATCAGCACAGCTCGCGCACTTCGGCGTGCGGCACCAGTTTCATATACTGCTCCATGCTCATGTGGATCAAGTGATCGTGGTCACCCGCCTCCAGGTAGACATCGCCTTGGCGGGTAAGGCTTGGGTCGAGCAGCATTTTTATCTGATAGGCATCACCAAGGGCCGGCACGGCGCCGCGCTCGCAGTCACTGAAAAGGCTAGGCAAGCCGCTTTCCCGGGTGAGTTGCCAGGCCCCGGACATGCGTACCTTGGTCATGTCCAGGTGCCGGTTGGCCGGTAGCACGGCCATGATGTAGTTGCCATGACGGTCATCGAGCATCACTGACTTGGCGACCCGCTCGGCGGGCACGCCGGCCGTCCGGGCCGACTCCAGGCTGGTGGCCGAATGGGGATGGGGAATGATGTCGTAATCGCAGTTGGCCTTGTCCAGGCGGGCCTGCAGGGTTTTAGCCATACGCATGATGCACCTCCGGTTTCGCCCCCCAATCTCCAATTTTAGGCCTGACAGCGGCAGGCAGGGCTAAACTTGTGCAATAGAGGCAAACGAGGTGACGACAGGTGATCGCCCGCTGCTGGCGCTGGCTGTTGCTGCTGTTGCTGCTTGGCATTACGCCCGGCGGTCAGGCAGCGCCCGGCGCAGTGTGGGTGCTGGGCATCGACGATGCCATCGGCCCTGCCAGCGCCGATTACCTGGTACGCAGCCTCGACCAGGCCCGGGCGCAGGGCGCGCAGCTGGTGGTCATTCGCATGGACACCCCAGGCGGGCTGGACAGCGCCATGCGCCAGATGATCAAGGCGATTCTCGCCAGCCCCGTGCCAGTGGCCACCTACGTTGCGCCCAGCGGAGCCCGTGCCGCCAGTGCCGGCACCTATATCCTCTACGCCAGCCATGTTGCCGCAATGGCGCCCGGGACCAACCTGGGCGCCGCCACCCCCGTACAGATCGGCGGCCCCCCAGGTGCCCCCAAGGACGACAAGACCAAGGGCAGCGATGATGAAACCCTGGCACGCAAGCAGGTCAACGACGCCGCTGCCTACATCCGCAGCCTGGCGCAACTGCGTGGGCGCAATGCCGAGTGGGCGGAGAAGGCCGTGCGCGAGGCCGTCAGCCTGCCCGCCAGCGAAGCCTTGCGGCTGAATGTGATCGACCTGATAGCCGATGACCTGCCCGACCTTTTGCGCAAGCTGGATGGCAAAACGCTGCAGGTCGCCGGCCAACCGCACCAGCTGCAGACTGTCGGCGCCAGCCTGGTCGAGCACCTACCGGATTGGCGCACACGGGTGCTGGCCGTGATTACCAATCCCGGCGTTGCACTGATCCTGATCATGATCGGCGTGTACGGCCTGTTGTTCGAGTTCATGAACCCCGGCTCTACGGTGGGCGGTGTGGTCGGCGGCATATGCCTGCTGCTGGCGTTGTATGCCCTGCAACTGCTACCGGTGAGTTTCGCCGGGATGGCGCTGATCCTGCTGGGCATCGCCTTCATGATCGCCGAAGCCTTCCTGCCCAGCTTCGGCGTGGTCGGCTTTGGCGGCATCGTCGCCTTCGTGGTCGGCGCTTTGATCCTGATCGACACCGATGCCCCAGGCTTCGGTATCCCGCTGACCTTGATCGGTACCTTGGCCGTGCTTTCGGCGCTGCTGATCGGTGGTGTGCTGGGCATGGCCCTGAAAGCACGACGGCGGACACTGGTGAGCGGCGACGCCGGTCTGGTCGGCAGCCTGGCTACCGTCACCCAGGTGATACCAGGCAACCCGTTCTGTGGCGTGGTGCTTGCCCAGGGCGAGCAATGGCAAGTGCAATGCGCAACACCGCTGCAAGCTGGCCAGAACGTGCGGGTGACCGCGCGCCATGGCGTGATGCTGGAAGTGAGCGCCGCCACGTCTGCGGCGCAAGGAGAATGAGCATGTTCATGCAAGTGGGTTTCGGCGCGGTGCTGATCGTGCTGACGATGCTGTTGCTATCGGCGTTTCGCATCCTGCGCGAATACGAGCGCGGCGTGGTGTTCCAGCTGGGCCGCTTCTGGCAGGTCAAGGGGCCGGGGCTGATCCTGTTGATCCCGGTGATCCAGCAAATGGTGCGGGTCGACCTGCGTACCGTGGTGCTGGATGTACCGCCACAGGATGTGATCACCCGCGACAACGTCTCGGTCAAGGTCAATGCGGTGCTCTACTTCCGTGTACTCGACCCGCAGAAAGCAATCATCCAGGTCGAGGATTTTCTGGTGGCGACCAGCCAGCTGGCCCAGACAACCCTGCGTGCGGTGCTGGGCAAGCACGAACTGGACGAACTGCTGGCAGAACGCGAGCAGCTGAACCTGGACATCCGCCAGGTGCTGGACGCGCAGACCGATGCCTGGGGCATCAAGGTGGCCAACGTCGAGATCAAGCATGTGGACCTCAACGAATCGATGGTGCGTGCCATCGCCCGGCAGGCTGAGGCTGAACGGGAACGACGGGCCAAGGTGATTCATGCCGAAGGCGAGTTACAAGCCTCGGAGAAGCTGATGCAGGCGGCGCAGATGTTGAGCAAGGAACCGGGGGCGATGCAGTTACGCTACATGCAGACGCTGGGGATGATTGCCGGGGACAAGAGCTCGACCATTGTCTTCCCGTTGCCGGTGGACCTGCTCAAGGGGTTGGTGGACAGGCAGAAATAGCTGGGGCCGCTACAAGGCCCCAGTCATCTATCAGAGAGGTGCGCGACGCAGGGTAGCCAGGAACGTGGCCGCGCCGATGAACAACCCGGCAAAGGTCCGGTTCAGGCGCTTCTGCTGCTTGGGCGTACGCAGCAAGCGCAACACCCGCGAAGCCAACCCGGTGTATCCGGCCATCACCAGCATGTCCACGCTGATCATGGTCACGGTGATCGCCACATATTGCGGCAGCAACGGCGCATGTGGATTAAGGAACTGCGGCAGCACCGCCAGCATGAACACCAGTGCCTTGGGGTTGCTGACGTTGACCAGGAAACCGCGGAACATCAGGCTCAGCGGTTTGCCGATCGGGCGCACGCCGGACTCATCGGCCATGTCCATCGGCAAGGCACGCCATTGCTTGTAGGCCAGATAGACGAGGTAGGCGACGCCAAACCATTTGATGATCTGGAAGGCCGTGGCCGAGGCGGCAAGGATGGCACCGACGCCGGCAGCGATGATGGCGATTTGTACGATCAGGCCTAGTTGCAGGCCCAGGGCATTCCAGTAACCACGCCAGAAGCCGTATTGCAGGCCGCTGGACATCGAGGCAATCGCCCCGGCACCGGGTGAAAGGCTGATCACCCAACAGGCGGCAAAGAAGCCCAGCCATACTTCCATCGACATCACACACCTCGCTCGAACATATGTTGCAAAACGTTAAGCTAAGGTGTTGGTGAAAAAATAACCAGCAAATTTTGAGGATTGTTACTGCCTTTACCGGCCTCTTCGCGGGTTTACCCGCGAAGAGGCCGGTAAAGGTTTAATCAGCTTCGGCAACTGACTCTTTGTGCATCGCCTGCACTTCAGCCCCACGCCAGCGCCGCACCGACTTCTGGAAGAACTGGCTATTAGGCACCTGCACCAGCGCCCCACCCACCTCGGGCAGCTCCATCAGCGTGGTGAACAGCAGGTTGATAGCGATCACCCTGCCTTTTACGCCCGGCTTGTCCAGGGTGTCGACCAGCTCGACCACATCGCCAATGCGAAACGGCCCCACCGTGAAAATCAGCACCGCGCACAACAGGTTCGACAGCACGCTCCACATGGCGAAGAAGGCCACTGCCGCCACCGCGACGAAGCCGGACAGTGCAGTCCACAGCACCGTCGCGGAAACGCCCAGCCGCTCCAGCACGAACAACAGCGCGCTGCCCATGATCAGCCAGCGCAAACCGCCACGCACCGGCACCAGCAGCTCAGGTGGCAGCGGGTAGCGCTGACCCAGGCGGCTCAACCCGCGGGCAACGATGCGCTGCAGGACGAAGGCTGCCACCAGGATCAACAGAATCTGCAAGCCCAGCCAGAAGGTGTCCATCCATTGCCCTGGCAGCAGCGAACGCAATTCCTCCATCAGGACAGCGCCTCGAGCTCGGCCTGCATGCCCTCGAGCGTTTCCAGCGCTTCCATCCAGGCTTCTTCCAGCTCACCTTCGCGTTGTTTGAGCTTGGTCTGGCGCGCCAGAAGGTCACGCAGCTCATCCTTGCGCGCGGCCTCGTAGAGCCCACCGTCGCCTAGTGCGGTCTCGATCTCGGCCAGTTGCGCATGCACCTGGTTCAGCTCGGTTTCCAGCTTGTCGGCGGCCTTCTTGTGCGGGGCAAGCTGCTGACGCAAAGCGGCGGCAGCCTGGCGTTGGGCTTTTTTGTCGGTCTTGTCCGGGTTGACCGGGGCGCTACTGGCCGGCGCACTGCGCTGGCGGTACTCGACCAGCCAGCGGCTGTAGTCGTCCAGGTCACCGTCGAAGGCGTCCACCTTGCCATCGGCCACCAGCAGGAAGTCGTCGGTGGTGCTCTTGAGCAAATGTCGATCGTGGGATACCACCACCACGGCACCGGCAAACTCCTGCAAGGCCATGGTCAGCGCCAGGCGCATTTCCAGGTCGAGGTGGTTGGTCGGTTCGTCGAGCAGCAGCAGGTTCGGCCGTTCCCAGGCGATCAGCGCCAGCGCCAGGCGGGCCTTTTCGCCACCGGAGAAGTTCACGACCGGCTCGTCGCAACGAGCGCCATGGAAGTCGAAACCACCGAGGAAGTCGCGCAGGGTCTGCTCACGTTCGGTGGGCGCGATGCGCTGCAGGTGCAGCAGCGGGCTGGCCTTGTCGTCCAGCGAGTCGAGCTGGTGCTGGGCGAAGTAGCCAACGGCCAGGTTTTCGCCCCGCACCAGGCGGCCAGACAATGGCTCCAGTTCACCTGCAAGGTTTTTGATCAGCGTCGACTTGCCCGCGCCGTTAGGCCCAAGCAAACCGATACGCGCGCCTGGGGTGAGCTGCAACTTGACCTTGTCGAGGATGGCCTTGTCGCCATACCCCAGCCGGCCTTCGGACAGGCTCAGCAACGGGCTGGAGATTTTCTGCGATTCGCGGAAAACGAAGTCGAACGGCGAATCCACATGCGCCGCCGACAGCTCTTCCATGCGCTCCAGGGCCTTGATCCGGCTTTGCGCCTGGCGAGCCTTGGTGGCCTGGGCCTTGAAGCGGGCGATGTATTTTTCCATGTGCGCGCGCTGCGCCTGCTGCTTCTCGTAGGCTTGCTGCTGCTGCGCCAGGCGCTCGGCACGGGTGCGCTCGAAGGCGGTGTAGCCACCTTTGTACAGGTTCAGCTTGCGCTGCTCGACGTGCAGCACATGGTCGACCACAGCGTCGAGGAAGTCGCGGTCGTGGGAGATCAGTAACAGCGTGCCGGGGTAGCCCTTGAGCCAGTCTTCCAGCCACAGGATGGCGTCCAGGTCGAGGTGGTTGGTGGGCTCGTCGAGCAGCAGCAGGTCGGACGGGCACATCAACGCCTGAGCCAGGTTCAGGCGCATCCGCCAGCCACCCGAGAAGTCACCGACGCGGCGATCCATCTGCTCGTTGGTGAAGCCCAGGCCGGCCAGCAGCTTGCGCGCGCGGGCATCGGCGGTATAGCCGTCGGCGCTTTCCAGCTCACTGTGCAGGCGCGCCAGGGCAGTACCGTCGTGGGCCTGCTCGGCGGCGGCCAGTTCGGCCTGGACCTTGCGCAGGCGCACGTCGCCGTCGAGCACATAGTCCACGGCCAGGCGATCGAGGGTATCGACCTCCTGGCGCATGTGGGCGATGCGCCAGTCACCGGGCAGTTGGCAGTCACCGGCATCGGGTGACAGCTCACCGCGCAGCAAGGCGAACAGGCTGGATTTTCCGGCACCGTTGGCGCCGATCAGGCCGGCCTTGTGACCGGCGTGCAGGGTCATCTCGGCGCCTTCTAGCAAGCGCTGCGGACCACGCTGTAAAGTGAGGTTGGATAGTCTGATCATGATGGTCGCGGAGTCTACCAGCTTCCTCGGCCCATAGCGCGAGTGGAACCATGCACACCGACCTGTGGAATCACGCCCTGGCCCTGTATGCCAGGCCCGGCGCGGAAGCGGCCTGCCTTGAGCTACAGGCACTGGGCGGCGATGTCTGCCTGCTGTTGTGCGCAACCTGGCTGCAGGCGCGAGGCGTGGCGGTGCTGGATGAGCGCGTGCAGGCGTTAACCGAAATCGCCGGGGCCTGGCAGCGTGACGTGGTCGCCCCGTTACGCTGCCTTCGCCAACAATGGCGAGCAGCGGCATCGGGTGATGCGCAACTGGCGGCGTTGCGTGAACAGGTGAAGGTGCTGGAGTTGCAGGCCGAAAAGACCTTGCTTGAGCGTTTGCAGGAGCGCTCGCGACAGTGGCCCACGGACTCGCATGGGCTCACGGACGACTGGCTGGCCCGGCTGGCGCCGGAGCCTGCCTGCCGCCACGACGCGCTGGATCAGTTGCGCGCCGCAGCGGCTACGCTTCAGGACGCCGAAGACGGCGCCTGAGCCGGGGTGCTGGCGGGTGTCGACGATGCTACCGAAGCAGCCGGGGTGGCCGAGTTGGTTGCAGCAGCCGGGGTGGTGGCGGCAGGCGTAGCCGGTTTGGCTTCGGCTGGTTTGCTGGCAACAGGTTTGGCGGCAGCTGGCTTGGCAGCCCTGCGTGCCGGGGCTTTGGCGGCAGCTGGTTTCGCGGCTGGCTTGGCTGCGGGTTTGGCACCAGCAGTCGCTTTGGCAGCTGGCTTCGCCGCAGGCTTGGCAGCAGCGGTCGCTTTGGCGGCTGGCTTCGCCGCAGGTTTGGCTGCAGCGGTCGCTTTGGTAGCTGGCTTCGCCGCAGGCTTGGCAGCAGCAGTCGCTTTGGCAGCTGGCTTCGCCGCAGGTTTGGCTGCAGCAGTCGCTTTGGCGGCTGGCTTCGCCGCAGGTTTGGCTGCAGCAGTCGCTTTGGCAGCTGGCTTCGCCGCAACTTTGGCTGCAGCGCTCGCTTTGGCAACTGGCTTCGCCGCAGGTTTGGCTGCAGCAGTCGCTTTGGCGGCTGGCTTCGCCGCAGGCTTGGCTGCAGCGGTCGCTTTGGTAGCTGGCTTCGCCGCAGGCTTGGCTGCAGGCTTGGCTGCAGCCGGCTTGCTGGTTTTGGCAGCACGCGAATCCAGCGCCTTGGCTGCCGCTTCGCGAACCTTGCCTACACCCTGGGCCAGCTTGAGGCTGTCTTGAGCGTCACGCTTGAGTTGCTGAATATAAGAGCGGGTCTGGGTTTGGCGTTCCTTGAGGGAATCGAGCAGTTCTTCAAGTTCGCCGATGGCTTTTTGCGCTTTGGTCTGCGCCTTGGCTTTACCTGCCTTCGCGGCATCCTGCAATTTCAGGCGGCCGTTGTGCAGTTTTTCCTGCGCTTTGCCACGCTGCTTTTCCAACTTGGCCAGCAATTTTTCCGCATCAGCCAGCG
The DNA here is from genome assembly GCF_000730605.1 of Pseudomonas monteilii NBRC 103158 = DSM 14164. Lineage (GTDB taxonomy): Bacteria > Pseudomonadota > Gammaproteobacteria > Pseudomonadales > Pseudomonadaceae > Aquipseudomonas > Aquipseudomonas monteilii. The sequence continues at coordinate 31,307 of NZ_BBIS01000038.1, read as the reverse complement.
CTTGCGAGCAGGCCTCTTCCAAGTGTTCGAGCAGGCTGCCCGAAAGTTGCTGGAGCAGGTGTAACGGCGTACTTACTGGCTTCTTTTTGGCCGACATGGTTTACCTCCTGGCTGACGAGATTGCGGCTCATACTATGCTTCTGCTGCTACCGCCGCTAGGGCATGTTGACCGTAATATTTACACCGCGTTGCATGCCTGGGCAAAGTTGTTATCTTGCAGCTGCGTGAAAGTGTAGTTGCTGAATTAATCATTGCTGATATTTGGGAGTCCGGGCATTGCCTCGATATCTTGTTTTAGGTTTATGCCTGCTGGCACCCATCGCCCTTGCCGACAGCGACGATCACGATCTGGCCTACAGCCTGGGTGCCAGCCTGGGTGAGCGCCTGCGCCAGGAGATGCCAGGCTTGCAACTGGAAGCACTGGTCGAAGGCCTCAAGCAGTCCTATCAGGGGCAACCGCTAAAGCTCGACAAGGCACGCATGCAGGCAGTGCTTCAGCAGCATGAAGCGCAGGAAAGTGATGCCGCAACACAAAAATTGCAGGCAGCCGAAACACGCTTCATGGCCAATGAGCGCGGACGTTATGGGGTACACGAACTGCCGGAAGGCGTGCTCTACAGCGAACTGCAGGCAGGCATGGGCGCGCAACCCAAAGCAGGTGGCAAAGTACAAGTGCGCTATGTGGGAAAGTTGCCGGATGGCTCGGTGTTCGACCAGAACCAGACGCCCCAATGGTTCAGCCTGGATTCTGTAATCGAAGGCTGGCAGGTGGCCCTGCCAAAGATGCACGCGGGCGCCAAATGGCGCCTGGTGATTCCTTCAGCGCAAGCCTATGGCGCCGAAGGAGCGGGTGACCTGATCGCACCCTATACACCTTTGGTATTCGAGATAGAGCTGCTGGCGGTTGGCGACTGACGCCAACCTTCAGGCCTCGACAGCGCCCTCTTCCTTGTGCGCAGTGTGCAGCACTTCGATCAGGCAGTCTTCGAGTTCAAAGCGCTCGTGCAGCAGGCCGCCCAGCTTGGCCAGCTTCTCGGCGAAGCGCTCGGTGTCCTTGCACTCGCCCTTGCTGCAATGATCATTGAAAGCCAGTGCAATCTGGGTGATGTCATTGATCCGCGGGTTGATCTCTTCAGCCAGCTTCAACGCTTTCTCGTCATCGAACGCCTTGGCCTCACTGACCAGTTGTTCGCAGACTTCGAAATGCCACGCCGAAACGTAGTCGACAAGGAGTGCGCAGAAGTCCCCGTGCGTATCCTTGTCGGCGAAGGCCGGCTTCACATCGCGCAGGGCGCGGAAAGCCTGCACCAGTTCCTGGCGCTCTTTCAGCCACCGGTCGATCAGGTCGTGAACCCCACCCCAGCGTTCCTGAGCATTCTGACAACTATCGAGCATGGCGATCTCTTCCCTTCTGGGTAGATGCCGCTGCACCTCGCACCACGACCGCGCAGCACAAAGGTGACATCAGCAGGACGGCATCGAGCAGTTGTGTTTTCGGTATACGTGCTGCGAGATTATTCCCGCGCGTGCTGCCCATCAAGGTACGCAGCACACAAAGTTCATACAAGTGTTTAATACCCCGTTACAGCGCCATTGGTCGCACTCATGACGCAACCTTGCGCCAGGTCAGTTTATTGCCAGGGTGCGGAAACGATACGCCAGCAGGCAACTCAAGGGCAGCGCCGCCAGCAGCAGGAAGGCCAGCAGGCTCCACTCGGGCAGTGTCAGGTCGAGAAAGCTCCAGGTCAGCGAGTTGCAATCCGGGCCACCCAACAACAGTTGCCGCGCCGCCTCGCTCCAGGATTGCTCGAACACCCGCCCAATCGGCACCGGGCATACATGCATGACCGTACCAGCGCCCTGCAACCAGACATGCCGCGCCGCCAGCAACGCACCGGCCAGCGAGCAGCCCAGCGTCGCCCGCGCGTACTGGCGGATGCCCTGCAAGCCTGGCGCCTGCAGCAAAGCCCCCAGGCACAACAACGCGTACGCCGCGAGCAGCAAACGCTGGCTGAAGCACAAGGGGCACGGCACCAGCCCTGGCATGTTTTCCAGTTGGAAAGACGCAGCCAGCACCGCCAGTGCGGCCAGGCAGGCAGGAAGGAAAAAGGAGCGCAAACGGGCCGGCAGCATGGGCGGTGAAGGTCCCGGGGAAGATGTAGTGGCTTGAAACGGTAGAGGAAAGACGCGCTTTGTTTCAAGGCGCGACAGCAACGACAAGTCGCTGAATCGTGTAGGAAATTTCCAGAGTGGCGGTAGGAGCTGACTGAAGAAATGGATTGCAGCGCCAACGTGCGGGCGTAGATAAATTACCAACCCCCAAAGCCCGCACCTTGGCGCGGGCCTTGGGGTGGGTCAGGCGCGTACGCCTTCTGGCAACGGCAGGGCCAGCAGGCGCTCGTCCAGCAGGCCGAGGCCCTCCTGGAACAGCTGGTTGCTGCGTTCGGTCTCGCCCAGGCCAGCAAGCAGGCGGGCCAGTTCGGCACAAGCCTCGGGGTTGCGCTCCATGCGCAGGCTGCTTTCCAGATAGTCACGAGCCTTGCCCCACAGGCGGTTCTGCAGGCTCAGGCGGCCCAGGGTCAGCAGCAGGCTGGCGTCTTGCGGATGAGCCTTGAGCCAGCCTTCGGCGGTTTGCAGCTGGCGCGCCGGGTCATCACCGCGCACCAACCCGTACAAGCGGGCCAGGTGGCTTTCGTAGTCACGCTTGAGCGCAGTGCGCAGCACCTGTTCGGCCTCGCTCTGCGCGCCCACCTGGCGCAATTGCTCGGCGTATGCCAGCACCAGCTGTGGCTCCTGGCGCTGGGCTGCTGTCAATTGCTGCCAGGCTCGCTCCAGGGCCTGACGCGCACTTTGTGCGTCTTCGCCACGGGTAGTGGCCAGGCTCAGGTTCTGGCCCCAGGCGCGTTGCTCAAGGGCAGCCAGCTCGGCGGGCGGCAGTACCTTGCCCTTGCGTAGGTCGGGCAAAAGGCGGATGAGGGCCGACCAGTCACCACGTTCCAGGTGCAGGCGTTGCAGCAGGCGCAGCACCTGAGTGTTGTGCGGGTGACGCTCCTGCATGGCCAGCAGGGTTTCCAGGGCCCCGTCACTTTCGCCACGGTCCATCTGCAACTGGGCATGCGTCAGGGCAATGGCCAGTTCCGCTTGTGGCTGGCGCTCCAGCGCCCGCTCCAGCAGGTTGTCACTGTCTTCGGTGCGGCCTTGCTCGTTGGCGGCACGCGCGGCACCAAGGTAATACAGCAGCGGTTGGCGCTCGGCCTCGGCGGCACGGTGCAAGTGGCGCTGGGCGCTGGCCCAGCGGCCTTCGGCGAGGTCCAGCTGGCCCTGTTCGATGGCCACGCGAATGCGCCGGCTACGGTTGCGCCGCGACCACGGGTTGACCACGCCGCTGGAGGTCAGCACCAGGCCAACCAGGTAACGCAACAGCCACAGCAGTGCGACCACGGCCAGCAGGCCGGCCAAGGCCGCCCAAAGCCCCGACTGATAGCGGAAGCCACCATAGGAAATCAGCACGTAGCCGCTGTGCTTGGCGACTGCGATCCCCAACGCCGCAGCGACCACAATCGCCAGCACAGCCAGCAGGTAGACACGCTTCATGGCTTGCCCCCTTCAGCCTCGGCCGGCAGGTGGCGGCGCTGAATGTAGGCCTGCACGGCCGCCAGGCTCTCGCTGAGGTCGGGGGTAACCACCGACACCGGCTGATCGGCCAGGGCATTCAGGCTGTCGAGCATGGCCTTGCTTTGTGGGTTGTCGGCGTTGAAGTTGGCCAACAGTACGCTACGGGCGTCGTCCAGCGCCTGGGTGTAAACCTTGGCATCACCATTGAGTGCGGCCCACTGGGCCTGCTCGATGGTCAGGCTGAGGGCCAGGCGCAGCTGGTTCAGTTGCTGCCCGGCCAGCAACGGCCGCACGTTGTCATCGGCATTGAAGTCGATCTGGAAGTACTTGGATATTTCTGCCCACCACTGCGACAGGCGACTGGCACCATCACCTTCGGCAGTCAGGGCGCCGAGTGCATCGGCGTTGCTGGCAAACTCGGGGGACTGGGCACTGAGCTGCTGCACCAGCTCGCGCTGAGCGGCCAGCTTCAGGAACAGACCGGTACGGTCTGGCTGCTGGGTGCTGTTGAGCGTGGCCAGGCTGCGTGCCAGTTGTTCGCGAGCGGCGAAGGCACCTGGGTCGCTCTGTTCGCGCAGAATTTCGTCAGCGCCCTCGACCAGGGCCTTGGCGCTGGTGATGTCCTGTAGTGCCGACAAGCGCAGGGTGGCCAGGCGCAGCAAGTGCTCGGCCTCGGCCAGGCGCCATTCCTTGCGGCTCTCGCCAAGTACGGTTTCCAGGCGCTGGCTGAGGCGTTGCTGGTCACCTTGCAATTGCGCCACCAGGCGGCGGCGGTCTTCCAGCTCGCTGGCAGCCGGCAGGCTGGCCAGTTGCGCGCTGATTTGCTGTTCGCGTTGTTGCAAGGCTTCGGCGCGCTGGTTCAGCGCTTCGATGTGCTGGCCCTGGTTGAACTCACTGCCTTGCAGTTGGCGTACCTGCCAGACACTCCAGCCACCTACCGCCACCCCGGCTGCACCCAGCAGCAAGGCCAGCGCTGCCAGGCCACTGCCGGAGCGCTTGGCGGGTGGGGCGGTGACGGGTTCCACCGGCGCTTGTGCCGACGGCTGATCGTTTTTGGACAAGACAGTCTCGCTCACGTATCCATCCTTTGCATGGGGGCGCATCGCGTTCAGCTTAGCGCCTTAAGAGGCAGGTGCAGCGCTGCGCTGCACGGCTGCCAGCAAGGCCGTGGCACTGGCGCCACGGCAATCCACAACCTGTTGGGCCCCGGCGGCCCTGGCCTGCTCGGCGACCCGCGGGCTGGGCACGAACAGCGGCAACTGTGCCAACTGCGGCCAATCGGCGCCGGCCAGCTGCTGCAAATGTTCAAAACCCTGCCCACTGCTGACCACCAGGCCATTGAGGCGTTCCGCTTCGATGCGACGCTTCAGGGTGCCCGCCGGGTAAGCCGGCAGGCAGCGACGATACAGTTCCAGATATTCGACACTAGCACCTTGCTCTGCAAGACGCTCTGCCAGCAGTTCGCGACCTCCGACGCCGCGAACGATCAACACACGCGGCGCAGGCACGGCAACGGCCTGGCGCAGGGCCGGGAGCGCCAGCAAGGCTTCGCTGTCATCGCCACGCGGCGGGCAGCTCGCCCCCAGACCTTTCTCCTGCAACACTGCGGCAGTGGCCTCGCCCACGGTGAACCAGCCTTGCCCTGGCGGCTGCAAACCGGCCTCGGCCAGTTGCTCAAGCAACAGCCGGGCGGCAGGTTTGCTGACCACGATGATCGCCTGGAAGCCATGCAGGCCTTCCAGCAACAGGCGTTGCCGGGCCTCCACGGTGACGGGCTCTATCTCCAGCAGCGGCATGCAGCTGCTGCCTACCCCCGCTGCCGCCAAGCTTTGCGCCAGTGCTGCGCAGTCCTCGGCAGGGCGGGTCAGCAACAGGCGCCATTGGCTCACGGGTGACCGGCCTCGCCGTAGACTTCCTTGAGGATGGCTTCGGCGCCCTGGCCCAGCAGGTCTTCGGCCACTTGTACGCCAAGCGTTTCAGCAGCAGAGCGGGGGGCGCGGGCATCGGCCACCAACAAAGTACCGCCGCTAGGCTGACCGACCAGGCCACGCAGCCACAGCTGGTCGCCTTCGAGTACCGCGTAGCAGGCGATCGGCACTTGGCAGCCGCCGTTCAGGCGTTTGTTCAGAGCACGTTCGGCCACTACCCGGTCGGCAGTGTCGGCATGGTGCAGTGGCGCCAGCAGCGCGTGGATCTCGACGTCGGCGCTGCGGCATTCGATACCCACCGCACCCTGCCCGCCAGCCGGCAGACTGTCATCGACGCTGATGGTGGAAGTGATGCGGTCTTCGAAACCCAGGCGGATCAGGCCGGCGGCGGCGAGGATGATGGCGTCGTACTCGCCAGCATCCAGCTTGGCCAGGCGGGTGTTGACGTTGCCTCGCAGGAAGCGGATTTGCAGGTCTGGGCGGCGCGCCAGCAACTGGGCCTGGCGGCGCAGGCTGGAGGTGCCGACGATGCTGCCGGCAGGCAGCGCTTCAAGGCTGTCGAAGGTATTGGAAACGAAGGCATCGCGCGGGTCTTCGCGCTCGCAGATGCAGTACAGGCCCAGGCCTTCGGGGAAGTCCATAGGCACGTCCTTCATCGAATGCACGGCGATGTCGGCTTCGTTGTCCAGCAGGGCGGTTTCCAGTTCCTTGACGAACAGGCCCTTGCCGCCGATTTTGGCCAGCGGCGCATCGAGCAGCTTGTCACCACGGCTGACCATGGGCACCAGGGTCACCAGCAGACCGGGATGAGCCTGCTCGAGGCGGGCTTTGACGTATTCGGCCTGCCACAGGGCCAAGGCACTTTTACGGGTGGCAATGCGGATTTCGCGAGTGGACATGAAACGCCCCGATCCAGAGAAATACCGTCGATGATAACAGCATCGCCGGTATCGCTTGCAGATGTGGATCAGTTGAGGGCCCCTTCGCAGGTAAACCCGCTCCCACAGGCTAATCACCGCCTTCGGAGCGGTACCGTACCTGTAGGAGCGGCTTTAGCCGCGAACAAGGGCGCAGCCCTTGCCATGCGGGCGCCGAATCAGAGGGTTTGCATCATCTTGCGCACGCCCGCCACATGCCGCCGGCTGACGGTCAGGGCATCACCGTCCAGGCCTTTCAGGTACAACTGAAAATGCCCCAGCGGGGTGCGTTGCAGGCGCTCGATGCGCTCGCGCGCCACCAGCGCATTGCGGTGGATACGCACGAAGCGTTCGCCAAACTCGTCTTCCAGGGCCTTGAGCGGCTCGTCGAGCAGCACCTCCCCTGCCTCGTGGCGCAAGGTCACGTATTTGTGATCAGCAATGAAATAGATCACCTGAGGCAAAGGAATCAGCTCGATACCTTTGCGCGTGCGGGCACTGATATGGCTGCGCGGGCCACCACCTTCATTGGCCGGCCGGGTAAGCGCCGCCAGCTGGGCGCGGTTGGGTTTTTCGGCCTTGCGCAAGGCATCGCGCAGCGCCTGGGCCTGGAATGGCTTGGTCACATGGCTGAGGGTACTGTCCTTGAATGCCTCGGCACCGTATTCATCATCCCCGGTGCAAAACACCACCGCCGGCGGCGCCTCGCGTTCGCACAAGCGTGCGGCAACCTGCAGGCCATCCAGGCCTGGCATGCCGATGTCCAGCAGGACCACATCGGGCTTGAGGCTTTCGATCAGCGCCAAGGCCTCCTCGCCGTTGGTGGCGCTAGGCTCCAGCACGGTGTAACCCTCCAGTTCGCCGAGCAGCCGGCTGAGGCGTTCACGGCCTTGGGGTTCGTCATCAACGATCAGGACATTCATAATTGCGCTGGATTCCTGAATGAGTCTCGCACAGGTATAGCGTAGACAGGTGTGGTTCGAGCGACACTGCGGTCACGCTCTAGACCGGTGCGATGGCCAAAGATTCACTCGGACGGCAGATTCACTGCCTGTCCTCTGTCCAACTGTAGACGGTCCGTGGAACACTGCCGTTCATTCCTTAAAATCGTTCTCTGCCGTTATCCGGGCATTTCTCTCGACCAGCGCCCTGCGGCGGCCAGCCCAACCCTGCTATCATCGGCGCCACTTTTTCGTTCACGCCTGCAATGAGTGAATCCATGAGCACCGACAAGACCAATCAGTCCTGGGGCGGCCGCTTCAGTGAGCCCGTCGACGCCTTCGTCGCCCGTTTCACCGCCTCGGTCGATTTCGACAAGCGCCTTTACCGCCACGACATCATGGGTTCGATCGCCCATGCCACCATGCTGGCGCAGGTCGGCGTGCTCAGCGATGCCGAGCGCGACACCATCATCGATGGCCTGAAAACCATCCAGGGCGAGATCGAGGCTGGCAACTTCGACTGGCGCGTCGACCTCGAAGACGTGCACATGAACATCGAAGCACGCCTGACAGACCGTATCGGCATCACCGGCAAGAAGCTGCACACCGGCCGTAGCCGCAACGACCAGGTGGCCACCGATATCCGCCTGTGGCTGCGCGATGAAATCGACCTGATCCTGGCCGAAATCACCCGCCTGCAGCAGGGCCTGCTGGAGCAGGCCGAGCGTGAAGCCGAAACCATCATGCCTGGCTTCACCCACCTGCAGACGGCCCAGCCGGTCACCTTCGGTCACCACCTGCTGGCCTGGTTCGAAATGCTCAGCCGCGACTACGAGCGCCTGGTCGACTGCCGCAAGCGCACCAACCGCATGCCACTGGGCAGCGCCGCGCTGGCGGGCACCACCTACCCGATCGACCGCGAACTCACCTGCAAGCTGCTGGGCTTCGAAGCCGTGGCCGGCAACTCGCTGGACGGCGTGTCGGACCGCGACTTCGCCATCGAATTCTGCGCCGCTGCCAGCGTGGCGATGATGCACCTGTCGCGCTTCTCCGAAGAGCTGGTGCTGTGGACCAGCGCGCAGTTCCAGTTCATCGACCTGCCGGACCGCTTCTGCACCGGCAGCTCGATCATGCCGCAGAAAAAGAATCCGGACGTGCCAGAACTGGTACGTGGCAAGAGCGGCCGCGTGTTCGGCGCCCTGACCGGCCTGCTGACCCTGATGAAAGGCCAGCCGCTGGCCTACAACAAGGACAACCAGGAAGACAAGGAGCCGCTGTTCGACGCTGCCGATACCCTGCGCGACTCGCTGCGTGCCTTTGCCGACATGATCCCGGCGATCAAGCCCAAGCACGCCATCATGCGTGAAGCGGCCCTGCGCGGCTTCTCCACCGCCACGGACCTCGCCGACTATCTGGTACGCCGTGGCCTGCCGTTCCGTGACTGCCACGAAATCGTTGGCCACGCGGTGAAGTATGGCGTGGACACTGGCAAAGACTTGGCCGAAATGAGCCTGGACGAACTGCGCCAGTTCAGCGACCAGATCGAGCAGGACGTGTTTGCCGTGCTGACCCTGGAAGGGTCGGTGAATGCCCGTGACCACATTGGTGGTACGGCGCCGGCGCAGGTGCGCGCGGCGGTTATTCGCGGCAAGGCATTGCTGGCCTCGCGTTGATCAGGAACCGGGGCCGCCTCGCGGCCCCGGACCCTTAGCGTTTACCGCTTCGAATCATCTCCATGAAGGCTGGCATCGCCGCCTCCTTGTCTGCCACGATCCGCGCCATGTGCGGGTTCTCGCCCATCAGCTGCAACAACGCCTTGGCCTGCGGGAAGTCCGCCAGTAAGTCGATGTTCAGCACCTTCTTGCCCACGGCATAAGCCAGGTCGACCGAGAAGCAGAACATCAGGTCTGCCAGCGTCAGTTGCTCACCTGCCACAAACGGCGCAAAGCGACCGTTACGCTTGAGGGTGGAAAACCCGGCCAGCAGATCGGCCCGGGCTTTCTCTTTGACCAGCGGCTCAACCGACATGCCAAAGAACGACTCGGCATAGCAGGTACGCGCCGGCAGCTCGATGTACAGCTCGATTTCCTTGAGCAGCTCACGCACCTTGGCCTGCCCGAACGGGTCGGCCGGCAGCAGTGCCTTGCCGCCCTGGGTCTGTTCGATATAGTCGAGGATCACACTGGTTTCACTCAGGAAGCCGTGTTCGGTTTCAAGCACTGGCACCTTGCCCCGAGGGCTCACTGCCAAGGCCTGTGGCGCCTGGCCGCCATAGAAAGCGACTTCCTCGAAGGGCAGGCCTTTTTCCAGCAGGGCCAGCTTGACCATGTTGTAGTAGTTGCTGACCGAGAATCCGTAAAGCTTGAGCATGAGGTAACAGCCTCCAGGCCGTAAGGGGTTGGCCCGGCTTTTATAGACCGTACGCCCGCCCCTGACCAGCGTCATGCACCCCGTCAATGCCCGGGCATTGCCGCTGCAGGCATGGCACACTGTGTGCCCCACAACAGGAGTAACGCCATGAGCGAGCCCACCGACATCGACAATGACGACGACGAAGCCTTCGCCGAGGCGACGCTGACCCAAGCTATCGAGAACCAGATTGAGAGCGGCGAACCGGCTGCGGCCAAGGCCACCTTCAACAAGCTGACCCTGGTCGGCTACGAGCGTGAGGACATCCTCAACCTGATGGCTCATGTATTGGCCTTCGAGATCGACAACATGCTGACGGAAGACCGCGAGTTCAACGGCGAGTGGTACGAGAACGCCCTGCGGGCGCTGCCGGAGCTACCGCCTGAGATGGATCAAAGCGAGGACGAATAATCCGACTACACTCCAAGGTCAGGCACCGCTGACGGTGCCGCCATCCTTGTCTGGAAGTCAGGAGCCGCCATGCCTTTTACCCCCGATCTGATCGACGAACTGGAAGTACTCGCACTGTTCAAACACGACAGTAGCCAGGAAGGCATCAAGATAACCAGCACCGCCGCACCTGCCCTGATCGCGGCTGCGCAACGTCTGCATGAAAAAGGGCTGACCGATCAACCTGATGGCGGCTACCTGACCAGCCTGGGTCATGACGCCGTCGAAAGTGTCCAGCTGCTGCAGAACATTCTCAAGGCGCCACAACCTGCCTGATCAAATAGGTTTTTCAGGATGGCGGCCTCAGCTGGCCGCCGCCCTGCGCTTTTCCGCCAACCGCGAGCGCCCATACAGGAACATGATGGCCAGCAAGGCCACCGCCTGCGCTGACAGCGAGTAGGCATCGGCATGAATCCCCAGCCAGTCGAACTCGAAGAACGCCACCGGTCGCGTACCCAGTACACCGGCCTCTTGCAGCGCTTTCACGCCATGCCCGGCGAACACCACCGACAGCGCGCACAGCAACGCGGCGTTGATGCTGAAGAACAGTGAAAGCGGCAGCTTCGCAGAGCCACGCAGGATCACCCACGCCAACCCCACCAACAGCACCAGCGCGGTTGCGCCACCTGCCAGCACCGCCTGATGCCCGGCAGGGCCTGCCTGCAGCCACAGGGTTTCGTAGAACAGAATCACTTCAAACAGTTCGCGGTACACCGAGAAGAACGCCAGCAAGGCGAAGCCGAAACGCCCTCCGCCACTGACCAGGCTGCTCTTGATGTAGTTCTGCCAGGCTGCGGCGTGGCGTCGGTCATGCATCCACACGCCGAGCCACAGCACCATCACTGCAGCGAACAGCGCCGTGCAACCTTCCAGCAGCTCGCGCTGGGCCCCACCCACATCGATCACGTAAGCCGCCAGCGCCCAGGTGGCAAAGCCTGCAACCAGCGCCAGGCCCCAGCCGATGTTGACGCTGCGCACCGCCGACTGCTGGCCGGTGTTGCGCAGGAAGGCCAGGATCGCCGCAAGAACCAGAATGGCTTCAAGGCCTTCGCGCAGCAGGATCAGCAAGCCGGAGATAAAGCTCAGTGACCAGCTCAGGCCATCGCTACCCAACAGTTTCGCGGCCTGGTCGAGCCTGGTCTTGGCTTCGGCCAGCCGTTGCTCGGCCTGGCCCACGGGCAGCCCATCCTGCAACGATTGGCGGTAGGCCATCAGGGATTTTTCGGTGTCCTTGCGCACTTGGGTGTCAATGTTGTCCAGTGAGCTTTCCACCAGTTCGAAGCCTTCCAGGTAGGCCGCCACTGACAGATCATAGGCCTGGTCGTGATCGCCTGCACGGTAGGCGGCGAGGCTTTTGTCCAGGGTACTGGCGGTGTATTCCAGCAATTGCGCCGGGCCCCGCTTGACCTGAGGCGGCTGGGCACGCTGGGCGCGAAATGCCTCCACGACCGCATTGCCTTCGTTGGCGGCGACTTCGGCTGGAGTCTGGCGTGCCAGGTCGGCGATGTTCCAGGTCTTGTCGCCTTTGGCGGCCTGTGGGTTGGCTGAGAAACTGGCGATGTAAGCGGCCACATCCCAGCGCTGACGGTCGTCCAGCTGATCGGCGAAGGACGGCATTTCGGTGCCGTCGATGCCAAGGGCCAAGGTGTTGTAGAGGTCGAACAGGCTCAACTGGTCGAGGCGCGCAGCGTCACGCAGGTTAGCGGGCGCCGGCTCCAACCCGACACCCGCAGGACCATCGCCTGCGCCTGTGTCGCCGTGGCAGATCGAGCAGTTCTGCGCATACAACGCAGCGCCACGGGCAGGGTCCGGGGTAATCACCGGGGCCTGACTGACTTCATAAGCCACCGCCAGACGTGCGCCCAGTTGCCTGGCTTGCCTGGCTACAGCCGCGCCATCCTGGCGTTCATCAATGGCTTGGCGCAGCGCCTGTACACCCTGCTCAAGCCCAGTTTGCTCAGCGTGTGCCGGCAAGGCTTTTACCAGGTCGGCCAATACCGTGCTGAACTCCTGTTGTTCACGGTATTCGCCATCGTCGATCACCTTGCCATCGCGCACAGTCGGCGGGTAGTCGGCGCCAATGTAATCAAGCAGGTGCAAGGCCTTGGTGGCCTCGGCGGGGGCTTCGGCCATCGCCATGGTGCTGCACAGCGCCAGCACCGGCCACAGAAGCCAGGCAAGCAGACGGGAACGGGTTTTCATGGCCAGTCTCGGAGGGAATGCGAAAGAGAACATTGTTCACTCCGACTTGGTTTCCCTCAAGGGTGCTTGGCGGAATTCATGAAAAATCTTGCTACAAATCTGATGGGGCGGAGATTCGCGGAACTTGTGAGCTGGCTTGCTGGCGATTGGGCCTCAAGGCCTGGCGGTATCCTTCCAGCCACCACCGAGGGCAAGGAACACCCCAATCTGCCCCATCGCCACCTGGCTATTGGCCGCAGCCAGCTGCGCACGCATGTCGGTATAGGTCCGCGTCGCCTGCAAATCCGCCAGGAACGACTCACGCCCCGCCTGGTAATACCGGTGCGTCTGGTCCGCCGCTTCCTTGGCCGATTTTTCTGCCTCGGCCAGCGCATCGCGCCGGTCCAGCAACGCGCTGTATTGCGCCAGGCGGGTCTGGGTTTCGCGAATGGCGTTCAGCACCACGCCATCAAAGTTTGCCAAGGCCGCCTGAGTAGAGGCTTCGGCCATGCGAATGCGCGCACGGGTGCCGTTGGTAGGGATGCTCCAGCTGATCTGCGGGCCAAAGCCCCAGCGGTTGGTCGCGGGCTCGCCCAGGTTCTCCAGGATGCCGATGGTGCCAACCTGGGCGCCGATGCTGATGTCGGGGTACAACGCGCCGGTGGCAACACCGATGTAGGCAGTGGCCGCAGCCAGCTGGCGCTCGGCCTGACGCACGTCTGGACGGCGCTTGAGCAACGCGGCGCCATCGCCCACTGGCACCAGTTGGTTCAGGTGCGGCAGCTCGGCACAATCGGCGGTACCGGCAGGCAACTGGTCAACAGGCTTGGCCAGCAGAGCCGCCAGGGTATACATGCCGGTCTCGCGCTCTGCCTTGAAACGCGGCAGTTCGGCACGCAACGACTTGAACTGGGTTTGCGACCGGGTGACCTGGGTTTCATCGCCACGCCCGGCATCACGCAAGCGCTGGTTCAGCTTCACGCTCTGCTCCTGCAAATCGAGCGACTCGCGGGCGATGTGGTATTCCTCGTTGGCCGAGCACACTTGGGTGTAAGCCTTGACCACATCCGCCACCAGGGTGATGCGGGCAGTGTCGGCAGCGGCCTGCACTGCGTCGGCGTTGGCCTTGGCAGCCTCGGTACCCCGCTTGAAAGTGCCCCACAGGTCGAACTGATACGAAGCGCTGATGATGGCCTCGCCGATGTTGGCTACCGGCACCTTCTCGGGCAGCAGGAAGGCTTCACCCGACTCCTGCAGGCGCTGGGCACCCAGTTTGACGCCGCCGTTGAAGCCACCTTGCGATTCGGCCACTTCAACCTGCGCGCGGGCCTTGGCGATGTTGGCGGCGGCTACGCGCAATTCGGTGTTGGCACTCAAAGCCTGGCGCACCAGTTCGTTCAGCCGTTGATCCTGATACAGCTGCCACCAGTCCTCAGGCACTGGTGCCGAGACCACGCTGTCGGCATCCTGGCGCAACGGGCCGTTAAGGTCGCTACGTTGTACCGCCCCGTCCTGCGGCACCTCATAGTCCGGGCCCACCATCATGCAGGCCCCAAGCGACAGGCACAGGCCGGCCAGGATCAGCTGTTTCATGGGTGTTGGCCCTCGATGATCGACACCGTGGCAGTGCGCCCGGCAATCATGCGGAAGTCTGCCGGCACTTCGTCGAAGGCGATGCGCACCGGAATACGCTGGGCCAGGCGCACCCAGCTAAACGCCGGGTTGACGTTGGGCAGCAGGTTGGCGCCGCTGCTACGGTCGCGGTCTTCAATGCCGGCAGCGAAGCTTTGCACATGGCCACGCAGGCGGGTGTTGTCGCCCATCACACGAATGTCCACGGCATCACCGATTTGGATACCGCCCAGCTTCGTTTCTTCGAAGTAGCCATCGACGTGGTACGAAGCGCTGTCGACCACGGACAGTACAGGACGGCCGGCGGTGACGAATTCGTGATTACGCGGGGCGCGGTCGTTCAGGTAGCCGTCTACCGGGCTGCGCACCACCGAGCGGTCGAGGTTGAGCTGGGCGGTATCGACCGCCACCTGTGCCTCGCTGACAGCCGAGCGGGCACGGGCCTCGCGGGACTGGCTTTCTTCCAGTTGCTCGGCGGCCACCAGGTTGCCCAGCTTGCGGTTGCGCTGTGCTTCGCGCGAGGCCTGGGCCAGGGTTTCCTGCCGCTCACCGAGGGTGGCCTTGGCCTGGCGCAGGGCCAGGGTGAAGCGGTCCTGGTCGATGGTGAACAGCACGTCGCCGCGTTTGACGGTCTGGTTGTCGCGCACCTCGACCTTCTGGATCAACCCGGACACATCCGGGGCAATCTGGATCACGTCGGCGCGAATGTGGCCGTCGCGGGTCCAGGGGGCAAACATGTAGTACACCACCATCTGCCACACGAGCACGGCGGCGAAGGTCACTACCAGCAAGGTCAGGACCACACGGCCCAGAGTCAGCAAAGGTTTTTTCATGGCAGCATCAGGTTTCGGCAAAAGTGGTCCACCGCGCCAAGCAGCACGGCATACAGAGCAACGTTGAACAACGCCCGGTGCCAGACCAGGCGGTAAAAGTGCAGGCGCACCAGCACCGCGTGCACCCCCAGGAACAACAGGTAGGTGCCAAACATCATCACCAGCAGCGTGGGCAGGAACACCCCGCTGATATCCAGTTCACCAATCACAGGGGGGCTCCGTCGAGGCCGGGGGGCAGTTGCGGTTGTTCGGCGGGTTCGAGCATCACTTCCACACCCGGCAACAGCGCCAGTCGCAGGCCGCTCAGGGCATGCAGCAGGTGGGTGCGGGCATCGCCGCGCTCGTACAGCTCATCCAGGTTCAACGCCAGGCGTGCGCGCTCCATGTTGCGTAGCAGCGCGGCCGGGGCATGCAGGCGTTCACCGGCACGCAGGCAGGCGGCGTAGTGTGCGCCAACGTCCTCGACCACCGTGTTCAGGCGTTCGCGGGCTTGCTGGCCGGCACGCGGCATGTAGGCGAGCAAGTCGAGCAGGTTTAGCCCTACGCGCAGGTCGCGCAGTGCCACGCCGCTGTCCTGGCCGGTTTGCGACAGCCGCGGCAGGTGCTGCATCAGGCGGTCGAGCATTTGCACACCCACCTGGCGGTGCTCGGCCAGGGTGGCGGGTTCGGTCATTTCGACGATGTCGCGCCAGGCGAAGCGGGTCATGCGTTTGGCCGCCAGTTCCACACCGAACGGGCGCATTACCAAGGTCCAGATGAAAGCGAACAGCAGGCCCACGGGGCCGGCCAGGTTGGAGTTGAGGAAGGTGAAGAAGTCGGCGTCGTAGGCGCCCTGGATGCTGATAAACGTCGAGGTGTTGACGATGGTCAACAAGGTACCCAGGTAGAAGCGCGGCTGCACGGTCAGGGTGCCGACGCAGATGAACGGCACGGCGAAGGCCAGCACCAGCATCGGGAAGTCGTGCAGGTTGGGCAGCACCAGGAACAGGTACAGGCTGGAGAAGATGACCGACATCAGCGTCCAGAAGAAGAACCGGTAGATCTGCGGTGCCGGGTCGTCCATGGCGGCAAAGAAGCTGCATGACACAGCGGCGAGGATCACCGCGCTGGCGCCGTCGTTCCAGCCCAAACCGATCCACAGGCCGCAGGCGACAACGATCGCCAGTACGGTGGAGGCTACTGAATATAGCATCAGGCCACGGTCGAAGAACGCCGTCAGGCGGCCTAGGCGCCAGTGACGGTACACCGCGCGCCAAGGCTTGGTATCGTCGGTACGCAGGGCATGTTGCAGGGTACAGCAGTCCTGCCACAGGTCAGCCCATTCGCTCAGACGGTACAGGGCGTTGGACAGCAGCAGCTCGGCACGTTGGTCGAGCGCGGCAGCGCCGGGCTGCAGGCGATCGATCTGTTCATGCAGTGCGGTCCAGCGTGCGACCGAAGCACTTTCGGCAGTGCCTTTGAGCCATTCGCGGGCAGCTTCAAGCAGTGGCTGAAGCTGAACGAACTGCGCCGGGGCACGGCCTTCCAGGGCAACCAGTGCGTCATCAAGGGCGTCGATCACTGGCAGCAGATGAATCATGCGCCCGCGCAACTCACGGGCGTTTTTCAGCGTATGCGGGCCGGCGCCTTCATGGCCGAGCTGGCCGATCATCAGCTCCAGCGAGTTGAAGGTGGCGACCATCGCCCCGCGCATGCCACCGACCTTGTCGGCACTGACTTCGCGGGCCAGGTAGGTGTCGCTGTAGCGGATCGCTTCGGTGAACCAGCTACCGGTGGCGCCCACCACCACAGGGGCAAGCCGGCGCGGCCAGAAAATGGCACCGACCACTGCCGCGCAGACGATACCCAGGCAGATTTCCTGCGCACGGGACGATGCCACGTCGAACACTGCCAGCGGGTTATCCACAACCGCCAGCGCAATCATCGGCAGGGTATAACCGGCCAGCATCAGCACGTAGTTGTTGGCCGTACGCAGGTTCAGCGAAAGGAACAACAAGGTGCCCGTCCACAAGGCAATGGCGATGCTCAGCAACAACGGCGACTGCACCAGTGGCGGCACCAGGAAAATCGCGCCACCGGCCCCCAACAGGGTGCCCACTGCGCGGTACAGGGCCTTGGAACTGGTCGGGCCGACGAACGGGCTAGAGACGATGTACACCGTGGCCATCGCCCAGTAGGGACGTGGCAACTGCATGAGCAGCGCAATGTACAGGGCGATCATCGAGGCAGCGAAGGTACGCACGCCGTAGAACCAGTCACGCGCCGGGGGGACTGAGCTGAAGAAACCGTTCATGCCGCCCCGCCCGTGCTGCCCAGGCCGGCCGCTTCGAAGGCACGCAGCACGCGCAAGGCAGCTTCCAGGTCGGCCTGGTCGATGCCGTTCAGCACATCGCGGCGCAGGCGAACCAGCTCGGTTTCGATGGCTTCGGCCAGGGCGCGGCCTTCGGCGGTCAGGCTCAGGGCTTTGGCGCGGCGGTCCAGTGGGTCCTCGCTGCGGCATACCAGGCCGGCCTTGCACAGTTGGTCGAGCAGGCGCACCAGCGACGGGCTTTCGAGGCCGGCAGCCTGGGCAACAGCCACCTGATGCACGCCATCGCCCAGGCGCACGATCATCAGCAGAGGCGCGGCGCAGGCCTCGGAAATACCGTAACCGGTCAGGGCGGTGTGGCAGATGCGCCGCCAGTGGCGAGCGGCAACCACCATGCCGCTGCTGACTTGCAGGCGCAGGAGATCAAGGGACATGGAAGGAACCAAGGATATTCATAGTTTGCTAACTATCAATATACGCCTTGCCCTACCCCTGTCGTCAACAGGGGGTGACGGGGGGCATGAATGAATTGTTGTTCATGCCGGGGATTTTGCGCGGCCTTATGGCTGGATCTGGTCCTCCAGCTTCATGGTCAGTGCCAGTGTGCTGCCCATCTGCACCGCCCGGTCCCGCCACTCCTGGTAGCGCACCGCGTCCCGGCTGCTGAAATGCACCGCCAACTCCTCGGCTGCCTGTACCACCCCCGCCGCGGCCGCCAGCTCCAGCCAGTACAACGCGGCCTTGAGGTCGGCATCCACATACAGCCCGTGCATCAACCGGTAACCCACCTCGAAACGGCAGCGTGCCTCACCCCGCTCGGCCCCGCGCATGAACCACTGGTAAGCCTGCACCAAGTCGACCTGCCAATCCTGGTCGCCATCGCACACTTCCTCCTCATACAGGTCACCCAATGCTGCAGCCGCGTGCAACATGCCCCGTTCGAAGGCCTGCCGGTAGCACTCCGCCGCCTGCACGTAGGAGGGGTCGATGCCTTTGCCAAAATAATGCTGCTGCCCGAGATTGAACCAGGCGGCGGCATTGCCCTGCAGAGCAGCCATGCGCAGCAGGTGACCGGCCAGCACGGTATCGGCGCGCCAGTACTTTCCGTTGAGCCAGATCCAGCCGAGGTCGTTCAGGGCCGCCACACTGCCTTGCAATGCCTGACGGCGCAGGTCGACGTATACCGCCTGCAGATCACTGGCCTCATCCAGGCGGTTGACCAGCAATGAGCGCTGGCTGGGCAAGCCCACGCCGGCGAACAGGGGTAGCCGCCTCCCGACGGGGGTCGGTGGAGCTATGACCCGCTCGGGCAGAAGGCGGGCAAGCAGCGAATGGATATTGCTGGCAGCAGACATGTTCATCCTCATTGAACGACGCACAACCCCAACCTTCGGCTGTGATGAGGCGTGATTCTGCGTGACGTCACGTCAAAACCTGTCGCGAACGATTCGGTACCAGGCAACCAAATGCGACTTCCTTGATCTGAGCAGGCTGTGGCCAATTGCCATGCCCCTCGCGTGCCGCCATCCTATTGCGGCAAGCCTAGACAAGGACGTTATCTTTTGCCGTTCGCCACCACCCGCGCCACCCTCAGCCGACAGTGGGCACTGCTGCGCCAGCTGCCCAGCCGCTCCCCAGGCATAACCAGCGCCGAGTTGGTGTGGCGCCTGCGTGACGTGGGCTTCACGGTCAGCAAACGCACGGTCGAGCGTGACCTCAACGAGCTTTCGCTGATATTTCCGCTCGAACGCAATGACAAGAGCATACCGTTCGGCTGGCACTGGTCGGCAAGTGCGGTGGGCGAATTGCGCGGTAATTTCGACTTGCTGACGCACCTGCGGGGGGACGCGTTGCAACCGGCGCAGGGTAAAGGTGTGGAGCTGGTGGCGCGGATCAGCGACGCACTGGCGCGGCAGTTGCGGGTTGCACCGTTGAGCAACGATATGCAGCTGACGGCACTGGAGCATGGGCATCGGTTGCGGGCCACGGTGAGTGACGGCTGGCCATTGCGCTGGTGGCTGTTGAGCCATGGGGATGGGGTGGTGGTGGAGCAGCCTGCAGAATTGCGGGGAGAGATTGGCAAGATTCTGAGCAATGCAGCTGCTCAGTACCAGAATCTGTAGCCTGTACTGGCCCTTGCGCGGGGCCACCGGCAAAAGGGCCAGTACAGGCTCACGGCCTAGCGCTGCATCCCCCAGCGCCGCACGGTCAGCCGCTCCAGGGTGTTGAAGACCAGCCCCTCCACCAGCAAACCGATCAAGATCACCACCGCCAACCCGGCAAACACCTTGTCGGTATACAGCTCGTTGCGGTTCTGGAAGATGTACCAGCCGAGCCCGCCCTTGCCGCTGCTGGCACCGAAGACCAGTTCGGCAGCGATCAGGGTACGCCAGGCAAACGCCCAGCCGATCTTCAGCCCCGACAGGATCGACGGCAAGGCCGCCGGCACCAGGATGTGCAACACCAGCCGCAGCCCTTTCAGGCCATAGTTGCGGCCAGCCATGCGCAGCGTTTCCGACACGCCAAGGAAGCCGGCGTAGGTATTGAGCGCCAACGCCCACAGCACCGAATGCACCAGCACGAAAATCAGGCTGTTGTCGCCCAGCCCAAACCACAGCAAGGCCAGTGGCAACAGCGCAATGGCCGGTAACGGGTTGAACATCGACGTCAGCGTACCTAGCAGGTCCCGCCCCAGCTGGGTCGAAACCGCCAGACTGGTCAGGCCAAAGGCCAGGACGATACCCAGCACATAGCCCTTGAGCAGTATCACCAGCGAAACCCCGACTTTGGCGGGCAGTTCACCGCTGGCCAGGCCGTCCCACAGGGCGGCGGCGGTTTGCAAGAAGCCTGGCAGCAGCAGGTCGTTACCCTGATAACGGGCTACGGCCTCCCACAGCATGGCGATTCCCAGCAGGATAACCGCCTTGCGCAGCCAGCCTTGCTGCCACAAGCGCTGGGCCAACGGCAGTTGTCGTTCCAAAGGCACACTGAGCAACGGCTCCAGCTGCACCTCGTATTCCTGGCGTACAGGTGTAGTGGTCATGGCTGAAGCTCCTGTCAGTAGGCGATGCGGATATCGTTGAAGCCAAGGTCGTCAGCCTGCTCAGGGGTATCCGCCTCGTCGAACAGCAAACGGTGAATACGCCGGGCACTGGCCTGGAAGTCGCTACCACCCAGGCTGCCCAGGTTGTATTGGTGGCTGTGCACTTCGGCACGCACTCGCCCCGGGTGCGGCGACAACAGCAGGATACGGTTGCCAACCACCAGTGCTTCTTCGATGGAATGGGTGACGAACAACAGGGTGAACCGCACCTCCTCCCACAGCAGCAACAGCTCTTCCTGCATCTTGCGCCGGGTCAGTGCATCCAGGGCGGCGAACGGCTCATCCATCAACAGGATCTTGGGCTGGGTGGCCAAGGCCCGGGCAATTGCCACACGTGCCTTCATACCACCGGACAACGTGTGTGGATAAGCATCGGCAAAGGCGGCCAGACCGACCTTTTCCAGATAATGCAGCGCCCGCTCCTCCGCCTCTGCGCGCTTGAGCTGGCCAGATACCAGCAGCGGAAACATGACGTTCTGCTTCACCGTTTTCCACGGCGGCAACTGGTCGAACTCCTGAAACACCACGATGCGGTCGGGGCCTGGGCCACGCACTGTCTGGCCCTGCAGCAGAATCTGCCCTTCTTGCGGCTGGATAAAACCGGCCACGGCTTTGAGCAGGGTGGACTTGCCACAGCCGGAGGGACCGAGCAGTACAAAACGATCAGCGCGGTCGACTTCGAAGCTGACCTGATGGGTGGCCCGCACCACGCGTTGCGCGGTGCGGTATTCGAGGCTGAGGTTATCCACCTTGAGCAAAGGCGGCGTTGCGACACGGCTCAGGTTGCTGGCCGTGTGGCCTGGCAATGGGGCGGTCATGATCGGTCAGCTCCCCTGCAGCGGGCGTTCATCCTGGAAGAAGTAGTCCTTCCACGACTCCGGCTTGTGCTTGATGGCGCCTACCCGAAAGAGGAAATCGGCCAGCTTGTAGGTGTTCTTGGGCGTAACGGTGAATTCGTACTGTGGGTTGTCGATCAGCTTGATCAGCGCGTCGCGGTCGATCTTGGCCTTGGTTACGCGGATATAGGTGTCGGCGGCAGCCGCTTTGTCTTTCTGGGCGAAGTCTGCGGCTTCGGCCAGAGCATCGACGAAGGCCTTGTAGGTTTTGGGGTTGTCCTTGCGGAACTTCTCGGTAGCAAACAGCAAGGTCGGCGAGTTGGGGCCGAGCAGGTCGTAGCTGTTGAGCACTACGTGCACGTCCTTGTTGGCCAGCACCTGGTCCTGGAACGGCGGGTTGGAGAAGTGCCCGTTCAGCTCGGTGCCGCCCGCCAGCAGCGCGGCGGTGGCGTCCGGGTGTGGCACGGCCAGGGTGTATTTATCGAGGCGGTTGTATTCCTTGTCGCCCCACTGCTGAGCAGCGGCGTATTGCAAGAAGCGCGACTGCACCGAAACACCCACCGCCGGAACGGCGATACGGTCTTTGTCGGAGATATCGGCGATGGTCTTCACGTTGGGGTTGCTGCTGACCAGGTAGTACGGGAAGTTGCCCAGCGAAGCCACGGCCTTCACATTCTGCCGGCCCTTGGTGCGGTCCCAGACGGTCAACAGCGGCCCGACGCCAGCGCCGGCGATGTCCACCGAACCGGATAACAGTGCGTCGTTGATGGCCGAGCCACCCGACAGCTGCGCCCAGTCGACTTCGATGTCGATGCCCTGCTCCTTGCCGTGTTTCTCAATCAGGTGCTGGTCACGCACCACGTTCAGCAGCAGGTAGACGATGCCGAATTGTTCGGCAATGCGGATCTTGCCTTCGGCCTGGGCCACGGCGGGGGCGGTCAGGCTGCCGATGACCAGGCTTGCGCCCAGGCCGATGCTTGCCGCCAGGCGGCTGATGGATTTGCGCATGATGATTTCCTCAGTCGTCAGAACGGGGCATCGCCCTGGATGGTGGTGCGGTACAGCTTGCGCCGCAGGTGCGCGGGGCAGCCGGTGGCCAGGTGGATCAGTGAGCGGTTATCCCAGAACACCAGGTCATGGGGCTGCCACTGGTGGCGGTAAATGTTCTGCTCCAGCACGCTAAGGGCATACAGCTGCTGCAGCACGTCACGGCTTTCGTCGTCTGGCAGGCCGACAATGCGGGTGGTGAAGCCTTCACTGACGAACAGGGCTTTGCGGCCGTTTTCCGGGTGAGTGCGGACCACCGGGTGAATGACTTCCTTTACCTGCGCCAGTTGCTCGGCAGTCAGGGTCGGGCGCCAGTTGCCTTCGAATTTGGTCTCGGCGTAACGAGCGGTGTAGGAGTGAGCGGCACTGCGTCCCTCGACCACTTTGCGCAGGACGTCAGGTACAGCATCCCAGGCTTTGTGCATGTCGGCGAACAGGGTGTCACCGCCTTCACTGGGCAGTTCCTGGGCATGCAGCATGGAACCGAGGCTTGGCAGCTCCTTGTACGACAGGTCGGAGTGCCAGAATTTGCCGGCATCACCCAGGCCGATGTTCTGGCCATTTTCGATGATGTTGGAAACGATCAGGATCTCGGGGTGGCCAGTCAGCAGGAACTGCTTGAGCACATGAATCTGCAACTCACCGAAGCGGCGGCTGAAGGCGATTTGCTGTTCCGGGCTGATGCGCTGGTCGCGGAACACCAGCACATGGTGGTCGAGGTGGGCGCGATGGACACGGGTGAAATCTTCGGCGCTGACCGGTTTGGCCAGGTCCAGGCCTATGATCTCGGCGCCGACGGCACCCGAGAAGGGGCGAACTTCGAAAACTTGCGGCTGGGCGCTGTCGATGGTCGACAAGGCGTTCAAGGCGGCTGACATTTTTCACTCCCACGCAGTGCGCGACTTCAATGGCGCGCAACGATCAGAAACGCACGGGGTTTTCCCGTGTGGGTTCAAGTCGTGCGGCGCATCGATTGGTCGACGGGTACGCAGTGGAAGCGACTATAAAGTCATAAGAGCAATATTTTAAATACCTTTAACGCATAACCATAGCACTGAGGACGGGGCGGCCTGCGATCAGATCAACCCGCCCTGCTCTTCTTCGTCGATGAGGTTGTTCAGGCTGCTGAGCGCCTTGCGTGCCGTGGAGCGGTTGAGCAGCTTGGCCTGCGCGCCTGGGGGCAAGTCAGTGATTTTGAACAGGCCCTTGGCGGTCAGCACATCGATAAGGTCTTCAAGCACGCGGATCATGTCCAGGTCGCTTTGCTTGAGCTGGTTCAGGCTGTTTTCCACAACGTCATCGGCGAACCATTCCTGAACATCGGCATGGTCGGCGGGGAGCATTTCGGTGAACTGGTCAAAAGCGGCTGCTTCTACCCGCAGCAACTGGCCAGCGGCGTCGCGTTGCACGTAGAACATGGCGGTGTCCCTCGTCACGTTGGTTCCTTGTTGGTAGACAGCAGCATAGGCAAAGATCGCCAGGCACGCAGGCCCGGCGCAAGAGTATGCGCTGTTGGCAGATGGCAGGAAAGAGCCGGGGCCGCTAAGCGGCCCCGGTGGTCTATCAGCTGTCTTTGTTGTGGATGATGATGGTTGGGTCGGCACCGCTGATCAACGAGTTGATCGTGGTGTTGGACCAGTTCACCCCTTCCAGCTTGATGGTCACGTCAGCGTTGGCGATACCACCTTCGGCGTTCAGCTTGCCTTCGCTGCTGACTTGCAGCGTCGTCGTGCCTTCCACCGTGGTGAGCTTCAGGTAGTTGTCGATGGTGCTGCCCTTCTCGCCCTGGAGCAGGTCCTTCAGGTCGATACGGTCGCCCTCGGCCACCTTGAAGTCCTTGATGACGTCGTTACCGATGTCGCCCGCCTTCCACACGAAGGTATCGGCACCGCTGCCACCGATCAGGATATCGTTGCCCTGGCCACCGATCAGGGTGTCATTGCCGGTGCCGCCCAGCAGGATGTCATTACCTTTGCCGCCATCGAGCGTGTCGTTACCACCCTGACCGAAGAGGATATCGTTGCCATTGCCGCCCGACAGGATGTCGTTGCCGTCTTTGGCACCGGAGATATCGAACTCGGTGTAGTGCTCGGTGATGTACTGGTGGACATTGCTGGTGGTAACGGAGCTGACCTCGACACCGCTCTTCTGCGCGACGTAAGTCTGCATGGCCTGGTAACCCTCGCTGACAACACCGTTGAGGGTGATCAAGTCGCCGAAGATGATGTCATTGCCGTTGCCGCCATCAATGGTGTCGGCACCTGGCACCGTTGCTTCGGTGTGACCGAGAATCGCCTTCGCCAGGTCGGACGGGTCGATGTTGGTCTGCGGCTTGCCGGCGCTGTCGTATGGCTTCAAGTCGTTCAGCGTGACATCGCTGTTCAGGCCGATAGCCTGGACTTTGCTCAAGCCGCTGGTGCCACCCAGCACAGCGAAACTCGCGGTGGAGCCTGCCGCCGAGTCCACATAGTTCCAGTACTCTGCGTAGCCAGTACCGCCCAGGTTGGAGAACTCGTAGGTGCCATCGCCCTGTGCATGCAGGGTGCCGACCGTCTTGGTGGAGTCAAGCACCAGCGTACCCCAGCGGTTCTCGGAGTATGTCAGCACCTTGACTACGCCACTGCTGCTGATCTCGACCTTGTGCGTCGCGTCGGCCCAGGCACTGAAGGTATCGCCCATCTTGTAGTTGTTGACGTTGACCACATCGTCCAGGTTCTTGCCATTCTTCCACAGACTAGGGTTGGTGTTCTCCCCGCTCTGGTAATACGTCGGCTTACCATCGGTAATGAAGTAGGTCAGGTTCTCTGCACCTTTATTGCTGGTGGCCATGGTGCTGTTGAAGAAGTTGGACGTGGTTTTGAACGCGTCTTCATAGTTGGTACCGCCACCGTTGTAGCCACCCACCATCGAGTTCAGTACCGCCTGCAGCTTGCTCAGGGCATCCGGGTCGGCAAGGTTCACCGCCACGTTCTTGTTCACCTGAGTGTCGAAGTCGACCAGGAAGATGTTCACGGTACCCGAGGTGTCGGAACCCAGGCTGGCCTTGAGCGAATTGAACACCGAAGCCAGCTGCGTCTTCGCGTCGGCAATCGACTTGTCGCTCATACTGCCCGAGCTGTCGACCATGAAGGCGATGTTGTAGTTCTTGCCCTGAACCACGTTCAGGCCCGCCACGTCAGCGACGACGATGTCGTTACCTTCGCTGCCGGTCATCGTGTCGTTACCCGAGGTACCCACGCTGGCCTTGTAGGTTGCGGCATACACCGTCACCGGAATATTGCCGGTAGTGGTGGCCGAGCCGCCCAGGCTTTCGGTGGCAGTCGAGGTGACCGTGATGTCGAACGAGCCTTTGTAGTAGGCCGGCGGAGTCAGTGTCAGGCTGCTGAGTTTCCAGCCCGTCACATCAACCGGGCTACTGCCTACCGTTACGGTATGGCCAGCACCATCGCTCAGCACGGTCCCTTTCGGAATGCCGCTGAGGGTTACGTTCAAGGTTTCCGAGCCGTCGGTATCGGTCAGGGCGGTGGAGATACCGACCAGTTTCACCGAGCCACCTTCCGGCCCTTCGTTGAGCTTGTAGCCGTCGTAGTAGCTCTGACCATTCACGGTGTGCAGATCGGATACGCCAAGGCCAGCATTGGCCATCTCGGTCACGTTCTGGTACATCTTGATGTTCGAGCTGCTCAGGTCGGTGACAGTACCCGAGCCTACCTGGATGTTCAGGTCATAGCTGCCTGGACCGGACTGGTTGGCATGGTAGACCTCGATCGGGTAGTAACCGCTGGTGGTCGGGGTAAAGGTGCCCGAAATCTTGCCACCAGCACCCCAGGTAGCCGTGACCACAGTGTTGCCACCGATCGTGAGCACGAAGCTGTCGTCAGCGGTACCGCTGAAGGTATAGGTCTTGCCTGCCTCCAGGTAGATCAGGCCCGAGGTCTTCGAACCGGTGCCAGCGGTGACGCTGCCATCGGACTGCACGTTGGTAATGGTGCTGCTGGAGTTGGCACTGCCAGAGTTGGCAAAGACCGTCTTCAGGTCGTCACCGGTAATGCCATTACCACCAGTACCCAGGTTTTTCAGGGTGTTCCAGACTTCCTTGGTCAGGCCTTTGGAGTCGATATCAGCGCTGCCGAAGCTCAGGGTCGGCTTGTCGGCAACCGGGCTGATGTCGACCTTCATGGTCACTTCGCTGCCCAGGTTGGTGCCGTCGTTCGGCTTGAACTTGAACTGCGCGTAGTCGGCCTGCTGGTTGCCTACGCCGTTGCCGCCATAGTTGTCCGCGCCCGACTGGTTGAGAGCCGGCACAAACTTCAGGTTATTGGCAGTGATGTCGGCCTGGCTGATCACCTGGTTGACCGTCACGTTCACCCATGCCGTACCGTTGAAGAACTGCAGGGTGCCGGCGGCCGGGAGCGAGGTAATGGTTACGGACAAGCCAGTGTTGCCATCGGCATCGGTGGTTTTGAAATCACTCCATGCAAACACGTAGTCAGTGTCTTCCACACCAAACACCGCGCCACCGGGCGAAACCGGCAGGTGGTCGTTGTCGAGGATGGCAGTGGTCACGCTCGACTTGGTGCTGTCAACCTGCAGGTTCTCGAAGGTACCACCGGTGGCGGTCTCGATCTTCACGGTGAAGTTCTCGGTACCTTCGACCAGCTTGTCGTCGATGGTAGCGATGTTGAACGTCGTGCCTGTGCTGTTGGCCGGGATCTTCACGGTGGTGACACCAGAGAAGTCCTCACCGTTCTTGGCGGTGCCGCTGTAGCTGAGCGTGATGGTGACTTCGGACTTGGACGCATTGCTCAGGGTCAGCGTGTACTGGCCAGTTTCACCTTCAGTCAGCGAAGTGGTACCGGTGATGCCGACCGTAGTGACGTCGCCCTGGTTGCCCGTACCCGGTGTGCCCGAACCTGGTTCGTCGGTCACGGTGGTGGTGACCGGCGCCTTGTCCAGAGTCAGCTGTTCGAACTTGCCGACGTCCGTGCCGCTGACCGAAGCGATCGACTTCACAACCGGGTCGTTGGCACCCACGTACGGGTTGTCCGGCGCGGTGACGGTGGTAGTGCCCACGGTGCCGTTGGCCGGCACGGTGATGGTGGTCTTGCCATCGTTCAGCGTGAAGGTCAGGGCCGAGTGGTTGTTGATCGGCAGGCCGTCCTTGTTGGTCAGGGTCACGGTGTAAGTGATCACGCCGCCTTCAGTGACCGACGGGGTAGCAGTCAGCTTCGCGATGACTTCGTCGGTGGTGTCGGTGACGGTGACTTTCGCCGCATCGCCCAGCTGCAGGTTCTCGAACGGACGGTTGCCGATGTCGGCAGCCGACTTGATGCCCAGGCTGATTTCACCGCCGTCTTTGTAGACGTCGTCGCCCTGCGCAGCGTGCTCGTATGGCGCGCTGGTCTGGCCAGCCTTGATGGTGACCTGGGCATTGTTGCTCAGGGTCACGACCAGGTCGTTGGCCAGCGCCGTGTTGATGTGCACGGTGAAGGTCGGCTTCACGTTCTCGGCGACCGAGGTCTGGTCGGCCGTGATAGTGACCAGCACCAGGTCGCCCTGGTTACCGGTGCCTGGAGTGCCCGAACCTGGCTCGTCGGTGACGGCGGTGCTGACCGGGGTCTTGTCGAGGATCAGTTGCTCGAACTTGCCGACATCAGCACCCGTGACCGACTGGATAGCCTTCACTACCGGAGCGTTGGTGCCGGTGTAGACGTTGTCCGGAGCAGTGACCGTAGCGGTGCCGGTTGTACCGTTAGCCGGGATGGTGATGGTGGTTTTGCCATCGTCCAGGGTAAAGGTCAGCGCACCGTGCTTGTCGATTGGCAGGCCGTCTTTGTTGGTCAGGGTCACGGTGTAGGTGATCACGCCGCCTTCGGTAACCGAAGGGGTCGCGGTCAGCTTGGCCACGACTTCGTCGGTGGTGTCGGTGACATCCACTTTCGCAGCGCCGCCCAGCTGCAGGTTTTCGAAGGTACGGCCGCCGATGTCGGCTGCCGACTTGATACCCAGGCTGATTTCACCGGCGTCTTTGTAGACATCGTCGCCCTGTGCAGCGTGCTCGTACGGCGCGCTGGTGTCGCCTGCCTTGATGGTGACCTGAGCGTTGTTGCTCAGGGTCACGACCAGGTCGTGGTCCAGCGGCTGGTTGATGTGCACTGTGAAGGTCGGTTTGACGTTCTCGGCCACCGAAGGCTGGTCGGCGGTGATGGTGACCTTGACCAGATCGCCTTCGTTGCCAGTGCCCGGGGTGCCCGAGCCTGGTTCGTCGGTGACGGTGGTGGTCACCGGCACCTTGTCCAGGGTCAGTTGCTCGAACTTGCCGACGTCGGTGCCGCTGACCGAGGCGATCGATTTCACGATCGAGTCGTTAGTGCCGGTGTAGACATTGTCCGGCGCGGTGACGGTGGTCGAACCGGTAGTGCCATTGGCCGGTACGGTGATGACGGTTTTACCGTCGCTCAGCGTGAAGGTCAGGGCGCCGTGGTTGTTGATCGGCAGGCCGTCTTTGTTGGTCAGCGTGATGGTGTAGGTGATCTCGCCGCCTTCGGTGACCGAAGGGGTCGCGGTCAGCTTGGCCATGACTTCGTCAGTGGTGTCGGTGACTTGGACGGTAGCCGCACCGCCCAGTTGCAGGTTCTCGAAGGTCGCACCGGTGGCGTCCACCGCCGAATTGATACCCAGGCTGATTTCGCCCGAGTCTTTATAGACGTCATCGCCCTGCGCATCGTGGGTGTACGGCGCGCTGGTGTCGCCGGCCTTGATGGTGACCTGCGCGTTGTTGCTCAGGGTCACGACCAGGTCGTGGTCCAGCGGCTGGTTGATGTGTACGGTGAAGGTTGGTTTGACGTTCTCGGCCACCGAAGGCTGGTCGGCGGTGATAGTGACCAGCACCAGATCGCCTTCGTTGCCCGGAGTACCTGGCTCGTCGGTAACGGTGGTGCTGACCGGCGTCTTATCCAGGGTCAGTTGCTCGAACTTGCCGACATCAGCGCCGTCCACCGAAGCGATCGACTTGATCACTGGATCGTTGGCACCGGCGTAGACGTTGTCCGGCGCAGTGACGGTGATCGAACCGGTAGTGCCATTGGCCGGCACGGTGATGACGGTTTTACCGTCGCTCAGCGTGAAGGTCAGTGCCGAGTGGTTGTTGATCGGCAGGCCGTCTTTGTTGGTCAGCGTGATGGTGTAGGTGATCTCGCCGCCTTCGGTGACCGAAGGGGTCGCGGTCAGCTTGGCCACCACCTCATCGGTGGTGTCGGTGACCTGAACGGAGGCGTTGCCGCCCAGTTGCAGGTTCTCGAAGGTCGCACCGGTGGCGTCCACCGCCGAATTGATACCCAGGCTGATGCTGCCGGCGTCGTTGTAGACGTCATCGCCCTGCGCATCGTGGGTGTACGGCGCGCTGGTGTCGCCGGCCTTGATGGTGACCTGCGCGTTGTTGCTCAGGGTCACGACCAAATCGTGGTCCAGCGGCTGGTTGATGTGCACGGTGAAGGTCGGTTTGACGTTCTCGGCCACCGAAGGCTGGTCGGCGGTGATGGTGACCTTGACCAGATCGCCTTCGTTGTTACCGCCTGGGTTGCCTGGAGTACCTGGCTCGTCGGTGACGGTGGTGCTGACCGGCGTCTTGTCCAGGGTCAGCTTCTCGAACTTACCGACGTCAGCGCCTGCAACGGTCGCGATGGAGTTAACCACCGCTGGGTTGGTGCCGACGTAGACGTTGTCCGGGGCAGTCACAGTGATCGAACCAGTAGTGCCATTGGCCGGTACGGTGATGACGGTCTTGCCGTCGCTCAGCGTGAAGGTCAGGGCGCCGTGGTTGTTGATCGGCAGGCCGTCTTTGTTGGTCAGCGTGATGGTGTAGGTGATCTCGCCGCCTTCGGTGACCGAAGGGGTCGCGGTCAGCTTGGCCACGACTTCGTCGGTGGTGTCGGTGACATCCACTTTCGCAGCGCCGCCCAGCTCCAGGTTCTCGAAGGTACGGCCGTCAACGTCCACAGCGGACTTGATGCCCACGCTGATCTGGCCAGCGTCGTTGTAAACGTCATCGCCCTGTGCAGCGTGCTCGTACGGGGCGCTGGTGTCGCCGGCCTTGATGGTGACCTGAGCGTTGTTGCTCAGGGTCACGACCAGGTCGTGGTCCAGCGGCTGGTTGATGTGCACGGTGAAGGTTGGTTTGACGTTCTCGGCCACCGAAGTCTGGTCGGCGGTGATGGTCACCAGTACCAGATCGCCTTCGTTGCCAGTGCCCGGGGTGCCCGAGCCTGGTTCGTCGGTGACGGTGGTGGTCACCGGCGCCTTGTCCAGGGTCAGTTGCTCGAACTTGCCGACGTCGGTGCCGCTGACCGAGGCGATCGATTTCACGATCGAGTCGTTGGTACCGGTGTAGACGTTGTCCGGGGCGGTGACAGTGGTGGTGCCCACGGTGCCGTTGGCTGGCACGGTGATGACAGTTTTACCGTCGCTCAGCGTGAAGGTCAGTGCCGAGTGGTTGTTGATCGGCAGACCGTCTTTGTTGGTCAGCGTGATGGTGTAGGTGATCTCGCCGCCTTCGGTCACCGAAGGGGTCGCGGTCAGCTTGGCCACGACTTCGTCGGTGGTGTCGGTGACATCCACTTTCGCAGCGCCGCCCAGTTCCAGGTTCTCGAAGGTACGGCCGTCAACGTCCACAGCGGACTTGATGCCCACGCTGATCTGGCCAGCGTCGTTGTAAACGTCATCGCCCTGTGCAGCGTGCTCGTACGGGGCGCTGGTGTCGCCGGCCTTGATGGTGACCTGAGCGTTGTTGCTCAGGGTCACGACCAGGTCGTGGTCCAGCGGCTGGTTGATGTGCACGGTGAAGGTTGGTTTGACGTTCTCGGCCACCGAAGTCTGGTCGGCGGTGATGGTCACCAGTACCAGATCGCCTTCGTTGCCAGTGCCCGGGGTGCCCGAGCCTGGTTCGTCGGTGACGGTGGTGATCACCGGCGCCTTGTCCAGGGTCAGCTGTTCGAACTTGCCGACATCGTCACCGCTGACCGAAGCGATCGATTTCACGATCGAGTCGTTGGTACCGATGTAGACGTTGTCCGGTGCGGTAACAGTGGTGGTGCCCACGGTGCCATTGG
>NZ_BBIS01000039.1 GCF_000730605.1 Pseudomonas monteilii NBRC 103158 = DSM 14164 | reverse complement strand
GGCCCGTACATGACGGGCCTCTTCATTCGCGCCGCGCTCAGCGCTTGACCGGCGCCGGCTGCTGCTGGGTCAGGCAGTGAATGTTGCCACCGCCCAACAACAGCTCACGACCCGGGATCATCACCACCTCGTGATCGGGGAAGATCTTCGCCAGGATCGCTCTGGCTTCGGCATCTGCCGGGTCATCGAAGCTTGGCGCGATGATGCCCCCGTTGACGATCAGGAAGTTCACATACGAACCGGCTAGACGCACCGACGGGTCACGCTCCTGGCTGCCGGCCACATGATCGACACCGGCACACTCTTCAGCCGTGGCGAACAGCGGGCCCGGAATCGGCATTTTATGCACGATAAACTCACGGCCCTTGGCGTCACGGGTGTTCTTCAACACCTCCATGGCCGCGTGGCAGCGCGCATAGTTGGGGTCGTTGGAATCATCGGTCCAGGCCAGTAACACTTCACCTGGGCGCACGTAACAGCAGAAGTTGTCGACGTGGCCGTCGGTTTCGTCGTTGTACAGGCCATCCGGCAGCCACACCACAGTATCGACCGCCAGCTGGTCGCGAAGCACCGCTTCGATCTGCTCGCGGTTCAGGTGCGGGTTGCGGTTGCGGTTGAGCAGGCATTCCTCGGTGGTGATCACGGTGCCTTCGCCGTCCACGTGAATCGAGCCGCCCTCAAGCACGAAGCCTTCGGTGTGGTAGCGCTGGCAGCGCTCCATCTCCAGCACTTTGGCGGCCAGTTCCTCGTCACGGTTCCAGGGTGCATACAGGCCGCCATCGAAGCCGCCCCAGGCATTGAAGCCCCAGTCCACACCACGCACTTCACCCTGGTCGTTGATGACGAAGGTCGGGCCGGTATCACGCACCCAGGCGTCATCGTTGCTGATTTCGACCACTCGAATGTTCGGCAGGTCGAGCTGGCGGCGGGCATTTTCGTACTGGCCGGCAGAGGCTGCGACGGTCACCGGCTCGAAGCGGGCAATGGCCTTGGCCAAGGTGACGTGGGCCGCCTGGGCAGGCTTACCGCCCAGGCGCCAGTTGTCCGGGCGCTCCGGCCAGACCATCCACACCTGGGTTTGCGGGGCCCACTCGGCGGGCATGTGGAAACCATCGGCACGGGGCGTGGTGTTGAGGGTTTTCATGGGTGACCTCTGTGATGGCCCTGAGCCGGACTGTGCTGGGGCGTTTGTGAATTTATAACCGATATATATCGACATTTAAAGCCCGATGGTCGGGACTTTTCCGCTCAAATGACGAATTTGTATCGATAACAATCGAACCTAATTTATCCTTGTCTGGTGCCGATAGCAGTCTGACGTCTACCATAGCCACACCTTATGCATCCTGTTACAGCTCCCGGCGGAAAATTCCAGCGGGGCCGACTAGGGTCAATACTTGGGCAACGGGCCAGCGAGCCGCTATGAACATCATTCCTACTGCAATCCCTGAGGTACTGATCATCGAGCCGAAGGTTTTCGGTGACAGCCGTGGTTTTTTCTTCGAAGCATTCAACGCGCGTGAGTTCGCACGGCAAACTGGCGTGAAAGCCGAATTCGTCCAGGACAACCACTCACGCTCCATCAAGGGCGTACTGCGCGGGCTGCATTACCAGGTGAAAAACACCCAAGGCAAACTGGTGCGCGTAGTGCAGGGGGAAATCCGTGATATCGCCGTGGACGTGCGCAAAAGTTCGCCAACGTTCGGCCAATGGGTCGCCGTGCATCTGTCGGCCGACAATCACCGTCAACTGTGGATTCCACCCGGCTTCGCCCATGGCTTTGCAGTAATGAGCGAGTCGGCCGAGTTTCTCTACAAGACCACCGACTACTACAACCCGGACGCCGACCGCTGCATCCGCTGGGACGACCCACAATTGGCAATCAACTGGGGGCTGCAGCAACCCCCGGTGCTATCAGACAAGGACAAGGTCGGCCTGCCACTGGCAGAGGCGGAACTGCTGCCTTAACTAGCGCATAATTGCGCCAGACTTTTCTGGCGCATTTACGTGATGATTGCAAAACCCACGCCCCCACGCCGTCCCCGCTGGCGCAGCCTGGCCTTGTTGGCCCTGTGTCTGGCCCCGCTCCTATGGCCCCTGCACCACCTGGCCGAGCGTTACTACCAGGATGAGCTGGCCTCGCAGAACCGCCAGACCCTCGACCTGTACGTCGCCAACCTGCTCGGCACCCTGCACCGTTATGAGACCCTGCCACAAATCCTTGGCGACCTGCCGGCGCTGCGGGGTGTACTGGCCGACCCGTTCCGCCTGGAAGCAGTAACCAACGCCAACCGCCTGCTCAAGGACATCGTGCAGCAGACCGGCGCCGAAGTGATGTACCTGATGGACATCAGCGGCAACACCCTGGCCGCGTCCAACTGGGACAAACACGACAGCTTCGTCGGCCGCAATTTCGCCTTCCGCCCCTACTTCAACGAAGCCATGGCCGGCCACTTGGGCCGTTTTTTCGGCCAGGGCACCACCTCGGCCAAACGCGGCTACTTCTTTGCCGCCGCCGTGCGGGACCGTGAGCGAGTCGTTGGCGTGCTGGTGGTGAAGGTTGACCTCGACCACACCGAGACCCTCTGGGGCCGCACCCCCGAGCAGCTGTTGCTGACCGACCACAATGGCGTGGTCATCCTCACCTCGCGGCCTGACTGGCGCTTCCGCGCTACCCGTGTGCTGACCGAAGCCGAACGCCAGGCCATCATCGCCATCCAGCCCTACCCGACCCAGGCACCGCAACCGCTGGTGCTAAACCCGGACGCCTGGATCACCCAGACCCGCGATATCAAGGAAACCGGCTGGCAAGTGAGCATTCTCGCCCCTCGCCTACTGGTCGACCGTTCGGTACAGACGGTAATGGCCATCGGCGCAGGCACCCTGCTGGTGGTGATGCTGTTGGCCGGGCTGGTGATGCAGCGGCGCCGCCACTACATCGACCGTATCGACTTCGAGGCCCGTGGCCGCCAGCAGCTGGAAAAGCGTGTGGCCGAACGTACGGCCGATCTCGAAGGCCTCAACTCCCGCCTCAAAAGTGCCGTGCTGGAGCGCGAGAACGCTCAGCAGGAAGCGGTGCGTGCCCAGGACGAACTGGTGCAGGCCGGCAAGCTGTCGGTTCTCGGCACCATGTCGGCCAGCATCAGCCATGAGCTGAACCAGCCATTGGCGGCCATTCGCAGTTACGCGGAAAACGCAGAGATCCTGCTCGACCACCAACGCACCGAAGACGCCCGCGACAACCTCAAGCTGATTGGCGAACTGACTGGGCGTATGGCCTCGATCATCGCCCACCTGCGTGCCTTCGCCCGCCGCGACCGGCACGCCCCGGAGAGCGTAGCCCTGCAGCCTGCCCTGGACGATGCCCTGGCGCTGCTGGCCAAGCGCCGCCGGGCCATGGCCGTGGAGCTGATCCGCGACCTGCCCGAGGCCACCTTGTGGGTACAAGCCGGCGAAACCCGCCTGCGTCAGGTACTGGGCAACCTGCTGGCCAACGCCCTCGACGCCCTGACCGAAAAAGCCAACCCGCGCCGCTTGTGGCTAAGTGCCGAGCAACGCGATGACTGCGTCTACCTGTACATCCGCGACAACGGCCCCGGTTTCAGCCGCCAGGCCCTGGAGCACGCCAAGGAGCCATTCTTCACCACCAAGACCCGCACCCAGGGCCTGGGCTTGGGCCTGGCCATCTGTGAAAGCCTGATGCGTGCCCTGGGCGGTGAACTGCTGCTGGCCAACCACCCGGAAGGGGGCGCGCTGCTGACCTTGCAGCTGCGCGTGGCCGCGCCTGGCGCTACTTTGCCCAATTCGGAGGACACCTCGGCATGACCACCGAGACACTGATCGACAACCGAGCCCAGGTCATCCTGGTCGACGATGACCCGCACCTGCGCCAGGCACTGAGCCAGACCCTGGACCTGGCCGGCCTCAAGGTGGTCGCCCTGGCCGATGCCCAAGGCCTGGCCGACCGTATCGAGGCCGATTGGCCCGGCGTGGTGGTCAGCGACATTCGCATGCCCGGCATCGATGGCTTGCAACTGCTGGAGCAATTGCATGGCCGCGACAGTGAGCTACCGGTGCTGCTGATTACCGGCCACGGCGATGTGCCGCTGGCGGTGCAGGCGATGCGCGCCGGGGCTTATGACTTTCTGGAAAAACCCTTTGCCACAGACGCCCTGCTCGACAGCGTACGCCGCGCCCTGGCCCTGCGCCGCCTGGTACTGGACAACCGCAGCCTGCGCCTGGCGCTGAGCGACCGCCAGCAACTGGCCACCCGACTGGTAGGCCATTCGCCGTCCATGCTGCGCCTGCGCGAACAGATCGGCGCCTTGGCCGGTACCCGCGCCGATGTGCTGATTTTGGGTGAAACCGGCGCAGGCAAGGAGGTAGTGGCCCGCGCCCTGCACGATCTGTCCAGCCGTCGCGAGGGGCCGTTCGTGGCAATCAATGCCGGTGCGCTGGCCGAGTCGGTGGTCGAGAGCGAACTGTTCGGCCATGAGCCCGGTGCGTTCACCGGCGCGCAGAAGCGCCGCATCGGCAAGTTCGAGTTTGCCAACGGCGGCACGCTGTTCCTCGACGAAATCGAGAGCATGAGCCTGGATGTGCAGGTAAAGCTGCTGCGCATGCTGCAAGAGCGGGTAGTCGAACGCCTGGGCGGCAACCAGTTGATCCCGCTGGACATCCGCATCATCGCCGCGACCAAGGAAGACCTGCGCCAGTCTGCCGACCAAGGCCGCTTCCGCGCTGACCTGTACTACCGCCTGAACGTGGCACCGCTGCGTATTCCACCGCTGCGCGAACGCGGCGACGACATTCTGGTGCTGTTCCAGCACTTCGCCGACGCTGCCAGCCAGCGTCATGGCCTGCCACCGCACACCCTGCAACCAGCCCAGCGCGCCGTGCTGCTGCGCCACGACTGGCCAGGCAATGTACGCGAGCTGCAGAACGCGGCCGAACGCTTCGCCCTTGGCCTGGAACTGGCCCTGGACGGTCAGGCGCCACCGGCAGCAGTACCCGCAGCACCAGCGCTGATTGGCAACCTGAGCGAACAGGTCGAGCAGTTCGAACGCTCGCTGATCGCTGCCGAACTGGCCCAGCCACACAGCTCCATGCGCAGCCTGGCCGAGGCGCTGGGCATCCCCCGCAAGACCCTGCACGACAAGCTGCGCAAGCACGGCTTGAGCTTTGACGGCGGCAGCGGCGGGCATGACGACCATGAGGACAACCGTTGATGAACACCGATAGCCAATACCTGCAATCCGTCCTGCACAGCGACATCCCCCTGACCCGCGAAATGGGGCTGGAAGTACTCGACTGGCAGCAGCACACCCTGCGCCTGCAATTGCCACTGGCGGCCAACGTCAACCACAAGAGCACCATGTTCGGCGGCAGCTTGTACTGCGCCGCGGTGCTGGCGGGTTGGGGCTGGCTGCACCTGCGCCTGCGTGAGCTGGGGATCGATGACGGGCATATCGTCATCCAAGAGGGGCAGATCAGTTACCCGCTGCCGGTTACCGGCGCAGCGGTGGCGCGCTGCACGGCGCCGGATGAGAAAACCTGGGAGCGGTTCGTGAACATGTACCAGCGTCGCGGGCGGGCGCGGTTGACGCTGGAGACCACGGTGAGCAATGTCGGCAGTGACGAGCCTGCCGTGAAATTCAGCGGCCAGTACGTGTTGCACCGCTAACGCGGATCCCTGTGGGAGCGGGTTTACCCGCGAACACCGGCGAAGCCGGTGCCATGCACCGCGCTGGATTCTTCGCGGGTGAACCCGCTCCTACAGGGTAGGGTGATACACGTCAGATCAGCTTCAGGAAGGCCTGGCGCCACTTAGCATTGGCCGGCAATGCCAGGAAATACGGATTCAGCAGCGAATCCCGCGCCGGGTAGCGGAACGGCAAGCCATCCAAACCGATCACTTCGCCACCAGCCCCTTCCACCACCCCCTGCGCCGCCGCAGTATCCCACTGCGACGTCGGCGCCAGGCGCGGATAGCAATCGGCGCTGCCCTCAGCCAACAGGCAGAACTTCAACGAACTGCCGATATTGGCCAGCTCCAGCTCTCCTACCGCTGCACCCAGCCCGGCCAACAGCGCCTCCTGCTCCGGGCTGGAATGCCGACGGCTGGCCACCACGGTAAAACGCTCGCCCTGTGCCGGTGCGTTGCGCACCTGGATAGGCTGGGCAACCTCACCGGCCTCCGCACGCCAAGCCCCCAAACCGCGCCCACCAAAGTAGCAGCGCCCATTGGTCGGCATCGACACCACGCCAAACACCACCTCGCTGTTTTCAACCAGGGCGATGTTGACCGTGAACTCCTCACTGCCCGCGATAAATTCCTTGGTGCCGTCCAGCGGGTCGACCAGCCACCAGCGGCTCCAGCCCTGGCGCTCGGCCAGCGGAATGTTGCAATCTTCTTCGGACAACACCGGAATGTGCGGGGCCAGCGCCAACAGGCCATCGGCAATTACCCGGTGCGCTGCCAGATCGGCGGCGGTTACCGGCGAGTCATCAGCCTTGTTGGTAACCGCAACATCGGCGCGCCAGAACGGCAGGATCGCCTCGCCCGCCATCAGCGCCAGCTTGACCACTTCATGCATCAGTTGCAGGTCGTTCATAGCTCCAGCAGCCCCCGCTGAATCAGCAGGTCACGCGCCAGGTACAGCGCCGCCAAGGCGCGTCCTTCGGTGAACTGCGGGTGCATGGCGAATGCCGACAGCTCGCGCAGGTTGACCTTGTCGACCCGCATCGGCTCTGGCTCGTCGCCTTCCAGGCGTTCTTCGTACAGGTCGCTGGCCAACACCACCTGGATCTTCTGGCTCATGTAGCCCGGCGACAGCGACAGCTCGGTCAGATGCTCCAGCTGACGCGCGCCAAAACCGGCTTCTTCCTTGAGCTCCCGGTCGGCGGCCGCCAGCACGTCTTCTCCCGGTTCGATCAGGCCCTTGGGCAACGACAGCTCGTATTCATCGGTGCCGCCACAGTACTCCTCCACCAGCACGGCGTGCTCGGCGTCGAGCATGGCCACAATCATCACTGCGCCGTAGCCGTTGCCCCGGCCCACCAACCGCTCGTAGGTACGCTCATTGCCATTGCTGAAGCGCAATTGCACGGCTTCGACGCGGAACAGGCGGCTGCTGGCGACGATTTCGCGGCTGAGGACGGTGGGTTTCTGGCGCATGGGGCGGCTCCTTGGCGTGAACGGGTTACTATACCGTGGCTTGCCGACTGAACGAGAGTTTCCCATGCCTGTTCTTCCCTGGTCTGCCATCGATACCGTCCTGCTGGACATGGACGGCACCCTGCTCGACCTGCACTACGACAACCGCTTCTGGCTGGAGCACCTGCCCCAACGCTATGCCGAGCTGCACGGGGTAAGCCGGACCATGGCGGAAATGGAGCTGCAGCCGCTGTTCGAACGCAATGCCGGCACGCTGAACTGGTATTGCCTGGACTTCTGGAGCCGCGAGTTGCGCCTGCCGATTCGCGAGCTGAAGCAGGAAATCGCCGACCTGATTGCCCTGCGGCCGGATGCCGACACTTTCCTGGCGGCGATTCGCCAAGCCGGCAAGCGGGTGGTGATGATTACCAATGCGCATCGTGATTCGTTGTCGCTGAAACTGGAGCGGGTAGAGCTGGCGCCGTATTTCGAGCGGCTGATCAGCTCGCACGATTATGGCTACCCGAAAGAGAGCCCGCAGTTCTGGAATGCGTTGCAGGCGGATATCGGTTTTGAGCCGGCGCGCAGCCTTTTCATCGATGACACGCTGGCGATTTTGCGCAGTGCGCGGCGGTTTGGTGTAGGGCATTTGTTGGCGGTACGCCAGCCGGATAGCCAGGCAGGGCCGCGGGATACCGAGGAATTTGCAGCGGTCGAGGATTACCGGGAATTGTTGGTCGGCCTGTGAGGGCCTCTTCGCGGGCAAGCCCGCGAAGAGGCCCTCACAGGCAGTAGAGATCACTCAGGAATACGCAGCACCTGCCCCGGATAAATTTTGTCCGGATGCTTGAGCATCGGCTTATTGGCCTCGAAAATCTTGTTGTACTGGTTGGCATTGCCGTAAACCACCACCGAGATGGCCGACAGCGTGTCGCCCTTCTTCACCGTAACGAACCTGGCCGCCGCCACCACCGGCCCGGTCACGGTAATCTGGTCCTCCACACTGGCTACTCCATTGATATTGCCCGCCGCCAGAATGATCTTCTCCTTCTCCTCCTGGCTGGCCACCTCACCCTTGAGGATAATCTTGTCACCCTCTACAGTGGCACTGATGTTCGGGTTGCCCAGGCCGACACTTTCCACGTGCTTCTTCAACTGCTCTTCGGCATTGGCGTTACCGGGGGTCAGCAGGTCGATCAACTTCTCGCCGGCTTCCTTCACGAAACTGAACAGGCTCATTGCGTTCTCCTTGTTGACGAAACCTCGGACACACGAGTCTAGGCCAGCTTTTCCACTCCCGCCCCTGTGCGACCAATCGACGCGGTCTATCACGGCATAGACCCTAGCGATTAGACGCCGCCGGCTCGCAAGCCTAGGCTTGTGCTATCAGAAAGCCGCCGGTATTCAACGCCCCTGATGAACAGCAAACCTCCGGTCTGCGCGGCCTCATCGCCCTTGTCCATGCCCGCCGCCAGCAACACCTACGATTACGTCCAGCTCAGTGACGCCAAACGTGACAGCACGCCGCTGGCCGAAGAAGTAGCCCTGGCCATCGTCTACAACGGCCTCAACCAGGCAGTGATGCTGGTCAGCCCCACCGACCTGGAAGACTTTGCCGTCGGTTTCAGCGTTGGCAGCGGCATTGTCGAAGGCACGGCAGAAATCTACGACCTGAAGCTCTCCGGCAGCGGTTCGGCGATGTATGCCGACCTGGAAATCTCCAGTCGGGCCTTCTGGAACCTGAAAAACCAGCGCCGACAACTGGCCGGCACCAGTGGTTGCGGCCTGTGTGGGGTCGAAGCGCTGGAGCAGGCCCTGCCGGACCTGGCCGTGCTGCCCGGTGCGCCCTTGCCCCCGGCCCAGTGGCTGGCCGGCCTGCGTGAGCGTATCGATGCCTTCCAGCCGTTGGGCCAACATTGCGGCGCCGTACATGCAGCGCTGTTCATGGACCGCCATGGCGAATTGCTGCTCGGCCGCGAAGACATCGGCCGGCACAACGCCCTCGACAAGCTGATCGGCGCACTGCTACGCCAAGGCATCGACAGCCAGGGCGGCCTGGCCATCGTCACCAGCCGCTGCAGCCTGGAGCTGATCCAGAAGGTGCTGCGTGCCGGCATCCAGACCCTGGTCAGCCTGTCGGCGCCCACCGGCCTTGCCCTGCAATGGGCGCGCAAGCACAACCTCAACCTCATCCATTTGCCCAAGCACAGCGCACCGCGGGTCTACAGCCCAGCGGCGGAGTCGTAACAGCCGTGACCTCGTACCAGCCCCTTCCGGACAACGCCCCAGCCTCCACCCCTCGCTACAAGCCCTACCACGGCCCCGCCGGTGGCTGGGGCGCACTGCGCAGCGTGGCCAAGGCCTGGGTCGGCAGCGACAACGCGCTAAAGAACATTCGCGCCCTGCTCAAAACCAACCAGAATGGCGGCTTCGACTGCCCCGGCTGCGCCTGGGGCGACTCGCCGGAAAGCGGCATGGTCAAGTTCTGCGAGAACGGCGCCAAGGCGGTTAACTGGGAAGCGACCAAGCGCCGCGTGGATGCTGCCTTCTTTGCCCGCTATAGCGTCACGTCGCTGCTACAACAGAGCGACTACTGGCTGGAATACCAAGGCCGTTTGACCGAGCCAATGGTCTACGACGCCCCCAGCGATCGCTACCAACCCATCAGCTGG
This sequence comes from Pseudomonas monteilii NBRC 103158 = DSM 14164, assembly GCF_000730605.1. Classification (GTDB taxonomy): domain Bacteria; phylum Pseudomonadota; class Gammaproteobacteria; order Pseudomonadales; family Pseudomonadaceae; genus Aquipseudomonas; species Aquipseudomonas monteilii. The sequence goes on along the minus strand of NZ_BBIS01000039.1, from coordinate 19,149 downwards.
GATGCTGCCTTCGCCCTGATCGCCCGCGAGCTGAACAAACTGGCCACCCCTGACCAGGCCGAGTTCTATACCTCGGGGCGCGCCAGCAACGAAGCGGCCTACCTGTACCAGCTTTTCGTGCGTGCTTACGGCACCAACAACTTCCCCGACTGCTCGAACATGTGCCACGAAGCCAGTGGCGTTGCCCTGGGGCAGAGCGTCGGGGTCGGCAAGGGCACCGTCACCTTCGACGACTTCGAGCATGCCGATGCGATTTTCGTCTGGGGCCAGAACCCTGGCACCAACCACCCACGCATGCTCGACCCGCTGCGCGATGCGGTTAAGCGTGGCGCCCAGGTGGTGTGTATCAACCCGCTCAAGGAACGTGGCCTGGAGCGCTTCCAGCACCCGCAAAACCCGCTGGAGATGCTCACCAACAGCGACCGGCCGACCAACACCGCCTTCTTCCGCCCGGCGCTGGGCGGCGACATGGCGATGCTGCGCGGCATGGCCAAGTTCGTCCTGCAGTGGGAACGCGAGGCCCAGGCCAACGGCGAACCGGCCGTGTTCGATCACGCGTTCATCGCTGAACATGGCCATGGCGTCGACGAGTACCTGGCAGTGGTGGATGCCACATCATGGGAACACATCCAGGCACAGTCCGGCCTGACACTGGCGGATATCGAACTGGCCGCGCGCATGTACTGCCGCGGCAAACGGGTGATCATGTGCTGGGCGATGGGCATCACCCAGCACCGCCACTCGGTGCCGACCATCCAGGAAATCGTCAACCTTCAGATGCTGCGCGGCAACATTGGCGCACCAGGCGCAGGCCTGTGCCCGGTACGCGGGCACAGCAACGTGCAGGGTGACCGCACCATGGGCATCAACGAACGCCCACCGGTCGCGTTGCTGGATGCCATCGAAAAACGCTTCGGCTTCCCCGTACCGCGGCACAACGGCCACAACACCGTCGAAGCGATCCACGCCATGCTGGATGGCCGATCCAAGGTATTCATCGGTCTTGGCGGCAACTTCGCCCAAGCCACGCCAGACACCGAACGTACCGCCCAGGCGCTGCGCAATTGCGAACTGACCGTGCACATCAGCACCAAGCTCAACCGCAGCCACCTGGTGCATGGCAAGCAGGCACTGATCCTGCCGTGCCTTGGCCGCACCGACATCGACCTGCAAGCCGACGGGCCGCAGGCTGTCACGGTGGAAGACTCGTTCAGCATGGTCCATGCCTCAAACGGGCAGCTGAAGCCTCTGTCGTCACAGATGCGCTCGGAACCGGCAGTGGTAGCCGGCATTGCCGCCGCTACTCTGGGCAAGCAGCCGGTGGACTGGCACTGGCTGGTGGCCGACTACGACCGTATTCGCGACCTGATCGGCGATACCATCGCGGGCTTCAGTCATTTCAACCAGCGCCTGCAACACCCCGGCGGCTTCTACCTGGGTAACAGCGCCGCCAGCCGCGAGTGGAAGACCAGCACCGGCCGCGCCAACTTCAAGGCCAACCTGCTGCCGGATACGTTGCTCGACGAGCGCGTGCGCACCAGCGGCCAACTGCCGGATCTGATCATGCAATCGATGCGTTCGCACGATCAGTACAACACCACCATCTACGGCCTGGACGACCGCTATCGTGGTGTGCGCGGCCAGCGCGAGGTGCTGTTTGCCAACGAAGCCGACATCATCCGCCTGGGCTTCCAGCCGGGGCAGAAAGTGGACATCGTCTCGTTGTGGGGGGATGAGCATGTGCGCCGGGTGCAGGGCTTCACCCTGCTGGCCTTCGATATCCCGGCCGGGCAGGCGGCGGCGTACTACCCCGAGGTGAACCCGCTGGTGCCGCTGGAGAGCATTGGCGATGGCAGCCATACGCCAACCTCGAAGTTCATCGCCATCAAACTGGAGCGGGCGCTGGACGGGGGGCGTATCCTGTAAAAACGAAAAAAGCCCTGTTCCGTAACGGCTCAGGGCTTTGTCATAAAGGTCTCAGACAGCCGAAAATCGATAAAGTTTCACAGCAAATACAGTAACTTAGAGAATTGTGTACAACTCGTGTTACTCGTCGGATTTCCATTGCCAGCCACGCTCGATAGCCTCACATTCGCCTCGTCATCCTTATGAGGCTCTCTTGATGAAGAAGTACTCCTCGATTCTGTTGTTGTCTTTTAGCTTGCTCAGCGGCGTGGCCATGGCAGGCGGCACACCGAGGCCGGCATTGGCGGCGCATTGGGTGGGGTACTGGGCTCAGTGGTGGGCAACTCCATCGGTGGTAGCACCGGTGGCGCCATTGGTGCCGGTCTTGGCGGCGCAGCCGGCGGTGCCTTGGGCGCCGACAAGCGCCAGCGCGGTGAGGCCGCTATCGGCGGCGCACTGGGCGCCGCAGGCGGCAACGTGGTGGGTCGCTCGGTGGGCGGCACCACCGGTAGCTACATTGGCGCAGCAGCCGGCGGTGGTGCCGGTGGCGCACTGGGTAACTACCTGGGCAAGGAGGCCGACAGGGACGACTACCACGATGGCCGCCGTTACCGTCGTGGCTACGACGACGACCGTCGCCACTGGGACCGTGGCCACCACTACGGCCACCGCAAGCACAAGCGCCACTGGCGCGACTAATGCCTGAGGGCCTCGCCCCGGCAACAAAAGCCCCGCCCCCCTGCCGGCGGGGCTTTTTTATGCCTGTGGTTCCAGCACCAGGCCGGACAGGATCACCTGCAGCGCCTCTGGCAGCGTCACAGGCCGGCCACTGGCACGTTCGATGAACACCTGCACCACCGTGCCTGCCGCGCACGCCTCCGGCTCGCCTGGACGGAACAGCGCCAGGCGGTACTCCACCGTGCTGCCCGCCAGGCGCATTACCCCCAAGCCCACCTCCAGCACATCCGGGAAGCCCGGCAGCGCGTAGAAGTCCGCCGCCGAACTGACCACGAAGGCCGCCAACTCGCCGTCACGCAGGTCCAGCTCGGCCTGCTCTACAAGAAACGCTTGAATGGCCGTCTCGAAGAAACCGTGCACGGTGGCGCCGGCGATATGGCCGTTCAGGTCGTTGTCCTGAGGGCGGGTAAGGATGGGGTGGAAATGGAAGAAGGCAGTGCGCTGAGGGGATTCGGTCATCTGTCTGGCTCTAGTCTTCGCAATTGGTGCTGACAGTGAAACAGAAAATCCAGATTTGCGCTGCCTGAGCTCCCACAATGACCGCACTGATTTTCAGGAACAAAAAAGCCGCCCCTAAGGGCGGCTCTCTCGTTGCGCGGGCTCAGCTTACAGCTGTGGACCAGCAGCCTTGATGGCGTCGGAAACTTCGAACTTCTTGAAGTTTTCGATGAACAGCTTGGCAAGGCCTTTGGCGGCCTCGTCGTAGGCAGCTTTGTCAGCCCAGTTGGTGCGCGGGTTGAGCAGCTCGGTTTCAACGCCCGGAACGGCCTTCGGCACGTCCAGGTTGATGATATCCAGGTGCTCGGTTTCAGCACCGACCAGCGCGCCGCTCTGGATCGCAGCGATCACGGCACGGGTAGTCGGGATGCTGAAGCGCTTGCCAACGCCGTAGCCACCGCCGGTCCAGCCGGTGTTGACCAGGTAGACCTTGGAGTTGAAGCCGTTGATACGCTTGATCAGCAGCTCGGCATACTCGCCTGCCGGGCGCGGGAAGAACGGTGCGCCGAAGCAGGTGGAGAAGGTCGACTTGATGCCGCCGCCCGAACCCATTTCGGTCGAACCGACCAGCGCGGTGTAGCCGGACAGGAAGTGGTAGGCCGCCTGCTCGTTGTTCAGGATCGAAACCGGTGGCAGAACACCGGTCAGGTCGCAGGTCAGGAAGATGACTGCGTTAGGCTCGCCGCCCAGATTCGCTTCGGAACGCTTGGCAACGTGCTCCAGCGGATAGGCCGCACGGCTGTTCTGGGTCAGGCTGACATCGGTGTAGTCAGCGTGCTTGTTGGCGTCGAGCACGACGTTTTCCAGCACCGCACCGTGTTTGATGGCTTTCCAGATGACCGGCTCGTTCTTCTCGGACAGGTCGATGCACTTGGCGTAGCAGCCGCCTTCCATGTTGAAGACAACGCCTTCGCCCCAACCGTGCTCGTCGTCACCGATCAGGTAACGGCTTTCGTCGGCCGACAGGGTGGTCTTGCCAGTACCGGACAGGCCGAAGAACAGGGTCACATCGCCTTCTTCGCCGATGTTGGCCGCGCAGTGCATTGGCAGTACGTCGGCAGCCGGCAGCAGGAAGTTCTGTACCGAGAACATGGCTTTTTTCATTTCGCCGGCGTAGCGCATGCCTGCGATCAGCACTTTCTTCTGGGCGAAGTTGATGATCACGCAACCGTCGGAGTTGGTGCCGTCACGCTCAGGCTCGCACACGAAGTTGGCGACGTTCAGGACCTGCCACTGGTCGCGACCAGCCGGGTTGAACTGCTCCGGGTTGATGAACAGGCAACGACCGAACAGGTTCTGCCAGGCAGTCTGGGTGGTCATCTTCACCGGCAGGTAGTGCTCGGCGGCCGCCCCTACGTGAACGTAGGAAACGAAGTGATCCTGGGCGTTGTTGAACGCCTCGACGCGGTCCCACAGGGCATCGAACTTGTCGGCCGGGAACTTGCGGTTGATCGGGCCCCAGGAAATGGCGTCCTGGGTGGAAGGTTCTTCGACGATGAAACGGTCAGCCGGCGAACGGCCAGTACGGTGACCAGTCTCCACGACCAGTGCACCAGTATCGGCTAGTACGCCTTCACCGCGTTGCAGCGCTTCTTTTACCAGCTCATCGACGCTCAGGTCGGTGTACACGGTGTTGTTGGCTTGCGTCATGAGATACCCCATCCGGCCCGAGGCCGAGTGCTCCAAACGTTTTGTAGTTGCCTTGAAAAAACTACTACAGCGAAAAAAGTGGCCGGATTATGCCAGAAACGCCCAAAAAAAGTAGGCCCCTCCTGTCGTAACCGCGCTTTTGCGCAATTCGACAGGAGATTTCCCTGCAATTAAACGTTTCAGTGACGAGTTTCTGAGGCCGCGTCCGTGCCGCCACCGGCAAACAGTTGCGCCACATCGCTGGCATCGAAGAAATAGCGCTCGTTGCAGAACTGGCAATCGATCTCCACCGTCCCGCCGCATTCTTCCACCAACGCCTTGGCGTCGTGCTCACCCAGGCTGACCAGCGCATTACCGGAGCGCTCGCGCGAGCAACTGCAATTGAAGCGCAGTGGCTGGATATCGAACAGGCGCACGGCGTCTTCGTGGTACAGGCGGTGCAGCAGGGTTTCATTGTCCAGCGCCCACTCATCAGCCTTGAGCGTGGTGGCCAATGCCACGACGTGCTGCCAGCTTTCTTCACGCTCTTCGTCGTCCGGCTGACGATCACGCGGCAGTTGCTGCAGCAGCAGGCCACGGGCCTTGCCGGCTTCGGCATTGAGCCAGAAGCGGGTATTGAGCTGTTGCGACTGAACGAAGTAGTTGGTGAAGCACTCCGACAGGTTGGCGCCGTCGAGGTCCACGGTGCCCTGGTAGCGCTGGCCCTTGACCGGATCGATGGTCAGGGTCAGGTGGCCGTCGGGCATCAACTGCGACAGGGTGGCATCTGCCGGAATCTGGTCTGCCTCGTAACGGGCCATGCCGCGGATGTCGCGGTCACCGGAACATTCCACCATCAGCAGCGGAATCGGCCCTGCGGAACGCGCCTGCAGAATCAGCAGGCCATCGAACTTCAATGCTCCCACCAGCAAGGCGGTGGCGGCCATCAGTTCGCCAAGCAGTGCCTTGACCGGTTGAGGGTACTCATGACGCGCCAGCACCGCAGCGTAGCTGTCGTCGAGAGACACCCACTCGCCGCGCACATCGCGCTCGTCGAAGATGAAACGTTGGGTGAAATCGGTATCAGGCAAATCGCTCATAGGTTTTGGCTATCTAAAAATGATGACAAAATGGTTACAAGGGTTATCGAAAAACCTGCGAGAACCCGTGACAGAGCGATCACAAGTCGCTCCGATTTCTGTTTGCAATAGAGGTATTTTATGGACAATCGACCACTGTTCCAAGCAAGGTGGTCCTTGGGGCCATTGGCAGCCTGCACGCTGCTACCCATCGCTCTACTGTGTTTCTGGTTATGGCCCATTGGCCAGATCTTGTGCCTGACTTTCGACGAGTGGCTGTTCCACAGCCTCAATGCGCCGCTGGCCGACAGCACCACCTGGCGCTACATCTGGACCGTCGGCAGCCTGCGCCCGTTCGACATCGTTGTCGGTCTGATCCTTCTGGCGGTGCTTATCCGTGGCGACTGGGTGTTCAAAGCCGCTCAAGTTCGCCAGGCCTTTTTCGGCTTTCTGGTCACGCTACTCCTCTTAGTGGTGATTCGTGCGCTGTTTTCCAAGTGGGTGGATGCAGCAGGATGGCAACACAAGAGCCCGTCGATGATGTTTGACGACGTCGTCCACCTCAGTGACTACTACCCGAACCTGGAGGCGGCCTGGGAGCTGAAAGACCGTTCAAGCAAGAGTTTCCCGGGGGATCACGCCTCGGTGTTGCTGATCTGGGCGCTGTTCATGAGCGTGTTCAGCCGCCGGCTGGTGCAGTACCTGGTAATCTGGGGGCTGGCAGTGCTGTTCATGTTGCCGCGCCTAGTGGCCGGTGCTCACTGGGGGCAGGACGACTACATCGGCGGGTTGCTGATGGCGGTGCTGGCGTTGGGCTGGAGCTATTACACGCCGCTGGCGGCCAAGGGTAGCGCAGCGTTGATGCGCTGGACGGCGCCGTTGTTCAACATCGCGGCCAAGCTACCGTTGGTCAGGCGATTGGCGGTTATCCGCTAAATCGTTGGGGCCGCTTTGCGGCCCCATTCAATCAAAGCTCCCATGCAGCTGGTGAATCTGCCGGCGCTGCTTCTTGGTCGGCCGGCCATCGGTGGTCACGCCCATGGCCCCGGCCTTGCGCATTTCAGCTGCCTGCTCGCGCCGGCGCACACTTTCTTCGGTTTCCTCGTATAACGTCTGCGCCTCCGGCGCCCCACGCCGCACCACCGACAACGCCTTCACCACCACGGTGCGTTCGTCAAACCCGGTGCGCAGCACAAATTCGTCCCCCACACGCGGCTCCTTGCCCGGCTTGCAACGCTCGCCCCGGCAATGCACCTTGCCACTCTCGATCGCCGCCTTGGCCAGCGCCCGCGTCTTGTAGAAGCGCGCCGCCCACAGCCACTTGTCCAGACGAACCTTGTCGTCGTCTTCGGCTTTTTGTGCCATCCCGTTACCTCGAATACTGTGTTTCATCGAACTGTACTACCGTAACCAGCGGATGCAAAAAATCCCCGCCGTGCTTACAGTTCACCACCTCATTCGCAGGGTGCGCTTCGTGAAGACATTTGACCATTTGACTGTGATCGGCCTGCGCGAGTGGGTCGCCCTGCCTGACCTCGGCGTGGCCGGGTTGCGCGCCAAGATCGACACCGGCGCCAGCACCTCCAGCCTGCACGCCACCGAGGTGGAACCCTTCGAGCGCGACGGCCAGCCCTGGGTCCGCTTCACTGCGCACCTGGGCTCGGTGGTACAACTGCGTCACCGCCGTTGCGAAGCGCCGCTGGTGACCATGAAAACCATCAAGAGCTCCAACGGCCAGGCCCAGACCCGTTATGTCATTCGCACGTCACTGGCCTTGGGCGATGGTGTCTGGGAAGTGGAGTTCACCCTGGCCTGCCGCAAGAACATGCGCTACCGCCTGTTGCTGGGTTCCAAGGCCCTGATTCACGGCCAGTTGGTGGTCAACCCTGGCCTGAAATACGTACAAGACAAACCGGCCTTTCCGGCCACTCTTTCTCCTGCCACAGGTGCTGCATGAAGATCGCTGTGCTGTCGCGCAATCCGCGTCTGTATTCCACCCGCCGCCTGGTCGAAGCCGGTACCCAGCGCGGTCACGAAATGGTGGTGATCGATACCCTGCGGGCCTACATGAACATTGCCAGCCACAAGCCGCAGATCCACTACCGCGGCAAGCCGCTGGAAGGTTTCGACGCGGTCATCCCGCGTATCGGTGCCTCGGTCACCTTCTACGGCTGCGCAGTCCTGCGCCAGTTCGAGATGATGGGGGTGTATCCGCTCAACGAGTCGGTGGCCATTGCCCGCTCGCGCGACAAACTGCGCTCGTTGCAATTGCTGTCACGACGCGGCATTGGCCTGCCGATCACCGGTTTCGCCCATTCGCCGGACGATATCCCCGACCTGATCCAGATGGTCAATGGTGCCCCGCTGGTGATCAAGGTGCTGGAAGGTACCCAAGGCATTGGTGTGGTGCTGTGTGAAACCACCCAGGCGGCCGAGTCGGTGATCGAGGCGTTCATGGGCCTGAAGCAGAACATCATGGTTCAGGAATACATCAAGGAGGCCGGTGGCGCCGACATTCGCTGCTTCGTGGTGGGCGACAAGGTGATTGCCTCGATGAAGCGCCAGGCCAAGCCGGGCGAGTTCCGCTCCAACCTGCACCGGGGGGGCGTCGCCAGCCTGATCAAGATTACCCCTGAAGAGCGGATTACCGCGATTCGTGCAGCCAAGGTGATGGGGTTGAGTGTGGCGGGTGTGGATATCCTGCGTTCCAACCATGGGCCGCTGGTGATGGAGGTGAACTCGTCACCGGGGCTGGAAGGCATTGAGGTAACCACCGGCAAGAACGTGGCCGGGATGATCATCGAGCACCTGGAGAAGAACGGCGGGCCTAATCAGACCCGGACCAAGGGTAAGGGCTGAAATTGTGGGGCTGCTTTGCAGCCCCAGCAATCACACAGCATTACGCGGTAACAACAACCCTAGCGGCAACCGCACCCGCGCCTCGATCCCACCACCGGACCGGTTGCGCAGCTCTACATTACCGCCATGCTGCGCCGCGATCCGCTTGACGATCGCCAGCCCCAGCCCGGTGCCCTTGCCACCCCGCGCCCGGTCACCACGAATGAACGGGTTGAAGATGGTCTCCAGCTCCGATTCGTCGATCCCTGTGCCACGGTCCAGCACGCTCAGCACCACATACGGCGCACTCTCATCACCCGACACATAGGCCGCTACCTCGACCCCTTTGCCAGCGTGGTGCAGGGCATTGCCGATCAGGTTGCCCAACATGCGCTTGAGCGAAACCCGGCGCAGCGGAAATGGCGGAATAGGCTCCAGGCAAAGGCGCACACGTTCTTCCGGCTGGTTGTACGGCGCCACCACTTCGCGCACAAGGTCCGCCAGGTCGACCTCTTCTACCGGCTCGTCACGGCCATCGCGGATAAAGGCCAGGAACTGATCGAGGATGGCGTCCATGTCTTCGATATCGCGGACCATGTCCTCGCTCAAGTCGCTGTCGCTGTTCAGCAGTGACAGCGACAGGCGCAAACGGGTCAGCGGTGTGCGCAGGTCATGGGAAACCCCGGCCAGCATCAGCTCACGCTCGCGCCCGGCCTGCTCGACGTCCTCGGCCATCTGGTTGAAGGCCTTGTACACCTCGGTCATTTCGCTGGGCGTATCGCTGATCGGCAGGCGCACGCTGCGCCCTTGGCCCAGCTGACGAGCGGCGAACACCAGGCGCTTGAGCGGCTGGTTCAACTGGCGCACGAAGATCCAGGCCGAAGCGGTGGACAGCAGGCCAATGGCCAGGAACCAGCCCAGTACGTTCCAGATTTTCTGCCCGCGCAGCGGGTGCGGGTACAGCGGCACTTTCAGCCAGCCGGGGCCCAGGCTTGGCGCATTGACCCACAACGCCGGTGGCGCGTGAATGCGCAGCCGAACCTCGGTGTCCTCGCCCAGCTCCGCCTGCATCTGCCGCTGGTAGATCTCGCTGTAGGGCCAGTGCTGTTCACCCTCGGGCACACCCGAGCCGGTCACGCGGATAAGGCCAGCCGCCTCGGCAATCTTGTCGCGGTTTTCTTCGTCGGCAGCCCAATAGGCACGCAAGGTCAGCGCCACACCGTGGCTGTACTGACGGTCGACCAGCACGTCCTCGTTCATCAGCAGGTAGACCAGGGTCAAGGCCTTGCTGAACAGGACCACGATCAACACCAGCCACAGGGTGCGGGCGAAGAAGCTTTGCGGAAACCAGAGCGGGGTTTTCATCGACGGCCAGGCATCATTTACCGGCGTTTCCGTCTGGCACGAACACGTAGCCCACGCCCCAGACGGTCTGGATGTAACGCGGCTTGGACGGGTCCGGCTCGATCATGCGGCGCAGGCGCGAGATCTGCACGTCGATGGAGCGCTCCAGTGCATCCCACTCGCGGCCACGGGCCAGGTTCATCAGCTTGTCACGGGTCAGCGGTTCGCGGGCGTGCATCACCAAGGCCTTGAGCACGGCGAACTCACCGGTGGTGAGCATGTGCACTTCATCGCCACGCTTGAGTTCGCGGGTAGCCAGCGACAGCTCGTAATCACCGAAAGTGACCGATTCGTCTTCGCTACCCGGTGCCCCTGGTACAGCGGGTGCCTGGCGGCGCAGCACGGCCTTGACGCGGGCCATCAGCTCGTCCGGGTTGAACGGCTTGCCCAGGTAGTCGTCGGCGCCCAGCTCCAGACCTTTGATACGGCTCAACTCATCGCCTTTTGCGGTGAGCATGATGATCGGGATCTGGTTGTTCTGCTGGCGCAGGCGCTTGCATGCGGACAGGCCATCCTCGCCCGGCAGCATCAGGTCGAGCACCACCAGGTTGAACACCTCGCGCTGCAGCAGGCGGTCCATCTGTTCGGTGTTGGGCACTGCACGGGCACGGTAGCCCTTGCTGGTGAAGAAACGTTCCAGCAGGCTGCTTAGCCCCGGGTCGTCGTCGACGATGAGAATCTTGTCACCTTCAGCGGTGTTTGCGGTGCCGGTCATGAATAACTCCTCTGATATCGCCGCGCATTATGGCGTAGCCATTGCTGCACGTTGCGTGAGCATTGTTAGCAGATTTTTCCCCGGGCGCCAGTTCCGGCTGGCCGGGCGCCATCACCGCAAGCCGTTTGCGATGGGTATAATGCGCGGCTTTCATCCAGCGCCGCCGGGCGAAAAGCCCACAGGCGACCCCCGTATTCACAAATGTCAGGTGGTTTACATGGACAGCATCAACAGCCGTATCGCCGAGGAACTGGGCGTACGCCCCCAGCAGGTCGAGGCGGCCGTGGGCCTGTTGGACGAAGGCTCGACCGTGCCTTTCATCGCCCGTTATCGCAAGGAAGTGACCGGTAGCCTGGACGACACCCAACTGCGCCATCTGGAAGAGCGCCTGCGCTACCTGCGCGAACTCGACGAGCGCCGCGCCAGCATCCTGTCCAGCATCGAGGAACAAGGCAAGCTGACCCCGGAGCTGGCCCGCGAAATCAAGCTGGCCGACACCAAGACCCGCCTCGAAGACCTGTACCTGCCGTACAAGCAAAAGCGCCGCACCAAGGGCCAGATCGCCCTGGAAGCCGGCCTGGGCGAACTGGCCGACGGCCTGTTCAACGACCCGACCCTGGCACCGGAAAGCGAAGCCGCACGCTTCGTCAACGCCGAAAAAGGCGTGGCCGACGTCAAGGCTGCGCTGGAAGGCGCCAAGTACATCCTGATGGAGCGTTTCGCCGAAGACGCCTCGCTGCTCGAAAAACTGCGCAACTTCCTCAAGCAGGAGTCGGTGCTCAGCGCCCGCGTGGTACCGGGCAAGGAAGAAGAAGGCGCCAAGTTCCGCGACTACTTCGCCCACGACGAACTGCTGCGCACCGCCCCGTCGCACCGCGCCCTGGCAATCTTCCGTGGGCGCAACGAAGGCGTGCTGAGTGCCTCGCTGAAAGTCGGCGAAGAGCTGCCTGGCACCCTGCACCCGTGCGAAGTGATGATCGGCAACCACGTCGGCATCGAAAACCGCAGCCGCCCGGCCGACAAGTGGCTGGGTGAAGTGGTGCGCTGGACCTGGAAGGTCAAGCTGTACACCCACCTGGAAACCGACCTGTTCGGCGAGTTGCGTGACAACGCCGAAGGCGAGGCGATCAACGTGTTCGCCCACAACCTGCACGACCTGCTGCTGGCCGCCCCGGCCGGCCCGCGCGCCACCCTGGGCTTCGACCCGGGCCTGCGCACCGGTTGCAAGATCGCCGTGGTCGATGCCACCGGCAAGCTGCTGGACCACACCACGGTCTACCCGCACGCGCCGAAAAACGACTGGGACCGCACCCTATCCATCATGGCCGCGCTGTGCGCCAAGCACTCGGTGGAGCTGGTCGCCATCGGCAACGGCACCGCCAGCCGCGAAAGCGACAAGCTGGTGACCGAACTGGTGAAAAAATACCCAGCGTTGAAAATCACCAAGATCATGGTCTCCGAAGCTGGTGCTTCGGTGTACTCGGCATCGGAACTGGCCGCCCGCGAGTTCCCGGACCTGGACGTGTCGATCCGAGGCGCCGTGTCGATCGCCCGCCGCCTGCAGGACCCACTGGCAGAGCTGGTGAAGATCGACCCGAAATCCATCGGTGTCGGCCAGTACCAGCACGACGTGTCCCAGTTGAAACTGGCGCGTAGCCTGGATGCCGTGGTCGAGGACTGCGTGAACGCCGTCGGCGTGGACGTGAACACCGCCTCGGTGGCGCTGCTGACCCGTATTTCCGGCCTTAACGCCACGCTGGCGCAGAATATCGTCGCCCACCGCGATGCCAACGGCCCGTTCGCTACCCGTGCAGCCCTGAAAAAGGTCAGCCGCCTCGGTGAGAAAACCTTCGAGCAAGCCGCCGGCTTCCTGCGTGTGATGAACGGCGACAACCCGCTGGACGCCTCTGCAGTACACCCCGAGGCCTACCCGCTGGTGCAACGCATTGCCGCCGACACCGACCGCGACATCCGTTCGCTGATCGGCGACAGCAGCTTCCTCAAGCGCCTGGACCCGAAAAAGTTCACCGACGAAACCTTCGGCCTGCCGACCGTCACCGACATCCTGCAGGAGCTGGACAAGCCGGGCCGCGACCCACGCCCCGAGTTCAAGACCGCCACCTTCCAGGACGGCGTCGAAGACCTCAAGGACCTGGAGCCGGGCATGATCCTCGAAGGCGTGGTCACCAACGTCACCAACTTTGGCGCCTTCGTCGACATCGGCGTACACCAGGACGGCCTGGTACACATCTCGGCGCTGTCGGAAAAGTTCGTCAAGGACCCGCGTGAAGCGGTCAAGGCTGGCGACGTGGTCAAGGTCAAGGTCATGGAAGTGGACATCCCGCGCAAGCGCGTCGGCCTGTCCATGCGCATGAGCGACACACCGGGCGAAAAGGTCGAAGGCAACCGCGGCGGCAACCGTGGCAATGGCGGCAACCGTCAGCAGCAGGCCCCACGCCAGCGTGAAACCGCAACTGCCGCACCGGCCAACAACGCCATGGCCGCCCTGTTCGCCAACGCCAAGCAGCTGAAGAAGAAGTGATGGACGTACCACGCGAATACGTCGAGAGCGCCTTCAGCCAACTGCTGGGCTGCCGCCTGCAACGCCTGGAAACCGGTGTTGCCGAGGTAGCCCTGGCACTTGAGCCGCACTTGCGCAACCGTGGCCAGAAGCTGCACGGCGGGGCGATCTTCAGCCTGGTAGACATCGCCATGGGCCTGGCTTGCTCGGCCAGCCATGGCTTTGACCAGCAAAGCGTCACCATCGAGTGCAAGATCAACTACATGCGCGCCGTCAGTGACGGCGAAGTGCTGTGTACCGCCCGCGTGCTGCACGCCGGGCGGCGTACCCTGGTGGTCGACGCCGACGTAGTCCAGGGCGACAAACTGGTGGCAAAAGCGCAAGGAACCTTCGCGGTTCTCTAGCTCACCAAGCTGTATCTGCGGTATTTTCAGCAGTGCGCTGGCACTGCTGGAACCGCGTAAACCAGGCGACAACGCCAGTTCCTTTCTTCCTACCCTTGTAGACCGTTATCTCTACCCCCATATTGGGGCGACTGACGCGTGAAGGAATACATCTTGAGCGACCTCCTCAACCGCCGCCTGAGCCTGCTCGGCGCCAATCTTCCCCTGCTCAAGCAGTGCCTGCACGGTATTGAGCGCGAATGCCTGCGCGTGACCGACGAAGGTCGCCTGGCCCAGACCCCGCACCCGGAAGCCCTGGGGTCGGCGCTGACCAACGAGCAGATCACCACCGACTATTCCGAGTCGCTGCTGGAGTTCATCACCCCAGCCCTGCCCGACCCGGCCAAGGTACTCGAAAGCCTCGAACAGACCCACCGCTTCGTCTACAGCAAGCTGGGCGACGAATACCTGTGGAGCCCGTCGATGCCGTGCACGCTGCCGGCCGAGGAGGACATCCCGATTGCCGAGTACGGCACCTCGAACATCGGCAAGCTCAAGCACGTCTACCGCAAGGGCCTGGCCCTGCGCTACGGCCGCACCATGCAGTGCATCGCCGGTATCCATTACAACTTCTCGCTGCCCGAGGCCCTGTGGCCGCTGCTGCGTGAGGCAGAGGGCGCTAGCGAAAACGACCGCGACTACCAGTCGTCAGCCTATATCGCCCTGATCCGCAACTTCCGCCGCTACAGCTGGCTGCTGATGTACCTGTTCGGCGCCTCGCCAGCCCTGGACAAAGGCTTCCTGCGTGGCCGCCCGCACCAGCTCGAAGAGCTGGATGCCGAAACCCTGTTCCTGCCCTATGCCACCAGCCTGCGCATGAGCGACCTGGGCTATCAGAGCAACGCCCAGGCCGGTCTCACGCCGTGCTACAACAACCTGGCCAGCTACACCGATAGCCTGCGCAAGGCCGTGGGTACGCCCTACCCGCCTTATGTTGAAGTCGGTACCCACGTGGACGGCGAGTGGGTGCAACTGAACACCAACATCCTGCAGATCGAGAACGAGTACTACTCGAACATCCGCCCCAAGCGGGTCACCTACACCGGCGAACGGCCGATCCAGGCCCTGACCTCGCGTGGCGTGCAGTATGTGGAAGTGCGTTGCCTGGACATCAACCCGTTCCTGCCGGTAGGCATCGACCTGCCCGAGGCACGCTTCCTCGATGCGTTCCTGCTGTTCTGCGCACTGGAAGACAGCCCGCAGCTGGACAACGGCGAATGCGGCCAGTGCACCAGCAACTTCCTGACCGTGGTCAAGGAAGGCCGCCGCCCGGGCCTTGAGCTGCACCGCAATGGCCAGCCGATCAGCCTGAAAGACTGGGCCAGCGAACTGATTCAGCGTATTCGACCGTTGGCCAATCTGCTCGACCAGGCGCAAGGTGGTGAGGATCACGCCAAGGCCCTGGATGCGCAGCAAGCCAAGGTCGACGACGCTTCGCTGACCCCGTCGGCCCAGGTGCTGGCACGCATGGCCGAACACGACGAAACCTTCGTCCAGTTCTCTCTGCGCCAAAGCCGGATCCACGCCGAAACGTTCCGCGAGCAGCCTCTGAGCAACGAGCAACAGCAGGCGTTCGAAACACTGGCCCGTGAATCGCTTGCCAAGCAGTCCGAGCTGGAACAGCAAGAAGTCGGTGACTTCGACCTGTTCGTCGGTGCCTACCAGGCCAGTATCCTGGCAATCAGCAACTGATGAACCGCACCGCCACCCCGCGCAAGCCACGCGCAAGCAGCCAGGCCAGGATCGAAGCGATCCTGGCGGCTGCACGCGAATTGCTGGCCGAGCAAGGGGTGGCGGCACTGTCCATCTACAGTGTGGCCGAACGGGCACAGATTCCGCCGTCTTCGGTGTATCACTTCTTCGCCAGCGTGCCAGCGTTGCTGGAAGCGTTGACGGCCGATGTACACCGGGCGTTTCGCGAGGCACTGGGCGCACCAATCGACAGCACTGCGTTCAGCAGCTGGCACGAGCTGTCACGGCTGATCGAAGAACGCATGCTTGATATCTATAACGGGGATGCCGCAGCGCGGCAGTTGATCCTGGCCCAGCATGGACTGAGTGAGGTGGTGCAGGCCGACCGGCAGCACGACATGGAACTGGGCGACTTGATGCACAAGTTGTTCGACCAGCATTTTCACCTGCCGGTGATGCCACTGGATGTGGACGTGTTTGCCCTGGCCATGGAACTGAGCGACCGGGTGTATGCGCGATCGGTGCAGTTGCACGAAGCGATCACCCCGCGCATGGCCGAAGAAGGCAAGCGGGTGTTCGAGGCGTATCTGGGGTTGTACCTGCCGCCGTTTCTGGCCAAACGTTCCAGCTGACATTACCGGGGCCGCATTGCAGCCCCGGTATCGGCAGCGCCATCACAGCTTGGCGATAGACACTTCAGTCGACTTCACAAAAGCAATTACCTCGCTGCCAACCTGCAGCTCCAGCTCACGCACGGAGCGGGTGGTGATGACCGAGGTGACGATACCCGAGGCAGTCTGCACGTCGATTTCCGACAGTACCGGGCCTTCGAGGATTTCTTTCACGGTGCCTTTGAACTGGTTGCGGACGTTGATGGCTTTGATAGTCATGGTTTGATTCCTTCTCTATGGCTTCAGTCTGGTAAGTGAGTGAGTCAGTGCGCCCAACGCAACTGCGTGGGCAGAGGGGCTACAGGGTCCGGCTCGGGCGCAGCGCCCGGGGCCGACAGAACACGGTTGAGCACTTCGCTTTCCAGCGAGGCCAGGCGGTGCGAACCACGCGCCCGGGGCCGTGCCAGGTCGACAGTGAGGTCGAGCCCGACCTCGCCGTCCTCGATCAGAATCACCCGGTCAGCCACGGCAACGGCTTCACTGACATCGTGGGTAACCAACAGCACGGTGAAGCCATGCTGACGCCACAGGCGCTCGATCAATTGCTGCATCTCGATACGGGTCAATGCATCCAACGCACCCAGCGGCTCATCCAGCAGCAGCAGGCGTGGCTGGTGAATCAAGGCGCGGGCCAAGGCCACGCGCTGCTTCTGGCCACCCGAAAGCGCGGCCGGCCATTCATTGGCGCGGTCGGCCAGGCCCACCGCCTCGAGCGCTTCCAGCGCACGCGGGCGCCAGTCGCCAGACAGGCCCAGGCCAACGTTGTCGATCACCTTCTTCCAGGGCAGCAGGCGTGCGTCCTGAAACATCAGGCGTGTTTCCTCACGGGCCTCTTCCAGCGGCGCAGCACCGGCCAGCAGTTGGCCGGCGGTGGGTTGATCGAGCCCGGCCAGCAGGCGCAGCAAGGTGCTCTTGCCGCAGCCGCTGCGGCCAACGATGGCAACGAACTGACCGGCCGGAATATGCAGGTCGATACCTTTCAGCACTTCGCGCTGGCCAAAAGTCTTGCGCAGGCCGTTGGAGGCCAGCGGGATGCCACGCAGCAGGCGAGGCGGCTGTTCCTTGAGCACGGTCATGCGCCCTCCTTCCTGGCGACTTGATAGGCTGGGTGCCAGCGCAACCACACACGCTCCAGGCCGCGAGCGGCGAGGTCGGCAAGCTTGCCGAGCACGGCGTACAAGACGATGGCCAGTACCACCACGTCGGTCTGCAGGAACTCTCGGGCATTCATTGCCAGGTAACCGATGCCGGCGTTGGCCGAGATGGTTTCCGCCACGATCAAGGTCAGCCACATGAAGCCCAGCGCGAAGCGCACCCCCACCAGAATCGATGGCAGCGCCCCCGGCAGGATCACCTGACGGAACAGGCTGAAGCCGGACAAGCCATAGCTGCGCGCCATTTCCACCAATGCCGGGTCGACATTACGAATGCCGTGGTAGGTGTTCAGGTAAATCGGGAACAACGTGCCCAGCGCGACCAGGAAAATCTTTGCCGACTCGTCGATACCGAACCACAGGATCACCAGCGGGATCAGCGCCAGGTGTGGCACGTTGCGGATCATCTGCACCGAGCTGTCGAGCAGGCGTTCGCCCCAGTTCGACAGGCCGGTGATGAACCCCAGCACCAGGCCGATGCTGCCGCCGATGGCAAAGCCCAGGCCGGCACGCCAGCCACTGATGGCCAGGTGAGTCCAGATATCACCGCTGCGCACCAGCTCGACACCGGCGCTGACCACAGCGCTGGGTGCCGGCAGAATGCGTGTCGACAGCCAGCCAGCGCTGACCGCCAGCTGCCAGGCTGCCAACAGCAGTACCGGCAGCGCCCACGGCGCCAGGCGCTGGGCCAGGTTGGAAGAAGTTGCACGACTCATGGCCCGGCCCTCAGCTCTGCGACACGGACTTGGGCAGGATGTCGTTGGCCACCATCTCGCCGAACGGGCTTACGTAGCCGCCGGTTTTCGGTTGCTCCGGGCGTTGCACATCGAGGTGTGGGAACAGCAGTTCGGCAACCCGGTACGACTCTTCCAGGTGTGGATAACCCGAGAAGATGAAGGTATCGATACCCAGCTCGGCGTACTCCTTGACCCGTGCCGCCACAGTCGGGCCATCGCCCACCAGTGCGGTACCGGCGCCGCCGCGGACCAGGCCAACACCTGCCCACAGGTTGGGGCTGACTTCCAGGTTGTCACGGTTGCCGCCGTGCAGGGCAGCCATGCGCTGCTGGCCCACCGAATCGAAGCGCGACAGCGAGGCCTGGGCACGGGCGATGGTGTCGTCGTCCAGGTGCGAGATCAGCTTGTCGGCGGCGGCCCAGGCTTCTTCGTTGGTTTCACGCACGATCACGTGCAGGCGGATGCCGAAGCGCACTTCACGGCCTTGGGCAGCAGCCTTTTCACGCACCTGGGCGATTTTCTCGGCAACGGCTGCCGGTGGCTCGCCCCAGGTCAGGTACAACTCGACTTGTTCGGCGGCGAGGTCCTGAGCAGCTTCGGACGAACCGCCGAAGTACAGTGGCGGACGTGGCTGCTGAATAGGTGGGTAGAGCAGCTTGGCGCCCTTCACCTGGATGTGCTTGCCGTCGTAATCGACGTTTTCGCCCTCCAGCACCTTGCGCCAGATACGGGTGAACTCGACCGAGGCTTCGTAGCGCTCTTCATGGCTCAGGTGCAGGCCATCACCGGCCAGTTCGTCCGGGTCGCCACCGGTGACCAGGTTGAACAGGGCACGCCCATTGGACAGGCGGTCCAGCGTTGCCGCCTGGCGTGCTGCCACGGTTGGCGAAATGATGCCTGGGCGCAGGGCTACCAGGAATTTCAGTCGCTGGGTCACAGGGATCAGCGACGCGGCCACCAGCCAGGAGTCCTCGCAGGAGCGCCCGGTGGGGATCAGCACCCCGCCAAAACCCAGACGGTCAGCGGCTTGGGCGATCTGCTGCAAGTAACCGTGGTCGACCGCACGGGCGCCGTCGGAAGTGCCCAGGTACTTGCCGTCACCGTGGGTTGGGAGGAACCAGAAAA
>NZ_BBIS01000040.1 GCF_000730605.1 Pseudomonas monteilii NBRC 103158 = DSM 14164 | reverse complement strand
GCCGCTCCCGAAGGAGCGGCTCTTGATCTTGCCTGTTGTGGATTATTTGCCGATGCAGAAGCTGGAGAAAATCCGCCCCAACAAATCATCCGAGCTGAATGCCCCGGTAATTTCGCCCAAGGCATGTTGTGCCTGGCGCAAGTCCTCAGCCAGCAGCTCTCCTGCGCCCGCCAGGGTCAACTGAGCACGGCCGTGCTCAAGGTGTTCGCTGGCTTGGCGCAAGGCATCCAGATGGCGCCTACGGGCACTGAAACCACTCTCTGCAGTCTGTTCGTAACCCATGCAGGCCTTCAGATGGTCGCGCAGCAGTTGCAGCCCTGCATCGTCCCCTTTGGCGCTGAGGGTGATCGTCACATGGCCGTCATCACACTGCTCCAGCGCTACCCGCTCACCACTCAGGTCGGCCTTGTTGCGAATCAGCGTGACCTTGGCCGGGTCTGGCCGCTGGTCGAGAAATTCCGGCCACAAAGCGAACGGGTCGCTGGCCTCGGGCGCGGTGGAGTCGACCACCAGCAACACACGGTCAGCCTCGCCAATGGCCTTCAGGGCGCGTTCCACGCCGATCTTTTCCACATGGTCGTCGGTATCGCGCAAACCGGCCGTATCGACGACGTGCAGTGGCATGCCGTCGATGTGGATATGTTCCCGCAGGATGTCCCGGGTGGTACCGGCAATGTCGGTGACAATGGCCGCTTCCCGGCCAGCAAGCTGGTTCAGCAGGCTCGACTTGCCCGCATTCGGCCGGCCGGCGATGACCACCGTCATGCCGTCACGCAGCAAGGCGCCCTGCCCGGCCTCGCGCTGCACAGTGGATAACTCGCTGCGTACGGCATCGAGCATCGACAGCACGTGGCCATCGGCAAGGAAGTCGATTTCTTCTTCCGGGAAGTCGATAGCCGCCTCGACGTAGATGCGCAGGGCAATCAACGCTTCGGTAAGGCTGTGCACACGTTTCGAGAACTCCCCCTGCAGCGAACGCAGGGCGTTACGCGCCGCCTGGCTGGAACTGGCCTCGATCAGGTCGGCAATAGCTTCGGCCTGGGCGAGGTCAAGTTTGTCATTGAGGAACGCACGCTCGCTGAATTCGCCCGGGCGGGCCAGGCGGCAGCCGACTTGTACACAGCGCTGCAGCAACATGTCCAGGACCACAGGTCCGCCGTGGCCCTGCAGTTCGAGCACATCCTCGCCTGTGAACGAATTCGGCCCCGGGAAGAACAGCGCGATGCCCTCATCCAGTACAAGCCCTTCATCGTCGCGGAACGGGCCGTAATGGGCATGCCGAGGGGTGAGTGTACGGCCGGTGATCAACTGGCCGGCCTTGGCAGCCAGAGGCCCGGACAACCTGACAATACCCACCCCGCCGCGGCCTTGGGCGGTAGCGATGGCGGCGATGGTTTCACGCACAGTGTTCATGCTCGAAAGCCTCTACGACAAAAACGACAGATAGCAAAAACGCCCCACTAGGGGGCGTTTTTTATTCACAGGCTAGCGCAGTAGCCTGTCAAGCAGCAGCTTTTTTGCTGGCTGCCTCGATGCTGCGGGTGATGTACCACTGCTGAGTGATCGACAGGCAGTTGTTCACAACCCAGTACAGCACCAGGCCAGCCGGGAACCACAGGAAGAAGAAGGTGAAGATGATCGGCATCATTTTCATCACCTTGGCCTGCATCGGATCCGGTGGGGTCGGGTTCAGGCGCTGCTGGATGAACATGGTGGCGCCCATGATGATCGGCAGGATGAAGAACGGATCCTTGATCGACAGGTCGGTAATCCACAGCATCCATGGGGCCTGGCGCATTTCAACGCTTTCCAGCAGTACCCAGTACAGGGCCAGGAATACCGGCATTTGTACCAGGATCGGCAGGCAGCCGCCCAGCGGGTTGATCTTCTCTTTCTTGTACAGCTCCATCATCGCCTGGGACATCTTCTGGCGATCGTCACCGAAGCGTTCCTTCAGCGCGGCGAGCTTCGGCGCAACAGCACGCATACGTGCCATCGAACGGTAGCTTGCAGCCGACAACGGGAAGAACAGGCCTTTGATCAGCATGGTCAGTACGATGATCGACCAGCCCCAGTTACCCAGCAAGCTGTGGATATGTTGCAGCAGCCAGAAGATCGGCTGGGCAATGAACCACAGGAAGCCGTAGTCGACGGTCAGTTCCAGGCCTGGGGACAACTCTTTCAGCTTGGACTGGATTTTCGGACCGGCGTACAGCATGGCGCTGGTTTCGACCTTGCCGCCAGCAGGCACGCTGATGACTGGGCCGGTGTAGCCGATGATGTAGTTGCCCTGGCTGTCCTTGCGGGTCTGGACAACGTTGTTGTCCGACTTGGCCGGAATCCAGGCGGTCACGAAGTAGTGCTGCAGCCAGGCAACCCAGCCGCCGGACACATTTTCTTTCAAACTACCTTTGTCGATGTCCTTCATCGAGACCTTTTTGTAAGGCTCGGAAGCTGTCCACAGGGCGGCGCCCAGGTAGGTTGCGGTGCCGGTAGCGGTGCTCGACGACGGATCGGAGCTGGCGTCACGCTTGAGCTGGGCAAACATGTTGCCGCTCCAGGCCTGACCGCTCTGGTTGTCGATCAGGTAGCTGACATTCAGGTCGTACTCACCACGCTTGAAGCTGAAGCGCTTGATGTAGTTGACGCCGTTGTCGCTGAACTTCAGGTCGACCACCAGTTGATCCTGGCCATCAGCCAGCTGGTAACCCTTCTGGTCGGCTGCGTAAAGCGGGCGACCGGCAGGGCGGGCATCCGGGCCATTGGCACCGGTCAGGCCGCTTTGTGCCAGGTAGACACGCTCACCACCGTTGTCGAACAGCTGGAACGGAATGTCCGGGTGGTCCTGGCGACGTGGGAACTTCGGCAGGTTCAGCTGGACGATGTCACCACCGACCGGATCGATAGCCAGGTCCAGAACATCGGTCTTGACCCGGATCAGGTCCTTGCTGACTGCAACGGGTGCCAGTTCGGCTGTGCTGGTTTCGGCGTTGGCGCTCGGTACATCGGCGCTGGCGCCGGCATTACCGGCCGGTACGCCATCCGGCAAGCCCGGGGCAACAGTGCTGGCAGCAGTATTCTGAGTCGGCAGGGCAGCCTGGCCGTAGTCCTGGTTCCACTTGAGGACCATGACGTAGGACACGATTGCCAGGGCGACGATCAGGATCGTGCGTTTAATATCCATGATTACTCGGCTATCGAAGAAGTTCGGGAGGAAGGAGCAGGTGGAACGGGATCGAAACCGCCGTCGTTCCACGGATGACAACGCCCCAGGCGACGAACGGCTAGCCACCCACCACGCCAGAGGCCGTGGTTTTCGATGGCTTCATAAGCGTAACAGGAGCAGCTGGGGAAGAAACGACAGTGGTTGGCCATCAGGGGGCTGATGGCATAACGGTAAAACTGGATCGGAACGAGCGCCAGTTTACGCATCTTGGCTGTCTACCCCTGCGGAATTGGCGGTGACTGCTGGTGTTGGCCGGCTGCGCGCCAGGCGTTTCCAGAGTTTGCCAAAGTGTTGGTGCAATTCCGGGTTTTCTACTTCACCCAATCCCTTGCGCGCGACGATCACGATGTCCAACCCGGCGAGCATTTGCTGGTTCAGACGAAAGGAATCGCGCATCAAGCGCTTGAGGCGGTTGCGTTGAACGGCGAGCTTGACGCTCTTCTTGCCAATCACCAGGCCGAGCCTTGGGTGATCAAGGCCGTTCTCGCGAGCAAGGATCAGCAGGTTTTTCCCTGGAACCTTGCCGGTTGGGGAGTCGAAGACCGCTTTGAAGTGTCGGGGTGTAAGCAGTCGCTTTTCCCGACTGAAGTCCTGACTCACCACCTGTGCCGAAAAATCAAATGGCCAGACGCTTACGGCCTTTGGCACGACGACGCGACAGAACAGCGCGGCCGTTCTTGGTAGCCATACGGGCACGGAAACCGTGGGTGCGGGCGCGCTTGATGGTGCTTGGTTGGAAAGTACGTTTCATGGCGTGTTACCTGGTTTGTCGACGACGGGCCGGGATGGCCCCCTTTTTAAGAGACCGGCGATTCTAGAGAAAGCAAGCCCATAGGTCAATTTCCAACCAGTCTTTCCATATAGAGCACAGGATGGACGGTGCCTTCCGGTTCATCCCCAAGGGGTGCTTGATCGGACACACGAATCGGGGACAACATGAAAAAAAAAGAAGAGACATATAAAAAGCTTTTCTGAAGAACTTATAAATCTTATGTGGGTAACCTTCTGTGGATAACCTGCTCTAGCCCACAAATAACGCCATGTACAGAGTTTTACAACCGTGTTCTCAACCGGTGCTGCACCTGTTTCATTCGTGCGGGCAAGCTGTGGATTAAAATGCCACTTACCCACAGGCGAGTTATCAACAGGTCTGACCTCAGGGTTGTGCATAGCCCTCATGGCCGGTTATCCACAGACCTTATTCACAACGCGGCAAGGCCGTTTTGGTCGATAAATGGCTGTTTTGTCATGGCTCCTAACGTGTCCACATGTGGATAACTGGCCGCCCGACCGGTACAATGGCGGTTTGTTTTTGCCTCATCCGGCTTTCAAACTCAGGGGATATCCGTGTCAGTGGAACTTTGGCAGCAGTGCGTGGAGCTTCTGCGCGATGAACTGCCTGCCCAGCAATTCAACACCTGGATCCGTCCGCTACAGGTCGAAGCCGAAGGCGACGAGTTGCGCGTCTATGCGCCCAACCGTTTCGTTCTCGATTGGGTCAATGAAAAGTACCTGGGTCGCTTGCTCGAGCTGCTAGGTGAAAACGGCAGCGGTATTGCGCCTGCCCTTTCCTTATTGATAGGTAGCCGTCGCAGCTCGGCTCCGCGTGCCGCGCCCAACGCACCGGTCAGTGCTGCCGTGGCGGCCTCGCTCGCTCAAGGCCAGGCGCACAAGCCTGTACCGGTAGCTGCGGTCGAACCTGTTGCAGTGCCGGTGGCCGAGACGGTATTGGTCGAGGATATTGCCGAACCGTCCGCACGCGACAGCTTCGATGCCATGGCCGAAACGGCTGCGGCACCCGTCGTTGGTGGTCGGGCCGAGCAGCGCACGGTGCAGGTTGAAGGTGCGCTCAAGCACACCAGCTACCTGAACCGTACCTTCACCTTCGAAACCTTCGTCGAAGGTAAGTCGAACCAGTTGGCGCGTGCGGCTGCCTGGCAGGTCGCGGACAACCCCAAGCATGGTTACAACCCGCTTTTCCTCTATGGCGGTGTGGGCCTGGGTAAAACCCACCTTATGCATGCTGTGGGTAACCACCTGCTGAAGAAGAACCCGAACGCCAAGGTCGTGTACCTGCATTCGGAGCGCTTCGTCGCGGACATGGTCAAGGCTCTGCAATTGAACGCTATCAACGAATTCAAACGCTTCTACCGTTCGGTGGATGCGTTGCTGATCGACGATATCCAGTTCTTTGCCCGTAAAGAGCGCTCGCAGGAAGAGTTTTTCCACACCTTCAACGCTCTGCTTGAGGGCGGCCAGCAGGTAATCCTGACCTCTGACCGTTACCCCAAGGAGATCGAAGGCCTGGAAGAGCGCTTGAAGTCGCGCTTTGGCTGGGGCCTGACGGTGGCCGTCGAGCCACCCGAGCTGGAAACCCGCGTGGCCATCCTGATGAAGAAGGCCGACCAGGCCAAGGTCGAGCTGCCGCATGATGCGGCCTTCTTCATTGCCCAGCGTATCCGCTCCAACGTGCGTGAGCTGGAAGGTGCCTTGAAGCGGGTGATCGCCCACTCGCACTTCATGGGCCGCGATATCACCATCGAACTGATCCGCGAGTCGCTGAAAGACCT
Source organism: Pseudomonas monteilii NBRC 103158 = DSM 14164 (assembly GCF_000730605.1). Taxonomy (GTDB): domain Bacteria; phylum Pseudomonadota; class Gammaproteobacteria; order Pseudomonadales; family Pseudomonadaceae; genus Aquipseudomonas; species Aquipseudomonas monteilii. The sequence goes on along the minus strand of NZ_BBIS01000040.1, from coordinate 116,744 downwards.
GCTGGCGCTGCAGGACAAACTGGTCAGTGTGGATAACATTCAGCGAACCGTCGCCGAGTACTACAAGATCAAGATCTCTGATCTGTTGTCCAAGCGGCGTTCACGTTCTGTCGCACGTCCACGCCAGGTGGCCATGGCCCTGTCGAAGGAGCTGACCAACCACAGTCTGCCGGAAATCGGCGACATGTTTGGTGGTCGCGACCACACGACTGTGCTGCACGCCTGCCGCAAGATCAACGAACTGAAGGAATCCGACGCGGACATCCGCGAGGACTACAAGAACCTGCTGCGGACGCTGACGACCTGATGGCCGTCTGCGCAGCTAATTGAAGGCAAGGGACTAGACCATGCATTTCACCATTCAACGCGAAGCCCTGTTGAAACCCCTGCAACTGGTCGCCGGTGTCGTCGAGCGCCGTCAGACCTTGCCGGTCCTGTCCAACGTATTGCTGGTTGTGCAAGGCCAGCAACTGTCGTTGACCGGTACCGACCTGGAAGTCGAACTGGTAGGCCGCGTGCAACTGGAAGAGCCGGCTGAGCCCGGCGAAATCACTGTCCCGGCACGCAAGCTGATGGACATCTGCAAAAGCCTGCCGAACGACGCCCTGATCGATATCAAGGTCGACGAGCAGAAACTGTTGGTCAAGGCCGGCCGTAGCCGCTTCACCCTGTCCACCCTGCCAGCCAATGACTTCCCGACGGTGGAAGAAGGCCCGGGCTCGCTGACCTGCAATCTGGAACAGAGCAAGCTGCGCCGGCTTATCGAGCGCACCAGCTTCGCCATGGCCCAGCAGGATGTGCGCTACTACCTGAACGGCATGCTGCTGGAGGTGTCCCGCAACACCCTGCGCGCAGTGTCCACCGATGGTCACCGCCTGGCGTTGTGCTCCATGACCGCGCCGATCGAGCAAGATGATCGCCATCAGGTCATCGTGCCACGTAAAGGTATCCTGGAGCTCGCGCGTTTGCTCACGGACCCGGAAGGCATGGTCAGCATCGTGCTTGGCCAGCATCACATCCGTGCCACCACCGGTGAATTCACTTTCACCTCCAAGCTGGTGGACGGCAAGTTCCCGGACTACGAGCGCGTACTGCCCAAGGGCGGCGACAAGCTGGTGGTCGGTGACCGCCAGGCTTTGCGTGAAGCTTTCAGCCGTACTGCGATTCTTTCCAACGAAAAATACCGTGGCATTCGTCTGCAACTGGCTGCTGGCCAACTGAAAATCCAGGCCAACAACCCCGAGCAGGAAGAAGCAGAGGAAGAAATCAGCGTGGACTACGAAGGTAGCTCGCTGGAAATCGGCTTCAACGTCAGCTACCTGCTCGACGTGCTGGGCGTAATGACTACTGAGCAAGTTCGTCTGATCCTCTCGGATTCCAACAGCAGTGCCCTGCTGCAGGAAGCGGGCAATGACGATTCTTCCTATGTTGTCATGCCGATGCGTCTGTAACCCATAGCAGGCGACATGTCCCTTCGACGTATCATGGTCACCGCGGTGCGCAATTTGCACCCGGTGACACTCTTACCCTCCCCCCGTATCAACATACTTTATGGCGCCAACGGCAGCGGCAAGACCAGCGTGCTTGAGGCCGTGCATTTGTTGGGGCTGGCGCGCTCTTTCCGCAGCACACGCCTGAACCCGGTGATCCAGTACGAACAGGCTGCCTGTACCGTGTTTGGTGAAGTGCAGTTGACCGAGGGTGGCACCAGCAACCTGGGCGTCTCCCGGGAGCGCCAGGGGGAGTTCACTATTCGCATTGATGGGCAGAATGCGCGCAGCGCGGCGCAACTGGCGGAGTTGTTACCGCTTCAGCTCATCAACCCAGACAGTTTCCGCCTGTTGGAAGGTGCCCCGAAAATTCGTCGCCAGTTTCTGGATTGGGGGGTGTTCCACGTGGAACCTCGCTTCTTGCCAGCCTGGCAGCGGCTGCAGAAGGCGCTGCGACAGCGGAACTCATGGTTGCGTCATGGTACACTTGACCCAGCTTCGCAAGCCGCTTGGGACCGGGAACTGTGCCTGGCCAGCGCGGAAATAGATGAATACCGTCGCAACTACATCAAGGCCTTGAAGCCCGTCTTCGAGCGAACCCTGAGCGAACTGGTCGAGCTGGACGGGTTGACCCTGAGCTACTACCGAGGCTGGGACAAGGACCGGGAACTGCAAGAAGTACTCGCCTCCTCTCTCCTTCGCGATCAGCAGATGGGCCATACCCAGGCCGGTCCGCAGCGTGCTGATCTGCGTCTTCGTCTGGCTGCCAACAATGCAGCCGACATCCTGTCGCGTGGTCAGCAAAAGCTGGTGGTGTGTGCATTGCGCATTGCCCAGGGCCACCTCGTTAGTCAGGCTCGCCGCGGTCATTGTATTTATCTCGTGGATGACTTGCCGTCCGAACTGGACGACCAGCATCGCCGCGCGCTGTGCCGCTTGCTTGAAGAATTACGCTGCCAGGTGTTCATCACCTGTGTAGATCACGAATTACTGAGGGAAGGCTGGCAGACGGAAACGCCAGTTGCTTTGTTCCACGTGGAACAAGGCCGTATCACCCAGACCCACGACCATCGGGAGTGAAGGCATGAGCGAAAATCAAACGTACGACTCCTCCAGCATCAAGGTGCTGAAAGGTTTGGATGCCGTACGCAAGCGTCCCGGCATGTACATTGGCGACACCGATGATGGTAGCGGCCTGCACCACATGGTCTTCGAGGTGGTCGACAACTCCATCGACGAAGCCCTCGCCGGCCACTGCGATGACATCACTGTCATTATCCATCCGGACGAATCCATCAGTGTGCGCGACAACGGTCGCGGCATTCCGGTCGACGTGCATAAAGAAGAAGGCGTTTCCGCAGCCGAGGTCATCATGACCGTGCTGCACGCCGGCGGTAAGTTCGACGACAACTCCTACAAGGTATCCGGCGGCCTGCACGGCGTAGGTGTTTCGGTCGTGAACGCCCTGTCCGAGAAGCTGGTGCTGACCGTTCGGCGTAGCGGCAAAATCTGGGAACAGACTTACGTTCACGGTGTTCCTCAAGCGCCTATGGCGGTTGTCGGTGACAGTGAAACCACCGGTACCCACATCCACTTCAAACCTTCGGCTGAAACCTTCAAGAACATTCACTTCAGCTGGGACATCCTGGCCAAGCGTATTCGCGAGTTGTCGTTCCTCAACTCGGGCGTTGGCATTCTGCTGAAGGATGAGCGCAGCGGTAAGGAAGAGTTCTTCAAGTACGAAGGCGGCCTGCGCGCATTCGTCGAGTACCTGAACACCAACAAGACGCCGGTCAACTCCCAGGTGTTCCACTTCAACGTCCAGCGTGACGATGGCGTGGGTGTTGAAGTTGCTCTGCAATGGAACGACAGCTTCAACGAAAACCTGCTGTGCTTCACCAACAACATTCCGCAGCGTGACGGCGGTACTCACCTGGTGGGCTTCCGCTCCTCGCTGACCCGTAGCCTGAACAGCTACATCGAGCAGGAAGGCCTGGCCAAGAAGAACAAGGTGGCAACCACTGGCGATGATGCCCGTGAAGGCCTGACCGCGATCATCTCGGTGAAGGTGCCGGACCCCAAGTTCAGCTCGCAGACCAAAGACAAACTGGTCTCCTCGGAGGTGAAAACCGCCGTGGAACAGGAGATGAACAAGTACTTCGCCGACTTCCTGCTGGAGAATCCGAACGAGGCGAAGGCTGTCGTTGGCAAGATGATCGACGCTGCCCGTGCCCGTGAAGCCGCACGTAAAGCCCGTGAGATGACTCGCCGCAAAGGTGCGCTCGATATCGCCGGCCTGCCAGGTAAACTGGCGGACTGCCAGGAGAAGGACCCTGCCCTTTCCGAACTGTACCTGGTGGAGGGTGACTCCGCCGGTGGTTCGGCCAAGCAAGGCCGTAACCGTCGTACCCAGGCAATCTTGCCGCTGAAGGGTAAAATCCTCAACGTTGAGAAAGCACGTTTCGACAAGATGATCTCGTCCCAGGAAGTGGGCACGCTGATCACCGCGCTGGGCTGTGGTATCGGCCGCGAAGAGTACAACATCGACAAGCTGCGTTATCACAACATCATCATCATGACCGATGCTGACGTTGACGGTTCGCACATCCGTACCCTGCTGCTGACCTTCTTCTTCCGTCAGCTGCCGGAGCTGGTCGAGCGCGGCTACATCTATATTGCCCAGCCACCGCTGTACAAGGTGAAGAAAGGCAAGCAGGAGCAGTACATCAAGGACGACGAGGCCATGGAAGAGTACATGACCCAGTCGGCCCTGGAAGATGCCAGCCTGCACTTGGACGAGTCGGCGCCGGCGGTTTCCGGTGTGCAGCTGGAAAGCCTGGTGAATGAGTTCCGCAGCGTGATGAAAACCCTCAAGCGCCTGTCGCGCTTGTATCCGGAAGACATCACCGAGCACTTCATCTACCTGCCGGAAGTGACTGTGGAGCAGTTGGGTGACCACGCTGTGATGCAAGCCTGGCTGGTCAAGTTCCAAGAGCGCCTGAGCAACAGCCAGAAGTCCGGCCTGGTTTACAAAGCCAGCCTGCGCGAAGATAAAGAGCGCAACGTATGGTTGCCAGAAGTGGAAGTTACCTCCCACGGCCTGGCTAGCTATGTCACCTTCAACCGGGACTTCTTCGGCAGCAATGACTACCGTACCGTAGTCAACGTTGGTGCCAAGCTGTCCAGCTTGTTGGGCGAAGGTGCTTACGTTCAGCGCGGTGAGCGCCGTAAGGCAATCGTCGAGTTCAAGGAAGGCCTGGACTGGCTAATGAACGAAACCACCAAGCGCCACACCATCCAGCGCTACAAAGGGCTGGGTGAGATGAACCCTGAGCAGCTGTGGGAAACCACCATGGACCCGACCGTGCGCCGCATGCTCAAGGTCACCATCGAGGATGCGATCGCAGCCGACCAGATCTTCAACACCCTGATGGGTGATGCGGTCGAGCCGCGCCGTGACTTCATCGAAAGCAACGCGCTGTCGGTATCGAACCTGGACTTCTGATCAGGTGTGATCCGCCATGCACTAAAAAGCCCGCTGATGCGGGCTTTTTAGTGCCTGAAAATCAGTAACCGCTGAGAATGTTAACGATCACACCACTGGCAATAGCCACCAGCACGTAGTCGCCATTCACATACAACCAACGATGGTCACGTGGTGGCGCATACAAGTGGCGTGCTTTCCAGTCAGTCACCCAGTAGCGGTCGCCACGGTAGTGTGGGTCAACCACATGCCCTCGTTGCCACTGCTGGTGAGGCACAGGCATGCCCTGCTGCGGGCGGAAGTTCGGGTTGCGGTACTCAGGTGCACGGCCGTTGTCATGGCGGCCTTGCTGCTTTGGCTGGCCATGCGGCGGGTTGCCTTGGTGCGATGGGCCATCATCATGCCGGTCGGGTGGGCCCGGTTGTGCGAAGCTGGCCAACGGTGCGCTGAGCATGAGCGCGGCGCAGATCACGGTTAGGGTTTTCTTCATTTGAGAGGGGCCTCTGCCTGTTAACGCCTGGCGTTCACTGACTGCCAGATTCGGATAACTGATCAGACCACGATTTTTGCCCTTTTATGTCAGGGCGCAGGTAAAGGTCCGGTAAAGTCTGACGCACGCTTAGTTCAGCCCGAGCGACTTCAAGCGGCGATACAGCGTGCGCTCACTCATGCCAAGCTGACTGGCCAGCTCACTGCGTGAGCCCTTGAACTGCTCCAGCGCCTGCGCCAGTTCACCCAGGTCAGTGCGACGGCCGCGTCCCTTGACCACCTCCGTAGGCCCGATATCTTCCGGCAAATGCTCTGGCCGAATCAGCCCGTCATCGGCAAACAAACGGGCGCGCTCCAGAATGTTACGCAACTCGCGGATGTTGCCCGGAAATGGATGTAACCTAAGCTGCTGCAAGGCATCCTCACTCAGGCTGGGCGTAGGCTTGCCAGCCATTCGCTGTAACAGGCTTTGCGCGAGCAGCGGCAGATCTTCTACACGTTCGCGCAGCGCAGGCAGGCGAATGGGGAAACCGCTGATGCGGTAATACAGGTCTTCACGGAAGGTGCCCTGCGCAACCATTTGCTTGAGCGGTTTGTGTGTGGCCGAAACCAGGCGGAAGTCCGAGTGCACCGTGCGCAGGCTGCCCACCGGGCGGAAGCTGCCGGACTCGATAAGGCGTAACAGTTTCACCTGCATCGCTAACGGTACTTCGCCAATTTCATCGAGGAACAGGGTACCGCCATGCGCGGCCTCAGCCAGGCCGATCTTGCGCTGATTGGCGCCGGTGAATGCGCCCTTCTCATAGCCGAACAACTCACTCTCGAACAACGACTCGGTCAAGCCGGTGCAATCGACGACCACCAATGGGCCGTTGGCCCTGGGGCTGCCCATGTGCAGCGCGCGCGCGAACAGCTCTTTACCGGTACCTGACTCACCCTGCAATAAAACCGGGATCTGCGCCGGGGCTGCGCGCTGCAGGCTGGACAAGGCAACCTTGAATGAGGGGGCCCGGCCGACCAGGCCTTGTTCTTGGGGCTGAGCCGATGCGAGGGCGATGGTAGTCAGGCGCTCAACAAAGGCCACCACCCTTCCCTGCTCATCCAGGATCGGGCGCAGTTCGACATCGACATGCTCAGGGCCACGTGGCGTGTGATGAATGTGCAATACCCGCTCCGGCACCTTGCTGTCCCAGGCTTTGCGCATCGGGCAATGCTCGCCGGCCTGGTCGCAGGGCACGGCGTAGTGATGCGAGACCTTGTGGCATTTTTCGCCCAGCGGGGCTTGCTCGTGGTGGCCGAACTGGCGGCGATAGGCGGCGTTGGCGGCCAGGATGTTGTAGTCGGTGTCCAGCACAATGGTCGGCAGGGCATCGTGCTCAAGGTAGGAAACCAGCGCTAGGATGAGGGGATGGGTTTGAGGCATGACGGCACCGTATGGAGTACCGGCGCAGGGTAACAAGGACTGCCAAACACTGCCATTGGCTGTCAGTCGACTGTCAAAAGGGGTGTCAGTATTGCTGTCAGTTATCGGCACCTGGCCGATTTCATTGGTCCATACGCAGTAAAAAGCCTGGCATGCATCTTGATAAACCTCCTGTCACTGCCTACGCCTGTAAAAGGTGCGGTGGATAATCTGGAGAACGTGATGATCATCGGCAACAACCTTCACGTGGAAGCCTTCTTCGACAAGGCGACCTCAACCATTAGTTACCTGGTCATGGATGGCGAAACGCGCAAGTGTGCATTGATCGACAGCGTCCTCGACTATGATCCCAAATCAGGGCGTACCTGCACCGTCTCGGCGGACCAGTTGATCGACCGGGTGAAGGCGCTGGGCGCTGACGTTCAGTGGGTGCTGGAAACCCATGTGCATGCCGACCACCTCTCGGCGGCTGCCTACCTGAAGCAAAAGCTGGGCGGCCACACCGCTATCGGTGCTCACATCACTCAGGTGCAGAAAGTATTCGGTGCGTTATTCAACGCTGAGCCCGGCTTTGCCCGGGATGGCAGCCAGTTCGATGTACTGTTCGTAGACGAGGAAGGTTTCCGCATTGGCAACCTGCATGCCCGTGCCCTGCACACTCCGGGGCACACGCCCGCGTGCATGAGCTTCATGATCGAAGACGCTGGCGAAATTGCGGTGTTTGTCGGCGATACCCTGTTCATGCCCGACTACGGTACTGCCCGCTGTGACTTTCCGGGTGCCGATGCCCGCACCCTGTACCGCTCGATCCGTCGATTGCTGGCTTTCCCCGACCAGACACGGCTGTTCATGTGTCACGACTACCTACCGGGTGGCCGCGACATGCAGTACGTCACTACCGTGGCTGAGCAGCGCGCCAGCAACATCCACATTCATCAGGGCATCGACGAAGACAGTTTTGTCGCCATGCGTGAAGCGCGCGACAAGACCCTCGATATGCCGGTGCTGATCCTGCCTTCGGTGCAGGTGAACATGCGCAGCGGCCAGTTCCCCACGCCGGAAGAGAATGGCGTGAGCTACCTGAAGATTCCGCTGAACAAGCTGTAACTGCCCTACCCCATAATCAGATTTCCAGGATTTACCGCCATGCCTGCCTTGTTGTCCCCTGCCAATACCGACCATCACAAGGTGGTCATCGTCGGTGCCGGTGCCGCCGGTATCGCTACCGCTTCCAGCCTTATCAGCCGTGACCCGTCGCTGGACGTTGCCTTGATCGACCCCGCCGAAGTGCATTACTACCAACCCGGCTGGACCATGGTCGGTGCCGGTGTGTTCAAGGCACCGAGCACTGCCCGCACCATGGCCTCGACCATTCCGCGCGGGGTACGCTGGGTCAAGGCGCGGGTGCAGGCTTTCGATCCGTTGGGCCAGTTGGTCGTCCTCGAGGACGGTCGCGCCATCAGCTATGAGCAGCTGGTAGTCTGCCCCGGCCTTACACTGGACTGGGCGGCCATTGACGGGCTCAGCGAAACCCTGGGCCGCAACGGTGTCACCTCCAACTACCGCTACGACCTGGCGCCCTATACCTGGGAGCTGGTGCAGAAGCTCAAGCGAGGCCGTGCCATCTTCAGCCAGCCGCCCATGCCGATCAAATGTGCGGGCGCGCCGCAGAAGGCGTTGTACTTGTCTTGCGACCACTGGTTACGCCACGGCCATCTGGGGGCGGTGAAAGCCAGTTTCTTCAATGCTGGTGCTGTGTTGTTCGGTGTGGCGGACTATGTGCCCGCGCTGATGAAGTACATAGACAAATACGCCGTGGACCTCCATTTCTCCCACCGACTGGTGGCCGTGGATGGCCCGAACAAGCGCGCCACCTTCGTGTGCACCCTGCCCGACGGCAGCAGCGAAACGCACATCGAGGCCTTTGACATGCTCCATGTGGTCCCTCCCCAGGTGGCGCCGGCCTTCATTCGTGAAAGCCCGTTGGCCGATAACGCTGGCTGGGTCGATGTCGACCCGCATACCCTGCGCCACCGCAAGTACATCAACATCCATGCCCTGGGTGATGTGGCCAACACCAGCAATGCCAAGACTGCTGCGGCTGCCCGTAAGCAAGCGCCGGTCGTGGCCAACAACGTGTTGGTGGCATTGGGCAGGTTGCCTACCCTCGCCCAGTACGACGGCTATGGCTCGTGCCCGCTGACTGTAGAGCGCGGCAAAATCGTCCTGGCCGAGTTTACCTATGGCGGCAAGCTGGCGCCGAGCTTCCCCAGCTGGTTGCTGGATGGCCGCAAACCAACGCGCCTGGCCTGGTTGCTGAAGGCGCAAGCGCTGCCACCGTTGTACTGGCAAGGCATGCTGAAGGGCCGCGAGTGGCTGGCTCGGCCGCAGCCGTTGGGTGCAGAGGGTGGGAAGTGATCGAACATCAATTGTTGGGGGCGGGCCTGGGCGCGATCATCGGCGCGGTCCTGGCATTGACCGGCGCAGGCGGAGGCATTCTCGCAGTGCCTTTGTTGGTGTTCGGGCTGGGGCTGTCGATGGTCGAGGCCGCTCCGGTTGGCCTGCTGGCCGTAGGTCTGGCTGCAGCGGTTGGCGCGGTGCTGGGCTTACGACAGGGGCTGGTGCGTTATCGTGCGGCGCTGTTCATTGCGATGGTGGGTGTGGTTGCCGCGCCGTTCGGGCTGATGCTGGCGCACCGCTTGCCGAATACACCCTTGCAGTTGGTGTTCGCGGGTGTGTTGGTGTACGCCTGCCTGCGTATCTGGCGCAAGGCTGCCAAGGAGCTGCGCGGTGAGGCCAATGACGCCCATCGCTATATCGAACCCTGTGTGTTGAACCCGTTGCAGGGCCGCTTGCGCTGGACCCTTCCCTGTGCGCGTGCCCTGGCATTCACCGGGGCGTTGTCCGGGTTACTGTCCGGCCTGTTGGGTGTGGGTGGAGGGTTCGTCATCATCCCTGCGCTGAACCGCTATACCAACTTACGCATGGCCAGCATCGTTTCCACTTCGCTGGCAGTAATCGCCCTGGTATCCACCGGCAGTGTGGTCAGCGCCAGCCTGGCGGGGGTCATGCATTGGCAGGTAGGCGCCCCATTCGCCGCCGGCGCGGTGCTGGGTTTGCTGCTGGCACGGCCATTGACGGCCAGGCTGGCCGGGCCGCGTTTGCAGCAGATGTTTGCAGTGGCTGGTTGGGTGGCGGCCTTGCTGCTGGCCGGTAAGGCACTACTGGGCTAGCAATTCGTGCTGTTCTGCCGCACATAGCGCCAGCAGGTAGTCCCACACCACCCGCAGGCGCACCGATTTGTGCAGCTCGCGGCGGGTGCAGATCCAGTAGCTGCGCTGGATGGTCTCGCCAGGCAGCACGCGCAGCAGCGTCGGGTCGTGGCGAGCCATGTAGTTGGGCAATACGGCGATGCCCAGGCCGGCACGGGCAGCGGCCTGTTGGGCGATGACGCTGGTGCTGCGAAACACCACGTTCGGGGCTCGGCAGAAACTGTTGAGAAACAGCAGCTCCTGGCTGAACAGCAGGTCGTCGACGTAGCCGATCCAGTTGTGCCGGGCCAGGTCTTCGCGGTTGCGCAGTGGTGGTGCGCGGTCAAGATAGTCTTCGCTGGCGTACAGCGCCAAGCGATAGTCGGTGAGCTTGCGGGTGATCAGCAGATCGGCATTGGGTCGTTCCAGGTGGATGCTGATTTCTGCTTCGCGATTGAGGATGCTGACGAAACGCGGTACGGCGACCAGCTCCACTTCCAGGCCGGGGTAGCGCTCGAACAGCGCATTCATGCGCGGGGTGAAGAACATGATGCCGATGCCTTCGGTCACCCCCAGGCGAATCTTGCCCAACGGCGTGATGGCCTGGGTGATTTCTTCCTGCGCCAACAGCGCGACGTTTTCCATGGCTTCGGCGTGTTTGAGCAAGGCCTGGCCCGAGGGGGTCAGCTCGTAGCCTTGGGCATGCTGCACGAACAGCGCGGTGCCCAGGCTTTGCTCGATGCTCTCGATGTGCCGAGCCACGGTGCTGTGGGTGGTGTTGAGGCGCTTGGCGGCAGTGAGTAAGCGGCCGCTGCGCTGCAACTCGAGGAAAAACCGCAGATCGTTCCAGTCGAACATGCTTGTCCCTATGCATCCAGACGGCGAGAACCTTTGCAGGCGCACGCCGTTGCAGTGATGATCGCTGTGCTAAAACGCACAGCGGCTGCGCGAAATCTCGTGTTTCCTCCGCGAAATTACTCACTAAGATGGATCGGGACAAGAATAAAAAAACAGGCCCGAGGTTGCACATGCCATCAGCCGATTCTGTCTTCGACTACGTGGTCGTAGGGGCCGGTCCCGCCGGTTGCCTGCTGGCCAATCGTTTGTCCGCCGACCCTTCCTGCCGCGTTCTGCTGCTGGAAGCGGGTGGTCGCGACAATTATCCCTGGATTCACATTCCCGTCGGCTATCTCTATTGCATCGGCAACCCGCGCACCGACTGGTGCTTCAAGACCGAGGCCCAGCCTGGCCTTGGCGGTCGCGCCCTGGGCTACCCGCGTGGCAAGGTTCTCGGTGGTTGTTCTTCGATCAACGGCATGATCTACATGCGTGGCCAGGCCGCTGACTATGACCGCTGGGCCGAGCAAGGCAATGACGGCTGGGCCTGGAAGGATGTGCTGCCGCTGTTCAAGGCCAGCGAAAACCACTTTGCCGGCGCCAGCGAGCACCATGGCGGTGGAGGTGAGTGGCGGGTCGAACGCCAGCGCTACAGCTGGCCGATCCTCGATGCCTTCCGTGATGCTGCCGAGCAAAGTGGCATCGGTAAAGTCGACGACTTCAACACCGGCGACAACCAAGGCTGTGGATACTTTCAGGTCAACCAGCGCAGCGGCGTGCGCTGGAACGCCTCCAAAGCCTTCCTGCGACCGATCAGGGACCGCGCCAACCTTACCGTGCTGACGGGCGTACAGGCTGACCAGGTACTGCTCAACAATACCCGGGCGCGCGCCGTGAAAGCGTTTTGGCGAGGCGCCTGGCACGAGTTTGCGGCGCGTCGCGAGATCATCCTGTGTGCTGGCGCCGTCGGTTCACCTGGCATTTTGCAGCGCTCAGGCATCGGCCCGCGTCAGCTGCTGGAAGGCCTGGGTATCGGTGTACGCCACGATATGCCGGGGGTGGGCGGCAACCTTCAGGACCACCTGCAACTGCGTCTGATCTACCAGATCCGCAACACCCGCACCTTGAACCAGATGGCCAACAGCCTGTGGGGCAAGATGGGTATGGGCCTGCGCTACCTCTATGACCGCAGTGGCCCGCTGGCCATGGCGCCGAGTCAACTGGGTGCATTTGTACGTTCAAGCCCGGATCAGGCCACTGCCAACCTGCAGTACCATGTGCAACCGCTGTCACTGGAGCGCTTCGGTGAGCCGTTGCATCAGTTTCCGGCTTTCACCGCTTCGGTGTGCAACCTGCGCCCGGCCAGCCGCGGGCGTATCGACATCCGCAGCACCGACATGAACAGCACGCCGCTGATCGACCCCAATTACCTCAGCGACCCACAGGACCTGCGCGTCGCTGCCGATGCCATTCGCCTTACCCGGCGTATCGTCCAGGCCCCTGCCCTCGCGGCGTTCGAGCCTAAGGAATACCTGCCGGGCCCGGGCCTGCAAACCGAGGAAGAACTGTTCGAGGCCGCTGGCAAAATCGGCACCACCATCTTCCACCCGGTCGGTACCTGCCGCATGGGCTCCGGCGCACTGGATGTTGTGGATAACCAGCTGCGCGTACACGGCATTCCCGGCCTGCGCGTAGCGGATGCTTCCATCATGCCGCAGATCACTTCCGGCAATACCTGCTCACCCACCCTCATGATCGCCGAAAAGGCGGCGCAACTGATTCTCAAAGGAGCTGCGACCCAAACCTATCTGAATGAAGACGCGTTACCGACGCCCTGACCGGGTGCGTGCAGTACCGGCGGCTTGCGGTCAGAGGCTGCCGACAGTGGAACAACAAGAATAATCACTGTGGCCTGCGGGCCGAGGACAGCAACGATGTCGGATTACATCCAAGAGCAGGGTGCGGCGGCCAGCAGCTCCAGCCGCCGTGAAGAACGCAAGATCATTTTCGCGTCATCCCTCGGGACGGTTTTCGAGTGGTATGACTTTTTTCTCTATGGCGCGTTGGCAGCGGTCATCAGCAAGCAGTTCTTCGCTGGGGTGAACGACACCACCGCCTTTATCTTCGCCCTCATGGCCTTTGCTGCTGGCTTCCTGGTGCGGCCCTTCGGTGCGCTGGTGTTCGGCCGCCTGGGCGACATGATCGGGCGCAAGTACACCTTCCTGGTCACCATTGTGCTGATGGGGCTGTCCACCTTTGCGGTAGGCTTGCTGCCCACTTATGCCAGCATCGGCATCGCCGCACCTATCATCCTCGTGATCCTGCGCATGCTGCAGGGGCTGGCGCTGGGCGGTGAGTATGGTGGTGCTGCCACCTATGTGGCTGAGCATGCGCCACCTGGTAAACGTGGCTTCCACACCGGTTTCATCCAGTCCACCGCCACCCTTGGGCTGCTGCTTTCGCTTCTGGTGGTACTGGGCAGCCGCTACATCAGCGGCGACCAGTTCGAAACCTGGGGCTGGCGCCTGCCGTTCCTGCTGTCGATCGTGCTGCTGGCCATCTCGACCTGGATTCGTATGAGCATGCACGAATCGCCGGCGTTCGTGAAAATGAAGGCCCAGGGCAAGGTCAGCAAATCGCCGATCCGTGAGTCGTTCACCTCCTGGCCAAACCTGAAGGTGGTACTTACCGCCCTGTTCAGCATCAACGCCGGGCAAGCCGTGACCTTCTACACGGCACAGTTCTATGTGCTGTTCTTCATGACCCAGATGTTGAAGATGGACCCGGCCCAGGCCAACACCCTGCTGATCATCAGTGTGGTGATTGGTGCGCCGTTCTTCGTGTTCTTCGGCTGGTTGTCCGACCGTATCGGCCGCAAGCCGATCCTGATGCTCGGCCTGTTGCTGGCCACCGTGCTGTACTTCCCGCTGTTCAAGGCGCTGAGCCACTACGCCAACCCGCAGATTGATGCTGCCAGCCGTCAGGCGCCGATCGTGGTAACCGCCGACCCGCAAGGCTGCACCTTCCAGTTCGACCCGGTGGGCAAGGCGCGTTTCGACAGCCCGTGCGACAAGGTCAAGACGTTCCTGGTCAAGCAGGGCTTGCCGTACAAATCGGTGAGCGTGGCGGGCAGTGATGTAGTGGTGAATATTGGCGACAAGGCCATCAATGGCTTCGACGAAACCGCCATGCGCGCGGCAATCGAGCAGGCGGGCTACCCAGCCAAGGCCGACCCTGCGCAGGTCAACCAGGTGATGGTGGTGGTGCTGATCGTGGCGATGATTCTGATCGCGACCATGACCTACGGCCCCTTGGCGGCGGTAATGGTCGAACTGTTCCCGACCCGTATCCGCTACACCTCGATGTCACTGCCCTACCACATTGGCAACGGCTGGTTCGGCGGCTTCCTACCGACGGTTTCGTTCGCGCTGGTGGTGTACACCGGGGATATCTTCTACGGGTTGTGGTACCCGATTCTGGTGACCGGGGTGAGCCTGGTGGTGGGGATCTTCTGCCTCAAAGAAACCAAGGATGTGGATATCGACAAGGTCTGATGCTGTCCACAGGGCATAAAAAAACCGGCTGTAAAAGCCGGTTTTTTTATGCCCCGAAAAAACTTATGCACGATTTTAAGAAAAATGTCATACGTAGAAATAAACAGATAATTCAATTACTTAGAGATCACTTTAAGCATTTTATCGAAAAACTGCTCACAAGTTATCCACAGAAAATCAAGCTGTCTGTTCCTGGGGTTTTTCCTCTGCTGGCGGCAGCGAACCCATGGCCCGCTGAGTCGCCTCGTTCCACGCTGCGGCGCGGTCGTTGAGCTCTGCAATGGCACGTGGCCCGCTGCCATTGGCGTACATGGGTTCGCCAATGACCACCTCGATGGTGCCAGAGCGTTTGCCCCAACCCGTCTTTGGCCAGAACTTGCCCGCGTTGTGGGCAATCGGCAGTACCGGCAGCCCGGCATTTACCGCCAGAGCGGTACCGCCACGGGAAAACTTGCCCACAGTGCCGAAGGGCACGCGGGTGCCTTCCGGGAAAATCAGCACCCAGGTCTTCTGCTTGAGCAGTTCGTCACCCTTGCTCGCCACCTGGCGCAGGGCTTCCTTGGGGTTGTCGCGGTTGATCGCGATCGGTCGCAGCATGGCCATGGCCCAGCCGAAGAACGGCACATACAGCAGCTCGCGCTTGAGCACTTGGCTCAACGGCGAGAAGTACTGGGACAGGAAAAAGGTTTCCCAAGTGCTCTGGTGGTTCGACAGGATCACGCAAGGCTCATTGGGCACGTTCTCGGCGCCGGTGATCTTGTAGTCGATGCCGAGGATGGTGCGCACCAGGAACAGCGCGCAGCGGCACCAATATACGTTGATGAACTTGTAGCGCTTGGGGAACGACAGGAACGGCGCGACGAAAAAGCTCAGCGAGCACCACAGCAGCGAACTGGTGCCCAGCAGCAGGTAAAAAAGAAAGATTCTGATCGCCTGCAGGATCGACATAGTGGCTTGTACCATTGCGGGCATGCCCGCCTGAGAAAAGTGCGCCCGAAGGCGCACTGATTAAATTAGTTCTCTGGCGATAGCTGCCAGATCGTCGAAAATCAGTGTAGTTTCAGGGACACCTTTTTCCAGGGTCCGCTCGCCCTTGCCGGTTTTCACCAACACGGGTTGTGCACCGACGGCCAGGGCGGCCTCCAGGTCACCTTTGCTGTCGCCAACAAACCAGATGCCCTCAAGGCCGACCTGATAATGCTCGGCGATGGCCCGCAGCATGCCAGGCTTGGGCTTGCGGCAATCGCAGCCCTCGTCCGGCCCGTGCGGGCAATACACGATATGGCCCACTTCGCCGCCCTGCTCGGCCACCAGCGCGCGCAGGCGCGCGTGCATCGCTTCGAGGGTTGCCAGTGTGTAATAGCCACGGGCAATACCGGACTGGTTGGTGGCCACTGCCACCGTCCAGCCCGCCTTGCTCAACTGCGCGATCGCTTCGACCGAACCTGGGATCGGTACCCACTCTTCCAGCGTCTTGATATAGGCGTCGGAGTCATGGTTGATCACCCCGTCACGGTCGAGAATCAGCAGTTTCAAGGCTTACCCCAGCAGCGAAATGTCGGCCACACCCAGGAACAGACCGCGCAGGCGGCTGAGCAGGGCATAACGGTTGGCGCGTACCTTGGCGTCTTCGGCGTTGACCATCACCGCCTCGAAGAAGGCGTCGACCGGGTCACGCAGGGCCGCCAGGCGGGCCAGCGATTCGCTGTACTGGCGTGCAGCAGCCATCGGTTGCACGGCCTGGTCGGCCTGCTGAATGGCCGAGTACAGGGAGAACTCGTTGGCATTGTCGAAGTACTTCGGCTCGACCTGTTCGGCGATGGCGCCTTCGGCCTTGCTCAGCAGGTTCGACACACGCTTGTTCACCGCAGCCAGGGCTTCGGCTTCCGGCAGCTTGCGGAAGGCCTGCACGGCCTGTACGCGCTGGTCGAAGTCCAGGGCAGAACCAGGCTGCAGGGCACGCACCGACAGGTAGGTGGCCACATCGATACCTTCGTCTTCGTAACGTGCACGCAGGCGGTCGAAGATGAATTCCAGCACCTGCTCCGACAGGCCGGCAGCCTTGACCTTGGCACCGAACTGCTTGACCGCGAACTCGACCGCACCGGTCAGGTTCAGGTCCAGCTGCTTCTCGATCAGGATACGCAGCACACCCAAGGCAGCACGGCGCAGGGCGTACGGGTCTTTGCTGCCGGTTGGCAGCATGCCGATACCGAAGATACCCACCAGGGTATCGAGCTTGTCGGCGATGGCCACGGCAGCCCCGGTAAGGGTCTGCGGCAGCTCGGCGCCAGCCCCGCGCGGCATGTACTGCTCGTTCAGGGCCAGGGCCACATCTTCCGGCTCACCGTCGTTGAGCGCGTAGTAGTAACCGGCAACACCCTGCATTTCAGGGAACTCGCCAACCATCTCGGTGGCCAGGTCGCACTTGGACAGCAGGCCGGCACGGCCAGCACGCTGGGCGTCGCCGCCGATCAGCGGGGCGATGAAGGCAGCCAGTTTGGAAACGCGCTCGGCCTTGTCGTACACAGTGCCCAGCTGGGCCTGGAACACCACGTTCTTCAGGCGCTCGTTGAAGGTTTCCAGCGGCTGCTTCTTGTCTTGCTTGAAGAAGAACTCGGCGTCGGTCAAGCGTGGGCGCACGACCTTCTCGTTGCCTTGCACGATCTGCTTCGGGTCGCGGCTTTCAACGTTGGCCACGGTGATGAAGCGCGGCAGCAGCTTGCCTTCGCTGTCCAGCAGGCAGAAGTACTTCTGGTTGTCCTGCATGGTGGTGATCAGGGCTTCCTGCGGCACTTCGAGGAAGCGCTCCTCGAACGAGCACACCAGCGGCACTGGCCACTCGACCAAGGCAGTCACTTCGTCCAGCAGCGCCGGTGGCACGATGGCAGTGCCTTCCTGCTGCATGGCCAGCTCGGCGGTACGCTTGCTGATCAGCTCGCGACGCTCGGCGAAGTCGGCCAGCACGTAGGCTTTGCGCAGGTCTTCGACGTAGTTGGCCGGGGTGGTGATGACCACGTTCTCCGGGTGGTGGAAGCGGTGACCACGGGATTCACGGCCGGCCTTCTGCGACAGGATGGTGCAGTCGACCACCTGGTCGCCCAGCAGCATTACCAGCCATTGGGTCGGGCGCACGAACTCTTCACGGCTGGCCGCCCAGCGCATGCGCTTGGGAATGGGCAGGTCGTTGAGCGAATCTTCGACGATGGTCGGCAGCAGGCCGGCAGTGGCCTTGCCTGGTATGTGCTGGGAGAAGCGCAGCTTGGGGCCGCTCTGGTCGATTTCGGCCAGCTCCACGCCACACTTCTTGGCGAAGCCCAGGGCAGCCTGGGTCGGCTCGCCGTCTTTGAAAGCAGCCTGCAGGGGTGGGCCGTCGATATTGATGCTGCGGTCAGGCTGCTGCACGTCCAGTTGGCGAATCAGCACGGCCAGGCGACGCGGTGCGGCATAAACCTGCTTGCCGGTGTAGTTCAGGCCAGCAGCTTGCAGGCCCTTCTCGATACCGGCCAGGAAGGCTTCGCCGAGGCTGGCGAGGGCTTTCGGTGGCAGCTCTTCGGTGCCCAGTTCTACCAGGAAATCTTGAGCACTCATTGTGCAGCCTCCAGCTTAGCCAACACTTCGTCACGCAGTTCAGGGGTGGCCATCGGGAAGCCCAGGCGTGCGCGGGCTTGCAGATAGCTTTGCGCCACGTCCCGGGCCAGGGTACGTACACGCAGGATGTAACGCTGGCGCTCGGTTACCGAGATGGCGCGGCGGGCGTCCAGCAGGTTGAAGGTGTGCGAGGCCTTCAGGACCATTTCGTAGGTCGGCAGCGGCAGCTCCAGCTTGATCAGGCGGTTGGCTTCGCTTTCGTAGAAGTCGAACAGTTCGAACAGCTTGTCGACGTTGGCGTGTTCGAAGTTGTAGGTCGACTGCTCCACTTCGTTCTGGTGGAACACGTCGCCATAGGTGACCTTTCCGAACGGGCCATCGGCCCACACCAGGTCGTACACCGAGTCGACGCCCTGGATGTACATGGCCAGGCGCTCCAGGCCATAGGTGATTTCACCGGTGACCGGGTAGCACTCGATGCCGCCTACCTGCTGGAAGTAGGTGAACTGGGTGACTTCCATGCCATTCAGCCAGATTTCCCAGCCCAGGCCCCAGGCGCCGAGGGTTGGCGATTCCCAGTTGTCTTCGACGAAGCGGATGTCGTGCACCAGCGGGTCCAGGCCGATGGCTTTCAGCGAGCCGAGGTACAGCTCCTGGAAGTTGGCCGGGTTTGGCTTGAGCACCACCTGGAACTGGTAGTAGTGCTGCAGGCGGTTGGGGTTCTCGCCATACCGCCCGTCGGCAGGGCGACGGCTGGGCTGCACGTAGGCGGCGTTCCAGGTTTCTGGACCCACGGCGCGCAGGAATGTTGCGGTGTGGAAAGTGCCGGCGCCTACTTCCATATCGTAGGGCTGAAGCACCACACAACCTTGAGCTGCCCAGTAGTTTTGCAGGGCGAGGATCAGGTCTTGGAAGGTACGCACGGCTGGCGTAGGCTGGCTCACGAAATTCACCTGTATCTGGGGATGCGGATGTAAAGAGCGGGAGTATAACCTGATTCGCCTCGCCCTCTACTCATTGGAGCCTTAATGCCACGCTGCTTTTGGTGTACCGACGATCCGTTGTACCAGGCCTACCATGACCAGGAATGGGGAACGCCACAGCGCGACCCGGCGTTGCTCTTCGAGATGCTTTTGCTTGAAGGGTTCCAGGCGGGGCTTTCGTGGATCACTGTTTTGCGCAAACGCGAGCGTTATCGCGAGGTGATGTACGGCTTCGACCCTGTGCAGTTGGCCGCCATGAGCGACGAACGCATCGAAGAACTGATGCAGGATGCCGGCATCATCCGCAACCGGCTCAAACTCAAGGCCGCCCGGCGCAACGCGCAGGCCTGGCTGGCTGTGGATAACCCTGCCGAGTGGTTATGGTCGTTCGTTGGCGGGGAGCCGAAGGTCAACCATTTCGCGGGCCGTAGCGATGTGCCGGCGGTCACCGATGAAGCCAAGGCCATGAGCAAGGCCCTGCAGAAAGCCGGCTTCACTTTCGTCGGCCCGACCATCTGCTACGCCTTCATGCAGGCCACCGGCATGGTCATGGACCACACCACCGATTGCGATCGCTACGCCGCCTTGTTGCGCTGAGGGGTTACAATGCGCGCCTTGCTGAAATAAGGAATTCGCCTGTGGAAAAGTTCAAGGGCGCCCTGATGGTCGGGGTGCTGCGCCTGTTTGCCAAGCTGCCCTGGGGCGCTGTACAGCGCGTCGGCGCGGGTATTGGCTGGCTGATGTGGAAGATCCCCAACAGTTCGCGCAACGTGGTGCGCATCAACCTGGCCAAGTGTTTCCCGGAGATGGACCCGGTTGCCCGTGAGCAACTGGTTGGCCAGGCACTACGGGATATTGGTAAGTCCTTTGTCGAAAGTGCCTGTGCCTGGATCTGGCCGCCACAGCGCTCGCTGGAGCTGGTCAAGGAAGTGCACGGCCTGGAAGTGCTGGAACAGGCCCTGGCTTCGGGCAAGGGTGTGGTGGGCATTACCAGCCACCTGGGTAACTGGGAAGTGCTGAACCACTTCTACTGCAACCAGTGCAAACCAATCATCTTTTACCGCCCACCCAAGCTCAAGGCGGTGGATGACCTGCTGCGCGAGCAGCGCGTGCAGATGGGCAACCGCGTGGCGCCTTCGACCAAGGAAGGCATTCTCAGCGTGATCAAGGAAGTGCGCCGGGGTGGCCAGGTGGGCATCCCTGCCGACCCGGAGCCGGCGGAATCGGCGGGCGTGTTCGTGCCGTTTCTCGGTACCCAGGCGCTGACCAGCAAGTTCGTGCCGAACATGCTGGCCGGTGGCAAGGCGGTAGGGGTGTTCCTGCATGCGCTGCGGCTGCCGGATGGCTCGGGCTTCAAGGTGTTCCTGGAGGCGGCGCCGGAGGCGATGTATAGCACTGACGTGACCGAGTCGGCGGCGGCGATGAGCAAGGTGGTCGAGCGCTATGTGCGCGAGTACCCGAGCCAGTACATGTGGAGCATGAAGCGCTTCAAGAAGCGCCCGGCGGGCGAGCCACGCTGGTATTAAGCCTTTCACCGTCCCCTGTAGGAGCGGGTTTACCCGCGAATGCGTCGCTAAATCCAACATCGCATTCGCGGGTGAACCCGCTCCTACAGGGACCGCGTCAACCCGATGCTTTGTTGAGCTTCTTGAGGAAAACGGTCATCTCTTTCTCGGCCTGCTTGTCCCCATGGGCAAGAGCTGCCTCGATCCCCTCCTCCCAGGCTTTGCGCGCCGCTGCCAGGTCACCCTGCAACTGATGCGCCTTGCCCAGCAGCTTCCAGGCTGCGGAGTACTTCGGATCCTGCTCAACACACCGAGCTAGGTGCTCCGCCGCTTCAGCGCCGTTGCCTTCATCCAGCCAGGCCTTGCCCAAGCCAAACCTCAGCAGCGGGTTATCCACACCCTTGGCCAGCATCTTCTCCAGCGATTCGCGCATGCCCTCTTCTCCTAGAAGAAACTCAAGCCGACGTGGAACAGCTTTTCCACATCCCGAATATGCTTTTTATCCACAACGAACAGGATCACATGGTCACCCGACTCGATCATGGTGTCGTCGTGGGCAATCATCACCTCTTCGTCACGAATGATCGCGCCAATGGTGGTGCCCGGCGGCAGGGCAATATCCTCGATCGCCTTGCCCACCACCTTGCTCGACTTCGAATCCCCGTGCGCCACCGCTTCGATGGCCTCGGCTGCGCCACGGCGCAGCGAGTGCACACTGACAATGTCGCCACGGCGCACGTGCGCGAGCAGGGTGCCGATGGTGGCCAGCTGCGGGCTGATGGCAATGTCGATATCGCCGCCCTGCACCAGGTCGACATAGGCCGGGTTGTTGATGATGGTCATCACTTTGCCCGCGCCCAGGCGCTTGGCCAGCAGCGACGACATGATGTTGGCTTCGTCGTCGTTGGTCAGGGCCAGGAAAATATCGGCGTCGGCGATGTTCTCTTCGAGCATCAGGTCCTTGTCCGACGCGCTGCCCTGCAGCACCACAGTGCTTTCCAGGGTATCGGAGAGGTGCCTGCAACGGGCCGGGCTCATCTCGATGATCTTCACCTGGTAGCGGCTTTCGATGGCCTCGGCCAAGCGTTCGCCGATCTGCCCGCCCCCGGCGATGACAATGCGCTTGTTGGTTTCGTCGATGCGGCGCAGCTCGCCCATCACGGCGCGAATGTCCTTCTTCGCGGCAATGAAGAACACTTCGTCGTCAGCTTCGATTACCGTGTCGCCCCGTGGGGTGATCGGCCGGTCGCGGCGGAAGATGGCCGCCACGCGGGTATCGACGTTGGGCATGTGCGCACGAATCTGGCGCAGTTGCTGGCCGACCAGCGGGCCACCGTAGTAAGCCTTTACCGCCACCAACTGGGCCTTGCCTTCGGCGAAATCGATCACCTGCAGCGAGCCTGGGTGTTCGATCAGGCGCTTGATGTAGTTGGTCACCACCTGCTCGGGGCTGATCAGCACGTCGACCGGGATATGGTCGTTGTCGAACAGCTCTTCGCGGGTGAGGTAGGCCGACTCGCGTACCCGGGCGATCTTGGTCGGGGTGTGGAACAGCGAATAGGCTACCTGGCAGGCGACCATGTTGGTTTCATCGCTGTTGGTCACCGCTACCAGCATGTCGGCGTCGTCAGCGCCTGCCTGGCGCAGCACCGTCGGCAGCGAGCCGCGGCCTTGCACGGTGCGGATGTCCAGGCGGTCGCCCAGGTCGCGCAGGCGGTCGCCATCGGTGTCGACCACGGTGATGTCGTTGGCTTCGCTGGCCAGGTGCTCTGCCAGCGTACCGCCTACCTGGCCTGCGCCGAGGATGATGATCTTCATCCGCTACTCCCTACCTTTTGTTCTTATCCGCGCGAGGCGGCGATCTTGATCAGCTTGGCATAGTAGAAACCGTCGTGGCCGCCTTCCTGGGCAAGCAGCTGGCGACCGTGGGGCTGGCGCAGCCCGGCCTCGGTTGCCAGGTCCAGCTCACGGGCGCCCGGGGTGCGGGCCAGGAAGGCGTCGATCACTTCGGTGTTCTCGGTCGGCAGGCTGGAGCAGGTGGCGTACAGCAGCATGCCGCCCACTTCCAGGGTCGGCCACAGGGCATCCAGCAGCTCGCCTTGCAGCGAAGCCAGGGCCGGAATGTCGTCGGCCTGACGGGTCAGCTTGATGTCCGGGTGGCGGCGGATCACGCCAGTGGCCGAGCACGGGGCGTCGAGCAGGATGCGCTGGAACGGCTTGCCGTCCCACCAGCTGGCGGTGTCGCGGGCATCGCAGGCGATCAGCTCGGCGTCGAGTTTGAGGCGGTCGAGGTTCTCGCGTACGCGGGTCAGGCGCTTGGCTTCAAGGTCGATGGCCACTACGTGGGCCAGGTCAGATTCGGCTTCGAGCAGGTGGCAGGTTTTGCCTCCGGGTGCACAGCAGGCGTCCAGCACGCGTTGGCCGGGGGCCAGTTCAAGCAGGTCGGCAGACAGTTGCGCGGCTTCGTCCTGCACGCTCACCCAGCCTTCAGCAAAGCCTGGCAGGCCACGTACGTCGCAGGCTTCGGCCAGCACGATGCCGTCACGGCTGAACTGGCAGGCACTGGCGGCCACGCTAGCTTCGGCCAGCAGGGCCAAATAGGCATCGCGGCTGTGATGACGGCGGTTTACTCGCAAAATCATCGGTGGGTGGGCGTTATTGGCGGCGCAGATGGCTTCCCACTGCTCCGGCCAGAACGCTTTCAGCGATTTCTGCAGCCAGCGCGGGTGGGCGGTGCGTACCACCGGGTCGCGCTCCATGCTTGCCAACAGCTCCTCGCCTTCGCGCTGGGCGCGGCGCAGTACGGCATTGAGCAGCCCTTTGGCCCACGGTTTCTTCAGCTTGTCGGCACAGCCGACGGTTTCGCCGATGGCGGCGTGGGCGGGAATACGGGTGTAGAACAACTGATACAGGCCGACCAGCAGCAGCGCCTGCACATCGGCATCGGCGGCCTTGAACGGCTTTTGCAGCAGTTGCGCGGCCAGCAGGTCGAGGCGAGGCTGCCAGCGTGCGGTGCCGAACGCCAGGTCCTGGGTCAGGCCACGGTCGCGCTCGTCGACCTTGTCCAGCTGCGCCGGCAGCGAGCTGTTCAGCGAAGCCTTGCCGCTAAGTACAGCGGCAAGGGCACGGGCGGCGGCGAGGCGTGGGTTCATTGGCCCAGCACCTTGCCGCTGGCGAATTTCTCGCGACGGCTGTTGAACAGGTCGCTGAAGTTCAGCGGCTTGCCGCCGGGCAGTTGCAGGCGGGTCAGGCTCAGGGCCTGGTCACCGCAGGCGACCACCAGGCCGTCCTTGCTGGCGGAGAGGATCTCGCCGGGGGTGCCTGTCGCTGTGGACAAGTTGGCGGTCAGCACTTTCACGCTTTCGCCATCGAGGGAGCTGTGGCAAACCGGCCACGGGTTGAAGGCACGGATCAGGCGTTCCAGCTCGACGGCCGGGCGGCTCCAGTCGATGCGTGCTTCGTCCTTGTTCAGCTTGTGCGCGTAGGTGGCCAGGGCGTCGTTCTGAACTTCGCCTTGCAGCGAACCGTCGGCCAGGCCGGCAATGGCCTGGACGACTGCTGGCGGGCCCATCTCGGCCAAGCGGTCGTGCAGGCTGCCGCCGGTGTCTTCGGCGCTGATCGGGGTGACTACCTTGAGCAGCATCGGGCCGGTGTCCAGGCCTGCTTCCATACGCATCACGGTCACACCGCTCTCGGCGTCGCCGGCTTCCACGGCGCGCTGGATCGGTGCGGCACCGCGCCAGCGTGGCAGCAGGGAGGCATGGCTGTTGATGCAGCCCAGGCGGGGGATATCCAGCACCACCTGCGGCAGGATCAGGCCATAGGCGACCACCACCATCAGGTCCGGCTTCAGTGCGGCCAGTTCAGCCTGTGCGTCGGCGTTGCGCAGGGTTTGCGGCTGGAACACTGGGATGTCATGGGCCACGGCCAGCGCCTTGACCGCACTTGGCATCAGCTTCTGGCCACGGCCGGCAGGGCGGTCAGGCTGGGTGTAGACAGCCACGATTTCGTACGGGCTGTCGAGCAGGGCCTTGAGGTGTTCGGCGGCAAACTCTGGAGTGCCTGCAAAGACGATGCGCATGGAGTTCTCGCTTCAAAAAAGAAAAAGGCTTGCCGGAGCAAGCCTTCTGGAAGGTGGGGATCAGGCTTGCTGGCGGTGCTGCTTTTCCAGCTTCTTCTTGATCCGGTCGCGCTTGAGCTGCGACAGGTAGTCAACGAACAGCTTGCCGTTGAGGTGATCGAATTCGTGCTGCACGCACACCGCCAGCAGGCCTTCGCATTCCAGCTCGTACGGCTTGCCGTCCCGGTCCTGGGCCTTGACCCGTACGCGCAGCGGGCGGTCGACGTTCTCGTAGAAGCCCGGTACCGACAGGCAGCCTTCCTGATATTGGCCCATGTCATGGGTCAGCTCTTCGACCGTGGGGTTGATGAAGACGCGCGGCTCGCTGCGGTCTTCGCTGAGGTCCATGACCACGACCTGCAGGTGCACGTTCACCTGGGTGGCGGCCAGGCCGATGCCAGGGGCTTCGTACATGGTTTCAAACATGTCGTCGATCAGCTGACGCAGGGCGTCGTCGAACACCGTCACCGGCTTGGCGATGGTGCGCAGGCGCGGGTCCGGGAATTCGAGAATGTTCAAGATGGCCATAAGGTCAGGCAGTCACTGTGCGTTCGGTTGAAAACTGAGCACACATAATAAAGGGAAACGAGGATTTCGGCACCTGGCAAGCTCGTCTAGGGTGTTTATGGGCTTGATAGCCTTCAATCAATGGACAGCTTTTCAAAGTGTTACTCACAGAGTTATCCACAGGTTGTGCCACGTAAATGGCCCTATTTCGATCAAGGATGATCCCTATGCCAATTCACCATTCGTCGCTCTGTTCGCCTGCCGAACTGGATGCACGATTACGCCTGCACTGCCTGACCGGGATGGGACTGCGACGTTTTCGCACGTTGTTCGATGCCTTTGGCAGTGCCTCCTCTGCACTCAGTGCACCGGGTTCGGCCTGGCGTGCACTGGGCATCCCACAGATCACCATTGACGCGCGACGCAGTGCCGAAGTGCGCGATGGCGCACTGGCCGCAATGGCCTGGCTAGAGCGACCTGGCCAGCATTTACTGATGTGGGACGGCCCCGATTACCCTGCATTGCTGGCGGAAATCGACGATGCGCCACCGCTGCTTTTCGTGGCTGGCGAACCTGCGTTGCTCGAACGTCCACAGTTGGCTATTGTGGGCAGCAGGCGTGCCACACCACCGGCGCTCGACACCGCTGCGGCATTTTCCCGCTACCTGGTGCAGGCCGGTTTTATTATCACCAGCGGCTTGGCTGTGGGTATCGATGGTGCCGCTCATCGGGCTGCGTTGCAGGCTGGTGGGGGTACGATTGGCGTGCTTGGCACGGGGTTGCAAAAACTTTATCCACAGCGGCACCTGGAGCTTGCACAGGCGATGATCGACCATGGCGGCGCACTGGTTTCCGAGTACCCGCTGAATGCCGGGCCATTGCCCGGCAACTTCCCACGGCGCAATCGCATCATCAGTGGGCTGTCGCTGGGCGTGCTGGTGGTCGAAGCCAGCCTGGCCAGTGGTTCGCTGATCACCGCCCGCCTGGCGGCTGAGCAAGGCCGCGAGGTGTATGCGATTCCGGGCTCCATTCACCACCCGGGTTCGAAGGGCTGCCACCAGTTGATCCGCGATGGCGCGCTGCTGGTGGAAAGCGTGGATCAGATCCTCGAAAGCTTGCAGGGCTGGCAAAACCTGCCGCCCGCCGTTGTGGACAAATTCGACCATCCCCTGCTTGCCCTGCTGCATGCCGCGCCGCAAACCAGCGAAAGCCTGGCGCATTGCAGCGAGCTGCCGCTCGCCGAAGTGCTGGCGCAACTGACCGAGCTGGAGCTGGAAGGCCGGGTCAGCAATGAAGCCGGGCGTTGGTTTGCCCGTGCGGGCTAAGTACACTGCACACAAGCAAGGTATATAGGCGGAGAGACAGCAATGGTGAGCAGTTTTCGTGTGCAACAAGCCGCACGTGAGGTACGGGCGGGCGCGGTGATCGCCTACCCGACGGAAGCGGTCTGGGGCCTGGGCTGCGACCCGTGGAACGAGGACGCGGTGTATCGCCTGCTGGCGCTGAAATCGCGGCCTGTGGATAAAGGGCTGATCCTGATCGCCGACAACATCCGCCAGTTCGATTTTCTGTTCGAGGACTTCCCAGAAGACTGGATCGACCGCATGGGCAGCACCTGGCCGGGGCCGAACACCTGGTTGGTGCCGCATCAGGACCTGTTGCCTGAATGGGTGACCGGGCAGCATGACACCGTGGCGCTGCGGGTCAGCGACCACCCGGTGGTGCGTGAGTTGTGTGCGTTGGTGGGGCCGCTGATTTCCACCTCGTGCAACCCCGGCGGGCGCCCGGCGGCGAAGACCCGGTTGCGGGTGGAGCAGTACTTCCATGGCCAGTTGGACCTGGTGCTCGGCGGGGCGCTGGGCGGGCGGAAGAATCCGAGTGTGATTCGTAATCTGGCTACTGGCGAAGTGGTGCGACCAGGCTGAATCTATCCACAGCGCTTGCGGGTGGGCTCGGGCCCCTGTGGGAGCGGGCATGCCCGCTCCCACAGGTGAAGTGCCCGGCTCAGGGGATCAGTACAGTCGACCCCACGGTCCTGCGCGCCGACAGCTCCGCCTGCGCCTTGGCCGCCTCACTTAATGGATACCGCTGCTGGATATCCACAACCAGCTTGCCACTCGCAATCATCGCAAACAGGTCATCGGCCATGGCCTGAGTGTTCTCGGCATTGTTGGCATAGCTCGCCAACGTTGGGCGTGTGACATACAGCGAGCCCTTCTGCGCCAGAATACCCAGGTTCACCCCGCTCACCGCGCCCGAGGCATTGCCGAAGCTCACCATCAATCCACGCGGTTGCAGGCAGTCCAGCGAAGTCAGCCAGGTATCGGCGCCCACGCCGTCGTACACCACCGGGCATTTCTTGCCATCGGTCAGCTCCAGCACGCGCTTGGCGACATCTTCACGGCTGTAGTCGATGGTTTCCCACGCCCCCAGCGCCTTGGCCCGCTCGGCCTTTTCGGCAGAACTCACGGTACCGATCAGTTTGGCGCCCAAGGCCTTGGCCCACTGGCACGCCAGCGAACCCACACCGCCAGCCGCCGCGTGGAACAGAATCACGTCACCCGCCTTCACCTCATAGGTCTGTTTCAGCAGGTACTGCACGGTCAAACCCTTGAGCATCACCGCCGCTGCCTGCTCGAAGCTGATGCTGTCGGGCAGCTTGACCAGGTTGGCCTCCGGCAACGTATGCACCTCGCTGTACGCCCCCAGGGGGCCACCGGCATGGGCCACACGGTCACCTACCTTCAGCCGCGTGACGCCTTCGCCCACGGCCTCGACGACACCGGCAGCCTCGGTGCCCAGGCCTGAAGGCAGGGACGGCGGCGCATACAACCCACTGCGGAAGTAGGTATCGATGAAGTTCAGGCCGATGGCATGGTTACGCACGCGCACCTGCTGCGGCCCCGGTGGGGCGGGTTCGAACTCCACAAACTGCAGCACTTCCGGGCCGCCATGCTGGCTGAACTGGATACGCTTGGCCATCTCGCACTCCTGTCGTCGGGATCGGGTAAAGGCCTTCTATCGGACGCCTTTGCTTGATCGCCGTCAACTGCGGCGCGCGCGCTGGCGGTGGTATGCTACGCGGCGAATTCTTCCCTGCCCGTTCCTGGTGACCCGATGACTAGCCGCACCGAGGCCGTGAAAGCCTACCTGCTCGACCTGCAAGACCGCATCTGCTCTGCCCTCGAAACAGAAGACGGCGGCGCCCGCTTCGTCGAGGACGCCTGGGTGCGCGAAGCCGGTGGCGGGGGCCGCACGCGGGTGATCGGCGACGGCAAGGTGATCGAGAAAGGCGGGGTCAACTTTTCCCATGTGTTCGGTGCGGGTCTGCCGCCCTCGGCCAGTGCCCACCGCCCTGAGCTGGCGGGCCGTGGTTTCGAGGCCTTGGGCGTGTCGCTGGTGATTCACCCGCACAACCCGCATGTGCCTACCTCCCACGCCAACGTGCGCTTCTTTATCGCCGAAAAGGAAGGTGAAGAAGCTGTGTGGTGGTTCGGTGGTGGCTTCGACCTGACCCCGTACTACGGCAATGAAGACGACTGCATCCACTGGCACCGCGTGGCCGAGCAGGCCTGCGCTCCGTTCGGCGCCGACGTGTACCCGCGCTACAAGGCCTGGTGCGACCGCTACTTCCACCTCAAGCACCGGGGTGAGCCACGTGGCATTGGCGGGCTGTTCTTCGATGACTTGAACGAGTGGGATTTCGACACCTGCTTTGCCTTCATCCGCGCCATCGGCGATGCCTACGTCAACGCCTACCTGCCGATCATCCAGCGTCGTAAGGACACGCCCTACACCCCGCAGCAGCGCGAGTTCCAGGAATACCGGCGCGGCCGTTACGTGGAGTTCAACCTGGTCTACGACCGTGGCACCCTGTTCGGCCTGCAGTCTGGTGGCCGTACCGAGTCCATCCTCATGTCGCTGCCGCCGCAGGTACGTTGGGGCTACGACTGGAAGGCTGCGCCCGGCAGCGAAGAAGCGCGCCTGACCGAGTACTTCTTGCAAGACCGCGACTGGCTTGGCCAGTAAGCCTGTGGACAACCAAGGAACCGCCATGGACCAGTACGTCGTTTTCGGTAACCCCATCGGCCACAGCAAGTCGCCGCTGATCCACCGCCTGTTCGCCGAGCAGACCGGCCAGGACCTGGAATACACCACCCTGCTGTCGCCGCTGGACGAGTTCAGCGATTGCGCGCGCGGCTTCTTCAAGCAAGGCAGTGGCGGCAACGTCACGGTGCCGTTCAAGGAAGAGGCCTATCGCCTGTGCGACAGCCTGACCCCTCGTGCACAGCGCGCTGGGGCAGTGAACACGCTGAGCAAGCTGGCCGACGGTACCTTGCAGGGCGACAACACCGATGGCGCTGGCCTGGTGCGCGACCTGACGGTGAATGCCGGCGTCGAACTGGCTGGTAAACGCATTCTCATCCTCGGTGCCGGCGGCGCCGTGCGCGGCGTGCTGGAGCCGATTCTGGCGCACAAGCCGCAGTCGCTGGTAATCGCCAACCGCACAGTGGAAAAGGCCGAGCAGCTGGCGCGTGAGTTCGATGAATTGGGGCCGGTGGTGGCCAGCGGGTTTGCCTGGTTGCAGGAGCCGGTGGATGTGATCATCAACGCCACCTCGGCGAGCCTGGCCGGGGAATTGCCGCCGATTGCCGACAGTCTGGTCGAGGCCGGGCGCACGGTTTGCTACGACATGATGTATGGCAAGGAGCCGACGCCGTTTTGCCAGTGGGCTACCAAGCTGGGGGCGGCCAAGGTGCTGGATGGGCTGGGGATGCTGGCTGAGCAGGCGGCTGAAGCCTTCTTCATCTGGCGGGGAGTGCGTCCGGACACGGCGCCGGTGCTGGCTGAGCTGCGGCGTCAACTGATGCGCAACTGACTCGACCTCCATTCGCCTGGAGGCGAGATTTCTCCAGGCGGATCTGCTCGTCATAGTGAGCAATTTTCTCGGCCGATTGCTTCTTGCCCGTGTAGGCCTCCCGTTCGTTCATCAGCAACTCGAGCCGGGAAATTCGCTGCTCCGCCTGGGTGATGCATTCGTCACTGGTTGCGCCGAAGGCAGTGGATGACAAAAGGATCAAGGCCATGAACCCTGTGTAAGACGCCATGAGGCAGTCCTTGCGCTGTTGATACCTCTGATTTTCCGCAGCCTTGTTTTTGGCACAACTGGCAAAATTGTCAGGTCATTCCTCAAACCGGATCGGGCACAATTCAACACCCTCCAGCTTTTGCAACTCCTCGACCACCTGCGGCCTGGCCCGGTGCAAAGTCAAACTCCCCCCCATTCGCATCAAGCGCCGGGCCTCGCGGTGCAACATATCCACACCCGAGTAATCGATAAAATTCACCTGCCGCGCATCGATCACCACATGTGGCCCCTGGCAACGCTGCAAGCGCACCTGCAGGTAATGCGCCGCACCAAAGAAGATCGACCCGCCCACCCGCAATACATCCGCATCACCTTCACGGGTCTGCTGTACCCGTGGCCGTGAAGTGCGCTTCAAATAGAAGAACAGCGACGCTAGCACCCCGGCATAGATCGCCGTCTGCAATTCCAGCAACAAGGTCGCCGCTGCCGTCAGTGCCATTACCAGAAACTCCGAGCGGCTGACCCGGAACAGCGCGCGAATCCCCCGATGGTCCACCAACCCCCAACAGATCAGCAAAATGCTGCCGGCCATGGCGGGTATCGGCAGGTGTGCGATCAACCTGGCGCCGGTAACGGCGAACAACGCTACCCACAGCGCCGAGAACACCCCGGCCATGGGCGAACGGGCACCCGCTTCATAGCTCAGGCCCGAGCGGGTGAAGGAGCCGGCAGACAGGTAACCAGAGAAAAACGCCCCCGCGATGTTCGACAGGCCCTGGGCACGTATTTCCTGATCCGGGTCGATCAGTTGTTCTGAGCGTGCCGAGAGAGAGCGGGCAATCGACAGGCTGGTTACCAGCCCCAGCATGCCTACTGCCACGGCGC
Source organism: Pseudomonas monteilii NBRC 103158 = DSM 14164 (assembly GCF_000730605.1). Taxonomy (GTDB): domain Bacteria; phylum Pseudomonadota; class Gammaproteobacteria; order Pseudomonadales; family Pseudomonadaceae; genus Aquipseudomonas; species Aquipseudomonas monteilii. The sequence continues at coordinate 85,536 of NZ_BBIS01000040.1, read as the reverse complement.
TGGGCAGCAGGCGCAGCATCAGTTCCACGTCTAGCAGGGGCAGCGGGCTAAAAGGGGGAAGTTGCCCGGTGAAGGCTGCTACTCGTGGTACATGATCAAAGAAGCCTGGCAACAGCCACGCCAGCAGGCTGACCAGGATCAGGCTTATCAACAGGCTCGGCCAGCGTGGGCGCCAGAGTTTCAAGGTCACGCCGATCAGCACGGTGGCCAGGCCAAGCATCAGTGAAGGCAGGTCGACTTCTCCGGCATGGCTGGCCAGATCCTGCACGGTCTTCAGCGCAGTAGCCTGGCTGGGCAGGTCCATGCCCAGCAGGTTGGGCAGTTGGCCCAAGGCGATGACGATGGCGGCGCCCAGGGTGAAACCGAGCACCACGGAATGGGAGACGAAATTGACCAGCGCGCCAAACCGCAAAAGCCCCAGCAGTAGCTGGAAGATGCCGCCGAGGAACGTCAATAGCAGCACCAGGGTGATGTAATCGGCGCTGCCCGCCATGGCCAGCGGGCTGATGCTGGCGTAGAGGACGATGGAAATGGCAGCGGTCGGGCCGCAGATCAGGTGCCAGGATGAACCCCATAGGCAAGCGATCAGCACCGGCACGATGGCGGCGTACAGGCCATATTCGGCGGGCAGGCCGGCGATCAGGGCGTAGGCGATGGATTGCGGCAGGGCAAGGATGGCACCGCTCAGGCCCACCAGCAGGTCCTGGCGCAGGCTGCGGCCCGATTGGCGGGGGAGCCAGGTGAGGAAGGGCAGCAGGTGAGTAAGGCGATGCATGGTTTATCCACAATCCTTAAGGTTTCGCCAAACCCTGCGGGAGCGGGCATGTCGAGGCGTCGAACCGCCGCGAACACCGGCAAAGCCGGTGCCATCCACCGCGGTGGCCTCTTCGCGGGCTTGCCCGCTCCCACAGGGGAGGTGTGTTGCTTGCGAGATTACAGTTTGGCTTTGACGGCCTCCAGGGCATTGCCGTCAGATTTGGTGGTCACCCCAGCCAACCACTCATCCAGCAACTTGGGATGCGCCTTCACCCAGCCCTTGGCTGCTTCATCAAAGCTGATCTTCTTGTCCACAACCTCGGCCATGATGCTGTTTTCCATGTCCAGCGTGAACCTAAGGTTACCCAGCAGCTTCGCCGCATTCGGGCAGGCCTGTGGATAACCCTTGCGGGTCAGCGTATACACCTCGCCTTTGCTGCCGAACCACTTCTCCCCGCCGGTCAGGTAATGCATCTTCAGCTTCACGTTCATCGGGTGCGGTGTCCAGCCAAGGAAGGTGATGAACTGCTGCTTCTTCACTGCCCGGTCGACCTGCGCCAGCATGGCCTGTTCGCTGGATTCCACCAGCTTCCACTGGCCGAGGTTGAAATCATTCTTGTCGATGATTTCCTTCAGCGACAGATTGGCCGGTGCGCCGGAGCCGATGCCGTATAGCTTCTTGTCGAACTGGTCGGCATGCTTTTGCAGGTCGGCAAAGTCCTTCACCCCGGCATTCCACACATAGTCGGGCACGGCCAGGGTGAACTCGGTGCCTTCCAGGTTGCGCGACAGTTGCTGCACATCGCCGTTGGCGATGAACTTGTCATGGAAGCCTTGCTGCGCCGGCATCCAGTTGCCGAGGAAGGCATCGACACGGCCGTCCTTCAGGCCACCGTAGATGATCGGTACGGCCAGGCTGTCGATTTTCACCTGGTAGCCCAGGCTTTCCAGTAGCAGGCGGGCCACGGCGTTGGTCGAAGCGATATCGCTCCAGCCGGGGTCGGCCATTTTCACGGTGCTGCATTGCGCGTCGCTGTCGGCGGCGTGGGCCGTGGCGGTGCCCATGGCCAGGGCGAACACGGCGGCGGAGAACTTGTGCATGGCGGCCTCTCTTCTCAATCCATGGGTGCGGGCTGTGGATAACGTGCCTTGCGCTCGAGGTCGTCGAGATCGATGTGGTTGCGCATGTACTGTTGACTGGCGTCCACCAGCGGTTGGTGGTCCCAGCTTTTCAGCTTGCCGATGGCCAGCGCTTCGGCCACCAGGCGGCGGCGGCGCTGGCTGGCCAGCACCTGCTGGCGCAGGCTGGGGATGTCCCAACGCTGCTGTGCTTCATCGACCAATGCCTGCAGCAGCGCCTGATGGTCCGGGCTGCCGGTGAGGTTCTCCCGCTCGTGCGGGTCGCGGCTCAGGTCATAGAGTAGGCATGGGTCGTCTTCGCTGTACACGAACTTGTACGGCCCACGGCGGATCATCATCAACGGGCCGACGGTGCCTTCGGCCATGTATTCGCCGATCACTTCGTCGTGGCCGCCCTGCCCTTGCAGGTGACTTACCAGTGAGCGGCCGTCCAGGTGCAGGTGGTTATCCACAGCGCCGCCAGCGAGTTCGACCAGGGTTGGCAACAGGTCGCAGGTGGAGACCGAGGCGCTGACCCGGCTTGCAGCGAAGCGCTTTGGTGCATGAACCAGCAACGGCACCCGTGCCGACATCTCGAACCAGTGCATTTTGTACCAGAGGCCACGCTCGCCGAGCATGTCGCCGTGGTCGCCGGAGAACACGATCACGGTATCGTGTGCCAGGTTGCATTCCTCCAGGGTTTGCAGCAGCTGGCCGATGTTGTCGTCGATATAGCTGCAGGCGCCGAAGTAGGCGCGGCGGGCATCGCGGATCTTTTCCACAGGTAGCGGCTTGTTCCACAGGTCGTAGACCTTGAGCAGGCGCTGAGAGTGTGGGTCGAGTTCCGACTGGCTGAACTCGGCGCGAGGCATGGGGATATCCACACCCTCGTAGCGATCCCAGTAGCGCTTGGGGATGGTGTACGGGTCGTGCGGGTGGGTCATGGACACGGTCAGGCAGAACGGCCGGCCATCGTTCCCGCGCACATGGTCGTACAGGTACTGGCGCGCCTTGAACACCACTTCTTCGTCGAAATCCAGCTGGTTGGTGCGTACGCATGGGCCGGCCTGCAGCACCGAGGACATGTTGTGGTACCAGCTGGGGCGCACATCCGGTTCGTCCCAGTTCACCGCCCAGCCGTAGTCGGCGGGGTAGATATCGCTGGTCAGGCGTTCTTCGTAGCCGTGCAGCTGGTCCGGGCCGCAGAAGTGCATCTTGCCCGACAGTGCTGTGCGGTAGCCCAGCCGGCGCAGGTAGTGGGCATAGGTTGGCACGTCAGCGGGGAAATCGGCGGCGTTGTCGTAGGCGCCTATGCGGCTGGGCAGCTGGCCGCTGACCAGGGTAAAGCGCGACGGCGCGCACAGTGGGCTGTTGCAGTAAGCCGAGTCGAACACCACCGCCTGCTCGGCCAAGCGGCCCAGGTGCGGCATCTGGATCGGCGAGGGGGCGTAGATCGGCAGCAAAGGTGCGGCCATCTGGTCGGCCATGATGAACAGGATATTCGGGCGCGTCATGGTGGCTTCCATCGTTGAGGGTTATGCGAACCGCTTGCCTACCAAGATGCGACTGTGGCTAACATGGGTAAAGCCCATGGCGGGCAATGACTGGGATTAGCTGCGCTTATGTTTGATCACCTCGCCGAGCTGTCACTGGATACCTTGCGCGTGTTCGAGGCGGCAGCGCGTCTGCGCAGCTTTACTGCCGCGGCGCTGGAGCTGGGTACCACACAACCGGCCGTGAGCCAGCAGGTGAAACGCCTGGAAGCCCAGCTGGGCACGCGCCTGTTCGACCGTATTTACCGGGGCATCGAGCTGACCGAAGCCGGACAGGTACTGTTCGAGCAGGTGCATCAGGGATTGCAGGCGATGGATGACGGCATTGCCCAAGCCAGCGGGCGTGGCCAGCGCGAGGTGCTGCAGGTGGCCACTGACTTTGCCTTTGCCGCGTTCTGGCTGATGCCCCGGTTGCAGCGCTTTCACGATGCTTATCCACAGGTGGATGTGAGCCTGGTGACCGGTGAGCGCAGTCAGGGCATGTTGCGGCCGGACATCGATGTGGCGGTCCTGTTTGGCGATGGGCGCTTTCACCAGGGCGAAAGCCGCTGGCTGTTCGATGAGGAAGTGTTCCCGGTGTGCAGCCCCCGGCTGACTCATGGCAAACCCTTGTCAGCCGTGGCTTTGCAACAGTTACCCCTGTTGCATTTGAAGGGCGAGCAGGCCAGCCGCTGGTTTGATTGGGCGGGGGTGTTTCGCGGATTTGGCGTGGCCAGCCCGCCACCTGCGGGGCAGTTGCGCTTTGACAACTACACCCTGCTGATCCAAGCGGCGATTGCTGGTCAGGGTGTGGCGATTGGTTGGCGGCACCTGGTGGATGGCCTGGTGGATCAAGGCTTGCTATGTCGGCCATTAGAGGGGAGCCTGACGTCGAGTCGGGGCTATTATCTGGTTTTGCCGCCGCGCAAGCGGCGCGGGGCGTTGATCGAGCGGTTCGTCAGCTGGCTGGAGCAGGAGCGCAGTGGCTGATGGCGGTGTAATCGGGAGTTATCGTGCAAAGAATCAAGGGTTACCACGCACACGTTTATTACGACGCGGCAACGATGGAACAGGCACGTGAGCTGTGTGAGGAGGCGGCGCGGCTGTTCCCTGTGACCATGGGGCGTATGCACCAGAAGCCGGTGGGGCCGCACCCGGACTGGAGTTGCCAGCTGGCGTTCGAGCCGGAATTTGTCGGGGTGGTGTTGCCTTGGTTGGCGCTGTACCGCAAGGGGTTGGTGGTGTTCATGCACCCGCTGACCGGGGATGAGCTGGCGGACCACCGGGACCATGCGATCTGGATGGGTGCTGTGCGGCCTTTGAAACTGTCGATTTTTGGTGGGTAGATTTGTATTGCCTGTGCCGCGATCGAGGGCTGAGCCCTCGCAATCAATGGCGAGCCGAGCGTACCCCTTCAGCCAGTGCCGAGCACAAGCTCAACACATCATTCACTGCCTGGTCCGCACTAGTGGCCTGGGCAATCTTGTCGACCAGCGCCGACCCCACCACCACACCATCCGCCAAGCGGGCGATGTTCGCGGCCTGCTCCGGGGTGCGAATGCCGAAACCAACGCTGATCGGCAGATCGGTATGCCGACGCAGGCGGGCAATGGCCTCGGTCACGTGCTCGGTGGTCGCCGAGCCGGCACCGGTCACACCGGCCACCGACACGTAGTAGACGAACCCGGAGCTGCGCTCCAGAACGCGCGGCAGCCGCGCATCGTCGGTGGTCGGGGTGGTCAGGCGGATGAAGTCGATACCCGCAGCCTGGGCCGGGGTCGCCAGTTCGGCGTCGTGCTCGGGCGGCAGGTCGACGATGATCAGGCCATCGACCCCGGCTTGCTTGGCTTCAGCCACGAACTTTTCCACGCCAAAGCGGTGGATCGGGTTGTAGTAGCCCATCAGCACGATTGGCGTATTGTGGTTATCCACACGGAATTCGCGAACCATCTGCAGGGTCTTGGCCAGCGTCTGGCCAGCCTCCAGGGCGCGCAGGGTGGCCAGCTGGATGGCCACGCCGTCGGCCATCGGGTCGGTGAACGGCATGCCCAGTTCGATCACGTCGGCGCCAGCGGCCGACAGGCCCTTGAGGATCTGCAGCGAAGCGTCGTAGCCCGGGTCGCCTGCGGTGACGAAGGTGACCAGTGCCGAACGGCCTTCGGCCTTCAGTTCGGCGAAGCGTTGTTCAAGACGGCTCATGCCTGTTTCTCCTGGGCGGCCATGTGGTTCATGACGGTTTGCATGTCTTTGTCGCCGCGGCCCGACAGGCACACGACCATCAGGTGGTCCTTGGGCAGCTTCGGTGCGCGCTTGATCGCTTCGGCCAGGGCGTGGGAGCTTTCCAGGGCCGGAATGATGCCTTCCAGGCGGCAGGTGGCGTGGAACGCATCCAGCGCTTCGTCGTCGGTGATGCTGACGTACTCGACGCGCTTCACTTCGTGCAGGTAGGCGTGCTCAGGGCCGATGCCGGGGTAGTCCAGGCCTGCGGAAATCGAGTGGGCGTCGGTGATCTGGCCGTCTCCATCCTGCAGCAGGTAGGTGCGGTTGCCGTGGAGCACGCCCGGTACACCGCCGTTCAGGCTGGCGGCGTGCTTGTCGGTGTGTACGCCGTGGCCACCGGCTTCGACGCCGATGATCTGCACGCTTGGTTCTTCGAGGAACTCATGGAACAGGCCCATGGCGTTGGAGCCACCCCCCACGCAGGCAACCAGGCTGTCTGGCAGGCGGCCTTCCTTTTCTTGCAGCTGGGCGCGGGTTTCCTTGCCGATGATCGACTGGAAGTCACGGACCATGGCCGGGTACGGGTGTGGGCCGGCCACGGTACCGATCAGGTAGAAGGTATCTTCGACGTTGGTCACCCAGTCGCGCAGGGCTTCGTTCATGGCGTCTTTCAGGGTGCCGGTGCCGGCAGTGACCGGGACGATCTCGGCGCCCAGCAGCTTCATGCGGAACACGTTGGCCTGCTGGCGCTCGATGTCGGTGGCGCCCATGTAGATCACGCAAGGCAGGCCGAAGCGGGCAGCGACGGTGGCGGTGGCCACGCCATGCATGCCGGCGCCGGTTTCGGCGATCAGGCGCTTCTTGCCCATGCGCTTGGCCAGCAGCACTTGGCCGATGCAGTTGTTCACCTTGTGCGCGCCGGTGTGGTTGAGCTCTTCACGTTTGAAGAAGATCTTGGCGCCGCCACAGTGTTCGGTCAGGCGCTCGGCGAAATACAGCGGGTTCGGGCGGCCGATGTAGTCGCGCTGGAAGTAGGCCAGTTCTTCGAGGAACTTGGGGTCTGCCTTGGCCGCTTCGTATTCGCGGGCCAGGTCCAGCACCAGTGGCATCAGGGTTTCGGCCACGTAGCGGCCGCCGAACGAGCCGAACAGGCCGTTGGCGTCGGGGCCGGGGCGGTATTGGGACTGGGTCATGGGGCGCTCCAGGGCGTAATGAATGAGTGATGGGCTTTACTCTAACCACGGCAAGCCCGGCTGAAAACCGATAAGATTGCGCAAACTTGTCAGAAAAACTCACAGGTAAAATGGCCCACGACCTCCCTCCCCTCAATGCACTGCGAGCCTTTGAAGCCGCTGCCCGGCTTAACAGCGTCAGCCAGGCGGCCGAGGCCCTTCATGTGACCCACGGTGCCGTCAGCCGGCAGATCAAAGTGCTTGAAGAGCACTTGGGCGTGGCCCTGTTCGTCAAGGACGGGCGCGGCATCAAACTCACAGATGCCGGGGTGCGCCTGCGCGATGCCAGTGGCGAAGCCTTCGACCGGCTGCGCAGCGTGTGTGCCGAGCTCAGCCGTGATGTCAGCGAAGCGCCGTTCGTGTTGGGCTGCTCCGGTAGCCTGTTGGCGCGCTGGTTCATCCCACGGCTGGGGCGGCTACAGGCGGATTTGCCCGAGCTGCGCTTGCACCTGTCGGCGGGTGAAGGTGACCTCGACCCGCGGCGGCCTGGGCTGGACGCGCTGCTGGTGTATGCCGAACCCCCGTGGCCTGCGGACATGCAGGTGTATGTACTGGCCGAGGAACGTATCGGGCCAGTGGTGAGCCCCCATTACGCCGGCTTTGAACGCTTGCAGGGGGCACCTGCCAAGGCGTTGCTGGGTGAAGCCCTGCTGCACACCACCTCGCGCCCGCAGGCCTGGCCTACCTGGGCGCTGGAGCAGAGTCTGGACCCTGCAGCCATTCACTATGGCCAGGCGTTCGAGCACCTGTATTACTTGCTGGAAGCCGCTGTGGCGGGCTTGGGTGTGGCGATTGCGCCACAGCCATTGGTCGCTGATGACCTGCGTGCGGGCCGCTTGAGTGCGCCGTGGGGCTTTTCCCCTACCCCTGCCGCGTTGGCATTGTGGGTGCCCAGGCGCGCCGCAGATGGGCGCGCCGAGCAGTTGGCGCAGTGGCTACGTGCCGAATTGGCGCGGCAGAGCGCCTAGTTGCGTTTGCACATCAGGTAGGCCGCCAGCAGGCCCAGTGCGCCAATGGCCACGCCAGCGGTGGTGTACGGGTGTTCCTGGGCGTAGTCGCGGGTGGCGATGCCGGTCTGACGTGTGCGTTGCTTCACTTCTTCATAGGCATCGCTCAGCAGGCTGCGCGAATGACGGAGGGCACTCTCAGCGTTGCTGCGGATTGCCTTCACCGACTTCTGGGACTCTTCCGACGCATCGTGCTTGAGGTTCTCCAGGCTTTTCAGAAGGCTCTCGATCTCTGCTTCCATGCTTTCCAGGGACGTTTTACGCAGCGAGTTACGGTGCATGTTGACTCTCCTTTGCAGTATGGGCTGTAAGGAGTGCGACCGTTGGTATGCGTGAAAGTGCGATCGAACTTTGGCCATGGGTGACGGCTCGCAGATAAACCAGGCCTGCGCTGCTAGTCTAAAAAATCACCGTCACCCAAGGAGAACGCTCATGACCGATCATCACACGTACAAGAAGATCGAACTGGTGGGGTCTTCGCCCACCAGCATCGAAGAGGCGATCAACAACGCCCTGGCCGAAGCGGGCAAGAGCATCAAGCACCTGGAGTGGTTCGAAGTGGTCGATACCCGTGGTCATATCCGCGATAACAAGGCCGCGCACTTCCAGGTCACGCTGAAAGTCGGTTTCCGTATCGCCAACAGCTGATGCTGCGCCGGGGTAGATGATCCCGGCTTGATGGGGTATTTAGGAAGGGGGCGCCTTGGCGGGCGCCCTTTCTGATTTCATCTGCACAAGGAAAGCGATCGATGAACAAACTGATTCTGGCCCTGGGCCTTATGACCCTGGCTGGCAGCGCCATGGCGGCGGGCAAGCCGTGCGAGGAGCTGAAGGCGGAGATTGCGGCCAAGCTGGATGCCAAGGGCGTCACCGGATACAAGCTGGAGATCGTCAACAAAGGCGAGCCGGCCGGCAAGGTGATTGGCAGCTGTGAGGCCGGTACCAAGGAGATTGTGTACCGCCGCGGTTGAAGTGTTGGCTCCTTCGCGGGCAAGCCCGCGAAGGAGGTCACTCGGTTTTCAAGGCCTGCGCCAACAGCTCATAGGACCTCACCCGGTCTGCATGTTCATACAGGTCGCAAGTAAAGATCAGCTCATCCGCCCCGGTTTGCTCCAGCAGCACCTCCACCTTGGCCCGTACTTTCTGCGGGCTACCGATCATCGCCAGGCCCAGGAAGCTACCCACAGCATCCCGCTCATGCGCCAGCCATAGCCCATCCATGCTTTCCACTGGCGGCTTTTGCATCAGGCTCTGCCCGCGAATCAGCGCCAGGATGCGCTGGTACACCGAGGTAGCCAGGTACTCGGCCTTTTCATCGGTTTCGGCCACCACCATGGGAATGCCCAGCATCACATACGGCTTGTCCAGCGTGGTCGATGGTTTGAAGTGGTTGCGGTAAACGCGGATGGCTTCGTGCATGTAGCGCGGTGCGAAGTGCGAGGCGAAGGCGTAGGGCATGCCGCGCATCCCGGCCAGCTGGGCGCTGAACAGGCTGGAACCCAGCAACCACATGGGTACGTCGGTGTCATGCCCCGGTACGGCGATCACTTTTTGATCATCGGTGCGTGGGCCGAGGTAGCGCGAAAGCTCCTCGACATCGTCCGGGAAGTCGTCCGGGCCACCGGCGCGGTCTCGGCGCAAGGCGTAAGCCGTCATCTGGTCTGAACCTGGCGCACGGCCCAGGCCCAGGTCGATTCGCCCGGGGTACAGGCTGGCCAGGGTGCCAAATTGCTCGGCGATCACCAGTGGCGCATGGTTGGGCAGCATCACCCCTCCTGAGCCCACGCGAATGGTCGACGTCCCCCCGGCCAGGTAACCGATCAGCACCGAGGTGGCCGAACTGGCGATGCCGTCCATGTTGTGGTGCTCGGCCACCCAGAAGCGGTTGTAGCCAAAGCGCTCGACGTGTTGTGCCAGGTCCAGCGAATTGCGCAGCGACTGCGCGGGGCCGGCGTCGGCGCGTACCGGCACCAGATCGAGGGTGGAAATTTTCAGGTCGCGCAGTTGCGTCATTGGAGCCTCCGCAAAGTTGGTTGGCCAGAGGCCTTTTGATCTCTGTATGGGCATATTCGGGGGATTCAATGCTTGCTGTGAGATTGGTCTGAACTTGCTGTAGGCGGCTGGCCTCTGAACCCATAAGCACGTAACCGAAAGACAAGGAGGCAGCATGAAAAAGACAGCATCGGCGATCTGGCAAGGTGGCCTGAAGGACGGCACTGGCCTGCTTTCCACAGAAAGCGGCGCGCTCAAGCAGAACCCTTATGGCTTCAACACCCGCTTTGAGGGCTCGCCGGGGACCAATCCGGAAGAGTTGATCGGTGCAGCCCATGCGGGCTGTTTTTCGATGGCGCTGTCGATGATGCTTGGTGAAGCGGGGCTCACGGCGGACCGGATCGACACTGCTGCCGAGGTGACGCTAGACAAGCTGCCTGATGGCTTTGCCATTACAGCCGTGCACCTGGTGCTCAGGGCCAAGGTGCCTGGTGCAAGCGAAGCGCAGTTTCTGGAGATAGCCAACAAGGCCAAGGAAGGTTGCCCGGTGTCCAAGGTGCTGAACGCGAAGATCAGCCTGGATGCCGCGCTGGTTGGCTGAAGCGGCGCAACGGTGGCGGTTTGCTGTAGTCTAAACAGCGTCGGCAGCACGCTGCCTCTTCAGGAGCCGTTCCATGATTCGCGTAGCAATCGCCGTGTTGGCTTCCCTGGCCGCCACCTCCACGTTGGCGGCAGTGAAACCGTGCGAGGAGCTGAAAGCCGAGATCGAGGCCAAGATCCAGGCGCAGGGCGTGCCTTCCTACACCTTGGAGATCGTGCCCAACAGCGAGGTCAAGGACCAGAATATGGTGGTCGGGACCTGCGATGGCGGGACGAAGAAGATAATCTACCAAAAGAATGACCGGTAGCCATGAGACCCGGGGCTGCGTGGCAGCCCCGGATTTCACGGAATACAGAACACATCGCTAGGCTCGTTCACCAGCACCTTGCGGCTGGCGTCGTACAGCAGCACTTGCGGCTCCATCACCGGAGCCCGTGCCTCCAGGCGATAGCGCTCGCCGGCCTTGAAGTTGTCAAAACGCACGGTCAGGTAGCAGGAGCGGTCCCGGGGCTCGCTCATGATGCCGCCGGAGTAGATTTCATAATCGAATCGCACCACCAGTTCGTGCTTGCCGGGCGTTACCTGGAAGTAACGGCCATCCTCCAGGCGTTTCCCGTCAAGGCGGTCGGCCATGATCACCCGGCCGGGGGTCATGGTGTAGAGGTCGACCCAGGCCTGCTTGGGGTCGACGGGGGGCAAGGGGCTGGCGCAAGCCCCCAGCGCACTGAGGGCGATCAGCATCATGGGCTGGCGCATGGCAAGACTCCCACTTGCGATGTACAAGGTACAAGCATAGCGCCGTTTGCGGGGTTCAGGTGCGTTGGCAGCCTGCAGGCAGGCCTTGGCCGAGCAGTTTTTGCTGCTGGTCGTAGAGCTTGATCCAGGGGCGGAAGCCAATGCTGCCGGCTTGCAGCTGGTAGCGCTGCCCGGCGCTGAAGTCCTTGAAGGTCAGCTTGACCTGGCAATCGCGCCACAGCGGCTCATCGACCGGGCCGATATTGCTGGGGGTAACCGGAAACTGGTAGCGCACGGTCAGCTCGTGGCTGCCAGGCGGTACCTCAAAATAGCGGCTGTCGACCCACTCTCGTTCGTCGACCTGCACGGCGTGCAGCGACGTGTTGTCGTAGGGGGTGAGGTCGATCCAGGCCTGGTTCGGGTCCGGGTCTGGCAACGTTGAACAGGCACAAAGTAGCGACAGTGAACCGGCGACCAACAATGCACGCATGGCGAAACTCCCCCTTGGCGAGATAGTCTTGGAGTGAATCGGCCTTGAGCGAGTCAGACAGTCCCGGATGCTTCGACTTTTTCTTATGCAGCGCTCAGGCCCTGGGGCACTCGACCGCGTTTTCATCCGTTTGGTTCCCCTGCTGGCCGCGCTCCTGCTGAACGGTTGCAGCAGCGTTGCCTACTATGGGCAGTTGGCTGAGGGCCAGTGGCAATTGCTGCGTGCTCGGCAGCCTGTCGCGCAGGTGATAGCCGACCCGGCGACACCCCCGCAGTTACGATCGCACCTGGCACACGCTGAACAGGCGCGGGTCTTCGCCAGCCAGCAGATGAAACTGCCGGATAACCACAGCTACCGGGTTTACGCCGACATTGGCCGGCCTTATGTGGTGTGGAATGTCTTCGCCACGCCCGAGTTGTCGTTGCAGCCTGTTACGCACTGCTTCCCGATCGCGGGGTGCGTGGCGTATCGCGGCTACTACCAGCAAGGCGCGGCCCGTGGGGCGGCGGCGCTGATGCGGCAAGACGGGCTGGATGTGTACGTTGGCGGTGTGGAGGCGTATTCGACGCTGGGTTGGTTCGATGACCCGATTCTCTCTTCGATGGTGGGCTGGGGCGACGAGCGCCTGGCCACGCTGATCTTCCATGAACTGGCTCACCAGCGCTTTTATGTGCAGAACGACACCGAGTTCAACGAGTCGTTTGCCTCCTTCGTCGAGCAGGAAGGCACGCGGCAATGGCGCGTGGCGCGTGGGCTTGCCGCCATTGGCGGGGATCAGGGACAGCAGCGTGAGCAGTTCATCCGGCTGGTGCTGGCCAGCCGTGAACGGCTGCAGGCGATCTATTCAGGCACACTGGACGAAGCGCACAAGCGGCAGGCCAAGCGGGCCGAGTTCGAGCGCTTGAGGCGCGAGTACCGGCAGGTGCGTGATGGCCAGTGGGGGGGTGACAAACGCTATGACGCCTGGGTGTATGGGCCGCTGAACAATGCCAAATTGTTGCCGTTCGGGCTTTATGACCAATGGGTGCCTGCGTTTGAGGCGCTGTTCCGCGAGGTGGGTGGGGATTGGGGGCGGTTTTATGAGCGGGTCGAGCAACTGGGACGGTTGCCGATTACTGAAAGGAAGGCGGCGTTACAGGGGTTGATGGTTAGCCAGTGAGATTTTGGGGCTGCGAAGCAGCCCCCCAAGGCCATCAAGCCTTGAGAAATGCCTGATGCATCTCGGCCAAGGTCGCAAAATGATAGGCCGGTTCTTCCGCCATCAACTCCTCCTGGCTACCAAACCCATACCCCACCGCCACGGCCTGCAAGCCATTGCTGCGTGCGCCAATCAGGTCATGCTTGCGGTCGCCGATCATCAGCGTCTGTGCCGGGTCCAGCCCTTCTTCGTCCAGCAGGTGGCGAATCAGCTCGACCTTGTTGGTTCGGGTGCCGTCCAGTTCGCTGCCGTAGATCACCTTGAAGTGGTGGTCGAAGGCGAAGTGCCGGGCGATTTCACGGGCGAACTCCCAGGGTTTGGAGGTGGCGATGTACAGCGTGCGGCCTTGCCCGTTCAGGGCTTCAAGCAACTCCGGCACACCCTGGAACACCAGGTTTTCGTACAGGCCGGTTACACGGAAGCGCTCCCGGTAGAAGTTCACCGCCTCCCAGGCCTTGGCTTGGTCGAAGCTGTAGAACTGCATGAAGGCTTGCAGCAAGGGCGGGCCAATGAAGTGTTCCAAGCGGGCCAGGTCCGGTTCATCGATACCCAGCTTGGCCAGGGCGTACTGGATCGAGCGGGTGATGCCCAGGCGTGGGTCGGTCAGGGTGCCGTCGAGGTCGAAGAGGATGTTTTGCTGGTGCATGTTCGTCTCGGTAATCGGGATCATTCCGGTTGGTCGTAGCCTTCGGCCAGGTGCTGGTCCTTGAGCTTCACGTAGTTGCCGGCGCTGTAGGAGAAGAATGCGCGCTCGTTGTCGTTCAGCAGCCGGGCCTGTTTCACCGGGCTGCCCATGTACAGGTAGCCACTGACCAGGCGTTTGCCGGGCGGCACCAGGCTGCCGGCGCCGATGATCACTTCGTCCTCGACGATGGCGCCGTCCATGATGGTGCTGCCCATGCCGACCAGAATGCGGTTGCCCAGGGTGCAGCCGTGCAGCATCACTTTGTGGCCGATGGTCACTTCGTCGCCGATGATCAGCGGGAAGCCGTCCGGGTTGAAAGGGCCGGCATGGGTGATGTGCAGCACGCTGCCATCCTGCACGCTGGTGCGTGCGCCGATACGAATGCGGTGCATGTCGCCGCGCACCACGGTCAACGGCCAGACCGAGCTGTCTTCGCCAATCTCCACATCGCCCAGCACTACCGCCGAACGGTCGATAAAGGCCCGTGATCCAACTTTCGGAGTGTGTTGCTGGAAGCTTCGGATGGCCATGATAGCGTCTCTCATCTGTGCCGATAGGCAGGCTGCCTGCTGCGGTCGGCGTCGATTGTAATTAAGATGGGGCAGTGTTTCTTCTGCCAAGGTATCCAAACCGTGACTGCGAACAACCCGCTTCTGCAATCCCACGATCTGCCGCCCTTCTCGCAAATCCGTGCCGAACACGTGTTGCCGGCGATCGAAGCGATCCTGGCCGACAACCGTAAAGCCATTGCCGAGATCCTCGACAAGCAGCGCAAGAACCCCTCCTGGGCTGGCCTGGTGCTGGCCATGGATGAACTGAACGACCGCCTGGGTGCTGCCTGGAGCCCGGTCAGCCACCTGAATGCGGTGTGCAACAGCGCTGAACTGCGCGAGGCCTATGAGTCGTGCCTGCCGGCGTTGAGCGCCTACTCTACCGAACTGGGTCAGAACCGTGCGCTGTTCGACGCCTACCAGGCTTTGATCAACAGCCCCGAAGCCGCCGGTTTCGACGTGGCGCAAAAGACTATCCTCGAGCATGCCCTGCGTGACTTCCGCCTGTCGGGCATCGACCTGCCGGCAGACAAGCAGCAGCGTTACGCCGAAGTGCAGAGCAAGCTCAGCGAGCTGGGTAGCCGCTTCTCCAACCAGCTGCTCGATGCGACCCAGGCCTGGACCAAGCACGTCACCGACGAAGCCGCGCTGGCTGGCCTGACCGACTCGGCCAAGGCGCAAATGGCCGCCGCTGCCCAGGCCAAGGGCCTCGACGGCTGGCTGATCACCCTGGAATTCCCCAGCTACTACGCAGTCATGACCTACGCCAGTGATCGCGCCCTGCGCGAAGAGCTGTACGCCGCCTACTGCACCCGCGCCTCGGACCAGGGCCCGAACGCCGGCCAGTTCGACAACGGCCCGGTGATGCAGGAAATCCTCGGCCTGCGCCAGGAGCTGGCCGAACTGTTGGGCTACAAGAACTACGCCGAGCTGAGCCTGGCCACCAAGATGGCCGAGTCCAGCGACCAGGTGCTGAACTTCCTGCGTGACCTGGCCAAGCGTTCCAAGCCATTTGCCGCCCAGGACCTGGAGCAACTGAAAGCCTACGCCGCCGAACAAGGCTGCCCTGAGCTGGCCAGCTGGGACGCCGGCTACTTTGGCGAGAAACTGCGCGAGCAACGCTACAGCGTTTCGCAGGAAGCCCTGCGTGCTTACTTCCCGATCGACAAGGTGCTGAGCGGCCTGTTCAGCATCGTGCAGCGCCTGTACGGCATCGAAATCGCTGAGCTCAAGGGCTTCGACAGCTGGCACCCGGACGTGCGTCTGTTCGAAATCAAAGAAAACGGCCAGCACGTCGGCCGCTTCTTCTTCGACCTGTACGCCCGCGCCAACAAGCGCGGCGGTGCCTGGATGGACGGCGCCCGCGACCGTCGTCGCACTGCCGCTGGCGAGCTGCAGAGCCCGGTGGCCAACCTGGTGTGCAACTTCACCCCGGCCGCACCCGGCAAGCCGGCGCTGCTGACGCACGATGAAGTCACCACCCTGTTCCACGAGTTCGGCCACGGCCTGCACCACATGCTGACCCGCATCGAGCATGCCGGTGTATCCGGCATCAACGGCGTGGCCTGGGACGCGGTCGAGCTGCCGAGCCAGTTCATGGAAAACTGGTGCTGGGAGCCGGAAGGCCTGGCGCTGATCTCCGCCCACTACGAAACTGGCGCCCCCCTGCCCCAGGACCTGCTGGACAAGATGCTGGCGGCGAAGAACTTCCAGTCGGGCATGATGATGGTGCGCCAGCTGGAGTTCTCGCTGTTCGACTTCGAATTGCATGCCACCCATGGCGACGGCCGCAGCGTGTTGCAGGTGCTCGAAGGCGTGCGCGACGAGGTGTCGGTGATGCGCCCACCGGCGTACAACCGCTTCCCCAACAGCTTTGCGCACATTTTCGCGGGCGGTTACGCCGCCGGCTACTACAGCTACAAGTGGGCCGAAGTGCTGTCGGCCGACGCCTTCTCGCGTTTCGAGGAAGAAGGCGTGCTGAATGCCGAAACTGGCCGCGCGTTCCGTGAGGCGATCCTGGCCCGTGGTGGTTCGCGCGAGCCAATGGAGCTGTTTGTCGACTTCCGTGGGCGTGAGCCTTCCATCGATGCGTTGCTGCGCCACAGTGGCCTCACCGAGAGCGCTGCAGCATGAGCGAGGTTGCTGTGAACAAGACCAAGAAACGCTTCATTGCCGGGGCGGTATGCCCAGCGTGCAGCGAGCCTGACAAGCTGATGATGTGGAGCGAAGACGACACCCCGCACCGCGAGTGTGTGGCCTGTGGCTTCACCGATACCCTCAACGAGCAGGGGCTTTCGGTGCCCAAGGAGCTTGGCACCCGGGTCAACCACCTGGCACCCAAGGCCGCGCCGGCCAAGGTGCAGACGGTGCAGTTCTTCCCGAATCCGAAGCTGAAGAAACCGGCTGAGTAATGCTGTCATGCCACCCGGGTGCAAAGCCCGGGTGGTAGATAGTCAGGCCCTCTGGCATACGCTGGCCATGCACGCTCTCTTGCTCCTTTCCACGAGCAAAGTGACACGCCATGGACAACCCTCTGCTGCAAGCTAGCCACATCCCTATCGATTTCCCTTCCATCACCCTTGAAAGCATGCGTGCGGCTTTCGATCATGTGCTACTGGCGCACGAGCAAGGGATCGAGCGCATCATCCGTGATCAGCAGGCCATGCCCACCTGGGATGACATGGTGCTGGCCGTGGACGGCCTGGACAGCCAGCTACTGGCGGTGTTGTATGCCGCCTCGCCATTGGTTGGCCGGGATGAAGCCTGGGCCAACGCCATCATCGAGTTTGACGGTAAAGCGACGGCACGTTTCGAACAGAAGTTCGTCAACATGGGTTTGCATGCACTCTATAAGCGTTTGGCCAACAGTGACATTGGCAAGCAGCTGGATGCCCAGAAACGCGCCACCTTGTGTTGGCATCTGGACAAATTTGTCTCCAGCGGGGCGTTGCTCGATGCCCCTGGCAAGGCGCGTCTGGCAGACCTTCAGGCGCAGATCGTTGTCGCCTGCAACGCATTTCGCAGCAACATCAACCGGCCAGGGCTGAGTATTACCGATGAGTCCGAGTTGAGCGGCATCCCACAGCGGATACGCGACACACTGGCTGCACGGGCGCAGGAAAGCGGTGAGCGGATCTGGTTGATAGCCTGTGACAGCGTGACCACTGATGAGGTGCTCAAGCATGCCACCAACCGCCAGCTACGTGAGCGTGTTTACCGGGCATTCCACACCCGTGGCGTCAGCCAGGATCCGCAACTGGACAACCGCTCATATCTGCAGCACCTGGCCCAACTGCGCGAGGAAAAGGCCCTTCTGCTCGGTTTTTCCGGCCATCTGGAGCAGAGCCTGCATGTGAAGAGTGCGGGTTCGGTGGCTCAGGTGCGCGGCTTTCTTCATGCCTTGGCCGATGATGTGCGCCCGGCCATGTTGCGCTGGCGCTCACAGGTGGCGCGTCAGGCTGCCGATCACGGGCTGGAGAATCCGCAACCTTGGGACTACGACTACTTGCAGGCGTCTTCGCGCGGCGAGTTGTCCAGCGAAATCCTGCGTGACTACTTCCCGCTGAACACGGTTGTCAGCGCGTTACAGGCGCTGGCGCAGAGGCTGTTTGGTATGGTGCTGCAGCCTAAGCCGCTCGGGACCTGGGATGAAAGCGTGCAGCCGTTCGAGGTGTGGCAGGACAATGCCTTCATCGGTTTTCTGTATCTGGATGCCGTGCAGCATGCCGGAAAGCAGCCAGACTCCGTGTTCACCACATACATACGCAACCGCCGGGTCGATGCCGAGGGTATCTACCAGGCCGCGTCGGTGGTGGTTTTCAGCGATGTGCCGCAAGCACCGCCAGGCAGCCAGCCATTGCTCGACCACTTGTCACTGCGCAAGTTGTTCCATGAGTTCGGCCATGCCCTGCACCATTTACTGGTGCGTACGACGAACCACGTGATGTCCAACGTGACCGAACTGGGCACCGATGGTGTGGAGCTGTTTGGCAAGCTGTTCGAGCGTTGGGTCTGGGATGCTGATTACCTGGTGTCGATTTCGGCTCATGCAAGCGATGGCAGCCCGCTGACCCGGCGGCAAGCCGATGAATGCCTGAAGGCGCTGCGGCAGGAGGGCGTGGAGGAAATCGCGCGTCATCTGAGCCTGGCGCTGTTCGACATGGACCTGCATGCCGCACCGAACGATGGCAGGTCCTTTGAGCAGCGCCTGAATGAGGCCCGTGAGCGCTGTGGCTACTGGCCACTCGCTGATTTCGAGCACCCGGCGCATGCCTTCGACCACCTGGTGAGTGGCTACGATGCGGGTTATTACGCCTACCTGTGGTCGGATGTGCAGGCCTTTGACGTGTTCACGCGCTTCGAGGCCGAGGGCCTGTTGAACCGGGCCACGGGCCAGGCCCTGCAGGACGCGTTGTTCGCCCCAGGTGCATCGCGCCCACTGCGCGAAGGCATCGAGGTGTTTCTGGGGCGGCAATCTGAACAGGCAGCTTACCTGAGCTGGCATGGCCTGAAGTAGCCAGACCAGAGGTGCTGGAAAGATTCTGGCGTGCATTATACTGTATGTGTATACAGTATAGAGGTGAGCCATGATTCCTCCAGCACCGCAAAAGGGCCGTGGCACGGCGTACAACCCACATAACCGCTTTGCCCCGAGCCATTCGGTGGCAGTGGATGATGGCTGGTACCAAGAAGTGCCACAGACGCAAGGCACTGAAGTGCGGGTCGAGACCGCCAAGTCGGTGATCAGTCGTAACACCTCGCCCGATCTGCCCTTCGACCGCTCCATCAACCCTTACCGTGGCTGCGAGCATGGTTGCATCTACTGCTATGCCCGCCCCTCGCACGCCTATTGGGACCTTTCCCCCGGCCTCGATTTCGAGACCAAGCTGATTGCCAAGACCAACGCCGCCGACGTGCTTGCGCAACAATTGAGCAAACCGGGCTACGTGTGCGCGCCGATCAACCTGGGCTCCAACACCGACCCTTACCAACCGATCGAGCGGGAGCACATGCTCACCCGGCGGCTGCTTGAGGTTTTGCTGCGTTTTCGCCATCCGGTGACCATTGTCACCAAGGGTTCGCTGGTGTTGCGTGATCTCGACCTGCTGGCCGAGATGGCCCGCCAGCGCCTGGCGCGGGTAATGATCAGCCTGACCACGCTGGACGATGATCTCAAGCGGGTGCTGGAGCCACGCGCGGCCTCTCCCGGCGCACGGTTGAGGGCTATCCGGGTATTGCGCGAAGCGGGTGTGCCAGTGGGTGTGTTGTGTTCGCCGATGATCCCGATGATCAATGACAGTGAACTGGAACGCCTGTTGGAGGCTGCCAGGGAAGCCGGCGCACAGAGCGCGGCCTACATGATGCTGCGCCTGCCGCTGGAAGTGGCGCCACTGTTCGAGCAGTGGCTGCAAGACCATTACCCGCAACGGGCTGCGCATGTACTGAGCCTGATCCGCCAGAGCCGGGGCGGCGAGCTGTACGACAGCCGGTTTGGTGCGCGCATGCGCGGTGAAGGCGTGTTTGCCGAGCTGTTGGCCCAGCGTTTTGCCAAGGCCATGAAGCGGCTGAACTTTGAGGGGCGGGAAGCGCAGGCACTGGATTGCTCGGCATTCTGCCCACCCGGGGGCCAGATGGTGTTGTTCTGAAGCCTGTAACTCAGCTAATAACACCCAATAATTTTGCTAATCTATATTGGCAACTGATGCTTTTTTGCTATTATCCAGATCCCGCCTTTCCTGTCTGGAACGCCCGTTCTAGAGCCGTCGAATTAAGTTTCAGTTAAGTTTTCCCCGCTAGCGTAGGAAATCAGTCCACACCGACTGTGATCAATGGCCCGTGCGTGTCATCTAAATCCCTGCATAGCCAGAATCTTTCACCGGTAAAATGGATTTACCTACACACCGTCAAGAGGATGAATCATGCCCGTCAAGGACCCATCCAAGGTCGTTCCGGATGTACCCGCCGAGGGCGCCGATGCAGCCCTGAAGCACATCGTCGACGGCTTCCTGCGCTTTCACCATGACGTCTTCCCCGAGCAGCAAGAGCTGTTCAAGAAGCTCGCCACTGCGCAGACGCCGCGTGCCATGTTCATTACCTGCGCCGACTCGCGCATCGTCCCCGAGCTGATCACCCAAAGCTCGCCAGGCGACCTGTTCGTGACCCGTAACGTGGGTAACGTGGTACCGCCTTATGGCCAGATGAATGGCGGTGTTTCCAGCGCGATCGAGTACGCCGTACTTGCTCTGAAGGTGCATCACATCATTGTGTGTGGCCACTCCGACTGCGGCGCCATGCGTGCGGTACTCAACCCGCAATCGCTGACCAAGATGCCAACCGTTTCCGCCTGGTTGCGTCACGCTGAAGTGGCGCGCACCGTGGTCGAAAACAACTGCTCGTGCGGTAGCGAACACGAGACGATGCAGGTGCTGACCAAGGAAAACGTAATCGCCCAACTGCATCACTTGCGTACCCATCCTTCGGTTGCCTCGCGCCTGGCAGCCGGTGAGCTGTACATCCATGGCTGGGTCTACGACATCGAGACCAGCAAGATCGAAGCCTACGATGCCGCCAGCGACAGCTTCCTGCCCCTGGCTGCTGGCGAGCCGGTCCCCTGCGCTACCCCGAGAGGCCGCTACTAAGCGACCCATCCACCGCTAGAACCTTGATAGCCGGCTGCACCCTTCAGGGTGTGGCGCGGCCTTCTGCTGCCTTGAATTCCCTGACTGCCCTGCCGGCACGCCCGCTGGCGGCCCGCGCCTGCGCGCTCGTCAGGGGCAAACGTGCCCACGGCCAGGGGAATGGCTGTGTGACTGAGAATGGAGAAACACGGTGAACATTACACAGTTGAAAGCGGCCCTGCCGCGTGAGTTGTTGGCGTCGGTGGTGGTCTTTCTGGTGGCCTTGCCGTTGTGCATGGGCATTGCGATCGCCTCGGGCATGCCGCCGGCCAAAGGGCTGATTACTGGCATTATCGGCGGCATTGTCGTAGGTTTTCTCGCCGGTTCGCCGCTACAGGTCAGCGGCCCGGCCGCCGGCCTGGCGGTGCTGGTGTTCGAGCTGGTGCGCCAGCATGGCATGGCCATGCTTGGGCCGATTTTGCTGTTGGCCGGGGTGCTGCAGTTGCTGGCCGGGCGCCTGCGTCTGGGATGCTGGTTCCGCGTCACTGCGCCAGCGGTGGTGTACGGCATGCTGGCGGGGATTGGCGTGCTGATCGTGTTGTCGCAAGTGCATGTCATGTTCGACACCGCGCCCCAGCCTTCAGGTATGCAGAACCTGCTGGAGTTCCCGGCAACCGTGGCCGCAGCCCTGCCACGGGAAAGCGCCGGTACCGGCTGGATGGCCGGTGCGCTGGGCCTGGGTACCATCGCCATCATGTGGGGCTGGGAGCGCTTGCGGCCGCAGCGGCTGCGCTTCGTCCCGGGTGCCCTGCTGGGTGTTGCGGCGATGACCGGCATCAGCATGTGGCTGGCCTTGCCGGTCAACCGGGTGCAGGTGCCGGCAGACTTGTCCGAGGCCATCGACTGGATCCGCCCGGAAGATCTGATGCAGTTGGCCGACCCTACCCTGCTGGTCGCAGCCTTCGCCCTGGCGTTCATTGCCAGCGCTGAAACCCTGCTGTCGGCTGCGGCGGTAGACCGCATGCACAGCGGCCAGCGCTCGGACTTCGACCGTGAGTTGTCGGCCCAGGGGATCGGCAACATGCTCTGCGGTGTGTTGGGTGCTTTGCCGATGACTGGCGTGATCGTGCGCAGTTCGGCGAATGTGCAAGCGGGTGCGCAAACCCGGGCTTCGGCGATCTTCCATGGCCTTTGGCTGCTGGCGTTCGTAGTGGCGCTGAGTAGCGTGCTGCAACAGATTCCGGTGGCGAGCCTGGCGGGTGTGCTGGTGTATACCGGGGTAAAGCTTGTGGACTTCAAGGCGTTTCGCGGATTGGGCCGTTATGGCCGCATGCCGATGTTCACCTATGCGGCGACAGCGCTGGCGATCATCTTTACCGACCTGCTGACCGGCGTGCTGCTTGGCTTTGCCCTGACCTTGCTGAAGCTGGCGTTCAAGGCGGCGCGGCTGAAGATCAATCTGGTGAGCCTGGAGAAGGCTGGGCACATGGAGCTGCGGCTTAGCGGTGCGGCGACGTTCCTCAAGGTACCGGCGCTGACTCAGGTGCTGGATACTGTACCGGCGGGAACCACGCTGCATGTGCCGTTGGGTAACCTGAGCTACATCGACCACTCGTGCCTTGAGCTGCTTGAAGACTGGGGCCGCAGCAATGCGGCGAATGGGTCGCGGTTGCTGATAGAACAGCGGCGGTTGAAGCGGCGGATCGAGGGGCGGTTGCGGACTACGGCGGGGGTTGGGGCCTGAAACTGAACATCTCTATTGCCTGAACTGGCCTCTTCGCGGGTTTACTCGCGAAGAGGCCGGGACAGGATAATCAGGCGGGCTGACCCAGCTCGACACCCAGCTGCCGCGACAGGCACGGCCAGCGCTTCCAGGCCTCGCCAGTTGCCGGGCTGCTCAGTTTCTCGCGATAAGCCTCAACAGACTCCACCGCAAAGCTCTCGTCATTGAGCATTTCGTCAACCGAGTGATGCACCACCTCATCCAGCTGGTTGGCAAACTCCTCGCCAATCAGCTGGTGGGCAATCAGATTGGCGACGGTGGTATCGACCGGGATCAGCGGCTGCTGGAAGTGACGGATATACAGGTCGTTCACCTCTTCCACCAGGCGGTGCGCCAGATAGGCCTCATCCAGCAGGCAGTCCAGGCCTACATGCCCTTGCATCACGCTGGGCGGCTGCAGGAAGTAGGCCTCGGCAATTTTCAGTACAGGTTTGATCTGCGATTCGATCCCGGCTTCGCGGGCGACCTCGTGGGCGGCCTCCAGCAGTTCCGGAACCTGATCGATGTAGGCGCTGACGAAGCGCGCCAAAGTACCCTGGGCGTCCTGCTCAGGCAGTTGGATCGAGGGGTGCAGGTGGGGCAGTTGCAGCTCGAGACGCTGTTTCAATTGGCCCGTCTGGCCTTCATGTTGATGGGCTTGGCTTACCTGCTCGCGTACAGCAGCGATGTTCATGACAACTCCAGGGACATTACGTTTCAAACGGAAGACACTAAATTAGCTCGGTATACAGAATACCTAAGACCTATTTGTTATAAATCTCGCAAACGTGTGCGCTCTCCGGCATATCAAGGTGCCATTATTGCGCCATACCCCCTCAAGCGTGCGGTTTTCAGGCAATTTGGCCATTTCGTGAAGTTCATTTCACAGGCTTCATTGCGTGCCATTGGTCGCTGTCTATACTCCCGGTGAACGTGATTCGTTGATGAGGCCCGACTGCTTTTAGCAGGGGCTCGGTCGTCGAAGCCAGGCAGTCTTGACCGCCGTTCCCTCTTGCCGCAGGCCACGCCTCCGGGACAACAAGAATTAGAAGGGGAACCCGCAATGATGCGACATCCACATGTCTGGATGGGCCTCCTGTTGTGGTCGGTTTTTGGTCAGGCCAACGCGGCCTGGACCGTGAACATGCACCCGGGGGCGACGGAAGTCTCCAACGCCGTCTTCGACCTGCACATGACCATCTTCTGGATCTGCGTGATCATCGGCATCGTGGTTTTCGGCGCGATGTTCTGGTCGATGGTCATCCACCGCCGTTCCACCGGTCAGCAGGCCGCGCATTTCCACGAGCATACCTGGGTGGAAATCCTCTGGACCGTGGTGCCCTTCCTGATTCTGGTGGCCATGGCCATCCCGGCCACCAAGACCCTGATCGACATCTACGACGCCAGCGAGTCGGACATCGACATTCAGGTCACCGGTTACCAGTGGAAGTGGCACTACAAATACCTGGGCCAGGACGTGGAGTTCTTCAGCAACCTGGCCACCCCCGCCGACCAGATTCACAACAAGGCCCCCAAGGACGAGCACTACCTGCTCGAAGTCGACCAGCCGCTGGTGCTGCCGGTGGGTGCCAAAGTGCGCTTCCTGGTAACGGCCGCCGACGTGATCCATTCCTGGTGGGTGCCGGCTTTTGCGGTCAAGCGCGATGCCATCCCCGGCTTCGTCAACGAAGCCTGGACCCGTATCGAAAAGCCCGGCATCTACCGTGGCCAGTGCACCGAGCTGTGCGGCAAGGATCATGGCTTCATGCCGGTGGTGGTGGAGGTCAAGTCCAAGGCCGACTACGACACCTGGCTGGGCGAGCGCAAGGCTGAAGCCGCCAAGCTCAAAGAGTTGACCAGCAAGGAATGGACCCTGGAAGAGCTGGTGGCGCGTGGCGACAAGGTTTACCACACCACCTGCGTGGCCTGTCACCAGGCCGAAGGCCAGGGCCTGCCGCCGATGTTCCCGGCACTGAAGGGTTCGAAGATTGCCACCGGGCCGAAGGAAGGCCACTTGGGCATCGTCTTCCACGGCAAGCCCGGCACTGCCATGGCGGCGTTCGGCAAGCAGCTCTCGGAAGTCGACATTGCCGCCGTTGTCACCTACGAACGCAACGCCTGGGGCAACAACAAAGGCGACATGGTCACGCCGAAGGACGTGCTGGCGCTGAAGCAGGCAGAAGCGCAATGAACCGGGTTACTCGCGGCAATCAATGGGTTGCAGGAGACAGGACATGAGCACAGTGATCGACGACCACGCCCACGGCCATGAGCACGCCCACGGCCCGGCCAAGGGCCTGATGCGCTGGGTGCTGACCACCAACCATAAAGACATCGGCACGATGTACCTGTGGTTCAGCTTCATCATGTTCCTGCTCGGCGGCTCGTTCGCCATGGTAATCCGGGCTGAGCTGTTCCAGCCCGGGCTGCAAATCGTGGAGCCGGCGTTCTTCAACCAGATGACCACCATGCACGGCCTGATCATGGTGTTCGGCGCGGTGATGCCGGCCTTCGTCGGCCTGGCCAACTGGATGATCCCGTTGATGATCGGCGCGCCCGACATGGCCCTGCCGCGCATGAACAACTTCAGCTTCTGGTTGTTGCCGGCGGCGTTTCTGTTGCTGGTGTCGACCCTGTTCAGCCCCGGCGGCGGGCCGAATTTTGGCTGGACCTTCTACGCCCCGCTGTCCACCACCTACGCCCCGGCCAGCGTCACCTTCTTCATCTTCGCCATCCACCTGATGGGCATCAGCTCGATCATGGGCGCGATCAACGTGATCGCCACCATCCTCAACCTGCGTGCCCCCGGCATGACCCTGATGAAAATGCCACTGTTCGTCTGGACCTGGCTGATTACCGCGTTCCTGCTGATTGCGGTGATGCCGGTGCTTGCCGGTGTGGTGACCATGATGCTGATGGACATCCACTTCGGTACCAGCTTCTTCAGCGCTGCCGGTGGCGGTGACCCGGTGCTGTTCCAGCATGTGTTCTGGTTCTTCGGCCACCCCGAGGTGTACATCATGATCCTGCCCGCCTTCGGTGCGGTCAGCTCGATCATCCCGGCGTTCTCGCGCAAGCCGCTGTTCGGCTACACCTCGATGGTGTACGCCACCGGCGCGATTGCCTTCCTGTCGTTCATCGTCTGGGCCCACCACATGTTCGTGGTCGGCATCCCGGTGGTGGGCGAGTTGTTCTTCATGTACGCCACCATGCTGATCGCCGTGCCCACCGGGGTGAAGGTGTTCAACTGGGTCAGCACCATGTGGGAAGGCTCGCTCACCTTCGAGACGCCGATGCTGTTTGCCATCGCCTTCGTCATCCTGTTCACCATCGGCGGCTTCTCCGGCTTGATGCTGGCCATCGCCCCGGCGGACTTCCAATACCACGACACCTACTTCGTGGTCGCACACTTCCACTACGTGCTGGTGCCCGGGGCGATCTTCGGCATCTTCGCCTCGGCCTACTACTGGCTGCCGAAATGGACCGGCCACATGTACGACGAAACCCTCGGCAAGCTGCACTTCTGGCTGTCGTTCATCGGTATGAACATGGCCTTCTTCCCCATGCACTTCGTGGGGCTGGCCGGCATGCCACGGCGCATTCCGGACTACAACCTGCAGTTCGCCGACTTCAACATGGTGTCGTCGATCGGGGCCTTCATGTTCGGTGCCACGCAAATCTTCTTCCTGTTCATCGTCATCAAGTGCATCCGTGGCGGTGCGCCGGCACCGGCCAAGCCTTGGGATGGCGCCGAGGGCCTGGAGTGGTCGATCCCCTCGCCTGCGCCCTACCACACCTTCCAGACACCACCGGAAGTGAAATAGGAAGCCCGCCATGAACGGCCTGTCGCTCAAACGCCTGGTAACGCGCCTGCTGATGCTGACGGTGGTGATGTTCGCCTTCGGCTTCGCCCTGGTGCCGATCTACGACGTGATGTGCAAGGCCTTTGGCATCAACGGCAAGACTGGCGGGCAATACGAAGGCAGCCAGGTCAGCGACCCGTCGCGTTCGGTGCGCGTACAGTTCATGTCGACCAATGCCAGCGACATGGTCTGGGATTTCTACTCCACGGCTGACCAGTTGGAGGTCAACCCGGGTGCGGTGAACCAGATGATTTTCATTGCCTACAACCCGACCGACCGGCCGATGAGTGCGCAGGCGATACCCAGTATTACCCCGGCCGAGGCCGCCGCGTATTTCCACAAGACCGAGTGCTTCTGCTTTACCCAGCAGGTGCTGCAGCCCGGCGAACGCATCGAGATGCCGGTGCGCTTCATCGTCGACCGCGACCTGCCGGCCAGCGTGAAGCACCTGACACTGGCCTACACCTTGTTCGACATCACCGCTCGCCACCCGCCGGTCGCGCATGTTGCGGCCCAGGACGTCCAGGGCGCCCGTTAAGGGAAGGAGAACAGCAATGGCAAGTCATGAGCACTACTACGTCCCGGCGCAGAGCAAGTGGCCGATCATCGCCACCATCGGCATGTTCATCACGGTGTTTGGCCTGGGCACCTGGTTCAATGACATGAAGGCCGGCCACCCGGAATCGCACGGGCCGCTGATTTTCTTCGTGGGTGCATTGTTCCTGGCCTACATGCTGTTTGGCTGGTTCGGCGCCGTGGTGAAGGAGAGCCGCGCGGGGTTGTACAGCCCGCAGCTGGACCGCTCGTTCCGCTGGGGCATGAGCTGGTTCATCTTCTCCGAGGTGATGTTCTTCCTCGCCTTTTTCGGTGCGCTGTTCTACGTGCGTGTGCTGGCTGGGCCGTGGCTGGGGGGCGAAGGGGCCAAAGGGGTTGCGCACATGTTGTGGCCGACTTTCGAGTTCAACTGGCCGCTGCTGCACACGCCCGACCCAAAACTGTTCCCGCCGCCCAAGGAAGTGATCGACCCGTGGCACCTGCCGCTGATCAACACCATCCTACTGGTCAGTTCCAGTGTGACCATCACCATTGCGCACCATGCGTTGCGCCGTGATCACCGTGGACCACTGAAGTTCTGGATGGCGCTGACCATTCTTCTGGGTATCAGCTTCATTACGTTGCAGGCCTACGAGTACCACGAGGCCTATACCAAGCTGGGCCTGACGCTGGGTTCGGGGATCTACGGGGCGACGTTCTTCATGCTGACCGGCTTCCACGGCGCCCACGTGACGTTGGGGACGATCATCCTGATCGTGATGTTCGTGCGCATTGTGCGTGGGCATTTCAACCCGGAGAAACATTTCGGCTTCGAGGCGGCCAGTTGGTACTGGCACTTCGTCGATGTGGTGTGGGTTGGGTTGTTCATCTTTGTATACGTGCTGTAGGAGCGAGGCCAGGTACTCAGAGATTCAGAAGGGAGCATGGGAAACCAGCTGACCGCTGATCAAGCCCCAGGCAACTAGGCCAATGGTCAGGGCCGCCAGGGTCACCCGCACGGTCAGCGCCTTGAGCAGGCGGGTCGAGTTTTCATCGTCCTTGACCAGAAACACCAGGCCACTGAACAGGCTGGCAATCGTGGCCAACAGCATCAGGACAATCGCGGCCTTGAGCATGGCGCTACTCCGGGGGGATGCGGTGATGTGGATAAGTATAGCGAGGCGCCCATGAGGCCGTTTCGCCCAGGCTGGGTACCGACCCTGGTGGTGCTTGCACTGCTACCGGGCCTGATAGCGCTTGGCTGCTGGCAACTCGGCCGTGCCGAGGAAAAGCGCACCCTGTTGGCCACCTATGCCGAGCGGCGGGTCGACGCGCCAATCGCCACGGCCCAGCTGGCAGCGAACGAAGACAACGCCTTGCGCCGCGTTCACCTCTATGGCCGCTTCGACGCCGGGCACAGCCTGTTGCTGGATAACCGCATGCGCGACGGCCAGGCCGGTGTCGAACTGCTGCAACCCTTCCATGACCAGGCCAGCGGCCTGTGGCTGCTGGTGAACCGCGGCTGGCTGCCCTGGCCAGACCGCCGCGTGCCCGTGCATTTCGATACCCCTTCCCAGGCCATGGCGCTGGACGCTTCAGTGTACATATCACCCGGCAGCACGTTCCAGCTGCATCCCGACCCGGAAGGCGGCCAATGGCCGCATCTGCTCACGGCCGTTGATGCCGCACAGCTCTGGCTGCAACTGGACCGCGAAGGCTACGCCCATGAGCTGCGTCTGGAACCAGGCCCGGCAGCCTATCGCCTGGATTGGCCAGTAGTCGCCATGGGCCCGGAAAAACACCTGGGGTACGCCGTGCAGTGGTTTGCCCTTTCTGCCGCATTGGTTCTGCTCTACCTCTACTTTGGCTGGCACCACAACAAGGAGAAACGCCATGGCCACCGCCACTCCACTGGACGTGCCTGAACGTGGCAAACCCAGAGCCCGCGGGCGTTTGCAGCTGCTGTTGATCTTGCTGGTGGTACTCGGGCCGATGATCCTGGCCACCAGCATGTACAAGCTCAAGTTCTGGGTGCCGGAAGGCCGCAGCTACCACGGCGCGATGATCGGTAACGGTGAGAGCCGTGCCGATATCGGCGTGGCGGGCGAGGACGCGCGTTGGCAACTCTTGGTCAGCGCCCCCGAAGCCTGTGCAGAGGATTGCCAGCGCCTGGTGTACCTGGCCCGGCAGATCCAAGTCGGCCTGGGCCGCGATGCCAGCCGCGCCAGCCATGCGCTGGCCGCCGCCCAGCCGCTGAGCGACGACTACCAGGCGCTGCTTGGCCGTGAGTACCCGCAACTGCAACGTTACCCGCTGGATGCCCAGCACTACCTGCAGAAGGTTGGCGAGCCTGGCCCGCAGCTGTGGATCGTCGACCCGCACGGCAACCTGGTGCTGCGTTACGACGGCAAGGTCAACGGCAAGCATGTGCTGGACGACCTGCGCCACCTGCTCAAGCTGTCCAACATCGGCTAGGAGCCTGCCATGGCCAGACCTGGATTCCGCTTGGCTGTATTCGCCACCCTGCTGGCACTGCTGGTCGTCCTGCTTGGCGCCTATACCCGCCTGACCCACGCCGGCCTGGGCTGCCCGGACTGGCCGGGTTGCTACGGCTTCATCAGCGTGCCCAAGAGCGAGGCCCAGTTGGCCCATGCCGAGCTGCACTTCCCCGATCACCCCGTGGAAGAGGCCAAGGGCTGGGCCGAGATGGTCCATCGCTACTTCGCCGGCACGCTGGCCGTGGTGATTGCCCTGCTCGCCTTTCAGGCGGTGCGCCGGCATGCTCGCGATGGCCAGCCCTATCGCCTGCCTGTGTTGTTACTGGGTGTGGTGCTGGCCCAGGCGGCTTTCGGCATGTGGACGGTTACCCTGAAGCTGTGGCCACAGGTGGTCACCGCGCACTTGCTCGGCGGGTTCACTACGTTGAGCCTGCTGTTCCTGCTATCCCTGCGTCTATCCCGGGCTTTTGCGCCATTGCCCAAGTTGCCGTTGAGCTTGCGCCGGATCGCTGCATTGGCCCTGCTGGTGGTGATCGGTCAGATCGCCCTGGGCGGTTGGGTCAGTGCCAACTACGCAGCGGTCGCCTGCATTGACCTGCCCACTTGCCATGGCCAGTGGTGGCCGGCGGCGGACTTCAGCAACGGCTTTCACCTGACCCAGCACGTGGGCCCCAACTACCTCGGCGGGCAACTGGACAGTGATGCACGCACGGCCATCCACATCAGCCATCGGCTGGGGGCATTGTTGGTGACTTGCGTGCTTTTGATGCTGAGCTGGAAGCTGCACCGCTGTGGCCTCCCCGGTCTGGCGCGGCTGGTACTGTTGGCGCTGGCCCTGCAAGTGGGCCTGGGCATCAGCAATGTGTTGTTCCACCTGCCGCTGGCGGTGGCTGTGGCGCACAACGCGGGTGGGGCGATGTTGCTGCTGAGCATGGTGCTGGTGAACTATCGCATTCGCGTGGTCGACAAGGTGCGCGTGGGTGTCGGCCACGGCTGGCGCCTGCGGCCGGTGGCCGGCGTGGGCACTTCCCATCACATGAGGAACGATTCGTGGCGACGCTTCTGAGCGCACGGCGGGCCAGCTGGCGCGATTACCTGGAGCTGACCAAGCCCAAGGTGGTGGTGCTGATGCTGATTACCTCGCTGGCAGGCATGTTCCTCGCCACCCGGGCCGGCGTGAGCTGGAGCGTGCTGCTGTTCGGCAACCTGGGCATCGGCTTGTGTGCAGGTGGTGCGGCGGTGGTCAACCATGTGGTGGATCGGCGCATCGATGCGCTGATGGCCCGTACCCACAAGCGGCCCCTGGCCCAGGGCCGGGTCGAGCCACTGCCCGCACTGTCGTTCGCCTTGGCGCTCGCACTGTTGGGCATGGCGCTGCTGCTGGTGTTCACCAACGCCCTGACCGCCTGGCTTACCCTGGCGTCCTTGCTCGGCTATGCGGTGCTCTACACCGGCTTTCTCAAGCGTGCCACGCCACAGAACATCGTCATCGGTGGCTTGGCCGGCGCCGCCCCGCCGCTGCTTGGCTGGGTGGCCGTGAGCGGCCATGTCAGCGCCGAACCCTTGCTGCTGGTGCTGATCATCTTCGCCTGGACGCCACCGCACTTCTGGGCCTTGGCCATCCACCGCAAGGAAGAATACGCCAAAGCCGATATCCCGATGCTGCCGGTGACCCACGGCGAGCGCTACACCAAGCTGCATATCCTGCTGTACACCCTGGTATTGCTGGCGGTCAGCCTGTTGCCGTATGCCATCCACATGAGCGGCCCGCTGTACCTGGCCTGTGCCCTGGCGCTGGGCCTGCGCTTCCTGCAATGGGCCTGGGTGTTGTACCGTGGCAGCCGGCCGCACGCGGCGATCGGCACCTTCAAGTACTCTATCGGTTACCTGTTTGCGCTGTTCATCGCGTTGCTCCTCGACCACTACCTGTTGCTGAACCTATGACCCGAACCCAGAAAACCGTCTTTATCCTCGTTGCCTTGGTCGCGCTGATCATGGGCCTGACTGTCAACAAGGTGCTCAATGGCCGCGACCAGCCCAATCCTACCGAGCTGATCGACGCCGGCATCATCCTGCTGCCGCAGAGCCGTACCGTGGCTGACGTGACCATGACCAACCAGGATGGCCAGCCAGTGCAACTGGATGACCTGAAGGGCAAATGGTCGCTGCTGTTCTTCGGCTACACCTACTGCCCGGACATCTGCCCGACTACCTTGGCCCAGTTGCGCCAGGTGAAGAGCGAGTTGCCCAAGGAAACCGTTGACCGGCTGCAGGTGGTGTTGGTGAGTGTGGACCCGAACCGCGACACGCCGAACCAGCTGAAGCAGTACCTGGGCTATTTCGACAAGGATTTTGTCGGGGTGGCGGGATCGATCGAGGATACCCAGAAGTTGGCCAATGCCTTGAGCATTCCGTTCATTCCGGCCGATACCAGCAAGCCGGGGTATACCGTGGATCACAGTGGTAACCTGGCGGTTGTGGGGCCGGATGGGCGTCAGCGTGGGTTTATTCGTGCGCCGTTCAACAACCAGAAGCTGGTGGCGCAGTTGCCCGGGCTGGTCAAGCGAGATTGATGAGGCTTTAAAAGCTTCGCGGGCAAGCCCGCGAAGAATCCAGCGCGATGTGACGGCTTAGAACGCCGGAACGACGGCGCCCTTGTACTTCTCGACGATGAACTGCTTCACCTCAGGCGAGTGCAGCGCAGCGGCCAGCTTCTTCATGTCTTCCGAGTCTTTGTTGTCCGGGCGGGCAACCAGGATATTCACGTAAGGCGAGTCACTGCCTTCGATGGCCAGCGCGTCCTTCTCCGGGTTCAGCTTGGCTTCCAGCGCGTAGTTGGTGTTGATCAGGGCGGCATCGACCTGGGTCAGCACGCGCGGGATGGTGGCCGCTTCCAGCTCACGGAACTTGATGCTTTTCGGGTTCTCGGCAACATCCTTCACGGTGGACAGGATGTTCTTGTTGTCCTTCAGCTTGATCACACCGGCCTTGTCCAGCAGCAACAGGGCGCGGCCGCCGTTGGTGGCGTCGTTGGGGATGACCACGGTGGCGCCGGAAGACAGCTCGTCCAGCTTCTTGATCTTGGTCGAGTACACGCCCAGCGGCTCGATGTGCACGCCGGCTACGCTCACCAGTTGGGTGCCCTTGGCCTTGTTGAACTCATCCAGGTACGGCTGGTGCTGGAAGAAGTTGGCGTCCAGGCGCTTTTCGGCCACCTGCACGTTCGGCTGGATGTAGTCGGTGAACTCCTTCACCTTCAGCTCCACGCCCTCTTTCGCCAGCTGTGGTTTGACGAAGTTGAGGATCTCGGCGTGCGGCACCGGGGTGGCGGCAACGGTCAGGGTATCGGCGTGGGCCGAGAAGGCCGCGACAGCGGCAGCAACAGCAAGCAGCTTCTTCATCAATCACTCCTTGTGAGGGCCGCGACGGCCCCCGAACGGGTCGGCCAGGCCGACCCCATTGGGGTTACTTACGGGAAAAATGCACGACCAGTTTGTCGCCCACGCTCTGCAGTACTTGAACCAGTACCAGCAGCAGTACCACGGTCACTACCATTACATCGGTCTGGAAGCGCTGGTAACCGAAGCGAATCGCCAGGTCGCCCAGGCCACCGGCACCGACCACACCGGCCATGGCGGTGTACGACACCAGGGTGATGGCCGTTACGGTGATGGCCGCGAAGATGCCCGGGCGGGCTTCCGGCAGTAGCGCACTGGTGATGATCTGGCGGGTGGTGGCGCCCATCGACTGGGTAGCTTCGATGATGCCGCGGTCCACTTCACGCAGGGCGGTTTCCACCAGGCGCGCGAAGAACGGCGTGGCACCTACCACCAGCGGCGGAATGGCGCCGGCAACGCCCAGCGAGGTGCCGGTGATCAGCACGGTGAACGGGATCATCACGATCAGCAGGATGATGAACGGCAGCGAGCGCAGGATGTTCACCACCAGCGACAGCAGCGCATACACGCCCTTTTGCTCGAACATCTGCTTAGGCCCGCAGAGGAACAGCAGCACGCCCAGCGGCAGGCCCAGCAGCACGGTGAAGAACAACGAGCCGAACAACATGATCATGGTATCGACGGTGGCCAGCCAGATTTCGGCCCAGTCGACGTTTGCAAAGAAATTCAGGGCGTCCATCAACGCAGTACCTCCATATGTACGTCAGCTGCCTTGAAGCGGGCGAATGCCGCTTCCATGTCACCGCCGATCAGGGCGAGGGTGAGCTGGCCATAGGGGACATCCTTGATGCGGTCGATACGCCCGGCGAGGATGCTGTAGTCCACACCGGTTTCGCGGGCCACGGTGCCCAGCAGCGGCGCGTAGGTGGCGTCGCCCTGGAAGGTCAGGCGCACGATGCGGCCTGGTACATGGGCGAAATCGTCGCGCTGTTCGCCTTCGTCGACTTGCTCGTCTTCCTGGACAAAGCGCTTGGTGGTGGGGTGCTGCGGGTGCAGGAACACATCGGCCACCGAGCCTTGCTCGACGATCTGGCCGGCGTCCATCACTGCCACGCGGTCGCAGACACGGCGGATCACGTCCATTTCATGGGTGATCAGCACGATGGTCAGCTTCAGCTCACGGTTGATCTCGGCCAGCAATTGCAGGACCGAAGCCGTGGTTTGCGGGTCGAGGGCACTGGTGGCCTCGTCGCACAGCAGGATCTTCGGGTTGGTGGACAATGCGCGGGCGATGCCGACGCGCTGCTTCTGGCCACCGGACAGCTGAGCCGGGTACTTTTTGGCGTGGTCTTGCAGGCCGACACGGGCCAGCAGCTCGGTGACACGCTTGTCGATTTCGCTGCGCGACAGCTCGCCGGCCAGGGTCAGTGGCAGGGCGACGTTGTCGGCGACGGTCTTGGAGGCCAGCAGGTTGAAGTGCTGGAAGATCATCCCGACCTGCTGGCGGAAACCGCGCAACTGGCTGGCGTTGAACGCGGTGACGTCTTCGCCGTCGACGATGATCTTGCCGCCGGAGGGCTCTTCCAGGCGGTTGATCAGGCGCAGCATGGTGCTTTTGCCGGCGCCGGAATGGCCGATCAGGCCGAACACCTGGCCATCTTCGATGGTCAGGCTGGTCGGATTCAGTGCGGGGATTTCCCTACCGGCAACGCGGTAGGTTTTATGTACCTGTTGGAACTCGATCACGTAGCGAACCTTGTGGGGCGCATGAAATTTGGGTCAGCGGTTAGCTGGGGTCGCGCATTTTAGCCTTTTCCCATAGCTGTTCTTAGCATTTATTTCGTAATGCACCAATCCATCGGGCATATCGCGACAACCGGTAATCCTGATTGAACGCTCGGCAAAGCCTCCCAGTCACTAGTTGAACAAGCCCGCAACGGGCACGCCTGAAGACTGATGAGGAGAGACGACCATGCCCAGCAAGAAAACGGACGCGCCCAAGCAGAGTGAAGCCGCTGGCACCCAGACCCCGGACCGGGCCAATACCAATGCCAAGTTGCAGAGCCTGGAAACCTTCCGCAGCGACGCTACCGGCCAGGCCCTGCGCACCAACCAGGGCGTGAAGATTGCCGACAACCAGAACAGCCTCAAGGCTGGCGCACGCGGGCCGTCGCTGCTCGAAGACTTCATCATGCGCGAGAAGATCACCCACTTCGACCATGAGCGCATTCCGGAGCGCATCGTGCATGCCCGTGGTACCGGGGCGCACGGCTACTTTCAGAGTTATGGCAACCATGCGGATCTGACCAAAGCCGGTTTCCTGCAAGACCCGGACAAGATCACACCGGTGTTTGTACGCTTTTCCACCGTGCAGGGTCCCCGTGGTTCGGGGGATACCGTGCGTGATGTGCGCGGTTTCGCGGTCAAGTTCTATACCGACGAAGGTAACTTCGACCTGGTCGGCAACAACATGCCGGTCTTCTTCATCCAGGATGCCATCAAGTTCCCCGATTTTGTGCATGCGGTCAAACCCGAGCCGCATAACGAGATTCCTACCGGTGGCTCGGCCCACGATACGTTCTGGGATTTCGTTTCGCTGGTGCCGGAGTCGGCCCACATGGTGATGTGGGCCATGTCCGACCGGGCTATCCCGCGCAGCTTGCGCATGATGGAAGGCTTTGGCGTGCATACCTTCCGCCTGATCAACGCCGAGGGCGTGGCCAGTTTCGTCAAGTTCCACTGGAAGCCGCGCCAGGGCGTGCATTCGCTGCTGTGGGACGAGGCGCAGAAACTGGCGGGCAAGGACACTGACTTCCAGCGCCGTGACTTGTGGGAGGCGATCGAGACCGGCGATTACCCAGAATGGGAACTCGGCGTGCAGATCGTGCCGGAGGCCGACGAGCACAAGTTCGACTTCGACTTGTTGGACCCGACCAAGATCATCCCGGAAGAGCTGGTGCCCGTAACGCCCTTGGGCAAGATGGTGCTGAACCGTAACCCGGACAATTTCTTTGCCGAGGTCGAACAGGTGGCGTTCTGCCCAGGCCATATCGTGCCTGGAATCGACTTTACCAATGACCCACTGCTACAGGGCCGGCTGTTCTCGTACACCGATACCCAGATCAGCCGCCTGGGCGGGCCGAACTTCCACCAGATCCCGATCAACCGCCCGGTAGCGCCTAACCACAACAACCAGCGTGATGCCCTGCACCAGCACGTCGTGCATAAGGGGCGGGCGTCCTACGAGCCAAACTCGATCGACGGTGGTTGGCCAAAGGAAACCCCGGCAGCGGCGCAGGACGGTGGTTTCGAGAGCTACCAGGAGCGTATCGATGCGCACAAGATTCGTCAGCGCAGCGAGTCGTTCGGTGATCACTTCTCGCAAGCCCGGCTGTTCTTCCAGAGCATGAGCCCGACCGAGCAGCAGCACATCATCAAGGCTTACAGCTTCGAGTTGGGCAAAGTGGAGCGCGAACATATCCGCGCCCGGGAAGTGAATGAAATTCTCGCCAATATCGATTTGAAGCTGGCGGCGGCAGTTGCAGCCAACCTGGGCCTGCCTGCGCCGAAAGCGGGTACGGTGCAGGTGAAGGGCAGCCAGCTGGCTCAA
Source organism: Pseudomonas monteilii NBRC 103158 = DSM 14164 (assembly GCF_000730605.1). GTDB lineage: Bacteria > Pseudomonadota > Gammaproteobacteria > Pseudomonadales > Pseudomonadaceae > Aquipseudomonas > Aquipseudomonas monteilii. Next base: position 49,136 of record NZ_BBIS01000040.1, on the reverse strand, counting down.
TCACCGGCCTTGAGCCAGATGAACCACCCAGGTTCGGTGGGTATCAAGGGGCGCAAGATTGCCGTGCTGGTGGCCAATGGCGTGGACGCTGCAAGCGTGGACAAACTGATCAAGGCCCTGGAGGCGCACAGTGCCCGGCCGATGCTGTTGGGGCCGACCTCGGCGCCGGTAAAGGCGACGGATGGCAAGCAACTGCCGGTGGAGGCATCGATGGAGGGGATGCCATCGATCATGTTCGACGGGATTGTCGTGCCATCAGGTAAGGCTTCGACGGATGCCTTGGCAGCCAGCGGGCTAGCCAAACACTTCTTGCTTGAAGGCTACAAGCACCTGAAGGCTATGGTGTTGACCAAGGAACTGGCGGCCGGCCTGGGACTTAAGGAAGACAAGGGCTTGCTGCTGGCGGATGACCAAAAAGCCGTGGATGCCTTTGTCAAAGCGGTTGAGGGGCATCGGGTGTGGGAGCGGGAAGCTGCTGCGGAGGCTGTGCCGGCCTAAGGGGCTGCTTTGCAGCCCATCGCCGGCAAGCCAGCTTCCACAGGTACTGCGCAGGCCTTGGGCGTTATGCACTACCTGTGGGAGCTGGCTTGCCGGCGATAGGGCCCTAGAGTTTTATTGCTGGTGCGGCACCAAAACCACTTGGGCCGGCAGTGAGCGCTGAATCTCATGCTTCTGCTTCAGCTCAAACCCACTGTCGATCTTGCGCACGCGTTTCTCCAGCAAGGTCTTCAGCCAAGGGGCATCGTTAGTACGCGGCACCTGGAAAACCACTTCGCAGTCATAGCTCACCACATCGGCGGCAATGTCATCGAGCTGGCGGCGCATGGCACGGCTGTCGGTGGTCTTCAAGGCCACCACCGTGCTTGGCGCTGTCGGGTCGATGATGCGTGCCTTGGGCTTCGCTTCAGCTGCTTTCAAGGCAGCTTCTGCCTTCTCCAGCTCGGCCTTGCGTGCCTGGGACAGGGGATCGCCACCGGTCACCGCCGGGGCTTGCGGCATCAGTGCACGGGCACGGGCCAGGGCGGTAGCTGCTGCGTTCACATCGCCCTTTTGCAGGACGATCTGACTGCGTTGCAGATAGGCTTCGGCCAACTGACGCTGGTATTGCTCCAGGCGCGCGTCATCCGGCGACTGGGCCTGCAGGGCTGCCAGCTGGTCTTCGGCGGTGGCCAGCTCATTGCTGGCGATGTTTTGTTGCAACTGCTGCCAGGCATCGGCTTGGGCAGGTACAGCGGCCTGTTCGACCGGCGCGCTGGAGCAAGCAGCCAGGAACAGGGAAAACGCGGCAACAAGCAGATAACGGGAGGCGAACGGCTTCATTCCTGCGACTCTCTATTTGCGCAAAAAGCGAGCAAGTCTACACCCAGGTGCGCACGCTCGAAAACAGGTCTTACAGACCCTTTACCCGGCAAAAGGTTGCAAGGCGTGCCATCACACGCCCTGTCTTTCAGCGTTTTGGCAGGGCCAGGCTCAGCAAGAATAGCACCGCCGCGCAGACCACGATCGACGGGCCGGCGGGTGTGTCCTTGAACCAGGACATGGCCAGGCCGCCACAGACGGCGGTAACACCGAGCAGGCTGGCGCCCAGGGCCATCTGCTCGGGGGAGCGGGCGTGACGTTGCGCCGCAGCGGCGGGGATGATCAGCAGCGAGGTGATCAGCAATACGCCGACGATCTTCATGGCGACGGCAATGACCACTGCAATCAGCAGCATCAATGCCATGCGCAGGCCGGCAACGGGCAGGCCTTCGACCATGGCCAGTTCCTCGTGCACGGTGACGGCCAGCAGCGGCCGCCACAGCGCAGCCAGCAGCAGCAGCACCAAGGCACTGCCGCCGAGGATCCAGGCCAGGTCGGTGGTGCTGATGGCCAGCAGGTCGCCGAACAGGTAGGCCATCAGGTCGATGCGCACATCGTGCATGAAGCTCAGCACCACCAGGCCCAGCGACAGGGTGCTGGGGGCGAGAATGCCGAGCAGGGTGTCGGAGGCCAGCGGTTGGCGTTGCTGCAGCGTCACCAGCAGGATCGCCAGCAGCAGGCAGCCCACGGTTACCGCCAGTGCCGGGCTGACGTCCAGGGCGAAGCCCAGGGCCACGCCAAGCAAGGCAGCATGGGACAGGGTGTCGCCAAAGTAGGCCATGCGCCGCCACACCACGAAGGAACCCAGTGGGCCGGCGACCAGCGCCAGGGACAAACCGGCAAGCAGGGCGTAGAGAAGAAAATCAGCCATGCTTGCAGTGCTCTCCGTGAACATGGGTGCCGGGGGCGACGACCGAGCCGTGCAGGTCGTGGCTGTGGTCGTGATGGTGGTGGTAAACGGCCAGGCTCGGGGCGTTCTGGCCGAACAGTTCGACGAAGGCCGGGTCGTTGCTGACTTGCTCCGGGTGGCCCGAGCAGCACACGTGGCGGTTCAGGCACACCACCTGGTCGGTGGCGCTCATCACCAGGTGCAGGTCGTGGGACACCATCAGCACGCCGCAGCCGTGGCGGTCGCGCAGGCGAGTGATGAGGTTGTACAGCTCGGTCTGGCCGACCACGTCCACGCCCTGCACCGGCTCGTCGAGCACCAGCAACTGAGGTTCGCGCAGCAGCGCACGGGCCAGCAGCACGCGCTGCATCTCGCCGCCGGAAATAGTCTGGATCGGGCTGTCGATGACCTGCTCGGCACCCACTTCCTGCAACGCCGACAAGGCTGCCGCGCGGTCTACGCCGGGCACCAAGCGCAAGAAGCGCAGCACCGACAGCGGCAGTGTGGCATCGACCTGGATCTTCTGCGGCATGTAGCCAATACGCAGTTTCGGCTTGCGCCACACCTTGCCGCGATGCGGCTTGAGCAACCCGAGCACGGCGCGCACCAGGGTGGTTTTGCCCGCCCCGTTGGGGCCGATCAGGGTGACGATCTGCCCCGGTGCGACCGACAGGTCGATGCTGTCGAGCACCGCCTCACCGCCAAAGGTAACGCCCACCTGTTCCAGGCGGATCAGCGCATCGCTCATGCCGCGCTCCGGCAGTTGCCGCACAGGCCGACCACTTCCACGGTCTGGGTCTCGACCGTGAAGCCCACGCCCTTGGCGCTGTTGATGATGGCCTCGCTGATGCTGCTTTGCTCCAGCTCGATGGCCACATGGCAGGCCCGGCAGATCAGGAACTGGCCTTGGTGCACGTGCTCGGGGTGGCTGCAGCCGATGAAGGCGTTGAGCGAGGCGATGCGGTGCACCAGGCCGTTTTCCAGCAGGAAGTCCAGCGCGCGGTACACCGTAGGCGGGGCGGCGCGGCGGCCGTCCTGCTCGCTGAGCACGGCGAGGATGTCGTAGGCGCCCAGCGGCTTGTGGCTTTGCCACACCAGTTCCAGCACACGGCGGCGCAGCGCGGTCAGGCGCAGGCCCTGGCGGGTACACAAGGCGTCGGCTTCAGCCAGTGCGCTGTGTACGCAATGGGAGTGATCGTGAGGACGGTTGGCCAGCGGCGTGATGGACATGGGCAGCGACGGTTCTGGATGGAGACGTTATTATGTTACCTGTTTCTGACGACTCGAGTATCCACCGTGTCCCGATTCCTAGCCCTGTTTGTCGCTTTCATCGCATTTTCTGCCCAGGCCGATGTGCGTGTGCTCACCAGTATCAAACCCCTGCAGCAGATTGCCGCCGCCGTGCAGGATGGCGTTGGCAGCCCTGACGTGCTGTTGCCGCCAGGTGCTTCACCCCACCACTACGCGCTGCGCCCTTCCGACGTGCGGCGGGTAGGCGATGCCGACTTGTTGTACTGGATCGGCCCGGACATGGAGAACTTCCTGCCACGAGTGCTGGGCAGCCGCAGCAAGCCCACGGTGGCCGTGCAGTCGCTGACGGGCATGAAGTTGCGTCATTTTGGCGAGGACAGCCATTCCCATGAGGAAGAGGATCACGATGACCATGACCACGATCACCGCCCGGGCAGCCTCGATGCACATTTGTGGCTGTCGTCGGTCAATGCGCGGGTAATCGCGGCGAAAATGGCCGCTGACCTGGCTCAGGTTGACCCGGCCAACGCTGCCCGCTACCAGAGCAACCTCAAGGCGTTCGATGAGCGCCTGGATGCGCTGGATGGGCGAATCAAGGCGCGTGTGGCCGGTATTGCCGACAAGCCGTACTTCGTGTTCCACGAAGCGTTCGACTACTTCGAGGCCGAGTACGGCCTGAAACACACGGGCGTGTTCAGCGTGGCCTCCGAGGTGCAGCCGGGCGCGCAGCATGTTGCTGCCATGCGCAAGCGCTTGCAGGAAGTGGGGAAAACCTGTGTGTTCAGCGAACCGCCGCTGCGGCCGCGACTGGCCGAGACCCTGACCGCCGGGCTGCCGGTGCGCCTGGCCGAGCTGGATGCACTGGGCGGGACAGACCCGGTGGATGGCAAAGGGTATGAGCGTTTGCTGGAGAGGCTGGGTGGTGACCTGGCTGGGTGCCTGGAGCAGTTGTAAGCCTGTTCCGGCCCTTCGCGAGCAAGCTCGCTCCTACAGGGATAGCGCAAACCGAAAGGGCTGTCGCTGTACCTGTAGGAGCGAGCTTGCTCGCGAAGAAGCAGGCGCGGTCTAGAGGGCGAACGGCAGGTGCAAAGCCACCTGCTGGCGCTGCGCCAGACGCACCTCGAACTCGCTCGGGTCATGGATCATCACATCCATCCCGGCAAACGATTCCGCCGCAATCAGGCGCGACAGCCAGAAGCGCACGCACCCTACCCGCAACATTTCCGGCCACAGCTCGGCCTCGGCCGCCGTGAACGGCCGCAGCGCCGCATAGGCTGCCAGCAGCGCCTGGGCGCGTGGCACATCGATCGCGCCGTGTTCATCCAGGCACCAGTCGTTCACGGTGATGGCGATGTCATACAGCATCGGCCCCGAGCAGGCGTTGTAGAAGTCGATCACACCGGTCAGGTGGGTGCCTTCGAACATCACGTTGTCGCGGAACAGGTCGGCATGCAGGTTGGCCCGTGGCAAGGCCAGGATCTGCGCCTTGTGCGCGGTGATTTCATCGAGCGCCGGCTGCAGCAGTGCGGCTTGCCCGGCAGTCAGGCGTGGCAGCAGCTCGGCACCCGAGGCCAGCATCCAGTCCAGGCCACGGTCGGTGCGGCGCTCGATGATGTGCTCGCGGGTGGCCAGGTGGATGTGCGCCAGCAGCTCGCCGACCTGGGCGCAGTGCTGGTTGTTCGGCGCTTTGATGTGCTTGCCCGACAGGCGTGGTTGCAACAGCGCAGGCTTGCCGCAAAGTTCGCGCAGGCCATTGCCGTCGCGGTCACGAATGGCATAGGGCACCGGCATGTCGGCAGCGTGCAGGGTGTCGAGCAGCTCGATGAAGAACGGCATGTCTTCGCTCGGCCCACGCTCGATCAGCGTCAGGACGAACTCCCCCTGTTCGAGGCTGACGAAGAAATTGCTGTTCTCGGTGCCGGCGGCAATGCCCTGGAAGTCGAGCAAACGGCCCAGCTCGTACGGCGCCAGAAAGGTTTCCAGCTCAGGCCGGGTCACGGGGGTGAAGACTGACATGATGAAAAATTGCCCATACGGGCACTTCCGCCGGGAAGTGCCGGGTTGATGTGAACGGTGCGCGTCAGATTACCACTCGAAGATCTTCCAGGACGGAATCAGCATGTCCGGCTGGTCGGAACGAATGAAATTGCCATCAGAGCCATCGGCGCGTACCAGGAAATAAGGCTTGCCGTTTTTCGGCGTGATCTTGATCGCATACAGGAAGCCGTTCTGCCGGTATTCCTGGATGGTTTTGTCGCCTTCCGTGCGAATGGTCACCTCGGGATCGGCCGAGGGGGCGTCGTCCGCCGCCAGGGTAACGACAGGCATGGTTGCCAACAGGCCGAGCAGTAACAGGCGATTGAGTGTACGCATGATAACCTAGTCCCTTTGTCGTCAATGATTCTGGCTATTCTAGCGCCGGACCCGTCGAAAAGGTTGATTCTGCTCATGAGCCAAGCGCCCCTCGTCCTGGTGGACGGTTCCTCCTACCTGTACCGCGCCTTCCACGCGCTGCCGCCGCTGACCACGTCCAAGGGCATGCCGACCGGTGCGGTGAAGGGTGTGCTGAACATGCTCAAGAGCCTGCGCAAGCAATACCCCGACAGCCTGTTCGCAGTGGTGTTCGACGCAAAAGGCGGCACTTTCCGCGATGCCATGTTCGCCGAGTACAAGGCCAACCGCCCCAGCATGCCGGACGACCTGCGCGTGCAGGTCGAGCCGCTGCATGCCAGCGTGAGGGCGCTGGGCTACCCGTTGCTGTGCGTCGAGGGTGTCGAGGCTGACGACGTCATCGGCACCCTGGCCCGCAGCAGCGCCGCCCAAGGGCGCCCGGTGATCATCTCGACCGGTGACAAGGACATGGCACAGCTGGTGGACGGGCACATTACCTTGGTCAATACCATGACCGGAAGTGTGCTGGACGTGGCTGGCGTGCACGAGAAATTTGGCGTCGGCCCGGAACACATCATCGACTTCCTCGCCCTGATGGGCGACAAGGTCGACAACATTCCAGGCGTGCCGGGTGTGGGCGAAAAGACCGCCGTGGGCCTGCTGACCGGCATCGGCGGCGGCCTCAGCGACTTGTACGCCAACCTGGACAAGGTCCCGGCGCTGGCCATTCGGGGCGCCAAGACCTTGCCGGCCAAGCTCGAAGAGCACCGCGATGCGGCGTTCCTGTCCTATGAGCTGGCCACCATCAAAGTCGACGTGCCGCTGGATGTCGAAGTGGATGCACTGGTGTGCGGTGAGCCGGACCGTGAAGCGCTGCTGGCGCTGTACACCGAGATGGAGTTCAAGAGCTGGGTCGCCGAGGTGCAGCGTGACGCGGCCAAGGCCGGTGATGACGTGGCACCGGTAGAGGCGCCAGCCGCCAAGGCCGAACCCAAGTACGAAACCATCCTCGACCAGGTCCGTTTCGATGCCTGGCTGGAGAAGCTGCGCCAGGCGCCGTTGTTTGCCTTCGACACCGAGACCACCGGCCTGGACGCCCAGCAGGCACAGCTGGTTGGCCTGTCGTTCGCCGTAGAGCCACACGAAGCAGCCTATGTGCCCTTGGCCCACGATTACGAAGGCGCGCCGGCCCAGCTGGACCGCGAGGCCGTGCTGCTGGCCCTGAAGCCGCTGCTGGAAGACCCGGCCAAGGCCAAGGTCGGGCAGAACGCCAAGTACGACATCAACATCCTGGCCAACGGCTCGCCTGCCATCGACATGCGCGGCGTGGCGTACGACACCATGCTCGAGTCGTATGTGCTGAACTCCACGGCTACCCGCCACGACATGGACAGCCTGGCGCAGAAGTACCTCGACCACACCACCATCGCCTTCGAGGACATCGCCGGCAAGGGCGCCAAGCAGCTCACCTTCAACCAGATCCACCTGGACAAGGCCGGCCCGTATGCCGCCGAAGATGCCGACATCACCCTGCGCCTGCATCACGCCCTGCAAGCGCGCCTGGCGCAGACGCCGAGTGTGCAGCCGGTGCTGATGGACATCGAAATGCCGTTGGTGCCGGTGCTGGCCAAGATCGAGCGCCAGGGTGCGTTGGTCGATGCCGCACTGCTGCAGGTACAGAGTGGTGAACTGGGCGTGAAGATGGCCGAGCTGGAACAGCGCGCCTATGAGCTGGCCGGTGAGGAATTCAACCTCGGCTCGCCCAAGCAGCTGGGTTCGATCCTCTACGACAAACTGGGCATGCCGGTACTGAGCAAGACGGCCAAAGGCCAGCCATCCACTGCCGAAGCCGTGCTCGACGAGCTGGCCGAGCAAGGCTACCCGCTGCCTGAGGTGCTGATGCAGTACCGCAGCCTGAGCAAGCTCAAGAGCACCTACACCGACAAGCTGCCGGGCCAGATCAACCCGCGCACCGGGCGTATCCACACCTCTTACCAGCAGGCGGTGGCTGCGACCGGCCGGCTGTCGTCCAGCGACCCGAACCTGCAGAATATCCCGATCCGCACTGCCGAAGGCCGCCGCATCCGTCAGGCCTTCATTGCCAGCCCCGGCTACAAGCTGCTGGCGGCGGACTATTCGCAGATCGAGCTGCGCATCATGGCCCACCTGGCCAAGGACGAAGGCTTGTTGCACGCCTTCCGCAATGACCTGGACGTTCACCGCGCCACGGCGGCGGAAGTGTTCGGTGTGGCCCTGGAAGACGTCACAACCGACCAACGCCGCAAGGCCAAGGCCATCAACTTCGGCCTGATCTATGGCATGAGCGCCTTCGGCCTGGCCAAGCAGATCGGTGTCGACCGCAAACAGTCGCAGGATTACATCGACCGTTACTTCGCCCGCTACCCGGGCGTGCTGGCCTACATGGAGCGCACCCGCGCCCAGGCCGCCGAGCAAGGCTTTGTCGAAACCCTGTTCGGCCGCAGGCTGTACCTGCCGGACATCAACGCCAAGAACCCGGCCCTGCGCAAAGGCGCCGAGCGCACGGCGATCAACGCGCCAATGCAGGGCACGGCGGCCGACATCATCAAGCGGGCCATGGTCAACGTGGACAACTGGCTGACCGAGAGCGGGCTGGATGCCCGGGTGATCCTGCAGGTGCACGACGAATTGGTGCTTGAGGTGCGTGAAGACCTGGTTCAGCAGGTGAAAGATGAAATTCGCCAGCACATGAGCAAGGCGGCGGAACTGGATGTGCCGCTGCTGGTGGAAGCAGGAATTGGCGCGAATTGGGACGAAGCTCACTGATTGAGCGGGGAAAGCTGTGTAGGATCTGCGACGTAGTGACGCGGATCCTGGCACCGCTCAGTGCCATGGGTACTGGAGTTTCATGAAACTATCGCAAATAGTTTTGAGGGCTTTGGAACTAAACCGGTGAAGTGGAACTCAGAGTAACTGAATGGCTGGTGAAGCCCTTCGATGCTCCTATGTTGTGTTAAGTGTTGGCAGATATCTGGACCCCGCCCTAGCGGTCCGGACTTGGACCCCGAACTTCCCCCTCCCCATACGAAGTCCGGGGTTTTTTTTGCCCGGAATTTGCCTTATGGGTTGTAGAGAATCCTGTGGGAGCGGGTTTACCCCGGAATGCGATGCCAGATGCACCGCCGCATTCGCGGGTAATCCCGCTCCCACAGGTTACGAGTAAGCCTTCAAATAACTGGCTTGTCTTCCAGCTCCATCCAGTCAGCCAGCACCCGGTAGGCGTCTTCCACGCCCAGGCGCTTGGGCGCCGAGAACAGCTGGATGGTCACGCCATCACCCCAGCCCTTGCGGATTTCCGACTGCACTTTGAGCAGGGTGTTCTTGCCCGCGCCGTGGGTCAGCTTGTCAGCCTTTGTCAGCAGGATGTGCATCGGCATGCTGCTGGCCTTGGCCCAGTCGAGCATCATTTTGTCGAAGTCGGTCATCGGGTGGCGCACGTCCATCATCAGGATCACGCCACGCAGGCACTCACGGCTGCCCAGGTAGGCTTCCAAGTGTTTCTGCCAATGCTGCTTGAGCGGAATCGGCACTTTTGCATAACCGTAGCCCGGCAGGTCGACCAAACGCCGTTCATCGTCCAGACTGAAGAAATTCAACAGCTGGGTGCGCCCAGGGGTTTTCGAGGTACGCGCCAGGCTGGCATGAGTCAGGGTGTTGAGGGCGCTGGATTTGCCGGCGTTGGAGCGGCCGGCGAAAGCCACCTCGTAACCCTGGTCGTCCGGGCATTGTTCGACCTTGGCTGCGCTGAGGGCGAATTTGGCTTTCTGGCAGAGGCCGAGGATGGGGTTCTTGACTTGCATGGGATATCCGATGTGGGTGTTGCCTGACTCTGAAGGCCCGAGCCTGGCAAGCGGTGTCGTTTCCGTTTGGATGGCGGAAGTATATAATGCCCCAGTTTTTGTGTGCTCATTCTCCCAGCGAAGGGGAAGGAGCATGGGGTGTCGAACAATAGCTCGCGCAACAGAACGCAGCGCGGCCCCCAACCCTGAAGGTCGTTCCGCATGGCGAAATGGCTGCTTGCTGTCGGTATGTTCCTGCCGGTTTTCAGCGCACAGGCTACACAGGATCCCGAGGTGTTGTACAACCGCACGTGTGCGGCCTGTCACACCGGGCAGTTGCCACAGGCACCCAGACGGGGTGACCGGGCAGCATGGGAGCCAAGGCTGGCGCAAGGCATGGAGGTACTGGTGAAGCACGTGACCCAGGGTTTCAAGGCTATGCCGCCGCGTGGATTGTGCATGGACTGCAGTGCCGAGGACTACCGTTTGGTCATCCTTTGGATGAGCGGCAGTCCCGATACATAACATTTCACCCTTAGCCGTGTTGGATTAGCTGATGAACAAACTAGTCGTGAGTCTGCTGTTGACCCTGGGTGTCGCAGGTGCGGCCACTGCTGCGCAACCTATCAAAGGCGATGCCGCCGCCGGCCAGGCCAAGACGGCCGTTTGTGGCGCCTGCCACAACCCCGACGGCAACAGCCTGGCACCGAACTTCCCTAAATTGGCCGGCCAAGGCCAGCGTTACTTGGAAAAACAACTGCACGACATCAAGTCGGGCAAGCGCACCGTGCTGGAAATGACCGGCATGTTGGCCGCGTTCAGCGACCAGGACCTGGCTGACATTGCCGCCTACTTCGCCAGCCAGAAAGGCAGCGTGGGGGCCGCCGATCCCAAGCTGGTCGAGCGTGGCCGTGCGCTGTTCAACGGCGGCGACCTGGAAAAAGGCATGCCGGCCTGCACAGGCTGCCACTCACCGAATGGCGCGGGCATCGCCCTGGCTGGCTTCCCGCACCTGGGCGGGCAGCATTCGCAGTACGTGACCAAGCAGCTCACGGACTTCCGCGAAGGCAACCGCACCAACGATGGCGATGCGATGACCATGCGCACCATCGCCGGCAAGCTGAGCAACCACGACATCGAAGCGTTGGCCAGCTATATCCAGGGCCTGCATTAACTTTCAGTTAATGTTGTAGGCCAATGATGAAAGGGCGGCCGGGCCGCCCTTTTTTCAGTCCGCAGCCGTTACACTACAGAACTCGAGCCCTTCCCGGCCTGTCCTAGTGCAGGTCGCGTCGTGGCGACCCATGACTGCTCAGGAGTAAAGCATGCGTAAACTGATTCTCAGCGCTGCGCTGGTCGCCGCCAGCGTGTTCGGTATGACTGCCGTCCAGGCCGCCGAGCCTGTCGCCGGCAAGGAATACATCGAGCTGAGCAACCCTGTTCCGGTTTCCGTGCCTGGCAAAGTCGAAGTGGTCGAGCTGTTCTGGTACGGCTGCCCACATTGCTACCACTTCGAACCGGTCATCAACCCATGGGTCGAAAAACTGCCCAAGGACGTAAACTTCAAGCGCGTACCGGCCATGTTCGGCGGCCCATGGGACGCCCACGGCCAGATGTTCCTCACCCTCGAAGCCATGGGCGTCGAGCACAAGGTTCACGCGGCAGTGTTCGATGCCATCCAGAACCAACACAAACGCCTGACCGACAAGAACGACATGGCCGACTTCCTCGCCACCCAAGGCGTGGACAAGGACAAGTTCCTCGCTACCTTCGACTCATTCGCCATCAAGGGCCAGGTCAACCAGGCCAAAGAGCTGGCGAAAAAGTACGAAATCACCGGCGTACCCAGCATGGTGGTCAACGGCAAGTACCGCTTCGATCTGGGCACCGCTGGCGGGCCGGAAGGCGTGCTGAACGTTGCCGACCAGCTGATCGACAAGGAGCGCGCCGCTAAGTAAGCGGCGTAACCCATGCCCCGCTTCCGACCCACGCGTGGCATTGGCCTGCACCAGCCGCAGGTCAACGAGCATCACCTGCAGGCCTCTGGCCTGCCCGAGGATGGTCGGCTGCGGCTGCTCAGTTTCAATATTCAGGTCGGCATCAGCACCGAGCGCTACCGGCATTACCTGACCCGCAGCTGGCAGCACTTGCTGCCGCACAACGGTCGGGCCGGCAACCTGCAGAAAATCGGCGAACTGCTGGGCGACTTCGACCTGGTGGCCTTGCAGGAGGCCGACGGTGGCAGCCTGCGCTCGGGTTACATCAACCAGGTCGAGCACCTGGCTCAATTGGGGGCCTTCCCCTACTGGTACCAGCAACTCAACCGCAACCTCGGGCGTTTCGCCCAGCACAGCAATGGCGTGCTCAGTCGCCTGAAGCCGCAGTTGCTCGAAGACCACCCGTTGCCAGGCCCAGCCGGCCGTGGGGCGATCCTGGTGCGTTTTGGTGAGGGCGAGGATGCGTTGATCGTGGTGATGATGCACCTGGCGCTTGGCGCCAAGACGCGTGCCCTGCAACTGGGTTATATCCGCGAGCTGATTGGTGGTTATCGTCATCAGGTGCTGATGGGCGACATGAACACCCATGCCACCGACCTGCTGGAGCACTCGCCGCTGCGCGACCTGGGCCTGATTGCCCCGCAAGTCGAGGCCACCTTCCCCAGCTGGCGACCACAGCGTTGCCTGGACCATATCCTGCTCAGCCCAAGCCTCACGCTGGAGCGTGTCGAGGTGCTGGCGCGACCAATTTCCGACCACCTTCCCGTTGCAGTCGAGATTCGATTGCCTGATGCATTGACTGTGGATACGCTGCCGGTCTTGAGCTAATTGCCATCACCGTTTGCGGACCCGGGCATGACTGAAGACGCTGAGCGCTGGAAAGAAAAATACCTTAAAAGCATCGAGCAGCAAGAAAAGCTCGAACGCCGGTGGGACGCCCGTCTCGACCTGCTTCGTCGTGGCCTGGTGCGCAGCAGCCTGGCTGCAGAAGGCAGTGACAAGGTGGTAGACGCGTGCATGAAGGAAATGCGCGAAGTCATCCGCGGTGACAACATGGACGCCGGCCTCGCCGGTTTGATCCCGCGCCTTGAAAAGGCGGTGCTGGACTCCGAACAGCGCCGTGAAACCCGCATGAACCAGGTCAGCGATGCGCTTGCCGCGCTGGTTGGCCAATTGCAAGGCCTGTCGCTGCCCAGCGATATCTCGCGTCCGCTGAAAAAACTGGCGAAGAAGCTCGAGGGTGGAGTTGCCCAGTCCCGCGATCTGCCGCCGCTGCTGGGCGAGTTGAGTGGCTTGCAGGGCCGTGCCCTGTCGGCGCTTGGTAAACCGGAGGATGAAGCCCGGCCTGGTTTCTTGCAGCGCTTGTTCGGTAGCCGCGAGGATGACCCACAAGGCGAGCCAGTACCTGAACCGGTGGCAGTGTCTGCTGCCGAAGCGCCGCCTCAGGTTGCGCAGCCCCCTATTGAAGCCCCGCAGCCCGACGATGTGGATGCGCTGCAACCGTTGCCGGCACTTGTCCCCGAAGCGAGCGCAGCGGCCGAATCCGAGCCGGAGCTACAGGGCCCATCGCTGATCGAAACGGCTGAAACACCCGCCGTCCAGCAACCGCTGCAGGAGGACGTGCTGGAGCCCGACGCGACCGCCAGCGAACCTGTGGCTGCAGCACAACCGGCACCCACGCTCGAAGAGACGTTCGGCGAAGACGGCCCCTATGCCCTGCCTTATGCCGTCGAGCCACCCTACAGCCAGGTTGCCGCGCACATCGAGCAGACCCTGATCGGCCTGCTCGACGACCTCAGCCTGCCCGAGCGGCACAAGGCCCAGGCGCTGGAAATGCGCGAGCGCGTTGCCCGTGGCCTGAACTGGTACGAGCTGATCCCGGTGCTGGATGACCTGGCTGTGCTGATGCTGGCAATAACCGACAGTGGCCAGCACGAATTCGAAACCTACCTGCAACAGCTCAACGAACGCCTGGAAGGCTTCCAGAGCCACCTGCAGGAGGCCAGCGCCGGCCATGCCGACAACAGCAGCGCTGCCCGCGAACTGGATACCCAGCTGCGCGAGCACGTCGACGGCTTGCAAAGCAGTGTGCAAGGCGCCGCCGATGTGGACAGCCTCAAGCACATCCTGGAAAACCGGCTGGAAGGCCTGTTGGTCACCATGGACGAGCATAAGCTTGAGCGTGATCGCCGCGAGCAGGAACTGGCAGGCCGCCTGCAAGGCTTGTCGGAGCGGGTGGCGAACATGGAGCATGAAGCGCTCGGCTACCGTGAACACCTGGAAGAGCAACGGCAGAAAGCCCTGCTCGACCCGCTCACCGGCTTGCCCAATCGTGCGGCCTGGAGCGAGCGGGTAGAGCGCGAAATACTCGAATGGCAAGAGGCCGGCGGCCATCTGGCCATGGCGATTCTCGACCTGGACCACTTCAAGCGCATAAACGATAGCTATGGGCACCTGGCCGGGGACAAGGTACTCAAGATTGTTGCTGACCAGCTGCGCAAACGCCTGCGTGGTCGTGACTTCATTGCCCGTTTCGGGGGCGAGGAGTTTGTCCTGTTGCTGCCGCAGACGTCACCCGCGGCAGCGGCCCAGATGGCGGAAGTACTGCGCGCCACGGTGGAGGCCTGCCCGTTCCACTTCAAGGGCGAGCGGGTGGTGATCACCACTTCTATCGGTCTGGGGGCGTTTCGCTCTGGCGAGCGTGGCGACCAGGTGCTCAAGCGCGCCGACGCGGCGCTGTACCGGGCCAAGGAGCTGGGGCGTAACCGCGTCGAGCAGAGCTAGCGTTTGCTAACACTGACCCACGGTAAGCGCGGCCATGGGGAGCACGTTATACTGTAGCGCTCATTCGCTGAGGCCACTGACGTGCTTTCCACGCTTAAAAAAACGCTGATTTCCTTTTTGCTGTTGTCTGTTGCCGGATGTTCGACGGGGTTGCGCATCGACCGCAGCCACCCCTCGTCCAACCAGGACAACCGCATCCAGTTCGTTGTACTGCATTACACCAATGCGTCCCTGGAGCGCTCCCTGGCGTTGCTTACCCAGGGCGAGGTCAGCAGCCATTACCTGATCGGCGACGGCCCGGCCACGGTGTATCAACTGGTGGATGAAAACCGTCGTGCCTGGCATGCCGGCGACAGCCAGTGGCAAGGGCGCACCTGGCTGAACTCGTCGTCCATCGGGATCGAGATCGTCAACCCGGGCTTCACCGACACGCCGAATGGCCGGGTCTGGCATCCTTATAGCGAAGCGCAGGTTCAGTCGCTGATCGCGCTGCTCAAGGACATCGTCAAACGTAACAACATCGAGCCTCGGCACATCATTGGTCACAGTGATATCGCACCATCACGCAAGCTGGACCCGGGCCCGCTGTTCCCGTGGAAACGCCTGGCCGATGCCGGGCTGGGTATCTGGCCTGATGCCAATGCCGTGGCACGCCAACAGGCCTACTTCAGCGTCAACCCGCCAAGCGTTGGCTGGTACCAGCAGGAACTGGCGCGGTTTGGCTATCAAGTCGAGCAGACTGGGGTGCTGGATGTCGCCACCCGCCACGTGATTGCTGCGTTCCAGATGCGCTTCCGTCCGCAGCGTTTCGACGGCATGCCCGATGCACAGACGGCGGCGATGCTGCAGGTGCTCAACCGGATGCGTTGAGCCTGCAGCGAGGCGCTAAACGGCGAGGATGATTCTTGATCCAGTTGCTATACCTTGGTAATCAACTGGATGCCTTCGATGTCAGCTCTCATTTCTACGCTGCGCCAATTTTTTTACCGTCCCTGGATGCTGGCCACCTTGGCAGCATTGGCCAGCGCAGCACTTTTGCTTACTGCCAGCATCGGCATTGCCCTGCAGCAGATGAAGCAAAGCGAGAGCGAACAGATGAACGCCCAGGGCGAGCGTTTTCTCGACCGCCTCGAACAGGTATTCGGCCAGTTGCGCGAAGGGGTCGACCTGCTGCAAGCCCAGCCCTTGCGTGGCTGCAGCCCGGCGATGTTGGCGGCGTTGCAGCAGGTTGGCCTGAGTTCGCGGTTCATTTATGAAGCGGCCTATGTGGATGGTGAAGTCGCCTGCTCCAACCGTGGCGATGAGCGGGCATTCGAGCCTTTGCGGGCACCCGACATCCAGGGGCCGACCTACAGCTACTGGTTGAACACCACGACCGAGCCGAACGAGAACCTGGCTGCGTTGATGCTGGGCCGGGGCAAGTTCGTGGTCTCCACCTCGCGTGGGCACCTGACCGACGTGGTCGACCTGCCACCGGGCGGCAGCCTGGTGGTGGTGTTGGACAACGGTGCCCGGGCCATACCCGTGCTCGGCCCGCCACAGGTGTGGCCGCCGCCCTCGGCCTGGTCGACCAGCCACAAGTCGTTGCTCGAACTCAGTGACCGGCTGATCTACCGCATGCCCACCAAGTCGCCGGATTACCAATTGGTGCTGATTGCCCCACGGGCCAGCCTGCCGTTGAGAATGAATGGCATGCTCTGGCTGCTGTTCCCTGGCAGCGTGTTGGCTGCCTGCTGCATCGGCTGGCTGGTGCTGCAGTTGATCCTGCAACGGCGGTCGATGAGTTCGGAGTTGCAGAATGCCTTGCGCCGGGGAGAGCTGCAGGTGCTCTACCAGCCGATCTTCGAACTCGACACACGGCGCTGTGTAGGCGCCGAGGCCCTGGTGCGCTGGCGCCGCCCGGATGGCACGCTGACCAGCCCGGACCTGTTTATCCCGTTGGCGGAAAACACCGGGCAGATACGCCAGATCACGGATTTTGTCCTGCAGCGCGTCCTCGAACAGCTGGGGCAGTTGCTGCGCTCGCACCCCAAACTGTACATATCGGTGAACCTGGCCGCCTGCGATGTGATGGTGCCGCGTATTGGCCGAGTGGCGGCACGCCTGCTGGCCCTGCACCGGGTGGCCGCTAGCCAGATTGCGTTTGAGGTGACCGAGCGCGGCTTGATCGACGTGGTGGTGGCACGTGACAATCTGCAGGCGCTACGCGCCGTGGGGCATCAGGTGCTGATCGACGACTTCGGTACCGGCTATTGCAGCCTGGCCTATCTGCAAACCCTGCCGGTGGACTGCCTGAAGATCGACAAGGCCTTCATCGATGCGCTGGGCCACGATGCCGCCAGCAGCGGGGTTGCCCCGCATATCATTCGCATGGCCCATGACCTGCACCTGCGGGTGATTGCCGAAGGCATCGAATGCGAGGACCAGGCGGTGTTGCTGAACAGTGAAGGGGTCAATTACGGCCAGGGCTGGCTGTTTGCCCGACCGCTAAACGCCCGGCAGTTTGCCGAGCTGGTGACCCGCGGGCAGCTGCCGCGTCGGGTTGAACATTGAGAAGTCCTGCGCCCGCGAAGAGGCCGGCACAGACAATACTCAAACCGGCAGCGCCATGTAGAACTGTGTCCCCTGCCCTGGCCGGGAAAACACGCCCATGCGCCCGCCATGCAGCTGCACGATTTCCTTGCACAGTGCCAATCCAAGCCCTGCACCACCCTTCTTGCGCCCTACCTGCACAAACGGCTCGAAAATGCGCCCCTGCTGCCCATAGGCAATCCCTTCGCCTGTGTCCTCGACGCTGATGATCACCCGCTCCGCATGCCGCCGCGCATGCAGGCGGATACGCCCGCCGTTGGCGGTATGGCGGATGGCGTTGTGCAGCAGGTTGTCCAGAACCCGATCAAGTTGCGCAACGTCGGCCTGAATACGCGGGAGCGGTGGCTCAAGTGCCTTGACCAGTTCAACCTGCTTGTTTGCCGCCTGCTCGGCAAAACGCAGTTGTGCGCGCTCCAGCAATTCGTCGATGGCACAGGGAGCCAGGTCGAGTTTCTGCAGCCCGCTCTGGTAACGCGAGAAGTTGAGCAGGTCGTTGATCAGCTGGGTAAGCCGCTGCATTTCTTCACCGATGGTTTCCAGCAAGTCATTCTCGCGTGCCTCAGGCGGAAACTTGACCCGCTCGCGCAACAGCCCGAAGGCCATGTGCATGCCGGTTACCGGGGTGCGCAGTTCGTGGGACGCGCGTAGCACGAACTCACTGCGCACGCGTTCGAAGGCCCGTTGCTCGGTTACATCGTGCAGCACCATCACCGCGCCAAGAATCGGCCCTTGCGGGTGGCTCACCGGGGTCAGGCTGTAGGTCAGCAAGCGCGTTTCTTCATCCACCTCCATGGTCAGGTCTTCCGGCGGGCGGTCCAGATTGCCACCGCGCAGCACCTGACGCAGCTGCTGCTCCAGCTCCGGCCGTCGGAGGGCCTCGGCCAGGCTGCTGCCCACGCGGCTATCATTCCAGCCCAGCTGGCGCTGCGCCACCGGATTGAGGTGTTCCAGGCGGCCCTGGCGGTCGATGATCAGCAGGCCATCGTCGATGCTGTCGAGCACGGCCTGCAGGCGCTGCTGCCCGGCCAGCAGTTCGTCGACGTTGGTGGCCTGGTGCTTGCGCAAGGCATCGGCCATGAGGCCAAAGCGGCGGGTCAGCTGGTTCAGCTCGGTGGCCTGGGTGACCGGCAGGGTGACGTCAAAGTTGCCCTTGCCCAGCTGGTCGGCTGCTTTGGCCAAGGCTTCGATCGGTTGGCCAAAACGTCGGGCGATGTTGTGCGCAGTAATGAAGCCCAGCACCAGCACCACCAGGCCCATCAGGCCAAGCACACCGCTGACCAGCAGGGCGTGGTCACGGCTGTATTCCTCGCTGCGGGTGATGAGGTCCAGCGCCTGTTTGTGGGAATCGATCAGGTCGGTACGCACTTGGTTGAAGGCGGCCCCCAAGGGTTGGTCGACACCCATGCTACGAGCGGGCGCGGGGCTGTCACGGTAGGCTTGCAGGAACGTCTGGTAGTTACTGCTGGCCTTGCTGAAGCCGTTGCGCTCTCCGCCTTGCTCCAGGCCTTGGTTCAGCAAGGCCTGAAAGTTTTCTTGCAGCAGCCGCAGGTTTTCCGGGGCCGTGCCTTCATCAAGGATCAGGGTCAACTGTTCGCCAAGGTTCTGCCGCAACTTCAGCCCCACTTCCAGGACGTGGGTGGTGTCACGCACCAGCTGCTGTTGCGCGCTAGCCATCTGCAGCACGCTGACCAGGCCCAGCAGCAGCCCGAGCAAGGCCACCGTGACCAGTGCCGAGATACTCAGGAAAAGCCGCGTGCGCAGCTTCATGGGCGGCCACTTCATAGGTTGTACTGCTTGCGCTTGCGGTACAGGGTGGAGGCGTCGATGCCCAAGGTTTTGGCGGCCTGGTCGAGGGTGTCGCTGGCAGCCAGCACCGCGCCGATGTGGGCGCGCTCCAGCTCGTCCAGGCTCAGCGCGGCACCCACGCGCGGGGCATTGCCAGCCGGTTGTTCGCCCATCCCGAGGTGGCTGACTTCCACGCGCTCCTGCGGGCAGATGATACTGGCCCGCTCTACCACGTTACGCAGTTCGCGAATGTTGCCGGGCCAGCGGTAGTTGAGCAGGGCGGTGCGCGCTTCGTCGCTGAAGCCCCGGGCGGGGCGGGAGTATTCCTTGACGAAGCGGGCAAGGAAGCGGTCGGCCAGGGTCAGGATGTCTTCACTGCGCTCGCGCAGGGGCGGCAGGTGCAGGGTGATGACGTTCAGGCGGTATAGCAGGTCTTCGCGGAAGCGGCTTTCGCGCACCATCTCTTCGAGGTTGAGGTTGGTGGCGGCCAGGATGCGTACATCTGCACGCCGTGTCACGGGGTCGCCCACGCGCTCGTATTCCTTGTCCTGAATGAACCGCAGCAACTTGGGTTGCAGGGTCAGCGGGAAGTCGCCGATCTCGTCGAGGAACAACGTACCCCCATCAGCCTGGCTGACCCGCCCCAACGTGCTTTCGCTGGCACCGGTAAAGGCGCCGCGGGTGTGGCCGAACAGTTCGCTTTCCATCAGCTCGGCGTTCAGCGACGGGCAGTTGATGGTCACGCAGGCTTTGCGGGCACGTTTGCTCCAGCCATGGATGGCCCGGGCCAACTCGCCTTTACCCGTACCGGACTCGCCAAGAATGAGGATGTTGGCGTCGGTGGTGGCGACCTGGCGGGCAGTTTCCAGCACCGCCATCATGGCTGGGCTGTGCGAGTCCAGGCCGTCCTTGGGTTTGCGCATTTCGCCTTCCAGGGCCTCCAGGCGTGCTGAAAGCTGGCGCACTTCCAGCTGCTTGGCGGTGGCCAGGCGCAACTGATCGGGGCTGCATGGCTTGACCAGGTAGTCGGCGGCGCCTGCCTGGATGGCATCTACCGCTGTATCGATTGCCGAGTGCGCGGTCACGATCACCACACGCATCCAGGGTGCCTGGATGCGCATCTGCGCCAGTACGTCCAGGCCGTTGTCCTCGCCCAGGCGCAAATCCAGGAAGCAAAGGTCGAACACCTGGCGCTGCAACAGCGTTTCGGCCTGGGCCGCGCTGTTGGCTGTGGCCACGCTATAGCCTTCGTCTTCAAGGCAGTAGCGGAAGGTGCGCAGGATCGCGGACTCGTCATCCACCAGCAGAATGCGGCCTTGGTTGTCCTGGGCTGATTCCATTTCCTGCGCTCCTTAGGGATAGATCTTCATTTAGTGTGGGAAAAATCGGGCAAGTTGCATGGTCAATTCTGAAGGATTCTGCCCTTTGCATGCTAGCCAATGGCCTGATGCTTACTGCAGGCCGTGAAATTCCATTGATTTGCTTAGAGGTACTCAGTGGCACATTGGTTGCGAAGGTTTTTACCTTTTGCCTAAAAACAGGAGGCACTGCCATGCTCTTTTCCTTGCGTACAGCCGTGTTGACAGCCGCCCTGCTGCCCGTTTTCACCCCGGCTATCGCCGACCCTGTGCGGGACGCGCGCCTGGAAGGCGCCCTGCAAACCGCCCTGTCTTTGAACCGCATGCTTGACCCGTTCCGTATCAGGGTTGATGTAGACGGCAAGCATGCACGGCTTTCCGGCGAGGTGGAGAACGAGGTAGAGCGGCAGCTGGCCGAAGATGTGGCCCGTGCCACACGGGGCATCGAACACGTGGAAAACCAGCTGCAGGTCAACGCCCGACTGGTTGACCGCCCGTTGGAGCTACGTGCCTACGCCCAACGCCTGGAGGACGCCACCCTGGCGGCGGTGATCCGTGCCCGGCTGTTGTGGAGCCGAACCACCGAGAAGGCGCCTATAGAGGTACAAAGTAGCGAAGGCGTGGTGACCTTGCGCGGCAAGGTCGACAGCGCCGAAGCCAAGGAGCTGGCCGGCGTGATAGCGCGTACCACCGACGGTGTGTACCTGGTCAACAACCTGGTCAGCCTCGATACCGCCGCCATGGCCAAGCCCCGCGAGACACCGGTAGGGGCACCAACGGGTCCGCAGCCAGGCGACAGCTGGATCATCGACAAGATCCAGAACAGCTACCGCTTCAGCCGCAACCTCGATGGCCTGAAGCTGAAAGTTGCCAGTGAAGCGGGCATGGTGCGGCTGTCGGGCGAGGTGGTCAGCGCTGAGCAGAAAACCATCGCCGTGGAGATCGCCCGGCAGATCATTGGCGTGCGCGGGGTGGATGCCGACCTGCTCAAAGTGGCGACGAAAGCGGAAGGCTGATCGTGCAATTCGCACGACTACACAGACGGCATCGTGCAGGATACGTCCCTGTTGAACGTTTATGTAAAAGCTAAATTATTGATTTTAAAGGTATTTTTAAAAATCAAAAGGCTGGCATGCAGGCTGCAATTACCTGTTCAGGTTTGAACAAAAATTACAGCAGGAGGAGCCGGCATGAACCGCCAATCCGTCAACCGCTCGCAGAACGTCGCCCTGTCCCTGCGCCAGATGTTGTCTGTCGGCATGGCGCTGCTGCTGACCTTGGCCGCTGGCCTCTTTTATTACAGCTGGCAGACCGCGCGTCTGGCTGAGCAAGTGGCAGCGCAGACTGCGCTGTTGACGCAGATTCAGGCAACCCGTGCCAATACCCTGGTCAAGGCAGCTGACTCATTGCCTGCCGGCCAGGCCTCTGCCTCACCGGCCACCCTGGAACATGTCGTACCCCAGGACCGTTGGGTCTTCTGACCTGCCGGCCGCACCGATTCTGAAAAAGAAAGGAGAACCACCATGCTGAGCTGGGCTATCACTTTCCTCATCATCGCCATTGTCGCTGCCGTACTGGGCTTCGGTGGTATCGCGGGCGCTGCGACGGGTATCGCGAAGATCCTGTTCATTGTCTTCCTTGTGTTGTTCGTAGCCTCCTTCTTCTTTGGACGTGGACGAGGTTAAAGATGGGCAGGAAGCTTTGTACAGCCCTGGCTGCCGCCCTGCTGCTGGGTGGCAGCGCGGCGGCGATGGCGGCCAATGACGGCCAGGTCCGGGTCGACCAGTTGCTCGGCTCGGACCCGGAGTACCGGGAAACCTGGCAGGACACGATCAAAGGCGAGGAACGCCTGCCCGATTGGGTGGTCAATCTGACCGGCAGTTCCCAGCAGCAGATGTCCGCCACTACCGAAGATGGCGACAAGTACCTGGTCGGTGCGTTGTGCGAAGCACAGGACAACTGCACCTACAAGCGGCTGATCGTTGCGTTCAGCTGGGACAAGGAGGATGCCTACGGGATGCTCGTGGAGGTACCTGAAGGCTTGCCGAGCGACAAGTCGCCTACACGCCATGCGCAATATCGCTGGCTGGGCGACCCTGACGACGGCATGAAGGCAATGCTGCAGGAGCAGCTAAAGCGTGACCCGAACTGGTACTGAGCATTTATTGCCGGTACGGATGAATGGTCATCGACTGTCACGTAATAGAAGCTGAACCTTTCTATATTTCAGCCTTCTATGATGCGCCGCCCCGAGGAGGGGCAGCACATGACCAAGGGGCCGGGCTGTTCTGATTGTTGCAGGATCGGAGTGGCCTAGGGGTACAGGGAGTGCCTCCAGCGATGGGCCGGGTCAGGAAAGGCGGAATCGGAAGTATCAGGTCGGCGGTGTCACAGGGATACCTGACCAGACCTGACTTCCGAGGAGCCATGTAGGCATCGCCCTCTTCCTTGCGCGATTTCATCCCTAAGACACATTTTGTCTCGACCGTACATCAAATTTTTTTCCGCCTTGCGAGCCCTTCTTCAAGTGGTATTTCGGCCATTCGGATTGTCGAACAAGCCATCTTTCATGCCCTTTGTGTACCGTCAAATCTGCCGAAATATGGCGGTTTGGTCTTGTTCGGGATTCCGAACGTTATAAATCAAGCACTTGCGAACCCCCTGTTTTGGCATGAAACATTATGCATAATTGGTATGGGTCATGCGCTTCCGGCATTAGATTTCCCCCTTTCCCATCGCAATAGTTGCCGCCTTTTTCGCTGGTCAGAGCGCCCTGTCGCTCGCCTGCGGTGTCCTTACATGAAGTCGCCAGACGGGTGCGCTTGAAGCCAGAGGCTTTGCCGATGGCTCTGTTACGCGTGTTTCGTCGGGTGCCATGACCACTAGAACAAAGGGTAAAGACATGAAGAAGGCAAAACTGAGCCTCGCCTGGCAGATCGTCATCGGTCTGGTCCTGGGCGTTGCAATCGGCGCGCTACTGAATCATTTCAGTGCAGAAAAGGCATGGTGGATCAGCAACGTCCTCCAGCCCGCCGGTGACATCTTCATTCGCCTGATCAAGATGATCGTCGTCCCGATCGTGATTTCGTCGTTGATCGTGGGTATCGCCGGGGTTGGCGATGCGAAGAAACTGGGCAGCATCGGCCTGAAGACCATCATCTACTTCGAAGTGGTGACCACCATCGCCATTGTCGTGGGCCTGGTGTTGGCCAACCTGTTCCACCCGGGCGCCGGCATCGACATGAGCACCCTGGGTACCGTGGACATCTCCAAGTACCAGGCTACTGCGGCCGAGGTACAGCATGAGCACGCGTTCATCGAAACCCTGCTGAACCTGATCCCGTCGAACATCTTCGCAGCGCTGATGCGTGGCGAAATGCTGCCGATCATCTTCTTCTCGGTCATGTTCGGCCTGGGCCTGTCGAGCCTGCAGGCCGAGCTGCGCGACCCGCTGGTACGCACCTTCCAGGCCGTATCGGAAACCATGTTCAAGGTCACCCACATGATCATGAACTACGCCCCGATCGGTGTGTTCGCCCTGATCGCCGTGACCGTGGCCAACTTCGGCTTCAGCTCGCTGCTGCCGCTGGCCAAGCTGGTACTGCTGGTGTACTTCGCCATCGCCTTCTTCGCCTTCATGGTGCTGGGCCTGGTTGCCCGCGTGTTCGGCTTCTCGGTGATCAAGATCATGCGCATCATGAAAGATGAGCTGATTCTGGCCTACTCCACCTCCAGCTCCGAAACCGTGCTGCCGCGCGTGATCGAGAAGATGGAGAAGTACGGCGCGCCGAAGTCGATCTGTTCGTTCGTGGTACCGACCGGCTACTCCTTCAACCTCGACGGTTCGACCCTGTACCAGAGCATCGCGGCCATCTTCATCGCCCAGCTCTACGGTATTGACCTGTCGTGGAGCCAGCAGCTGCTGCTGGTGCTGACCCTGATGGTCACCTCCAAAGGCATCGCTGGTGTGCCGGGCGTATCGTTCGTGGTGCTGCTGGCCACCCTGGGCAGCGTGGGTATCCCGCTGGAAGGTCTGGCCTTCATCGCCGGTGTCGACCGCATCATGGACATGGCCCGTACCGCGCTGAACGTTGTAGGCAACGCCCTGGCAGCACTGGTCATCGCGCGTTGGGAAGGCATGTACGATGCCGCCAAGGGCGAGAAGTACTACGCCTCGCTGATGGCCGACAAGCAGGAAGCCGCAGTGGTTGGCGAAGCCGCCAAGCGCTGAACCTGAGTGCTGTCCTAAAAAGCCCCGCCTTGTCGGGGCTTTTTGTTGTCTGTCTGGATCGCAGGCCCCGGTACAAGCAACTTCCGCTATCATTCGGGCATTTTTCAGGGGGAATACGCGGATGCTCAACGGCCTTTGGCTTGGCTTTTTCCTGGTGGCGGCAGTGTCCGCCCTGGCCCAATGGCTGGTGGGTGGTAATGCCGGGATCTTCGCGGCAATGGTCGAAAGCATTTTCGCCATGGCCAAGCTGTCGGTCGAGGTGATGGTGCTGCTGTTCGGCACACTGACCCTGTGGCTGGGCTTTCTCAAGATCGCCGAAAAGGCCGGTATCGTCGAATGGCTGGCCAAGGTATTAGGCCCGCTGTTCGCCCGCCTGATGCCGGAAGTGCCGCCCGGCCACCCTGCCCTGGGCCTGATCACCATGAACTTCGCGGCCAACGGCCTGGGGCTGGACAACGCCGCCACGCCGATTGGCCTGAAGGCCATGCGTGCGCTGCAGGAGCTCAACCCCAGCAGCACCACAGCCAGCAACGCGCAGATCCTGTTCCTGGTGCTCAACGCCTCGTCGCTAACGCTGCTGCCGGTGACCATCTTCATGTACCGGGCCCAGCAAGGCGCACCAGACCCGACCATGGTGTTCCTGCCCATCCTGCTGGCCACCAGTGTCTCGACCCTGGTTGGCCTGCTGTCGGTGGCGGTGATGCAGCGCCTGCGTCTGTGGGACCCGGTGGTGCTCGCCTACTTCATTCCCGGCGCGTTGCTGCTGGGAGGCTTCATGGCGTTTCTCGGCACCCTGTCGGCCGCCGCGCTGGCCAGCCTGTCGTCGGTCCTGGGCAACCTCACACTGTTTGGCGTGATCATGCTGTTCCTGGTGATTGGCGCCCTGAGGCGGGTCAAGGTGTATGAAGCCTTTGTCGATGGGGCCAAGGAAGGCTTCGATGTGGCCAAGAACCTGCTGCCCTACCTGGTGGCGATGCTGGTAGCGGTGGGTGTACTGCGTGCTTCAGGCGCGCTGGAGCTGGCCCTGGACGGTATCCGCCATGCGGTGAACTGGCTGGGCCTGGACACCCGCTTCGTCGAGGGCCTGCCCACAGCGCTGGTCAAGCCGTTCTCCGGCAGCGCAGCGCGGGCCATGCTGATCGAGACCATGCAGACGCAGGGTGTAGACAGCTTCCCGGCCCTGGTAGCGGCGACCATCCAGGGCAGTACTGAAACGACCTTCTACGTGCTGGCCGTGTACTTTGGCGCGGTGGGTATCCAGCGCGTGCGCCACGCGGTCGGTTGCGCACTGCTGGCCGAGTTCTCTGGCGTGGTCGCAGCGATCTTCGTCTGCTACTGGTTCTTCGCCTGAACCTTGCGCTGTGCCTGGCTGGCCTGGTCGACGGTCCAGGTCACAACTTGCCCCACCAGCTGGTCGCTGGCCTGGCCGAAACCGGCGACCACCGCTGACACCTGCTTGTCGGCCAGCGGCTGGCGGACCTCGAAACGCTTGCTGGCGAGGATGCGCTGGTTACGGCCCTGAACCAGCCGAGCGTCATAGCGAATCACCACCTCCACCGCGCCGCCCGGGCGGTACTCACTCTGGAATGCCTGCAGCTCGCCAGCCAGCTCGTAGTCGGCCTGCAGGTTGCTGTCGTCGGCGCTCAGGCGCTGTACCTGGCCATCACGCTGGAAGCCATCGAGCAGGCGATTGCGCAGCAGCACCGGGGCGGCATCGCTCCAGCGTGCACCTTTGTAGCTGCTGACCACATCGCCCTGTGGAATCACGGCAATGCGCGGGCCGGCCAGCACTTCACTGGCCAGCGGCTTGTTCAGCCGCAATGACCAGTCCATCGGCGCTGCGGTGCGGCTGGGCTGGTTAACCGGTAAGCGATAGAGGTCGACGGGCTCGCTCTTGGGCAGGATCGAGCAGGCACTGGCCAGGCTCAGCGCGGCCGCCAGGGCCAGCAGGCGCAGCGACGGTTTCATGGCTGGAACTCCTTGTTGTTGTCGCGGCCGAGCAGATAGCCGCTGGGGTCGGCCTCCAGTTGCCGGGAAATACCTTTGAGTGCGTTAAGGGTTTCGCGCAGTTCGCGAATGGCAGGTGTGAGCTGGTTCAGGCCCTGGGCGCCGTCGCCGATGGCCTCGCTGTTGTTTTTCAGCAGATTGTTGATGGTGGCAGTGCTTTCGGCCAGCGACTGCATGGCCTGCTCGGCGCTGCCGATCGCCTGTTTGCCTTCGCTGCCCAGCAGCCCGTTGGCATTGCGCATCAGCGTTTGGGTTTCGGCCAGGGTGGCGCTGGCCTGCTTGCCTACCTGCACCAGTTGCTCGATGGCCTCGGCGATGCTGCCGTGCTGGCCGGCGAAGGCGCCGGTGGTCTTGTCGAGGTTGGCCAAGGTGCTGCTGAGGTGGCCGATATTGTCTTCGGAGAACATCTGGTTGGCGTTGTGCAGCAGCATGTTGATGTTGGTGACCAGGTCGCTGCTGTCATTGAGCAGGCGTGAGATAGGCGACGGCGAGGCGATGATGACCGGCAGCTTGCCGTCCTTGCCCTTCAGCTCGGGGCTCTGTGGCGTGCCGCCGCTGAGCTGGATGAACGCGTTGCCGGTCACGCCGGCCAGGGTCAGCTTGGCCTGGGTGTCTTCCTTCACCGGGGTATCGCCGCTCAGACGAACGCGGGCCAGTACCCGGCGCGGGTCTTTCGGGTCCAGGCGCAAGGTGGACACATCGCCCACCTTGATGCCGTTGTACTGCACCGGGCTGCCACGGGACAGGCCGGAAACGGCCTCGTTGAACACCACTTCGTAGTCCTTGAACGCGTCATCGACACTGGACTTGGTCAGCCACAGGCCAAACAACATGGCGCCGGCCACCACCAGGACGGTGACCAGGCCGATTAATACGTGATGGGCTCGCGTTTCCATTGCTCAGCGCTCCTGCCCGGCACGGGTGGCGGCCTGCTCGGCTGCACGCCCGCGGGGGCCATGAAAATATTCTTGAATCCAGGCGTCGTTGGTCTGCTCGACTTCAGCCAGCGGGCCGGCCACCAAAACCTTCTTTTGTGACAGCACCGCGATGCGGTCGGTGATGGTGTACAGGGTGTCGAGGTCGTGGGTGATGAGGAACACCGACAGGCCAAGGGCATCGCGCAGGGTAAGGATCAGCTGGTCGAACGCGGCAGCGCCGATCGGGTCCAGGCCTGCGGTGGGTTCATCGAGGAACAGTATGTCAGGGTCCAGTGCCAGGGCTCGGGCCAGCGCGGCACGTTTGATCATGCCCCCCGACAGCGAAGACGGGTACTTGTCGGCGGCGGATATCGGCAGCCCGGCCAGGGCCAGCTTCACGCCGGCCAGGTGTTCGGCGTCGGCGCGGGACAGCCCGGCGTGTTCGATCAGCGGCAAGGCCACGTTCTCGGTAACGGTCAGCGAAGAGAACAGCGCGCCCTTCTGGAACAACACGCCAAAGCGCCGCTCGACCAGGGAGCGCTGCGCTTCACGCAGGCCGGCGAGGTCCTGGCCAAACACCTTGATCTGCCCTTCGTTGGGCCGGCGCAGGCCAATGATGCTGCGCAGCAGCACCGACTTGCCGCTGCCCGAACCGCCTACCACGGCGAGGATTTCGCCGCGGTACAAGTCCAGGTCGAGGTTTTCATGCACCACCTGGCGGCCGAAGCGGTTGCAGATGCCGCGCGCCTCGATAACGGTTTCCTGGCCACTCACCAGCCCATCTCCATGAAGAACAGGGCAGCCACCGCGTCCAGCACGATGACCACGAAAATCGATTGCACCACTGCCGATGTTGTATGCGCGCCTACCGACTCGGCGCTGCCACTGACCTTGAAGCCTTCCAAGCAGCCGATGGCCGCGATAAGGAAGGCGAAGAACGGCGCCTTGGCCAGGCCCACCAGGAAGTGCTGCACGCCGATGTCGCTTTGCAGCAGTGAAAGGAACATGGCCGGTGAAATATCCAGCGTCAGGGCGCATACCACTGCGCCACCGACAATGCCGCAAATCATCGCGACGAAGGTGAGCAGTGGCAGTGAGATCAGCAGTGCAAGTACCCGTGGAACCACCAGCAGTTCCATCGGGTTCAGGCCCAGGGTGCGGATGGCGTCGATTTCCTCGTTGGCTTTCATCGAGCCGATCTGCGCGGTGAACGCGCTGGCGGTGCGGCCGGCCATTAGGATGGCGGTGAGCAGCACGGCGAACTCGCGCAGAAACGAGAATGCCACCAGGTCGACCGTGAAGACCGTTGCCCCGAAGTCGGCCAGCACCGTGGCGCCGAGAAAGGCCACCACCGCACCCACCAGAAAGGTCAGCAAGGCGACGATAGGGGCGGCGTCCAGGCCGGTCTGCTCGATGTGGGCCACAACCGGGGTAATGCGCCAGCGGTGTGGTTGCAGGGCTCGACGCAGCAAGGTTTCGAGGATCACGCCGACAAAGCCCAGCAATTGCATGCTGTCCTGCCACAACGTGCCGACGGCGCGGCCGATGCGTTCCAGCAGCAAGATCAGCACATTGCGCTCGGGTTCCTTGACCGGGATGCAGTAGTCCTGCACCGAACAGTAAACGTTCTTGAGCAGCGCACGGCTGGCTTCGGGCAGGTCTTGGGTGCAGTGGGACAGGCGCTCGGAACCCAGCAGTTCGGCCAGCAACGAGGCGCCCGCGGTGTCCAGGCGGCCCAGCTGGCTGAGGTCGGCGACTGTGTCGGGGGTGGACTGCGCTCGCAGGCGTTCGCTCTCGCGCTTGAGGCTGGCGTAGTGCGCCAGGGTCCAGTCACCGGTTATACGCAGGCAGGCCGGTTGGCTGCTGGTGTCCAGGGTGGCACTGGGGGTGGTCATTGGCTCCATGCTACTGACTCGGCGCTAAGGCTTTGGGGCTGATCATAGCGCAGCAGGCATGGGCTGTTTGGTGATTATGTGCTGTCTGTTGGGTTTGGAGGCCGCAAAGCGGCCCCCTTTCAATCACTGTGCCGGTGCGTCATCGACCACCTTGAAGCGCAGCACGCCAATCACCTGGCCATCCTCGGTCAACACCCGCACCTGCCATTTGCCCACCGGGTTTGGCGGGAAGTTCTGCTTGTGGGTCCAGGCCCGGTAGCCTTCCTTGCGCCCGCCGTGGATGTCCAGAGCGATGCGGTCGACCTCTTTGCCGTCCTTCTGCCACACGTGGTAAATCCGCTCGTTCAGGCCGCGTGGTGCGTTGATGGCGGTGTAGGCATACAGGCCGCTGCTGCGAATGCGGCTGGCGGCAATCTCGTCCAGCGAATCGCCCGGTTGGCGATTAAGCACTTCGGTGCTCACCGCCACTTCGGTCATCCACAGGGTAGCCGGCGGTACCCAGGAACGCAGCAGCCAGCCCCCGGCACCCACCGACAGGGTAACCAGCACCAAGGCGACGCCGCGCCGCCAGGTGTTAATCGGGAAGCTGCTGGCCAGGCTGGGGAACGACAGGGCCATGGCGGCGATCAGGGCCAGCTTGAAGCTTTGCGCGGTGGTCAGGTGCAGGATGATCGGCAACGCGGTCAGCAGGGCGGCGAACAATGTCAGGGTATGCAGCGCCAGGAACAGCCAGCGCCGGGGCGCCAGCCACTTGTAGTACAGCGGGTCGGTGATCGAAATCAGGCCTGCGGCGCCGAGCAAACCGGTAAACACCAGCTGGCCGCTGTTCCAGGTGGTGGTGATGAAGAAGAACGGCAGCACGAAGAACAGCGTTTCCTGGTGGATCATCTGCGTCGCGTAGCGCAGCAGCGGCTGCGGGATTTCGCGATTGAAGGTGCGGGCGAAGAGGCCGGTCAGGGTGTTCTCCAGCATCAGCCAGACCCAGCTGACCAGCATAAGCACAGCTACCCAACTGGCCAGGCCGGCCTGGCGGTCGACCAGGATGAAGCTGCCGATACCAGAGAGGAAACCACAGAGCGCGATGATGCCGGGGTAGCGTTTGAGCAGTTCGATGATGCGTAGGACGATATGGGGGATTTGGGGCATTGGGTCTGCAACAGGAGAGGATTAGGTGGCTGTGCCGGCCTCTTCGCGGGTTTACCCGCGAAAGGGCCGGTACTGGCAAAAGGATACCGCCGATTCACCGCTGTCGTGTAGCACCACTGGGCCGTTCAGGGCCATGCCGTCGCCAACGCAGCAGCCCCGCCGCCAGGACCAGGCCCATCAGCAAGGCGGCCAGCCCGTACAGCTCGTCATAGCCGAGCAATGGCTTCTCGATACGCAGGTAACCCTCTTCCTTCAGCAATGCCTTTAGCGCCTCATTGGCCTGCTCCAGGCTAACCTGTCGCAACTTGCGCACCGGGTTGGCAAAGCGTCCGTCGGTGTAGTCGTTCAGCGCCCCCCAGTAGTAGTCGGCCAAGGCACTATTGCCCTGGGTGCTCCAGCTTTCCTTGGCAACGCTGGCGTCCTTGATGCGGGCGAAGGTGTCCGGGTCGAGGCCTTCCTTGCGCAGCTGCTCGAACAACGCCTGCATCACCTTCACCGCCTTGTCGATGTCGTCGCGTTCCAGGTCGGCATTGAGGCTGAGCAGGCCGGTATCGCCAAAGCTTTCACGCTGCACCGATGGCCCGTAGGACAGCCCGTTGCGCAGGCGTAGCTGGTCGTACAGCGCCCAGTCCAGGTAACGCGACAGCAGGTCGAGGGTGGCCTGATGGTCGTTGTCCAGCACCGGCTCGATGAACAGCCAATGCAGCTTGACACTATCGCCCAACCAGCCCCGGGTCAGGTCGCGGCGCTGCTCGGCCTGATGGGTGATGCTTTCCAGGTTGCGGCGTTCTTCCGGCTCGGTGGCTGGCAGTTCGCCAAAGGTGCGTTCCAGGTAGGCTGGCAGCAAGCGATCAAGGCCGCCGACCATGATCAGGGTCATGTTGTTGGCGGCGTACCAGCGGTCACGCAAGGCTTGTACCTGCTCCTGGGTCATGTCGTCGATGTTGGAGCGCTCGGGGCATTTCAGGCCCAGCTCGGTCGCCAGCTGGTCACTGGCAGGGTGGCCGATATCCTGGCGGTCGAGCCAGCGCTGCAGGTGCCCATAGTGGCCGCCATCTTCTCGCTCGATGATGCGCTTGGCGGTGGCCAGGGCTTTGGCATCGATACGGGTGTCGCGGATTATCGCCAGCAGCAGGTCGAGCACTTTGCGCTGGTTGCGTGCGGGGGCTTCGATGACAAACGTGGTGTCGGCGCTGCTGGTGTAGGCATTCCACTCGCCGCCGAGCGATTGCATGCGCTCTTCCAGGCCGCCCTCGCCGGTTTCGTCGATGCCGCTGAACAGCAGGTGCTCAAGCAGGTGCGGCAGCTCTTTCTGTTCGCAATCGAAGTCGTCCAGGCCCACCCCGACCACCAGGCGAATCGCCACATGGTCGCGCTCGTAGCCGTTTTTCAGAATGACCTGCAGGCCGTTGGGTAGCAGGTAGCCCTCAACCCGCGAGCGGTCGAGGGCCAATGAGGGCAGGCTGCAGATCAGCAGGCAAATGAACATCAGGCAACGCATGGGCGAGCTTCGGTCCTCAGGTAGGCATTCACGGCAGGCGAGCTTCGTCCGGCACACTGTCGAGCATCAGCCCGCCGGTGTCGGAGCCGCCCAGTACCACATAGGCACTGCTGCAGAACAAAGAGTTCAACCGCTTCATGTCGGCGATCAGCTCCAAGTGTAGCGAACTGGTTTCGATGCTTTGCACCACCTTACGCTGCAAGCGGCTGACGTGGGCATGCGCCAGGCGCCGTTCCTGGGCGCGAAAACGGCGTTTTTCCTTGAGTAGCAAGCGGGCGCTTTCCGGATCGGCGCTAAGGAATACTGACAGGCCAAGGCGCAGGTTGGCTAACAATTGCTCTTGCAGCCCGGTCAGTTCTTCCAGCCCCACCTGGGAAAACTCCCGGCGCTGGCTGGTTTTCTGCTGCTGGACCTTGCGCAACATGCGCTCGATGAGGTCGCAGGCGAGCTTGAGGTTGATGGCCAGCTCGATGATCTCGGCCCAGCGGCGGTTGTCCTGCACGCTGAGGTCTTCGCGCGACATCTGCGCAAGGTATAGCTTGATGGCGCTGTACAGGGCCTCGGCATCCTCACCCAGGGCGCGAACCTGCTGTGGTAGGGCGGTCTGGGTGCCGCGCAGGGCCCCCAGCATGGCTTCAAGCAGGCTGTCGACGATATCGCCCAGACGCAGGGTTTCGCGGGCAGCGTTGGCAAGCGCCAGGCTGGGTGTTTCCAGCGCCGAGGCGTCGAGGTGGCGCGGTCGGATCTGGCCGTTGCCGTTTTCCCGCTCGGGCAGCAGGCTGTTGCACAGCCGGCCCATGAGTTTGACCGTGGGCAGCATGAGCAGGCAGCGCAGGGTGTTGTAGAGCAGGTGGAAGCCGATGACCAGCTCTTGCGGGCTGAAGCTGAGCGAGTCCATCCACTCCACCAATGGGTGCAGCACAGGGATGATCAGCAGCAGGCCGATCAGCTTGTAGAGCAAGCTGCCCAACGCCACACGGCGCCCGGCAGTGTTCTGCATGCTGGTGCTGATGAAGGCCAGTAAGCCGCTACCGATGTTGGCACCGACCACAAGGCCAATGGCCACCGGCAGGCTGATGACCTCGGCACCGGCCAATGTTGCGGTAAGCAGCACGGCGGCGAGGCTGGAATAGGAAATCATGGCGAACATGGCGCCGACCAAGGCGTCGAGCATGATGTCGCCGGTCAGCGAAGCAAACAGCACTTTCACGCCTTGGGCGTGGGTGATCGGCGCAGCTGCCTGCACGATCAGCTCCAGTGCCAGGATGATCAGGCCAAGCCCGATACCGACACGGCCCAGTTGGCCAGCCCGTGTCTGCTTACGTGAGAGGAAGAAGATCACGCCCAGGAATATCAGCAGGGGTGATAGCCAGGACAGGTCGAAAGTGAGTACCCGGGCCATCAGCGCGGTACCCACATCGGCACCCAGCATGATCGCCAGGGCCGGGGTCATGGCCATCAGGCCCTGGCCGACGAAGGACGTGACCAGCATGGCCGTGGCGTTACTGCTCTGCACCATGGCCGTGACCAGTATGCCGGCAATGAACGCCAGCGGGCGCTTGTCCATGTTCTGGCTGATGATGCGCCGCAGGTTCGAGCCGAACACGCGGAGAATGCCGGTACGTACGATGTGGGTGCCCCAGACCAGAAGCGTCACGGCCGAGAGCAGGTTGAGCAGGGTCAGCATGGCGAAAGCCCCCTGTTGCACTGGCCCAGCGGGCCAAGAAAAGAAACGTGAGCGTTTGAAGAATTTTCGGTGCTCACTCAAAGCTTTAGTTGTTTTGCGCAGCTGTCGCCAGCTTCGCATGGCTGTCATGTGTTTGAAACCGATCAGACATGAAAAAGGGCCCTGCGAAGGACCCTTTGTGTTTTGCGCTTCCTGGTCTTACTGACCCGGAATGTCCTTGCGCAGTTTCACCGGCTCATGCTCTTTGCCTTCCTTGCGGGCCAGGGCGGTGCGCATGCGGATGTTGATGGCTTCCACCGCCAGCGAGAAGGCCATGGCGAAGTAGACGTAGCCCTTCGGCACATGCACCTCGAACGCTTCGGCGATCAGCACGGTACCTACCACGATCAGGAACGACAGCGCGAGCATCTTCAGCGACGGGTGCTTGTCGATGAAATTGCTGATGGCGCCGGCGCACAACATCATCACCAGCACGGCAACGACGATAGCGGCAATCATCACCGGTACGTGGGAAACCATACCCACCGCAGTAATTACCGAGTCCAGCGAGAACACGATGTCGATGATGGCGATCTGGATGATGGTGTAGAAGAACTTGCCGCCAGCACCTTTCGGCTCTTCGGCGTTTTCGTCCTCGCCTTCCAGGCCGTGGTAGATCTCTTGCGAGCTTTTCCACAGCAGGAACAGGCCACCGAAGAACAGGATCAGGTCACGTCCGGAGATGCCTTGGCCAAATACCACGAACAGGTCGGCGGTAAGGCGCATGACCCAGGTAATCGATAGCAGCAGCATGATACGGGTGACCATGGCCAGGGCCAGGCCGAAGATCCGGGTGCGTGGCTGCATGTGCTTGGGCATGCGGCTGACCAGGATCGAGATCATGATGATGTTGTCGATACCGAGGACAATCTCAAGCGCGGTAAGGGTGAAAAAGGCAACCCAGATTTCCGGGCTGGTCAGCCATTCCATGTATTTTCCTTCGAGCGGTAATGGCAACGCGCCTCGGTCGAGGCGCGTCGCGTCAGACTAATACGTGTTTATTAAAGACTACTGAACAGCGGGAAAATGCCCATCAGCAGCGCGGCGAACATTATGCACAGGCATACCAGCACTGCCCACTTGAGCGTGAAGCGCTGATGATCGCCAAACTCGATTCCGGCCAGGGCCACCAGCAGGTAGGTCGACGGCACCAACGGGCTAAGCAGGTGAACCGGTTGCCCGACGATCGATGCACGGGCCATTTCCACCGGGGTGATGCCGTAGTGGCTGGCGGCTTCGGCCAGTACCGGCAGCACGCCGTAGTAGAAGGCATCGTTGGACATGAAGAAGGTGAACGGCATGCTCACGATCGCGGTGATCACCGCCAGGTAAGGGCCCAGTGCTTCGGGGATGACGGCCAGCAGGCTTTTGGACATGGCATCGACCATGCCGGTACCCGACAGGATACCAGTAAAGATACCGGCGGCGAAGATCAGCCCGGTCACGGCCAGCACGCTGCCAGCGTGGGCGGCGATGCGATCCTTTTGCTGCTGCAGGCACGGGTAGTTGACGATCATGGCGATGCTGAAGGCAATCATGAACAGCACGGGCAGCGGCAGCACACCAGCAATCAGCGCGACCATCAGGGCGGCTGTCAGGGCACCGTTGAAGTACAGCAGTTTGGGCCGTCGCGCGTCAGGGTACTGCGAAACGGTGATTTCGCTGTGGTCGATGTCGTCAGTCGGCAGGTGCAGTTCACCCAGGCGGGCACGTTCACGTTTACCGTACATGTAGGCGATGGCCAGAATTGCCAGCACGCCGAACAGCATGGCCGGGATCATCGGTACGAAAATGTCCGACGGGTCTACGTGCAGGGCACTGGCGGCGCGGGCGGTCGGGCCACCCCACGGCGTCATGTTCATCACCCCGCCGGCCAGGATGATCAGGCCGGCCATGATCCGCGGGCTCATGCCCAGGCGGCTGTACATCGGCAGCATGGCGGCGCAGCAGATCATGTAGGTGGTGGCGCCGTCACCGTCGAGCGAGACCACCAGGGCCAGCACGGCGGTACCGACAGAGACTTTAAGCGGGTCGCCCTTGACCAGTTTGAGGATCTTGCGCACGGCCGGATCGAACAGGCCGGAGTCGATCATCAAGGCAAAATAGAGGATGGCGAACATCAGCATCACACCGGTAGGCGCGAGCTTGCTGATGCCTTCGAGCATCATGGGGCCGATCTTGGCGGAGAAACCGCCGAACAGGGCGAACAGGATCGGTACCAGAATCAGCGCGATCAAGGCCGACAGGCGCTTGGTCATGATCAGGTACATGAAGGTGATGACCATGGCAAAGCCGAGGAAGGTCAGCATGGCAATACTCCAGGCGTGGCGCGGCGAAAGGAATGTCGATTCGGGCGGATCAGCGCGTCGGGCGCTGCGCAGGGAGCATGCGGAGGGGGACTACAGAAAGGCGGGCACAGGAATACATCAGAATCACCATTGTTGTTGTTGATTGGGCCGGGCTCGGTAATTACCGGGTGCCCTGGCTGACCGGTCTTGTGCCGGTAGTGGGGGCTATCCTATGAGCGCAAGCTTTCAGCCAGCTTTCGCCGAAGCAAAGGCGACGAGAGGTAGGTGATGCAGGATGTGACCGAAGGGGGCTGCCATTGTGGCGCCTTGCGTTACCGGCTGGTGGGTGACCTGACAGACATCGCCCACTGCCATTGTTCGATTTGCCGGCGGGTAAGCGGTGGGTTGGTGGTGACCTGGCTCACCCTGCCCCGCGCGGGGTTTCAGTGGTTGGCGGGTGAGCCGAACTGCTATGTGGCGCCGGCCAG
The DNA here is from genome assembly GCF_000730605.1 of Pseudomonas monteilii NBRC 103158 = DSM 14164. Lineage (GTDB taxonomy): Bacteria > Pseudomonadota > Gammaproteobacteria > Pseudomonadales > Pseudomonadaceae > Aquipseudomonas > Aquipseudomonas monteilii. The sequence goes on along the minus strand of NZ_BBIS01000040.1, from coordinate 12,713 downwards.
TTGCAGCCGGTACTTCTGTGGGCAGTGCGGGGCGCATGTGGCGCTGATGACTACCCATAGCCCGGAAACGGTCGATGTGACGGTGGCGACGCTGGATCACCCGGAGCGGGTCAGGGCCAACCGGCATATCTGGGTGGGTAGCCGGTTGCCTTGGTTGCACCTGGATGAGGATTTGCCTTCGCAGGCAGAAGAGAAACTGTAGGCAACATCACAACTGCAGGCCTCCCGCTGCCTTGTGCAGTGCCCGCAAATGTTCGCCAATCTGCTTCACATTGGCCTCGACAGCCGCAATTTCCTTGGCCCGAGACGGCTCCAGCAGCGCCCTCACCTCTTTGTCCAGGCTGGTGCTCAAACGCAACAACTGTGCCTGGCGTTCGCTGCTGACCTGCTCAAGGTGCATGCGCTCCTCGGGCTGCGGCAGCCCGTAGCCCTTGGCATCGAGCAGTTCTGCCGGGCGGCTGAGAAAACCGCTGTTGGCGAGCATCTGCTTGAGGGTCGCATCGGCCTTGCTGACGCTGCCATCTTTCAAGGCAGCGGCATTCAGGTAGCGCTGCTTGACCTCGTCCTGGGCTAGCAGCAGTTGCCGGCGCAAGCTGGCCTGTTCGAGCAGCAGTAACGCGGCGCTGGTGCGCAGGTCGGCCTTGGCAAACCATGGACGGCGTTGCTCGGCATCCAGTGCCAGCCAGTCTTCGACCAGGGCCTGCTTGATCGGCAGCTGTTTGCGTAGCACCTCGAACATGGCCTGGTAGCGGTCGCGATAGGAATCGAACCGGTAGCCCAGGCGCAGCGCCTCACGCGGGTCATCCAGCACGCTGGTGTCTGCCAGCCCCCTGCCCTTGAGTACTGCCAGCAAGCCGTTGGGCATGATGCTGTCGAGGTCGTTGAGGCGTGGGTTGGCGGTACCGCTGCGCAGCAATTTCAACGACTCCACGGCACAGTTGTTGGACAGGAACCAGTAATTGCCGTCGTAGCTCCAGTGCATTTCGGCGGCCTGGCGTACGAGGCGCTCGATTTCGTCGCGGTTTAGCCTCAAGGGCACGGAAGCCAGGCTGCGCAGCTCGGTCTTGGTGTACTCGTCGATTACCTGGCCCAGCGGCAACACGAATAGCCGCGAGGGGTAGTTGCCGACCAGGCCGTCCCAGCTGGACAGCTGCACATCGTTGACGAAAGCGCGATACGACAGCACCAGGCTCTGGTCGAGGTCCAGGCGGCAGTCCGGCCCGCGTGGGCGGCCCGGCTTGCAGATCACCAGACGCAGCATGCTGTGGCCCCAGCGGCTGACCAGATTCTGGTTGGCTTCGGCCAGCAGGTAGTCCACTTCATAGACCCGCTCAGGGTCGATTTCACCCAGCGGCTGGCGGGCAAAGTCGCTGCCGGCATTGATGAACGGCAGGCCCTTGGCGCAGGTGTCCTGTTGCGGTGCCCAGCCGAAGTGCTCGCGCAGGTACTGGTTCAGCGCCGGGCGGCGGCAACCGTAGCTCGGGTCGAGGAGGAAGTACTCCATGTTGACCGCGATGTACTCCTTGGGGCTGCTCAGTTCATAACTGTCGGGGCTGCGCACGAACTGACCATTGTGCTGCTCGCGCTCGCCACGACGGCCTACGTACTGTTGCCAACCCGCCAGGTCGAGCAAACGCGGGTCGTCGCTGAGGGTGAAGCGGCGTTCGGCCTGGCCCCGGCACGCTTCGGGCAGGCCGATTTTGCCCAGCGTGCCTTGCTGGCGCTTGCAGCGGGTAATCAGCGAATGCTCGGCAGCGGGCCACAGCCGGGCACGGTCGTAGATATGGGTAAGCTCGTGCAGCACGGTGGCCAGCAATTCTTCGCGCACCGTGCCATGGGGGCGGTTGGTGCGTTCGGTAGCAGCGCTGCCGTCGGTGAGACCGGGCAGCAGGCGTCGATTGAGCTCAAGGGTGGACACCAGCGATGCCTGGCCGTAGGCATCTGCCGGCATGCTGTCGCTCCAGCTGACCCGCACGCGGCGGTCCAGCTGCTGCTTGAATCGGGGGGGCAGCTTGCCCAAGGCCTCATCGAGCAGGGCCTGGGTGGCCTGGGTTTGCTGCGGGTCCAGGCCGGTTGCCTGCAGCTGAAGCTGCAGGTCGGCCAATACGGGCGTGCCGGGCAGCGTCAGGGCGCAGCCGAGCAGCCAGGCACGCACGCGTTTCACAGTGCGAGAATGGCTTCGGCCAATACCTGATCGCTGGCGCCACGCGCTTCTGGCACGCGCTCGCGCAGGGTGTTGAAGGCCGCCTCAAGCTGGGCGCCGCGAATGTCACCGTTGCTGGCGACGAAGCTGGCAGCGTCGTCATGGGCTTCGCGCACCACTTTGGAGTCGCGAATCGAGGTGGTGGTGTCCGAGGTGAAGTCGATCGAGCGGCCAAAGGCACGCACGATGATATTGCTGGTGGCCACCAGGGTCTGTGCCTGGGCCAGGTCGGCCAGCAGCAGCATGCCGAGGGTAGCGGCAATCAGCGGTTTACGCATGGAGCATCTCCGAAAAATACAGGGAGTCAGATGTAGTTATTGGACGAGAATTGCCTGCGCCAGTTCCAGGTCGCCGACGGCGTGCCGTGCACAATTGTGGCGTAATGATTCCAGCGCAGCTTCCAGCCGCACACCGCGGATCTGGCCGTCGCTGGCCACGAAGGCCGCCGCATCGTCGCGCGCCTGGCGGACCAGTTTGCGATCGAAGGGTGCAGTGGTGACCTGGCTGGTGACATAGCCGGTAATGACCAGGCTTTGCGTGGTGGTATCCATGGCATGGGCGCTGGCCATGCCTGCAACGGAAAACAGCAGCGGCAACAGATAACGCATGGGCTCTACAACAGCTGGAAAGGTGGGGCGCAAAGGTTGGATGGCTGTGCTGGTAGCCACCAGCACAGCTAGAGGGCTCAGCTGGCGTCAGAGTGCCAGGATGGCCTGGGCCAGTTGCGCATCGCTGGCCTGCAACGCGGGTGCTTGCGAGCGGATGTGCAAGAAGGCGCTTTCCAGTTTGGCACCGCGGATGTCGCCCTGGCTGCCAACAAAGGCAGCGGCGTCGTCGCGGGCGGCCTTGACGATCTTGTCGTCTTTGAACGAGGAGGAGATATCGGAAGTGGCATCGGTGGACGCGGCTACCGCGCCAACGACGGCGTCGGTGGTGACAACGAAGCTGGTGGCGTTTGCGGTGCCGGCCAGGCTCAGCATCAGGGCGGCGCCAATCAGGTATTTACGGGACATGATCGTGGACTCCTGGACTAGGGTCGGGTGGTTCTGCTTATCGGACGCTCGCACAGCTCGTCACGGTACTTTTAACAGTGGGTTCTACCAGACTGTGAAGCCAAGCGTATCACGCGCCGGTGTTTCTGGATGTTAATGAAAAGCGCGCCAACAAACTGTATCTATGTTTTTTTGGATTATCAAAACTGTACATATTTGTTTGCGAGAGGCTCTAGCATGCGGCCTGAATGCAAAAAACCCGTTGCAGTTACCTGCAACGGGTTTCGGGAATTCGCGGTGCCGGCCGAAGCCGGCAAGCCGGTGCTTAGCGCCAGAAAGGCTTGCTCAGCTCTTCGTAACGCTGCGACTCGCTGATACCGGCGTCGGCCAGCAGACGGGCGTCCAGGCGAGCCAGTTGACGGCGGCTAGCCATACGGCGCTGCCACAGCAGCAGGGTGGACAGTGCGCGCAGCGGCAGCGAGGCGTTGGATTGCTGGGCGTTGCTTTCAAAAACCAGACCGGAACTGAGGGTACGTTCCATGATGCTTCATCCTTCCGCTTATGGCGGGATTAGGTAGTGATTTAACTGATGCCAATGATCCTCCTCTGTCGTCCATAACAGTAGATACAGTTCAGTTGAAAGACGATGACTCAGTTAACTGTGTAACCCTACTGTTGCACCCGAAACAAGCGCAACTGTACTGGTCTGCACGCTATTGGTGCGTTTTCGACTGATGGGGGGATTTCAGGAGGAAGGGACTGGCAGAAATACCAGTACAGTAGAACAGTTTTTAATGGAGATTGTAAGGGTGTTGCGGAAGCGGGCTTGCCCGCGGAACAGGCGACACGGAGGATGGCACCGGCTGTGCCGGTATTCCCGGCTAAAGCCGCTCCTGCAGAGCGCGTGACCGGAACAGCACACGCTGTTCCGGATCACGAATTGATCAGCTAGCCAGCATGCGCCCGGTTTCTTCCAGGTTTTCGTGCCAGCTCAGCGCTTCACGCAGAATGTGCGGGGTATGGCCGCCACGCTGGCAGGCACGATCGAAGTAATCGTTCAGCGCAGCGCGGTAGTCTGGGTGCACACAGTTGTCGATAATCGCCCGTGCCCGCTCGCGTGGTGCCAAGCCACGCAGGTCGGCCAGGCCTTGCTCGGTCACCAGGATGTCCACGTCGTGCTCGGTGTGGTCGACATGGCTGACCATCGGCACCACACTGGAAATCGCGCCGCCTTTGGCAATCGACTTGGTGACGAACACAGCCAGGTGGGCGTTACGGGCGAAGTCACCCGAGCCACCAATGCCGTTCATCATTTTGGTGCCGCACACGTGGGTGGAGTTGACGTTGCCGTAGATATCGAACTCCAGTGCGGTGTTGATACCAATGATGCCCAGGCGACGCACCACTTCCGGGTGGTTGGAGATCTCTTGCGGGCGCAGCACCAGCTTGTCCTTGTAGCGCTCAAGGTTGCCGAATACGTCGGCATTACGGCGAGTGGACAAGGTGATCGAGCTGCCCGAAGCGAAGCTCAGCTTGCCGGCATCGATCAGATCGAAGGTGGAGTCCTGCAGTACTTCGGAGTACATGGTCAGGTCTTCGAACGGCGATTCGATCAGGCCGCACATCACGGCGTTGGCAATGCTGCCGATACCGGCCTGCAGCGGGCCGAGCTTGTTGGTCATGCGACCAGCTTCAACTTCTTTCTTGAGGAAGTTGATCAGGTGGTCGGCAATGCCTTGGGTTTCGTCATCCGGCGGCAGCACGGTGGATGGGGAGTCCGGCTGGTCGCTGATGACGATGCCGACGATCTTGGCCGGGTCGATCGGGATGGCGGTGCTGCCGATACGGTCATCGACCTTGACCAGCGGGATTGGCGTGCGGGTCGGGCGGTAGGTCGGGATATAGATGTCGTGCAGGCCTTCCAGGTTGGGGTTGTGCGAGAGGTTGATCTCGACAATCACCTGCTTGGCGAAGATCGCGAAGCTGGCCGAGTTGCCTACCGACGTGGTTGGCACGATGTGGCCTTGATCGGTAATGGCCACGGCTTCGATGACGGCGATGTCCGGCAGTTTCAGCTGCTGGTTGCGCAGTTGCTCGACGGTTTCCGACAGGTGCTGGTCGATGAACATCACCTGGCCGTCGTTGATGGCCTTGCGCAGAGTGCTGTCGACCTGGAATGGCATGCGGCGAGCCAGCACGCCGGCCTCGGTCAGTTGCTTGTCCAGGTCGTTGCCCAGGCTGGCGCCGGTCATCAGGCTGATTTTCAGTGGCGACTGCTTGGCACGTTCGGCCAGTGCATGCGGTACGGCTTTGGCTTCACCGGCGCGGGTGAAACCGCTCATGCCGACGGTCATGCCGTCCTCGATCAGACCAGCGGCATCAGCCGCACTCATTACCTTGCTGTGCAGGGAGGACAAGCGGATACGATCACGGTACATGGATTGTTATCTCGGGCTACTGAAACTACTGCAGCGCAGTCTAGAGATTTCGCCCATTGCCGTCCCACGACCATGGTCGTATGAGAAGCCCTGAAGTAGAGCCGTTGATCCGGATCAATAAAAGAAAAGCCCCGGCAGATTCTGACCGGGGCTTCCTTTATATCCGCTGGTTTTCAGCAGTGGATATCAGTCCACAGCCTTGACCATGTCTTCGATCACTTTCTTGGCGTCACCGAACACCATCATGGTCTTGTCCAGGTAGAACAGTTCGTTGTCCAGGCCGGCATAGCCGCTGGCCATGGAGCGTTTGTTGACGATGATGGTCTTGGCCTTGAAGGCTTCGAGGATCGGCATGCCGGCAATGGGCGATTTCGGATCGTTCTTCGCCGCCGGGTTGACCACGTCGTTGGCACCCAGCACCAACACCACGTCGGCCTGACCGAATTCGGCGTTGATGTCTTCCATTTCGAACACCTGGTCGTAAGGTACTTCGGCCTCGGCCAGCAATACGTTCATGTGCCCGGGCATGCGGCCTGCCACTGGGTGGATCGCGTACTTCACGGTTACGCCGTTGTGGGTCAGCTTTTCGGTCAGCTCCTTCAGCGCGTGCTGGGCACGGGCCACCGCCAGGCCATATCCCGGCACGATGATTACGCTGTCGGCGTTGCTGAGCAGGAAAGTGGCGTCGTCGGCCGAGCCGGACTTCACCGGGCGCTGCTCTTTGGAGCCTTGCGCCGCACCCGTATCGGTGTCAGCGCCGAAGCCGCCAAGGATGACGTTGAAGAACGAACGGTTCATCGCCTTGCACATGATGTACGAGAGGATGGCACCGGACGAACCCACCAGCGAACCTGCAATGATCAGCATCGAGTTGTTCAGCGAGAAACCGATGCCGGCCGCAGCCCAGCCCGAGTAGCTGTTGAGCATCGACACCACCACCGGCATGTCGGCGCCACCGATCGGAATAATGATCAGCACACCCATGATGAAGGCCAAAACCAGCATCAAGGTGAAGGCACTGTAGTGGCCGGTGAAGGTGAACAGCAGGCCTAGGGCAATGGTGGTCAGGCCGAGGATCAGGTTCAGCTTATGCTGGCCGGCGAACTGTACTGGTGCGCCCTGGAACAGGCGGAACTTGTACTTGCCCGACAGCTTGCCGAAGGCGATTACCGAGCCGGAGAAGGTAATGGCACCGATTGCAGCACCCAGGAACAGCTCCAGGCGGTTGCCGGTAGGGATCGGGTCGCTGATGGCGGCAACGATGCCCATCGACTGCGGCTCCAACACGGCGGCGATGGCAATGAACACCGCAGCAAGGCCGATCATGCTGTGCATGAAGGCGACCAGCTCCGGCATCTTGGTCATTTCGACGCGCTTGGCCATGATCGAGCCGGCGGTACCACCAACCAGCAGGCCGACGATCACGTAGCCGATGCCGGCAGTAGCGAGCTCTGCCCCAAGCTTATAGATAAGGCCGACGGTCGTGAGGATGGCGATCCCCATGCCGATCATGCCGAACAGGTTGCCGCGCCGCGAAGTGGTCGGGTGCGACAGGCCCTTGAGCGCCTGGATGAAGCAGATCGACGCAACCAGGTACAGAAGTGTTACCAGATTCATGCTCATGCTTACTTCTGCCCCTCGTTCTTGGCTTTCTTTTTGAACATCTCAAGCATGCGGCGGGTGACCAGGAAGCCACCGAACACGTTGACTGCGGCCAGGGCCACGGCCAGGGTGCCCATCAGCTTGCCTGCCGGGGTAACGGTTAGGGCCGCGGCCAGCATGGCGCCGACGATTACGATTGCCGAGATGGCATTGGTGACCGCCATCAATGGGGTGTGCAATGCCGGGGTGACGTTCCAGACCACGTGGTAGCCCACATAGATGGCCAGCACGAAGATGATCAGGTTGTAGATGCCGTGGGAAATCAGCATATCTTCCATTGTCGTGCTCCTTAGCCGTTCTTGCGGACGACCTGGCCATCGCGGCACATGAGGCAGGCCGCGACGATGTCGTCTTCGAGGTTAATGACCAGTGCGCCGTCCTTGTCGAACAGCAGCTTCATGAAGTCCAGCAGGTTGCGTGCATACAGCGCCGAGGCATCGGCACCCACTTGGGCAGGCAGGTTGGTCGGGCCGACAATGGTCACGCCGTTTTCCTGCACGACCTGGTCAGCAACCGTCAGCGGACAGTTGCCACCCTGGGCTGCAGCGAGGTCGATGACCACCGAGCCAGGCTTCATTTGCGCGACGGTTTCGGCGCTGAGCAAGGTCGGAGCCTTGCGGCCGGGGATCAGTGCGGTGGTGATGACGATATCCGCCTGCTTGGCGCGCTCATGCACGGCCTGGGCCTGGCGTTGCATCCAGCTGGCAGGCATCGGGCGGGCGTAACCCCCCACCCCTTCGGCGCATTCGCGCTCCTCATCGGTCTCGTAGGGCACGTCGATGAACTTGGCGCCCAGCGACTCGATCTGCTCTTTCACGGCCGGGCGTACGTCGGACGCTTCGATCACTGCGCCCAGGCGCTTGGCCGTGGCGATGGCCTGCAGGCCGGCAACGCCCGCACCCAGAATCAACACGCGCGCGGCCTTAACGGTACCGGCAGCGGTCATCAGCATGGGCATGAAGCGCGGGTAGTGATGGGCCGCCAGCAACACAGCCTTGTAACCGGCGATGTTGGCTTGCGACGACAGCACGTCCAGGCTTTGCGCCCGCGATGTACGCGGTGCGGCTTCCAGGGCGAAGGCGGTAATACCGCGTTCGGCCATTTTGCCGATCAGTTCGCTGTTGAAGGGGTTGAGCATGCCCACCAGAAGGCTGCCACTGTTGATCAGGGCCAGTTCCTGGTCGTTGGGGGCGACCACTTTGAGTACCAATTGGGCGCCGTAGGCGTCGGCGGCATTCCCCATGGAAGCACCCACGGCCTCATAGGCACTGTCCGGAATGGCGGCGTTTAGCCCTGCCCCCCGTTGGACGGTGACCTGATGGCCCTGGCCAATCAGTTTCTTGATGGTTTCCGGGGTCGCAGCGACCCTTGTCTCACCGGTCTGCGTCTCGAGAGGAACACCAATGTGCACGACTTTTCTCCTGCGGTGACCTTTTGTCTTTGTAAAAGCCAGCACACTTCGGATGGTGCACTGGGGCGGCTGTGGAGCGCCGACCCGCCAGTTCCCGGGCGGGCGAAGCATTTTGCAGACGAACCAAGGGGCCTTCAACCGGTTCTGGAGCGAAACGAAGTTAAAACTACAAGTCACCCTGTGACCGCTTGTCGCAGTAGTAAGGCTGTAGCCCGTCAAGCATGGGCTATTGGCAGATTAGGAGAAAAAAACAAAAATTTTTCGGTCATTTCGCTTACGGCACGCTGAGTGTCGCAAAATAACCCGCAAGGCCGCGTGCTTAGCAGGGTTAAAGGGTATTTTCTGGCTTGCATAACAGTTTACGGATATGCGACAAATCCATATATCTGTAGGTGTTTAAAATAATTGACTACAGGGTCAATTTGTCGCACTACTCATTTTCTTGCAATGTAGGCGTGGGCCTGGCTTACCAGCCAGTCCCGGAAGGCGCGTAGTGATGCCGATTCCACCTTGCGCTCCGGAATCATCAGATAGTAGGCCTTGTCGCTGTCGAGGGCATGCCTGTTAGCGACCACCAGCCTACCCTCCTCCAGTTCGCGCTGGATCAGGAACGGCGGAATCAGCGCGATCCCCATTTCATGTATGGCCGCCTGGGAGAGCATCGAGAATAGTTCATAACGCGGGCCTGTCATGTCGCGCTCCACATTCATCCCCAAGCTGCCGAACCATTGCCGCCAGGCATAGGGGCGCGTGCTTTGCTGCAGCAGGGGTAGTTGGGCGATGCACTGTGCTTCAAGCGTGCCCTGCCCGGCCAGCAATGCCGGGCTGCAGACGGGGACAGGGTTTTCCCCCATCAGCCGGTGAGACTGGGTGCCGGACCAGTCGGCATCACCGAAATAGATCGCGGCATCGAACGAAGTGTCGGCGAACAGGAATGGCCGAGTTCGGTTGGTGAGGTTGACCGTGACCTCTGGGTGGCGTTGCTGGAAGTCCTTGAGGCGCGGAAGCAGCCATTGAGTGCCGAAGGTAGGCACCACTGCCAGTTCGATCACGCTGGCCCCCTGCTGGCCCATCACCGACAAGGTATCGCGCTCCACGGCGTCCAGTTGGGCGGCCACCTGACGGCTATAGGAAAGGCCGGCTTCGGTCAGCTTCACGCCGCGGCGCGAGCGGCGAAACAGTTCCACATTGAGAAAGGCCTCCAGGCCGCCAATTTGGCGACAAACGGCGCCCTGGGTCAGGGCCAGTTCCTGGGCGGCCTTGGTAAAGCTCTCGTTGCGTGCTGCCGCCTCGAAGCAAACCAGGGCAGCGGTACTGGGGATCTTGCGGCGCATGTACGTCAACCTCACTTGTAAGGCTTTCAATAAGGCGTTTTGCCGATTTACGGAGTGACAAATTATCACTAATTGGTGCGCAATCCTCGTTTGTCCCGGGCGCCGATCAGGCCTAGGCTCAAAGGCACAAGAAACTGCCCCCTATTTCGAGGATTTCGCTCATGGCCGGTAAAGCAAGCTTCAACTGGATCGACCCGCTGCTGCTGGATCAGCAGCTCACTGAAGAAGAGCGCATGGTGCGTGACAGCGCTTATCAGTTCGCCCAGGACAAGCTGGCCCCTCGTGTACTTGAAGCGTTCCGCCACGAGCAGACTGACCCGGCGATCTTCCGCGAGATGGGTGAAGTCGGCCTGCTGGGGGCCACCATCCCTGAGCAGTACGGTGGCAGCGGCCTGAACTACGTGTGCTATGGCCTGATTGCGCGTGAAGTGGAGCGTATCGACTCGGGCTACCGCTCGATGATGAGTGTGCAGTCGTCGCTGGTCATGGTCCCGATCAATGAGTTTGGTACCGAAGCACAAAAGCAGAAATACCTGCCCAAGCTGGCCAGTGGTGAGTGGATCGGTTGTTTCGGCCTGACTGAGCCTAACCACGGTTCTGATCCAGGTTCGATGATTACCCGCGCCAGGAAGGTAGATGGCGGCTACCGGCTGACCGGCAGCAAGATGTGGATTACCAACAGCCCAATCGCTGATGTATTCGTGGTCTGGGCTAAGGACGATGCCGGTGATATCCGCGGCTTTGTGCTGGAAAAGGGCTGGGAAGGCCTGAGTGCGCCGGCTATCCATGGCAAGGTTGGCCTGCGCGCCTCCATCACCGGTGAAATCGTCATGGACAATGTGTTCGTGCCAGAAGAGAACATCTTCCCGGATGTGCGTGGCCTCAAAGGCCCGTTCACTTGCCTTAACTCAGCCCGTTATGGCATCTCCTGGGGGGCGCTGGGTGCTGCGGAAGCCTGCTGGCACACTGCGCGTCAGTACACGCTGGATCGCCAGCAATTCGGTCGCCCGCTGGCTGCCAATCAGCTGATCCAGAAGAAGCTGGCTGACATGCAGACCGAAATCACCCTGGCACTGCAAGGTTGCCTGCGCTTGGGGCGCATGAAGGACGAAGGGACGGCTGCGGTGGAGATCACTTCGATCATGAAGCGCAACTCCTGCGGCAAGGCGCTGGATATTGCCCGCATGGCGCGTGACATGCTGGGTGGTAATGGCATCTCCGACGAGTTCGGCGTGGCCCGTCACCTGGTCAACCTGGAGGTCGTCAACACCTACGAAGGCACGCACGACGTGCATGCATTGATCCTGGGGCGTGCGCAAACCGGTATCCAGGCCTTCTATTAATAAGGAGCCAGCCCATGGGCGCGCTATCACATCTGCGGGTGCTGGACCTTTCGCGCGTGTTGGCTGGCCCATGGTCTGGCCAGATTCTCGCTGACCTGGGCGCTGACGTGATCAAGGTCGAGCGCCCGGGCAGTGGTGACGATACGCGCGCGTGGGGCCCGCCCTTCCTGAAGGATGCTGCGGGTGACAATACCAGCGAGGCGGCTTATTACCTGTCAGCCAACCGTAACAAGCGCTCGGTGACCATCGACTTCACCCAGCCTGAGGGGCAGCGCCTGGTGCGTGAGCTGGCAGCCAAGTCCGATATCGTCATCGAGAACTTCAAGGTGGGCGGTCTGGCTGCTTATGGGTTGGACTACAAGAGCCTGAAGGCGGTCAATCCACGGCTTATCTATTGCTCCATTACGGGGTTTGGCCAGACTGGACCCTATGCCAAGCGTGCGGGTTACGATTTCATGATCCAGGGGCTGGGCGGGCTGATGAGCCTGACTGGCCGCCCGGAGGGCGAGGAAGGCGCAGGGCCGGTCAAGGTGGGTGTGGCGCTTACCGACATTCTTACCGGGCTGTATTCCACGGTGGCGATGCTCGCTGCCCTCGCCCACCGGGATCAGACCGGGGTGGGGCAACATGTCGATATGGCATTGCTCGATGTGCAGGTGGCTTGCCTGGCGAACCAGGCAATGAACTACCTGACTACGGGAACCCCGCCTCGCCGGCTAGGTAATGCGCATCCTAATATAGTGCCCTACCAGGATTTCCCGACGGCGGATGGTGACTTCATTCTTACCGTGGGCAACGACAGTCAGTTCCGCAAGTTCGCCGAAGTGGCCGGGCAGTCACAATGGGCGGATGATCCGCGTTTCGCCACTAATAAGCTGCGGGTGGCCAACCGGGCGGAGCTGATTCCTTTGATCCGCCAGGCAACGGTGTTCAAGACCACGGCCGAGTGGGTAAGCCAGTTGGAAGCTGCGGGCGTGCCATGTGGGCCGATCAATGACCTGGCGCAGGTGTTTCAGGACCCTCAGGTGCTGGCTCGGGGGTTGGCGGTGAGCATTCCCCATTCTTTGGCGGGTAGCGTTCCGCAGGTGGCAAGCCCGATACGGTTGTCGGAGACGCCAGTGGAGTATCGCCTGGCGCCGCCACTGTTGGGTGAGCACACTGAGTTGGTGCTGGGGGAGGTGTTGGGGCTGCAAGCGGGAGAGGTGCGGCGCTTGCGTGATGCGGGCGTGCTGTAGAGCTGTCCGGTGTTGCTGAAAAGCGGGGAGGCCGTCAGGCCTCCCCGCTTTGCTTTTCAGCGATGTTAAGGTTTCTTGAAATTAACGGTTGACGC
>NZ_BBIS01000041.1 GCF_000730605.1 Pseudomonas monteilii NBRC 103158 = DSM 14164 | reverse complement strand
AGTCAGGTTTTCGACGTTGGCACTCAGGGTATAATTGGCCAGCGCGGTACGCACGGCATCCGTACCGGCCCCCGCAGACTCAACCACCCGGTCCCCAGCGTTAGCCACCACGTAGGTATCGTTGCCCAGACCTCCCACCAGGCGGTCAGCACCTTCACGGCCATTGAGCACATCGTTGCCAGCGCCGCCGATGATGATGTTGTCCAGCATGTTACCAACTCCGGTGAAATTGCCCACCCCGGTATAGGTCAGGTTTTCAACATTGGCACCCAGGGTGTAGCTGGCCAGGATGGTCTGCACCAGATCAACACCGCCGTTAAGCGCTTCGCTTACCGTGTCGCCGACGTTGTCGACGACGAAGGTGTCGTTGCCTGCACCGCCAGTCATGGCATCCGCGCCGAGCCCGCCGTTGAGGATGTCGTTACCAAGCCCGCCGTCAAGAACGTCGTTGCCAAGCCCGCCAAACAGCTGGTCAGCTCCGTCCAGGCCCGAGATCACGTCATTGCCTGCACTCCCTATCAGGATATCGGCACCGTTGGTGCCAACCAGTGCCAACCCTGGCACTGCCGTTGTCGCCGCCGAGGTGAGCGATTCCAGCGTGCCGAAGGCGTCGGTGTAACGCACGATCACCTGCAATTGCTGGCCTCCCTGGTTGAGGCCTGGCGTGAAGGTGGCCGCAGTGGCGCCAACGATGTCGGTGAAGACGCCACCGGTACCTTGCTGCCACTGGAAGCTGAACGCACCCAGCCCATCAAGGTCGGCAATACTGCCGGTCAGAGCGGTCAAAACCTGGCCCACGTCTGGCGTGGTGTCGCTGATCGACACCGCACCCGTCGGGGCATCATTGACGTTGGCCACCGGGTCGAGGATGTCGGAGGCAACGCTTTCCTGCACACCGAAGTCATCCACGTAGCTCACCACCACCCGCATGTTCTGCCCCACTTGCGCCTGGGTCAGGACAAAGGTGCTGCTGATGGCGCCAGCGATGTTGACCCAACCAAGGCCCAGGTTGGACTGCCACTGGAAGGTGAACTGCGGGTTGCTCAGGCCGTCGGCATCGACGATGGTTGCCGTGTTGGCCGTCAGTGTCTGGTTCTGCACCAGCAACCCGGTCACGGTCGGGCCAGCACTCGGCGCGCTGTTCGCCGACGAGTCGACGATTTCCAGGGTGCCCTTGGCGTCCTGATACACCGCGCGAACGCGGATGCTGAGGCCGGCCACGTCGTCCGTGACCTGGTAGGTAGCGCCCGTCGCCCGTTGCACCTCCCCTGCGGCAACGAAGGTGATGTCTTCGTAAACCCCCGAACCCGGCAGCGTTTCGACTTGCCAGTAGTACGCTACCGGGCCGTTGACTGCACCGGTAGGGTTGGCCGCACTGACGTTGTCCGCATCGCGCACGGCTAGCGGTGTTACACGCAGCAGCTGACCACTGACGGGGGTATCGTCACGCAAACCGGTGGCCGCATCGAGAATCGCCAGGTGCCCCGTAGGGCCCGCGTTCACGGCAGTGCCCACACCCGACGCCTGCGAGCGGTCAGAGAACTGCAGCCGCTCGATACCGGTCAGGCGGTCGACACCATCACGCCCGGCCACCAGGTCGGTGACGATCACCGCGTTGCCATCGACCACCACGCTGTAGTCGGTGGCCACCCCCGAGAACACCGCCGTGTCATAGCTGTCGGTGCCATTGAGGATTTCCCGAATGATCACCAGCTGGCCCGGGTTGTAGGTGCCATTGAGCATGAACGGCACCATCGGCTCCATGCTGTCGAAACTGGCGATCTCCGGGCCGGTGCCGTCGCTGTTGGCGCGCACGCTGATGCGCACATTCAGCCACTTGTCACCGTCGAGGATGTCGTCGCCACCACGGCCTTCGATCAGGTCGCTGCCGCTGCCGCCGAGGATGATGTTGCCGCCATCGTAGAACGTCGCCCCGGCAGCCAGCAGGCTGGACAGGCCGTTGATCAGGTTGATGTTGGTCAGCACGCTGCCCGTGGCGCCATTGGTCGGCAGGCTGGCGGCGTCCTCGTTGTCACCGCGCAGGAAGTCGCCATGGGACGAGCCTGACAGGCCTTCCATGATGTCGAAGCGCACCAGCGCCGACGCGCCCGAGCCCGGTACCGGCGGCACATCGAAGAAGCGGTCGCTGTAGTCGACGGTCACGCCCTGGGCCAGGTCCTTGAAGGTCGCCCAGTCGTAGCCGGAGCCGCCGATATAGCGGTCGCCGAAGCCCAGGCTGCCGACCATGATGTCGTCGCCGCCTTCACCGTTGAACTTGTCGTTCTCGTTGCCGCCGATGAACACGTCGTGGCCGATGATCGGGTCGTTGCCGAGTGGGTCGAAGTTGTCGCCAGGCGCACCGTCCGAGGTGCCCTTCTCGATCCAGTCGTCGCCTTCGTTACCCATATCCTGTTCGTTGGCCTTGCTGCCCAGGATAAAGTCGTTGCCCTGGCCGCCAATGGCTTCGGAAGCGTCCTCACCGGTGACGATGAAGTCGTTGCCGAAACCGCCGATGATCAGGTTGACGCCATTACCGCCGTGCAGCACATCGTTGCCGTCGCCGCCCTGGATGTTGTCGTCACCGCCCATGTCGCTGATGATGTCGTCGCCGGCGCCACCGCGCAGCTGGTCGTTGCCGTCGCCACCCTCGATGCGGTCGTTGCCGCCATCGCCCCAGACCGTGTCGTCACCCTCGCTGGACACCAGGATGTCGTCACCGTTGGTGCCGCCCAGCACGATGTGCTCGACACCGGCATAGCGGATGTAGTTGGTGTCCGGGCCAACCGTCAGCGGGCTGTCGCGGAACACCACCTGCTCGCCGTTCTCGCCCAGCGGGTCGGCATTGCCCAAGCCGTCGTTGTATTGCTTGCTCTGGTCCAGTTCCAGGTAGAAGCCCGGGTCGGAGAACACCAGGCCCGGCAGGTGGGTGGCCGAGGTGTTGGCCATGATCAGCTTGGCGAACGAGTTGCTCTCCAGCTCGGCGTTCATCGACAGGCCAGAGGTGCGCTCCAGGTAGTAGAAGCGGTCACCGTCCTGCAGTTTCTCCATCTGGTTTTCGAACACGAAGTTGAAGGTACTGCCGAGCATGCCGCCGAACGGGGTTTTCGCCTCGGCCAGGCCGCCGATCCACAGGTCGATGGCATCGACACCGGTCACGGTCACAGCCTTCAGGTCATCGGCCGTACCCAGCACGCCATCCTTGCCCGGCAGGGTCACATTGGCCCAGGCACCACTGCTGTTGAGGAAGTCCAGGCGATCGGCCGGCGCACCATCGCCGCCGAACACCAGGGCCATGGCCGCAGCGCGTTTTTCGAGCAGGGTGGTGGCACCGGTGATGCTGCTGTGGGTGCCGTAAGCCGCGATGAAGTTGATCAGCGACTCGGGGTGCTTCAGGTGCTGCACCAGGTCGACCCAGCTGGTGTACGGTTTGAGCTGGGTGTCGCCGGTTTGCCCGAAGATGTCGCGGCGCACAGCATTCAGCGAGGGGATGCCGACATCACGGCCACGAGCGATGTTGATCGCCGGCAGGTCGAGCGGCAGGCCAAGCAGGTTGTTGCGCAGCGCCTCGGTGACGAACTCGTCGATTTCGTTACCGGCCTGGCGAGTAACCCCGCGCACGATGGCGCTGGTGGCATCCTCGGGGGTGACGCCACTGGCGGCATACGCCAGCGGGTTGAGGAACGCCGCGATCAAGCCCAGTTGCTGTTCGGGGTTTGCGCTGGCCGGGTCCTGGATGACGTTGAAGTCGACGTCAAAGCGGTCGACAGTCTCGGTCAGCATCGAGTGGCCAAAGCGGTACACGGTGTGGGCGAACTCGGCCACGATCGACGCATCGAGGTCCACGTCATACACCTGGGTCGGGGCGAAGAACAGGTCGACCCGTGGTTGCACGGTACGGGCGAACTCTTCGAACACCAGGTGCTGATACTGCATCTCGGTACCGAACTTGGCCGCTTGGAACAGGCGTTCGCCGTTCCATACCAGGGCATCGATCTCGGCCGGGGTGACCGGCAAAGCGGTGACCGGGTTGAGCAGCCACTCATTGAGGAAGGCCAGGTCGCCCGAGTCGAGCACGGTGTCCATGGTCTGCGCCACCAGCCGGTTGTGCTCGGCGTGGAAGACGGCATGCACGGCGGTCAGGCCGATGTTCTCGTTGACCCGGCCGTCGCCGGCAATGTAGTGCGCATCCAGCAGTTCGTTGTCGTAGGCCAGGTTGGCCCCGGTCTGCGGGTTGACGGGCACAGCGTTGCCGGCCACGTCGTCGGCATCCGGCGCCAGCACACCACCGCTGAACACCGGCACGGCATTGTGTGCAATGTCGGCGAGGAACTGGTGCCCCGTGCGCACGGCATTGGTCAGGTCGAGCGGCGCCAGCGGGTTGCCTTCGACCTGTTGGTCATCGGCCGTGCCGGCAATGCCGTCCAGGCCCTTCATCACCACCATCGGGTAGCCGTTCGGCCCCTTGATGAAGTTGCCGTAGGCGTCGGTGGCGAGCAAAGGCACGTTGTCGACATCGGCGTCGGTCAGGTTGATGCCAAGCAGGTCGCGGGCCTGGGCCTTGACCACCTTCCAAGTGGCCATGCCACCGATTTCGGTGTCGTCGCCGGTGCCGAACTTGCCATCGGCGCCCAGGTCACGGTTGGTGATCAGGCGGCCTGTAGCGACAGGGCCATCATCGGTCATGATGTAGGCGCGCAGGAACACCTGGTGCGAGGGGTGCGAGCTGTAGGTCTGGTTCTGGTCCACGAACGGCGTGGTGGTGTTGGTGTGCTCGTGAATGTCATCGGCGTTGCCGAGGATGCCATCCGGCCCTGGCAGGTTGGTGGCACGGGTTACCACCATGAAGTTGGTGAAACCACCCTCCACGTACAGCGGGTCATCCGGCTGCAGCGGGATGTAGATAGTACCCGAGCCGCCCTTGGTGACCAGGTCCAGACCATGGTCGAAGAACTGTCCGAAGAAGGTCATCCACGCGTTGAACGGCGCGGACAACCCGGCATCGGCTGCAGTGTTTTCGAACAGGTACACATCGTGGTCGTCGGTGGTGCCGAACTGGCCATCCATGCCGGGGCTGGCAACGATACGCACGCCGTCCTTGAGCACGTCGTCATTGCCTGGCGTGCCGAAGTTGAGCACGCCGTCCGCGCCCGGGTCATACGCGGTGGCATAAGCCGCCGGGTTGTTGGAGGTCTGGTCGACCACCAGGTTACTGATGGTACGCGGCTGCGAGTCGAACACCGGGCCGCTGGTTTGCTGGTACGACGTCCCCGGAATGGCTGGCGAGCCAGGCCCGAAGAAGCCAGCCGGGGCACCCTCTGCCGGGTTGAATACCGGGTCGGTCACGCGTGGGAAGACGTTGTCGGCGGCACCGAACTGGGTGTTGTCGGTGCCGTTGAGGTTCATCAGGTTGTTGTTCGAGCCATCTACCGCACGTAGCCCCAAGGGCGCGCGGATGTTGGGGATCAACGAAAGGATGTCCTGCCCGGCGGCATCGGCTTCGGCGATCTTGATCTGGGCCAGGATGAAGTTGAGGTCGGAGCGCACCATGTGCAGCCCTTCCCCCCCAGCGGTGGCATCCACGACCGGGGTGGCCGGCGTCGGCACCACCGGTGCGCCCGGCTGTACCACGGCCGTGGGCTGCGAGAAGAGCACTTCGGTAGTGCCATGGGCGTCCTGGTAGATCGCCTTGACCCGCAGGCTTAGCCCGGCCAGGTCTGGCGATACCTTGAACGACGTACCGTCGGCGCTCTGGAACGCCAGGTCGCCGGCCGGCAGCAGGATGATGTCCTGGAACACACCACTGCCCGGGTCGGCCTCGAACTGCCAGTAGTACGACACCGAACGGTCGGCAAGTGTGCCGGTCGGGTTGCCCGCGCTGACGTTGTCGGCGTCGAGCACGCCCGCCACGCTCACTGTCAGCATGTCACCCACAGTGATCGCACCGCCGTTGCCATCGAGCACGGTCGGGCTGCCGGTGGGTTGCGCGTTCACCCCTTCCACCAGCACGCGCTGGCTGTCGGCGAACTGCAGGCGTTCGATGTGCAGGAGGGTATCCACGCCATCGCGGCCGGCCACGGTATCGGTCACCGTCCACACGTCATCGGCAACGTCAGCCGTGCCTTTGGTGTTCTGGGTCACCACATATTCGCTCTGCACCCCCGCGTATATGGCAGTGTCAAAGGCCGCGCCGCCGGTCGAGGTACCCGGCAGGATTTCCCGCACGGCTTTGAGCTGACCTGGGTTGTAAGTGCGGTCGAGCATGAACGGGATCATGTCGACCATGCTGTCGAAGCTGGCGATCTCTGGCCCGGTGTGGTTGACGTCGCCTGGGGCATACACCGCAATGCGCACGTTCAGCCATTTATCGCCATCGATCAGGTCATCGCCGCCACGGCCTTCGATCAGGTCGCTGCCATTGCCGCCGAGCATGATGTTGCCGGTGGCAAAGCCGGTGGTCGGCAACCCGGCATCGGCCAGGAACTGCTGCAGGCCGCGGATCAATGCCACGTTGGTCAGTGCGCTGCCGGTGGCACCGCCATGGTTGAGGATGGTCACGGCATCGACGTCATCGCCCTTGAGCACATCGGCGTAGTTCGAGCCGGACACCCCTTCCACCTCGGCGAAGCGGTCGAGGATGCTGGCCGGCGAAGCGCCGACCGGGTTGAATACCCCGGCGTTCTGGTTTGGTGCATTGCCATGGGGCTGGGCCAGCGCGGCCAGGCTCAGGTCAACGGTAACGCCGACCTTGTCGTTCTTGTTGGTGATCCAGTCGAAGCCGGACATGCCGTCCATCTTGTCCTGAGCATCGCTGCCGACAAAGATGTCATCGCCACCCTCGCCGATCATTTCATCAAAACCACCGCCCCCGACGAAGATGTCGTTGCCGACCACCTCATCACCCAGCAGCGGCGCAAAGTTGTCACCTGGCGAACCGTCCTGGGTGCCCTTCTCGATCCAGTCATCCCCCTCGTTGCCGGTGGGCGGCAGGTTGGTCTTGGCACCGAGGATGAAGTCATCACCCTGGCCGCCGAAGGTGGTGGAAATATCCTCGGTGGTGATGATGAAGTCCTGACCGTCGCCGCCCAGAATCAGGTTGCCGGCCACCAGCATGCTGCCAGCGACGATCACGTCGTTACCGGCGTTGCCCTCCAGGCGGTTGTCGCCGAACGAGTCGGTGATGATGTCGTCACCTGCACCGCCCAGCACGGCATCGTTGCCAGCACCACCTTCAAGCACGTCGTCGCCGGCATCGCCGTAAACGGTATCGTCACCTTCGCCGGAAATGATGATGTCGTTGCCGGCAGTGCCGCCCAGCACCACATGGTCTTCACCGGTGTAGTGCAGGAAGTTGCTGTCGGGCCCAACCGTGTCAGGGTTGTCGCGAATCACCAGCGGTACGATTTCCACGCCGTTGATTTCGATGCCGCCCGTTGGGTCGGCCTTGCCGTCGGCCCCCAGCCCGGTGAACTGGTTGGCCTGGTTCACTTCCAGGGTGAAGGTGGGCGTGAGGAACACGGTGTTGGACAGGTGGGTGACGTCGGAGTTGGCCATGATCAGCTTGGCAAAGGAGTTGTTCTCCAGTTCCGTGCCGAAGTTCATGCCCGCCGTGCGCGACAGGTAGTAGAAGCGGTCGCCGTTCTGCAACGCTTCCAGCTGGGTTTCGAAGACAAAGTTGAAGCTGGAACCCAGCATGCCGCCGAAGGGCATTTTTTTCTCGGCCAGGCCGCCGACCCAGAAGTCGATGGCATCGACACCTGTCACCGTCACGCCGGCAATGTCGTCGGCCGTGCCGGCGATACCGTCTTTGCCGGCCAGCGTCACGTTGGCATAGGCGCCGGTGCTGTTGAGGAAGTCCAGGCGATCGGCAGGCGCGCCGTCGCCGCCAAGCACCAGCGCCACTGCGGCGGCGCGCTTGGCCGCTTCGGTGGTGGCCCCGGTGATGGTGGCGTGGGTGCCGTAGGCGGCGATGAAGTTGATCAGCGACGCCGGATGCTTGAGGTGGTCGGCAAAATCGACCCAGCTGATGTAGGCCTTGAGCTGGCTGTCACCGGTTGCGGCATAGAACTCGCGGCGCGCCTCGTTCAGGCTGGGGATACCGGTGTCACGGCCACGGGCGATGTTCAGCGCGGGCAGGTCCAGCGGCAGGCCAAGCAGGTTGTTGCGCAGCGCCTCGGTGACGAACTCGTCGATTTCGTTGCCCAGCTGGCGGGTCACGCCGCGAATGATCGCACCGGCTGCTTCATCGGCGGTGGCACCGCTGCCGGCGAAGGCCAGCGGGTTGAGGAAGGCGGCAATCAGGCCCAGTTGCTGATCCGGGTTGGCGGGGTCGCCCGACACCGGGTTGAAGTCGGGGTCAAAGCGGTCGACGGTTTCGGTCAGCATCGAGTGGCCGAAGCGGTACACCACATGGGCGAACTCGGCGAGGATGGCCGGGTTGATCGACGTGTCGTAGCCGTTGGGGGCGAGGAACTCGTCGATCTGCGGCTGAATGGTGCGCGCGAACTCTTCGAACACCAGGTGCTGGTACTGCATTTCGGTGCCGAACTTGGCGGCCTGGAACAACCGCTCGCCGTCCCATACCAGTGCGGCGATGCCGGCTGGCGTGGTGGGGATGGCAGTGACATCGTCGATCAGCCACTCGTTGAGGAACGCCAGGTCACCGGCGGCCAGCAAGGTGTCCTTGGTCTGCTGCACCAGGCGGTTGTGCTCGGAGTGGAACACATGGTGCACGGCAGTAAGGCCGATGTTTTCGTTCACCCGGCCGTCACCGGCGATGTAGTGGGCGTCGAGCAGTTCGTTGTCGTAGGTCAGGTTGTTGCCGCCTGGGCCAACTGGCTGGGCGTTGCCTACTGCGGTGTCGGCATCGGCCTGCAACACACCGCCCACCACCACGGGCGCGGCGTTGTGGGCAATGTCGTCAAGGAAGCCATGCCCGGTGCTCACGGCGTTGGCCAGGCTGATCGGCGCGTTGCGGTCGCCTTCGACCAGTTGGGTGACGTCGTCGGCCGTTCCGGCAATACCATCGGCGCCATTGTTCACCCGCATCACCACTTGCGGCATGCCGTTGGGCCCACGCAGGAAGTTGCCATAGGCATCGGTGGCCAGCAGCGGCACGCTGTGCACGTCGGCGTCGGTCAGGTTGATACCCAGCATGTCACGGGCCTGAGCCTTGACCACCGCCCAGGTGGCCATGCCGCCATTCTCGCTGTTGCCATCGTCAGCCGTGCCGAACTTGCCGTCCGCGCCCAGGTCGCGGTTGGTGATCAACCGCCCGGTGGCCACCGGGTCGCCAGCGGCATTCAGCGCATATTCGCGCAGAAACACCTGATGCGAGGGGTGCGAGCTGTAGGTCTGGCTCTGGTCGACGAACGGCGAGGTGGTGTTGGGCTGGCTATCGTCGGCCGTGCCCACCACGCCGTCAGCGCCGGCGGTGCGTACGGCGCGTGACAGCACCATGAAGTTGGTCGGGCTGCCGGCCACGAACAGCGGGTCGTCGGGGCGCAGCGGAATGAACACGATATCGGTGCTGCTCTTGCTCACCAGGTCAAGACCGTGGTCAAAGAACTGGCCGAAGAAGGTCATCCAGGCGTTGAAGCCAGCCGTCAGGCCCACGTCGGGCGAGACGTTGGGGATGAAGAACACGGGCTTGTCATCAGCGGTGCCGAACACCCCGTCGATCCCCGGGCTCATCACCGGGGCGGCACCGCCATTGGCCTCGACCGCAGCCGGGTTGTTCGCCGTCTGGTCGACGATCAGGTTACTGATGGTGCGCGGTTGTGAATCGACGACATTGCCGGTGCCCACATAGTTGGCGCGGTAGGAGGCATCGAGCAGGCGCAGGAACGCGTTGTCAGAGGCGCCGAACTCGCTTTGCCCGGCGACCAGGTTGTTGAAGCTGCCATCCACGGTGCGCAGGCCGAACGGCACCTGACTGTTGGGCAGCAGGTCGATCAGGCTGGCGCCATCTGCGTGGGCTTCGGCGATGAAGATCTGTTTGAGGATGAATTCCAGGTCTGACTTGCTGAAATTGGCCATTTCAATTGCCCTCGATCATTCAAGAGAAATCACAGGGCAACAGGGTCCATCCCGCGCCCAGTCAGTGTTGACGTGCGCAGTATCTGGTTCTTTTTTAAGGGCTCGGCGGCTCAACGCTGTTGTGTTGGCGCCTCAGCCTCATTACTCGAAAGCCGGCCCCACCGCTCCGGGGGGACCTGTTAATCGTGCGATACAGGTGTAACGCACGTGCATCGATCCCAGCTCGCACAGGGCCCGAATACTTCAGACTAAAGTCGTACGGCAAAAGCTTGTCAATATTTCGTCAAAAAAATCGTTCGATGATGATAATGCGATGCAACTAGCTGTTTTTCTGGCACTTATGAAAAGTTCAAAGTCTTTATAGAGCAAAATGATATTACCGAATGTTTCGTTGCAACCTACGCTCGTGCATGTGGGAGCAACGCAGCGTTTTGGACTATTCGCCATAAGAGCGACCCGCCTGCGAGCCGACCAAGAAGCCACAACTACCGTTGTACGGGGCGCCGCAAGGGCTTCCCGACTTGTAACGAAGGGAGGCCCCCGATGCCTAAGCCACCACGCACCCGCTCCGAGCTGGCCGACGTGCTCTTTCGCTTGCGCCGCAGCTTCTATGCCCTGGCCGCCTTCAGCGGCGTGATAAACGTCATGATGTTGACGCCAGCTATTTATATGCTGCAGGTGTACGACCGCGCGCTGGTCAGCCGCAACGTCACCACGCTGGGCATGCTCACGCTGCTGGTGGTCGGGTTGTTCCTGTTGATGTCGGCCTTGGAGATGACCCGTACCCGCGTGCTGATCCGGGTGGGCAACTGCCTGGACATGGACCTCAACCGGCGCATCTTCAGCGCCGCGTTCGAGCGCAACCTGAGCCGCGCCGGCGGCAACCCGGCCCAGGCCCTGCAGGACCTGGCGCAAGTGCGGCAGTTTCTGACCGGCAACGGTTTGTTCGCCTTTTTCGATGCACCATGGACGCCGATCTACCTGGTGGTCTGCTACCTGATCCACCCTTGGCTCGGGCTGGTCACGATGATTGGCTCGCTGATCCTGGTGGGCCTGGCCTACCTCACCGAGAAGGCTACGCAAAAGCCACTGGCCGAAGCCAATCAGGCCGCCATGACGTCGGCCAGCTACGCCAACAACAACCTGCGCAACGCCGAAGTGATCGAGGCCATGGGCATGCTGCCGTCAATCGGCAAGCGCTGGTACCAAGGGCACTTGCGCATCCTGCAGATGCAGACCCTGGCCTCCGACCGCGCGGCCCTGATCAGCAGCACCGGGCGTTTCGTGCGCATCACCTTGCAGTCGTTGATCCTCGGTACCGGTGCGTTGCTGGCAATAGAGGGCAAGATCACCCCCGGCATGATGATCGCGTGTTCGATCCTGACCGGCCGCGCCCTCGGCCCGGTGGAACAGGTGATTGCCTCCTGGAAGCAGTTGCTCGGTTGCCGCTTGGCCTGGGGCCGGCTCAACGACCTGCTGCAAGACTATCCGCAGCGGCCACCGAGCATGTCGCTGCAGCGGCCGATGGGCATGCTGGCCGTGGAAAACGTGATCGCCGGTGCCCCCGGCACCACCACCAGCATCGTGCGCGGGGTCAGCTTCAGCCTGGTGCCGGGTGAAAGCTTAGGCATCATCGGCCCTTCGGCTTCGGGCAAGTCTACCCTCGCCCGCCTGCTGGTGGGTGTGTGGCCGGCACAGGCCGGCAAGGTGCGCCTGGATGGTGCCGACATCTTCACCTGGAACAAGGCCGAACTCGGCCCTTGGCTGGGCTACCTGCCGCAAGACGTGGAGCTGTTCGAGGGCACCATCGCCGAAAACATCGCGCGCTTTGCCGAGGTGGACAGCGATGCCGTGATCCGTGCTGCCCGCAGCAGCGGCGTACACGACATGATCCTGCACTTCCCGCAGGGCTACGACACGCGCCTGGCCGCCGACGGCACCCCACTGTCCGGCGGCCAGAAGCAGCGTATCGCCCTGGCCCGCGCCCTGTATGGCGAGCCCAACCTGGTCGTGCTGGACGAACCCAACGCCAACCTCGATGACGTCGGCGAGAAGGCCCTGGTGGATGCGCTGGCCGAGTTGAAGGCGCGCGGCGCCACGGTGATCCTGATTTCCCATCGGCCCAATGTGCTGTGTGCAGTCGACAAGATACTCATGTTGCGCGACGGCGCTGTGCACATGCTCGGCAGCCGCGACGAAGTATTCGCGGCGCTGCGCAAGGCTGCCGTGATTCCAGCGGCCGGTGCGGCACCGCTGGCTTCGGTCAAAGTAAGGGAGTAGCCGATCATGCAGATGACTCAACACGCTGAGTTGATCCCCGCCGAAGCCAAGAACCTGATCGACCTGGATGCGGCCCGGCCAGTACGCTGGGGCGTATGGATGGTGATTGCCGGTTTTGGCGGTTTCTTGCTGTGGTCTTGCCTGGCGCCACTGGACGCAGGCGTGGTAGCCACCGGCACGGTCAAGATCACCAGCAACCGCAAGGCGGTACAGCACCTGACCGGCGGCACGGTCGAGGCGATCCTGGTGCGCGAAGGCGATCTGGTAAAAAAAGGCCAGGAAGTGGTGCGGCTCGACGCCCTGCGCGCAGTCGCTGAGCAAGGCGCGCTCAGCGCCCAGTACATCGTCAGCAAAACCGTGGAAAACCGCCTGGAAGCCGAACGCGACGGCCGCGACACGGTCACCTTCGACCCTGCCCTGCTCCAGCACTACGCCAATGACCCTCGCTTGCTGGCCGCCATGGACTTGCAACAGCGCCTGCTCGACACCCGCCGCGCCGGCCTGGCGGGGGAACTGAGCATCCTTGAGGAAAACCTCACCGCTTCGGCGGTGCAGCTCAAGGGCCTGCAGCAGGTGTACGGTGCCCGCGCCTCACAGATCGGCTTCCTCAACCAGGAACTGCAAGGCACCCGGGTGCTGGCCGCCGAAGGTTACGTACCGCGCAATCGCCTGCTGGAGCTGGAGCGCAGCAATGCCGACCTGTCCGCCGGCCAGGCAGAAAACCTCAACAACATAGCCCGGGCACGCAGCCAGGCCACCGAGATCAAGCTGCGCATCCTGCAGCGCCAGCACGACTACCTGAAAGAAGTGGAATCGCAACTGACCGACACCGCCAAGGAAAACACCACCCTGGCCGACCGCTTGCGCGCACTGGACTACGAAGTGACCCACACGGTGATCCGCTCGCCGATCGATGGCATGGTCCAGGGCCTGAGCATTGCCACGGTCGGCGGCATCATCCAGCCCGGTGCCAAGATCATGGAGGTGGTGCCACTCGACCAGCCCCTGCAGGTAGACGCAATGATCCCGGTGCAGGCTATCGACAAGATGGTGCCGGGCCTGGACGTGGACATCGCCTTCCCGGCCTTCAACCACGCACAGACGCCGAACATTCCGGGGCGGGTGAAGACCATTTCCGCCGACCGCCTGCTCGACGAAGAAAGCAAGCAGCCGTTCTACCTGGCCCAGGTGGAAGTGACGCCCGCCGGCATGGGCCTGCTGGGCAGCAACCACATCCGCCCCGGCATGCCCGCCACCGTCACCATCAAGACCGGCGAGCGCAACCTGCTCAGCTACCTGCTCAAACCCATGCTCGAACGCGTCGACGCCGCGTTCAAGGAGCAATGACATGAAACACCCGTGCCTGATGTTGTGCCTGCTGGGGGTTGCCGAACAGGCCAGTGCCATGGACCTGAAGCAAGCCTGGGACCTGTTGCAGTACCAGGGCCCGATCTACCAGGCCGCCGTGCATGAGAAACAGGCCGGCAGCGAAAACCGCGCTATCGGCGAAGCTGGCTTGCTGCCCCAGATCAACGCTTCAGCCTATTTCAACAGGGTCAATGGCAGCCAGCGCCAGAATGGCCAGGACAACGACCTGGACTATGACTCCAAAGGTGCCAACGTGCGCCTGCGCCAACCGCTGTTCAACAAACAGAAGATGGCCGAGTACCGCCAGGGCCAGCAACGGGCCGACTACAGCGTGGCGGTGTTCGATGCCAAGAGCCAGGACGCCGCGGTACGTCTGGCCGACGCCTACTTCGACGTGCTGCTGGCCAGCGAAACCATCACCCTGGCCAAAGCCAAGCTGAACGCTTTCGAAGAGCAACTGGCTTCGGCGAAGCGCCGCAAGGAACTGGGCGCTGGCACCATCACCGATGTCGACGAGTCGGTCGCTCGCCGCGACCTGGCCGAGGCCGACCTGATCGACGCCCAGGACAACCTAGTCAATACCCGGCGCAAGCTGGAGGAGTACATTGGTGAAACCCCACAGTCGCTGACCACCTTGCAGCCAGGCTTCAGTACACCGCCGCTGATGCCAGGCAACCTGCAGGACTGGCTGGTCAAGGCCCAGGCAGACAGCCCGTTGATTCATGCACGCCGGCACAGCTACGAGCTGGCCGAAGAAGAAGTGAAACGTGCCCGCGCCGGGCACTGGCCAACACTGGATTTCGTGGCCGGCTACACCGCCGGCAGCAGCCAGTCGATTTCCGAGATCAACCAGCGTAACCACTACAGCTCGATCGGGCTGGAGCTGAACATTCCGCTGTACAGCGGTGGCAGCACCAGCGCCCTTACTCGCCAGGCCAGCGCCAACAGCTCGAAGGCCCTGGACGAGCTGGACGCCACGCGCCAGGAGGTGATTTCCGACACCACCCGCGAGTACCGCGGTGTGCAGAGTGGAGCCTTGCGCATTCAGGCGCTGGAAAAGGCCGTGGCTTCCAACGAGCGCTCGCTGTCCTCCACACGCAAGGGCTTCAAGGAAGGCGGTACCAGCACCAACTCGGATGTACTCAATGCCGAAGAGTTGCTGTACGACGCCCGTCACGACCTGTTCGAGGCGAAGCTGAACTACCTGATGTCGCGGCTGCGGCTGGCCTCGTCGGTGGGTAGCCTGGGTGATGACGACATCGAACAGATCAACAATTACCTGGGGCCGGAACTGATGGTAAGCAATTGATCGGAGCACACACGGTAGCGGTGGCCGGTTTATTGACGTCAGGCTATTCACCGACTGCATGCACCCGGACGACCTGGCCATCACCCGCTCGTCGCTTGCAAGGGTGATGAACGGGCAGCCACATTACGACTCCCGCAACCGCCATGCCTGTTGCTGAGGCACGCGGATGGAAACAGGTACCAGGTCAAGCGACAGAGGACCGCAGCCGGCTGATCAAGAAAGGACCATCATCATGCTCAACCCTGAAAACGCGTTGCTCGACAGTTGGCAGCACAACGCGCAAGCCTGGATCGGCGCCGTGCGCAGCGGCGCCATCGAAAGCCGCCGCCAGGTCACCGACCAGGCGATCCTGCTGGCCATTCTTGGCCGCCAGCCCGAACGGGTGCTGGACCTGGGCTGCGGTGAGGGCTGGCTGCTGCGCGCCCTGGGTGATCGCGGGATCGAAGCCGTAGGCGTCGACGGTGACAGGACATTGGTGGATGCCGCGCAGGCTGCGGGCTCGGCCGAGGTGCACCTGGCCAGCTATGCGCAGTTGGCCGAGGGCCACGTTTACGTAGGCAAAGGTTATGACCTGATCTGTGCCAATTTTGCGTTGTTGCACCAGGACATCATTCCGCTACTGGCGGCGATGCACGACCTACTGGTGCCTGGCGGTGCGCTGGTGATCCAGACGCTGCACCCTTGGAGCATGGCGGGTGGGGATTATCAGGATGGCTGGCGGGAGGAGTCATTTGCCGGGTTCACCGGGGACTGGCAGCCAATGCCCTGGTATTTTCGTACCCTGGCCAGCTGGCTGAATGCACTGGACATGGCGGGGTTGCGGCTGGTCAGCCTGCAGGAGCCGCAGCACCCGCAGAGTGCGATGCCGCAGTCGTTGTTGATGGTGGCTGAGCGCCCTTGAGGCGCTCAAGCCCCCACACAGCTCAAGCTTCAGAGCACAGGCTTGCGCGCCGCCCCGCTGCGGGCTTTGGCCATGGCGGCCAGACGCACCGCGACGTTGGCCGCGCCGTAACCGGCATAGCCACCCTTGCGCTGGATGATCTCGAAGAAGAATCGCTCCTCGAACGGTTCGGTGTACACGTGGAACAGCTCGCCGCCCTGGGCATCGCGGTCGTACAGCACGTTGTAATACGCCAACTCGCTGAGGAACTCGTCGTCGAAATCGAAGCGGGCTGCCAGGTCGTCGTAGTAGTTCAGCGGGATTTCCAGCAACGGCACACCAGCCAGCTTGGCGCGCGCCACTTCGCGGAAGATATCGTCGCAATCGAAGGCGATGTGATGCACGCCCGAACCGCGGTAGCTGGACAGCGCATGAGCGATGGCGGTGTTGCGGTTTTCCGAAATGTTCAGCGGCAGGCGCAAGGTGCCACACTGGCTACGCAGCGCGCGGCTCTTGACCAGGCCGTACGGGTCTGGCAGCACCACTTCGTCATCCGCGGCGAAATCGAACAGGGTCTTGTAGAACAGCACCCAGCTGTCCAGCGACTCGGCCGGCAAGGCCAGGGCCATGTGATCGATGCGGCGCAGGCCACCGGTGGCGGTGGCGCTCTTGTCCAGGCTGAAATCGGTATCGTACAGCGTCTGCCCAGCGGTGCCCTGCTCCACTAGGTACAGCAAGCTACCATCCGGGGCACGCACCGCCGGTACTTCACATTCGTTAGGGCCGACCAAGCCCCGGAACGGCTGGCCACGGTAGGCAGTCGCGCGCTTCAGGGCTGCTTGCTGGTCCTTGACCCGCAGCGCGGTGGCGCACAGCGACGGGCCGTGGACCTCGAAGAAGTTGTGGCCGAAGGAATACGGTTCGGCGTTCAACACAATGTTGATATCGCCCTGGCGCAGCAACTGCACTTCTTTGCTGCGGTGTTTGCCAGCTTCGGCAAAACCCAGGCGCTTCAGCCAGCTGGCCAGACGCGCGCCAACAGCTTCGTCAACCGCGAATTCGAGGAACTCCACACCGTCATAGGTGCTCGCCGCTGGCGGGGTGAACAGCACGCCAGGTTCGATCGGCGTGTTTTCCTGTTCCAGGCGCAGGCGGGTCTGCTCTTCGAGGTACAACAGCGAGCGCAGGCCATCAGCGGCATTTTGCCGTGGCGGCGCAGCGCGGAACCCGTCATTGAAGATTTCCAGCGATAGCGGGCCACGGTAACCGGTGGCGAGGATCGGCGCCAGAAAGCCGGCCATGTCCATTTCACCCTGCCCCGGGAAGCACCGGAAGTGGCGGCTCCACTCCAGCACATCCATGGCCAGAATCGGCGCGTCGGCCATCTGCACGAAGAAAATCTTGTCACCGGGGATGTCGCGGATCGCGCTGGGGTCACCCTTCAGGGACAAGGTATGGAAACTGTCGAGGATCACCCCGAGGGCCGGGTGGTCGGCCTGGCGCACCAGGTTCCACACTTGCTGGTAGGTGTTGACGTGGCGGCCCCAGGCCAGCGCTTCGTAACCAATGCGCAGGCCGCGCTTGCCGGCGTGCT
The DNA here is from genome assembly GCF_000730605.1 of Pseudomonas monteilii NBRC 103158 = DSM 14164. Taxonomy (GTDB): domain Bacteria; phylum Pseudomonadota; class Gammaproteobacteria; order Pseudomonadales; family Pseudomonadaceae; genus Aquipseudomonas; species Aquipseudomonas monteilii. Next base: position 34,133 of record NZ_BBIS01000041.1, on the reverse strand, counting down.
CGGCCAGCAGGCGCAGGTCATCGACCAGCAACTGTTCTTCGCCCAGAGCATCGGCCTGGACGTTACTGCACACCAGCACCAGGTCGGTGCCCAGCTCCTGCATCAGGTCGAACTTGCGTTCGGCGCGGTCGAGGTTTTTCTGCAGCCGGTCGCGGCGGCAGCCTTCAAAGTCGCGAAACGGCTGGAACAGGGTAATGGCAATGCCAAGATCAGCGCACATCTGGCGCACCTGGCGAGGGCTGCCGGCGTAATAGAGCAGGTCGTTTTCGAAGATCTCGACGCCGTCAAAACCGGCGGCGGCGATGGCTTCGAGCTTTTCCGGCAGGGTGCCGCTCAAGGACACGGTAGCGATCGAACGCTGCATGGCGGGAGTTCCTTGTTGTTAGAAAATGACGGTGCCAGTCAGGTAAAAACCACTGTCACAGTTTATGGCACGATCGATTATTCGCAGGTAAAGCCGCCGCTTCAATCTCTTTGTACGGAACGGTTAGTTTTGCGTTCGATTATCGCACAAAACCCAATTTAGCGAATTGCTAGACCGCTGGCCCTGCGGTCAACATGAGACCCAGACGCAGGCACACCGACCACTGCCTCCTGCCTTGGTGAACCGATGGCGGAACCTGCGCAAACAACAATAACAACGGAGACAACGATGGCTCACTCCAGCTCGCAAGCCAAAAAAGCGACCGCCAGTGGATGGATAGGCTCGGCACTCGAGTACTACGACTTCTTCATCTACGCCCAGGCCGCTGCGCTGATTTTCCCGCAGATCTTCTTCCCCAATACCGACCCAAAAATGGCCATCATTGCCTCGTTGGCCACGTACGGCGTGGGCTACCTGGCGCGCCCGGTCGGTGCCTTCGTACTGGGCCACTGGGGTGACACTCGCGGGCGCAAGAACGTCCTGCTGCTGTGCATGTTCCTGATGGGCTTGTCGACCATGGCCGTCGGCCTGCTGCCCACCTACCACGACATCGGTTACCTCGCCCCGGCCTTGCTGGTGGTGCTGCGCCTGATCCAGGGCTTTGCCGTGGCCGGGGAAATTTCCGGTGCCAGTTCCATGATCATGGAGCACGCGCCATTCGGCCGAAGAGGCTATTACGCCAGCTTTACCCTGCAAGGCGTGCAGGCTGGCCAGGTGCTGGCCGCGGCGGTGTTCCTGCCACTGGCCTACTTCATGCCTAGCGAAGCCTTCACCGAATGGGGCTGGCGCATTCCGTTCCTGATGAGCGCCATCGTGCTGATTGCCGGTTTCATCATCCGTAAGGAAGTGCACGAAACCCCGGCGTTCGTGAAGGAAGAGAAGCAGGACAAGGTTGCCAAGTCGCCCATCAGCGAGGCCTTCCGCCACAGCTGGAAGCACATGGTGCTGGTGATGTTCATGGCCCTGATGAACGTGATCCCGGTGGTGGCCACCATCTTCGGTGCGGCCTACGCGGTGCAGCCAGCCTATGGCATCGGCTTCGACAAGAGCGTGTACCTGTGGATCCCGGTGGTCGGCAACATCGTCGCGGTGCTGGTGATTCCGTTCGTGGGTAACCTGTCGGACAAGATCGGCCGTCGCCCGACCATGATCGCCGGTTGCCTGGGCTCTGGCCTGCTGGCGTTCGTCTACCTGTATGCAATCAGCATCCAGAACGTGCCCATGGCGTTTGCCGCATCGATCATCATGTGGGGCATGGTCTACCAGGGTTACAACGCGGTGTTCCCAAGCTTCTACCCAGAGCTGTTCCACACCCGCTACCGCGTATCGGCCATGGCCATCGCACAGAACATCGGCACCATGCTGACCGCCATGCTGCCAGCGCTGTTCGCCCTGGTCGCACCGCCTGGCTCGGACAACATCCCGCTGGTGGTGGGTAGCCTGGCGTTCTTCATTACCTGCGTGTGCGCCCTGGCGGCCTACATTGCCCCGGAAACCCATCGCCTGGCGATGGAAGACCTGGGTAACCCGGACGCCAAGCCGATGGAAAAGGATGCTTACGAGGCTAGCCGTAAAGGTAGCTTTCAGGCAGTGAGCCACTGACAGATTGTCGGGGCCGCGTTGCGGCCCCGGCAGTTTCAACCTTCAACCACTTCCTGCAAGCGCGCCCACAGTCGCTCGACATCCCCTCGCTCAGTCGGCAGCGCACCAATCGAAACCCGCACCATCCACCGCCCATCCAGTGTCGCTGGCGTCACATAGGCATCGCCAGAAGCATTCAGTCGGTCGGCCCACCCCTTGGTATGCGCATCCAGCGCCTCCCCTTCCAGCCCTGCCGGCCGATGGCGAATGCACAGGGTCTGCAACTGCACCGGCGCCAACACCTCCCACTCAGCCGCCTCCCCAACCTGCCCCGCCAACCATCGGGCATTGTCCAGATCGCGCCGCAACCGCGCCTGCAATGCGTCAACGCCCTCGCTGCGCAGCATGAACCACAGCTTCAACGCGCGGAACCGTCGGCCCAGCGGGATGCCCCAGTCACGCAGGTTCTTCACCTCGCCATCCACCGCCGATTGCAGATAGCTGGGGTTGGTGCTCATCACCCGAATCAGGTGCTGCGGATCGCGCACGTAATAGATCGAGCAATCGAAGGCCACACCCAGCCACTTGTGCGCATTGACCACCACCGAATCGGCCAGCTCGATGCCATCCCACATCCAGCGGCACTCAGGCAGGATCATCGCGGAACCGGCCATGGCCGAGTCCACATGCAGCCACAAACCATGGGCCTGGGCGACTTCACCGATCGGGCGCAGCGGGTCAAGGGCGGTGGTGGCCGTGGTGCCAGTGGTGGCCACGACCGCGCAAGGTTGGTTGCCTGCAGCCAGGTCCTGCTCGATCGCCGCCCGCAAGGCCTCTGGGCGCAAGGCGTAATGTTCGTCTGTGGGGATGAGGCGGATATTGTCGCGGCCAAAACCTGCCAGCAGCGCGGCCTTGTCTACCGAGCTGTGGGCATGGGCACTGACATACACGATCAAAGGCCTGGCTTCGGCCTGCAGGCCGCCGCGTACCAAGGCGTAGTCGGTCGCGCGTTCACGGGCACTGATCAGCGCCACCAGGGTGCTGGTCGACGCGGTGTCCTGGATCACCCCGCTCCACTGGCCAGACAGGCCCAGCAGCTGACGCAGCCAGTCGAGGGTGGTTTCTTCCAGCTCGCTCAGTGCCGGGCTGGATTGCCAAGACAGGCCCAGCACGCCCAGACCGGTGCTGAGGAAATCGCCCAATACGGAAGACAGGGTGCCATTGGAGGGGAAGTAGCCGTAGAAGTCCGGGTGCTGCCAATGGGACAGGCCGGGCATGACCAGCTGGTTGACGTCATCGAGGATGGCCTCGAAGGGTTCGCCTTGCCGAGGCGCAGTTGCGGGTAAGGCAGCCTTGAGGTAGCCGGGTTCAACCTGGGCCATGACCGGGCGCTCGCCGACGGTTTGGCGGTAGTCGGCGATCAGGTCGATCAATTGATGGCCGTACTGACGAAATTGTTCGGGGGTCACGTGGGGGCTCCTGTGGTTTTTCCACTGCCCCCAGTCTAGGCACCTGTGCCGAAGCGAATAACCCCGCCTTGCGCATACCAGCTATGGCAAACCCGCATGCCCACCCTGCACGCCAAACTGCGACTGTCGCCACAGCTCGAACACCCGGTTGCGCAACCAGCGGTGCTCGGCCGAGGCCTGCAGGCGCTGGTGCCACACCACCCAGTAGCGCTGGCTGTGGTCGATAAAACCCAGCGGCCGCCAGGCCAGATCATGCAAGCGGCACAGTTGCCGGGCAATGTGCTCGGGCACGGTTGCCACGGCCTGGCTGTTGGCGATCACCTGCACGGTGGCGGAGAAAAACGGCACTTCCAGGCTGACCCGCCGCTGCAAGCCTTGGGCGCGCAGGTGGCGGTCGATGAAGCTGTCCTTGTCGCCGCCGCCGGAAATACGCACATGCTTGTGCGCCAGGTAATCGGCCTGGCTGAGTGCGGCATGGGCAGCTAGCGGGTGGTCGTGACGCATCAGGCACACGGCGCGGTCCTCGCCCAGCAGACGCCCGTGCAGATTGGGCGGCGACTCGTCGAACAGGGTGGTGGCCAGGTCAATCTCGCCGCTGGCCAGCAAGGCGTACTGGCCGGCCTGCCAGGTACGGTACTCCAGCGATACGCCCGGTGCTTCGCGCTCCAGCGCGGCCACCAGTAGCGGCAACATGTGCTCGGCCACGTAGTCCGAAGCAGCCAGGCAGAAACGCCGCTCGCAGCGTACCGGGTCGAACACCGCGGGCTGACGCAGAGCCTGTAGTTCTTCGAGCACCTGGCGAAGGGGTTCGACAAGGGCTTCGGCGTGTTCGCTCAATACGTAGCCGCGGCCTTGGCGTACCAGCAGCGGATCGTCGAAGGCTTCGCGCAGGAGGGCCAGCTGGCGGCTCAGGGCCGACTGGCTGACGCCCAGGCGCTCGGCGGCGTGGCTGAGGTTTTTCAGCTGTAGCAGGTGGTCGAGGGTGCGCAGGTGGGCGAGGCTGAGGGAGGCGAAGGTGGGGTTCATGCAGGCTGCCTGCGGTGGCATTCAAGGGCCTATTCGCGGGCAAGTCGGTGCGCCGAACCGCCGCGAAGGGCCGCAAAGCGGCCCCGGATACACAAATTAGTCAGTCAAACCGACGTACACGTTCTGCACATCATCATTCTCGTCGATCGCCTCGAGGAACGCTTCCACCTCAGCCAATGCTTCAGCGCTCAGGCTGGCCGCACTCACCGGGTTTTTCGGGGTGTAGCCAATCTTCGCCGAGGTCACGGTAAAGCCATGCTCCGGCAGGGCCTTCTGTACCGCGTCCAGGTCGGTGGTGTCGGTAATGAACAGGGTCGAACCCTCTTCTTCACCTTCCTCGAAATCCTGGGCGCCGGCTTCGATGGCTGCCATTTCCGGGTCGGCATCGCCTTCCGGAGTAGCTTCGATCAGGCCGACGTGGTTGAAGTCCCAGGCCACCGAACCGCTGGCACCCAGCTGGCCTTTGCGGAACAGTACGCGGATTTGCGCGACGGTACGGTTGACGTTGTCGGTCAGGCACTCGACGATCAGTGGCACCTGGTGCGGTGCAAAGCCTTCGTAGCTGACGGCGTGGTACTGCACGGCATCACCGTCCAGGCCCGCGCCCTTGCGAATCGCACGCTCCAGCGTCTCGCGGGTCATCGAGGCCTTTTTGGCTTGCACGATGGCCAGGCGCAGGCGCGGGTTCATATCAGGATCGGCGCCCGACTTGGCCGCGATCTGGATTTCCTTGGACAGCTTGCCCATGACCTTGCCTTTGGCATTGGCCGCTGTTTCTCTATGTTTGGCTTTCCACTGTGCGCCCATGTCGACTCTCTTGTTTCAGCGGCCGGTTCAGGAAGCGACCGGCCAAAAGTGGGTGCATTTTATACGCCCTCATGCATGGGATCGACAAGAAATCTCATCAGCTTTTATCGGCCTTGCCCGCTGCCGCGGCAAACCGTGCCAGACACACATCCAGCCGTCGCGGCCGCATGCCGAGGTCTTCGGCGCGCTCCTTGCGGCGGATGGCATTGCGCACCATCAGCGAACCCAGGTAGCGCACAGGCTCGGGCGGGAACAGCCCCAGCGGCCCCTTGACCAGCGGCGAACGGGTCCATGGGTTGTCGAGCCCCAGCGCCAGCGACGACAGAATCTGCCCGCCCATATGGCAAGGCCCCACACCACTGCCCGAATAGCCAAAGCCATAGAATACGTTGCCCTGCCCGTCCAGCCGGCCAAAAAACGGCAAGCCGGTCACCGAGCGATCCGACGGCCCGTTCCAGCTGGCCGCCAGCGGCACTTCGGCCAAGGCCGGGAAAAACCCGCCCAGGCTTTCGCGCAGCAGCGGCCGGTATGGCGACGGCTGGTCGAACACCGGCAGCATGCGCCCGCCATAGGCAAAGGTATTGCCGCCTTTGCCAAGCATCAGCCGGCCATCGGAGGTGTTGTGGTAGTAGTGCACGAAAATGCGCGAGTCGAGCACGCTGATGCCGCTGTCCAGGCCGATCTCGCGCAGCAGCTCGGGGCACGGCTCGGTGATTACCATGTCACTGGATACGATCGCCACGCTGCGCTCGAACTGCGGGAAAGCCCGCGCCATCCAGGCGTTGAGGCCCAACACCACGCGGTCGGCGCGCACCGTGCCATGGGCCGTGCGCACCTGCACCGGGGCGCCGTGCTCCAGGCCACTCATGGCCGTGCCTTCATGAATGCGCACGCCGCGCTGTAACGCCACCCGGCGCAGGCCACGCACCAGCCTGCCCGGCTGCACCGTGGCGGCAGCTGGCGAGAACCAGCCCTCCAAGTGCCTTGCCGAACCCGCCAGACGCTGGACTAGGTCCAGCGGCAGGCGGCGAAACGAGTTGATGCCCTTCTGCTCCAGCGCCGCGATCACTGCATCGGTGGCGCCGACCTGAGCGGCGTTGGTGGCGGTGTACAACGTGCCATCCAGGCGGTAGTCGCAGTCGATGCCATTGGCCGCGCAGAACGTACCGATATCACCGATGCTGCGCTCCGACTCGCGCACCAGGCGTACCGCCTCGGCCACCCCGAACAGGCGTTCGAGGGTGAAGTACTTGGCCGACCAGGACAATGCGCAACCGCCGTTGCGGCCACTGGCGCCGGCGCCGCAGATATCGGCTTCGATCAGCACGATATCCAGCGCCGGCACCGCCTCCTTGAGCATCAGTGCTGTCCACAGGCCGGTGTAGCCGCCGCCGACGATGCACACATCGCAACGGGTATCGCCTTGCAGCGGTGGGCACACCGCCTCCTGCGCCGAATCCAGGGCCTGTTGCAGCCAGAAGGGTCTCATTCGCTTGCTTTCCTTTAGGTACGCAGTGGCTTGATTGCCATGCTGGTATTCGGTGCCACGTCAGCGCTTTGCGGGGTGCTGGCCGGGCGGCTGTTCCAGTGCGGCAGCAGCACCAACGCCGAGAACAGCGCGCAGCCGGCGAACACGATGAACACCGTGACACCATCGAAGTACCCCGGCAGGAGCCCACCCAGCACCGCCCCCACCGAGCCACAGCCGTTGACGAAGCCCGCGGCAGTCGCACCGGCCTTGGCAGTACCGAAGTCGATGGCCGCCGCGCCGCTGATCATCGAATCTGGCCCGTACAGGGTCAGGCCCATGACGAAAAGCAACGCCACCACCAGCATCACGCTGCCGGTGTGCATGGCCGCCATGAAGGCCGCCAGGGTCACCGTCAGCAACACCAGGCTGATCACGCAAGCCGGCATGCGGCGGGCGCCGAACAGTTTGTCGGAGGCCAGGCCAATGATGATCGGGCCCAGCAGCCCGGCCAGTTCAAAGGCGGTCGGGATGATTGCCGCACCCACCTTGCCCACCGAAGGCATCTGCTCGAAGACGATCACCGGCCCCCACAGCAGGATGGCGTAGCGCGCGGGTTTGAGCAGGAAGTACGCCAGGCCTAGCGTCAGCACGGTACGGTTGCGCAGGATCTCTTTCAGCGGCGCCCACACGCTGCACAGGTTGCCGGCCAGGGCCATGCTCTGCGGCTCGGGCTCTACCGCCGGCAGGCCGACATCTTCAGGTTTGTTGCGCTGCAGGATGAAGAACAGCACGGCCACCAGCGCCACCACGGCGGCACTGGAGAAGAACGCCGCGTGCCAGGTGCCGACCAGTGTGTAGGCCCACCAACCCGCGAACGGCGAAGCCACCAGGCCGCCGAAGGCATAGCAGGAACTCCACAAACCCAGTACTCGCCCGCGCTGCGAAGCCGGGAAGAAGCTGCCGATGTTCTTGCACAACCCGGCCCAACCGGTGGATTGCGCCAGGCCTTGCACCAGCATGCAGGTGGCAAAGATCGGGAAGGTGGCGTAGCTGCCCATCACCACCGCCGCCACGGCGGAAATCAGCAACCCGCCCAGCACCACCACACGCGGGCCAAAGCGGTCGGCGAGCATGCCCCAGGTGAACTGGCCCACGGCGTAAGCGGCGAGGTAGATGGCGTCGAGATTGGCCATGGCGGCCTTGTCGAGCATGAAGTTGGGGTCTTCGGCGATGCCCAGCTTGGCCACCGAGAAGGCTTTGCGGGTGAAGTAGAAGGCGGCGTAGGCCAGCCAGGTGATGGCGAAAATCTGGATGCGCCAGCGTTTGAACGCGGCTAGTGATTGATTCATGTACGTCTGACCTCTTGCTCAAGTGTGCCGGCAGAATGTGAAGAAACGCCTGTCTTGTTCTTGTGTTACGCACAGCGATGACGAGGCTGTCATCGGGTCAGATGGCACCGTGTGGGCACCATGGCCCTGGCGGCATTCGTGGTGCCAGCGTCGGGCTGACAAGCATGGAAACAGTTGCGCTAAGATAAATAAAATCGATTTATCGTATTTCACACATAAGCTCAGCTTGTTACTGAGGTGGTCATGTCGGTTTCCCACGCACAACTCAAGGCCTTCCATGCGGTGGCCGTGCACGGCAGCTTTACCCGCGCGGCAGAAAAGCTGTTTCTTACCCAGCCTGCGGTGTCGGACCAGGTGCGCAAGCTGGAGGAACGCTTCGGCGTTTTGCTGTTCCACCGCAACAAGCGTTCGGTGCAGTTGACCGACCTCGGTGAGCGCTTGCTGGGCATCAGCCAGCGCCTGTTCGCCTGCGAAGCCCAAGCCCATGACCTGCTGCAGGATTCGCGTGCCCTGCACACCGGCAGCCTGGTGCTGGCGGTGGATGCGCCGGTGCACGTGCTGCCGCAGATCGCTCGCTTCTGCCAGCGCTACCCGGGCATCCAGGTGAAGATCGAGACCGGCAACACCGATGAGTCACTGGCCCGGCTGTTCAGCTACCAGGCCGACCTGGCGCTGCTGGGCCGGGATGTGGACGATGAGCGGCTGCATTGCCTGCCCCTGCGCCGCGACCCGATGGTGGCATTCGTTTCCCACCACCACCCGTGGGCCAGCCGTGGTTCGATCAGCCTGGCCGACCTGGACGACACACCGCTGGTGCTGCGCGAGCCTGGCTCGGTGACGCGCCAGACCCTGGAAGAAGAAATGCAGCGGGCCGGGCTGCGGATTCGCCCGGCGATCCAGGTGGAAGGCCGCGAGGCGGCGCGGGAAGCGGTGGTGGTGGGGATTGGCGTGGGGGTGGTGTCGGCGGCGGAGTTTGGCGCCGATGCGCGGGTGTGTGCGCTGCCGATTGTGGACTGCCAGCGGCATTTGACCGAGACGTTGGTTTGCCTGAGCGAGCAGCGCACGCGACGGGTCGTGGCGACCTTTTTGCAGATGGTCGAGGAAGGGATGTAAGCCCGCGAAGAGGCCAGCACGGGCAACCCAACTATGCTGGGATAACCTCTAATCTCTTACCACGAATTCATCACCCATGCTTTACCGCCTTGCCGCCGACACCCTGGTCCTGCTGCACCTGGCCTTCATCCTGCTGGTGCTGTTCGGCGGCCTGCTGGTGCTCACGTGGCGCCCCGCCCTGCTCGTCCATTTGCCAGCCCTGGCCTGGGGCCTTGCGGTGGAATGCCTGCACCTGGGCTGCCCGCTCACCACCTGGGAAAACCACATGCGTAGCGCGGCCGGTGACGCCGGCTACCAAGGCGGTTTCGTCGAGCACTATATCTGGCCGCTGATCTACCCCGCCGGGCTGACGCCGCACCTCCAGCTGCTGCTGGGTTGCGTTGTGCTGCTGCTCAACCTCGGCGTTTACAGTTACGTGGCCTGGCGCTGGCGCCACCCTAGCGGGTAGCGATCACGAACAACCGCGGGAACGGCAGCAGTACCTTGCCATCGGTGGCCGGTGGGTAGTCTCGCTGCATGGCCTGCAGGTACATCTGCAGGAAGTCGGCCTGCTCCTGTTCATCAAGCCTGGCCAGATAAGGCCGCAGGGCCGAACCCTTGAACCACTCCACCACCGCTTCGGCGCCACCCGGCAGCGGGTGGTGATAGGTGGTGCGCCACACATCCACCCTCGCGCACAATGGGCTGAGCAGGTCGTAGTAGAACGCTGCGCTGTGCCGTGGTGGCAGCTGGAAATCGGCGAACTTCGCCGCCCAGGGGCCTTGGCTGGCAATCTCGCGCAATTGCCGGTGGGCCGGTTCGTCAAGGTTGTCCGGGGTCTGCACGGCCAGGCTAGCGCCTCCGCTCAGCTGGCGCACCAGGTGCGGGTACAGCGACGCGTGGTCGGGTACCCACTGCAGCGAGGCATTGGCCAGGATCAGGTCTTGCGGTTCCGGGGCGGACCAGCCGGCAATGTCCGCGACGGCCGTGCGTACCCGGGGGATGCACAACCGTTTGCGCTCACGGGCCTTGTCGATCATGTCCGGGTCGCTGTCCAGGGCGGTTACCTGGGCATCGGGGTAACGTTGCAGCAGCACTTCGGTGGAGTTGCCCGGGCCGCAGCCCAGGTCGGTAGCGTGGCGCACCGGACGCGGCGGAGTCGGGATGGCAGCAAGCAGGTCGCGCACAGCGCGGGTACGTTCATCTTCGAACAGGGAATACTGGGTGGCGGACCAAGCCATGTCGGGCTCCTTGGGCGGGCGATGTGTCTAGCATATGCCATCTGCCGACTGTAGGAGCCCTATCGCCGGCAAGCCAGCTTCCAGGTACGGCGCAGAGCCTGATGTTGGTGCAGTATCCGTGGGAGCTGGATTGCCGGCGATGAGGCCGGAACTGACCACCTAGGCTTGAAGTCAGTCCATTTATGCGCACACCCATGAAAACCTACATCGCCCTCGCCATCCTGGCCCTGATCGCCGCCGCCGCCCTGCTCGGCTCGCCCTGGATGAACCAGCGCTTCCACATGCCCGCAGAAAAAGCCCAGGCCCAGCAACGCGAAACGGCCGGGTCCCCAAGGGAGCCGGCCGTTTCGAAAAGCGAGTGACGCTTAGTGCTGCTTGCTGCCAGAACGGATCTGGTGCACCACACCCATCGCCACTACGATCGCCGCAGCGATACCGGTGGAGATCACCAGGATCTGGTAGTCAGGCATGAAGGCCATGGTCACCAGGGCTGCCACGATGAACGCGATCACCAGGTAGGTCAGCCACGGGAACAGCCACATCTTCAGGCGCACTTCCTTGCCTTCGGCAATCAGCTTGCGGCGCATGCGCAGCTGCGAGAAGGCGATGACCAGGTACACCAACAGGGCGATCATGCCGGTGGTGTTCATCAGGGTTTCCAGTACGTCTTTCGGGCGCAGGGTCTCGCTGAAGTTGATCAGCGCACACACCACGGCCACGGCGCACGAACCCATGATCGCGTATACCGGTACACCGGTGCCGGCGCGGGTAATCTTGAAGAACGACGGCGCATCGCCACGCTGGGCCAGGGAGAACAGCATGCGCGAAGCGGTGTAGTGGCCGGAGATCAAGCAGCTGCTCACCGAGGTCAGCACCACGAAGTTCATCAGCAGCTCGGCATACGGCACGCCCAGCAGCTCCAGGGTACGGCGGTAGGCGCCATAGCCGGAAACGCCCAGGTGCGGGTCGTTCCACGGTACCAGGCAGACGATCAGGAAGATCGAGCCCACGTAGAACAGGCACACACGCCAGACTACCGAGTTGGTGGCCTTGACGATCTGCGCAGCCGGGTCTTTGGCTTCGGAAGCAGCGATGGTAACGATTTCAGCACCCAGGAAGGCAAACATCACCCCGAGCAAGGCACCGATCACGGTGGTGATGCCATTGGGCATGAAGCCTTCGGCGGTAAGGTGGCTGATGCCACGCACTTCACCGAACTGCCAGATGTTCAGCACGGCAGCGGTACACACGATCAGGAAGCAGACGATCGCGATCACCTTGATCAAGGCGAACCAGAACTCGAACTCACCGTAGTGTTTGACGTTGAAGAAGTTGACGGTGATCAGCAGCAGGGTCGTGGCCAGCACGAACACGTTGACGCTGACGTCGGGGAAGAAGCCATGCAGGATCTTGCCCGCCACATAGGCTTCCCAGGCCATGAGGATGACCCAGTACCACCAGTACAGCCAGCCGATGGTGAAGCCGGCCCAGCGGCCGATGGCGCGGTCGGCATAGGTAGAGAACGAGCCGGTGTCTGGCGAGGAAGTCGCCATTTCACCCAGCATGCGCATGATCAGTACCACCAGGATGCCGCCCGCCAGGTAGGCCAGGACAGCGGCTGGGCCGGCGCTGTGGATCACGCTGCCGGAACCGACGAACAAGGCGCCGCCAATAACCCCGGCGATGGACATCATCGTCAGGTGGCGCGACTTCAGCGAGGCACTGAGCTTGCTCTCGTGCCCGCTTTTCGCGGTGGTGGTTGTGGATGTTGCGTCCATCAGTTGTGTACCCCGTGCTTCTTTTTATCCAAGGAAAACCGTGAAACCCCGATGGCTGGCGGTTTCACCTGTACATCAGTGCTAATGCGGGCAGGAAGGTGTGAACGAACACACGCAGGCCTTCCATGGCGGCCTGCTGACGCGCCCCAGGGCGGCTGCCTAGGGCGAACTGAACATGCTTTATGTGGCGATATCCGACACCTAATGTAAAAATGTCCGACGCAGAGAGCCATGCACAGTGGCATGAAACTCGCACTGCACTGTACAGGTCGCCCATGCAGTACACCCTGCAAACGCCAGGCGATACGCACCCTGAAGGCCCCGAATGTTCGAATTACATCCAGACTCCTCAACCCCGCTGGTCAACCAGATCATTGACGGGCTGCGCGAGCTGATCGATAACCAGACCCTAAAGCCAGGCGCCAAGGTGCCGTCGATCCGCGCCTTTGCCGCGAGCTATTCGGTGAGCACCTTCACCGTGGTCGAGGCCTACGACCGCCTGGTCGCCCAAGGGCTGCTGGTAAGCCGTGGCAATGCGGGGTTCTTCGTCAACCGCGCGGCGGGCGAACTGCTGGACACGCACAACGCCGAGGCTGATACCAGTCGACCAACGTTCAACTCCGAGTGGTACCTGCAGCAGATCTTCGAAATCCGCCAGTTGCCGTACAAACCGGGGTGCGGGTGGCTGCCCAACGACTGGATGTACGAAGACGGCCTGCGTCGCGGCCTGCGCCAGGTAGCCGGCAGCCCGCTGGAATTGTCAGGCTACGGCGACCCCATGGGCCTGATGGAGCTGCGTGCACTGACCGCGCAAAACCTGCAGCAAGAGCTGTCGATCGTCGCCAACCCTGCGCAACTGATGCTCACTCACGGCGCCAGCCAGGCCCTGGACCTGGCCGCACGCACGCTGGTGCGCCCAGGCGATGTGGTGCTGGTGGACGACCCTGGCTACCCCAACCTGATGAGCATTCTGCGCACCCAGGGCGCAACACTGGTCGGCGTGCCACGCACCCCGGCCGGTTACGACCTGAACCAACTGGAGCAGTTGCTCACCCACCACCGCCCGACCGCGTTCTTCACACAGCCGCACCTGCACAGCCCGACCTGCTCCCGCACCCCGCTGCCGCAGTTGCACCGTTTGCTGCAACTGGCCAGCCAGCACGGCTTCCGCCTGGTGGAAAACAACCTGTACGCCGACATGGTCGCCGAACCGCAGCCCTGCCTGGCCAGCCTCGACCACCTGCAGCAGGTGGTGTACGTGGGCAGCTACTCCAAGAGCATTTCGCCCAACGTGCGGGTCGGCTACATGCTGGCCAACCCCGAGCTGATGCAGAAACTGTTGCACCTGAAGATGCGTTCGGGCCTGACCACCTCACAGGTGATGGAGCGCGTGGTGTACGCCGCGATCATCGACGGCCGCTGGCGCAAACACCTCAAGCGCCTGCGCCAACGCCTGGCCGAGGCGCATCAGGAAGTTGGCCGGCATTTGCATCGATTGGGCTTTGAACTGTTCATTGAATCGGATGAAGGCATGTACATCTGGACCCGCCACCCGGCCATTCCGGACAGCGCGGCGCTGCTGGATGATGCGCTGGAGAAAGGCATCATGCTTGGGCCTGGGCAGTTGTTCATGGTGGATGCCAAGGCGACCGGGTGGATGCGGTTCAATGTGGCGTTCAGCACGGAGCCTGCGATGTGGGAGCTGCTGGAGAAGGTGCTGGTGAAGCATGTGCGACGGGGTGGGGTGTAGTGTGTATGGCGGGCGCTGAGCATATTGTGAATGCACCAGCGTGCCATCACCTAACGCTTTGAGCCGCAGGGTAGATCCCACTGCGCTCGCGCTTACCAACCGAAACCACTACGACAACGATTCGCTCGTCCTCAACCCGATACACCAGACGATACCCGGAGGCCCTGAGCTTGATTGTGTAGTGGTTCGGCAAGTCACGCAGCGCATCGGCCTGTACCTTGGGCGATTGTAAACGCTCGCCGAGTTTTTTCTTGATCTGCTCACGCACAGTGTGGCCAAGCTTGCTCCACTCCTTTAATGCCGAAGGCAGAAAATCTAGCTTATAGGTCATCCAGAGACACTGAATGCCTCGACCGAAAACTTGGATCCCATTCAGCAAAAGGGTATGCTGAGGCAATAGCCATACGCCATCACTCGACAGGTTTGGCGCCTGCTTCAAGGACGAGCCCTTTGCCCAGCCACCCCACCCGCCATACCATCGCCCGCCAGTGGCAGCTCCTCAAGTTACTGCCCGGCCGCCACCCGGGAATGAGCTCCACCCAGTTGCAGGCCGCCCTGAAGACCGTGGGGCATACCACCAGCAAACGCACTGTTGAGCGCGACCTGGTCGAGCTCGCTGCGCTGTTCCCACTGCAATGCAACAGCAAAGGCATACCTTACGGCTGGTACTGGCAACCGGGCCTGGACCTGAACGAAGCACAACAGTTGCAGCCCGACGTACTTGTTCCGCCGCCGCGCATTGAACTGCACGCCTGGGTCGATGACGTACTGGCCCGGCGCCTGGAAGCGCAGCCACTGTCTACGGATATGCAACTGACGCCACAAGAAAATGGCGGTGCCACGCTGCAGGCGAGCGTCGACGACAACCGCGCGCTGATGACCTGGCTGCTGTCCCAGGCCGGTTCGATCCGGGTGCATGCGCCCCACGTGCTGCGCGTGGCCATGCTGGAACAGTTGCGCCAGAGCTTGGCGCTGCACGATGGCGAATGTTGACCGGCGCAGTCAAACCGCGCGACGTCGCGAGAGGCAGGCATACCCAAGGCCCAACACACTGAGCCCCAACACCCCCAGCAACACCATCAGCTCACGGCTGTAGCGGGCCACCGTGGCAGGGAAACCGATGACCTCGTGGTACACCTGTACATTGGCTACACCGTCGGCGTGGCTGATGCTGACCCCGCCTTGGCGGATCTGCGAAAAGTCGGCGTCGAAATACACCCATACCTTGCAGGTGCCACCAGGTTCGATGGCCGGGATATCTACCTGCGCGGTGGCGTTTTCCAGCAGCGTGTCGTTACCGGCAGCATCGCGCACTTGCACCAGCCCTTTGGCTGGCAAGCGAATGCGCACCTGACGTACCTGAGCGTCTCCACTGTTGAGCAACTCGATGAGCAACCCCGTACGGTGATCGACCAGCCCGGCCTCGAACGGTTTGGCGAACAGCTGGGCATAAGGTGCCTGGGCCATTTCGATCAGCCGCTCGACCTGATCATGGCTCAGCCCGCCTTGGTCGATGCTGTTGATACGCTCCTGCAACTGCTCGTACTTGAGCTGTTCGCTGGCCTTGCTGATACGCTCGCTGAACTGGCTGGGGTAAGTGAGGTAAGCATAGGTCAGTGACGCCTCCAGGCGCGGGTTGCCCCTGAGCAGCGCGTAGGCGGCCAACAGGACCATCAGGCCAATCAGCACGGCGACGAGAAGCTTCCCCACCTTGTCCCAGCTCAATGCATGCTTCCTTCTGTGGTGATACGCGTTTCAAACCGCTCAAGGTTGCCAAGTTCGTGGCCCCCAGGCAAGCCTGGCTAGGCGTCACCTTCGCCTTCGCGCGCCTGACGCATCTGCAGCAACTGGCCATCGATCAGTGCCTTGGCCATGCCTGCCAGATAGAACGTGGCTTGCATCATCGCTTTGCGATCACCTGGCCTGTCGATGGCCTTGCGGGTGATTTCGGTGATGCAACCCATGATGCTGGAAGCTTCCATCAGTGCGGTGCGCAATGGCAGCTGAGGTTTCATTTGCACCAGTTCGGCATTGGCATTGCCAAACCGGCTTGCCGCGCACACGACATTGAGCTTGCTGCTGTTTTGGGGCGTGTCGTTTTCCATATCCATTCCTCGGGGTTACGAGCGTGCCGAGACTAGGGGGCTGCCGGCGCGACCACAATGGCCAATGGGGTGGAAAGGGTTACTTTCGGAAATGGACTACAAGAACTCGGCTAAAGGGGCGCTCAGTCGCTGATCTGCCCCTTGACCAGCCCTGGGCAGTGGCGGACGATCAACTCCCCCTCTACAAGGACGAACACCATGCTACGGATACTGGGCAGAGCCTCTTCCATCAACGTGCGGAAAGTCCTGTGGGCCTGTGCCGAGTTCGAAGTCGCGTTCGAGCGTGAAGACTGGGGCTCGGGCTTCCAGCCTACCGACCATGCCGAGTTCCTAGCACTTAACCCCAACGCCATGATCCCGGTGATCCAGGATGGCGACTTTACGCTGTGGGAGTCCAACAGCATCATCCGCTACCTGGCCAACCGCTACGGTGCCACCGCGTTCTACCCGAGCGAGGCGCAGGCACGGGCCAGGATCGACCAGTGGATCGACTGGCAGGCCTCGGACCTGAACCGCTCCTGGAGCTATGCATTCATGTCGCTGGTCAGGCATTCGCCCGCCCACCAGGACCCACAGGCGCTTGCCGCCGGCTGCGCCGAGTGGTCACGTTACATGCACATCCTCGACCGCCAGCTGGCCAGCACCGGTGCCTATGTGGCCGGCAGCCAGTTCACCCTGGCCGACATCCCTGTTGGCCTGTCGGTCAACCGCTGGTTCGAAACACCGTTCGAGCACCCGCACTTGCCGGCCGTACGTGATTACTACGAGCGCCTGAGCGAGCGCCCGGCCTATCACCTGCATGGTCGCAACGGCACGCCCTAACAGCAAAAAGGAAGACGCCGGGGCTACGTGCAGCCCCGGCGATACCCGCTTGTTACACCGCAACCTGGGCCGCCACCCCCCGACCACGCCAGGCAAACAGCAGCACCATCACCAGCCCCAAAGCCGCCATCGCCGCCCCTGCCAGGGCAATCGCCGAGTAACCCAACCCTGCATTGATCACCGCGCCACCGAGCGCCGCGCCAATCGCATTGCCCAGGTTGAACGCGCCGATGTTCACCGCCGACGCCAGGTTGGGCGCATCCTTGGCCGCTTCCATCACCCGCATCTGCAACGGCGGCACCAGGGCAAAGCTGGCGCCCCCCCAGACCAGCACCGCCAAAGCCGTCGGCAGTGGCCAGGCCAGAACCAGCGGAAACACCAGCAGCACCGCAATCAGCACCGCCAACGACAGCATCAGCGTGCGATCGATAGAGCGGTCCGCCGCCTTGCCACCCCACATATTCCCCAAGGTCAGGCCCACCCCGAACAGCACCAGCATGACTGTCACGAAGGTGGTAGACGCCGCCGCCTCGTTCTGCAGGATTGGCGCGATGTAGGTGAACACAGTAAACATTGCACTGGAACCCACCACGGTCAGCAGCAAGGCCGCCAATACCGGGCCGCGGCCCAACACGCGGATTTCTGCCATGGCCCCATCACCCTTGGGCAATGCAACATTGGGCAGCGCATACCAGAGCGTGGTCATCGCCACCAGGCCAAGCCCGGCAATACCCCAGAACGCTGTGCGCCAGCCCAGCATTTCACCAAACCAGGTCGCCAGCGGCACCCCTCCGATGGTGGCCAGGGTCAAGCCCATGAACATCGCCGCCACGGCACCAGCCCGCTTTTCGGGCGGCACCACACTGGCCGCAACGATCGAGCCGATGCCGAAAAATGCGCCGTGGTTCAACGAAGTGACCACCCGGGCCACCAGCAGGCTGGCGTAGTCACTGGCCAGCGCGGACATCAGGTTGCCCAAGGTGAAAATGGCCATCAGCCCGATCAACAGGTAACGTCGCGGGATCTTCACCGTGGCCAGGGTCATCAGCGGCGCGCCAATCAGCACACCGATGGCATAGGCACTGACCAACAGCCCTGCAGCAGGAATGGAAACGCCAAGGTCGGTGGCGATACTGGGCAACATGCCCATGGGGGCGAACTCGGTGACACCGATGCCGAAGGCACCGATGGCGAGTGCGACCAGAGGTGGATTGATACGCATGGCAAGCTCCTTATCTATGCCGCAAATGCTACAAAGTGTTTAAAAACCGCACTAGACTGCGTTTTTGCGAATCACCTTTGCCTGCGAGACACAAATGGACTTCAGTGGAAGATCCGGAGAGATGGAGATTTTTGCCAGGGTGGCGCAAGAAGGCAGCCTGTCCGCCGCCGCCCGGGCACTGGGCCTGACACCTTCTGCTGTCAGCCGCATCCTCGCCCGCACCGAACAGCGCCTGGGCACGCGCCTGCTGCTGCGCACCACCCGGGCGATCACCCTCACCCCCGAGGGTGAGGCCTACCTGCGCGGTGCGCGGCGGGTGCTGGCCGACATGCTGGAGCTAGAGGACGCCATCACCGACCAAGGCGTGCCACGCGGACGTTTGCGGGTCAGCGCGGCGCTTGGCCATGGCCGCCTGACCGTGGTGCCGCTGCTGGCAGCGTTCAGCGCGCGTTATCCTCAAGTGCTGGTCGACCTGACCCTCAGCGACGAGGTTGCCGACATTCTCGGCGGCCAGACCGACGTGGCGCTGCGCTTCGGTCACCTGCCAGACAGCTCGTTGAGTGCGCGTGCCATTGGCGAAACCGGCCAGGTAGTGGTCGCCTCGCCCGAGTACCTGCAACGCTGCGGTACCCCATTGGTGCCTGAGGACCTGGCCCGGCACAACTGCCTGCGCTTCAACTTTCGCCGCGCCGCGCCCGACTGGCCGTTTCGCCGCAATGGCGAAGTGTTTTCACTGAAGGTGACCGGTAATATCGAATGCAGCAGCGGTGAAGCCCTGGCGCAACTGGCCAGGTTGGGGGCTGGCATAGCGCGCATCGGTACCTTCACCGTGGTCGATGACCTGGCCAGCGGGCAGCTGGTACCGCTGCTGGAGGCGTACAACCCTGACGATCGCGAGCCGATTCATGCGGTGTTCGTAGGCGGCTCTGCGATGCCGGCGCGGGTGCGGGTGTTTGTGGATTTTCTGGTAGAGCAGCTGTCGTGCAGCGTGCGCAGGCCCCTGTAGCGGGCGTTAACCAAGCACGTGCAGCCCCAGCGTGAACACCGCCACAGCCAAGGCCACCAACGACACCGCATGACGCTCCAGGTACGCTGGCCAACCGTTCGCTCGCTGGCTCTCGCACTCACACTGGCGTTCGGCCAGGCTGGCCAACCGCGCCTCCACGCTGTCCACGCGGTCTGCCTGGGTGTTGGTCGCCTGTGCGAGCTTCTTCAGCGCCGTGGTCACCGTGTTCGACAGGCCCTCCCTGGCCAGGTTGCCTTCTGCCAGTTGCTGCTGGTGCTGTTCAAGGCGCTTGCGGATAACCCCTTCCTTCTGCACCCGGGCCAGGGTACTGGCCACAAGCTTCTGGTTCAGTGCATCGATACTGGCCTGCAACGTGCCTTGCTCAGCGGCCTGCTGAGGCGAAGTGTCTGCCTGAGCGGTGCTTTCGATCACCTTGTCCACCGTCGGCTTCGCGAGCGGGGTCAAAGTGCTGTGTTCGTGTGGCTGGTTCATCAATTCCTGTCCGGATACAGCGGTAATGGGCGGCAAGCTATCAAAATGGCATCACCGGATCCACTGATGCGTCGCGCATTTGAGTGGTTGGTCAGCATCTAAGAAGCCTGACCGGCTTGCTCAAAGCCACGTAAAGCCTCCTGTATATGTCAACTAACCAGCCATATTTGGGCAAAACTGCCCTTCTTCTGCCAACAACAGGCCGATTGCAAGCAAAGCCTTGCCAGAATGGCGCTGCATCCATAGCGTGATATCAGATTGCTTTGATCCTGCAGGCTGCCGCACCCAACAAGCCCCTCGGAACCTGCACCATTCCTTTACCTGTACAAGTCACCAATATCGACATGTATTAATAATAGACATATCGTCTCGCTTACCGGCTTGTTGCCACGTCCCAAGGAAACATTAAATGGAAGCGCTGGAAATCTCCCTGTTGTGCGTCTGCGGCATCACCCTGCTGCTTGTATGCCTGCAATCCGTCCGCCAAGGCGAGATGTGGAACTTGCTGCAGAGCGACCGTGAACTGGAGCAAACCGCCCGCCTTCACAAACAGGAGAACAGTAAGTTGCACGCGGCCCTGCGCGCAGAGCGCGAACATGTGAGCCAGTTGCAGTACCAGATTCAAGTGCTGCTCGGGCTGACGCCGCAGGCCTGAGGGCTTTACACACAGCGTACGCGTACACTTGCCCCAGGCCACTTGCAGGAGCAGCTTCATGCCTTACCCCATTGAACAGAAACTGGTCATCGGCGTTGCCTCGAGTGCGCTGTTCGACCTCACCGTCTCGGACGACATCTACAAGACCCGAGGGGTCGAGGCCTACCGTCAGCACCAGGAAGACAACCTGGACGAACCGTTTCCCAGGGGAGTGGCGTTCCCGTTCATTCGCCGCTTCCTGAGCATCAACCAGGCCTTCCCCGACCAATTGCCAGTGGAAGTGGTATTGCTCTCACGCAACTCGCCGGCAACCGGCCTGCGGGTGTTTCGCTCGATAAGCCACTACCAGCTGGACATTACCCGCGCGGCGTTCATGTCGGGCCGCTCGCCCTATGAATACATCCCGGCGTTCAATGCCTCGCTGTTCCTCAGTGCCAACGAAGAAGATGTGCAAAAGGCTATCGACGCCAACTACCCGGCTGGGCGGGTGCTGCCCACACGCATCTACGACGATGAAATAGACACAGAGCTACGGGTGGCCTTCGACTTCGATGGCGTGATTGCCGATGACGAGGCAGAGAGCGTGTACAAGCGCAACGACAACCTGAACGACTTTCAGGAACATGAGCGCGTACACAAAGGCACCCCGCACTCGCCAGGGCCCTTGGCAGACTTGTACCGCAAACTTTCACTGATTCGCATGCTGGAGGATCGCAAGCTGGCAGAAGACCCAAACTACAAGCGGATTTTGCGCATCGCCATCGTCACGGCGCGCAACGCACCCTCGCATGAGCGTGTGGTGACGACCTTGAAGGATTGGGGCGTGTCGCCGGATGAATGCTTCTTTCTAGGCGGGATGGAAAAGCCCAGGGTGCTGTCGATCCTCAAGCCGCATGTGTTCTTTGACGACCAGCGCACTCACTTGCAATCGCCTGCCGGGAATCTGCCAATGGTGCATGTGCCATTCGGGGTGGCCAACAGGCACGCGACGCCGAAGCTTTCTCACCCAATCACGGCACCTGCTGAAACTGTGCAAACTGAACACTCAGCGCAAGATGCGACAGTAGCCACTATTTTGCCCGCAACGTAGACTAGCTGTGCTGCGCTACGCAGCCCTCACAACCTCGGATCCGGAAAGGCAGAACTCCAATAGCAGGACTGTGAAACGAACCTGCAAGGGTGATCAAAAGTGTCTCACGAAGCGCGCTCAATGGCTTTGATCCCCGGACTGACCGGCAAAGCCAGTGTGTTGGTCTGCGGTGCAAGCCGAGGCATAGGCCTGGCGCTGTGCACGGCATTGCTGGCCCGCGACGATGTTAGCCGGGTCTGGGCCGTGGCGCGGCACGCCAGCGCCGCTGACGGGCTGCTTGCACTTGCCCAGGCACATGGCGAACGCGTGGTACTACTGGACTACGATGCGCGCGACGAGCTGGCACTTACCGCGCTTGCAAGCGAGGTGGGCATTGCCTGCACGCACCTTCATCTGGTGATCAGCACACTCGGCCTCCTCCACAAGGAGGGGGCCAAAGCCGAGAAGTCGCTGGGCCAATTGAACCTCGCCAGTTTGCAGGCCAGCTTCGCCACCAATGCGTTCGCCCCCATCTTGTTGCTCAAGCACCTGCTGCCATTGCTGCGCAAACAGCCCGCAACCTTTGCAGCGCTGTCGGCCAGGGTTGGCTCGATCGGCGACAACCGACTGGGTGGCTGGTACAGCTATCGTGCGAGCAAGGCGGCGCTGAATCAGCTACTGCACACGGCAAGCATCGAGCTGAAACGCGTCAACCCTGCGGCTACCCTGTTGGCACTGCATCCGGGAACCACCGATACCGAACTGTCGCGACCGTTTCAGGGGAACGTGCCGGAAGGGAGGCTGTTTGAGCCGGCATTTGCCGCACAGTGCGTGATCGAGCAGGTGGGGCGGCTTGGGCCGGCAGAGAGTGGAAGCTTTTGGGGGTGGGACGGCGAGCGGATCGTGTGGTGAGTGCACTCGCGCCGGGTGCACTGTTGCAGCCCGGCCGAGGCAGTGCGTTCCGCGGAAAAGGTGTTTCGACTTCATTGGAACGCTCCACAAGGCTAGATCTGCCGCCCACCGTGGGCCGGTGCGGCAGCGGGCGGATTCTAGAGCGGCGGCATGATGGCCCGTGGAATCTTTGCCTATCTTTACAATCTGCCCAGGCCCAGTGAGCGCCGGCACGACGCCCTTGACCCACGCCCTCGCACCACCGCATGCTCGAACGCTTCCACCCACGCTCAAGGAACGATTGCATGAAGCTGGAAACCCTCGCCGTCCATGCGGGCTTCAGCCCCGACCCGACCACCCGGGCGGTGGCCGTACCCATTTACCAGACCACCTCCTTCGCCTTCGACGACACCCAGCACGGTGCCGACCTGTTCGACCTGAAGGTGGCCGGCAACATCTACTCGCGCATCATGAACCCCACCAACGACGTGCTGGAGCAGCGCATGGCCGCCCTCGAAGGCGGGGTTGGCGCGCTGGCGGTGGCCTCGGGCATGGCAGCCATCACCTACGCCATCCAGACGGTCGCCGAGGCCGGCGACAATATTGTCTCGGTGGCCAAGCTGTACGGTGGTACCTACAACTTGCTGGCCCATACCCTGCCACGCATGGGTATCCATACCCGCTTCGCCGCCCATGACGACATCGCGGGCCTCGAAGCATTGATTGACCCACGCACCAAGGCGGTGTTCTGCGAGTCCATCGGCAACCCCGCCGGCAATATCGTCGATATCGCTGCACTGGCCGAAGCCGCCCACCGCCATGGTGTGCCCCTGATCGTCGACAACACCGTGGCCACCCCAGTGCTGTGCCGCCCATTCGAACATGGTGCGGACATTGTCGTGCATTCGCTGACCAAGTACATCGGCGGCCACGGCACCAGCATCGGCGGCATCGTCATCGACTCCGGCAAGTTCCCCTGGGCGGACAACAAAGAACGTTTCGCCCTGCTCAATACGCCCGACCCTTCCTACCACGGCGTCACCTATACCGAGGCCTTCGGCCCCGCCGCCTTCATCGGCCGCTGCCGCGTGGTGCCGTTGCGCAACACCGGCGCCGCGCTGTCGCCGTTCAACGCCTTCCTGATCCTGCAAGGCCTGGAAACGTTGGCCCTGCGCATGGAACGCCACACCGAAAACGCCCTGAAGGTCGCCCATTACCTGCAGGCTCACGAACAGGTGGCCTGGGTGAAGTATGCCGGGCTGCCGGACCACCCCGAGCATGAACTGGCCCAGCGTTACACCGGTGGCAAGCCCGCTTCGATCTTGTCATTTGGCATCAAGGGAGGCCAGGCGGCCGGTGCACGCTTCATCGATGCGCTGCAACTGGTGGTGCGCCTGGTGAACATCGGCGACGCCAAGTCGCTGGCCTGCCACCCCGCCTCCACCACCCACCGCCAGCTCAACGATGAAGAGCTGGAAAGGGCCGGCGTGCCACGGGACATGGTGCGTTTGTCGATCGGCATCGAGCACAGTGACGACATCATCGCCGACCTAGCCCAGGCACTGGAGGCCAGCCGCACCTAATGCATCCGCGCCCCACCCAATACTGACGGCGGGCGCACCTTCTCTGAGCCTGGACACCCCCGCAATGACCCTGTTCTACGTCAAGCTGATTGTCACGCCCCTGCTGATGTGGGCCATTTCCCTTGCCTCGCGGCGCTGGGGCGGCCTGCTGGGTGGGCTGCTGTCCGGCCTGCCGATCACCTCCGCGCTGGTGATGACCTTTCTGTGCCTGGAACAGGGCACAGCCTTCGCCTTGGGCGCATTGCCCGGCGCGCTGGGCGGCCTGGCGGCGGTGCAAGCCACCTATATGTTTTACCTGTTGGCCACACGCAGGCTCGGCCTCGCCCAGGCCGTGCCGCTGGCTTTGCTGTTTTACGGGTCGGCTGCCTATGCGTTTACGCACTGGGGCAACCTGTACCTGTCGATTGCCGTGGCGCTGGTGCTGATCGGTGTGCTGATACGCGCCAGCGGTCACGAGCCCAAACCCGATACCCTAGCCCGCCCCCGGCACCGGTACTGGGAGATCCCGCTGCGAATGGTAGCTGCCACGTCCCTGCTGCTGATCACCACCCGCCTGGCCAGCTGGCTGGGCCCGGCAACCAGCGGGATGCTGGCGCCGATTCCAGTGATTGCCTGGCCGCTGGTGGTGTTCGCCCATGTGCAGAATGGCCGGGCCGGCATGGCGGCCATGGTGCGGGGCAATGCGATTGGGGCGGTGGGCGTAATTGCGTTTTACCTGGTGCTGGCAGCATTGCTCGACACGTGGGGCGTTACCGTCGCCATCAGCCTGGCCATGCTCTGCGCCGTGGCGCTGACCGTTGGGCTGGCCACGGTATTGCGGCGGCGCTGACTAGCCTGCGCGGGGTGGCTCAGCACTGCTCAGTCGAACGCCCCGTTCAACACTTCGTAAATAATCCCGGTTGCCGCAGCGACAAGTATCAGGTCCGCACCCGCCTGCATCCACTCATAGCCATCGTAGTGAGGCAACTGTCCCAGCAAGCGACCGTCCAGCTTCTTGGCGATGCCGGGCGGCAGCGGCTTGCCACGCGCCAGGTTCTTCTGAATGCCGGGCGGCAATGCAGGCCCTGGGCTCCAGTAACTGCGGTGACCGCCAAGAATAGCCAGCACATCGCCGCGGTCGATGGACGGGCCACCATGCCAATCGTTACCGCCCTTCCCCTGCTTGTGGCTACCTGCATTGCCCTGGCCTTGAGCATGCTGTGCCTTGCCGTGACCCTGCCCTTTGCCGTTACCTGGGTCGGCAAAGGTCGGGCCAGCGGCGAATGCCACTGCCAACGCAGTCAGCAGGGCTGTCAGGTGTGATGTTTTGGCCATGGGAGCATCCTTCGCAAATGAGCGTTGCCCAAACTATAGACGGTGAACAGCGCTAACCGGCACTGCTCGCCCACATCGAACTCCGCACAACCGGGCCTCGTCACGCATGGCTACGGGGTTGCCCTGCGCATCCGCCCACTGATCAAAACACCGACCAGCCAATCCGCGAACTCAGCAACTCCAGCGCCGCCATCCCGGCGAGGGAGTTGCCCGCCGCATTCAACTCCGGCGACCACACGCACACCGTGAATTGCCCCGGCACGATCGCCACAATCCCGCCCCCCACGCCACTCTTGCCAGGCAACCCCACCCGATAGGCGAAATTCCCTGCTTCGTCATACAGTCCGCTGGTGGCCATGATCGAGTTCACCTGTTGCGTCTGGCGTCGGGTCAGAATCTGCTCACCGCTGTGCTTGCAGAACCCATCGTTGGCCAGGAAGCAGAACGCCCGGGCCAGATCCAGGCAGTTCATTTGCAGCGCGCAGTAGCTGAAATAACTGCGCAGCACAGCCTCCACCTCGTTATGGAAGTTGCCAAAGGACTGCATCAGGTAAGCCATGGCCGCGTTGCGCGCGCGGAATTGATATTCAGAATCTGCAACACGGGCATCGATCGAGATGTGGGGGTTGCCCGAGAGCCGTCGTACGAAATCGCGCATCGACAACGTGGGTGCTGCAAAGCGCGACTGGTTGATATCACAGATCACCAACGCACCCGCATTGATGAAGGGGTTGCGTGGGCGACCGCGCTCGAACTCCAGCTGTACCAGCGAGTTGAACGGCTGCCCCGAGGGCTCATGGCCAAGCCGCTCCCAAATGGCTTCACCCGAGTGCCCGATCGCCTGAACCAGGCTGAACACCTTGGAAATACTCTGCACCGAAAATGGCACCAGGGCGTCGCCCGCGCAGTGATAGCTGCCATCATTGCCGTAGACTGCGATGCCCAACTGGTTCGCCGGCACATCGGCCAGCGCAGGAATGTAGTCCGCCACTTTGCCCTTGCCGATCAAGGGACGTACTTCTTCAAGAATCTCATTCAACAGCGTTTGCATGGAAAGCCCTGTATCAGTCCCCAGACGACGGCTAAGGGGTAGCCTTCTTGACGAAGGTCGAGCGGAAGAAATCACACATTCGGCAAGAAATGCCGCTTTACCCTGTAGCCCATGGCTCGATGCCCTAACCTATGCTGTGCTTGGTTCGCCGATACACAGAACGTGCAACCGCCAGGTGCAGTGGCCGCTAACCAAGGAATGGAGGACCAACGATGCCAGCTTGCCCCCTACCCGCTGACGAAGTGCTTCGCCAGCGCACGCTCGATGACATGAACCTGGTCGATACACCCGCCGAGCATTACCTCGATACCTTGGTACGGCTCACCCAGGACCTGGCCCATGTGGACACCGTGCTTATCAGCCTCATCGACCAGGACCGGCAGTGGTTCAAGGCCCGGATAGGGCTTGAGGCAAGTGAGACGACGCGCAGTGTTTCATTCTGCGGCTACGCCATTCTCGGTGACGATACGTTGATGGTCCCCGATGCCACGTGCGATACGCGATTCGTCGACAATCCGCTCGTGCTCAACGCGCCCTATATCCGCTTTTACGCCGGCCACCCGTTGCGCGCCGGCAACGGCAAAGCCATCGGTACGCTGTGCATGTTCGACCCCCAGCCACGCGTGCTCAGCGAGGCGCAACAAGCGAACTTCAGGGACCTGGCCACGCTTGCCGAGGGATATCTGCAGCTGCGCACACTGGCACAGGTGAACCGCGACCTGCGCCTTGAAATGGATCGCGAGCAGCGCAAAGCCCTGCTCGACCCTTTGACACAACTCTGGAACCGCGGCGCATTGTCCGCGTTTGAAGCACATGAACGGCGCTTGGCCGAGGTGAACGGCTTACAGTTGGGGGCGGTTTATGCCGACCTCGATCATTTCAAAGCCATCAACGACAAGCACGGCCATGGCGGTGGTGACAAGGTGCTGTGCGAAACTGCCCGCCGCCTGCGCGCTGCACTGCGCCCCGATGACCTGCTCGTGCGACATGGGGGTGAGGAGTTCGTCGCGATTTTGCAGGTCAAGGACAGCGAAGAGCTGCAGCGGATTGCTGAGCGCATTCGGGAACAGGTGGGTGCAGGGGCGATGCAGATGCCCAGTGGTCAATTGAAGGTAAGCCTGAGCATAGGGTGCACCCTGTTTGCCAAAGGTGAAACGCTGGATGACGCACTGGAGCGCGCCGATAAGGGGCTCTATACCGCCAAACAGAACGGGCGTGATCGGGTTGTTTATGTAGCGCCGCCTTGTTGAGACGAGCACGGTCCGGGCTGTGTTGCGGTATGCTCGCCCTGCTTGCAACGACCCAGGCGTAATCACTTATTGGGCGTACTTCCTGGCCCCGGCCACGCAGATCACAGCCCCCAGCGTCACCACCAGCATCAACCAGCTGACCTGCTCGTGCAGCAGCAACGCCGCCAGCCCAAGCCCCATGAACGGCTGAAACAGTTGCAGCTGCCCCACAGCCGCAATGCCCCCCTGGACAAGCCCCCGGTACCAGAACACAAAGCCAATCAGCATGCTGAACAGCGAAACGTAGCCAAAGCTGAACCACGCCGGCGCACTTACCTTGGCAAAGGCATCAGGTGCTGGAAAATTAACGACCGTCAGCAGCAGCATGAACGGCAACGCCACCAGCAATGCCCAACTGATCACCTGCCACCCGCCCAATGTGCGCGACAGCCGCGCCCCTTCTGCATACCCCAAGCCACACACCACCACCGCTGCCGTCATCAGCAGGTCGCCCACCAACGACCCTTCGCCGCCATTCATCAACGCATAGCCCGCGACCAGCCCGGCCCCCATGAACGAGAACAGCCAGAACAACGGCCGAGGCCGCTCACCGCCCCGCAAAACGGCAAACCCAGCGGTACACAGCGGCAGCAGCCCGACGAAAACAATGGAATGGGCAGAGGTGACATGCTGGAGCGCCAGTGCCGTCAGCAACGGGAACCCGATGACAACGCCCAGCGCTGTTACCGCCAATGACGCCAAATCACCCCGCTTCGGCCGAGGCTGGCGCAGCACGATCAAGAACAGCGCACCCAACAAGGCGGCAATGGTGGCCCTGGCACAGGTCAGAAACGTCGGTTCAAAGTCCGCCACGGCCACGCGGGTTGCCGGCAACGAGCCCGCAAAAATGGCGACGCCTATGAAGCCATTGATCCATCCGCTTGTTGATCTTTCCATCGTTCATTCCTCGATAAGCCAGGCGTCAGTACATCACTGACGGGCTCACCCAGGCCATGTACAATCCAATACAGTTAAACCGAACTGTTATGCATATTAATCCAGCACAGTTGAGGGTGCGATGAAACGCAGCGGCACGCGAATTCGAACGGTCATGGCCGAGATCCAGTCCAGGATCGCCTCTCGCACCTACACCCCCGGCGCAAGAATTCCATCCGTCCGCGCCATGGCCCAGACCATGCAGGTGTCGGTTTCTACCGTGCTTGAGGCCTATGAACGGTTAATGGCCGAGGGTGTACTCAGCGCTCGCCCAGGCTCCGGCTTTTACGTTGCAGGGCCAGTGGCGCCATTGGCGCTGACCGAACTTGGCCCCAAACTGGATCGTGTCGTCGACCCGCTGTGGATCTCGCGCCAATCACTTGAAACCTCCCTCGATGCGTTGAAACCAGGGTGCGGGTGGCTACCGCCTTCCTGGATGTACGAAGCGGGTGTGCGTAAAGCGCTTCGCATGGTTGCCCGTTCTGACGCGTCAAAACTGACGGAGTACGCTTCACCGCTTGGCTATCCACCGCTCCGGCAGTTCCTGTCGCGGCGGCTGGCAGGCATCGGGGTCGAAGCCCCGCTTGAACAGATCATGCTCACCGAGTCCGGCACCCATGCCATCGACCTGATTTGCCGTTTTCTGCTGGAGCCGGGCGACACGGTGCTGGTGGACGACCCCTGCTATTTCAACTTTCACGCACTGCTGAAAGCACACCGGGTGAACGTTGTGGGCGTGCCTTACACGCCGACCGGCCCGGACATCGCTGCATTCGGCGCTGCCCTGCTCTCGCATGCGCCCCGGTTGTACATCACAAATTCCGGCATCCACAACCCGACCGGGGCCACCCTGTACCCGGTCACGGCACACAGGCTGCTGAAGCTGGCCGACACCTCCAACCTGGTGATTGTCGAGGACGATATTTTCGGCGACTTCGAACATACGCCCGCGCCACGCCTGTCTGCGTTCAATGGCCTCTCACGTGTCATCCAGATCGGCAGCTTTTCCAAGACCATCTCCGCTTCAATCCGCTGCGGCTACATCGCTGCGCGCGGTGAATGGATCGAGGGCCTGGTCGACCTCAAGATTGCGACCACCTTCGGCGGTGGGCGCCTGGCGGCCGACATCATCCACCACGCGATTACCGATAGCGGGTACCGAAAGCACATGGAGAGCGTGCGCGTTCGGTTGGCCGAGCAAATGGACAAAACGGTAGCCAGGCTTCAGGCGCTTGGTATAAAGCCTTGGATCATTCCCCAGGCGGGCCTGTACGCCTGGTGCCAGCTGCCGCAAGGCAAGGATGCAGCAACGCTGGCCAGGGCTTGTTTGAATGAGGGTGTAGTGCTGGCGCCCGGGAATGCCTTTAGCCAGTCCATGACTGCGGGGGATTTTCTGCGGTTCAACGTTGCGCAGTCGGGGGACGCCAGAATCTATGACGTGTTGAAACGGGCACTGGGTGCCTAGTGGCCCGATCAATCCATCTCGCTACCTCGGTCAGCCGCTACCGAAGGCCTGCCCAGATTGATTCGAGCGCCAAACATCGCGTGAACGTTGGCGATCAAATCCTCCATCGCGAATGGCTTGATCAACACGGCCGATGCGTTGCGCAATACCTCATCCTCAAACACTGAAGGGCTGGCGTAACCGGTCATGAAAATGACCGGTAACCCTACACGCGTTTGTCGCCCGAATTTCGCCATCTCCCGGCCGTCGAGCCCTCCCGGCAGTCCGATATCAGTCACCAGCAAATCGATGCGAGTGTCAGAAGCCAGCAGTTGCTGCCCGGCCTGGCTATCAGCGGCCTCGATAACCGTGCACCCCAAACCGCTGAGCACTTCACTGACAAACAAACGCACAGAGGGCTCGTCATCCACAATCAGCACATTGCGGTCAGACCATTGGGGTGAAAAATCGGGGTGGGTCTCTGCCGGGCCGATGTTTTCAGGCTGCCCTTGATCGATTGGCAGAAAAAGCTGCACCCGGGTTCCTGCCCCTTCTTCGGAAGCAATCCTGACTTGCCCGCCCGACTGCTTGGCAAAGCCATATACCATCGACAACCCCAGCCCTGTGCCTTCGCCCATCGCTTTGGTAGTGAAGAACGGCTCGCACGCTTTCGACAGTGTTTCGGCCGACATTCCCATGCCATTGTCCGCCACACTGATGGCGAGGTACGAACCCGGCTGCAGCTCGGCATCCAGGCCCGGGCCTGCCTCAAGGGCCTCGTTTGCAGTAGTGATGGTGATATTGCCTGCACGCTTGCCAATGGCATCCCGTGCATTGATGCAGAGGTTCAGCAGCGAGTTCTCGACCTGAACCGGGTCTACCAGGCAGGTGGAAAGCTGCGCTTTCAAATCGACTTTCAGAAGAATCATTGGTCCGACGGTGCGCCGCACAAGGTCCTCCAGGCCGCCTATCAGGCCATTGACCTCGGTACGGGTGGCCTGCAAAGGCTGCCGGCGTGAAAATGCCAGCAACCGATGGGTCAGGGCCGCCGCCTTGTGCGCCGCCCGGTGCGCGACCTCAATGTAGCGCTCGACGTCCGCCAACCGCCCTTGCTTGCCCCGCAGCTTGGCCAGGTCCAGGCTGCCGGTGATGCCTGCCAGCAGATTATTGAAGTCGTGTGCGATACCGCCCGTGAGCTGGCCTATCGCTTCCATTTTTTGCGATTGGCGCAGCGCCTCTTGCGCGGCCTCACGCTGGGCCACGGCTTCGCTGATGCGCTCTTCCAGCGTGCGGTTGAGGTTCAAAAGCGCGGCCTCGGCCTGTTTTCTTGCGGTAACGTCTATGGAAGAACCGATGAGCCCTATGACGTTTCCCGCCTCATCGAGCAAGGGGGCCTTGACGGAGAGCCATGTCGTTGCAGAACCGTCCGGCATGTCGACCCGCTCCTCGACCTGCACAGCCTTGCCGCCACGCATGATCTGCTGGTCGGTCTGCATCACCTGGCGCGCCTGCGCCTTGTCTTCGAGGAATTCGAGGTCCGTCTTGCCCAGGTAGAATTCTGGCGGTTTGCCGATCAGTTGCGTTGCCCCATGGTTGGCAATGAGCATCCTGCCTTCCAGGTCCTTTGCATACACAACCCCAGGCACTGCGGCAGTAAAGGTACGCAACAACGCCGATACGCGGTCTCGCTCAGCCTCAGCTGCCCTTCGCGACTCGATGTCCATGAGCACGCCAGGGAAGCGTATGGCCTGCCCTTCGGCATCCAGCTCGGCATGCCCGTTGGCCTCGATCCAGTGATACAGCCCGGCTTCGTTACGAACGCGATATTCACAACGGAACGTACCACCTCGAGACATCGCTTCATGGATATCCCGGGAAACGCGCTCACGATCACCCGGGTAGATCGAGTTGAAGGCTTCGGCGATTGGAATGCCCGCTTCACACTTTTGAGCAGGAATGCCGAAGGACCGGGAGAAACGTTCGTCTGCCGTTACCCGGTCGTTCGGAATATCCCAGACCCACGTACCCACGACCGCAGCGGCGTCCAGCACCAGACGCAGTTGTTCGGACGAATGTTCCGTAACAACCTCGTTCGCAGACCGCACACCTGCTGCTGGCAGTGGGCCCAGCGGGTCGATCCCATCTTTATCCATGACTCACCTCTGTCGCTTGCTCCACATCATAGTCTCACGGGCGACAGAAACCGAATTGAACAGCCTGCCCGGTCACACGCGACGGCTGAGCCTTGGGGCACACGTAAAAGGCCCGCGCCAAGGACGCGGGCCGTTCAGCGAAATGCCAGGCCGGTGAACAGTGGAGTAATCGCCTTCATCCCCAATTTCCTTTTGCTGTGAAGGTGAACATGCGACGCTGCAGGAAGAAACCTGCTTGCCGCTTAGCGATGCCCAGTTTCTGGGCCATCACGTGCTTCAAGCAGAAGAGCACTGGGTGTACCGGATGGCTGTACCCTCGTCCCGGGTTCCCCAGCCATCACACGAGACAGTGGAGTGTCGCGGGTTTCTGATTCAGGAGGTGTCGCAACTCCAGGTAAAACCGAGCAACGTCGAGCTGCTCCGGCGTGAAGGTTTCATCGCTGTCGAAGGGTGATTCATCGGTCGCCCCCCCCGCCGGGCTGGGCCCGACAGGTATACCGCGATAGCGCCTGCGTCAGGCAAGCGCCTCACGGCTGTGTTGACCGTCTACCAACCGCTGCAGGCCTAGTGGGTTAGCGTTTTTCAGGGCATCGGGCAGCAGCGCGTCCGGGTAGTCCTGGTAGCACACCGGGCGCAGGAACCGGTCGATGGCCAGGGTGCCGACTGAGGTACCGCGGGCATCGGAAGTGGCTGGGTAAGGCCCGCCATGTACCATCGCATCGCATACTTCGACACCGGTCGGGTAGCCGTTGACCAACAGGCGCCCCGCCTTGCGCTGCAGAACCGGCACCAGCGCAGCAAAGCGCTGGAAGTCTTCCGGCTCGGCAATGAGGGTGGCGGTCAGTTGCCCGTGCAGGGCTTGCAGAGCGCGGCGCAGGTCGGCTTCGTCGGCCACTTCGACCACCACCGTGGCAGGCCCGAATACCTCCTCCTGAAGCAACGCATCGCCGTTGAGCAGCAGGCTCACATCGGCCTGGAACAGCTGGGCGTGGGCCTGGTCGCCGGCCTGTTCGGCGCCGGCCAGGTGGCGTACGCCCGGGTGCTGGTGCAGGCGCTGCACACCGCTGGCATAACTGCGCAAGGTACCGGCATTGAGCATGGTCTGCGCGGGCTGGTCTGCCAGTTGCGCGCCCAGTACCGCAACGAAGGCGCTGAACGCTTCGCCAGCGATGCCGATGACCAGCCCGGGGTTGGTGCAGAACTGCCCGCAACCCAGCACCACCGAGGCGGCCAGTTCCTTGGCCACCAGCTCGCCACGGGCCTGCAACGCCGCGGGCAACACCAGCACCGGGTTGATGCTGCTCATTTCAGCGAACACCGGGATCGGTTGCGGGCGCGCCGCCGCCAGGTCGCACAGGGCACGGCCGCCCTTGAGCGAACCGGTAAAGCCCACGGCCTGGATCGCCGGGTGGCGTACCAGCGCTTCGCCGACACCGGCACCGTAGATCATGTTGAACACACCAGCTGGCATGCCGGTGGCTACCGCTGCACGCTCGACGGCCTCGGCCACCCGCTCGGCAGTGGCCATATGGCCGCTGTGCGCCTTGACCACGACCGGGCAGCCGGCAGCCAGCGCTGCTGCGGTGTCACCGCCGGCGGTGGAGAAGGCCAGTGGGAAGTTGCTGGCGCCGAACACGGCCACCGGACCAACACCGGTACGGTACTGGCGCAGGTCAGGGCGTGGCAGCGGTTGGCGCTGTGGCTGCGCGCGATCAATGCGCGCCCCCAGGTAGTCGCCACGGCGCAGCACCTTGGCGAACAGGCGCATCTGGTTGCTGGTACGGCCACGCTCGCCCTGAATGCGCCCAGCCGGCAACGCGGTCTCGCGGCACACGGTGGCGACGAAGGTATCGTCCAGCGCATCCAGCTGGTCGGCAATGGCATCAAGAAACTGCGCGCGGCGCTCTGGCGCCAAGGCGTTGTACTCGGCAAATGCCACTTCGGCAGCCTGTGCCGCGGCAGCCACTTCCTCAGGGGTGGCCTGGGCAAAGGCTAAAGGCAATGCTTCGCCGGTGCGCGCATCGAGGCTGTGCAGGCGCACGCTGCCGGCAGCACTGCGCTGGCCGCCAATGAAATTGCTTCCAGACATGGTTGACTCCTGTAACAAAAGAAA
>NZ_BBIS01000042.1 GCF_000730605.1 Pseudomonas monteilii NBRC 103158 = DSM 14164 | reverse complement strand
AGGAGATGAAGCAGTTGCGCATTTCGGGGAGCCGGACGGTCTCGATAGAACTGACCACCACTGCGCGAGTGAAACCCAACTTTCTCGGGATGCTCACCTCGGGCGGAGGCGGTGGTTTGAACGCAGGGATGCTGTGGTACAACATCATATCGCTCCAGACGGCCTACAACAGCCTGCAAAAGAGCAATGCTCCGGAATACACCTTGGGTTTTGCTTCGTCGATTTTCGGGGTGATCGGTGCAGCAGCGGCGACGCTGGTCAGCGTAAGGACCACGCAGAAGGCCGTGATGCTGCGGTTAAGTTCGACAGCACCGGGGATGGCGTTTGGCAACGGAATTATCAAGTTCTTAAGTAGCAACCTGTTTGCACGCTTGGTTGGTTATCCGGCAATAGCATTTGGTTTCTTCGCGGACGGTGCTAAGGCGCTGCGACAGTACAGCAACGGTGATCTAACTACAGCCGGTTACACTGCGGTTGGTGGATTCACCATGGCCATTGGCTCTGCTGTCACCCTTGAAGCAGGTCTTGCCGTTGCGGGCGCGACAACATTGGTACCCTTTGCCGGATGGGCGGCAGCTGCCCTGGTCCTGGTAGGCGTAGCCATCATTGCAGGGGGCCTCTATCTACATGTCAAGGCACATGAACGTCTTCACAGCCCCATTGAGCTTTGGGCTGCACGCAGCATCTTCGGCAATCGCATCAATGATGGAGAGGTGCGTACTGACATTGCCTTAAACTATGAGAAAAAACTTCCTGCTTACGCCTCACTACAAGCCGAGGTCAAAGCGTGGCACAACGAACATTACGGGGCCAAGCTACTATCCGCCGAGCAGGCTGTATCACTCGGCATAACTAAAGTCGACACCCGATGGCATCAGAACGATCACTGGTCCCCACCAAACTGGACAGCCATTACACATAATGAAGTAGCCACACCTCAACCAACCGTTGAGTTCACCGTACTGCTACCAGGCTTTGTTCTAGGCGTAAGCGAATGGTCAGGAAGCTTGGGCGCCCTCCGTGATGACCAAGGAATGGACGTGTTTCCAATCGTCCCGACCGGCCACATCACAAGTGCTGGTTTGGTTCTACATTTCGAGAACACACTAGCCAACCAAAATCATGTCTCACTGCATCTAACTTACAGTGCCAATCAAGGCCTGAGCGAAGACAATGAGGCCCAATCAATCTTTCGTCTGGAGCGCTGATTATGGCAACCCTCTGGATATTCAATTCAACGTCAGACTCTGGGCACAAGCCTGCAATTGGGGGGCAACTGGCAAGCTTATCCGAGAATACTTTATGCCTGCGAAACCCATGGGTAACAGACTCCGTATTTATGGGAAAACTGTACTGCGCAATAACAGTCATATCACTCATTGGATTTTACCCTCAAATACTCCCAATCATCTTGGACCTATACAATGAGAGCATTGCATTAATGATCATATTTTTAATCTTTCCATTTGCCTTCACTCCTTTCCTAGCTTATCGGATTTTCTTTATAAAAGGCTTATCAACCATTTGCCTCAACCGCTCAACTCAAAAAATCTACTATCAACGCTTGAGCAAGGTATTCGTCTTTGAGTGGAGCAATACCGGCGGCGGCCTGTTCAAACGCACCGAAAACGGCGGCTCATCCTTCAGCACCAGCTACGCCCTCGCCTTCGCCCCCCGCCGAGCAGACGGCAGCCTCCACCAGAAAGACTGCCTGTGGGTCGACAGCAACGAACCCACCGAGTCCGACGTCAGGCACGTCGCCGAAGTCTGGGAATACCTGCGCCACTTCATGGCCCATGGCCCCGACAAACTCCCCCCACCCGGCGAACCAAACTGGTGGCACAAGCCACTGCATGCCATCTGCCTGACCCCGGCTGAAGCCTGGCGCCACTACGCCCCTTGGCGAACCGGAGAACCTGGTGAAATGCAGGGTAAGAAAAACTGGCAACTGCCCTTCTGGGCCGTGCTGTTCCCCTACAACCTCACCGTCGCCATCTGTTGGTACTTCATCTGCAAGCTCTTCAATGTTCGCGCGGCACCGCCACCCGCCGAGGCTTTTGAAGGTGTGCCGGCTACCGCCCGCGAATGATCACCACCTCAAGGTATTCGCTGGGCACCACCAACGATGAAGGCCCTCCCACATTGCAGTCATCCAGCAACTGAGCAAGGTCTCGCTCCAAAGCACTGGCCTTCTCCGCATCCAGCGAAGCAAACGCCTTGTGCACCGGCCCGTACCAGGTACGAAAAACCTCGATGAAATGCGCCGCCGAGCGGTAGCGGAAGTTGAAGTGCTGGCGACTGACATTCAGCTCACCCAGCACCCCTTCGAACATCACGCGCAACTGTTCCTCGTCACCCCACCGCGAGGGCGGCAAGGCCCCGGCGGGGGGCGGCACATGCCGCCCGAGGGTCTTGAACATCTGCCCGACAAAACCTTGCGGGGTCCAGTTGGCCAAGCCTATACGACCACCGGGCCGGCATACCCGCCCCAGCTCACGTGCGGCCTGGGCCTGATCAGGGGCAAACATCACACCGAACGTGGAAAGCACCGCATCGAAGGTGCCATCGGCAAACGGCAACGCTTCAGCATCGGCAGCCTGAAACAGCACATTCAGGTGTTCGGCCCGTGCCCGCTCTTCGCCACGCTTTAGCAGTTCGGGGACATAGTCGGTGGAGGTGACGCGGCAACCGCGTCGGGCAGCCGCCAGTGTGGCGTTGCCATTACCGGCCGCAACATCCAGCACCTGCTCATCCCAGCGCAGGTCACAGGCTTCTGCCAGGCGCTCGCCAACCAGTTGCAGGGTGGTGCCGATTACCGCGTAGTCACCGCTGGCCCAGGCGGCTTGCTGACGGGCTTTGAGGGCATTGGTATCCAAAGGGGTGGTCATGGTCTGCGCCTTTTTGCTGTGCGCGGCCGAGGTCCTTCTGGCGGTTAACGCGCCATGGATTTGGGGAGCAAAATGTTACGCGCCTCTCAGGCCAAGCGGAAAGGCGAATTGGGGATAGGACCGTGATCAAAGCGATATATGGCACCGGCTGCGCCGGTGTTCGCGGCGGTTCGACAAGCCCGCTCCCACAGTAAACGCGCAGGCGTCAGGATATCGGGCAGGGCTGCGAGCCCTGCAACCGATTGTGCACTCAGGCGAACTTGGCCCGGGCTGCGTGCAGTTTCTTGTAGCTTTCGATCAAGCGCAGGTGGCGATCAAGGCCTTCGAGCTTCATGCTGGTCGGGGTCAGGCCATGGAAGCGCACGCTACCATCCAACGAGCCCAGCACAGCATCCATGCGTGCGTTGCCGAACATGCGGCGGAAGTTGGCTTCGTAGTCGTCCATCTCCAGCTCGTCATCCAGTTGCACTTCCAGCACCACGTTCAGGGCCTGGTAGAACAGCCCGCGCTCAACAGTGTTGTCGTTGAACTGCAGGAACGCCTCGACCAGTTCCTTGGCCTCCTCGAAGCGCTGCACTGCCAGGCAGATCAGCAGCTTCAGTTCCAGAATGGTCAGCTGGCCCCACACCGTGTTTTCGTCGAACTCCACGCCAATCAGTGTGGTGATGGTGGTGTAGTCATCCACATCGCAGTTATCCAGGCGCTTGAGCAGCAGCTTCAGGGCGCGGCTTTCAAGGCTGTGCAGGTTGAGGATGTCGGCGCGGAACGACAAGGCGCGGTTGGTGTTGTCCCAGATCAGGTCCTCGACGGGGTAGATTTCCGAGTAGCCCGGCACCAGGATGCGGCAGGCGGTGGCGCCCAGGTTGTCGTACACCGCCATGTACACTTCCTTGCCCAAGTCTTCGAGGATGCCGAACAGGGTTGCGGCCTCTTGAATATTGGAATCCTCGCCGTGGCCGGAGAAGTCCCACTCGACGAACTCGAAGTCCGCCTTGGCACTGAAGAAGCGCCACGACACCACACCGCTGGAGTCGATGAAGTGCTCGACGAAGTTGTTCGGCTCGGTCAGGGCATGGCTTTCGAAGGTCGGCTGCGGCAGGTCGTTCAGCCCTTCGAAGCTGCGGCCCTGCAGCAGTTCGGTAAGGCTGCGCTCCAGTGCCACTTCCAGGCTTGGGTGGGCGCCGAACGAGGCGAATACGCCGCCGGTGCGCGGGTTCATCAGGGTGACGCACATGACAGGGAATTCGCCACCCAGCGAAGCATCCTTGACCAGCACCGGGAAGCCCTGTTCTTCCAGGCCCTGAATGCCGGCAACGATGGCCGGGTACTTGGCCAGTACGTCCTGCGGCACATCCGGCAGGCACAGCTCGCCTTCGAGGATTTCGCGCTTGACCGCGCGCTCGAAGATTTCCGACAGGCACTGCACCTGCGCTTCAGCGAGGGTGTTGCCAGCGCTCATGCCGTTGCTGAGGAACAGGTTTTCGATCAGGTTGGACGGGAAGTACACCACCTGCTCGTCCGATTGACGCACGAACGGCAGCGAGCAGATGCCGCGCGCCGTGTTGCCCGAGTTGGTGTCGTACAAGTGCGAACCGCGCAGCTCACCGTCGGGGTTGTAGATTGCCAGGCAGTGCTCGTCGAGGATCTCGGCGGGCAGCGCATCGCGTGGGCCAGGCTTGAACCACTGCTCGTTCGGGTAATGCACGAACGGCGCGTTGGCCAGGTCCTCGCCCCAGAACTGGTCGTTATAGAAGAAGTTGCAGTTCAGGCGCTCGATGAATTCACCCAGCGCCGATGCCAGCGCGGCTTCCTTGGTGGCACCCTTGCCATTGGTGAAGCACATCGGCGACTGCGCATCACGCACATGCAACGACCACACGTTGGGCACGATATTGCGCCACGAAGCGATCTCGATCTTCATCCCCAACCCGGCCAGGATGCCCGACATATTGGCGATGGTCTGCTCCAACGGCAGGTCCTTGCCAGGGATGTAGGTGGTGCTATCCGACACCGGCATCAGCAGGCCCTGGGCATCGGCGTCGAGGTTGTCAACCACTTCGATCACGAACTCGGGGCCGGTCTGTACTACCTTCTTGACGGTGCAGCGGTCGATCGAGCGCAGGATACCCTGGCGGTCCTTCTCGGAAATGTCTTCGGGCAGCTCGACCTGGATCTTGAAGATCTGGTTGTAGCGGTTTTCCGGGTCGACGATGTTGTTTTGCGACAGGCGAATGTTCTCGGTGGGGATGTCGCGGGTCTGGCAGTACAGCTTGACGAAGTAAGCCGCGCACAAGGCCGAAGACGCCAGGAAGTAATCGAACGGGCCTGGGGCCGAACCATCACCCTTGTAGCGGATCGGTTGGTCGGCGATCACCGTGAAGTCGTCGAACTTGGCTTCGAGACGGAGATTGTCGAGAAAATTGACCTTGATTTCCATGCGGGTTTACCGTGATTTAAGCGTGCAAAACGAAAGTGGCCGGCATTATCCGGGTTTTCAGCCTGGAAGTCCTGTTTACCTCGTCGCTTGCGCATTCCACCGGATTGCTTGCCTGATCCTCTGAACCTGCCCCCGCCACCAGACCAGCGGTCATCCCCCTGTGCTAGCGTTTCTTCTCTGGGGAACAACGTATTCCCCGCCCAGAAAAAACACAGCGATAGCAACCGATGATTGGCAGGTGAACCATGGAACTACGCATCAACCAGAAGACCTATCAGGTCGAGGTGGACGCCGACACGCCCCTGCTGTGGGTGATCCGCGACGACCTGGGGCTGACCGGCACCAAGTATGGCTGTGGCCTGGCCCAGTGCGGCGCCTGTTCGGTGCTGGTGGACGGCAACGTGGTGCGCGCCTGTGTCACCCCGGTGGCCGGTGTGGTCGGGCGCGAGGTGACCACCATCGAGGCAATCGAAGCCGATGCCGTCGGCAAACGGGTGGTCGCGGCCTGGGTCGAGCACCAGGTGGCCCAGTGCGGCTACTGCCAGTCCGGCCAGGTGATGGCGGCCACGGCGCTGCTCAAGCACACCCCTAAGCCCAGTGACGCGCAGATCGACGCGGCCATGGTCAACCTGTGCCGCTGCGGCACTTACAACGCCATCCATACTGCCGTGAATGCACTGGCCCAAGGGGAGCAGGCCTGATGAACACGCCCGTCGATACACCGGCCGAACTGCTCAAGCTGCAAATGGGCGAAACCGTCAACCTGTCACGTCGGCGCTTTCTTGCCGGCACGGCCGTCGGTGCCCTGGTGCTGGGATTCGGCCTGCCAATGGGGCCAGCACGCGTGCAGGCGGCGATTGCAGCCGCCCCGCAACGCGGCACCCAAGTGCCCGCGTTTCTTGAAATTCGCCCGGATGGCACGGTGCGCCTGCTCAGCCCCTTCATGGAGGGCGGGCAAGGGCCCTTCACCGCCATGGCGCAGATCGTAGGTGAAGAGCTGGATGTCGACCCTGCCCATTTCGTGGTCGACAGCGCGCCACCGGGCGAAGCCTATGTCGTCATGGAAAACGGTATGCGCATCACTGGCGGCAGCATGTCGGTGCGCATGAGCTACCCGACCATGCGCCGCCTGGGTGCCCTCGCCCGGGCCATGCTGCTGCAGGCGGGCGCCGAACAGCTCGGCGTGCCGGTCGAGGAGCTCTCTACCACACCGGGTAACGTAGTACATACCATGAGCGGGCGCTCAGTACCTTATGGCGAACTTGCCGGCCGCGCCATGGACCTGCCAGTACCCGCCCCGGACAGCGTCAAATTGCGCGACCCCAGCCAGTTTCGCTGGATCGGCAAGCCAGTGCGTCGCCTGGATGCCTACGACAAGTCCACCGGCAAGGCGCAGTACTGCATCGACATCAAGGTCGACGGCATGCTCCACGCCGCCGTGCAGCACGCGCCACGCTTGGGCATGACCGTGGGCAGCCTGCGCAACGAAAAGCAGGTCAAGGCCATGAAGGGCGTGCATTCCGTGCATCAGTTACCGGGCGCTGTCGCCGTGGTCGCCGAACGCTGGTGGCATGCCAAACGCGCGGTGGAGGCTATCCAGGTGGACTGGCAAGAGGCGACCGCCGACACCAAGGTGCGGGCGATGCCTGCAGACTTCTCCAGCGATGGCTGGCGCGAGCACCTGGCCACGGTCGAGGGCCCGGCACGTGATGAAGAGAACGAGGGTGATATCACGGGTGCCTTGAGCAACGCCAAGACCAAGGTAGAGGCCAGCTACCACAACCAGTACCTGAACCATGCCCAGCTGGAACCGCCCTCTGCCCTCGCCCGCTTCAACGCGGACGGCACCCTGGACGTGTGGCTGCCCAACCAGGCACCGGACATGTTCCGCGACGACATTGCCAAACGTACAGGCCTGGAGGCTGCGCAGATCAACCTGCATTCGCCACTGCTGGGCGGCTTCTTTGGCCGCCACTTCCTGTACGACTCGGCCAACCCCTACCCGCAGGCCATTGCCCTGGCCAAGGCGGTCGAGCGGCCGGTGAAGCTTATCTGGAGCCGCGAAGAGGAATTCCTGCGTGATGTGCTGCGCCCGGTCGCCGTGGTGAAGTTCCGCGCCGGCCTGGATGCCGACGGCATGCCAGTGGCCCTCGAAGCGGTAAGCGCCACCGAAGGCCCAACCGAGGCCCTGGCCGGCAAGCAAGGTGAAAAGATCGACCCGACCGCGCTTGAAGGGCTGTCGGGCAAGGCCTACGCCATCGCCAACAAGCGCATCGCGCAGATCTACGTAAAAGGCCCGGCCATGCTCGGCTACTGGCGCTCGGTGGGCAACTCACTGAACGACTTTTTCTACGAGTCGTTCCTCGACGAACTGGCCGACAAAGGCGGCAAGGACCCGTTCGAACTGCGCCTGCACCTGCTGCGCGACAACCCGCGCCTGACCAATCTGCTGAACGCGGTCGCCGACCTGTCCGGTGGCTGGAAGCGCGGCCCGTTCACCGCCGAGGATGGCAGCAAGCGGGCACGCGGCGTGGCCATGGCCTCGCCATTCGGCTCGGAGGCAGCAGTCATCGCCGAGGTGTCGATCGAGAACGGCCAGGTGAAGGTGCACGACATCTGGCAAGCCATCGACCCGGGCAGCATCGTCAACCCGGCGATCATCGAGCATCAGGTGAACGGCGCCGTCGCCCTGGGCCTGTCGCAGACGCTGGTGGAAGAGGCGGTATACGTGGACGGCAAACCACGAGCGCGCAACTACGACCTGTACCCGATCCTGCCGCCTTCACGCATGGCCCGGGTGCATGTGCGCATTGTCGAAAGCGGGGCGAAGATGGGCGGCATTGGCGAGCCTCCGTTGCCGGCCGTAGCCCCGGCGGTGGTCAACGCCGTCGCCCAACTGACTGGCCAGCGCGTGCGCAGCCTGCCGTTGAGCCGCCATACCTTCAGCTGACCGCACAAGGATCGCCCCATGACCCATCGCTTCGCAAGAACCGCTGGCTGGCTGGCACTGCCGTGCCTGGTCGCGGCAGGCCTGATGGCCTGGTATGTCACCCGCGAGCCTGCCTCGCCGTTCGTCGATGCACAGGCCATTGCCGCCGACCCGGCGCTGGTCAGCCGTGGCGAGTACGTGGCCCGGCTCAGCGACTGCGTGGCTTGCCACAGCCTGCCGGACGGCAAACCGTTCGCAGGCGGGCTGGAAATGGCCACCCCGCTGGGGGCTATTCACGCCACCAACATTACCCCTGATCGCGACAACGGTATCGGCAGCTACAGCCTCGCCGACTTCGACCGCGCCGTGCGCCAGGGTGTCGCGCCCGGCGGCCGGAGGCTGTACCCGGCCATGCCCTACCCGTCCTACGCCAAGCTCAGTGACGACGATGTAAAGGCGCTGTACGCATTTTTCATGCACGGCGTGCAACCGGCCCGGCAGGCCAACCTGGCCAGCGACATCCCCTGGCCACTGAACCTGCGCTGGCCCATTGCCCTGTGGAACGGCCTGTTCGCCGCCACCACGCCTTACGCCGACAAGGCCGGGCAGGATGCGCTGTGGAACCGGGGTGCCTATATCGTTCAGGGCCCTGGTCACTGTGGCAGTTGCCACACGCCCCGTGGCCTGGCCTTCAACGAAAAGGCGCTGGATGACAGCGGCAAACCATTCCTGGCGGGCGCCCTGCTCGATGGCTGGTACGCACCGAGCCTGCGTGCCGACCACAACACAGGGCTGGGGCGCTGGAGCGAAGACGAGATTGCGCAGTTTCTCAAAACCGGCCGCAACCGCCATGCCGTCGTATTCGGCTCGATGACCGAGGCGTTCAACAACTCCACGCAGTTCATGAGCGACGATGACCTGAGGGCCATCGCCCACTACCTGAAATCGCTTCCCGGCGACCCGCAGCGCGATGGGGCGCCGTGGCAGTACGTGGCCGAGTCGGCAGCAACACAGCTCAACAGCCCGGGCGCACATACCTACGTGACTCGCTGCGCCTCGTGCCACGGGCTGGAGGGCAAGGGCCAGGACCAATGGATGCCGCCTTTGGCGGGGGCAACCTCGGCGCTGGCGAAAGAAGACGCTTCGGCGATCAACATTACCCTGAACGGTTCGCAGCGGGTGGTGACGGCGGGGTTGCCTGATGCCTACCGCATGCCGGCGTTCCGAGAGCAACTGAATGACCAGGAGATTGCCGATGTGCTGAGCTTCGTGCGCACGGCCTGGGGAAACCAGGGCGGTGTCGTGAATGCACAGGCGGTGGG
The DNA here is from genome assembly GCF_000730605.1 of Pseudomonas monteilii NBRC 103158 = DSM 14164. Taxonomy (GTDB): domain Bacteria; phylum Pseudomonadota; class Gammaproteobacteria; order Pseudomonadales; family Pseudomonadaceae; genus Aquipseudomonas; species Aquipseudomonas monteilii. The sequence continues at coordinate 87,448 of NZ_BBIS01000042.1, read as the reverse complement.
CACGTTGCGTGGGCATACCGACCCGGCCAGCAGTAGCCCGATCATTTTGCATATGCGCTGAACGGGAGCCTCCATGGAAAGCATCGACCTGCTGGTGCTGCGCACCACCCGAGACTGGCTCACCGCCGGGCACCGCGTCCTGCTGGCCACGGTCGCCCGCACCTGGGGCTCCTCCCCGCGCCCGGTGGGCTCGATGATGGCCTTGCGCAGTGACGGCCGGGTGGTCGGCAGTGTCTCCGGTGGTTGTATCGAGGATGACCTCATTCACCGTTACACCACCGCCTACGGCGGCCCCGGCATGCCCAACGGCCTGCCTCAAGTGGTGCGTTACGGCGTCAGCGCCGACGAAGCACACCGTTTCGGCCTGCCCTGTGGCGGCACACTGGAGCTTGTGCTGGAGTTCGCACCGCCGCTGCAGCACCTCGAACGACTGCTGGCCTGCCTCGATAAGGGCAGCCTGGTCCGCCGCGGGCTCAACCTGCACAACGGTGATATCAGCCTTACCCCCACCAGCACGCCTGACCTGTTCAGCTTCGATGGCCAACACATGCTCAGCACCCTTGGGCCGGGCTACCGTTTACTGCTGATAGGTGGTGGCGCACTGGCCGAGTACCTGGCCACCATGGCCCTGTTCAATGGTTTCAACGTTTCGCTGTGCGACCCACGCCCTGAGTACACCGCGGGCTGGAGCGTGCCCGGCGTCAACCTGCTGGCCGGCATGCCCGACGACGTGGTCCGCGCCTTCGCGCCGGACCTGCGCAGCGCCATCGTCGCCGTCAGCCACGACCCCAAACTGGATGATCTGGCCCTGCTCGAAGCCTTGCACAGCCCGGCGTTCTACATTGGCGCCATCGGCTCGCGGCGCAACAGCCAGCTGCGCCGTGAACGCCTGATCGAGCACTTCGGCGAAAGCGAGGCATCGCTGCAACGCTTGCATGGCCCGATTGGCATCTACATCGGCAGCAAGACACCGGCCGAGATCGCCGTCAGCGTCATGGCCGAAATCCTCGCGGCGAAGAACGACGTCACCCTGCCTGGCGCGGTCAACGTGACCCGGGCCAAGCACGCACGGGAGGCCGCGCACCTTCCTCGCTGATTACTGCCACCGCTTCAGGTTCTACTGCAACAACTGCTGCGGCAACGCCCCGGCCACGATCTTTTCCATTTGCCGCGCCAGCGCTTCACGCAAATGCGGCCGATTGCAGGGCGAATCATGCGAAAGCGCCAGGTAGAGCCCTTCGCTGGAGATTGGCGGTTCCAGCACCTGTACAGTGCTGGCAATACCCAAGGTGCGCGCCAGTGCCATGCCGGGGTACTGCTCGTACACGACATAGTCGCTGCGTTTGTGCATGAGTTTTTCGAATGCCTGCCTGGCGCTGGGTACTGTTTCGAGGATGAGGTTGGCCCTGGCAAACTCGTCGAACTGCTGACCGTGGCTGTTGTTGACCAAGGTCCCGCCCTTGCGACCTTTCAGGTCTGTCCATTGGTGGTAGGCAAAGGCATTGTCCTGGCGTAACCAGACCACGCTGGGCGTGTGCAGAAATGGCGGGGTGATGAAGTCCATCTGATCAACTGCAGCATTCATCTGTGCGGGCTGTAGACAGTCTGGACCCCGTGCGAAAAGTAGATGTGCCTTTCATCGGCTAACGGTGAAACGAGTCGTCGATTACCCTCTCTGGCAATCAGGCGCCCTGACGACGCATCGCCAGGATCGCCGCACCAAACCCGATAAAGGTAGTGCCCACCACCCGGCTCACCCAGCGCGACAGCGACGGCCGGGTCAGCACGCCTTTCGCCCGTGCAGCCAGCGCGGCATACAAGCTCAGCGAAACCAGCGACAATGCCACGAAAATACCGGTCAAGGCCAGGAATTGCGGCAACAGTGCGGCCCCTTGGTCGATGAACTGCGGGAACAGCGCCGTGAAGAACATGGTCGCCTTGGGGTTGGTCACTGCGGTAAGGAACGCCGACTTGTAGAGCTTCAGCGGCGAGGGGCGAACCTTCGCCGCCCTCTCGGCAGTAGCCTGCGCCAGCATCGGGCCTTTTTTCAGCAACTGCCGCACCCCCAGGTAGAACAGATAGCCCGCCCCCAGGATTTTCACAGCATTGAACAGCACTTCAGAACTGGCCAGCAGTGCGCCCAGGCCCAGCATGGCGGCTGCCGACAGGCAGAACAGGCCCGAGCCATTGCCCAGCGACGACCAGATCGTGCTGCGCTGGCCATGAGCCAGGCTGTTGTTGATGGCCATGAGGGTGGCGGGGCCGGGGCTGGCGATCGCGATGGCGGCAACCAGGGTAAACGCTAACAACGAGTGAACATCCATTTTCAGGCTCTTCAGGCAAATCAGGAAAGGCCCTGTACAGGGCGCGAGGGTTCAGTCGGCATTCTGCCGCTTGGCTGCCTTCTTGACGATAGCCTTCATCCGCGTCGCCGCGCGTTGCACGGTGGCCATCTTTTCCGGCCGTTTCATGCCCCGCCACTTGCGGATTTCGTCACGGGTGCGGCCGCAGCTCACGCACAGCTCGCTGTTGAGCTGGCATAACGAAACGCAGGGGTTGTCGATGTCTTTGGCCATGCCACCACTCAGCCAGGCAGTTCTGCCCGCGCACGCTCGGCAGCGCTATGAAACACCTGGCGCACTTCGTCGGCCTTGACCTTGCTCACCGACCTGGCAGCCAGCAGCTCATCAACCACCCGGATGCACTGGCCCAGGGCGGTGTCCAGTTGCTCGGCGTCAGATGCGTCAGCGATATCACCCAGATAGGGAGCGATGAGGTACACATAACGGTCCTGCAGCTTGAGCGCTGCCAGCGCGTCGAGGGCTTTCTGGAACCGATCGGCAGCGGCAGGGCTCATGCTCAATTTATCGAAATGAATCAGGCTCACACGATCAGTGGCCATTTTGACGAATCTCCGTTTCCTGGTACGGCCAGGCCCGCAAGCAGCAGCGCTTCTACGGTGCTCGGATGAGCGGGCCCGGGTAATGCCCATCAGGGTACCAGAACCCGAGGCAGAAAGGGCTATTGCCCCCAGAACTAAAAGTATTTGCCAAGTCGCGCAATGGACGCCCCAGGGCGTTATCGGGACAGGGGGCGCCTTTTCCCGCGCAGGATAATCGCGCCAGCATTCCACCCCGCCGAGGCCGTCATCGAACTCGGTAGCCCACACAACAACAAGCCTGTGCATGCAGGTAAGCCACAAAGGGGCCTCATCATTCATGGCAAAGGAACACATCACCGAAACGCTCGACCTCGGCGTGACGGACCCCTCGAAAACCGCAGAAGCCCGCCAGGACCGGCATTTCGAGGGCAAACTCGACGGCGTCGTGTTTGGTTTCACCAGCCTCCTGGCAATCGCGTTCGTGTTCTGGGGCTTCCTCAACCAGGCCAGCCTCGCCAGCAGCGCTTCCAGCGCGCAGTCCTGGGTCATTCTCAACTTCGGCTGGTTCTTCGTGCTCACATCCACCTTGTTCGTGGTGTTCGTGCTGTGGCTGGCCGCCAGCCGTTATGGCCGGGTGCCACTAGGGCGTGATGGCGAGCAGCCAGAATTCCGTACGGTGTCCTGGGTGGCCATGATGTTCAGCGCCGGCATGGGCATCGGCCTGATGTTCTTCGGCGTAGCTGAGCCGCTGTCGCACTATGTGTCGCCGCCGCCAGGCTCGGCCACCGGGCAGACAAGTGAAGCGATGCAGGTGGCCATGGCCACCACCTTGTTTCACTGGACCCTGCACCCTTGGGCCATGTACGCCATCGTCGGCTTGGTGATTGCCTATGGCACCTTCCGCCGTGGCCGCTCACAGCTGATTTCCGCGGCCTTCCGGCCGTTGATCGGCAAGCACGCCAACGGCCCGCTAGGGCGCATGATCGACATGATGGCTATTTTCGCCACGCTGTTCGGCTCGGCGGCCTCATTGGGCCTTGGGGCCCTGCAGATTGCTGGCGGCCTGGAGTACAACGGCTGGATCGAGAGCCCCGGCAAGCTGTTCTACATCTCGATCATCACCCTGCTGACCATTGCCTTCGTCACCTCGGCGGTGTCGGGCATCGGCAAGGGCATCCAGTGGTTGTCCAACACCAACATGGTGCTGGCACTGGTGCTGGCGGTGTTCGTGTTCATGGTCGGCCCGACGTTGCTGATGCTCAACCTGCTGCCTACCTCGCTCGGCATCTACATCAAGATGCTGCCGGAAATGATGGCCCGTACCAACGCCAGCGGCGGTGAGCAGATGAACAGCTGGCTGGCCGGCTGGACCGTGTTCTACTGGGCCTGGTGGATTTCCTGGACACCGTTCGTGGGCATGTTCATCGCCCGCATCAGCCGCGGCCGCACTATCCGCCAGTTCGTTACCGGTGTACTGCTGGTGCCCAGCCTGGTGAGCCTGGTGTGGTTCACCATTTTTGGCGGTGCGGCCATCGATGCCGTGCGCGAAGGCGCATTCCAGCTGGCTAATGGCGCAGTCAACAGCAACCACGCGCTGTACCAGTTGCTGGACAGCTATCCGCTGGCTTCAGCGACCTCGGTGCTGGTGATGATCCTGGTGGGCATCTTCTTCGTTTCCGGTGCCGATGCCGCCTCGCTGGTGATGGGCACACTTTCGGAACACGGCACCACAGCGCCCTCGCGGCGCACGGTGATTTTCTGGGGCGCGCTGACCGGTACCGTGGCGGCGATCATGCTGGCGATTGGCGACCCACGGGCCCCCGGCGAGGCGCTGACGGGGTTGCAGAACCTGACCATCGTCGTGGCCCTGCCCTTTGTGGTGGTGATGGTGCTGCTGTGCCTGGCCCTGTACCGCGACCTGCGCAAAGACCCGATGATGCTGCGCCACCTGCGCGGTAACGAGCTGATCGAGAAGGCCGTGCTGTATGGCGCGGTGAAGCATGGCGAGGAGTTCTACATCGTGGTGCAGGAGAAGAAGGCCTCAGTGAAGGCCGCGGCAGAAGCCGAAGTGACCGGTAGCTGACCGGGCCGGCCTGTAAACCGGGGCTGCTGCGCGGCCCCAACGCTGCCAGCATGCAGAACTCCAAGGGTGTGAGCGCCAGGAACGGCGGCACGCCTCGATAAGCGATGTTTTCCAGGACAAAACGATAACCAGAGCGCATAGACCGGCATCACCCCTTCAATGCCGCCGCAATTTTTGCCACATCGATCTTGCCCATCTGCATCATGGCCTCGAACGCCCGTTTGGCTGCGGCGCGGTCGGGATGGCCGATGGCTTCGATCAGGATACGAGGGGTGATCTGCCAGGAAATCCCCCATTTGTCCTTGCACCAGCCGCAGACGCTGGCCTCCCCGCCATTACCGACAATGGCATCCCACAAGCGGTCGGTTTCGGCCTGGTCTTCGGTACTGACCTGGAACGAAAACGCCTCGCAATGCGTAAAGGCCTTGCCGCCATTGAGCCCCACGCAGGGTATGCCCATGACGGTGAATTCGACCGTGATGACATCGCCCTCCTTGCCCGAAGGATAGTCACTTGGCGCCTTGTGCAGGGCAATCACTTTACTGTCCGGGAATACGCTGGCGTAAAAGTTGGCAGCCTCCTCGGCATCGTTGTCGAACCAGAGGCAGACGGTGTTCTTGGCAGTCATGGTCTTGCTCCATGAAGGTGTCAACCTTTCATTCTAGCGCTAGCTCCGATAAAGCTCCTGCAACATCCTGCAGACATTTCCGATATCAGGTAGTGAACCTGCTTACAAAAAAACGGTCTTTCGCTGACGGTCAACTCACCGACCGGTTCATCGGCCCAGTCACCGGGCCTACTTTTGTCCTGTTTCAGCGAAGACCGAACATGCCCGATTTCCGCCCAACCGCTTCCGCCCTCCCTGCCCTGCGCGGCGGCCTGATTGCCGCTCTGGTGGCCCTCGCCGTACCGGCGTACGCCGAAGAGCCCGCCAGTGATGCACGCTGGGTCAGCGACAGCCTGAGCACCTACGTGCGTAGTGGCCCGACCGATGGGCACCGCATCGTCGGCACCCTCAAATCCGGGCAGAAGCTGACCCTGATCGGCAGCCAGGGCAACTACAGCCAGGTGCGCGGGCAGAACGGCGACGTGGTGTGGATCCTCAGCAACGACCTGCAGGCCGTGCCGGGGCAGAACGAGCGCCTGCCGCAGCTCGAGGCCCAGGTTGCGGAACTGACCGGGCAGTTGAAGACCATCGACGACAGCTGGAAAAGCCGCGTGCAGGGCATGCAGGAAACCCTGGATTCACGCAAGAAGCTGAACGACGAACTGGAGGCGCGCAACAAGGCACTGAGCGAGCAGCTTGACCAGAGCCAGTCGGACCTGCGCGATACCCAGGCACGCCTGGGTGACGAGAACAAACAGGTGATGATGCGCTACATGGTGTATGGCGGCAGCATTGCCGGGGCGGGGTTGCTGGCGGGGTTGATCCTGCCGGCGCTGACCCGGGGGCGGAAGAAGAACGATCGCTGGTTCTGACAGTGGGGCCATCCTGCACTGGCTTCTTCGCGGGCTCGCCCGCGCTCACAGGATTTTCAACAGGTTCGAGGCCGGTGATGTACCTGTAGGAGCGGGTTTACCCGCGATGAGGCCCGCGAAGGCTTATTTGCTACGTGCCTTGTTGTAAATGGTCTTGGCCTGGTCCGCCGAGGCCTGGCACTGGGTATAGTCACCCTTGCTCTGAGCATCCTTGGCATTTTGCATGTGGACTTTGAAATCATGGGCCATGCCGCCGTGCATCGCTTGGCCACTGGCCTTGTGGAAATCCTCAAGCTCCTTGACCTTGGCTGCACAGTTGCTCGCCGGGTCGGCATGGGCGGCAAAACTCAACACAGAAGCAATCACCAGCAGTACGATGGATTTCATGGAGTGCTCTCCTGGGAAACCGGAAGGGTCATCGAGATGACATTGGCTCGACGCAGCAAACAGCATAGTCGGGCTTACGCCCCGGCGCTTCGGCTCAGCCCTGGGGCCGTGCACCTTCGGCAAACAGAAAATCAATGAACACCCGCACCCGCAACGGCATGTGCGGGCCGTGCGGGTAGATCAACATGAACGGCCGTGTCGTCCCGCCAAACTCAGCAAGCACCTCCACCAACTCGCCGCTGGCCAATGCGTCCTGCACGGTAAAGCGGTAAGCCTGCATCAAGCCGCCGCCATGGCGTACCAGCGTTGCCGTGGCAAGGAAGTCGCCCAGGCAGGTGAATGCGCCTTGGGTTTCGATCTCGATGTGGCCGCCATCCTGGCGAAAACTCCCGATAACTGGGGAGTGGGTGGCGGGACGGTGACCGTGGTGCGGGCACGAGAGCGAGGGTAAAGCCGGTAATCGCTACTGCCGCAACCGCTCCAATGCCTGCAACACATACGCCGTTGCCCGCTCAACCTGGCCTTCCCGGCAAGCGATACCCAACTGCCTCCACAACCCAGGCCGCAGTGGCCGGCGTGCAATGCGCCGGTCCAGCTCGGCCGCCTCGCCCTCCTGCGGCAGTAACGTCGCCCCGTACCCGGCGCCGACCAGGCTCTTGATCGCATCGTTGTAATTCAGCTCGATCCGAGGCTCTGGGTACAACCCCGCTGCCGCAAACCACTCCCCTGTCACTCGCGAGAGCTGGGTGCTGCTGTCATTGAGGATCAACGCCCTTTGCGCCAGCCAGGCCGGGGTAACCCGGGCCGGTGGCTGCCAGTCGACCGGCACGTAGGCCAGGATCGGATCGCGCCGCCAGGGCGTCACTGTCAGCCCTTTGCCGGCGACTTGCGGCAAGGCCACAAGGCCTATATCCAGCGCGCCTTCACGCAAACGCGCCAGCGATGCCTGGGACGTCAGCACCTGGACCTGCACGTCGATCCCCGGGTGCTCCACGCGCAGGTGCTCCAGTGCCTGTGGCAACAAGTGAGCGATGGCACCAGTGGACGCGCCCAGGCGTACCCGGCCGGTCAGCCCCTCGACCTGTCGGCGGACTTCGTCCAGCGCCAGGTCAGCGTCGGCCAGCAAGCGCCGGGCGCGCGCCAGCAGTGTTTCTCCAATGGCAGTAGGGCGCACCTGGCCGCGGGCACGGCTAAGTAACGGCGCACCGATACGTGACTCCAGTTCAGCCACATGCAGGCTGATGGTGGGCGGTGCCAAGTTGAGCTGGCGAGCGGCCTCGGCGAAGGAGCCCAAGTCGCTGATGACCACCAGGGTGCGCAGGCGGTCGAGGCTGATTTCACGCATGGTCTGTGCTGGCCTTTCATTCAGTAAAAATGAACATCAGCATCATGATATTCAAATTTCCATTAACTCAGCCACAGGCGAGCATTGGTCATCCCAACCCTACCGGACCCTGACCATGCACACCCCTGTTGTTTTCATCGACGGCGACCAAGGCACCACCGGCCTGCAGATCCATGCACGCTTGCAAGGCCGCAGCGACCTGCGCCTGCTCACCCTCCCCGAGGCCGAACGCAAAAACCCGCAACGCCGCCGCGAGGCCATCAACAGCGCTGACATCGCCCTGTTGTGCCTGCCCGACGACGCCGCCCGTGAGGCCGTGGCGGCGATCCATAACCCGCAGGTGCGGGTGATCGACGCCAGCTCGGCGCATCGCACCACACCGGGCTGGGTCTATGGCCTGCCAGAACTCGACGAGCAGCAAGCCGAGCGCATCGCCTTAAGCAAACGCGTCAGCAACCCAGGCTGTTACCCAACTGGCGCTATTGCCCTGCTGCGCCCGCTGGTCAAGGCTGGGTTACTACCCGCCGACTACCCGCTGGGCATCCATGCCGTTTCCGGCTACTCCGGCGGTGGCCGTGCGGCGGTCGAGCGCCACGAGCACCCCGGTGTGAGCAAGGCACCGACCCTGCAACTGTATGGGCTGGAACTGGCACACAAGCACGTACCCGAAATTCAGCAGCACGCCGGGCTGTCGGCACGGCCGGTGTTCATGCCCGGCTATGGGGCCTACCGCCAGGGCATCGTGTTGAGCATCCCGCTGCAACTGCGCCTGCTACCCGGCCAGGTCAGCGCCGATCAGCTGCAGGCCTGCCTGGAGCAGCACTACCAGGGGGCCCGCCACGTGCAGGTGATGCCGCTGCACCAACAAGGCGTAGCAGCCAACCTTGACCCCGAAGCATTGAACGACAGCAACGACCTGCGCCTGGCACTGTACGCCAACCCCGAACATGGGCAGGTGTTGCTCACTGCGGTGTTCGATAACCTGGGCAAAGGTGCCTCGGGTGCTGCGGTGCAAAACCTCGACCTGATGCTCGGTGCACTACAGGCACAAGGCTGATGGGGCAAAACCGGTTAAACTGTACAACCCGCGCCTACACGGCGTGGGCTGTATTCCTACCCGCCGGAGCCTGCCCCCCGATGTTCATCCTGAGCCGCCTCGACAGCGTGCCGCCCGAATCTTTCCAGAACCAGATCCGCGAACTGGTGATCCACAATGTCGGTGAATTGAGCAGTGTTGCCATCACCGCCGACAACCCGCTGTACCCGCTGTACCAGTACGGCGTTGGTATGGAAGTGCATCAGTACCTGCAAGCGCTGGACGGTACCCGTGGCCTGGCCGTGGCGCTAACCCTGGCACTGGATGCCGAAGCACCGGACCATTTGCTGGGCTTTGCCCTGTCGCTGCCGGCCGAGGACGATGACCAGTCGTGTGCGCTGGCATTCCTGGCCGTAAACGTCAGCCATCGCCGCCAGGGCATCGCACGCGCCTTGCTGGGCGACCTGCAGGCGCGCCATGCCTGTGTGGAACTGAATGCCTTTGCCAATCAGGTGCCTTGGTTCGAGGCGATGGGCATGCAAGTTGTAGCCGCCAATGGGCCGCAGGTACTGATGAGCAGTACCGGGCAGGCCAGTGGTGCGCTGATCGGGCGGTTGGACATTGCGCCGATTTATCAGACGACAGAAGTGCTGCAGATTCATACCTACCTGCTTAACCAGCAGGGTGAGGATGCGATGATCGAAGCCGAACAGATGCGGGACGAGCGGCTGGATGAATTGACCGTTCAAGCCCAAGAATGTGTGCGACAGCGCAAGACTGTGCATTGATCCGAGGGCCTCTTCGCGGGTTTACCCGCGAAAAGGCCCCTCTGGCCCCTCTGGCCTCTCAGCCATGCACCCATCGCCGATGCAGCCCTCGCGCCAAGGCATCCAGCACAAACCCCAGCAAACCTATCAGCAGCACCATCGCCATCAGCTCGGAATACGCCAGCCGGTCGCGGGTATCGAGAATGAAATACCCCAACCCCGCACTCACCCCGAGCATTTCGCACGGCACCAGCACGATCCACAAAATGCCAATGGCCAGCCGCACACCGGTCAGCACGTGGCCAATCACCCCCGGCACGATCACCTTGCACAACGTCTCCCAACGCGTGGCACTCAGGCTGCGGCTCAGTTGCAACCAGCGTGGGTCCAGCTGCCTGACCCCGGCCGCCGTGTTCAGCAAAATCGGCCACAACGCGGCGAACGCCAGCAAGAAGTAGATAGGCTGGTCACCCACCCCCATCAGCATCACCACCACCGGCATCCACGACAGCGGCGAGATCATGCGCAGGAACTGGAACGCCGGGGTGGTTGCCGCCTCCAGGTGCCGGTAACTGCCAACCAGCAATCCCAGCGGCACGCCGATGAGCAGTGCCAGCAACAGCCCGACCAGGATGCGCTTGAGGCTGACCCAGATATGCCCGTAGACATCACCCTGCCCCAGCAACTCGAACAGGCTGGCCAGGGTTGCCGCCGGAGAAAAGCGCGCCGACAGCCCGTCAGCCTGGCCGAACAAGGCAACACCGGCCCACCACAACAGCAACAAACCCAGCAACCCGGCCAAGCCAAGGCCGGCATGTACGACATGCGTGCGCATCAGACCGCAAACTCCTCGCTACGCTCGAAATTCTCGGCAATGCCGAACACCGACGGCCCACCCACCGCAGCGATGGCATTGCGCACGAATCGGTCGTCGACCAGGTCGTGGGCAATCTGCGCCGGATCAAGCCCGGCAAGAAACGCATTGTCGCCTTCGATAAGGGTGGTTTTCAGGCGTTTGACAAGCTCCTCGGTGTAACTGGGGAACGGATACGGCTGGAAGTCGATGCGCTTTTCGTCCCACTGCTGATGCCGAATGGCACCACTGGCAATGTAGCCGGCACGGTCTTCGGCGGCCGGGGCCAGCACCTTGGTCAGCACGGCAGGCTCATGCGGGGTGTACTTGTTGGGGCCGGCCTTGGACAGCAAGGCAGCGGCTTCGGCACGGTGGTCGCGGGTCCAGTGCTGGGCCTTGACGATGGCGTTGACCACCTTCTGCGACCACTCCGGGCGGTTGTTCAGATCATGCTCATGCATGAACACCACGCAGCACGCATGGTTGCGCCACACATCGCCAGTAAAACGCTGCACGCGGCCAACCTTGAGGTTCTCGGCCAGGGCGTTGAACGGCTCGGCGACGATGTAGCCGGCAATGCGCTTGCTGGCCAAAGCAGGCGGCATGTCGGAGGGCGGTAGCACCAGCAGGTTGACTTCGTTGGCAGCCAACTGAGCGTTGGCCGGCTTCGACACTGGCGTCAGGCCGTTGTCGTTGAGCATCTGCTGCAGCACCACGTTATGGATCGAGTACCAGAACGGGATGGCCACGGTCTTGCCACCGAGCTGTTTCATGTCGGTGATGTCCGGAGCCACGGTCAGGCCCGAACCGCCCACGTGGTTCCACGCCACGACCTTGGCCGGCACCTTGCTGCCGTAACGCGCCCACACCGTCATCGGCGACAGCAAGTGGATGACGTTGACCTGGCCGGAAATGAACGCCTCGATCACCTGTGCCCAACTGCGCAACAGCACCGGGCGCTCGGCCTTGATGCCTTCGGCCTCGAACAGGCGATTGTTGTGCGCCACCAGCAATGGCGTGGCGTCGGTGATCGGCAGGTAGCCGATGCGCACCGGCGCCTCCGGCTCGGCGGCAGCGCGCGCCTGCAGGCTCGACAGCAATGGCAGCGCACCCGCCGCTGTAAGCATGGCGCCAAGCTTGAGGAAATCGCGACGCGAAGAAGAGGAACAGCAGTCATCCATGCACATGGACAGCCTCCGAGGGCAACGGGGTTGGGGTAGGTTCTACGGTGCGGCTTGCCCGCCGAAGGGTTTTGAGGATTTCGATACGCAAGGCACCCAGTTCTTCAACCCGCTGCGCGCGTGGTTGCGGCAAGTCGATGTGCCATTGGCCGAGGATGTGCGCTGGGTGGTTGCCCAGTAGCAGAACCCGGTCGGACAGCAGCAGGGCTTCGTCGATATCGTGGGTGATCAGCACCGCCGCCGTGTTGTGAGCAGCGATCAGTTGCAGCAGCAGTTGTTGCATGTCGGCCCGGGTCACTTCATCCAGCGCGCCGAACGGTTCGTCCAGCAACAGCACTTCGGGCTGGCGGGCCAGGCAACGGGCCAGCGCCGTGCGCTGGGCCATGCCGCCGGACAACTGCGCCGGGTACTGGCCACGGGCGTGGGCCAGGCCCACGGCGGCAATCGCATGGTCGATACGCGCGCGCCGCTCGGCAGCATCCAGCTTGGGCTGGCGGGCGAAGTCCAGGCCAAAGGCAACATTCTTCTCCAGGCTCAGCCAGGGCAGCAGGCTCGGGTCCTGAAAGGCCACCGCCAGCCGTGGGTGCGGCCCCTGCAAGGGTTGGCCGTGCAAGGTCACGCTGCCGCCACGGGGCTGCTGCAGCCCCGCCAGCACCCGCAGCAGGCTGGACTTGCCGACGCCACTGGGGCCAAGAATGCTCACCACTTCGCCCGGTGCTAATTGCAGGTCAAACTGCGCCAGCACTTGCTGCCAGCCACCCTCACGCGGGTAGCCCAGGCTGACATCGCGAGCTTCGAGCAACACGTGGCTCATGCGGCGCCCGCCTGGCGTTGCAGTTCGGCGCGCAATTGCACCAGGCTGGGGGTGACGATCGGCACGAAGGCCGACTCGCGCCAGCGGCGGGCAAAGCCTTCGCCATACTCGCTGAGGTAGGCCTTGCCACCGCTGGCCTGCAACTCCAGTTGCACGGCATCGGCGGCACTTTCAGCCAGGGTGATGCGCAACTTGAACAAAGCCGCTGGCTGCTGCTGGAAGCGGCCATCGAGCAACCCCTGCTTGAGCTCGCTCACGGTGTTTTCGAGGCGCTCGCTGAGTACCTGACGGGCTTCATCGAGGAACGAGGCACGCCCGTGCAGATGCGCCTGCACCTCTTCCAGCGCCCGTCGCGCCAAGCCGATGGCCATCCCGCATTGCAATGCCAGGAAAGCCGGGCGTTCTCGTGCAGCAACCAGTCACGCGCCAGCGGCACCTGGTGGAAAGCCAGCGCCGCCGTGTTGCTCGATTGCAGGCCCATCAGTTGCAAGTCATCGGAGCGTGTCAGGCCCTGGGCCTCGGAAGGAATGGCCACCACGAACGGCGTACCGCCGGCTTCGTCTTCGATGGCCGCCGCCACCACGAAACCGCTCTTGCGCAGGTTGGTCACCCAGTGCAAACGCCCTTCCAGGTGCCACCCATCAGCTACCGGCCGGCCACGCACCTGCAGCGCTTCGATGCCGGACAGGAACTTCATGGCGTTGGACAGCCCGGTGGCACCCGCCAGTTCGCCCGTCAACAGGCGCGGCAGCAAGCGCTCGCGCAATGGCTGGTTGGGGCTGTGTAACAGGTATTCAATGAAGGCACGCTGGCCCCAGCAGACAAAGGCTGAAGCCAACGAACGGCTGGCAATCGCGGCGATGGCCTCGACGGCGTCGGTCACCCGCCCGCCCGTGCCACCCAAGGCTGGGTCGACACCAATGCGCAGCAGCTGTGATTCGGCGATCTGTGCCAGCACCTGTTGCGGTTCGCACAGGCCCCGGTCGATGGCCTCGGCATTGGCATCCAGCCAATGACGAAATGCGCAATCTTGCATGGTCTTGCTCCTTTGGGAACGCCGGGGCCGCCTTGCGGCCCATTCGCGGCACAAGGCCGCTTCTACAACGACCGCATCAAGGCCGCTATCACGGGAGGGTTACGCAGATGGCTGCCAACGGTATTTGCCAAGCTCTTCATTGAGCGGCGTCTGGGCGAAAACATTAGCAAAGTTGCACAGGGTTGCGAGGCTCACGCCCAGAATCACCTCCAGTGCGTTGCCTTCACTGAAGCCGGCTGCGCGGAAGGCCTGGTAGGTGGCCTCGCTGACATTGCCACGGGTGGCGATCACTTCGCGGGCAAACGCGGCCAGGGTTTCGTAACGGGCGTCGGGCAGTTCGCCCCGGGCACGCAGGGCATCGACCACTTCCTGCGGCAGCTTGGCCTTGTTCAGTGCCACAGCAGTATGGCCGGCCACACAGAAGTCGCAGCCATGCTGGGTAGCGGCAATCAGTTGCACCACTTCACGCTCGGCCAGGCTCAGCTCGGACTTGCCGTTGAGCGCCGAAACGGTCACGTAGGTTTCCAGCGCCGCCGGGGCGTTGGCCAGCACACCCAGCAGGTTAGGGATGAAGCCTGAGTTTTTCTGGGCATTCTCAAGGAATGGACGGGCCGCTTCCGGGGCGCTTTGCAGGGTGTGTAAAGTAATGCGGGAGGACATGGAGTGGTCTCCTTTGATGGGGGTCACTACAGTCTGTTGGTTATAAGAATTACCCTCCATATTCATCAGTCGCCTTTCCTTGCTCCTGAGTGTTTGTATTAGATGATTTCGTCCAGCCACCTTGTCGATTGGTTATTAGAGGGCCTGGAGCTCGATGCCAGCCTGTTTCATGTTGGGCGCTACTGTGGTGGCTGGCACGCCAGCACCCAAGGCATGGGCCGTGCCAGCTTCCACCTGGTGGTGCAAGGGCATTGCTGGCTGCACATCGACGGCGAGGCGCAACCGGTGCGCTTGGAAAAGGGCGATGCAGTATTCCTGTTACGCGACCTTGCCTATCGCTTGTCCAGCGACCAGGACCCGGCCGACGCCTGTGCCCAGCCGCGCCAGGCCATGCAGGCGCTGGACAGTGAGGCCAGTGACGGCGTAGGGCTGGTCTGCGGCTTCTTCCACTTCCAGTCCGGCCTGTCTTCGCTGATTGTCGAAGGCCTGGCTGACTGGATCTTGCTGCGCGCCGAAGACCCCGCCGGCAGTGCGGCGCGGGCGCTGTTCGAGCTGATTCTGGAAGAGTGCCGACGTGCCGCAGGCCCGTCGCAGGCGTTGCTGGAGCGGCTGACGCACCTGTTGTTCCTCTACGTGCTGCGCCAGCAGGTAATTGCCGGGCAGTCACTGGGCGGGCTGGTCGCCCTCGCCCGCCAGCCGGCGTTTGCCGGTTTGCTGGAGCAATTGATCGAGCAACCGGGACAGGCCTGGACACTGGAAAGCATGGCTGCCTGTACGGGGTTGTCGCGGTCGGCGTTTTTCAAGCGTTTCAATGAGCTGGCCGGGCAATCGCCGGGGCAGGTGCTGCTGGCTCTGCGTATGCGCCATGCCAGCCAGTTGCTGCGGGCGGGGAATACCGTGGAGCAGGTGGGGGCGCAGGTGGGGTACCAGTCGGTGGCGGCGTTTACCCGGGCGTTTGCCAAGGCGGTGGGGGTGCAGCCGGGGGCATTTCGGCGCCAACATGAGGGGCGGTGAAGGAATTATGGGCCTGCCCCGTGACAACGGACGCCAAGTGCCGTGGCCTTGGCTGCTGCCGACCCGATGATTGCGATCGTTTGACAGCAAGATCCTGACAAAACCGTCAATAAACGACGGTTTTGTCAATTATGTCGTTACATTGTTGGACTGTCCAATAATGATGGCCATATGGCATCATTTAAACCAAAAAAGTATTCAAGAGGGTGAGGTAACACTACTAATCCGCAGCGCCTCAAGAGCCTGGCGCCATACCGGTGACTCGGCTTTCCGACCAAGCTCCTGAGGCCTGCACGCCACCGTCAAGGAGCATTCCATGCAGTTACGGAATATGAAGATCGGCATTCGCGCTGCCAGCGTATTTGCCCTATTGGGCATCCTGGTCCTGTTCATGGGCCTTATCGCACTCTATGAAACCCGCCAGATGGACAAGGCCACCGACGAGATCCGTGTCACCTGGATGCCCGCCGTGGTAGCCCTGGGTGACATCAGCAGCAACCTCGGCCGCGCACGGGCTATCACCTTGCGCGCCGCACTGGACGACAACCCCGCCGAGCGCGCACGCAACCTGCAGTTGCTCGAAGGCATCAACGCCGAGCTCAAGGGTGGGTTGAAAGACTACGCCGACACCCTCATCGCGGCCGACGACCGCGCCCTGTTCAACACCCTCAATGACGCACACCAGCAGTACCTCGACCTGCAGGTGAAAGTGCTGCAGGACATTGCTGCAGGCCGCATGGACGATGCCAAGCAGCAGATCAACGGCCCCCTCACGCAGCGCGCCGACACCATGATGAAGGCCATGACCGCCCTGCTCGCCTATAACAGCAAAGGTGCCGAAGACGCCTCGCAGCGCAGCAGCGATGTGGCCGACGAAGCGTTCACCGCCATCATCGCCTCGTTGCTGGTCATCATGCTTGCCCTGGCCGCCATTGCCACCGTGCTTACCCGCAGCATCGTGGCACCACTGGCCGATGCCGTGGCTGTCGCCGAACGCGTGGCCACCGGCGACCTCACCCGGGAAATACGCGTGACCGGGCGCGACGAGCCAGCCTTGCTGTTACGCGCCCTGGCCCGCATGCAGGAAAGCCTGCGCGATACCCTGCGCAAGATCGCCGCGTCGTCCGACCAGCTGGCCTCGGCTTCGGAAGAGCTGCACACCGTTACCGAAGACACCAGCCGCGGCCTGCACCAGCAGAGCGCGGAAATCGACCAGGC
Organism: Pseudomonas monteilii NBRC 103158 = DSM 14164; assembly: GCF_000730605.1. GTDB lineage: Bacteria > Pseudomonadota > Gammaproteobacteria > Pseudomonadales > Pseudomonadaceae > Aquipseudomonas > Aquipseudomonas monteilii. Next base: position 70,694 of record NZ_BBIS01000042.1, on the reverse strand, counting down.
GGCCACCGCCGTCAACCAGATGACCGCCGCCGTCGAAGAGGTCGCGAACAATGCGGTCAGCACTGCCGATGCTTCCAAGGGCGCCGACCAGACCACCCGCGATGGCCGCGACCGGGTCAATCAGGCGCTGGCATCCATTCAGCATCTGGTGGCTGACGTAACGGGCACCTCGGCCGAAATCGAGCAACTGGCCAGCAATGCCAACGAGATCAGCCGCGTGCTGGATGTGATTGGCGCGATTGCCGGGCAAACCAACCTGCTGGCGCTGAACGCCGCTATCGAAGCAGCCCGCGCAGGCGAGGCGGGCCGTGGCTTTGCGGTGGTGGCAGACGAGGTTCGCGCCCTCGCCCACCGCACCCAGCAGTCGACGGCGGAGATCGAGCAGATGATCGCCGGTATCCAGAACGGTACCGAGCGGGCGGTGACGGCGATGCACAGCAGCCAGGGGCGTGCATCGGGCACATTGGAAGTGGCACAAGCCGCCGGCCAGGCGTTGGAGGTGATTGCCGAGGCGATTGCGGCGATCAACCAGCGCAACCTGGTGATTGCCAGTGCTTCGGAGGAGCAGGCGCAGGTGGCACGCGAGGTGGACCGTAACCTGGTGAACATTCGTGATCTGGCGATGCAGACGTCGGCGGGTGCGAACCAGACCAGTGCGGCGGCGCAGGATCTGTCGCGACTGGCGGTGGACCTGAACGGCATGGTGGCGCAGTTCAAGGTTTGAACTGAAACAACAGGGGCTGCAAAGCAGCCCCATTTGCAGCAAAAGTCATCTATCAGTCGTTAACACTCACAACCCGCCCAGCCTTCTCGACAGCCTTGCCGCGCGTCGCCAGGCAGTAATACAGCGGCACCGTGACGATCAACCCGAACAACCAGGACAAGTCCGCCCCTTCGACAATGTTGGAATACGGCCCCACATACAGCGACGTATTGGCAAACGGCAGCTGCACCAGAATCCCGCAGGCGTAGGCAATGATCGCGTGGTGATTGAAGCGGCCATAGATACCGCCATCAGCACTGAAGATCGACGCAATGTCGTACTGCCCCTTCTTGATCAGGTAGAAGTCGATCAGGTTGATCGAAGCCCACGGCACCAGCACCAGCAACAGCGCCAGGATCAGGCCGATGAAGTGGCCAATGAAATCCGCCGAGGCATTCAGTGCAACCATCCCGCAGCCCACCAGAATCACCGATGCCAGCAACACCCGCACCTTGATGCTCGGTGTCCATTCGGCCATGAAGGTCTGGATCGCGGTCACGATCGACAACACCGCGCCATACAAGTTGAGGGCGTTGTGGCTGATGATGTTGAGCAGGAACAGCACCATCAGGATCGGGCCCAACCAGCCAGTGGCCTGCTTCACTGCATCCATGGCGTCGGTGCCTTCCGGCACGCACAGCACCGCCACCGCACCAAAGCTGAAGCACAGGATGGTGCCCAGGGTGGCGCCGAAGTACGTGGCCCAGAACGGCTTGGCGATGCCTACTTCACGCGGCAGGTAGCGCGAGTAGTCGGAGGTGTATGGCGAGAAGCTGATCTGCCAGATGGTGCCCAACGATACGGTGGCGATGAAGCCCGCCAGGTTGAATGCACCACGGCTGAAGAAGTCGGCCGGCAGGTCCTGGGCGAACATCATGATGAAGCCGGCCAGCAGTGCCGACCCCATCACCCAGGTACCGATACGGTTCAGAATATGAATGAAGCGATAACCGATCACGCCAATGGCAGTGGCGCTCAGGGCGCCGATCACGATCGCGCCCGGCATCGGCACGCTTGGGGTGATGCCATGGATGGTCTTGCCCGCTAGGACAATGTTTGAAATGAAGAAGCCGACATAAATCAGGGCGGTGAAGAACACGATCAGCAAGGCGCCGTAGCGACCGAACTGGCCACGGCTCTGCACCATCTGTGGAATGCCCAGCTGCGGTCCCTGCGCAGAGGCCAGGGCGATGACCACGCCGCCGACCAGATGGCCCAGCACAATGGCGATCAGCCCCCATAACAGATTGAGGTGGAACACCTGGACCACCATGGCGCCGGTGACGATAGGCAGTGGCGCAATGTTAGTACTGAACCAGAGAGTGAACAGGTCGCGCGCCTTCCCGTGGCGCTCGGCAGGTGGAACGTAATCGACCGTGTGGTTCTCGACAAACGGGTGTTGCGACGACGGTTGGGACATAGGATTCAGCTCGAAAGGTCGTTTTTATCGTTGTAAGGAAACCGCATCCAGGGCGGCCTCTCAGCTGCGGACCATATTATGGTATTCCAAACTTTTGACAACACTGATCCGCAGGAAAAAACGGCCGCTGATCTGCTCGTGAAACGCCTGCGACAAACCACCTCACCACTCAAGGCCACGTTATTCGTGGGTTCGCGCCGTTCATCGTGAAAAAACAGGCTTGAAAATTCCGCTTGCAAATTAGGTATTACGGTATACCATCAGACACATCAACGATAAAAACCGCGGACCACCGCAGCCCTTTAGAGGTACACCCGATGATCGACGCAACCGTCTACAAGCACGTCCTGGGCTCCTTCCCCTCCGGCGTTACCGTCATCACTACCCTGGACGATGACGGCTCGGTTGTCGGCCTGACTGCCAGCGCCTTCTCCTCCCTGTCGATGGATCCGCCGCTGGTGCTGTTCTGCCCCAACTACACCTCCGATTCCTACCCTGTGCTGATGAAGCAGAAGCGTTTCGCCATTCACCTGCTCTCAGGTGAACAGCAGGCAGAAGCCTATGCGTTCGCCAAAAAGGGCAAGGACAAGGCCAGTGGTATCGAGTGGACCCTGAGCGAACTGGGCAACCCCATCCTGGCCGGCGCCACCGCCGTTATCGAATGCGAACTGTGGCGTGAATATGAAGGTGGCGACCACGCCATCATGGTCGGCAAGGTGCACAACCTGATCGTCCCAGCAGAAGCGCCACGGCCGATGGTGTACTGCCGCGGCAAGATGGCCAGCCTGCCGGCCTTTGCCTGAAGCCTATTCTGAATCGAGCCCCCTGGCGCCCCCCCGCCCGGCGCCAGCCCCTTTCAAGCGTTGAGGAAAGCCCCATGAAATTTTCGTTGTTCGTACACATGGAACGTTGGGATGAACAGGTCAGCCACCGCCAGCTGTTCGAAGACCTGACCGAACTGACCCTGATGGCCGAAAACGGCGGTTTCAGCACCGTGTGGATTGGCGAACACCACGCCATGGAATACACCATATCGCCAAGCCCGATGCCGCTGTTGGCCTACCTGGCCGCACGCACCGACAAGATCCGCCTGGGCGCCGGCACCATCATCGCGCCGTTCTGGAACCCGATCCGCGTGGCGGGTGAATGCGCCCTGCTCGACGTGATCAGCAACGGGCGCATGGAAGTGGGCCTGGCCCGTGGCGCCTATCAGTTCGAATTCGACCGCATGGCCAACGGCATGCCGGCCACCGACGGCGGCAAGGCGCTGCGCGAGATGGTGCCGGTGGTGCGCAAGCTGTGGGAAGGCGACTACGCCCACGACGGCGAAGTCTACAAGTTCCCCACTTCCACCAGCGTACCGAAGCCGTTCAACGCCACCCCACCGATGTGGATCGCTGCCCGCGACCCGGACTCGCATAACTTCGCCGTGGCCAACGGCTGCAACGTCATGGTAACCCCGCTGATGAAGGGGGACGAAGAAGTGCTGGACCTGAAGAACAAATTCCAAGCCGCCCTCGACAACAACCCGGATGTGCCGCGCCCGCAACTGATGGTGCTGCGCCACACCCATGTACACAGCCCAGCCGATCCGGAAGGCTGGAGAGTCGGTGCCCAGGCCATCTCGCGCTTCTACCGCACCTTCGACGCCTGGTTCGGCAACAAGACCACCCCGGTCAACGGCTTCCTGGAGCCAAGCCCGGAGTCGAAGTTCGCCGAGGTGCCGGCGTTCGAGCTGGAGAATATCCGCAAGAACACCATGATCGGCACCCCGGAAGAAATCATTGCGCGCATCAAGTACTACCAGGAGCTCGGTGTCGACGAGTTCAGCTTCTGGTGCGACAACAGCCTGCCACACGCCGAGAAGAAGAAGTCGCTGGAGCTGTTCATCAAGGAAGTGGTGCCGGCGTTCGCCTGAATTCCCATTGCCTGAATCATTGCGGGACACGCCCGCTCCCGTGGGCCTCTGAGGCCTGCGTGAGCGGGCTTTTTTATGAAATCGGCGCAAGGCAGGAAGACTGTGCGATCCCTGTGGGAGCGGCCTTGCCCGCGAAGAGGCCAGTACAGACACCACAAGAATCAAGGCATCACGCCACCTTTCGTCTCCCAGCAAGAGAAATTTCCAGCCCCCTCTTGCACAACAAATATTATGGTATACCATCAGACAACAAGAGCTGATAACCCTCACCAGGAGCCACCCATGAGTTTCGAAATCCGCAAGATCGTCACCTACTCCGAAGAGACCCGCATCGAAGGCGGCAAGGCCACCGACAAGCCGGTGACCATGGTCGGCCTGGCCGTCGTGATCAAGAACCCATGGGCCGGTCGCGGTTTCGTTGAAGATCTGAAGCCGGAAATCCGCGCCAACTGCTCGGAGCTGGGTGCCCTGATGGTCGAGCGCCTGACTGCCGCCATCGGCGGTGCCGACAAGATCGAAGCCTACGGTAAAGCTGCAGTAGTGGGCGCCGATGGCGAAATCGAGCACGCCTCGGCGGTGATCCACACCCTGCGCTTCGGCAACCACTACCGCGAAGCGGTACAGGCCAAGAGCTACCTGAGCTTCACCAACAAACGTGGCGGCCCAGGCACCTCGATCCAGATCCCGATGATGCAGAAGGACGACGAAGGCCTGCGTTCGCACTACATCACCCTGGAAATGCAGATCGAAGACGCCCCGCGTGCCGATGAAATCGTCGTGGTTCTGGGCGCTGCCGACGGCGGCCGCCTGCACCCGCGCATCGGCAACCGCTACATCGACCTGGAAGAACTGGCTGCCGAAAAAGCCAACGCTCAATAACAACAACCAAAACGGGGCCGGGGCGTGGCGTGCTTACCCGCCGCGCCCGACCTTCAAGGAGCGCCCTCCATGATTCAGCCTGTCGCTGAACACACCCCTGCCGGCACCAGCTACCTGTCCGTCGGCCAGGGCCAACCCGTGGTATTGATCCACGGCGTGGGCCTGAACAAGGAAATGTGGGGCGGTCAGATCGTTGGCCTGGCCAACGACTACCGCGTCATCGTCTACGACATGCTCGGCCACGGCCAAAGCGCCCTGCCGGCTGCCGACATCGGCCTGGAAGGCTATGCCGCCCAGCTCGCCGAACTGCTTGACCACCTGCAAATCACACAAGCCACCGTGATCGGCTTCTCCATGGGCGGCCTGGTTGCCCGTGCATTTGCCCTGAACTACCCGCAACGCCTGGCAGCACTGGTGGTACTCAACAGCGTGTTCAACCGCACCCCCGAGCAGAGCGCCGGCGTTATTGCCCGCGCCGCCCAGGCTGCGCAGCTGGGCCCCGACGCCAACGTCGACGCCGCCCTGGACCGCTGGTTCAGCCGTGAATACAAGGCTGCCAACCCGGCGCAGGTCGCCGCCATCCGCCAGGTGCTGGCGAGCAACGACCCGCAGGGCTACCACACCACCTATTCGCTGTTCGCCACCCAAGACATGTACCGCGCCAACGACCTGGGCAGCATCCAGGTGCCGACGCTGATCGCCACCGGCGAACTCGACTCGGGCTCGACCCCGGCCATGACCCGCCAGCTCGCCGCCAGCATTCCTGGGGCGCACAGTGTGGTCCTCGCCGAGCAACGGCATATGATGCCGGTAGAAGCCCCGCGTGAAGTCAACAAGATGCTGCTGGACTTCCTCGCGCAAGCCCGCACCCTCACCGAATCCGCCAAGGGGATTGTTGCATGACCCTCGTTCGTTTCCAGATGTGCATCGACGGCCAATGGCGCGATGCCCAGAGCGGCAAGACCTTCGACAGCCTCAACCCGGCCACCGCTCAGGCCTGGGCGCAACTGCCCGACGCCGATGAAGCCGACGTCGAACTGGCGGTGCAGGCCGCCCAGCGTGCCTTCGACAGCAAGGAATGGCGTAGCATCACCGCTACCGCGCGCGGCAAGCTGCTGCGTCGCCTGGGCGACCTGATTGCCGAAAACAAGGAGCACCTAGCCCAGCTGGAAAGCCGCGACAACGGCAAGCTGATCCGCGAAACCCGCGGCCAGGTGGGCTACCTGCCAGAGTTCTTCCACTACACTGCGGGCCTTGCCGACAAGCTCGAAGGCGGCACCCTGCCGTTGGACAAGCCCGACCTGTTCGCCTACACCGTGCACGAGCCGATTGGCGTAGTGGCCGGCATCATCCCGTGGAACAGCCCGCTGTACCTCACCGCGATCAAGCTGGCCCCGGCCCTGGCCGCCGGCAACACCATCGTGCTCAAGCCGTCCGAGCACGCCTCGGCGACCATCCTCGAACTGGCCCGCCTGGCCCTTGAGGCCGGTTTCCCGGCCGGTGTGGTCAACGTGGTCACCGGTTACGGCCCAAGCACCGGCGCGGCGCTGACCCGCCACCCGCTGGTGCGCAAGATCGCCTTCACCGGCGGCGCCGCCACCGCGCGCCATGTGGTGCGCAGCAGCGCCGAAAACTTTGCCAAGCTGTCGCTGGAACTGGGTGGCAAGTCGCCGAACATCATCTTTGCCGACGCCGACCTGGACAGCGCCATCAATGGCGCCGTGGCCGGCATCTATGCCGCCTCCGGCCAAAGCTGCGTGGCCGGTTCGCGCCTGCTGGTACAGGACGAAATCTTCGACGTGTTCGTCGAACGCCTGATCGCCCGCGCCAAGCGCATCCGCATCGGCAACCCGCAGGACGACGCCAGCGAAATGGGCCCCATGGCCACCGCGCAACAACTCGCGGTGGTTGAAGGCCTGGTCGCTGCAGCCAAGGCCGAAGGCGCCAAGCTGCACATGGGCGGCAAGCGTGCCGAGGTCGAAGGTGACGGCTGGTTCTACGAGCCGACCCTGTTCGAGTGCGACAGCAACGCGATGACCATCATGCAAGAAGAGGTGTTCGGCCCGGTTGCTGCGGTGATCCGCTTCAAGACCGAAGAAGAGGCACTGGAAATCGCCAACGACTCGCAGTTCGGACTTGCCGCCGGCATCTGGACCCGCGACCTGGGCCGTGCCCACCGCCTGGCCCGCGACGTGCGCTCGGGGATCATCTGGGTCAACACCTACCGCGCCGTGTCGGCCATGGCGCCGATCGGCGGCTTCAAGAACAGCGGCTACGGCCGCGAGAGCGGCATCGATTCGGTGCTGGCCTATACCGAGCTGAAGACCGTGTGGATCAACCTGTCCACCGCGCCGATGCCCGACCCGTTCGTGATGCGCTAAGAGGAACACGAGATGATCGAACCCGGCATCTACAAAGACGTGATGGGCTCCTTCCCGTCCGGCGTCACGGTAGTCACCACCCTGGACGCCGACGGCGCCATCGTCGGCATCACCGCCAGCGCCTTCAGCGCGCTGTCGATCGACCCGGCGCTGGTGCTGTTCTGCCCCAACTACGCCTCCGACACCTACCCGATCCTGCGCGACAGCAAGCAGTTTGCGATCCACCTGCTGTCCGCCGACCAGACCGCCGAAGCCTATGCCTTCGCCGGCAAGGGCAAGGACAAGGCCAAAGGCATCGACTGGCACCTGAGCGAGCTGGGCAACCCGCTGCTGGCCAAGGCTACGGCGATCATCGAGTGCGAACTGTGGCGCGAGTATGACGGCGGGGATCACGCGATCATCGTGGGCGCTGTGAAAAACCTGGTGCTGCCCGAGCAGCCGGCAACGCCGATGGTGTACCACAAAGGCAAGCTGGGCGCCCTGCCCCCGCTTGGCTGATCACCCTTTTAGGGGCCGCGCTCATCGTCTCACCCTCGGTTGCGGCCCCTGTTTTATTCCGGAGTACTGCAGATGAGCAACGAAAAGTACGAGAAAGGCCTGGCCATCCGCACCCAGGTGCTGGGCGAGGACTACGTCAACCGCTCGATCCAGAACGCCGACGCGTTCACCCAGCCTTTGCAGGAACTGGTCACCGAATACTGCTGGGGCCACGTCTGGGGCCGCGAAGGCTTGTCGCTCAAAGAGCGCAGCATGATAAACTTGGCCATGATTTCCGCGCTCAACCGGCCCCACGAACTCAAGCTGCACATTCGGGGCGCACTGCGCAATGGCTTGAGCCGTGAACAGATTCGCGAAATCCTGCTCCAGGTCGGCATTTACTGCGGCGTACCCGCGGCGGTGGACAGCTTCCGCCTGGCCCGTGAAGCGTTTGCCGAAGCCGATGCGGAGCCAACCCGTTAACAACGGGCTGTTCGAACCACTGCATGGAACGCCTCGGTTCGGGGTATTCCGCGATGTTGGCGCAACAGCCTCATAAAGAGCGCACCTGATGAAACGCCAGCCACTCGACGACAGCTTCAAGGTCAACCGCAACCCCGTTACCCTGCGCGAAATCGTGCTCGACAAGCTGCGCGCCGCGATCATGAACTTCCACCTGCTGCCAGGCGACCGCCTGGTCGAGCGTGACCTCTGCGACCGCCTTGGGGTCAGCCGTACCTCGGTGCGCGAAGCGCTGCGACATCTGGAATCCGAAGGCCTGGTGGAATTCGCCGACGCCAAGGGCCCGCGTGTAGCCATTATTACCCTGGAAGATGCCCGCGACATCTACGAGCTGCGTTGCGTGCTCGAAGGGCTGATCGTGCAGTTGTTCACCCTCAACGCCAAAGCCAAGGACATCCGTGCCCTGGAACGTGCGCTGGAGGTCAACCGCGAGGCCCTCGAAGAAGGCGAACTGCAACAGGTGCTGGACTCGGTTCAAGGTTTCTACGATGTGCTGCTGGAAGGCTCCGGTAACCAGGTGGCGGCCCAGCAGCTGCGCCAGTTGCAGGCGCGCATCAGCTACCTGCGTGCCACCTCGGTGTCGCAGGAAAACCGCCGTGGCGCCAGCAACCGCGAAATGGAAAAGATCGTCGAGGCGATCAAGGGCGGCGACCCGCTGGTGGCCCACCAGGCCTCTGTCGACCACGTCCGCGCTGCCGCCAAGGTAGCCCTGGACTACCTGCGTCAAAAGCAGGATGACAACGCCAAGGTGCGCGACATGGTCGAGCCCCTGGCCCTGAAGGATCCACGTATATAAGAACCGCATAGGCCGCTGATCATGCCCAACGCCCCGCGCTACTGCCCGCACTGCACCACGGAACTGGCCCGGGGCGTTCCCACAGGCGATACCCACGAACGCCTGCACTGTAACGGCTGCGGTTACGTCCACTACGTGAACCCGAAGATCATCGCCGGCTGCATCATCGAGCGCGATGGCAAGTACCTGCTGTGCCAGCGCGCCATCCCCCCGCGCCCGGGTACCTGGACCTTGCCGGCTGGTTTCATGGAAGCCGGCGAAACCACCGAGCAGGCGGCGCTGCGCGAGGTGTGGGAAGAAAGCGGCGTACGTGCCGACATCGTTTCGCCTTATTCGATCTTCAGCGTGCCGAAAATCAGCGAGGTGTATATCATCTTCCGCGCCATCGTCATCGAAGAAACCGGGCAGTACGGGGCCGAGACGCTGGCGTACAAGTTTTTCGAACCGGACGAGATCCCGTGGGACGAGATCTACTATCCGGCAATCCGGCAGATTCTCGAGCGCTATATCCTCGAACGGCAGGCCGGTGTTTATGGCATCTACATGGGCAATGACGACACTGGCAAGGTGCACTTCATTCGCTAGCCTGTATCGGCCCTATCGCCGGCAAGCCACCAAAAATTCTCGCCAAACGTCTATTCTGGATGCACCCTTAAGGCCTTACGCAAAAGGACCAGCAGAGCAAATGGCAAAATGGCTAGACGGCGGCGGGCTGATGGCCGAGCGCATCCGCAACCACGACTGGGCCGCCACCACACTGGGCCCGCTGCAGCACTGGCCCGACCCGCTGAAAACCAGCCTGGCCCTGTGCCTAGCCTCGCGCTTCCCGCAAGCCGTGCTTTGGGGGCCAGACCTGCTCACCCTGCACAACGACGCCTTTTCGCAGATTCTCGGGCAGAAGCCTTCGGCATTGGGCATCCCCTTCCGCGCCGTGTGGCAGGAAGCCTGGGCCGACATCGGCCACATGGCCAACCGCGCCCTGGCCGGCGAGGCGGTGTACATCGAAGACTTCCCGCTCGTCATCGACCGCAACGGCAGCCCCGAACGGGCCTATTTCACCTTCTGCTACAGCCCCATCCGTGACCACGACGGCAAGGTGCTGGGCATGCTCGATACAGTCACCGAAACCACCGCCAGCGTGCTCGCCAACCAGCGCCTGAAATTCCTCGACGACCTGGGCCGTGCCGTGGCCGACGCCACCGCCCCGGACCAGATCCTTGCCACTACCACGCGCCTGCTGGTCGAACACCTGCAACTGTCGAGTTGCGCCTATGCGGTGATGGAGCCCGACGAGGACGGTTTCACCATCTGCGGTGACGCCGTGGCGCCAGGCTCGCCGCATCTGTTGGGCCGCTATCGGTTGGAGGATTTCGGCAAGCTGGCGGTCGGCCGCCTGCGCAGTGGCCTGCCGTTGGTCATCCGGGACAACCTGAGCGAGCTGTCCCCGGAGGAAGCTGCCACCTTCCAGGCCATCGGCATTACCGCGACTATTTGCATGCCCCTGATCAAAGGCGGCCGGCTGACCGCGCTGATGGCCATCCACGACAAGGCGCCACGGGAGTGGACCCACTATGAACAGGCACTGATCAGCGAAGTCACCGAGCGCTCCTGGGCGCATGTCCAGCGGGTAAAGGCCCACGCCGAAGTGCGTGAGGCCATGGCGGCACTGGAGGCGCTGAATGCCACCCTCGAACAGCGCGTGGATGAACGCACCAGCCAGTTGCTACACACAGAAGCCGTGCTGCGCCAGGCCCAGAAGCTCGAAGCCATCGGCCAACTGACAGGCGGCGTGGCCCATGACTTCAACAACCTGCTGACCATCATTCGCTCATCGCTGCATTTTCTGCAGCGCCCCAACCTCGACGCACAGCGTCGAGAGCGCTACCTCAAAACCATGTCCGACACCGTTGACCGCGGTACCAGGCTGACCGGTCAGTTGCTGGCCTTCGCCCGCCGCCAGGCCCTGAGCCCGCAAGTGTTCGAGGTCGGGCCACGACTGGAAGCCATGGCCGACATGCTCGACACGGCCACCGGTGCGCGGATCCAGGTCGAACTGCAGTTGCCGCAGGCGCCTTGCCATATCCGTGCCGACCTCAACCAGCTGGAAACCGCGGTAATCAACCTGATGCTCAACGGCCGCGATGCCATGGCCGGCGAAGGCACCTTGCAGCTGCGCCTGCAGGCCGACCAGCACCTGCCCACCCTGCGTGGCCAGGCGCCACAGCCGGGCCAGTTCGCGGCGATTTCGGTGAGCGACAGCGGTGTCGGCATTGCCGCCGAACTGCTGGAGCGCATCTTCGACCCGTTCTTCACCACCAAGGCACCGGGTGAAGGCACCGGGCTCGGGCTGTCGCAGGTGTTCGGTTTTGCCAAGCAGTCCGGGGGCGATGTGCAGGTGAACAGTGTGCCGGGCCAGGGCACCACTTTTACCTTGTACCTGCCCCAGGAGCCGCCGCCTGAGGCCTAGCGATCAGCGCCGCCCTTCGGCCAGCATTCGCACGGCCAGGCCCGCCAGCACCGTCCCCATCAGCCAGCGCTGAACCTGCTGCCACAACGGGCGACCGGCGAGGAATACGGCGATCGACCCGGCCATGACTGCGATCAGTGCATTGACCGAAACGCTGATGGCGATCTGCGTCGACCCCAGCACCAGCGACTGCAGCAGCACGCTGCCATGCCCTGGCTCGATGAACTGCGGCATCAACGACAGGTACATGACGGCGATCTTGGGGTTCAGCAGGCTGGTGGCAAAGCCCATGGTGAACAGCCGGCGCGGGCTGTCCGCCGGCAGGTCCTTGACCTGGAACGGGGAGCGACCGCCCGGGCGCAGCGCTTGCCAGGCCAGGTACAGCAGGTACAGCGCGCCACCAATGCGCAGCGCATCGTAGGCAAAAGGCACAGCCATCACCAGGGCGGTGATGCCCAGTGCAGCGCAGAACATGTAGATGACGAAACCCAGCGCTACGCCGCCAAGGGAAATCAAGCCGGCCTTGCGCCCCTGGCAGATCGAGCGGGAAATCAGGTAAATCATGTTCGGCCCCGGGGTCAGCACCATGCCGAGGCAGATCAGGGCAAACGTTAACAGTTGGGTTGTCTCGGGCATCGGGCACATCCTGGTTGTGCTGTGGACTGCTGCGAGTTTATCTGAAGCCTTTTGAAACCGGTGAACTCAGTTGATCTGCCCCACTATCAAGCCTAAGGCCACCGTGATCATCGCCACCCCCGACACCCGCCCGACCAGCCTGGCCGCCCCCGGCCGGGTGCTCAGCACCGCCTTGGCGCCATAGCCGACCAACGAATAGATCACCAGCGAGCTGCACAGGTGCACCAGGCCCAGCAGCAAAATCTGCAACGGCACCGGCCAGCTTGACTGCGGGTCGGTGAACTGCGGCAACAGGGCCAGGAACAGCAGGAACACTTTCGGGTTCAACCCGCTGACGCAAAAACCCTTCAACGCCCAGCGCGAGCCCGATTCTCCCACACCGCCCTGCCCGGCCTCGGGTAATGCCGGGCTCAGCAACAGGTTGCCGCCCAACCACAACAGGTAGCTGCACCCTGCCAGGGTCAGCAAGGTCAGCGCCAACGGGTGGCCGGCCAGCAGGCTGCCGACCCCAGCCGCCACCACCAGGGTGGCCAGGAAATGCCCCGACAGCATGCCCGCCACCGCCGGCATCACCCAGCGCCCGCGCATGCCCGCCGAAATAGCGTAGGCCCAGTCTGCCCCCGGGGTAATCACGAACAGCATCGACACGGCCCAGAATGCCGTCAGAACACTGATAGCCACTTGAATCTTCCTTTTTCCACTGCCTTGGGATGTCGAAAGATTACGGATTCCGCTCAGGGATTTTCTTTCGTATATTCCCCTTCGTGGTTCAATTACTGGAAGATCCTTCTCAATGGACAGGACCGATCGAAAGATTCTTGCCGAGCTACAAAAAGACGGTCGCCTCTCGGTGACCGAACTGGCCGATCGCGTGGGGCTCAGCCTCTCGCCCTGCCATCGGCGCCTGAAGGCACTGGAGGCGTCCGGGGCGATTCTGGGCTATCACGCCCGCCTGGCGCCGAGCGCTGTGGGGCTGAACTTTGCCGCGCTGGTATTCGTGACCCTGCGCGAAGTCACCCGCCAGCCGGTGGCGGACTTTGAAGCGGCAGTGGCCGAGATCCCGCAGATTGTCGAGGCGCAGCGGCTGTTTGGTGACCCGGACTACCTGCTGCACGTGGTGGCAAAGGACTTGCCGGCGTTTCAGAAGCTGTATGACGAGAAGCTGACCAGCATTCCCAATGTGAAGCGGTTAAGTTCGACCTTGGTGATGAAAGAGGTGATTCAGGATCGGTTGTTGCCGATGTAGCTGTTTTGCCTGCGCCCTGAAAACGGGCGCAGCGCACCAGCACAGCCCACTAAAATCAGCCCGCCAGACCACAAACCCCTCTACTACAAGCCCTCCCGCCAACTGGCACCCTCCTTGCTACCGTCCACCGCTTAAGCTTTTGTCAGCCTTAGGTTTTTTAAGGTTTATGGGTACATATTTACTAATTTCTCGTTATCCCCGCGCCCCGCATCATCCCTCCAACAAGAACGCGTCGCCCTTCGCCGGCACGCCCCCGGGCAGTTCCCGATGCCCTACCTTGCCTTGGAGTCAGTCATGACCAGTGCAGCCAATTCGGCACCCCTCATAGAAAAACACACGATCGGCTACGTACCGCCGCAAGACCGCCACGGAAAGGTAAGGGATCTGTTCACACTGTGGTTCGGCGGCAACATCGCGCCGCTGCCCATCGTTACCGGCGCGCTGGGCGTGCAGTTGTTCCACCTGAACCTGGTGTGGGGCATCATCGCCATCCTGGTCGGCCACCTGGTTGGTGGTGTGTTGATGGCACTGCACTCGGCCCAGGGCCCGCAAATGGGCATCCCGCAGATGATCCAGAGCCGCGCCCAGTTCGGTACCCTTGGCGCGCTGCTGGTGGTGGTGATCTCCGGGGTCATGTATATCGGTTTCTTCGCCTCCAACATCGTGCTCGCCGGCAAGTCGCTGCATGGCGTGGTCGACGCCGTGCCGGTACCGGTGGGCATCGTCATCGGTGCGCTGGGCTCGGGCATCATCGGCATCATCGGCTACCGCTTCATCCACGTGCTCAACCGTATCGGCACCTGGGTGCTGGGCATCGGCATCGTGGTGGGCTTCGGTTACATCTTCACCCACGTGCAAAGCGACGACTTCCTCACCCGCGGCGGCTTCAACCTGGCCGGCTGGCTGGCCACCGTGTCGCTCGCGGCGCTGTGGCAGATCGCCTTTGCGCCCTATGTGTCGGACTACTCACGCTACCTGCCGGCGGATGTGAAAGTCAGCTCGACCTTCTGGACCACCTACCTGGGCTCAGCCCTGGGTTCGAGCCTGTCGTTCATCTTCGGCGCCGTGGCGGTACTGGCGATCCCGGCCGGCATGGACACCATGGACGCGGTCAAGCTGGCCACCGGCACCCTTGGCCCGGTCATGCTGGTGCTGTTCCTGCTCAGTGTCATCAGCCACAACGCCCTCAACCTGTATGGTGCTGTGCTGTCGATCATCACCCTGGTGCAAACCTTCGCCTACCGCTGGATCCCAACCGCCAAGAGCCGCGCGATACTTTCGCTGATCGTGCTGTCGGCCTGCTGTGTGGTGGCGGTGTTCGCCTCGGCAGACTTCATCGGCCACTTCGTCGACATGGTGCTGGTGCTGTTGGTGGTGCTGGTGCCATGGACGGCGATCAACCTGATCGACTTCTACGCGATTCACAAGGGGGACTACGACATCCAGTCGATCTTCCAGGTCGATGGCGGTATCTACGGCCGTTACAACCCGCAGGCGCTGATCGCCTATGCCGTGGGCATCGTGGTGCAGACCCCGTTCATGAACACGCCGCTGTATGTCGGGCCGATTTCCGAGCACATCAACGGGGCTGACCTGTCCTGGCTGGTGGGCTTGGCGATTACCTCGCCGCTGTACTGGTGGCTGGCTTCGCGTGACAGTGCCTACCGTCGTCGGCAGATGAGTGCAAAGTTGGCCATGGGGCACTGATTCAGCCTGTGCTGGCCTCTTCGCGGGCAACCCCGCGAAGAGGCCAGCACAGACCACTTGCCATCAGAGGTTGTACGCCCGCTCATTGTGCTCCGCCAGGTCCAGCCCCTGCTCTTCCTCTTCCCGACTGGCCCGCAGGCCCACGGTCAGCTTGATGGCCCCAAGAATCGCCCAGCTCACCACGAAGCAGTAGACGAAGGTGAACGCCACCCCCTTCAACTGCACCAGCGCCTGCCCTATCGGCGATACGCCCTCCACATAACCGCCCAACCCCGGTGCAGCAAACACCCCGGTCAGAATCGCACCGACCATCCCGCCCACGCCATGCAGCCCGAACACGTCCAGGCTGTCGTCATACCCCAATGCCTGTTTCAGCCGGGTCACGGCACGAACCAGGCCCCCATGAACAGCAACGACGCACTGAACTTCATGCGCTCGGCAAAACCACCGGCAATCAGCGCTGGGGTGATGATGGCGAACGTCAGCTGGAACACCGCGAACACACCTTCCGGGATCGTGCCCACCAGGCTGTCGTGGCCGATGTTCAGCATCAGCGCCTTGTCCAGGCCGCCGATGAAGCTGTTGAAGGTCAACTGCCCCTCGACCATACCCGTGGTGTCGACCACCAGGCTGTAGCCAAACAGCACCCAAAGGATGCCGATCACACCCGCTACGGCAAACAGTTGGGTGAACACCGAAAGGAAGTTCTTCGCCCGTACCATGCCACCGTAGAACAGCGCCAGGCCGGGTATGCACATCATCAGCACGAACATCGCGGCGCAGATCATCCAGGCGGTGTTGCCGGTGTCCAGGGTGGGTTGCGCGGCATAGGCCAGCGGTGTCAGTGCGAACAGCACAACAGCAAGGGCAAGCTTCATAGAGTCACTCCTGTGCAATGAAAACCGCCGGCTGGCAGCCGGCGGTGTCGGGGTAGATCAGTACTGCGCCTGGCCCGGTACCCACGCAGTCCCCGCCAGCGGCACCCGTGCCATCGCCGCCGCTTCCACGGTCAACGCCACCAGGTCCTCCGGGTCCAGGTTGTGCAGGTGCGACTTGCCACACGCCCGTGCCATGGTCTGCGCTTCCAGCACCAGTACGCGCAGGTAGTTGGCCAATCGGCGCCCGGCCTCTTCCGGGTTCAGGCGCTTGGCCAGCTCCGGGTCCTGGGTGGTGATGCCGGCCGGGTCGCGACCGTTCTGCCAGTCGTCATAGAAGCCGGCCGCCGAGCCAATCTTCTTCAGTTCGCTGTCCAGTCGCGAGTGGTTGTCACCCAGGGCGATCAACGCCGCCGTACCAATGGCCACCGCATCGGCGCCCAGTGCCATGGCCTTGGCCACGTCGGCACCGTTGCGAATGCCACCCGATACAATCAGCTGCACCTTGCGGTGCATGCCCATTTCCTGAAGGGCCTGCACTGCCTGCGGGATGGCCGGCAGAATCGGGATGCCGACGTGTTCGATGAACACTTCCTGCGTCGCCGCAGTCCCCCCCTGCATGCCGTCGAGCACGATCACATCGGCACCGGCCTTCACTGCCAGCTTGACGTCGTAGTACGGGCGGCTGGCGCCGATTTTCACGTAGATGGGCTTTTCCCAGTCAGTGATTTCACGGATCTCGGCAATCTTGATCGCCAGGTCGTCCGGCCCGGTCCAGTCCGGGTGGCGGCAGGCGCTGCGCTGGTCGACACCAATCGGCAAGGTGCGCATGCCGGCCACCCGTTCGGTGACTTTCATGCCCAACAGCATGCCGCCACCGCCCGGCTTGGCGCCCTGGCCGAGGACGATCTCGATAGCATCGGCCTTGCGCAGGTCATCCGGGTTCATGCCATAGCGCGACGGCAGGTACTGGTACACCAGGTGCTGCGACTGGCCGCGTTCTTCCGGGGTCATGCCGCCGTCGCCGGTGGTGGTGCTGGTGCCGGCGATGGTCGCACCACGGCCCAGCGCTTCCTTGGCATTGGCCGACAGCGCGCCGAAGCTCATGCCGGCGATGGTCACCGGGATTTTCAGGTGGATCGGCTTTTTCGCAAACCGGTTGCCCAGCACCACATCGGTGCCGCACTTCTCGCGGTAGCCTTCCAGCGGGTAGCGCGACACGCTGGCACCCAGCAGCAACAGGTCGTCGAAGTGCGGCACACGGCGTTTGGTGCCACCACCGCGAATGTCGTAGATGCCGGTTTCGGCGGCACGCTGAATTTCCTGGATGGTCAGGCGATCGAAGGTGGCCGACTCACGCAGTACCGGGGGGAATTGTTCGCTCATGGCAATGCTCCTGGATCAGTACGCGCTGGCGTTGTCGACTTTGAAGTTGTACAGCTGGCGGGCCGAGCCGTAGCGTTTGAAATCGGCGGCCTTGTGCTCCAGGCCTGCCTTGTTCAGCAGCTCCTGCAACGCTGTAAGGTGCTCGGCGCGCATTTCTTTTTCGATGCAGTCCGAGCCCAGCGACTGCACCGAGCCTTTGACGTAAATCTGCACCTCGTACAGCGAGTCGCCCAACGCATCGCCGGCATCACCACACACCACCAGGCGCCCGGCCTGGCCCATGAAACAGCTCATGTGGCCGATGCTGCCGCCCACCACGATGTCCACGCCTTTCATGGAAATGCCGCAACGGGCACCGGCATCACCCTCGATCACCAGCAGCCCGCCATGGGCGGTGGCGCCAGCGGCCTGGGAGGCACTGCCCTTGACCCGCACCGAGCCAGACATCATGTTTTCGGCCACGCCCACGCCCACGTTGCCATGCACGGTCACGCTAGCCTGCTGGTTCATGCCGGCGCAGTAGTAACCGGCGTGGCCCTCGATATCCACCGCCACGGCCGCGTTGATGCCCACGGCCAGGTTGTGCTTGCCGTCGGGGTGGGTCACCCGCCATTCGTGGTCTTGTACCTCACCGTGCAGGGACTGGTTGAGCACGCGCACCGAAGTGCTGGAAAGGTCGATCGTTTTCATAAGGTTCTCCAGAGGTTCGGTGGCAGGTCAGGCGCTTTCGCGCTCCCAGACGTACAGGGTGGCCGGAGCCGGCTCCCAGACCTTGGCATGCTCGATACCCGGCAGGCTGGCCAGTGCCTGGTATTCCGAGGCCATGGCCACGTAGTCTTCGGTCTCGGCTAGCACTGCCGGCTTGCAGGCAATCGGGTCGCGGATCACGGCAAAGCCGTTGCGGGTGCCGATGGCGAAGGTGAAGAAGCCGTCCAGGTCTTCCAGCGCGCCATCCAGGGCCTGGGCCAGGGTATCGCCCTGCTGCAGGCGCCAGGTCAGGTAGCCGGCGGCCACTTCGGTGTCGTTATCGGTTTCGAAACTGATGCCTTCGCGCTTCAGTTCCTGGCGCAGGCGGAAGTGGTTGGACAGCGAGCCGTTGTGCACAAGGCACAGGTCGGCACCGGTGGAAAACGGGTGGCTGCCTTCCATGGTCACGGCGCTTTCGGTGGCCATGCGGGTATGGCCAATGATGTGGCTGCCCTTCATGCCGGCCAGGCCGAAACGGCTGGAGATTTCAGCCGGCAGGCCCATACCCTTGAGGATTTCGATGCTTTGCCCGGCGCTCATGATGCGCACGGCCGGGGCCAGTTCGCTCAGTGCCTGGCGGGCAGCCGCTTCGCTGGTATGCACTTTGAGTACCGCCGCGCTGGCATTCTGGAACCCGTCAAGCGAGCAGCCCAGGCGCCCCTCCAGCTGGCCCATCAGGGTGGCCCAGTCGTAGTTGATATCCGTGGCTTGCAGGGTCAGCTTGACCCAGCCATCCGCCACCTCGTCGCCGTAGATGGCAAAGCCTGCGCTGTCCGGGCCACGGTCGGTCATGGCTTCGAGCATGGGTTCGAAGAGTTTGCCAAGCTGGGCCTCCAGCTCGGGCTTTTTCAGGTACAGACCTACGATTCCACACATGGTGATGCTCCTTACTAGGCAGTGGGCGGTCGCTGTCGTATTGGCCGCCCAGAGGATTGGGGCGGTCAGAAGAACTCGGTGTAACGCTGGATTTCCCAGTCGGAGACATGGCGGCAGTACTCCACCCACTCCATGCGCTTGAGCTTGATGAACTCGTCGACAATCTCGGCGCCCAACACCTCGCGGAACAACGGGTCGGCTTCGAGCGCGTCGGCGGCTTCCTTCAGCGATTGCGGCAGGGTCTTGATGCCGCGTGCAGCAATTTCTTCGAGGCTGAGGTTGTAAAGGTTCTCGTTGCACATCTCGCCCGGCTCCAACTGGCGGTCGATGCCATCGAGCCCGGCGGCGATGATCGCGGCGGTAACCAGGTACGGGTTGCAACCGGCGTCCGGCAGACGGAACTCCAGGCGGCCATACGGGATGCGCACCATCGCCGAACGGTTGTTGGCACCCCAGGCCACGAAGGCCGGCGCCCACGTCGAACCCGACAAGGAACGCCCCACCACCAGCCGCTTGTAGGAGTTGACCGTTGGCGCCGCAAAGGCACACAACGCCGGGCCGTGGGCCATCAAGCCTGCGGCAAAGTGGTAGGCCAGCTTCGACAGGCCCATGCCGCTGCTGTCGGACGCGTCGTGGAACAGGTTCTTGTTGGTGCGGCTGGCCAGCGAGAGGTGGAAGTGCATGCCATTGCCGGCACGCTTGGGGTCGGGCTTGGGCATGAACGAGCAGATCATCCCCAGGTCGTTGGCGATTTCACCGGCGGCCATGCGGAAGAAGGTAAAGCGGTCGGCCGACTCCATGGCGTCGCTGTAGGTGTAGTTGATCTCGAACTGGCCGTTGGCGTCTTCGTGGTCGATCTGGTAGATGTCGAAGCCTACCGGTTGCAGGGCCTCGGTCAGGCGCTCGAGAAACAGCCGCGAGCGCGACAGGCCCTTGTAGTCGTAGCAGGGCTTGTCGAGGTTGTCGGAGGCATCCACCAGTTGCAGCTTGCCGCCTTCGTCACGGCGGAACAGGCTGAATTCCGGCTCCAGGCCGGTGTTCAAGGTCCAGCCCTTGTCGGCCAGGCGTTGCACCTGTTTGTTGCAACACATAGCGGCTGTCGTAAGGCCAGGGCTGGCCGTTGACATGCCCCACGCACACCACCCGGCCGTACCCCGGCTGCCACGGTACCGGGATCAAGGTGGAAAGGTCGCCACGGGCCATGAAGTCCGGGCCGTGCGGCTCCATGCCCATGCCGCAGATGGCGAACCCGGCAAAGCCGGCGCCCTCCTCGGCCACCATCTTCAGGCCCGAGACCGGCACCGATTTGGTCTTCGCCGAGCCATGAATATCGACGAACTGCGCCAGCACGTACTTGATGCCGTGCTGGTCGAGGGTGCGCTGGGTTTCTGCTGGCAACATGGGTTGAACACTCCTGGGTAAGGGGCAATGATTCCGCACGAGAAACTTACTTTCCTTACAGGAATGCAATGCACTTGCCAACTCTGTCCACAGCGCCCTTGTGTATCGCCTGATCTGGCCTCATCGCGGGTAAGCCCGCTCCTGCAAAAATGCACCGCAGCCCCTGTAGGAGCGGGCTTGCCCGCGATGAGGCCCGCACAGGCCACTCAAAACCCAGGCTGATATTTATGCTCTATTTATGGGAAACTTGTTTTCACCCGAGGAAAGAAGCAGTCAACGCAGCTGCTTTTCGCACTTTCCCAGTGCGAAATCTTTATTCTTGAACTGAAACCGTGCAGGACATTCGATGTCGACCGAAACCGAACCGCGCCTTCGCCTGGAGCAGTACCTAGGCCTGCAGATCAAGCGCCAGCGCCAGGCCCAGTCCCTCAAGCTCGCCGACGTGGCGCGCATCGCCGGCATCAGCCAAGGCATGCTGAGCAAGATCGAGAACGCCCAGGTGTCCACCAGCCTCGACACCCTCAGCCGCCTGTGCGATGTACTGGGCATGCCGATGGCCAAGCTGTTCAGCCAATATGACCAGCCCGACGGCAATGCCTTGCTGGTGAAGGCCGGCGAAGGGCTGGAGGTGGTGCGCCGCGGCACCGAGAAGGGCCACACCTACCATTTGCTCAATCACGCCAGGGGGCCGAAAAAGAACTTCGAGGCGTACATGGTGAGCATGGATGACGCCAGCGAAGAGTTCCCGACCTTCGCCCACCCGGGCACCGAATTCCTCCACCTGCTGGAAGGCGAACTGGTGTACCGCCATGGCAACCAGCTCTATCACATGCATGCCGGCGACAGCCTGACCTTCGACGGTGAAACCCCGCATGGCCCCGAACAGCTGGTGCAGGTGCCCATCCGCCTGTTGTCGATCATGAACTACGGCGAAGAGTAACGCGGCGTAGCAAGGCAACTGCCGATATCGCGAGCAAGCAAGCACACGTCGCCCGCAAGATGGTTACCGCCGGCCTTGTGTTGGTGGTACCGACTTTCGACCTGCTGGACAAAGGCACCATCGGCCTGCACTGGGGCTTGGCGTTCGCCCTGCTGACCGTGGCCAACCGTCGCAACGGTTCGAGCATGAACGCCACGCAGGTGGCCTTCTGGCAGAACGTTGGGGTGGCCGCGTTGGTGGCGCCGTTTGCCTTCACCCACCTGGGCAGCACCCGCCTGGCAGGCAGCGACTGGGTCAACCTGGCTGTCGCAGTTCCTGTTCGTCAAGAGCCTGGAAGGGTTGGAAGCGCGCAAGGCATCTGCTGAGCAAGCGAATACCAGCCGATGCGCGCATTGAACAACTTTTTAGCGCGGCTCAACGCATGCCGCGCTTCTTCCATGTAGGCGAGAAGGCAAGCGTTTCTGGTTAAGGACGTCGAGGGGGAGGCGATGGAGCTGCTGGTGGACTGTACCTTTCAAGCACACTATCAAACTTGTCAATTTCCCTTAGACAACGTATGTCCCACATTTCTTTCCAGACTTCTGGCCATGCAGAGTTTGCAAGAGACGGTCTTTCGTGCTGAGCGGCGGGAAGATAAAAAACCTCCAGACTTTCTTTACCAACCTCATAAGTTTTATAATTTTTGAGCCCGCGAGCAGGCTGGTAACCCCCAACACCCAAGATAAAGACATCCCTGCTCACCGCATACTTACCAGCCGGCAAAGATACAATAGCATTCCCATACACAAAATCCGCAGTGAAGCTACTCGTCTCAAACGAGTACTTGAGGTCCCAACGATTGTACGCATTGTGTGGATTTTGTTTCTTATATAACCGCGCAACAACAGCGTCACCCGGAACGTTGCCTCCGTTCATTTTTCTAGCCGCTAGCCTGAAATGCTCAAGCTGAGGGCGCAAACTCTTCGGGAGCTTTGCAGCCCCCAAGGCTCGACCATCCAGAATATGACGATCTATGCGTGCTTGCGCCGAAGCACCGTACCTGCTTTGTCCAGAAGGATCGACATAATTCACTGGATCGCCAGCGCAATAGGCGTACGCATTGACTCCGCCGCCTCCAAACGGGCTCAAGCTATCAGGACTGGTAAAACGACAGACGGAGGGACTGTACATACGCCGACCATTTCCTAAACGAATCAAGCCACTTACCGCGTCACGGCACTGGCCGACGAATCCGACAATGGGCGAATGGTATGACTCACTGGAAAAACCGTAAGGCGCGTAGGGTTGACCATGACTCGGGAGATTCTGTAACCCAGCCTTTAGAAGACTGCACTCCATCGTAAACTACTCCAGATTTCAAGCACCGTATGCCTTCACCTTAAATAGATACGGGTGCTGTGAACACTGACATTTTTGACAGGCTACCTGGTGGCATCGACCCTCGTGATGGTGCTATCAGGTAGCGGACTTCGGGACCTGGCAGCACGTCCCCCACCTAATACAGAAAGATCTTCAAGGTGAATAGACTTCACCCGTTTCGGTCCCTCACAGATCAACACACAACTCAAGAAACCGCGCGGCCGCCCGTGACGGGGTGGCCGCATGCGGCACCAGAATGGAAAACCGCCGCACCAGCGCCTGCGGCGTAACCTGCAGCCGGTGCAGCGCCCCATCTTCATGGCGAATGGACATCGCCGACACAAAGCCAACCCCCATCCCGGCCCGCACCGCCTCCTTTACCCCTTCTACCCCGGCAATCTCCAGCGCCACGCGCATCGCCACACCCTCACGGGCAAACGCCCGCTCGACGATTTGCCGCACACCCGAGCCGCTTTCGCGCAGCACCAATGGGCAGGCTCCCAGTGACGCGAGCGTCTGCTGATCACTGCCAGCCAAGGGGTGACCCCGTGGCACGATGGCTACGATCTCGTCCTCACGCCATGCCGTCACTTCCGTGCCCAGCGGCAGCTCCTGTCCCGGCGGTCCTTCAATCAGGGCGATATCGACACTGTCCAGGGCGGCAACAATTTCCGCCGTGTTGCCATGTGAAGTGCTGACCAGCACGTCTGGATAGCGCCCGTGGAAATCGGCAATCAAGTAAGGCAGCAGGTAGCTGGCCGGCGTGGTGCTGGCACCGATGCGCAAGGTCCCGCGCTCCAGCCCGCGCATGGCTTCGCGCAGCGCCTGCGCCTGACGAAAGGTTTCACGCAGGCGCTCGGCATGGGCCAGCAGTTGCTCGCCAGCCGCCGTCAACCGTACACCACGGCCGGCACGTTGATAGAGCGGCTCGCCAAACGCCTCCTGCAACAGCTTGAGCTGGCCGGACACCGCCGGCTGCGACAGATGCAGGGCCTGGGCCGCATGGCTGATGTTGCCATGCTCGGCAACGGTGGCGAACGTTATCAGCTGTTCTGGGGTCATGAATAAAAAATATCAGCTATTCGGATATTTGCCATCCTAAATTACGATTTTTTATAAGCTTATAACCAGATTAACGTAGGCCTTGTCGAAACACCTTTCCGGAGGACTCACATGGCCACGGTTCCGTCCAACCCTGCTTTTGCACCTACCCTCTCTACCCGAGGGCGGCTCAATGGCATCCTGTTCGTGGCGTTGTTCGCGCTCGCGGTCACTCAGCTGGCCGCCATGCCCGCCATCGCCAACCTGGGCATCAGCCCGCTGATCGTCGGTATTGTCGCCGGTGCGCTGTATGGCAACGCGCTGCGTGACGGCGTACCGGCTAGCTGGGCGGCGGGTATCAACTTTTCTGCGCGCGGCCTGTTGCGCATCGCCGTGGCCTTCTTTGGCCTGCGCGTTAGCCTGCAGGAGATCGCCGAAGTCGGCTGGTCGGGGCTTATCGTGTCGCTGCTGGTGGTATCTAGCACGCTGTTGATCGGCCTGTGGTGCGGCATGAAACTGTTCAAGCTGGACCGCGATACCGCCTTGCTGACGGCCGCCGGTAGCGCCATCTGCGGCGCCGCTGCGGTGCTGGCCTTCGAATCGGCACTGCGCAGTGCCCCGCACAAGAGCGCCATGGCAGTCGGTAGCGTGGTGCTGTTCGGCACCTTGTCGATGTTCCTGTACCCGCTGGCCATCAACGCCGGCTGGCTGCACCTCGACACGATGGGGGCCGGGTTGTTCCTGGGCGGCACTGTTCATGAAGTGGCCCAGGTGGTTGGCGCCGCCAGTAACGTAAGCCCTGAAGCCACCCATATCGCAACCATCGTCAAGATGACCCGGGTCATGTTGCTGGTGCCGGTATTGTTGGTGGTAGGCCTGTGGATCAGCCGTTCGCGTAAAGCCGGCCAAGCGCAGGGCAATGGGCGTATCGCCATGCCCTGGTTCGCCTTCGGCTTCCTCGCGCTGGTGTTGGTGAACTCGTTGCAGGTGCTGCCTGGTAGCGTGACCCAGGCGGTGAACAGCCTGGACACCTTTGCCCTGACCATGGCCATGACGGCACTGGGGATGGAAACCCGCTTCAGCCAGATCCGCCAGGCTGGGCCGAAGGCGCTGGCGACCGGGGCGATTCTCAACCTGTGGCTGGTCGGGGGTGGTTTGGCGATTACACTCGGCGTGCAGAAGCTGTTGGGCTGACTTGAGGCCGGGTTGGCTTTTTCGCGGGTAAAAACGCGAAGAAGCCAACCCGGCCTCAAGCTTTTTCACTAGCCCTCTCGTTGCCGCCCACATTTCTCGGTAT
This sequence comes from Pseudomonas monteilii NBRC 103158 = DSM 14164, assembly GCF_000730605.1. Lineage (GTDB taxonomy): Bacteria > Pseudomonadota > Gammaproteobacteria > Pseudomonadales > Pseudomonadaceae > Aquipseudomonas > Aquipseudomonas monteilii. The sequence goes on along the minus strand of NZ_BBIS01000042.1, from coordinate 45,560 downwards.
GGTGTTGTCAAAGAAGGATGTTTTACCCGCACAGGAAAGACTTAGATGCCTCAACGCAATGTCATCAATGCATCCGTCAGCCCCAAAGGCAGCCTGGAAACGCTGTCACAACGTGAAGTGCAGCAACTGAGTGAAGTCGGTACCGGTAGCCTTTACACCCTGTTCCGCCAGTGCGCCCTGGCCATCCTCAACACCGGCGCCCATGTCGACAATGCCAAGACCATTCTCGAGGCCTACAAGGACTTCGAGGTAAAAATCCACCAACAAGACCGCGGTGTTCGCCTGGAGCTCTTGAATGCCCCGGCCGACGCTTTCGTCGATGGCGAAATGATCGCCAGCACCCGTGAAATGCTGTTCAGCGCCCTGCGCGATATCGTCTACACCGAAAGCGAACTGGCCAGCCAGCGCATCGACCTGGAAAGCTCCCAGGGCATCACCGACTACGTCTTCCACCTGCTGCGCAACGCGCGCACCCTGCGCCCGGGCGTGGAGCCGAAAATGGTGGTGTGCTGGGGCGGCCACTCGATCAGCACCGAGGAATACCAGTACACCAAGAAGGTCGGCCACGAGCTTGGCCTGCGTAAACTGGACGTCTGCACCGGCTGCGGCCCTGGCGTGATGAAGGGGCCGATGAAGGGCGCCACCATCGCCCACGCCAAGCAGCGCATGCACGGCAGCCGTTACCTGGGCCTGACCGAACCGGGCATCATCGCCGCCGAAGCGCCCAACCCTATCGTCAACGAACTGGTGATCCTGCCGGACATCGAGAAGCGCCTGGAAGCCTTCGTACGTGTCGGCCACGGCATCATCATCTTCCCAGGCGGTGCCGGCACGGCCGAGGAGTTCCTGTACCTGCTCGGCATCCTCATGCACCCGGACAACCACAACCTGCCGTTCCCGGTGGTACTCACCGGCCCGCGCAGTGCCGAGCCTTACCTGCAGCAGTTGCATGCCTTTGTCGGCGCAACCTTGGGTGAAGCGGCGCACCGGCTGTACGAAATCATCATCGACGACCCGGCGGAAGTTGCCCGGCACATGGTCGAAGGGCTCAAAGAGGTCAAGCAGTTCCGCCGCGAGCGTAACGATGCCTTCCACTTCAACTGGCTGCTGAAGATCGAGGAGAGCTTCCAGCGCCCGTTCGACCCGACTCACCAGGCCATGGCCGAGCTGGACCTGCGCCGCGAGCTGCCGCCCCATGAACTGGCAGCCAACCTGCGCCGGGCGTTTTCCGGCATTGTTGCGGGTAACGTGAAAGACAAGGGCATCCGCCTGATCGAGGAGCACGGGCCGTACCAGATCCGTGGCGACAGCGCCGTGCTGGACCCACTGGGCCGGCTGTTGCAGGCCTTCGTCGACCAGCACCGGATGAAGCTGCCCGGCGGCGCGGCATATGTACCGTGCTACCAGGTGGTGACCTGATAGCCCATACCATCGGGGCCGCTTGGCGGCACCGATCGTCTATTGGCTAAGGTCTGCCATCGGCCGCTCTACAAACCGGATACTGTCCCGCCCACTGCGTTTGGACTGGTACAACGCCACATCCCCCTGCTCGATCAACGCCGCCAGGCTGGCCGGTGGCTGGTCGAACAGGTTGGCACCGATACTCAAGGTGACGGCCTGCGGTGTAGGTACGGTCTTGCTGGCGTACTGCTGGAACTGTTCACGCAACAGCCCACCCAACTCCATGACCCGCTCACTGCTCGCCCCGCACAGCAAGATGACGAACTCATCTCCGCCCAAACGCGCTGCCAGCGAGCGCTCGGGCAGCACCGTGCGAATGAGTTCGCTCAGGGCAATCAGCAAGCGATCACCCGCTATGTGCCCATGCAGGTCGTTGACCAGCTTGAAGTTGTCGATGTCGATCAGCATCAAGGCCCCGGGTTGAGCCGGGCTCACTTCCTTGAAGAAATGCCCGGCCCGCACTTCCAGCGCGCGCCGGTTGTAGAGCGCAGTCAACGGGTCGCGCGCGGCCAGCCGGGCAATCCGCTCCTCGCGTCTATAACGCACGGTGCCGGTCATCGACAAGGCAATCAGCATGATCGCCATCGCCCCTTCGACCAGGGAAATCTGGATGATCAGCCCGCCAAAGGTGGCCAGATCAATCAAGGTGCCCGGCGTGATCGCAATGACCGCCTTGGCCACGTAGAACAGCCCGTGGAGCAGCAACACATAACGCAGCTGCACCGCCCCCACGCTCAGCGACTTGCCGTGCGGCCGTAACAGGAAGCTGGCCTTCAACGTCAGCGCGGCCACCAGCAGCGAGTTGACCATCAACATCACCTTCGACCACTGCGCCCCCACGGGCAGCAAAAGCAAGGCGAACCACACGACCACAACCAATAACCAGGCCCGAGACAAACGGTCTTGGGTAAAACGCAACACGCCCATCAGGAAAAACCAGTGCGCAACCACCAGCAAGCCATTGGCGAACCAGATGCCGATGAACAGCAAGCCGATCCCACGTAGCAAGGCCAGAACACAGCCGACAGTAATGGTGGCAAAACCTGCACTCCAGAACAGCAAAGAGGTTTCGCGGACGCTGCGCCACTCAATCGCCAGGTACAACGCAGCTGCTGCTGCCAGGGCGACCGAGATGGTCAGCATCGTGGGTGGATCTAGCGCCATATACGCATTGGCCTATCTGGTTAACGAAGAAAAGGCCCGATTGTATGCACTCGTGATGACTTTTCAGAGGGGCCTTGCACGGTTGCCTGCAAATGATAGCCCAGCCCCTGTCCATGGTCGTGCGCAAGCAATATCATATTGACATCAAGCGGTCGTGTTCACCACTCAAATCGCGATGCATTCACCCGATAAAACGCACCCGTTGCCCGCCCGTGAGCACTCAGACAAGCACAGGCTTAGCTAAGGTCGCCGAGCCGGCACGGTCCCTGTAGGCGCGGGCATGGCTTTTGGAAGGGTGCAAGGGCTCAGAGCACCCGCTTGATCAACGGCTCCAACCGGCTATAACGCAACCGCCGCAGGAACTTGCGCACTTCCTTGGGGTGCTCGGCCTTGACCCCCAACGCGTCGGCCGAGCCGATTTTCGGCGCAAACCGGCGCAACTCGGCCAGCTCCGCCTCTCGTGGCGCCAGCCACTGCCCCTGCGGGTCATCGATGAGCAGGCCGTTCTCAAGGTCCAGGTTGAACCCGCGCGGATTCAGGTTGTTGCCGGTCAGCAGCGAATAGCGCTGGTCGACCCACACGCCCTTGGCGTGAAAGGTATGCCCGGGATCGTTCCAGATCCGCACTTCCAACTGGCCACGGGTAATGGCCGCGTGGCGGCGCCGGGCGAAGCCTCGCAGGTTGTCTTCATACAGATAAGGCAAAGCGCCACTGGCACTGAACGGCTCACCGGGGGCGATGTAGAAGTCGTTGGCCGTGCGGTCACCCACGATCAGCTCAACGTGCACGCCCCGCTCCAGCGCATGATCGAGCTCGCGCATCACCACCCGTGGCGGGTTGAAATACGGCGTGCTGATGATGATGTGCGTGCGCGCCGCCGCTAGCAGGGCGCACAGCGCCCGGTTCAACGGGTTGCCACGGCCCACGCCCAACAGTGGCACCACCCGCAACCCCTCCCCAGGCACGGCGGCCGGTGCCTCGTACGCCATGCGCCGCAACCGCGCACGCAAGCGCCGGATGTCGCCGCGCAGGCTACGGGTGGCGGGTGGTGCGGGCAAGTCGAGGCGTGGTGTGGCGGTGTGGTGCAGCAGGCGCGCTACCAGGCCGACCATGGCGTCGGCCAGCGCTGGCGACTGGAACAGGTGATAGCGGTCCAGGCGATAACGGTCGAAGCGGTGCAGGTACACGTTGTTCAGGCTGGCGCCGGTGTAGATCACACAGTCGTCGATGATGCTGCCCTTCAGGTGCAACACACCGAACAACTCACGGGTCTGCACTGGCACCCCGTGAATGACGATATCCAGCCCGCGCAACTGGCGCTGGGCCTGGTACCAGGCGGCGTTACCCGGCTGGCGACCGGCCCCGAGCAGGCCACGGCGGGCACGGAACCAGTCGACCACGATAGTGATTTCCAGGCCCGGCCGCTCGGCCTTGGCCTGGTACAAGGCATCCAGCACTTCCTGGCCGGCCTCGTCTTCCTGCAAGTACAACGCAACGATGACGATGCGCCGGGTTGCGGCGCGGATGCGCTCGAACAGGCAGGCGCGGTAGGCCTTGGCATCGGGCAGCACCTGGATCGACTCGGGCGACATGGCGTAGCCTGGCAATGCCGCCAGCATGGATTCGGGGTTCACGAACGATCACCTTCTCTGTGCAATCACTGTCGGCCCTGCCAGCCGGCGGGGCCATTCCTGGTCGCTGCGCCGGGGGTGTAAGATCGACCCGGCAACGACCTATAAAAACAAGAACCACGCGAGGCTGTATTTTCTCACTGCCCCTGACGAACTATGCCTCAGCTTGCACAGGAACAGCGCAATGGTCCACCCCGCTTCTGCAACCCCATCGCCGTCTATTGTAAAGAGTTGTTCCGCGAAGACCTTCGGCTTTCTGATTTTGCCCAATTTCACCACCATCGGCCTGGCCTCGGCGGTAGAAACCTTGCGCATGGCCAACCTGGCCGCGCGCAAGCCACTGTTTCGCAGTGTGCTCATCGCAGCAGACGATGCGCCAGTGACGGCCAGCAACGGCATGCGCGTCTTACCCGACTACAGCATCGCCAACGCGCCCGCACTGGATACCCTGCTGGTGGTGGGTGCCAACCCCATCGACCGTAGTCGTGGTAACCGTCCGTTGATCGACTGGTTGCGCCAGCTGGCCCGCCAACACATGCCGTTGGGCGGTATCTGTACCGGCAGCTACCTGCTGGCCAAGGCCGAACTGCTAAAGGGCTACCGCTGCACCATCCACTGGGAAGACTTGCCGACATTGCAGGCACACTTCCCCGGCATCGTGATCTCCAGCCAGCTGTTCGAACTGGACCGCGACCGCTACACCTGCTCGGGCGGTGTGGCAGCCATGGACATGATGCTGCAACTGGTAGCCCGCGAGGCTGGCGGCCAGGACATCGCGGCCAAGGCGGCCGAGCTGTTGCTGTGCGACCGCATGCGGGGCGAGCGCGAGCGCCAGCGGGTGCCGCTGCGCACCCTGTTGGGCAGCGCCCAACCCAAGCTGAGCCAGGTGGTGGCGATCATGGAAGCCAACCTGGAAGAACCGCTAGGGCTGGAAGAGCTGGCCAGCCTCAATGAAGTGACCGTGCGCCAGTTGGAGCGGCTGTTTCACAAGTACCTGCAGCGTACGCCCAGCCAGTATTACCTGGAGTTACGGCTGTCGAGGGCGCGGGAGTTGCTGCTGCGCAGCGATGTGCAGGTGCGAGAGGTGGCACTGGCTTGCGGGTTCAGTTCGCCGGCGCATTTTTCCAAGAGCTATAGCCGATTCTTCGGGTTGTCGCCGCTGGGGGAGCGGCGGCAGGCTTCGCTGCATTAATTCAAGTTTTTGTATTGCTTTTACCGGCCTCTTCGCGGGTTTACCCGCGAAGAGGCCGGTACAGGTCAACTAATCTTCAAGAGCCGAGTGCGCCGTTTCCCGACACATCAGCATGGCCACCAGCGCGACCAGTGCCGCCGCCAGCAAATACCCCGCCGGCGCCAGCTTGCTGCCGGTCACCTGGATCAGCCAGGTGGCAATGAACGGCGCAGTCCCGCCAAACAGCGCGTTGGCCAGATTGAAGCTCAGGGCAAAGCCACTGAAACGCACCCGGGTCGGGAAAATCTCCGCCAGCAGGCACGGCAAGGTCCCGTCGTTCATCGCCAGTATCGCCCCGAAGCAAATCTGGATCGCCAGAATCACCACCAGCGGCTGCCCATCGAGCAGGCGGAACAACGGCACGGTCAGCCCCAGGAACAACAGCGACGCCACCACCAGCATGGTCTTGCGGCCAAACTGGTCGGACAAACGCCCCATCAGGAAAATCAAGCCGATATAGGTGGCCAGCGACACCGTCGAGGCAATGAACGAATCCCGCTCGCTCATGCCCATTTCAGTGGACAGGTAGGTCGGCATGTAGCTAAGCAGCAGGTAGAACGCCACGGCGTTCAGGCAGGTAACGCCAATGCCGATACCCAGGCTGCGGCGGTGCTGGCTCATCAGTTCGCGTATTGGCGCCCGCGCCATGCAGGCTTTGTTTTCCAGGCGCTGCTCCATCTCCAGAAATTTGGGGGTGTCCTGCAGGCTCATACGGATATAACGCCCTACCAGGCCAAACGGCGCCGCCAGCAGGAACGGCAGCCGCCAGCCCCATTCATGCAGGGCTTCGCTGCTGAGCAGCTCGTGCAGTACCGCCACGAATGCCGCACCAAACAGCAACCCCGCTGCGGTGCTGGCCGGCACGATGCTGGTGTACAAGCCGCGCCGTCCAGGCGGTGCGTATTCAGCCAAAAACGCGGCGGCACCGGCGTACTCGCCCGAAGCCGAAAAGCCCTGCACCAGCCGGATCAGCAACAGCAGGCAGGGTGCCCACAGGCCGATTTGCGCATAACCGGGCAACAGGCCAATGCAAAAGGTGGATACCGACATGATCAGGATCGACCACGACAGTGCGTTGCGCCGGCCATGGCGGTCGCCGAAATGGCCCCAGACAATGCCGCCCAGTGGCCGCACCAGGAACGACAGGGCAAACACTGCAAAGGTGGCCAGCAAGCCGGTGGTCTTATCGGTTTGCGGGAAGAAGGTGGCGGCGATGATGGTGGCCAGGTAGCCGTAGGCGGCGTAGTCGAACCACTCGACGAAGTTGCCCATGAAACTGGCCCGGGCGGCCTTGCGCAGGGCCTGGCGTTCGGCACTGAGCGCGGGGCCGTCGACGGTGGATGGGTCAAGTGTGGTGCTGGACATGACGGGTACCCTCTGGTTCTTTTAATTGGAGGCAGGGTCTGGTGGTCATACAGTGATTTTTTTGTTGTCTGGGCTGGCCTCATCGCGGCTGAAGCCGCGACGAGGCACCACCGATGCTTACTTGCGAATGATGTTGTGCTCCGGCCCATACGGGAATCGGGTGATGTTCTCAGCGCCGTGGTCATTGACGATCAGGATGTCATGCTCGCGATACCCGCCCGCCCCCGGTCGCCCTTCAGGCAGCATGATCATCGGTTCGATCGACACCACCATGCCCGGCTCCAGCACCGTATCGATGTCTTCGCGCAGCTCCAGCCCGGCTTCGCGGCCGTAGTAGTGGCTCAAGGTGCCGAACGAGTGGCCATAACCGAAGGTGCGGTATTGCAGCAGGTCGTGGCGCAGGAAAATCTCGTTCAGTTCGCGGGCGATATCGCTGCAGCGCATGCCTGGACGTACCAGCTTCAACCCGGCCTCGTGTACCTCGACGTTGGCCTGCCACAGGCGCAGGTACTCGTCCGGGCAATGGTCGAGGAACAGTGTGCGCTCCAGCGCGGTGTAGTAGCCAGCGATCATCGGGAAGCAGTTGAGGCTGAGGATTTCACCCTTGCCCACGCGGCGGCTGGTTACCGGGTTGTGCGCACCGTCGGTGTTGAGCCCGGACTGGAACCAGGTCCAGGTGTCCATCAGCTCGGCATCGGGGAAGCGCCTGGCAATTTCCCGTACCATCGCCTGGGTGGCATGCAATGCCACTTCATATTCAGGCACTTGATCGCGCAGCGCCTCTACCACCGCCGCACCGCCGATATCGGCCACCTGCGCGCCATGGCGAATCAGCGCTTGTTCCTCGGCCGACTTGATCATGCGCATGCGCATGCAGGGTGCACCGATGTCTACCAGCTCAGCCTTGGGGTAGCAGGCGGCGAGCTTGCCGTGGTTCTGCAGGTTGAGGTGGTCATGCTCCACGCCAATGCGCGAGGCCAGCGGCAGGGCCTGCTGGATGGCGACGAAGAAGTTGTCGCGCTGCCAGTCGGTGTAGACGATGTTGTCAGTGCCCACCGTGCGCCGCCAGGGTTGCCCGCCGTCGATGTTGGCACTGATCGAGACCACCTTGTCCTGGGTGATCACCAGCGCATAGGGGCGGCCGAACGAGCAGTAGAGAAAATCGCTGTAGTAGTTGACGTTGTGGTACGACGTGAAGATCGCCGCTTCGATGTCCTGCTCGTCCATGTAGGCCCGCAGCCGGGCATGGCGGGCCGCATATTCCTGGGCCGAGAAGGTTGGCTGCACCTTGTCGCCATTGCGGATTTTCAGGGTCTTGGGCATTTGCATGGTCGGGGTTCCTTGTCGTTGTGAGCACGCTGTTCAGGCTTGCCGCCTGAGAAGCATTGCAACAGAACCGACGAGGACGCTTTTGTATCTATCCGACCTGGAATTGGCGGGATGGCCACTGCAAAGGGGGCGCGATGCGCCCCCGGAAACACTGCTACTTCAGGTCAAAGCGATCCAGCTCCATGACTTTCTGCCACGCGGCCACAAAGTCCCGGACGAACTTGTCACCCCCATCACTGCTGCCATACACCTCACTCAGCGCCCGCAACTGGGCATGCGAACCAAACACCAGGTCAACCCGGCTACCGGTCCACTTCACCTGCCCGGTCTTGCGATCGCGGCCTTCGAAGCTTTCGTTGTCTGCCGAAGTCGCCTTCCATTCCACGCCCATGTCCAACAGGTTGCGGAAGAAGTCATTGCTCAAGGTGCCGGGCTTGTCGGTGAACACGCCCTGCTTGCTGCCGCCATGGTTGGCGCCCAGCACGCGCAGGCCACCGATCAGCACAGTCAGCTCCGGCGCGGTCAGGGTCAGCAACTGGGCCTTGTCCAGCAACAGCTTCTCGGCCTTGACGCTATAGCGAGCCTTGGTGAAATTGCGGAAACCATCGGCCAACGGTTCCAACACGGCAAACGATTCGACATCGGTCTGCGCTTGCGACGCATCGACACGGCCCGGGCGGAACCCCACGCTGCCACTGTAGCCGGCATCCTTGGCGGCCTTTTCAACGGCGGCGGTACCCGCCAGCACGATCAGGTCGGCCATCGAGACCTTTTTACCGCCATTGTTGAAGTCGGCCTGAATCTTCTCCAGCGCCGCCAGCACCTTGTCTACACCCTGGTTTGCAGCCCAGTCCTTCTGCGGCGCCAGGCGCAAGCGGGCGCCATTGGCACCACCGCGCTTGTCGGAGCCACGGAAGGTCGAGGCCGATGCCCAGGCGGTGGAAACCAGCTCGCCCACGCTCAAGCCCGAAGCTAAAACCTTGGCCTTGAGGGCCGCGATGTCTTGTTCACTGACAGTGGATGCCTCAGTTTTGGGCAACGGGTCCTGCCACAGCAGCTCTTCATTGGGCATTTCCGGGCCCAGGTAACGCGCAAGCGGGCCCATGTCGCGGTGGATCAGCTTGTACCAGGCGCGGGCGAAAGCATCCGCCAACTGCTCAGGGTTGTCCTTGAAGCGGCGAGCGATCGGTTCGTAGATCGGGTCGAAGCGCAGCGCCAGGTCGGAGGTGAGCATGGAAGGCGCGTGGCGCTTGGCCGGGTCATGGGCATCCGGCACGGTGCCTGCCCCCTTGCCCTCCTTCGGCCGCCACTGGTGGGCACCGGCCGGGCTCTTGGTCAGTTCCCAGTCGAAGTTGAACAGGTTGTTGAGGTACTCGTTGCTCCATCGGGTGGGGGTCGAGGTCCAGGTCACTTCCAGGCCGCTGGTGATGGTATCGCCACCCTTGCCGCTTCCGAACTTGTTGGCCCAACCCAACCCCTGCAGCTCCAGGCCTGCAGCTTCCGGCTCCGGGCCGACGTTGTCGGCAGGGCCGGCACCGTGGGTCTTGCCGAAGGCGTGGCCACCTGCAATCAGTGCCACGGTTTCTTCGTCGTTCATGGCCATGCGGCCGAAGGTCTCGCGGATATCCTTGCCCGAAGCCACCGGGTCGGGGTTACCTTCCGGCCCTTCCGGGTTCACGTAGATCAGGCCCATCTGCACGGCGGCCAGTGGGTTTTCCAGGTTGCGCTCGGCCGACAAGTCGCGGTTCTGCTCTTCGCCATGTTTGGCCGGCTCGGCCACCAGGTCACCCTGGCCTGGCGGCTGCGCCTTGACCTGGTCCTTGCCGTAGCGGGTATCGCCCCCCAACCAGACCTTTTCCGAACCCCAGTACACATCTTCATCGGGCTCCCACACATCGGCACGCCCGCCCGAGAACCCGAACGTCTTGAAGCCCATGGATTCGAGGGCGACGTTGCCGGTAAGCACGATCAGGTCGGCCCAGGAAATCTTGTTGCCGTACTTTTGCTTGATCGGCCACAGCAGGCGCCGGGCCTTGTCCAGGCTGACGTTGTCCGGCCAGCTGTTGAGTGGGGCGAAACGCTGCTGACCGGAGCCTGCGCCACCCCGGCCATCGCCAATGCGGTAGGTACCGGCGCTGTGCCAGGCCATGCGGATGAACAGCGGGCCGTAGTGGCCGAAGTCGGCAGGCCACCAGTCCTGCGAATCGGTCATCAAGGCGGTCAGGTCTTTTTTCAGGGCCTGGAAGTCCAGGCTCTTGAACGCCTTGGCGTAATCGAAGTCCGGGTCAGGGCTGGACTTGGACGAATGTTGGTGAAGAATTCTCAGGTTGAGCTGGTCAGGCCACCAGTCACGGTTGGTGGTGCCGCCACCTGCGGTTTGATGGAACGGGCATTTCGATTCGTTCGACATCTGCGGGTACCTTTGGGTCGGTTATCCAGATTTCCGGTCTATGCCAGGTGTTCTTTCAGCCGAGCGTGTGGGCTCGTGCTACCCCTCATCAGGTCTACACGGGGCTTGCGAAGCTGTCACGGCGGGCAGGTGCGGTCTTGCATGCAGGTGCTGACACACCGCCCGCTCGCGGAATTCGCGGGGCCAGGGGAAAGACTAGCCGAGCTTGGGCAGACTTCTAATAGAGTGGCTGTTAGGGGGTGATAGGCTGGCTCTGTCAGGCGTTGGCAGGCACATCCATACAAGGCAAGCAGGCCGCCCACATGCTTCAATACACCGCCAAGCCCTTACCCCCGGAACCCGAGCCCAATGAACCGCAACGACCTGCGCCGCGTCGACATGAACCTGCTGGTGCTGTTCGAAGCCCTGATGATCGAACGCAACCTGACCCGCGTGGGTGAAAAGCTGTTCATCACCCAGTCCACCGTCAGCGCCGCCCTCGCCCGCCTGCGCGAGCTGTTTGACGACCCACTGCTGATCCGTAGCGGCCGGGCCATGGAGCCCACGCCAAGGGCCATGCAGATCTTCAGGGAGCTGGGCCCGGCCATGGACGTGATTTCCGCCGCCATCAGCCGAGCCCGCGAGTTCGACCCGGCCAGCAGTTGCAACGTGTTCCGCCTGGGCCTGTCGGACGATGCCGAGTTCGGCCTGTTCCCAGCGCTTCTGCAGGCCCTTCGCGAAGAGGCCCCGGATATCAGCGTGGTGGTACGGCGTGCCAACTTCCTGCTGATGCCCGGCTTGCTGGCCAGCGGTGAAATTTCGGTCGGTGTGAGCTACACCACCGACCTGCCGGCCACCGCCAAGCGCCGCAAGCTGCGTAACATCGGCGTGCGGGTGCTGCGCGCCGACGACCGCCCAGGCCCGCTGACCCTCGACGAATACTGCGCCCGCCCGCATGTGATGGTGTCGTTCTCCGGCGACATGAGCGGCAATATCGACCTGGACCTGGCGCGCATCGGTCGTTGCCGCAAGGTGGTGCTGGCAGTGCCGCAGTTCGGCAGCCTGCGCGCCCTGCTACGCAATACCGAGATGATCGCCACGGTGCCGGACTACGCCGCCTGCGCCCTGGCCGACGACGGCAGCTTACGCGCCGACCCGGCGCCGTTCGATATCACCGAGGCAGAGCTGTCGATGGTGTGGAGCGGTGCCCAGGACAACGACCCCGCCGAGCGCTGGTTGCGCGAGCGTATTTTGCAGTTTATGGCTCGGTAGGTGCTTGGCTGAAGAAGTTTGGCGTTTGTGAGATCGAGCGCCTCATTTACGCCGCTGCATCCACGCCGCCCCCAGCCCACTGAGGCAAATCACCGAAATACCCACCAGACTCAAGGTATCCGGCACCTGGCTGTAGATCACGAACCCGAGCAACCCGGCAAACACGATCTGGCAGTAGCTGAACGGTGCCAGCAACGCTGGCGCCGCATGGCGGAAGGCCTGGGTCAGCAGCAGGTGCGCCGTCATGCCAAAGCCCCCCAACGCCAGCATCAGCAGCGCATGGTCCCAACGCGGCATTTCCCAGAAGAACGGCACCAGCGCACTCAACGCCAAGGTGTTGCACAGCCCCGCATAGAAGTTGCTGGTGGTCGGGCTGTCGTGCGCCGCCAGGATGCGCGTCAGCAGTTGGTAGAAGCAGAACCCCAGCGCCGAACCGAACGGGTACAGAATGGCAGGGGTGAACATTGCTCCCCCCGGGTGTACCACCACCAGCACGCCGATAAAGCCCAACACCACCGCCACCCACTGCCCCACCGTCACCCGCTCTTTGAGCAGCGGCGCCGACAGCGCGGTGACCAGCACCGGGGCAAGAAAGTTGACTGCCGTGGCCTCGGCCAGCGGCAGGTATTGCAGGCCAGCGGTAAACAACAGGCTGGTGCTGAGCAGGCTCAATGCACGTAGCGTCTGCAACAGCGGCCGACGGGTGCGCAGCACGTTCATACCCGACTTGGGCAGAAAGATGCCGGCCATCAGCAGCGTATGCACTAAATAGCGTGCCCACACCACCATGATGATCGGGTACAGGCCGCCAAGAAACTTGGACAAGGCATCGTGGCTGGCAAACAGAAACGTCGCCACCACGACGAGGGTGATGCCACGCAGAGGTTGGTTGACGCCGGACAGCGGTGTGCTGGAACTCATGGCTCTCTCGATGACGGCGCGCCAGCAGGCAGCGCCCAGGGAAGGCCGCACAGGCATGGCCTGGCGGATGCAACAGTTCGGATTCTAGAAGAGATGGCGCAGCATAAGGAAGTTCAATTGCCGCTTGTCCAGGACGACTGCAAATTCTGTTCGCTGATCGACCACTTTGTGCCCCGCACGCATGGCCCGTGCCGTGCTGATCGCCGACCATCGACGGCGAACCCTGCACACCCTACAAGGAATTTACATGCAAAGGCTCACCACCCGTAACGGCCTGGCCCTGCCCGCAATCGGCCTGGGCACCTGGCCGATGACTGGCACCGAGTGCACCCAGGCCGTGCGCCAGGCGCTGGACGTGGGTTACCGGCACATCGATACCGCCACCGCTTACGACAACGAAGCGGCTGTCGGCCAGGCCCTGCGCGACAGCGACGTGCCGCGCGAGCAGATCCACCTGACCACCAAGGTGTGGTGGGACCGCCTGGAACCCAAGGCCATGCGTCAGTCACTGGAAGACAGCCTGCGCGCGCTGGGCACCGAGCACGTCGACCTGTTCCACATTCACTGGCCCGGCCAGGACTGGGACCTGGCCCGCAGCATCGAAACGTTGGTAGCGCTGCGTGACGAAGGCAAGGCGCGGCACATCGGCGTGGCCAACTTCCCGCTTGGGCTGCTGCGCCAGGTGATGGAAACCCTGGGCGCACCGTTGTCGGCGATTCAGGTGGAATACCATGTACTACTTGGCCAGCAACCGCTGCTTGATTACGCGCGCCGCCATGACCTGCTGCTCACCGCCTACACCCCACTGGCCCGTGGCCAGGCAGCGGCGCAGCCGGTCATCCAGGAAGTTGCCCGTAAGCATGGTGTGCTGCCTGGCCAGGTGGCACTGAAATGGCTGCTGGACCAGGACGGCGTAGCGGCGATCCCCAAGGCCAGTAGCCGCGAAAACCAACTGGCCAACCTGGCAGCGCTGGACGTGCAACTGGATGACGAAGACCGTGCGGCGATTGCCGGGTTGCCGAAGGATCAGCGCGTAGTGAGCCCGGCGTTTGCGCCGGACTGGAATAGCTGAAATTCATAAGCGCGACACAGGCCTTGTGGGAGCGGGCACGCCCGCTCCCACAAGGATTGCACAAGTTTTTAGATTTTGAGTAAGACCGCGTAAGCAGTCAGCCTGGCGTAATGACCTGCTTCAACCGCTCGCTCGCCGGTGCCGGCCGCCCGTACAGGTAACCCTGAAAGTGCGAACACCCTTCCGCCGCCAACCGACGCATCTGCTCTTCCGACTCCACCCCCTCGGCCGTGGTCTTGATCATCAGGCTGTTGGACAGGTCGGTAATGGCGCGAATGATCGACATTGCTTCGCGGCTGTCGCACATGTCGTGCACGAACGACTTGTCGATCTTGATCCGGTCGAACGGAAACGACCGCAGGTACCCCAACGATGAGTAGCCGGTCCCGAAGTCGTCCAGCGAGATGGACACACCCAGGTCTTTCAGCGCACGCAAGGTGCGCACGTTTTCTTCGCTGTTGCCCAGCAGTACCGATTCGGTAATTTCCAGCTCCAGCCGCTGCGGCGGCAGGCCTGAGTCGGCCAGCGCCAGGGCGACGATATGGACAAGGTTGCCATTTTTGAACTGCACGGCCGACAGGTTGACCGACACGGTCTGTTCGCTGTCCCAGCTGGCCGCCTCCTGGCAAGCCAGGTTCAGTGCACGCGTGCCCAGTTCGTGGATCAGCCCGGTTTCTTCAGCGATGGGGATGAAGTCCATGGGCATGACCATGCCACGGGTCGGGTGCTCCCAGCGCAGCAACGCCTCGTAACCGGTAACGCTGCTGGTCTGCTGGTCGACCACCGGCTGGTAGTGCAGCTGCAGCTGGCCCAGATGCAGCGCGGTACGAAGGTCGGTTTCCACTAGGCGGCGCTGGCGGGCCGCGACGTCCAGCTCGACGTCGAAACACTCGTAGCGGTTGCGGCCATTGCGCTTGGCCTCGTACAGCGCCATGTCGGCATAACCGAGCAATTGCTCGGCCTGGTCGTTGTCATCGGGGGCGATGGCAATGCCGATGCTGACCCCCACAGTGAACTGGTGCCCCTCGATCTGGAACGGCGGGCAGATGGCGTTGATCAACCGCTGCGCGGTGTTGCATGCGGCATCTCGGCCATCCAGGCCGGTCAGCACCACGGCAAACTCGTCACCACCCAGACGCGCCAGAGTGTCGTGCTCGCGCAACTCGCGGCGCAGGCGTTTGCCCAGCTCGCGCAGCAGCTTGTCGCCAAAGGCATGGCCCAACGAGTCGTTGATGTTCTTGAAATTGTCCAGGTCCAGGCACAAGGCAGCGGTCAGCTTGGCGTTTTCGCTGCCGCGCACCAGGGCCTGTCGCAGGCGTTCGTTGAACAGCGTTCGGTTGGGCAACCCGGTGAGCGCATCATGGTGCGCCATGTGGTGGATCTGCGCATGGGCGGCCAACTCTTCAGTGGCGTCCTCGGCGACGAACAGCACGTAGTCAGCCTGGCCCTCGCGGTTCTGGCTGAGCAAGGTGCGGCTGCGAAGGGTGCGCGGGCCGCGGGCCGTGTCGACGCGGGTTTCGGCGGCATGGCCCTTGGTACTGCGGGCACCACGCGCCAGTTGCTGCTCAAGGTAGCCGGCCGCTGCGGGGGCAAGGCAGTCACCGGGCAACTGACCGATCATGCTGCGCCCCGGCCCGCCGAACAGGCGCTCGGCCTGCTGGTTGGCCAACAGGATGCGCTGGCTTTCCAGGTCCTGGACGATGACGCTGGCAGGAATGTTGGCAATCACCGAATCCAGAAACTGAGACAGCTTGGTCATTTCCTGGCTGTACTGCTCGGCCAGTTCCTTGGCCTTCAGCAGCTCCTGCTCCTGGTGGTGGCGCTCGGAAATGTCGCGGGTGACCTTGGCGAACCCCACCAGTTGCCCGGCATCGTCATGCACCGCTTCGATGACCACATGGGCGTGAAAGGCAGTGCCATCCTTACGCAGGCGCGAACCCACTTCTTCAAAGCGCCCGGTGCTGCGCGCCTGCTCCAGGTTCAGCGCCGGCAGCCCGGCTGCACGCTCGGCATCGGTGTAAAACAACGAGTAATGCTGGCCGACAATTTCATCGGCATGGTAGCCCTTGGCACGTTGGGCACCGGGGTTCCAGTTGGCGACAATACCCTCGGGGGTGAGCAGGTAGATGGCATAGTCCACCACGCTCTGGATCAACAGCCGGTACATGATGTCGGGGTTTGCAGCTAGCGACATGAACTTTACCTGAACCCTCGAGGGGCATGAGAAGGGACCCCGGCACACTGTGGCCGGGTCTTGGTATGCGTTGATGGCATTATGCCGCTCATGACGATTTTGTGAAGCGGTTCACAAAAATCTCGCTATTCCCCTTCAAGGACGAACGAAGACAGATAAAGCCTCAATGGCGGGCGCCACTCACCAGGAAATTCAGCAAGTCAGGCTCATCGTCCAAGGCAATCGCCTGTGCCGGGCGCGACAGGTTCGCCAGCACAGCCTTGCAGAACGCCACAGCGGGCGGATCCTGTGCGTAGCAGCGCAGCAACCAGTCGCCCTCACCGCTCAACAGCTGCAACGCCACCGCCTGCCCAATACCCTGGCGGCGGTATTTCTTCAGGATGAACAGGTCGGCCAGTTCGAGGGCATCGAGGCCCGGCAGCTCGCTGCGTTCCACCAGTACGAAACCGGCGATGAAGCCGTCCGCCAGCACCAGGTAGGCGCCCCAACCGTCGTCCTGCCAGTAGCGCTGCAGGTGCTCGTCGTGGATGTAGAAGCGGCCATCCACTTCGACATCTTCCTGCTCCCAGTCGGAGGACTCGTAAGAGTAGAACTGGTAAAGGTTACGGATGAGCGGGGCCTGGTCGGCGGTAGTCGGTAACAGTGCAATCGGGAGCATGGTGCGGGCTCGGGGTAAAAGGCCGATTCTAGATGACAAGCGGCCGACAGCAAAAAGCCCAGGCCCTCCCCGCACGGAAAGGCCCAGGCCAAAACACTGTGAATCCAGGCTAGAACTCAGCCCTCCTGCAACGCACGCGGCCGATGGCTGCGCGCTTCGGCCTCCGGCGCTGCAGCCGCCTGCAGGTGGAAGTCGAACGCCAGTTCGGCAAAGCGCTCGCCCTGAACACCGCGATCACGCGCGGCAGCGGCATCTTCGACAAAGCGCAGCTCGCCAATCAACCCGTCACGGGTGGCGTAGGCGAAGTCATCCCACAGGTACTTGTCGCCCTCGAAGTTGATCTGCGTGGTCAGGTGGCGGTACCCAGGTGCCGAGATGAAGAAGTGCACGTGCGCCGGGCGCTGGCCGTGGCGGCCGAGCAGGTCCAGGCATTCCTGGGTCGGGCCATGCGGGTCGCAGCCGTACCCCGACGGCACGATGGAGCGCGCACGGTAGCGGCCCTCGGCATCGGTGATGATGCGGCGGCGCAGGTTGTATTCGGACTGAGTCGAATCGAAGTACGAATAAGTGCCCTGGGTGTTGGCGTGCCAGAGATCGACGGTGGCACCGGCCAGCGGCTTGCCGTCGGCATCGAACACCTGGCCCTGAAGGAACATCACCACACCCGGATCGGTGCCGTCATCCATGCGCGCTTCGCCTTGCGCCAGCGGCGCACCGGCCACGTACAGCGGGCCTTCGATGGTGCGCGGTGTGCCGCCACCCAAGCCGGCTTCGGCGTCCTTGGCGTCTTGCAGCAGGTCGAGGAAGTGCTCGATACCCAGGCCTGCGGCCAGCAGGCCCGCCTCGTTACGGCCGCCCAGGCGGTTGAGGTAGTCAATGGCGTGCCAGAATTCGTCTTCGGTGATTTCCAGGTCTTCGACCAGGCGCGCGGTGTCCTGCAGGACGCGCAGGATGATCTGCTTGAAGCGTGGGTTGCCCTCGGCATGGTCAAGGCCAGCTACCTTGTTGAAGAAGGCTTGAACATCGGCAGTGTGGGAAATTTTCACGGTCATCGTGCTTACCTCGTATTGTTCTTGTCGGGTAGTCAGGTGCGAATCAGCGGTCGTCGCTGTGGATCGACGAAGGGTGCCGGCACAGGCCGTTCACCTCGATGTCCATGTACGGGAACAGCGGCAGTTGCATCAGGGTATCGTGCAGCGCTTCGACGCTGGGCACATCGAACACGCTGTAGTTGGCATAGTGCCCGGCAATGCGCCACAGGTGGCGCCAGGTGCCCTCGCGCTGCAGGCGCTGAGCCAGTTCTTTTTCATCGGCCTTGAGCTTGGCTGCCTTGGCCGGGTCCATGTCGACCGGCAGTTTCACGGTCATCTTCACGTGGAACAGCATGATTTTCTCCTTGCTTGCTGATCAGCGACGGGCGAAGCGCGCCAGGCGCTGTTCGTCCAGGGTCAGGCCCAGGCCTGGGGTACGGGGAATATGCAGCTGGAAGTCGCGGTACTGCGGCGGCTCGTTGACGATTTCTTCGGTCAGCAGCAGCGGGCCGAACAGCTCGGTTCCCCAGGTGAGTTGGCGCAGGGTAAGGAAGGCATGGGCCGACGCCAAAGTGCCGATCGAACCTTCGAGCATGGTGCCGCCATACAGGGCGATACCGGCGGCCTCGGCGATTTGCGCGGTGCGCAATACGGCACGCGGGCCGCCGTTCTTGGCGATTTTCAGGGCGAAGATGCTGGCCGCGCCGTCGGCGGCCAGGCTGAAGGCGTCCTCGACGCTTTCGATCGACTCATCGGCCATGATCGGCGCCGGGCTGCGCTGGTTCAGGCGCACCTGGCCACCCCGGTTGATGCGTGAAATCGGTTGTTCGATCAGGTCGATACCGTTGTCGCCCAACACCTGGCAGGCGCGAATGGCCTGGGATTCGTCCCAGTACTGGTTGACGTCGACGCGCACGCTGGCGCTGTCGCCCAGCTCACGCTTGATGGCCACCACGTGCTTGAGGTCTTGCTCCACCGGGTTGGCACCGATCTTCAGCTTGAACACGCGGTGACGGCGAATTTCCAGCATGTGCTGAGCTTCGGCGATGTCGCGGGCAGTGTCGCCACTGGCCAGGGTCCAGGCCACTTCCAGGCTGTCACGCACACGGCCGCCCAGAAGCTCGCTGACCGGCAGGCCCAGGCGCTTGCCCTGGGCGTCGAGCAACGCGCTTTCGATACCCGACTTGGCAAACGTATTGCCCTTGGCCAGCTTGTCCAGCCTGAGCATGGCAGCGTTGATGTTGTCTGCCGCCAAGCCGATCAGCGCAGGCGCCAGGTGCGCATCGATATTGGCCTTGATGCCCTCGGGGCTTTCGTAGCCATAGGCCAGGCCACCGATGGTGGTGGCCTCGCCGATACCTTCCACGCCATCGCTGCAGTGCACGCGCAATACCACCAGGGTCTGTTGCTGCATGGTGTGCATTGCCAGCTTGTGCGGGCGAATGGTCGGCAGGTCGACGATAATTGCTTCTATGCGTTCAATCAGCGCGCTTGTCATTGTAGCCAGGTCCCGTCAGGTCGGGCTGCCAGTGGCAATCCCGAATGGTGCATTTACTTGCGTGTTCAAGGATTGCGCGAGACCCTGGTGACCGTCCAATATCAAATGAATCTCCCACCATACCCTGGAGGTCTTGTGGAGCTGCGCCACCTGCGTTACTTCAAAGTCCTGGCCGAAACCCTCAATTTCACCCGCGCCGCCGAGCTGCTGCACATTGCCCAGCCACCACTGAGCCGGCAGATCAGCCAACTGGAGGACCAGCTCGGTACCCTGCTGGTGGTACGCGAACGCCCGCTGCGGCTGACCGAGGCGGGTCGCTTCTTCTATGAGCAGACCTGCACCGTGTTGCAGCAATTGCAGAATATCAGCGACAACACCCGGCGTATTGGCCAGGGCCAGCGCCAGTGGCTGGGCATCGGCTTTGCCCCCTCGACCCTGTACAACGTGCTGCCGGAGCTGATCCGCGAGCTGCGCCAGGACAGCGAGCTGGAACTGGGCCTGAGCGAGATGACCACGCTGCAGCAGGTAGAAGCGCTGAAGAGCGGGCGCATCGACATCGCCTTCGGGCGTATTCGCATCGATGACGCGGCCATTGCGCAACAGGTATTGCGCGAAGACCCGCTGGTGGCCGTGCTGCCCAAGGGCCACCCGCTGGCGGGCAGCCCGCTTAGCCTTGCCCAGCTGGCGAGCGAGGCCTTCATCCTCTACCCGGCCAACCCCCGGCCCAGTTATGCCGACCACGTACTGGCGCTGTTCGCCCAGCACGGCATGAGCATCCGCGTCAGCCAGTGGGCCAACGAACTGCAAACCGCCATCGGCCTGGTGGCGGTGGGCGTGGGGGTGACCCTGGTGCCGGCGTCGGTGCAACAGCAGCACCGTACCGATATCGAGTATGTCGGGTTGCTGGATAGCGGCGCGGTCAGCCCGATCATTCTTAGCCGCCGCAAGGGGGATGTTAGCCCGGTCGTGCAACGGTGCCTGACATTGATCGAACGGCAGGCACTGTAGGTAAGCCACAGGGTATGTGATCGGCTCAGATAGGTGGTTGAGTGCGCCGTCGGTAGGCCACCAGCAAGAACACGAACCACAACGGCATCACGCCATTGGGCGAGGTATAGGACGTGGCGATCATCACCGCCGCCGTGATGATGAGTAGCACGATGGCGACGATCTTGATGCAGCGCCATGCCAATGGCGAGCCTGAACACCTGATCAGCGTGTTCGAGGACATCAGCGCCGAGCGTCAGGAACATGAACGGCTGCAGGCATATATTGCCGCGCTGGAAACTCGACTGGCCAAGATCAGTCTCTAATTTTCGAGGGGGTCGCCGCGCAACCAGTCGATGAACCGTGCAAACAACTCGGACTGGGAGTTGATCTCCAGCTTCAGGTACAGGTTCTTGCGGTGCATGCGCACCGTCTCAGGCGAGATACCCAGCTCCAGCGCGGTCGACTTCACCGAATGCCCTCGCAAGATCATGTGTGCCACCTCGCGCTCGCGGTCGGTCAGCACCTGGCAGCCAAAGCTGTCGAACGCCGCCTGCAAGCCGCCGCGCTCAACCGATGCAGTGCCAGGCTCCAGGTTGTGTCGGGCATAGCGCCCCAGCAGTTCGCGCACCATAGGCTCCAGCGCCCGCAGCAGGTTGATCTGCCCGGCACTCAGGGGCGTACCGCTGCAACCCTGGAACAGGCTCAGCGATAGCTTGCGGCCCGCGCAGAGGTCGACGATGTAGTAGCTGTCTTCGCTGCAACCGGTGCCCAGGTAATAGGCCTTGTAGTAGTCGCTGTCGAAGAAGTTGTCGGGGGCGATTTCCTGTAGGTGGTAAAAGCCTTCGGCCAGGCCGCCTTGCACGGCCAGGCAGAACGGGTCGAGCAAGTAACCGGCACTGAAGTAGCGTTCCAGCACCGCGGCGCGGTGCCGTTCGGGAATGCCTTGCTGGTATAAAAGCTGCGGCGCCCGCCCCTGGCACTCCAGGCTGATCATCATCGATTCCACCTGCACCAGCTGGCCGATGGCAGCGGCTACATGCTCCAGCGCCTCAGGCGTTTCGCTATTGGCCAGCGCACGCTGCAACGCCGCATGCCATTGCTGCAGCGCGCCCATGGTGAGGGTAAGCGGGGTGTCGGGGGTGGCCTGGGTCATGCCCGGCAGTCTAGCCTGCCAGGCACGCCCCCGCACAGCCCTTTGCGCCAGGTTCATCGGCCCCGGTACAGGCCAAGCGCGGTGAGTTCGCGCGCGGTCTCGATGATGCACTGGCGCAGGGTCTCGACGATTTCATCCACCTGCGCATGGGTGATGATCAACGGCGGCGACATCACGTTCAGGTGCATGATCGGGCGTACCAGCAGCCCCTTGGCCTGGGCCTTGCTATGGATGCGTTCACCAATGTTCACCTCATCCGGGAACAGCGCCTTGCTGGCCTTGTCGGCCACGAACTCGACGCAGGCCATCAGCTTCATGCAGCGCACATCCCCCACCAGCGGCAAGTCGCGCAGGCTTTGCAGGCGTTGTTCCAGATAGCTGCCAACGTCCTTGACGTGCTCCAGCAACTGCTCGCGCTCGATGATCTCGATGTTCTTCAGCGCCGCCGTGCAGCACACCGGGTGACCGCTGTAAGTGAAACCATGGGTGAAGCAACGGCCCTTGCCCGGCTCGGCGATAACCTGCCAGATGCGCGCGGAGAAAATGCACGCGCCCAGCGGCAGGTAGGCAGAGGTCAGGCCCTTGGCGGTGGTGATGATGTCGGGGGTTACGCCAAACAGTTCTTCGCTGGCGAAGAATGTGCCCAGGCGCCCGAACGAGGTCACCACCTCGTCGGCGACGAACAGGATGTCGTAGGTCTGGCACAGCTGCCACATGCGTTCGAAATAGCCCTTGGGCGGAATGATCACCCCGCCCGAACCCATGATCGGCTCGGCGAAGAACGCTGCCACGTTGTCAGCGCCCAACGAGAGGACCTTGTCCTCGAACTCGGCCACGAGGAAGTCGAGGAACTCGGCCTCGTCCATGTCGTCCGGCGCGCGGTACGGGTTGGGGTTGGAGACGTGGTGGATCAGGTCATGGTGATAATCGAACTCCGGCACCCGGTCGGCGGCCTTGTTGCCGATCGACATGGTAAGGGTGGTAGAGCCGTGGTAAGCGTTGTAGCGGGCAATGATATGTTTCTTGTGTGGCTTGCCGCGGCAGTTCTGGTAGTACTGGATCAGCCGGTAGGCGGTGTCGACAGCGGTCGATCCGCCGGTGGTGAGGAACACATGGTTCAGGTCGCCGGGGGCCAGCTGCGCAAGTTTCTGGCACAGCTCGATGGCCACGTCGTTGGCCATGTCGGAGAACGGGTTGGAATAGGCCAGTTGGCGCACCTGGTCGGCGATAGCCAGGGCCATCTCCTCACGGCCCAGGCCGATGTTGGTGCACCACATGCCGCCAACGGCATCGAGGAAGCGGTTGCCGTGGGTGTCGCGAATGTACGCGCCCTCGCCGGCGACGATGTTCAGTGCGCCTTGCTCGCGGTGCTCGTCGAACACATGGTAGCCGTGCATGTAGTGGGCCTTATCGGCTTCCACCAGCGGGTCGTGGGCGATGGCGAACGCTTTGCTTGGGGTGGCCATGGGCAGCTCCTTGGCGGGAATCGTTGGGCAGTGTTCAGAAACCGGTCTTGACCGTGTTCCAGACCCGGGTGATGGCACGCATGTCCTTGGGGCTCTGGGTTTTCTGCGCGAACAGGCGTTCGCGGGTGGATGAATCGGGGTAGATGGCTGGGTCCTGGCGGATGTCGTCACGCACCAGCGCAGTGGCAGCAGCGTTGCTGTTGGCGTAGTGGATGTAGTCGGTGACCTTGGCCATGGTCTGCGGCTGCAGCAAAAACTCGATGAAGCGGTGAGCGTTGGCTGCATGGGGCGCATCCTTGGGGATGTACAGGTTGTCGAACCAGATCAACGAGCCCTCCTGGGGGATGAAGAACGACAGCTTGATGTCCTTCTTCGCTTCCACCGCGCGGGCCTGGGCGGTGGCGTAGTCACCGGACCAGGTCAGTGCCAGGCAGACATCGCCGTTGGGCAGGCTGGTGAGGTAGTTGACCGAGTCGAACTTGCGAATATAGGGGCGGATGCTCAGCAGCAGTTGTTCGGCGGCCTTGAGATCGGCCGCAGATGCGCTGCGCGGGTCCTTGCCCAAGTATTGCAGGGCCAGCGGGATGACTTCGGTGGGCGCGTCCATCAGGGTGACGCCACAGTCGGCGAAGCGCGAGACGATCTTGGGGTCGAACAGCATGGCCAGCGAGCCGATGGGGGCGTCGGGCATGCGCGCGGTGATCTTGTCGACGTTGTAAGTGACTCCCGAACTGCCCCAGGTGTAGGGCGCCGAGTACTTGAGGCCTGGGTCGTAGCCCTGCAGGTTGTCAACCACTTGCGGGTCGAGGTTGTGCCAGCTGGGCAGTTGCTGCTTGTCCAGCGCCTGGAACACCCCAGCACTGATCAGCGGGGGTACCAGGGATGCGTTGAGCATGACCAGGTCGTAGCCGGAGCGGCCGGTGAGCAGTTTGGTCTGTACCGTTTCGTAGCCGTCGAAGGTGTCGTAGATGACCTTGATGCCGGTGGCCTTCTCGAAGTCGGCCAGGGTGGTTTCGCCGATGTAGTCGGTCCAGTTGTACAACCGCAGCGTGTTACCGCTGTCCACCTCTGCCGCCTGGGCGAGGCTTGCGCCAGACACCAGCAGCAGACCACCCATCACCTTCAGTACCTTGCGCATGGCAACTCCATCGTGTGAATGCTCCGGATCGAGCCGATGGGTTCACTATCGGGGGATTTGCAGAGGGGGGACATACCCCGAATGTGTGGGTGGTCGTTTTTAGTGCTGCGCACAACTTAAGGCAGGGGGTACAAAGCCTCATCAAACTGCGCCAACCGCGGGAACACCAATGGCTGGTCGTCCGAGAGTTGCTCCAGGCGCTGCCGATACTGCTGCAAGAAACCCTGCCGCGCTTCGTCGCTGATGTACGGCACATGCCACGCCACGAACGGCGGCAACACCTCGAACCCCACGTAGGCCAGCGTACCCCGCAGAATCGGCCGCAACATGTCTTCCAGCGGCCCATGAATCGCCCCTTCGCCAAACATGTGCTCGCGCCCGCCCAGGGTCACGGTCACCAGCGCCTTCTTGCCCGCCAAACCACCTTGGTCGTAGAAGCGCTTGCCGCCATAGCACACCCCCGACACCAGCACCCGGTCGATCCAGCCCTTGAGCATGGCCGGCGCCGAGAACCAGAAAATCGGGAAGTTAAGCACCAGCAGGTCAGCCCACAGCAGCTTGTCCAGTTCCTGCTGGATATCCGCAGCGATGGCACCGCGCTTGACCCCCTGGCGTTGCTCCAGTGCATACACCAGGTATTGCGGGTTCTCGCGCTGGGTGAAGTCTTCGGCACTGGCCACCGGGTTCCAGCCCATGGCGTACAAGTCGCTGACCTGCACCTGGTGGCCCTGGGCACGAAAGGTTTCCACGGCCTGGTCGCGCAGTGCGGCGGTAAATGATTGTGGCTCGGGGTGAGCGTGGACGATCAGTACATTCACTCGTGTTCTCCTTGCACAAAACAGGTTGTTTTGCCGCCGTCGCTTAGCCTTGCATCAGCTCGCCGGCACAGCGGGCGATGCGCTGGCAGGCATCGACGAGCGCCTCGTTGCCCAGCACCAGCCCCAGGCGAATATGCCCGGCGGCGCTGGGGCCAAAGGCTTCGCCGGCCAATACCGACACGCCCTGGCTGTCCAGCAGGCGGTCGGCAAAGGCCTGGGCACTGAGGCCGGTTTCGCGGATATCAACCATCACGAACATGCCACCATCGGGCTTCAACGCCTTGAGGCCCGGGCAGCCAGCCAGTTGCTCGCACACCAGGTCACGGCGCTGGCGATAGGCCTCGCGCATGGCGTCCAGTTCGGGCAACTGCTGCTCCAGCGCCACCACCGCAGCGTCCTGAATGAAGTCTGGCGAGCCATACAGCATGCACAAGGCGAGGTTCTCCAGGTGCGTGGCCAGTTCAGCCGAACCGACTACCCAGCCCACCCGCCAGCCCGTCATGGCATGCGACTTCGACAGGCTGTTGAGGGTGGCGGTGCGTTCGGCCATACCCGGCAGGCTGGCTGGGCTCACATGTTCACCCTCGTACAGCAGCTCGCTGTACACCTCGTCGGAAATCAGCCACAGGTCACGGGCGATGCACAATTCGGCGAGTGCTTCCCAGGTCGCACGGGGCAGGCTTGCACCCGAGGGATTGTGCGGGCTGTTCAGGGCCAGCGCGCGGGTGCGCGGCGTGATGCGCTCGGCCACGTCTCGCGGGCAAACACGAAAGCCGTTCTCCGGCTTCACCGGCACCGGTACCACCTTGGCACCACAAGCACCGAACACGGCCTCGTACGTGACATACATGGGCTCGGCAACGATCACCTCGTCGCCCGGATCCAGCACGCACTGGGCCACGCAGTACAACGCGCACTGGGCACCCGCCAACACGGTCACCTGGTCTGCGCTGACCGCCTGGCCGCTGCGCTGCCGGTGGCGGTTGGCAATGGCCTGGCGCAGGGCCAGCTTGCCGCGCACATCGGCGTAATGGGTGTGGCCCGCACGCAGGCTGGCGATGGCCGCGTCAACGATCGGCGCGGGCGTGTCGAAGTCCGGGTCACCTACCGAGAGCAGCAGGATGTCCTTGCCCTCGGCCTGCAACGCCAGGGCGCGGTAGTGGATGTCCCAGGCCGCAGCCCCGTCGCCGGCGATGCGTTGGGTGAGCGTGGCGTAGCGCATGGCAATCTCCCTTCAATGGCGGTTTCAGTCGACGAGGATCTTCGGGTTGGAACTGCCCCACACGGTGTACAGGTCGGCGAGCAACGCGCCATTGATGTCTTCCATTTCGGCCTGGGTGATTTCGCCCCCGGCCTGCTTGCCGAACAGCACCACTTCGTTGCCCCCCTTCACATCCGGGAAGTCGGTAACGTCCACCATCAGCGTGTTCATCGACACCTTGCCCACGACCGGCACACGGTGGCCGTTGATCAGCACATGGCCCTTGTTGGTAAACGCCCGGCGGTAACCGTCGGAATAGCCGACAGTGATATTGGCCAGCCGAGCGTCACGAGCCAAAGTAAAGGTACGGTCGTAACCGACGGTATTGCCGGCCGGGTAGCTGTGCACGGCAGCCACACGCGACTTGAACTGCATGGCCCGCTGGTACTCGGTGTGGCTCGGCACGGTGTCACCGAACAGCGCGCCACCGGTGCGCACCATGTCCAGGCGCGCTTCCGGCACCTCCAGCGTAGCGAACGAGTTGGCGGCGTGCAGGGTGAGCTTGCTGCGGTCCAGCTTGGCGTGCTTGATCAGCCAGTCGGTTTGCTCGTTGAACGCTGCCAGGCCCTTGCGCACATCGTCTTTGTCTTCCACGGCGAAGTGGGTCATCAGCGCGACCAGCTTGAGGTGCTTCTGGTCGGTTACCTGCAGCGCTTCGCCACGGCCGGACCAAGTGGTCATCTCTACCCCGTTGCGGCTCATGCCGCTGGAATTGAGGGCCAGGTGGATGCGCAACGGCTTGCCATTGCGCTCGGCGATGGCGTCGAGTTGGCGGGCGAATTCGGCACTGCCCACCAGTTCTTCCATGTCGTACTGCAAGGCGTCTTCCACTTCGCTGAGGCTGGCCAGGCGTACCCGCACCAGTTGCCCGGTGAAGCCACTGGCGCGGACCACGCGGGCCTCCTCGTTGCTGGCCACCGCCACGCAGGGCACGCCCTGGGCAATGATCGACGGCATCACCAGGCCGACACCGTGGCCATAGGCATCGGCCTTGAGCACGGCACACAGCTTGGACTTGCCGGCCAGTTCGGCCTGCAAGGTGCGGATGTTGTGTTGCAGGGCGCTGGCGCTGATTTCGACCCAGGCGTTGCTGTTTTGCACGGTCAAGGCGGTGGTGCCGTTGTCCATCGACAGCGGCGGCGCAGCGTACAGCGGAGCCTGGCCAGTGATCAGCAGGGCCAGGGAGGCGGCCAGAAGGGTACGGCGAAATGGCATGGTGGTTTCTCTTGTTATGGGTGTTGTGCGCGGTTTAGCGCACACAGGTGTGTTTGAGTTCGATAAAGGTCACGCCGGGTGTGGCGAAGCCAATGGCCAGGTCGGCCTGCAGCGCGTCCAGGTCTCGCGGCTGGCGCACCGCGCAACCAAAGGCGCGGGCCAGGCCGACGAAGTCCGGATTGCGCGGCAGTACGCCGACCGGTTCGATGTCCAGGCCGAGCATGTCGTCACGGATCTGACCGAGGGCGTCATTGTTCCACAGCAGTACGACCAGCGGGCGGTCCAGTTCTTCGACCGCAGTGGCCAGTTCCTGGGC
This sequence comes from Pseudomonas monteilii NBRC 103158 = DSM 14164, assembly GCF_000730605.1. GTDB lineage: Bacteria > Pseudomonadota > Gammaproteobacteria > Pseudomonadales > Pseudomonadaceae > Aquipseudomonas > Aquipseudomonas monteilii. The sequence continues at coordinate 17,987 of NZ_BBIS01000042.1, read as the reverse complement.
GGTGTAAAGAAAACCGCCGTCGCCCACCAGCACCAGGCCCGGGCGGTGATCGGTGGCGAGCATGCCGCCGATGCCGGCCGGCAGGCCGTAGCCGAGGGTGCCGTAGCCGGTGGGGTGCAGCCAGCTGCGTGGCGCCCGGCTGGCGAAGGCGTAGTTGCCGGTGTAGGCCAGCTGGGTCATGTCGCTGCTGATGAACGCGTTGTCGGGCAGCACGGCGGCAATGCGGTCCAGAATGGCCTGGTGCGTGGCCTGCAGTGGCGCATGCCCGTTGCGGATGGCCTGGCGCAGGTTGGCCACAGCCTCGTGGGCCTGAGCCGGTTCGCGGGCGAGCTCCGGCAGGTGGTCGAGCAAGCCGCACAGGGTTTGCCGGGCATCGCCGTGCAGGGCCATGGCACAGGGGTAGAAGTCGTTGAACTTGCGCGGGTCGATGTCCACGCGCAGCAGTTCACCCGTGATCGGCAGGCGCTCGCGCCAGAAGTCGGTGTCGGCCATTTCGGTGCCCACGGCCAGCACCACATCGGCCTCGCTGATGAGTTGCCAACCGGGCTCCACGCACAGGCTAGAGCCGGCATTGAGTGGCGCGTCCGGTGGCAGCAGGCCCTTGCCGGCCACGCTGGTGAACACCGGTGCCGCCAGGCGAGTGCTCAGCTGCGCCAGTGGCTCGGCAGCGTGCAGCGCCCCCCCGCCGGCAATGATCATCGGCCGCTTGGCCGCCGCTAGCTTCAGGGCCGCCCGGTCGAGGGTTTCCCGGCACGGCTGGCCACGGCCGGGCCGACGCACCACCTCATTGCTCCAGTCGCGGCTTACCGGCGCGGCCAGCACGTCCAGCGGCACCGAAATGTGCACCGGGCGCGGCCGTTCGCTGTCGAACACTGCCCAGGCGCGGGCGATCAGCTCGGGCAGGTCTTCGCCGCGCAGGGCCACAGCAGAAAACGCGGTGATCGGCGCTGTCATGGCGCGCTGGTCCTGGGTTTCGTGCAGGCAACCCCAGCCCTTACCCAGGCTGGCGGTGTGGTTGACGCTGGAAATCACCAGCATCGGGATAGAGTCGGCATAGGCCTGGCCAATGGCGGTGGCGGCGTTGGTCACGCCCGGGCCGGTGATGACAAAGCACACCCCAGGCTTGCCACTGACCCGCGCGTAGCCGTCGGCCATGAAACCGGCGCCCTGCTCGTGTCGGGTCAGCACATGGCGGATGCCACTGCCCGGCAGGCCACGGTAAAGCTCCAGGGTATGCACGCCGGGGATGCCGAACACGGTCTCCACGCCGTAATTGGCCAACAGCCGTACCAGCGCCTGGCCGGCAGTCATGCTGTGGTTATTCATGTCGTTCTCCTTGCGCCTGGCCGAGGCGGATCAACGCGTCGACCGCAGTGGTGCCACGGGCCCCCACCATCAATGGGTTCACATCCAGTTCCAGCAGGTGCCCGGCGTTTTCGCAGGCGTAGTCGGCCACCGCGCGGATGGCTGCAACCAGGGCGTCGAGGTCGGCGGCCGGGCGACCACGGAAGCCTTGCAGCAGGCTGGCGCTGCGCAGGCTCAGCAGTGCGGCACGGATGGCACTGTCGGTGGTGGGCAGCAACAGGCTGACGCTGTCTTTGAGCAGTTCGACCAACACGCCTCCGGCCCCCATCACCAGCGCCAGGGCGAAGTCGTGTTCACGCTTGATGCCGACGATCAGCTCGGCCAGCGGCGGCTCGGCCATGGGTTCGAGCAGTACCTGGTCGAATGCTACGTGCGGGGCGTAGGCGGCGATGCGCTGGCGCATCTGCACCAGTGCGGCTTCCAGGGCAGCAGCATCGCGCAGGTTCAGCGCCACCGCACCGGCCTCGGTCTTGTGTGGCAACTGCGCGCTGACGGCCTTCAGCACCAGCGGGTAACCCACACGTGCGGCGTCTGCCACGGCGCGTTCGGGCGTGCTCAGTACACCCGCTGGCACCGGCAAGCCAAAGGCGCGCAGCGCTTGCTTGGATTGCCATTCGTCCAGCAACCGGTTTTCGCCCGTGAGCGCCTGCGGGCACAACGGTACGCGTGCGGCCTCGCCCTGCTCCAGCAGCCGCTGGCGGTTGCGCTGGTAACCGACGATGCAGCCCCACGCAGCCAGGCCGTCTTCCACGCCCTGCAAGGCAGCGATGCCGCGGGCATGCAGGCGCTCACGCGCGCTGGCGGGCAGCAGCTCGGGGAAGGCCGAGGTGACGAAGCCGATCTTGCCGTGGCGCGCCAGCGCATCGCAGTAAAGCCTTAGCAGCAGGTCGCATTCCTTGCGCTCGCCGGTAAAGGCCGCCGGGTAATCCAGCACCAGCATGGCAGCACCGGCCGGCCCGCTCAGGGTGCTATCGAGCATGCGCTGCAGGGCCGCTTCATCGCCCCAGATGGCTGTGGTGAAATCCAGCGGGTTGACCAGGTTGGCATAGGCTGGCAGCACGCGGGTCAGTGCCGTCACCTGCTCTGGTTCAAGCGTTGGAAGGTTCAACCGGTTTCGCTCGGCATAGTCGGCAATCAGCCCGGCATCACCGCCTGAGCAAGCCAGTGCGATCAGCTCACCGTCTGCCGGCAAGTGCCCGCAAGCGGCGGCCTTGAGGGTTTCGACAAAGCTGACCGGGCCACTGACACGGATCACCCCCAAGCGCTGGAACAGGCTGTCGTACAAGGCATCGGAGCCGGACAACGAGCTGGTGTGGCTGAGCGCCAGTTCAGCACCGATCTGCGACACGCCCGTTTTCAAGGCAATGATCGGCGTGCCCTGTTGCAGCGCTTTGTGAGCGGCGCGCGCGAAGCCCTGCACGTTTTTCAGGCCTTCCAGATGCAGGCCGATCGCCGTTACCCGTGGGTCGTCAAGCAGCACGTCCATCAACTCGGCCACACCCAGTTGCGCCTGGTTACCGACCGAGGCCATGTAGGCCACCGGCAGCGAGCGGTCGCTCATGGACAGGTTGTAGGCGAAGTTACCGCTTTGGGTGAGAATCGCCACGCCCTTCTCCACCTGTTTACCGCCATGGGCCACCGGCCACAGGGCGGCCCCGTGCAGGTAGTCGAGCAGGCCGTAGCAGTTGGGGCCGAGCAAGGCCATGTCGCCAGCAGCGTCAAGCAGGCACTGCTGCAACTGGCGGCCCTCCTCGCCACACTCGGCAAAGCCCGAGGCATAGCAGATGGCGCCACCGGCCCCGCGTGCAGCCAACTCGGCCACACACTGCAGGGTCAGCTCGCGGTTGGTGGCGATGAAGACCGCGTCCGGGGCATAGGGCAAGTCGGCCACCCGCGCTACGCAAGGGATGCCCTCCAGGCTTTCGTGCTGCGGGTTGACCAGCCACAGCTCGCCACCAAAGCCCCCTTCCGCGCAGCGCTTGAGCGCCCGCGCCATGCTGCGCCCACCAACGAAGGCCAGGTGCCGGGGCGCCAGCAGGCGCTTGAGGTTGTCACGAATCGATTGCGACATGTGCGTTCTCCAGGCCGGTCAGCGCAGCAGCGGGCGCAGCAGTTCACGGGCGATGATGTGCCGCTGGATTTCCGAGGTGCCCTCCCAGATGCGCTCGATGCGCGCATTGCGCCAGATGCGCTCGACCGGCCCTTCATCCATCAGGCCCATGCCACCGAAGATCTGCACGGCTTCGTCGGCCACCTTGCCCAGCACTTCACTGGCGAACAATTTGGCCATGCCAGCCTCGCCATCGGTCATGCTGCCCTGGTCCATCTTCCAGGCAGTGTGCAGGGTGAGCATTTCGGCAGCGCGGATCTGCGTGGCCATGTCGGCCAGCTTGAACGACACACCTTGATAGCTGCCAATGGCCTGGCCGAACTGCTTGCGGTCGGCGGCCCATTGCAGCGACAGGTCGAGGGCGCGCTGGGCCTGGCCTACGCAGTTGGCGGCAACCATCACCCGGCCGGCGGTGAGCCAAGCGTTGGCTACTTCCCAGCCTTTGTCGACTTCACCCAGCACCTTGCTGGCCGGTACCCGGCAATCGTCGAAGAACAGCTCATAAGTGTGATAGCCGCGGTTGCTCACGCACTTGGGGCCACGACGGATGGTCATACCCGGCGTACCACGGTCGACCAGGAAGGCCGTGACCGCGTTGCGCTTGCGCCCGTTGTGCTCGTAGGTGTCGGTGACGGCAAAGACAATGGCGAAGTCGGCATGGCCCGCGTGGCTGATGAAGTGCTTGCTGCCATTGATGACAAAGTCATCGCCCTGGCGCACGGCGCGGGTCTTGATGGCGTTGGCATCAGAGCCGGCCCCCGGCTCGGTGAGGGCGAAGCAATCGGTTTTCTCGCCCTGTACGCAGGGCAGCAGGTAGTCGTTGATCTGCTCGTCCTTGCAGGCCATGAGGATTTTCGACGGCCGGGCAACGAACACATGCAGCGCCCAGGACACCTTGGACAACTCGCGTTCGATCAGCGCCTGGGACAGGTAGTCCAGGCCGCCGCCGCCCACCTCCTCCGGCATGTTGAACGCGTAGAACCCGGCGGCGATGGCCTTGCCACGAATGTGCGCGGCCAGTTCCGGAGACACGGCATCGGCTCGGTCCACCGCTTCCTCATGGGGCAGCAGCTCTTTGGCAACAAAGCTGCGTACCGCTTCCACCAACATTTCTTGTTCTTGGGTCAGTTGGAAATTCATCTGCGAAGGTCCTGGTCAGGGTCGGTATCAGGTTACTGGCCGGTGAAACAGGGGGCGCGACGTTCAACCGAAGCTTGCAGCGCCTCGGCGCCGTCCTGGCTACGGCCACACAGCAGGCCGGCGTGGCGCTCGGCTTCCAGCTGTTCGGCCAGGGTGCGCCGGGCGCCATCGCGTATAAGCCGCTTGGTTTGCGCGTAGGCGAATGTCGGGCCGTTGGCTAGGCGCCCGGCCAGTTCGGCGGCTACGGCGGGCAGTTGTTCGTCAGGGCACACTTCGCTGACCAGCCCGGCTGCCAGGGCGCGTTCGGCGCCCCACAGTTCATCGAGGAACAACAGGCGCTTGGCCTGTTCGCTGCCGATCAGCCGAGGCAGGTGCCAGCTGGCGCCGGCATCGGGGCTGTAGCCCATGCTGGTGTAACCGGCCTTGAAGCGCGCCGAGGCGGCGGCGATACGCAGGTCGCAGCACAGGCTGAGGTCCATGCCCCCGCCCACGGCGGTGCCGTTGATGGCAGCGAGGGTGGGTTTGTCGAGGCTGTGCAAGCGCAACATCAGGGCGTGGGCGGTTTCGGTCCAGCCATAGGTTTCCAGGGTGCCTGCAGCCTCGGCGGCGGCCCACTCGGCCAGGTCGGCACCGGCGCAGAAGCTGCGGCCGCTGCCAGTCAATACCACCACGCGTACGGCCGGGTCGCCGTTGTGGCTGTCGAGCAAGGCGTGCAGCTGGTTGAGGGTGGGGATATCCAGCGCGTTGCGCTGCTCTGGGCGGTTGAGGGTGATCCAGGCAACGCCGGTTTCGACCTTGCTCAACAGAGACGACGACGGGGTGGTCATGTGGGCCTCGGTATTGTTGTGTCTATTTGAGGGGCTGACGAGGGAGATACTAAACGAGTGTTCAACAAGGCGGGATGGGCTGTTACAACTTCGCACAACTTGGTCTTCGACGTTACACACCCCCTGCTATTGCAGGGGGTGTGCGGCATGGGCTGTCGGTTCAGACGCCGGGCGCGCTGGGTGCCAGGGCCCCTTGCCGACGACGATTTACAAAGAAATACGCCGCATAGCACAGGGCAATGAAGCCAAAGCCCCAGTACAGCGACGGCCGCTGGGTTTCATCCAGCGCCAGGAACACGAACAGCGAACTGCACAAGGTGATGCACAGCAGCGGCACCAGCGGGTACAGCGGCGCCCTGTACTTCAAGCCTTGCAGTTGCCCACCTTCACGCAGGTAGGCTCTGCGGAAGCGGTATTGCGCCAGGGCAATGACGATCCAGGTCACGGTGCCGGACATGCCGCTCACCGCCATCAGCACCATGAACAGGGTGTCGGCGGCAATGAAGCTGGTCATCAACGAGATCAACGCAAAGCACAGGGTGATGCTCAGCGCCCGCAGCGGTACACCACGCTTGCTCAGCGGCGACAGGCTTTTCGGCGCCATGCCACTCTTGGACATGGCCCACAGAATGCGTGTGGACGCATACAGCCCGGAGTTGCCCACCGACAGGATGGCGGTAAGGATGACGAAGTTCATCAGGTCGGCGGCGTAAGGGATGCCGACCATGTCGAACACCTGCACGAACGGGCTTTCCATCAAGCCGGCCTGCTCGTACGGCACGATGGCCGACAGCGCGGCAATCGCCAGCACATAGAAGATCAGCACACGGAACACCACGTTGCGCACGGCCCGTGGGATGCTCTTTTCCGGGTGCTCGGTCTCACCGGCTGCCACCCCCATGATTTCACACCCCTGGAAGGCATAGACCACGGTCATCATCACGGCGAAGACTGCCGACAGGCCGTGTGGGAACAGCGACTCGCCCACCAGGTTGTCCAGCATCGGTGCCGGTGCCCCGCTGCTCAGCGGGATGGCGCCGAAAATCACCAACAGGCCAATGACAATGAAACCGAGGATGGTCGCCACCTTGATGCCCGAGAACCAGTACTCCGCCTCGCCAAAAGCGCGGGTGGCCAAGGCGTTGAGGCCGAACAGCACGACCACGAACAGCGCCGACCAGTACCAGATCGGAACCTCGGGGAACCAACGGGTCATCAGCATGCCGGCGGCGGTGAACTCCAGGCCCACAGTAGTGGCCCAGCTCATCCAGTACACCCAGCCGATCATGAAGCCGGTGGCGGGGCCGATGAACTTGGTGGCGTGGGCTTGGAACGAGCCGGACACCGGCATCTGCACCGACAGCTCGCCCAGGCAGACCATCACCAGATACATCAGCAAGCCTGCCACCAGGTAGGCCAGGATGGCGCCCACCGGGCCGCCCTGGTTGATGGTCACGCCCGAGCCCATGAACAGGCCGGTGCCGATCACCCCGCCCAGCGACAACATGAAGATGTGACGGCTTTTCAGTGCGCGGGTGAGCTGGATCTTCTCGTGGGTGTCAGTCATGGTGCACCTCGCCATTGCGGCCGGTGCGCGGGGTGGTGTGAAGGAAGGGCTGAGCACTAGGGCATGTCATTGTTCTTGTCTCCAGTAAGCCTCATGGACCGCGTACAGCACGGTTGCCATGGATTATTGGAAACAGATGTAAGACGCCGTTGTACGAACGGATCGAAGATGTAAAAAGTCGTAAGTTTTTTGTACGTCAGCCCTGGATCAGCTGTTCCAGGGTGGCGCGGGCCTGGCCGAGCTGGCTTGCCAATGGCTCACCAAGCGCCTTCAACGCCTGTTCGTCGTGCTGCCGGGCCGCCTCTTCAATGCAGCGCAATAGCGCGGCCAGGCCAGAAAAGCCCAGGGAGTCGCAACTGCCGGCCAAACGATGGGCCAGGTGCAGCACTTCGGTAACGTCCTGGGCCAGCAGCGCCTCGGCCAGTGCCGTGGCGTGCTGTTCCAGTGACTGGCGCAGCACCTTCAGCAAGCCCTGCAGTTTCTGCTCACCCAGCAGCGAACGGTGGGTGTCCAGCAGCGACCAGTCCATGTCTGCGTCAGTGCCAATCACTTCGCTGGGCGGCACTTCGGCCAACGTTTTGCGCAGGGTCTCCAACCGCAACGGTTTGGCCAGTACCCCCTGCATGCCGGCCGCCAGATAACCCGATACCTGCCCCGGTTGCACACCGGCCGTCAGCGCCAGAATCCGGCTGGTGCGGTTCGGTCCGGGCGAGGCACGCAGCCTCTGACACAGTTCCACTCCACTCATGCCCGGCAAGTGTACGTCCAGCAGGATCAGGTCAAAGCGCCGTTGCGCGCAAACCTGGAGTGCCTGCCCGGCGTCTTCGGCAAAGCTCACCCGATGGCCATCGCGCAGTAGCAACCCTTTCGCCACCTCGCGGTTCAATGCCACGTCTTCGACCACCAGGATATCCAGGCTGGGCATGGGCGGCATGGCGGGTGACCGGCCCGGCACGGGTTGCCCACGGGCCATTTCGACCTCGAACCAGAAGCAACTGCCCTGCCCCGGCACGCTGTCCAGGCCGATGCTGCCGCCCAGTTTTTCCACCAGGTGCTTGCAGATCGCCAGGCCCAGGCCGGTGCCACCATAGCGACGGGCCACGGCCTCGCTGGCCTGGACGAAGCGGTCGAAGATTCTCGCCTGCATGGCGGGCTCGATGCCGATGCCATTGTCACTGACCGACAGCCGCAAGCGCTGCGCGTGCTCGCTACTGGCAAGCACCCGCACCCCAAGCTGCACCTGGCCGTGCTCGGTGAACTTGATGGCATTGGCCAGCAGGTTGCTGAGCACCTGACGCAGGTACTGCTCGGCACCGTGCTGATACCCGGCCAACGGCTCATCGATATGCAGGTGCAACGTGTCGCCGTTGTCCCTGGCCATGGGCTCAAGCAGCGTCAACACTTCCTGGCACAGTTGGCGCAAGGAAAAACCCACCAGCTCGGCCCGGCTCTCGCCTTCTTCGAGCCGGGCGAAATACAGCACTTCGTTGAGAATCGCCAGCAGCCCCTCGCCGGCCTTGTACAAGGCCTCGACGCGCTGACGGTCAGGCAACTCCAGCCGCCCGCCGCGCAACAATTCAGCCATGCCCAGAATGCCGTTAAGCGGCGTACGCAGCTCATGGCTCATGGTCGCCAGAAAGCGCGACTTGGCCAGGTTGGCAGCCTCGGCCTCGTCCTTGGCCCGAGCCAGGCTGGCCGTACGCCGCTCGACCATAGCCTGCAGTTCGTCGCGCTTGTCCTGCAGTTCAAGCCGATCACGCTCGCGGCGCTCGATATCGCTGAGGATGGCGCGGCGCATATCGTCCAAGGCATTGGCCACCGTGTCGATTTCATCCGGGCGCGATGAAGGGCGGCGGCCCAGGCGCAGCGGCTCTTGCCACTGGCCGGCGCCAATACGGCGAGCGAACTCGGCCATCACTTGCAGGTGGCGGGTGACCAGTCGGTAGAAAAGCCCAGACAGCGCCACCGCCAACCCGCACAAAAACACACCCATCCACAGCAGGCTGGTCAAGCCGGTGGCATACAGCCGCTGATGCACTGCCCCCAAGTCAATGGTCACTTCCAGCTCACCCAGGTGCCTGGCAGGCCCCGAAGGGGGCTGAAAGTCGAGCGGGAAGCGCTCGACACGCAGCGGCCCTTTGGGCTCGGCCGCCCCTCGCTGCAGTTGGAAGTCGTCGCTGACCAGGCGCACCCGGGCCACATCGGAAAAGTCCACCAGGCCGCGCAGCTGGGTGTCCAGTTGCGCTTCGTCCAGGTCCCACAAGCTGCGCTCCAGGCTGGCCAGGTAGCCGGCACGGATCAGCGCCATGCGTGCGTCAATGTCGCGCATCTCGCGGCGGTACTCGAAGTACAGCTGCGCCCCGCTGGCCAGCACGGTAAAGCAAAGGCTGAACAACAAGATGAACAGCAGCAGGCGGCGCAGCAGGCCGTCAGCGCGCAGCGGGATCATCGGGCATCCGCCGGCAGGTTGATCATGTCCCTGTAGGTGACTTCGCTCTGCTCCAGCCAGCGCGCGATCTCTCCGGCCTGGTTCATACGCTGCAACTGCGCGTCGATTTCGTCCATGTGCCGGCTCAGGGGTGATCGCCGCGATACCGCAACGCGCAGGTAGTCCACGCTCAGGGCGCTGGGCAATACGCGGATATCCTGCGCCCCAGGCAGGTGCTCGATGAACAGTTGACCGGTGCGCCGCTCCTGGATCACATAATCGATGCGCCCACGGATCAGCTTGCCGAAGTTCTGCTGGCTGGAAGACACCCGCTCGATGTTCTGGTGGCGGGCCACAAAGCGATCGAATTCGGCGCCGTAGCTTTCACCGTACAGCAGGCCGCCACGGTAGCCCGCAAGGTCCTCCACGCGCTGGAACCGAACCGGCCGAAGGCGGTTGTAGAACACCGCCACCTCTTCGCGTACCACCGGCTCGGTGGAAAAACGCATGCGCTGGTCACGCTGGTCGCTGTTGTAGGCCAGTACCACGTCCACCCGCCCGGCGGCGGCGTCCATCAGGCAGCGCTTCCAGTTGCCCAGCACCACCGTCTGCACGTCGTAGCCCATGCGGGTGAACAGCTCGCGCACCACGGTCGGCGCCAGGCCGCGCACCTGGTGGCCATCGCTCCAGGAGATCGGCGGGTACACCGGGTAGTCACAATAGCGCACCGTCTCGGCCGCACCAGCGTGCGCGGCGAGCATCACCAGCGCCACCCCCAGGGCGCGGGGGGTCATGCGGCCACGCTGGCGGTGAACAGGTAGCCGGTACCGTGGATGGTGATGATCAGTTGCGGCTCGGCCGGGTCGTCGTGCAGCTTGCGCCGCAAGCGGCCGACCAGCACGTCGATGGAGCGGTCGTTGGGCACCCACTCACGGTTGCGAATCTGGTCCATCAACTGGTCACGGCTGAGGGTATGGCCGCTGTTGCGTAGAAACACGCTGAGCAACTGGAATTCACCGTGGGTGAGCAGGGTTTGCCCCCCGCGCGCGTCAATCAGGCGGCGACGGTCGGTGTCCAGCGCCCAGTCGGCAAACTGCTTCAGCGACTGCGCACAGGCCGGCACGGGATGCACTTCGCGAGCATGGCGCACGCGGCGGATCAGGTTTTTGGCGCGCGACACCAGCTCACGGGGGTTGAGCGGTTTGATGACGTAGTCATCGGCACCGCATTCCAGGCCGACGATGCGGTCGATGTCGTCGTTGCGCCCTGTGATGAGGATGATGCCCACCTCCGAGCGCACCCGCAGCTCGCGGGTCAGGGTGAGGCCGTCCTTGCCGGGCAGGCGGATATCCAGCAGCACCAGGTCGACATCCTGGCTGCCGAGCAGGGCTTCGGCTTTTTCTGCCGTATCAGCGCAGTGTACGTCGTAGCCTTCCTGGGAAAGATAGGCCTGCAGCAAGTCACGAATAAGCGGATCGTCATCGACGATCAATACCCGAGGCGTCATGCGTGTCGTCTCTTTTTATTGGTGTTGTTCTACACACTCGCGCCAGCAGCGTACTCGTTACTGAACAGGCGATCAACAGCCCTCGGGCAGGCTGAAACGGCGCCGACCACCGGCTTGCAGGCCATCGACCCAGGCTTCGCAGATAATCACGCCCTGCTCGGGCGTGAAGGTGCCGGGGTTGAGCCCCGACTCCAGCCACAGGCCGTCCAGCAAGGCGCTGAGGCTGATGGCGGCGAGGTCGGCATCGAAGCCCTGCCAGCCCTCGTCTCTGGCGAGCGAGGCCAGCAGCTGGCTCAGCTCCTTGCGGTACTCGCCATAGGAATGGTCGTGCACCTGGTTGATTGCATCAGCTGTCTTGACCGCGCCCCAGAACGCCAGCCAGACGTCAAGCAGTTGCGGGTCGAGCAACTCTGCGCAGAACGAAGCGCGGAAAAACGCCGACAACCGCTCGCGGGCATTGGGCGCGGCCTGGGCCATGGCTTCACGCAACAGGCCCATCACCCGCCCGGTAACCGCCAGGTAGGCCTCGGCCACCAGTTCGTCCTTGCCGGCGTAGTGGTGGCTGATCAGCCCTACCGAAACCCCGGCCTCGGCCGAGATCTTGCGGATCGAAGCCCCCTGGAAGCCATGGCGCTTGAGGCACACCAAGGTCGCCTCGACCAGGTTGGCTTTGCGCAATTCCGGCAGCATGCGGTGGTAGCGGGCTTCCTGGTTCATGGGCGGCTCTCGGTTCGGGGGCTGGACTGAACGACTGTACAACAAGCCGGCGTGCGTGATAAACCCTTGGCTCTCCTGCCTACAACAACAAAAGCGGCTGCCATGAACGACCTGATCATACGCGACCTGGACCAGGGTCTGCTGACCCTGGCCTTCAACCGCCCCGACAAGCTCAACGCACTGAATACAGCCATGTACCAGCAGCTGGGCGACCTGTTGTTGGCGGCCAGTGAAGACCCGAACGTAGAGGCAATCATCATCACCGGTGGGCCGCAGTGCTTCACTGCGGGCAACGACCTGCGCGATTTTCTCGACAACCCGCCCGGTGATCTGAACAGCCCGGTATTTCGCCTGATGCGGGTAGTGATGGGCCTGGACAAGCCGCTGATCGCGGCAGTCAGTGGCGCGGCCATCGGCATTGGTGCCACCTTGCTGTTGCATTGCGACCAGGTACTTGTCAGCCGTTCGACCAAGCTGCGCATGCCGTTCGCACCACTGGGTGTGTGCCCGGAGTTTGGCTCCAGCCTGCTGCTGCCTCGCTTGCTTGGCCAGGCCCGTGCAGCCCGCTTGCTGCTGGGCAATGAAGGGCTCAATGGCGAACAGATGGTGGCTTGGGGGCTGGCCAACGAGCTGCATGAGGATGGCGAACAATGCCTGGCCGCAGCCCGCACGCTGGCGCGGCAGCTGCAAGGCTACCCGCAGGCGGCGCTGCGCATCAGCAAGCGGCTGCTCAAGGACAGCCAGCGCGCCGAGCTGGAGGCGACGGTGGCGCGGGAGAGCCGGTTGTTTATCGACTGTTTGCGTACCGAGGAAGCGCGGACCGTGTTAAGGGGCCTGATCAAGGATTGAATGGGCTGAGGCTAGTATCCGGTCATCTCCAGATACCCACGCCCACCCGCACTTCCCGTCAACCGCACCGGCCCTTCCCAATACCCAAACCGCGTATCCATCCACGCCTGCGGTTCCACTGCATCCACGTGTATATCTACCCCGTGCGCTGGTACCTGCACCCGCCAGCGCGTTGGCACCTGCTTGTCATTTTTCTGAGTCACCGAAGCAAGCGCCTGCATCTGGATCTGCTCCCCATGAAGCGCCACGACGTCACCCTGCGGCCCCACCCAGGTCCCGGCGCGATACACCTCACCCTGCGCCTCGCGCACCTGGAACAGCATCAGCTTGGCACCACTGTCCAGATGCAGGGAAAACCAGTCCCACCCAGTCTGCCCGGCAGCCAGCGGCTGGCTGCTCCATTCCCGGTCCAGCCAGGCTTGGCCAGTGACAGCCATGCACAGGCCGTCACGCTCCACCTCCCCCTGCACGCGGTAAAAAGGCTGGCTGTAATAATAGGAAGCTTGCCCCTTGCCGGATTTCTCGCTGTAACCCTGATCGCCGTGCAGCACCAAGGGCCGGTCACTGCGCAGGTGCAAGTCATAGTGGAAACCTTCGCCACCTGCGACCATTCGCAGGCTTTCGATACCTCCCCTGCCCTGCAACGCCCAGTCATTGATCCACGCCCGAAACGGCAGGGCCTGCACGCCGGCCTGGCCGATACCACCGCGCGCCAGGGTTTCGCCAGACTGATGCCCACCCGGGCCGGTCAAAGCCGCGTGCCCCATCCACAGGTTCGGGCTGTTCCAGTCTGCGGTTTCCGGGCCGGGGCGCAGTGCCGAGCGGAACAACGTCCACTGCGCGCCCCAGTCGCGCCCCTGGGCGTCCTTGAGGTTGGCGGTGACATACCACCACTCGATGCGAAATCCCTCATGAGGCCCGTGGTCACGAGGGAACGCCAAGTGATGCCCGCGGGTTACCTGGCTGAACCCGACTGCCTGCTGCCCAAGCCCGGCATAGCCTTGTGGCGCCGGTTGATCACAAGCGCACAGCAGGCCGCACAGCAACAACCACGCACTACGCTTCATCGGCAAACGGCCTCAACAGTTCGCGGGGCTGGCGGCGCGCCAGTTGCCACAGCGGCCAGGCGCTGGCCAGCAGGCTGGTCAACAGGCCCAGCACAGCCAGTTGCAGCAGTTGCGCAGGAAACACGTAGAGCGGCAAACGCCAGCCGAACGCCTGCACATTGACGATCGCCACCAGGCACCATGCCAGAAACACCCCCAGCGGAATGGCCAGCAATACCGTGAAACTGCTTAGCATCAGCGTTTGCCCCAGGCTCAGCCAAACCAGTTGCCTGCGTTGCACGCCCAGCGCCCACAGTGGTGCCAACTGGCCGAGCCGGGTTTGGCCCAACGTCAGCAGGTTGATGAACAACGCCACCCCGGCCACACCCAGGGTGAGGCTGTTGAGTGCGGCGGTGGCGGCGAAGGTGCGGTTGAACACCTCGGTAGACCAGCTTTTCAGGCGTACCTGCTCCACCACGCGGCTGTCGTCCAGGGCGAAGTGCTGTTGCAACGCGGCCTTGGTGACAGGCACTTGGTTGGCGGGCAGGTCAACACTCAACCCCGTCAGCGTCGCCTGTGGCCAATGCGAACGCAACCAGCCGGCATTCACCAGCACATGGCCCTTGGGGTTGCCGTAGTCGGCATAGACCCCGACCACCGTCATGGCCTGCGAAGACAGCGCAAGGCGGTCACCCAAGTGCAGCTTCAAGCGCCTGGCCAATTGTTCACTGAGCATCACGGCCTGCCCACTGGACAGTTGCTCCCAGGCGCGCGGCTGCTGCTCAAGCAACGGCCAACGTTTGAGGTAGAGGGGGTGATCGACGATACCCTGGACCTGCACTGGCCACCCCTGCAACCGGGTTTCAACACGCCAGCCAGGCAGCACTGCGATGACCGCAGATTGCTGGCCAAGCCATTCGGCAATTTGCAACCCTTGTTCGGTATCCCTGGGGGTGACATACAGGTCGGCAGACAGACGCATGTCCAGCCAGCCAACGAACGTCTTGCGAAAGCCTTCGGTCATGCTGCCCACGCCGACACTGGCCGCCAGCGCCAGCAACAACGCCATGAGCGCCAGGCTCAGGGCCGGCAGTTGCTGGCGGCTGTCGGCCACAAACCATTGCGCCAAGGGCCCCCGACAAAACCGCGTCAACCCACCAAGCCCGTGGTCGAGCAAGGCGGGCAACAGGAGTGCCGACGCCAGCAACAACCCGGCCAGCATGGCAAACGCGCAAGCCAGGCTGTTACCCAACACGCCAAACCCCAAGGCCAGCAGCAACAGCAAGCCTGCTGCGCAAGCCTGGCGCCTTGACCACAACCCCTGTGCCAGCCGCCAGGCCTGAGGCTGCGCCAGCGCCAGCAATGGCAGCCGGGCTGCACGCAACACGCTACCCAGCCCTGCCAGCAATGCCCCCAGCACACTCACCAGTACACCCGCCAGCCACCACCCTGCGGGCAGGCTCAGCGTGCCGGCCACCTGGGCGCCATACAGGCCGCGCAAACTGGCAGCCACATCAGGCAACAACCACGCGGCCAGTACATACCCACTGGCCACACCTGCCAGCCCGCCCAGCAGTGCGAACAGGCCCAGCTCCAACACCAATGCACCCAGCAGCGTGTTCAAGCTGACCCCACAGGCGCGCAGGTTACGTATCAGGCCTCGCCGCTGCTCCAGCGCCAGGCCGATGGCGGCGTGGGCGATGAACAGGCCAACAACGAACGCCAGCAGGCCAAGGGCGGTCAGGTTAAGGTGAAAACTGTCGGTCAGCCGCTGCAATCCGTCGTCGTCCTGCTGAGGTTGCAGTTCGAGCAGGGCCGCGATATCAGCAGGCAACGGCCCTGGCTTGCCGGCCACCAGCAACCGCGACAACTGCCCGGGTGCGTGCAGCAGGCGTTGGGCATGGCCGATGTCGACGACCATTATGCCGGGCGCCAGCGCAGGTTGCAGGACCACGGGGGGAAGCGGTTGCCCTTCGCTGTCGCGCATTGAACCTTCGCCCCATTGGCGCAACGTATCCGGCCCTACCCAGGCTTGCCCGGGTGTGCCGATAAATGCCTGCAGGTCGAATGCTTGGGGCTGCACGCCGGCAATGCTGCTGGTCGGCGGTAGGCTCAAAGGATCGATGCCGATCAGCCGCACACTGCGCACAGGCTCACCCGACAAGCGCAAACGCCCTTCCAGCAGGGGTGTCACCTGCCACCCCTGCTTGCGCAACTGCACGTACAGCCCCTGATCGAAATGAACACCCTTGCGCGGTACAAACTGCGCCTGCATCGGCCCGGCCAGCACGGCACTGGCCCGGGCATAGTCGCTACGTGCCTGGCTGTTCAGTGCCTGTACGCCCGTCCACAAGGCCGTGGCCAGCCACAGCCCGGTGAAGATGCTGACAAACTGCACCCGATGGCGCCGCCAATGGCTGAGCAACGCCAACAGGGCCAGCGACAAGAGCCTCATCACCCGTGCTCTGGCTGAACGCGGCCGGCCTGCAGGTAGCAACGCTGCTGCAAGCGTGCCGCCAGCCGCGGGCTATGGGTCACCATCAGCACACCACTGCCGGCCTCGGCGACCAGTTGCAGCAGCAGGTTCAGCACCTCATCGCTGCTGGCTTCGTCAAGGCTGCCGGTAGGCTCGTCGGCCAGCAGCCACGCCGGGCGCCCGGCCAGCGCACGGCCAATGGCAACCCGCTGTTGCTGGCCGCCAGACAACTGTTCCGGGTAGCGCGCGAGCAAACCTGCCAGGCCCAGGCGTTCTGCCAGGTAGGCCACCCATTGCGGGTCATGCCGGCCGGCGAGCCTTGCCTGGAATGCAAGGTTCGTCGCCACGTCCAGGCTGCTGATCAAATTGTATTGTTGGAACACCAGGCCAATGCCCTGCCGCCGCCACTGCGCCAACGATGACTCTGAACGGCTGTCGAGCGGCGTGCCATCAATCAGGATCCGGCCACTGTCGGCGCGGTCCAGGCCGGCAACCAGGTGCAACAAGGTGCTCTTGCCGCTGCCCGATTCGCCCATCAATGCCAAGCTGCTGCCGCGGGCAAGGCGCAGGTTGACGCCCTGCAGCACAGGCAGCGGGCCTTGGGGGGTGCGGAATGATTTGTGGAGCTGTTCGATGGCGAGCATCGAGGGGCCTTGGTGGGTTGTGGGGTTTGTTTAGGAATAGCAGGTTCAGCGCAACACGCGCCAAGACAGGGGGCTTGGGAACTGACAAAACCGTCTCGACGCTGACGTAATCTTCAGAGATTTGCTGATTTTGTAAGTTCTGACTTTTTGAAAATGACAAGACCAAGCAATTTAAAAAGGAAACTTCCTACATCACTTTCCCAAATTTAGCCGAAATCAGCTTTTTGAATAATTTCAATGATAAAAGCCAGCCATGTTCCTCTAGGATCAACACTGACTACCGTTGCGTTCCGCAAAATCTCAGCCATGGAAAAACCAGGTGCCTAGGGAGAGCGCCATTGGGCTCTGATCTCTAACCTGGCCCCCGTACTAACTGTCGCTTACTTCCAGCCATTGATATGACCAGGAGGTCCACCCTTGCATCAGACACCTGACGGTGATTACGAAAACAGCCAGACCCAAGCCCGTCAATCCCGTTCATTGAGCGAGCTATTCCCACGGGTTGATGCCCTGGGCTTCGACACCCGCTCAAATACAGGCAATCCCCTCCACGACATCGCCTCACCGCTGCTCGGTCTTGTCATTCGCCTGGAGGGCACCGAGCAGTATGACCACATGGAGCAGCTGTACGCCCATGTCAAAACCATGATCCATGGGATGGTCGAGGAAGTGCGCCAACTTGAGCACTGCGACGAAGGCGACCGTGTGGTGTTCTCCTACTGCCTGTGCTGCGTGGTCGACGAAGCCGTGATGGCCACGCCGTGGGGCCGCGACTCATCGTGGAAGGCAGAGTCGCTGCTCAGTGCCATCCACCAGGAAACCTGGGGCGGCGAGAAGTTCTTCAGCGTGCTCGAACGCCTGCTGGAGGCCCCTGAAAAACGCTACGACCTGTTCGTGTTCCTGTTCTGGTGCCTGGCATTGGGCTACCGCGGCAAGTACGCCAACCAGACCAACGGCGATCAGGAGCTGGAGATCTGGATCAAGCGCCTGCGCGACCGCATCGTTGAGCTGCGCGGCACCCGGCCCACCTCCGAACGGTTGACCGATCCGTTTACCAACGTGGCGCCCCGGCACTACCGCATGAACCGTCAACTGCCCTGGTGGACGCCCTGGGCGATCATGGGCGTCTGCTGCACGGGCATCTATCTGTACTTCGCCACCAAACTCAACGGCATGACCCAGCAGGTATTGGCATCACTGCAAACCATGCTTCAGCAATAAATTCAGCGACGTTTTTTGATATGACCCAACAGTCACCGTGCTCAATAGCGCGGCTAGTACGGCTTTGCCAAATAAAGCCATGAGCCTGCA
>NZ_BBIS01000043.1 GCF_000730605.1 Pseudomonas monteilii NBRC 103158 = DSM 14164 | reverse complement strand
TCGTCTCGGTGTGGCGCGCATTCTACGGACGGCCCTGCACCCTGGCAAGCACTTTTTAAACTTTTCCCAAAAAAAACTTCATGCCTTTCAAAGACCTAGCGTTGCCGGGTGTTTCTTTGAGGCAGAAGCCGCTGCTGGCCCTGTGACAGGGCTGGTCTCAGATCACCACACGGAGAATAATGCCCGCCTTATGCATTAAGGAGAGTTGCCCCTCATGTGGTTCAAGAACCTGCTGACCTACCGCCTGACCCAGGAAGTCCCGTTCGAGCCTGAAGCGCTGGAAGCCGCCCTGGCCAGCAAGCCGGCCCGCCCCTGCGCCAGCCAGGAGCTGACCACCTATGGTTTCGTCGCGCCGTTCGGCAAAGGCGAAGACGCTCCCCTGGTGCATGTCAGCGGCGAGTACCTGCTGATTGCCGCGCGCAAGGAAGAACGCATCCTGCCGAGCAGCGTGGTCAACGACGCGGTCAAGGAAAAGGTCGAAGAGATCGAGACCGAGCAGATGCGCAAGGTCTATAAAAAGGAGCGCGACCAGATCAAGGACGAGATCATCCAGGCCTTCCTGCCGCGCGCGTTCATCCGCCGTTCGATGATCTTCGCTGCCATTGCCCCGCGCCAGGGCGTCATCCTGGTGAACTCGGCCAGCGCCAAGCGTGCCGAAGACCTGCTGTCGACCCTGCGTGAAGTAATGGGCTCACTGCCGGTACGCCCGGCAACGGTAAAAATTGCACCGGTTGCCACCATGACCGACTGGGTCAAGTCGCAGCAGGCCGCCGAAGGCTTCTATGTGCTGGACGAGTGCGAACTGCGCGACACCGCCGAAGACGGCGGTATCGTGCGCTGCAAACGCCAGGACCTGACCGGCGAGGAGATCCAGCTGCACCTGAGCACCGGCAAAGTGGTGACCCAGCTGGCCCTGGCCTGGCAGGACAAGCTGTCGTTCATCCTGGACGACAAGATGGTGATCAAGCGCCTGAAGTTCGAAGAGCTGCTGCAGGAGCAGGCCGAGCAGGATGGTGGTGATGAGGCGGCGCAGCAGTTCGATGCCAGCTTCCAGCTGATGATGATGACCTTTGCCGAGTTCCTGCCGGTGCTGTTCGAGGCGCTGGGTGGGGAGGAAATTCCGCAAGGGGTCTGATGTGTCTTGAAATGCCGGTGCTGGCCTGAATGGCATGTTTCTGCCCGCACCGGCCTTTCGGCATACGGAGGTTGCCTGACCTTCCGACAACTTGAGCATTCCAGGAAAAACTTCTGTCTGCGTATCGTTCTGCCGTGCAGATACGTTCGGTGTGCAGTGGCGGGCGCCCTTGCCTGCCGCATAAACCGCACTGAATCATGGAGATTGCAATGGATGATTCCAGGTTAGACACCTCGAAAACTTTCACTGGCGATATTTACCTGGAAGAGGATGGGAAAAGACGCCCCATACGCATCGACGACAGTGGCTGGTTACGCATCATGGATGCGCAGGTGCTGCCGGTGACATTATGGTTCGGTTGCTATCAAGAGGATGATGGCGACATCTATATCATCAAAGAGTTTACCAACGGCGGGAGCAAGTCTGATCGTGTCCTGAGTCTGAACGATGATGGCCGGTTGGGACTTTACTCCGGATCGAGCCGCCCTTGGCGAATCCTTAGGCAAGACGGGGAAGTTCTGGTACCGCGCTCTACACCTGAAGCGGCTATAACAGTGTCAACCAAGGGTGGTCGGGTGTGGACAGCAAACAACAGCCAGTGCAAGGCCGCCAAAGGTGCCGGTAGCAACTTTGTTGTGCATATCCATAAAGTGGGCGTGTACCGATTCTGATCGGCTAGCACTTACGCTTAACGGGAACTTGCCTCGCGGGGAACGGTTGGGCACCATGGCGTCCACTGTGAGGACGACCTCACGACGCACCGCGTGACCATTCCGGGGACGGCCCCATCATTCAAACGATGGAGACACACCTATGTCCTGGATCATCCTGTTCTTCGCCGGCCTGTTCGAGGTCGGCTGGGCCGTTGGCCTGAAATACACCGACGGCTTCAGCAAGCCGATTCCCACCGTGCTTACTGTTGGCGCCATGGTCATTAGCCTGGGCCTGCTGGGCCTGGCCATGAAAGAGCTGCCGCTTGGCACCGCCTATGCCATCTGGACCGGCGTGGGTGCCGTCGGCACGGTGATCGCCGGCATCATCCTGTTCGGCGAATCCATGGCCCTGGTACGGCTGGTCAGCGTGGCGCTGATCGTCTGCGGCCTGGTCGGCCTCAAAGTCAGCGCCAGCTAACCCTCCTCCGCTAACGCAGGTTGCCGCGCAAGCGGCTGACCTGCTCGCGCAAGGTTTCTGGCTGCGCTGCCTCCACCGGGATGGCGGCGCCGGCCACGATGGTCACCCGCGACCAGAGGCGCTTGAAAAAGCCCTTGGCCGGGTCGCGGCTGAAGAAGCTACCCCACAGCCCCTGCAAGGCCAGCGGAATCACTGGCACCGGCGTTTCTTCCAGGATGCGGTTGACGCCGCCCTTGAACACATCGATCTCACCATCGCCGGTCAGCTTGCCTTCCGGGAAGATGCACACCAGCTCGCCGTCGGCCAGGTACTCGGCAATGCGCGCGAAGGCCCGTTCATAGGTGGCCAGGTCTTCGTTACGCCCGGCAATCGGGATGGCACCAGCGGTGCGGAACACGAAGTTGAGCACCGGCAGGTTGTAGATCTTGTAGTACATGACAAAGCGGATCGGCCGGCGGATCGCCCCGCCCAACAGCAGCGCATCGACGAACGACACGTGGTTGCACACCAGCAACGCCGCCCCCTCATCGGGAATGCGCTCCAGGTCGCGATGCTGCACGCGGTACATCGAATGGCTGAGCAGCCAGATCAGGAAACGCATGGTGAACTCGGGCACGATCCTGAAGATATAGGCGTTGACCGCGATGTTGAGCAGCGACACCACCAGGAACAGCTGCGGGATGGTGAAGCCCGCCAGCCCCAGCAGGATGATGGTGAGCACCGCCGACACCACCATGAACAATGCATTGAGGATGTTGTTGGCCGCGATCACCCGCGCGCGCTGGTCCTCGGCCGTGCGGGCCTGGATCAAGGCATACAGCGGCACGATGTAGAAGCCGCCGAACACGCCCAGGCCAACGATCGACAGCAGGATCCACCAGGCCTGCCCCATGCCCAGCAGCGTCAGCCAGTCGTGCGGGACCGCTGCAGCCGGCACATCGCCGGAATGCCACCACCACAGCAGGCCGAACAGGGTCAGGCCGAACGAGCCGAACGGCACCAGGCCGATTTCCACTTTGCGCCCGCTCAGCCGCTCACACAGCAGCGAGCCCAGGGCAATGCCCACCGAGAACAGTGTCAGCACCAGGGTGACCACCGTGCCGTCACCGTGCAGCCAGTCCTTGGCGTAGGCCGGAATCTGCGTAAGGTAGATGGCCCCGACGAACCAGAACCACGAGTTGCCGACGATCGAGCGCGACACGGCCGGCGGCTGGCCCAGGCCCATGCGCAGGATCGCCCACGACTGCTTGAAGATGTTCCAGTCCAGCGGCATGCTCGGCGAAGCGGCAGCGGCCCGCGGGATCCAGCGGCTGGCCAGGTAACCGAGCACTGCGGTGCCGACCACGCCACCCGCCACCACCGTGGCGTAGCTGTCGGCCGACATCATCACCCCGGCGCCGATAGTGCCGGCGAGAATGGCCAGAAAGGTGCCGGTTTCCACCAGCCCGTTGCCGCCGACCAACTCTTCTTCGCGCAGGGCCTGCGGCAGAATCGAGTACTTCACCGGGCCGAACAGCGCCGAGTGAGTGCCCATGCCAAACAGGGCCACCAGCATCAGCGTCAGGTGGTTGGTGATAAAGCCCAGCGCACCGATCGCCATGATCACGATCTCGGCCAGCTTGATCGCACGGATCAACGCGTCCTTGGCGAATTTTTCACCAAACTGCCCACCCAGTGCCGAGAACAGGAAGAACGGCAGGATGAACAGCAAGGCGCACAGGTTGACCCAGATCGAACGGTCACCGTCGCCCAGGCTGAGCTTGAACAGGATCGCCAGGATCAGCGACTGCTTGAACAGGTTGTCGTTGAATGCACCCAGTGACTGAGTGATGAAAAACGGCAGGAAGCGCCGCTTGCCGAGCAAGGTGAATTGCGAGGAGTGACTCATCGTCCTTGGTCCTGAGGGCTTTTCAATTGGAGGCGCGCCGGGCGCGTCAGGCCACAAATCTGCATGGGAATTGCGTGCACTGGCAAGCACCTTCACGCCCACAATGACCAGGTCGCCTCAGAAACAGCCCATCATTCGAAGCCGAACAACGCTCGCGCTGTATCCACCAACAGCGCCCGACGCAACTCCGCCGAACACCCCAAGGCCTCAAACTGTTCCAAAGCCGTACTGAAACCCACCGCCGACTCATGCTGGGTATGTGGCCAGTCACTGCCCCACATCAGCCGCTCGGCGCCGTAATGCGCTTCCAGCGCACACAGCGCCTGCCGGGCGAAGGCGAGGTTCTGTTCCGGCGAGCCTTCCAACCGATAAATACCCGATACCTTCACCCATACCTTGCCCCGCCCACCCAGGGTCAGTAACTCGGCAAAACCCGGTTGGCCCAGGCCACGGCGGGCATCAGGCCGGCCGAAATGATCGACCACGATGTCCAGCCCATAAGGCTCAAGCGCCCGCACCAGTGCCGGAATGTCCGCCACGTGGCGATGCAGCTCCAGGTGCCAGCCCTGCTCGCCAATGCGTTCAAGCAAGGGCCGCCACTGGGCACCGGTGAGGTCGGGCAACGCCTGGCCCATGAGGTTCAGGCGCACGCCCCTCACGCCTAGCCGGGCCATCTCGTCCAGCGTCTCACGTTCGACGTCCTGCTCCAGCATCACCACCCCGCGCAACTGCCCCGGCACCGTTTGCAGGGCGCTGAGCAGGTAGCGGTTTTCGGTGCCCAGGAAACTGGGCTGAACCAGCACGCCATGGCTGAAACCATGGGCCAGCAGTTGGCCTAGGTAGTCGCCCAGCGGCGCATCGTAGCTGGGCGCGTAACGCCGCTCGCTGGCCAGGTTCAGCCCGCGGCTGAATACGTGGGCGTGGGTGTCGATGGCGGTCAGGTGTAAAGCAGGAGCGTCGGGCATGGTTCTCATACAAACAAGGTGAAGTTACTTGGTGGCAGCGCCAGCCATTTCCGGCGCAGGTGCAGATTCAAGGTTGCGACCACGGGTTTCCGGCAGGCAGAGGGCGGCGATCACCGCCACGCCATAGGCAATGCCGGCGTCGATGCCGATGGCACTGCCCAGCGACATCGACTCACTCATGTGGCCGACCAGGAACGGAAACACCGCTGATAACACACGGCCGAAGTTGTAGCAGAAGCCCACCCCGGCACCGCGCACATCGGCCGGGTACAGTTCGTTGAAGAACGCGCCCAGGCTGGCCGGGATGCCGGCGGCGAAAAAGCCCAAGGGGAAGCCGAGGAACAGCATTTGCGTGTTGGTCAGCGGGAAGAACACATAAGCCTGTACGGTCAGCACACAGCACAGGGCGAACAGCAAAATGTTCTTGCGCCGACCGATGCGGTCGATCAACAGGCCGCTGACCACGCAACCGCACCAGAACGCCAGGATGATCACCGCCAGATAGCCGCCCGAGTTCAGCACCGAGAGGTTGCGTTCGGTCTTGAGGAAGGTCGGCAGCCAGGTCATGACTGCGTGGTAGCCACCGTGGGCACCCAGGCCGAGCAAACCGCCGAGCAGGGTCACGCGCAGCAGTTCCGGGCGGAAGATGCCAGCCATCGATTGCAGGAAGCTGGCGGGGATGGCCTTTTCTTTTTGCAGGCGCTGGAAGCTGTCCGGCTCTGGCACGTTGCGGCGTACCCAGATGATCAGCAGCGCTGGCAAAAGGCCGACGAAGAACATCACCCGCCAGGCGAATTCCTGCGGCACCAGCGAGTAGATCAGCGTGAACAGCGCCACCGCCAGGCCCCAACCCACGGCCCAGGCGCTTTGCACCGTGCCCATGACCTTGCCACGGTATTTCGGGTTGATGGTTTCGGCCATCAGCACCGCGCCAGCCGCCCATTCACCGCCAATGCCGAAGCCTTGCATGGCCTTGACGAACAGCAGCGGGTAGAAGCCGGTGACGAACGCCGAAAGGAAGGTGAAGAAGGAGAACCAGAGAATCATCCATTGCAAGGTACGCACGCGGCCGTAGCGGTCGGACAAGGTGCCACCCAGCCAGCCGCCGATCGCCGAGGTCACCAGGGTCAGGCCGCTGATCAGGCCGGCATCGCCCTTGGTCAGGGAGAAGGCAGCGATCAGCGCGGGGATGGCCAGGCCGAACATCTGCACTTCCAGCGCATCGAGCGACCAACCGCCGAAGCAGGCCCAGAACGTCTTGCGTTCCCGTGAGGTGATCTGGCGATACCAGCTGAACATGATTGTTATCCTTCTTGGTCGTGTGTGTTACGGGCAGGCGAAGCCACTGCGCCGTGGCAGCACGGCGCAAACAGGTAAAACGGGTGAAGCGGCCGGCTTAGCGGATATCGATGCGGTAGCGGAAGTGCTGCGCATGGCCGCGCGAGCGGCGCCATTCCAGGGGCTTGCCGGCGTAGTCACGGGCCAGACGCTCGATCACCACCACCGGGCTGTCGGCCGGCAGTTGCAGCAAGCGGCCATGCACTGCGTCGACCGCTTCGGCGGTCAGGGTCTCTTCGGCGTAGGCGACCACCTGGCCGCACAGTGCTTCATAGATCGGGTACAGCAGCGGCCCCTTGCTGTTCAACTCCACGTCCAGCAATGGCTGGAAGGTCTGGCGCGGCAGCCAGATTTCTTCGGCCAAGACGGGCTGGGCACCCAGCAGACGGGTACGAATGATACGGATCACTTCGGCACCCACCGCCAGGCCCAAGGCCTCGGCCACCGCCGATGGCGCTGCGAGCGGCTCGATGGAAAGGATGCGGCTTTCTGGCACCACACGCTCGCCATTGGCAGCCTCGAAACGGAAGAAGCGGAACAGCGAAGACTGGAACTGCGGGCGGCGGATGAAGGTGCCGCGACCCTGCTGGCGTTCCAGCACGCCTTCGGCGACCAGCACATCGACGGCCTTGCGCACGGTGCCGACCGACATGTCGAATTCGGTGGCCAGGGCCGCTTCGGTCGGGATCGCCTCGCCCGGGCGCCAGCGGTTATTGGCAATTTGCTCGACCATGTGGTCGCGCAATTGTTGGTAGCGGGGTAGTCGAGCATCACCGGTCAATGGGTGCATGGGTCTCGCTCTCGTCTTGTTATCTAAACATATATATGAATTTTGCGAGAGTATTCCCCCGCGGGTGGCGGGCTGTCAATCCTCCGCCTGTCGCCAGACACTGTGCCTGGCTTATGCTTGTGGCCGGGAAAACCAGAACAACAAGGACGTGGCAATGCTCGCCGCCATCAAACGCTACCCGCACACCGTGCGCCTGTTGCTGTTGACCACCTTCACCCTCACCGTCGCCCGTGCCCTCACCCTGCCCTACCTGGTGGTGTACCTGGCCGACAACTTCCAGCTGCCGATCAGCCAGATCGGCTTGCTGATCGGTGGTGCGCTGATCATCGCCTCGTTGCTGAGCCTGTATGGCGGCCACTTGGTCGACACCTTGCGCAACCACACCCTGGTCAGCGCGAGCACCCTGTTGTTCGCCCTGGCCTTTGTCGGCGCGGTCGCCAGCCGTTCAGCGTTGTTGTTTTTCCTGTGCCTGGTTCTGATCAACCTGGCCCTTGCGGTGGTCGACATCGCCGCCAAGGCCGGCTTCTGCGCCCTGCTGCCGGTAGAGGAACGGGCCGAAGTGTTCGCCATCAAGTACACCCTGAGCAACGTTGGTTACGCCGCCGGCCCTTTACTGGGTGTGGCCATGCTGGAACTGAACGACCACATGCCATTCATCGCCTCTGCCCTGCTTGGCCTGGCCATGTGCCTGGCCTACTGGCGCCTGGGCGACCGCAGCCTGCAGGCAAGTGCAGACAAGCCTGCGGCCGGTTTCGGCCAAGTGGCGCTGGGGCTGGCGCGTGACCGCCGGCTGGTGTGTTTCACGTTGGGCGGGGTGTTGAGTGCGGTGGTGTTTGGCCAGTTCACGGCCTACCTGTCGCA
This sequence comes from Pseudomonas monteilii NBRC 103158 = DSM 14164, assembly GCF_000730605.1. Classification (GTDB taxonomy): domain Bacteria; phylum Pseudomonadota; class Gammaproteobacteria; order Pseudomonadales; family Pseudomonadaceae; genus Aquipseudomonas; species Aquipseudomonas monteilii. The sequence continues at coordinate 87,420 of NZ_BBIS01000043.1, read as the reverse complement.
GTACCTGGTCGTCACCAGCAGCCCGACCGAAGCGGCGCGCCTGGTGGGCTATCTGGTGACCACCAACGCCGTAACGGTGATTGCCTTGCAGTACCTGATTGGCCGGCGTATCAGCCGCCAGCGCCTGATGCCCTGGTTGCTGGCCGGCATGGCCCTGTTCATCGCCGGGCTGCTGGGCTTTGCATCGGCAGGTTCGGTGCTGGCCTGGTGCCTGGCAATGCTGGTGTTCACCCTGGGCGAAATCATCGTGATCCCCGCCGAGTACATGTTCATCGACCTGATTGCGCCGGAGCACTTGCGCGGGGTGTATTACGGCGCACAGAACCTGTCCAACCTGGGGGCGGCACTGGGGCCGGTGATGGTGGGGTTTGCCCTGGTCCACCTGTGGCCGGGGGCGATCTTCTACCTGTTGGTATTGTCGGTGATACTGGCGGGGGTGTTTTACGGGTTGGGTACCCGAAAAAATTGATGTGTTGTTTCAGGTCAATCGCGAGCAAGCTCACGCCTACAACCATCGTCTGCGCTGACGAAGCGGCACCTGCGTGCCAGACTGATTGATCGGGACCGCGTTATCTTTTTTGCTTCGGAGTCTTCATGTCGTTGTCCAGCGGGCTGATCGCCGTGGTCGCCCTGGCCTATATGGCCGTCATGTTCGCCATCGCCTTCTATGGCGACCGCCGCAGCACGCCGTTGCCGCCGAAACTGCGTGCCTGGGTGTACAGCCTGTCGCTGGCCGTGTATTGCACCAGCTGGACCTTCTTCGGTGCAGTCGGCCAGGCCGCCGAACAGCTCTGGGCGTTCCTGCCGATCTACCTCGGCCCGGTGCTGCTGCTGATCTTCGCGCCCTGGGTGCTGCAAAAGATGGTGCTGATCAGCAAGCAGCAGAACATCACCTCGATCGCCGACTTCATCGCCGCCCGCTACGGCAAGTCACAGACGCTCGCGGTCGTGGTGGCGCTGATCTGCCTGGTCGGTGTGCTGCCGTACATCGCCTTGCAGCTCAAAGGCATCGTGCTGGGCGTGAACCTGCTGATCGGCGCCAACGCCGATGCCACCGGCACCCGCGTGCAGGACACCGCATTGGTGGTGTCGCTGGTGCTGGCACTGTTCGCCATTGTGTTCGGTACACGCAGCCTGGATGTGACCGAACACCACCGCGGCATGGTGCTGGCAATTGCCTTCGAATCGCTCATTAAGCTGCTGGCCTTCCTCGCGGTGGGCATCTTCATCGTCTTCAACCTGTATGACGGCTTCGACGACCTGTTCAGCCAGGCTCGCCAGTCGATCCACTTGCAGGACTATTGGCAGGAGACCATCAACTGGCCATCAATGGTGGTGCAAACCGCCGTGGCGATGATGGCGATCATCTGCCTACCTCGGCAGTTCCATGTCACCGTGGTAGAGAACATCGAACCCCAGGACATGCGCCTGGCGCGCTGGGTGTTCCCGATGTACCTGGCACTGGCCGCGCTGTTCGTGGTGCCGATTGCCTTGGCCGGGCAGATGTTGCTGCCAGGCACGGTGATTTCCGACTCGTTCGTGATCAGCCTGCCGCTGGCCGAGGCGCACCCGAGCCTGGCCCTGCTGGCGTTCATTGGCGGTGCTTCGGCGGCCACCGGCATGGTCATCGTCGAAGCCGTGGCACTGTCGACCATGGTGTCCAACGACATGCTGCTGCCCTGGCTGCTGCGCCGCAACAACACCGAGCGGCCGTTCGAGGCGTTCCGCCACTGGATGCTCTCGGTGCGCCGGGTAACCATCGTGGTGATCCTGTTGCTGGCCTACGTCAGCTACCGCTTGCTGGGGTCCACCGCGAGCCTTGCGACCATCGGCCAGATCGCCTTCGCCGCCGTGACCCAGCTCACCCCGGCCATGCTTGGCGCGCTGTACTGGAAGCAGGCCAACCGGCGCGGCGTGTTCGCCGGCCTTGCCGCGGGTATCTTCCTGTGGTTCTACACCCTGGTGCTGCCGATCACCGCGCACAGCCTTGGCTGGTCACTGCAACTGTTCCCGGGGCTGGCGTGGCTGCACGGCAACCCGCTGGGCCTGCCTATCAGCCCGCTGACCCAGGGCGTGGTGTTGTCACTGGCGGGCAACTTCACCCTGTTTGCCTGGGTCTCGGTGCTTTCGCGCACGCGGGTGTCCGAGCACTGGCAGGCCGGCCGCTTCATTGGCCAGCAAACCGCGCGGCCCAGCAGCAAGCCGCTGCTGGCGGTACAGATCGACGACCTGCTGACCCTCGCCTCGCGCTTTGTGGGTGAAGAGCGTGCACGTCAGAGTTTCATCCGCTTCGCCTACCGCCAGGGCAAGGGCTTCAACCCCAACCAGAACGCCGACGGCGACTGGATCGAGCACACTGAACGCCTGCTGGCCGGGGTACTGGGCACCTCGTCGACCCGCGCCGTGGTCAAAGCCGCCATCGAAGGCCGCGACATGCAGCTGGAAGATGTGGTGCGCATCGCCGACGAAGCCAGCGAAGTGCTGCAGTTCAACCGCGCCCTGCTGCAAGGCGCCATCGAGAACATCAACCAGGGCATCAGCGTGGTCGACCAGAACCTGCACCTGGTGGCCTGGAACCGGCGCTACCTGGAGCTGTTCAACTACCCCGACGGCCTGATCAGCGTGGGCCGGCCCATTGCCGACATCATCCGCTACAACGCCGAGCGCGGTCTGTGCGGCCCGGGCGAAGCGCAGGTGCATGTGGCGCGGCGCCTGCACTGGATGCGCCAGGGCCGTGCGCACTCCTCCGAACGGCTGTTCCCCAATGGCCGGGTGATCGAGCTGATCGGCAACCCGATGCCAGGCGGCGGCTTCGTCATGAGCTTCACCGACATCACCCCGTTCCGCGAGGCCGAGCAGGCCCTGCGCGACGCCAACGAAGGCCTGGAACAACGGGTGGCAGAGCGCACCCAAGAGCTGTCGCAGCTCAATCAGGCACTGTCGGAAGCCAAGAGCCATGCCGAAGCGGTGAGCCAGTCCAAGACCCGCTTCCTGGCTGCGGTCAGCCATGACTTGATGCAGCCGCTGAACGCCGCCCGGCTGTTCTCCGCCGCCTTGTCACAGCAGGCCGAGGGCATGAACGAAGAGGCCCAGCAGCTGGTGCAGCACATGGACAGCTCGCTGCGCTCGGCCGAAGAGCTGATCAGCGACCTGCTGGACATCTCGCGCCTGGAAAACGGCAAGATCACCCCAGACGCCAAGCCCTTTGCCCTCAACGAACTGTTCGACACCCTGGGGGCAGAATTCAAGGTACTGGCGGCCGAGAAAGGCCTGGAGTTCCGCTTGCGTGGCAGCCGCCTGCGGGTGGACAGCGACATGAAGCTGCTGCGGCGGGTACTGCAGAACTTCCTCACCAATGCCCTGCGTTATGGCAAGAGCCCGATCCTGCTGGGTGCTCGCCGCCAGGGCGAACGCCTGTGGCTGGAAGTGTGGGACCGGGGGCCGGGCATTGCCGACGACAAGCTGCAGGTGATCTTCCAGGAGTTCAAACGCCTGGACAGCCACCAGACCCGCGCCGAAAAAGGCCTGGGCCTGGGCCTGGCAATTGCCGACGGCCTGTGCCGGGTGCTGGGGCACCCGCTGGAAGTACGCTCATGGCCGGGCAAAGGCACGGTGTTCCGGGTCTGCGTGCCGATTGCTCGCCAGCCCGCACCGGCGCCGAGCGCCCCGGTGGAACAGGGTGGCCAACCGCTGGCCGGGCTGCAGGTGCTGTGCGTGGACAACGAAGACAGCATCCTGATCGGCATGAACAGCCTGCTCAGCCGATGGGGTTGCCAGGTATGGACCGCGCGTAACCAGGCCGAATGTGAGGCCCTGCTGGCCAAGGGCATGCGCCCGCACCTGGCATTGGTGGACTACCACCTGGATGACGGCGAAACCGGCATCGGGCTGATGGGCTGGCTACGCGCGCGCCTGGGTGAACCGGTGCCAGGGGTGGTGATCAGTGCCGACGGCAGCAAGGAAACCATCGCCATGGTGCATGCATCTGGCCTGGACTACCTGGCCAAGCCGGTCAAGCCGGCGGCTCTGCGCGCCATGCTCAACCGCCATCTGAGCCTGGTTCAGTAACCGCTGCATCCGGCACCTCGTCGGACAGCGCCCGTTCCAGCAAGTCTGCCGGCAGGCTCTTGCTGGCACGGGCGCCCAGCAGTTTCAGCTGTTCGCTGCGGCTGACCAGGTTGCCGCGCCCTTCGCACAATTTGTTGCGGGCTGCGGCATAGGCCTTGTCCACCTGCTGCAGGCGGCTGCCCAGCTCGTCCAGGTCTTGGATGAACAGCACGAACTTGTCGTACAGCCAACCGGCGCGCTCGGCAATTTCGCGGGCGTTCTGGCCTTGACGCTCCTGTTTCCACAGGCTGTCGATCACCCGCAGGGTCGCCAGCAAGGTGGTGGGGCTGACAATCACGATCTGCCGGTCGAAGGCTTCCTGGAACAGGTTGGGCTCAGCCTGCAAGGCTGCCGAGAAGGCCGCCTCGATAGGCACGAACAGCAGCACGAAATCCAGGCTGTGCAGGCCTTCGAGGCGATTGTAATCCTTGCTCGACAGGCCTTTGACGTGGCTGCGCAATGACTGCACGTGCTGCTTGAGCGCGGCCTCGTCGTTGCCGGCGACGAACTGCTGGTACGCCGTGAGGCTGACTTTGGCGTCCACCACCACCTGCTTGTCGCCGGGCAGCATGATCAGCACATCGGGCTGGAAACGCTCGCCGTCGGCACTTTTCAGGCTGACCTGGGTCTGGTACTCGCGGCCCTTTTCCAGGCCCGCATGCTCCAGCACCCTCTCAAGAATCAGCTCACCCCAGTTGCCTTGGGTTTTCTGGCCCTTCAAGGCCTGAGTGAGGTTGGTGGCCTCGTCCGACAAGCGCAGGTTGAGCTGCTGCAGGCGCTCCAGTTCCTTGCCTAGCGAAAAGCGTTCGCGGGCCTCTTGCTGGTAGCTTTCTTCCACGCGCTTTTCGAAGGCATGAATACGCTCCTTGAGCGGGTCGAGCAACTGGCCCAGATGCTGCTGGCTGGTCTGGGCGAAGCGCTGCTCGCGCTCGTCGAAGATCTTGGTGGCCATGTCGGCGAACTGGGCGCGCAGGGCATCGCGAGCTTCATGCAGGTCTTCGAGGCGTTGCTGATGGCTTTCCTGCTGCTCGCGCAGCTCGGCCTCCAGGCGTGCGGTCTGGGCCTCCAGGCGGCGCAGTTCAGCCTCCCGGCTGGCGCGCTCCAGGCTCCAGGCGTGGGCGGCATCGCGGGCATTGTCGCGGTCGACTTGCAGCAGTTCCAGCTCACGGCCCTGGGCGGCCAACTGAGTCTGTTTGACGGTGTTGGCTTCGCTGAGGTCGCTGACTTCATCGCGGCTGGCCTCCAACTGCGCTTGCAGGCCAGCCTGGGCCAGCTGGGCGGCATTGAGGCGTTCTTCAAGCAACGCCTGCTCACCTTGTCGCGCGCCCTGGCGGCGCTGCACCTGCATGACCCACCCCAGGCAGGGTAACGCGCCTGCCACCAAGCCCAGCAGAATGCTGGCCAGATCCACTGTCATGCTTACCCCGAACGATCCTGGATGATTGATGCGCAGCTTATCAGCCCGGCGGGCGTGTTGCCTGTTGCAGCCCGAGTGCTCAGCCCGAGAACCACTGGCGCAGCAACCGCCGCGCTTCCTGCGACCCCTGCCCCGCCGCCAGCTCCAGCCAGTACCGTGCCTGCTCAGGCTCGGTGTGCTGGCACAACCGTGCATATTCCAGTTGCGCCCGCCGATCACCGGCGCGGGCGGCCTGACGCAGCAGTTCATGGCCAATCCGCCGGTCACGGGCATTGCCGCAATCACGGCACAGCATCTGCCCCAGGCGGCTTTGTGCGACCACAACGCCCTGGCGCGCCGGCTGTTTCAACAGGCGCCCAGCCAAGTGCTTGACCTGGGCCTTGTCACCCAGGCGCGGGCTGTCGAGCAACCACAAGGCAACTTTCAGTGAAAAGCGTTTGGGGGGAGGCGTCGATGCCGCAGGGCTGGCGAGGTGTTTGCTACGAAACTTCATGAGTAACAGGTTTGGCAACTCGAAAGGCGCGCCACTCTACTCTTTTTTTTCCGCCGCAGCCTGTCGATTTCTGGAGAATTGAAAAAAATTTAAATGATCTTTTCTTGACGTTTTCGAGGGGATGACCAAGCGGTCTGTCGAGGCATGTCGATTGTCGGACAGTTCACGCCTTTGCTAGCACGCCCGTCCTAGAGCAAGCGCTCTGGACAATCCACAGTTCCTGTGGATAACTCGGTGGACAACCCCCTAGTACACCCCGCAAAGCCCCGTAAATTGGGGCTTTGTGTCAAACTGACGATTTTTTCACCAGCTAAAAATAGTGTTTTTTTTCATTGACTTAACCGCGCAGTCAAGGCATTGGCGGAGCTGTCGATGCGTGTTGCCGGGCTGTTACAAGCGTTGCCCCGAATGTGAACAAGTGCACCATAAACCGCCATTCGAGTGCACGAAATGGGCACATCAACCTGGATACGGGCCAATTGCCCCCTCTTCACAGCAATACAAATACGCGCCATACTGCGCGGCTAACCCGAACGAACGTAGTGCTTGCCAAACACCTGCATTTCCAGTAAGGTGCGCCTCGTTAGTACCAAGCTGAAAGTCAATTCTGGCCGCAAGCGTCCTTGCAACCCCTCCTCCCAAGAGTGGCGCTGCTGAAAGCAGGACCGGCCTAATCGATGATTCCCTCGCCAGCCTCAGGCTGCTCAAGCACGAATCACGTGACAGATTGATCAGGATTCCACCCCGACGGCCTAGAACCTTGGCCCCGGCGTGCTGCCTGCCTTCCGAAGTACCTACCAGTCAGCCCAAGCGCCCACCTTTGATTGCGCTCCCTCTGGCTGCCCTGTTCCAGTCAGGTTCGTTCGTCCCTTAATAAAGGCGTCACTGGAACGTTTCTATCATGCACGGATCATAACCCCCGTGTTTAAAGCAGGAACCTCCAACAATATGCATACTCATCATCAAATTCAGGCTGCCATTGGCACCCTCTCCCAGGCCTTCTCGCCGTTGAAGTGCCTTATCGTTGCCCCACGCAAGGGCAGCTTCAGCTTCACCCTGGTAGACGAACACGGCGTCGCCTGCCACACCGAGCGCCTGTACCCTGAACAGTACAGCCGTAGCGAGCCGCTGCAGGCAGTCATCGCCCGTACTCGCCAATCGCTTACCGCGTGAGCCGCGAATACTGCGGTATTCAAGCGCTGAATCACCCCATCGCCAGTCTGCCTGAACGTTCCCGGCGTAATTGCCTTAGGGCATATAGCCCGGTACGTCAGGCAGCAAACGATTTAAAAACAGCTCTTTACACCACGATTATCACACTACACTTCAACTCGAGCGGTCCTTACCGCTTCCGGCGGGCCTGATCATTCACCAGCTGCCAAGCTCCAGCGCCCGTCCGGCCCTTATCTGCTCGAGGGCATCATGGGTATCGCGGCGAATGAATTGTGTCAGTATGTGATCCGACCCACCCTGGTCTATCTGGACCGTCACTGCGCCAGCGCCGAGGCCTTGTTGCTGGGCATCGCCGCCAGCCAATCGGCACTCGGGTCAGCGTTGCACGACCGACGTGGGCACGGCCTTTACCGCATTGGCGAACACCGCCATCAGGCACTCTGGGACGACTACCTGGCCCGTGATCCCGACCTGGCCAGCCTGGTCCGCGGCTTGGCCAGCCAGCACGCCTTCCTTGGCGGGCCGCACCTGGAGCTCACCGTCAACCTGCGCTACTCCACCGCCATTGCCTGGATGCTCGTCGAAGAACAGGCCACGCCGCTGCCAGCTGCCGACGATTTACTGGCACTGGCGCGCATCTGGCGACAGATTTTCAACCCCCAAGGTCGCCTGCGCGACTTCACTCACGCCTGGCATACCTGCATAGATCGGAGATTGCCACAGGCATCTTGAGACGCGTCCTACAAAAATACCGGAAAAAATGGAATTTTGGTCGGATTGTCCTACAAAACCGCTCTAACTCCTGCGATTGAGGCTATAGCGCAGCGCGTGATTTGTTGGTAGCTTTTCGCCCCGGAGATCCCAAGGAGTTTTCTAATAATGAAAAAAGTAATGCTCAAAACCTCCCTCGGCGTAGCCGTTGCTCTTGCTTCCAGCCAACTGCTCGCCAGCGGCTTCGCGCTCAACGAACAGAGCATCAGCAGCATGGGGACAGGTTTCGCGGGACGTTCTTCTTCTGCCGAAGATGCCAGCACCGTGTTTGGCAACCCGGCAGGCATGTCTCGCCTCAGACGCGAACAATTCACCGTGGGCGGCGCTGCCGTCATCGCCAAGTCCGACATCTCGGGCCGGGGCAGCAACCTCGGGGGGGAAACCGATGGTGACATGGTGCCTTTCGTTGGCGTACCGATGGGTTACTACGTCAAGCCGATCGACGACCACTGGAGCGTCGGTTTCGGCGTCTACGTACCGTTCGGCCTGGTAACCGACTACGGCAGCGATGACGCGGCACGCTACTGGGGCAAGAAGAGCCACGTCGAGGTTGTCACCTTCCAGCCGACTGTTAGCTATGCCTTCAACGACAAGGTCTCGATCGGCTTCGGCCCTACCATCAACCGCATCAAGGGTGAGCTGGGCTCAAGCCTGATCAACCCGTTCACGCCTGGCCGTAACGATGGCGAAGTGAAGATCAAGGGCGACGATACCGCCGTTGGCTACAACATCGGTATCCTGGTACAAGCCACCGACCGCACCCGCGTCGGCCTTACCTACCACTCGATGGTCGACTACAAGCTCGAAGGCAAGACCCGCGTCAGCACGCCGCTGATCGGGCCATTCAACGGCAACAAGTTCGACGCCAGCCTGAAGATCAAGACGCCCGAGTCTGTCGACCTTTCGGTTACCCATGAGCTGGACGACCAGTGGACCCTGTACGCAGGTAGCACCTGGACCCGCTGGAGCCGCCTGAAAGACATCACCGTGCAGAACGATGTGCCGGCCCCACTGGCAGGTTCGGCGTTCCAGACCATCACCGAAGAACAGAACTGGCATGACACCTGGGCCCACGCGATTGGTGCGTCGTACAAGGTCAACAAGGAGTGGGTACTGCGTACCGGCTTCACCGTCGACCAGTCGCCGACCAACAACCACGACCGCTCGCCACGCATCCCGACCGGCGACCGCAAAGTGTTCAGCCTGGGTGCCGGCTGGAGCCCGAACGACGACATGACCATCGACGTGGCCTATTCCTACCTGTGGGAAGAAGACACCAAGGTCAATCAGGTAAGCGCAACCAAAGGCAGCTACCAGGCCAAGTACGAGAACAGCGCCCACGGTATCGGTGCTTCGCTCACCTACCGCTTCTGATTCGTACCCGCCACACAAAAAACCGCCCCCGTGGCGGTTTTTTCATGCCTGCACCTGCCAACTGTCACCCAGGCACTCGCGCAGATAATCCATGAACACGCGTACCTTGGTGGTCATGGCAAAACGGTCGGCCAGGCACAGGTAGATATCCATCGGCTCGGTCTGGGCGTAGGCTTGCCCGCTGTCGCTGTACTCGAACAAGGGCACCAGCGCGCCGGAAGCCAGGTGTGGCCGCACGATGAACTCGGCCAGGCGGGTGATGCCACCATCGTGCAGGGCCATCTGGGTCAGGGTATCGATGTCATCGCTGATCAATACGCTGCCAAATTCCGCCTCGAAGCGCAGGCGGTCGCGCATGAAGCCCCAACGCAGAAAGCGCCCGTCCACCGGATAGCGAAACACCAAGCAGCGGTGGTCGCGCAGGGCCTCAGGCGTGGCGGGTACGCCGGCGCTTTGCAGGTAACCGGGTGAGGCGCAGCAGATGAACGGGATACGGGCAATGTGCCGGGCCATTAGCTGGTCTTCCAGCTGAGGGGCAATACGCAGGCTCACGTCGACGTCTTCACGGACATGGTTCACCCGGCGATCAGTCGTTATCAACTCTATCGAAAGCAATGGGTAGCGGGCACTGAAGGCAGGTATCAGCGGCGCCAGCACGTGACGACCGAACGCTGAAGTCGAGGCAATACATAACCGCCCCTGGGGCTCGCTGTCGGGGGTGGTGACCGCCTGTTCGGCCAGCGCAAGGTCACGCTCGATATGCTTCACACGCTCGTAATACTGGGCGCCAGCGGGGGTCACAGCCATGCTGCGTGTGGTACGGCTGAGCAGTCGCACCTGCAAGTGGCCCTCTAGCCGAGCCAGGTTCTGGCTGACCGCTGCCGGGCTGAGGCCCAGATTGCGGGCGCCAGCGGCAATGCTGCCGGCTTCGACAACCTTGATGAAACTGCGGATGGCGTTGAGCAGGTCCATTTGAGCCCTTGGATTCGTAAGAATCTCTTTATAAAGAACTCAATCCTGCGGGTCTACAGGTGCAGGAGGATGCGTTGCTAACCTGCGCCTCCACTCACCTTTCAGGAGTTCGCATGAGCAACCTGTCCCAGTCGCGCAGCCGACGCAAGTTACACCCGAGCGCCACGCCTTACGTTTTCGCCTTTTACATGTCGTCGATCATGGCACTGCTGATGTGCTTCGTGATCACAGCGGCCAATGCCGGGGTTAACCCGGAGTACCTGAGCAACGTGCTGAAGGCCTATCAATTGGCAATGCCGGTGGCGTTTGTCTGTGTGTTGATGGTGAGGCCGGTGGTGGTGCGGCTGGTGGCGATTACGGTGCATGCTAAGTGAAGTAACAACAGCGGACGCATCTCCCGCTCTTGCTCTTGCTCTTGCTCTTGCTCTTGATCTTGATCTTCGCGACTTCAGGAGGCCGAACGCAGGCCTCCCGGGAGCGAGGCCGGAGTGAGGGAACCCCGGAGCGCAGCGTAGGGGCCGGATGATGGGAGCGCAGCGTTTTTTGGTTACTTTTTGTCGCGTTTGACAAAAAGTGACTCGCCGTAAGGGCGAAAAGGTGATTCAGCGTCACCAAAGCAAATGTACTTTGCGCAACATAAGAACCAGCACTTTTTTGCTTTTCGCTTTTCGCTTTTCGCTTTTCGCTTTTCGCTTTTCGCTTTTCGCTATCAGTCCTCAGCATCAAACACAGTCAGAAAACCGCCTCACTGCTGCGAAGCGATGGCCTTTTCGATAGCAGCCCTGAACGCCGGGTCATCCGGTTTGGTCAGGCTTGAGAAATTCCCAATCACCTTACCCTTACGGTCCACCACGTATTTGTAGAAATTCCACTTCGGCGCACTGCTCTGGCTGGCCAATTCAGCGAACAGTGGTATCGCATCCTTACCCCGTACCGGCTGCGTCTTGGTCATGGTAAAGGTGACACCGTAGTTGGCATAGCAAACCTTGGCGGTCTTCTCACTGTCGGCATCTTCCTGCTTGAAGTCATTGGACGGCACACCCAGCATTTCCAGGCCTTGCTCGTGATACTCCTTGTACGTCGCCTCAAGCCCCTCGAACTGCGGCGCAAAACCGCAATAGCTGGCGGTATTGACCACCACCAGCGGTTTGCCGGCGAAGCGCTGGCACAGGTCGACCTGACCCTTCCCACGCAATTCCGGCAGGCTACCCTGCAACACGGCCGGGCAATCGGCAGCCCAGCTCGATGTGCTGGCTAGCAGGGCCAGCACCGGCACCATCAACCAATGTGCACGCATGATTCGTTTCTCCCGCATGACGATCCTTGAGCTTGCAGGGTAGCGCCTAACAAACACCCATGCCCAGTTGCATCAATGCCATCCCCCCCTGATGCCAGCCCCACCACACCAGCGCCAACAGCGCCAAAGCAGCAAGGGCCAGCAGCCCACGGGCCAGGTAGCGGTTCATGCGGCCTGGGCCTGCAAGCGGGCAACCGGACGCTCGCGCACCGGCCAATTAAGGGCGGCAGCCAGCAGGCTGAGCAGGATGGAAATCTGCCAGACCAGGTCGTAGCTGCCAGTGCGGTCATACACCACCCCACCCAACCAGCCACCGAGGAAGGCCCCAAGCTGGTGGAACAGGAAGACGATACCGCCGAGCATGGACAGGTTGCGCACCCCGAACACCGTCGCCACGGTGCCATTGGTCAACGGCACTGTGGACAGCCACAGCAGGCCCATGGCGATACCGAACAGGTAAGCACTGAACTGGCTCACCGGCGCCCACAGGAACAGCAGGATTACCACCGCACGTAGCAAGTAAAGCCCGGTCAGCAGACGCGGCTTGGACATCCGACCACCCAGCCAGCCAGCAGTGAAAGTACCTACGATATTGAACAGGCCGACCAAGGCCAGCACCGTGGTACCGGTGGTTGCAGCCAGGTGCTGGTCTACCAGATAGGCCGGCAGGTGCACACCAATGAACACCACCTGGAAGCCGCAGACGAAAAAGCCCAGCGCCAGCAACCAGAAGCCGGAATGCGAGCACGCCTCGCGCAGTGCCTGGCTCAGGGTCTGTTCGGCGCCATGGCTGGGCAGCGGGCGGTCGCGCAGCAGGCCGACGAAGGGCACGATAAACGCCACCATCAGGCCCAACACCAGCAACGCCGCCGACCACCCCAACCACTGGATCAGACCCAAGGTACCGGGCAGCATGGCGAACTGGCCAAACGAACCGGCAGCGCTGGCAATCCCCATCGCCATACTGCGCTTCTCGGCAGGCACAGCACGCCCGACCACGCCAAGGATGACCGAGAACGACGTGCCGGACAGGCCGATACCGATCAGCAAGCCGGCACTGAGCGACAACGACAAGGCCGAATCGGCCATGCCCATCAGGATCAAACCGACGGCATAGAGAATGCCACCGATGATCACCACCCGCGCGGCACCCAGGCGGTCGGCCAAGGCTCCGGCGAAGGGTTGGGCCAGCCCCCAGATCAGGTTCTGCAAGGCGATGGCAAAGGCGAACACCTCACGCCCCCAGCCAAAATCGGCGCTCATCGGCGCCAGGAACAGGCCAAAGCCATGTCGCACACCCAAGGAAAGCGCCAGGATCAACGCCGCCCCCACCAATACCCAACCGCTGGTTCGCCACACCGAAGTCATTGTCGTTATCTCCAGCACATCGCAAGGTTTTTGCGGGTATATACCCGCTTATAGTCGTATCGATTCAGGCCAGTTGGCCCAGCAAACGCACCAGCTCATCCCGCTGCCCTGCCCCCAGTCGCTCCACCAGCTCCGTTTGAGCCTGCTCCCAGGCGGGATGAGCGTCACACAATAGCTGCTTACCCGCTTCGGTCAGCAGCACCACGCGATTGCGTTGGTCATCGCCATCCACCAGGGCCAACAGCCCCTCGGCCTCAAGCACCCGCAGGTTGCGGCCCAAGGTGCTGCGCTCCAGGCCCATCGCTTCGGCCAGGGTCGTGATGCTAGGGCGATCAAGCCGCTGCAGATGGCGTAACAGGGAAAACTGGGCGACATTGACCCCAAAGCCGGCAAGCGCTTCGTCGTAATGTCGGCTCACCCCACGGGCAGCGCGACGTAGATGGGTACAGATGCATTCACTGGGCAGCATGGATACGTGTATATACCCGCGTCATAGGTGTTGCAAGAAATTTCGCCTTCGAGGTGACAGCAACCGATCGCTCAGAGCCCCACGGCCAAACCCAGCACCACAGCAAGCTCAAGCAACTCCACCATCGCGCCAGCGGTATCCCCGGTGGTCCCGCCAAGGCGCCGGCACATCAGTTGCCGCAACCCTGCAAATACAGCGACTGTCAGCAACAGTATCCAGCATGCGCCCCAGCCACCTGCGACCAGGCACATGACCGCGCTGCCCAGCAAAGCCCAATAGGCCTCACGGCGCGGCAGATGATCGGCCAGGGCTTGGCCCAGGCCACCCGAGCGCACGTAGGGGGTACCCAGGAACAGGGCCAACATTGCCGCCCGACCAATCAAGGGCGCCAGCAGCAATTGCGCTCCGATGCCCTGCTCCACCAGCACCCACAAGGCGCAGAACTTCAGCAACAGCACCAATACCAGGGTGACCACGGCAATCGGCCCGCTGCGCGGGTCTTTCATGATCTGCAAGGTGCGTTCACGGTCGCCGAAGCCACCCAGCCAGGCATCAGCACTGTCGGCCAGGCCATCCAGGTGCAAGGCACCACTGAGCAACACCCACACTGTCAGAAGCAAAGCGGCATGCAGCGGTGCTGGCGTGCCTTGCAGCAGATGGCTGGCCAGCCACAGCAGTAAGCCGAACAGCAACCCGACCAGCGGGTAGAACAGCAGCGAACGCCCCATTTCACGTGGTGCCGGCATGCCTGGCAGGCTTACGGGCAGGCTGCTGAGAAACTGCAAGGCAATCCAGAATGGCAACATTTCAGCACGCCTCGACCCACTGGCCATCGACACCCGGTACCAGCCGCACCAGCGCACCATGCCCCACCTCAACCTGCAGCAGCTGCGCCCTCGGCACGCCACGGGCTCGGGCCAGCAATAGCCGCATCACACCGCCATGGGTTACCAGCAGCACGCGCTTGCCAGCATGTTGACGGCCTAGCCGCTCGACAGCAGCCAGCACACGTTCGGCAAACGCCTCGACTGGCTCGCCATTGGGTGGCGTAAAGGCGTAAGGGTTCTCCCAGAACTGACCCAGAGCATCCGCCTGGTCTTCCATGATCTGCGCAGCGCTTCGGCCCTCCCAGTCGCCAAAATGCAGCTCCTGAAGGCCGGGTTCTCGTTGCACCGGCAAATTCAACTGCGCCCCCAGTTCATCGGCAAAGCGGGCGCAGCGCTGCAGCGGCGAGCTGACCAGCACCTCCCAGGGCCCCGCCTCGGCCACGGCACCACGCATCTGCGCCCAGCCCTTGTCAGTCAACGCATCGTCAAGGCTGCCGCGCAGGCCGCCCTGTTCGGTTTCGCCATGGCGCAACAAGTCGAGGATCATGCCGGGCGGTCCGCCACCGCAGCTTCGGCGAACGTCGCCATCTGCCCGTGCAGCGCGCAGGCGAGGCGCAGCAGCGGCACGGCGAGCGCAGCACCACTGCCCTCACCCAAACGAAGGCCCAGCGCCAGTAGCGGTTCGGCCTGCAAGGCCTCGAGCAATGCTTTGTGCCCGGGTTCCGCCCCTTGGTGAGCGAACAGCAACCACGCCCGGCACTGCGGATTAAGGCGCACCGCCGCCAGCGCGGCAACGCTACAGATGAAGCCGTCGACCAGTACGGCGATACCCGCCTGCGCACAAGCGATGTAGGCGCCCGCCAACGCAGCGATCTCAAAGCCACCGACGCAACCCAAGGCTTGCAGCGGGTCCGCAGCCTGCAACTTGTGCAAGCGAAGGGCGTGCTCAATGACTTCGGCCTTGTGCCGCACACCCGCGCTGTCCAGGCCCGTGCCCGGGCCGCTCAGTTCAGCAGGCGGGCAGCCCAGCAGGACGCTGGCCAAGGCGGCGGCGGCTGTGGTGTTGCCTATCCCCATCTCGCCACCGATGAACAGCTGCGCACCCCGTTCGGCAGCACGCAGCGCGCTGTCGCGGCCCGCCTGCAAAGCAGCTTGCAGTTGGCCTTCGGTCATTGCCGGCTGGCGAGCGAAGTTGGCCGTACCGGCCCCAAGGCGCAAGTGGTGCACGCCCGGCAAGGCCAGATCAGAGTCGATGGTGCCCAGGTCGACCACTTCGAGGCTGGCCTGCAGCTCGCGCGCCAGCACGCTGATCGCTGCACCACCCCCTAGGAAGTTGCGCAGCATCTGCCCGGTCACCGCCTGCGGGTAAGCTGAGATACCCTCCTCGACCACACCGTGGTCACCGGCAAAAACAGTGATGGCGGCCTGATCCAGCACCGGCCTTTCACGCCCCTGCAGGCCGGCAAGCTGAATGGCCAGGCCTTCAAGCTGGCCAAGCGAACCGGCAGGCTTGGTCAGTTGCTGCTGACGGGCGCGGGCCTGGTCCATGGCGGCGTTATCGAGGGGTTGGCAGGCATCACGCCACCAGGCTTGTGTCATAGTGCAGGTCCTTTAAGCATTAAGGGCAGGCCGGCCACGGTCAGCACAACGCGCTGACAACGTTCGGCCACGGCCTGGTGAAGCCAGCCGGCCAGGTCGACATAACGCCGGGTCAGCTCGCCCATGGGCACGACGCCCAGGCCGGTTTCGTTACTGACCAGGATCAGGGTGCCAGGCAACTGCTCAAGGCAGACCAGCAGGGCATCTCGTTCCTCGGCCAGGCGTTGGTCATCTTCAAGCATCAGCAGGTTGGTCAACCACAGGGTCAGGCAGTCCACCAGCAGGCAACGGCCTTCGGCCGCTTCGGCGCGCAGCACAGCGGCCAGGGCCAGCGGTTCTTCGATCAGCCCCCAGTCGTCCGGACGGCGTTGGCGGTGCAGCAACACACGTTCGTTCATTTCACCGTCCAGCGGCTGGCTGGTGGCAATGTAGGTCACCGGCAGGCCACTGGCACTGGCCAACTGTTCGGCGAGGCGGCTCTTGCCGGAGCGGGCGCCACCGAGGATCAGGCTGCGCATGTCAGGCCACCCCACAGAGTTGGCGCAAGCGCGTGGTGTCCAGGTGTTTTTCCACCAGGTCGGCCAGACGCTCGATGTCGCGCTCGCGCAGGGCTTCGTAATCGATGGTCTGGGCATCTTCCAGGCCGGCCCAGCGCAGCAGCGCGGCGCACGAGTGGCAGCCCTCGAACAGGCCGTGCAGGTAGGTGGCAAGGATCTGCCCATCATCGCTCACCGCGCCATCACAACGACCATCAGCCAGTTGCACGGCAGGCTGTTCCAAACCAGGGCCGGTGGTGACGCCTGCGTGAATCTCATAACCGGCAACCGGCGCCGCTTCAAGGTTCAGTACCCCGGCAACGTTGCGCAACTGCTTCTCGGCCTCAAGCACCGTGGTGTAATCCAGCAGACCAAGCCCCGGGCTCGACCCGGCAGGGCCCTCGAGGCCTAGCGGGTCATGCACTTCACGGCCCAGCATCTGCAGGCCCCCACAAATGCCGATCAGCTTGCCGCCGTAGCGCAGGTGCCGCTCGATGGCTTTGTCCCAACCGCGCTCGCGCAGTTGCGCCAGGTCGCCACGCACGCTCTTGGAGCCCGGCAGAATGATCAGGTCGGCAGCCGGAATCGGCTGGCCCGGGCCAATGAACTGCAGGTCCACCTGCGGGTGCAGGCGCAGCGGGTCGAAGTCGGTGTGGTTACTGATGCGCGGCAGTACCGGCACGATCACCTTGAGCACACGCTCGCTTTTGGCGCCTTGGCGCACATCGATGCCGTCTTCGGCTTCCAGGTGCAAATCGGTGACGTAGGGCAACACGCCCAGCACCGGCTTGCCGGTGCGTTGCTCCAGCCAGTCCAGCCCCGGCTGCAACAGGGCGATGTCGCCACGGAAGCGGTTGATGACAAAGCCCTTGACCCGCGCCTGCTCACTGGGCGAAAGCAGCTCCAGCGTGCCGACAAGGTGCGCGAACACGCCACCACGGTTGATGTCGGCGACCAGGATCACCGGGCAATCGACGGCTTCGGCAAAGCCCATGTTGGCGATGTCGCCGGCCCGCAGGTTGATCTCTGCCGGTGACCCGGCGCCTTCGACCATGACCACCGGCCAGGCGGCACTCAGGCGCTGGTGCGAAGCCAGCACCGCCTGCATGGCGATGGCCTTGTAGTCGTGGTAGGCCACCGCATTCATGCTGGTGACCGCACGGCCATGAATGATCACCTGGGCACCGGTGTCGCTGTTGGGCTTGAGCAGTACCGGGTTCATGTCGGTATGCGGCGCCAGCCGGCACGCCTGGGCCTGCACCGCCTGGGCGCGGCCAATTTCGCCGCCGTCGGCGGTTACCGCGCTGTTCAGCGCCATGTTCTGCGGTTTGAACGGCACCACAGCGACGCCCTGGCGCAACAACCAGCGGCACAATGCGGTCACCAGCGTGCTCTTGCCGGCATCGGAGGTGGTGCCTTGCACCATGAGGGTGGTCATGCCGATTCCTTTTGATAGTCGGTCAGCGCCTGGGCCAGGCGCTGTTCATCGGCCGCACTCTCGGGCAACCCCAGGCGCACGGCCGGAGGGTGTTCGAACAGGCGCACCAGAATGCCGCGACGGGCGAGAAAGTCATGCAACGGCGCGGCACGCTCGCTGCGCACGTACTGGAACAGGTCACAACCGCCGCTTGGCGCCAGGCCTGTGCCAGCCAACAAGGTGGCAAGGCGCTGGCTGGCAGCAGCGCAACGTTCAGTCTGCAAACGCTGCGCAGCTTCGTCGGCCAAGCTGGCCTGGGCCAGCACCCGGGTCGGGCCGTTGACGGTCCAAGGGCCAAGCAACTCGGCCAGACGCAACAGCAGGCTGCGCTCAGCGGCGACGAAGCCCAGCCGCACTCCGGCCAAACCGAAGAATTTACCGAATGAACGCAGCACGATCAGGCCCTCGCGACCCGCGCAGTCCACCACGCTGTCTGCCGGGGTGTTGTCCATGAACGCTTCATCGACCAGCAGCCAGCCACCGCGCGCAGCCAGGCGCGCATGCCAAGCCAACAGCTTCTCACGCGGGACCCGCCGCCCGGTCGGGTTGTTGGGGTTGACCAGCACCAGCACGTCGAGGCTATCGAGCGCTGCGTCAACCTGTGCCTCGTCCAGCTCAACCAACTGATGTCCCGCCCGCTGCCAGGCGTACGGGTGTTCGGCATAACATGGCGTCAGCACCCCTGTCCGGCCTGCGGCGCGCAGCAGCGGCAAAGCCTGGATTGCGGCCTGAGAGCCCGCTACCGGCAGCAGCTGGCTGGCACCGTAGTACGCGCGTGCAGCGTCTTCCAGGCCGTCCTCGACCTCCGGTAGACGCGCCCACGCATCCATAGGAATCGGTGGGATCGGGAATGGCCAGGGCGCGATGCCGCTGGACAGGTCGAGCCACTGCTCGCGAGGAATGCCGTACTGCTGCACTGCGCGCAGCAGGCGGCCACCGTGTTCAAGCATTGATGTAAGCCCCCAGGCAGATCAACAACAGCCACAACCACACACCCCGCTGCACCAGGGCCCAACCACGCTCGATGGCATCGGCATCGGCCACTGGCCCCTCGCCCAGGCGCGGCCGCTCATGAAGCTCGCCGTGGTACACCGCCGGGCCACCGAGCTCCACGCCCAGTGCACCGGCCCCTGCAGCCATCACCGGGCCGGCGTTAGGGCTGTCCCACAGGGGGCCCTGCTTGCGCCAGCAGGCCAGGGCCAGGCGGGTCTTGCCCAGCAGCGCATAAGTCAGCGCCACCAGCCTTGCGGGAAGGTAGTTGAGCACGTCGTCGATACGCGCCGCGCACCAGCCGAAACGTTCGAAGCGCTCATTACGGTAGCCCCACATGGCATCCAGCGTGTTGCTCAGGCGATACAGCACCACACCCGGCGCGCCTGCTACCACAAACCAGAACAGCGCGGCGAACACCGCATCGCTGCCGTTCTCCAGCACCGACTCGGTGGCCGCCCGGGCCACTGCCGGCTCGTCCAGTTCGCGGGTTTCGCGGCTGACCAGGTAGCCGACGCGCCGACGCGCCTCTTCCAGGTTGCCTTGGCGCAACGCGTTGGCCACCGGCAGCACATGCTCGCCCAGGCTACGCAGCCCCACGGCGCAGTAAAGCGCCAGCACATCCACCAGCCAGCCGATGTAAGGCAGCCACGACAGGACCAGCGCCACCAGGGTCAGCGGCACCACCGCCAGAAACCACGCACTCACCCCATGGCTGCGCCAGCCGCGCCCGCCGGCATTCAGGCGGCGCTCAAGGTTACTGGCCATATTGCCAAAAGCCACCAACGGGTGGCGCCGCTGCGGCTCGCCCAGCAAAGCGTCCAGGGCTACCCCGGCCACGGTCAGCAAGGCCACGCTCATTGACGCTCTCCCCATTGGTTCTCGTAAAGCATTTCGCTCAAGGGCCGCTCTTCGGCCCAGTTTTCCTGCACCAGCATCGGCACCGGGTAGAACTCGGTGACCGGCCCCAGGCACAGCACCGCCACCGGCTTGGCACCTGCAGGCATGCCCAGCAAAGCGGCCAAAGCCTGCGGCTCGAACAGCGACACCCAGCCCATGCCCAGCCCTTCGCCACGCGCAGCCAGCCACAGGTTCTGGATGGCACAGGCCAGCGAGGCCAGGTCCATTTCCGGCAGCGTGCGGCGGCCGAAGATGTGCGGTTCCCGGTTATCCATCAAGGCCGCCACCAGCAGCTCGGCGCAGTCGTTGATGCCTTCAACCTTCAGCTTCATGAAGGCATCGGAACGCTCGCCCAATGCCTCAGCGGTGCGCACCCGCTCCGCCTCCACCAAGGCCTGGATGCGGCCACGCAGATCACGCCGGGTAATGCGGATAAAGCGCCACGGCTGCATCAGCCCGACACTGGGCGCCTGATGCGCGGCGGCCAGCAAACGGGCAAGCAGCTCTGGCGCCACCTGGCCACCGGCAAAATGGCGCATGTCGCGACGCTCACCAATGGCCCGGTAGATCGCGGCGCGCTCGACGTCGCTGAAGGCATGTTCGCTCATGGCCGCAACAGCGCCGCCGCCGCATCCGGGTTGGAGGGGAAGTAGAAATGCACGTATGAGGCCGTCAACCGGCCCAAGCGATACACCGCTTCGTTGCCACGCCCGCCATTAGGGCTAAGGCCACGGGCGATCGGTTCCAGCTCGGTGCTGGTCAGCGAGTGATGGTAGGTATGGCCACGCAAGGTGCCCTCCGGCAGCTCTACCGCCTGCAGCGCCAGGGCCGCCAGGCGCTTCTGCATGGTCGCCTCGCCCCGCAGCAGGCCCAGCAGTTCGGCACGCTCGCCTGCCACGTCGGTCAAGGCATCGAGCAGGTACAGCATGCCGCCGCACTCGGCCAGCAAGGGTTTGCCCTGAGCATGATGGGCGCGGATTGCCTCGCACATCGGCGCATTGGCGGCCAGGGCATGGTGATGCAGCTCGGGGTAGCCGCCCGGCAGGTACAGGCTATCCACCGCCGGTAGTTCGCGGTCGTGCAGCGGCGAGAAGAATTCCAGCTGCGCCCCGAGGTTGCGCAGCAGGTCGAGGTTGGCCCCGTAGGTAAAGGCAAACGCTTCGTCGCGTGCCACGCCAATGCGCACCCCTGCCAGCGAAGCAGCACACGGTTGCGTTTCGGGCTCGGCAAAGCTCACCGGCGGTGGCAAGGCTGCGTTGCAGCTGGCGCCAAGCGCCTCGGCGGCGGCATCCAGGCGGGCATCCAGGTCGTTCAGCTCGCTGGCCTGAACCAGCCCGAGATGGCGGCTGGGCAATTCGATGCCGCGCTCGCGCGATAAGCCGCCATACCAGCGCAAGCCCTGGGTCAGGCTACCTTCCAGCAGTTGCGCGTGGCGCAGGCTGCCCACCCGGTTGGCCAACACCCCGGCAAACGGCAAGTCGGCCTGGTAGCGCGCCAGGCCCAGGGCCAATGCGCCGAACGTCTGGGCCATGGCCGTGCCGTCGATCACCGCCAGCACCGGCACGCCGAAGTGGCGCGCCAAGTCGGCGCTGGACGGGGTGCCATCAAACAGCCCCATCACCCCTTCGATCAGGATCAGGTCGGCCTCGCCCGCAGCGTCCCACAGCAGGCGACGGCTTTCTTCGGCACCGATCATCCACAGGTCCAGTTGGTACACCGGCGCGCCACTGGCGCGCTCCAGGATCATCGGGTCAAGGAAATCCGGGCCACACTTGAACACGCGCACCTTGCGCCCGAGGTTACGGTGCAAGCGGGCCAGCGCGGCGGTGACGGTAGTCTTGCCCTGGCCAGAGGCTGGTGCCGCGATCAACACGGCGGGACAATGGCGCGATTGACTCACAGTTCAACGCCCTTCTGTGCGCGAATGCCCGCCTGGAAGGCGTGCTTGAGCATACCCATCTCGGTCACGGTATCGGCCAGTTCGATCATTTCAGGCTTGGCCGCACGACCCGTGACAATCACATGCTGCATCGGCGGGCGGGCCTGGATGTCTGAAAGCACCTGGTCCAGGTCGAGGTAGCCGTGCTTGAGGGCGATGTTCAGCTCATCCAGCACCACAAACTGCACATCTGGGTCTTGCAGCAGCTGGCGCGACACCGCCCAGGCGGCTTCGGCGGCGGCGATGTCACGCTGGCGGTCCTGGGTTTCCCAGGTGAAGCCCTCGCCCATCACGTGATAGCGCACCTGCTCAGGAAAGCGGCGGAAGAACAGCTCTTCCCCTGTGCTGTTGCGGCCCTTGATGAACTGCACAACACCGCACTGCATGCCATGGCCCAGCGCGCGCGCGAGCATGCCGAAGGCCGAGCTGCTCTTGCCCTTGCCATTGCCGGTCAGCACCAGCAACAGGCCGCATTCGTTGGGGGAATTGGCGATACGTTCGTCGATGACCGCCTTCTTGCGCTGCATGCGCGCCAGGTGGCGTTCGTCACGTTCGGTGGATTCGCTCATCAGGGTTCTCCGCTGGCTGGCACCGTGGCAACGCACGCTGACAGGTAATAGGCAGGCAAACGGAGTACGCGCAGGGGCCATGGCAGGGCGCCACGGTGCACCGCGCATCACCCTCCGTGATGCCGTTGGCAGTAACAGGCCGGTCTCCGGGCTTGTGAGCGGGCTTTGGCCCGGGCCTGCGCGCCTTCCCGGGTACCTGTACCCAGTGGCCCTGCGCGGCCGCGACTCACCTACCGTTGCGGGGGCAGCGCCGGAATCGCGCCATGCTGGCGCCCACCGGCTTCCCAGTTTCACCCTGCCCAGTCGGGGCTGGCAGGGCACCTGAAACACGCGCGAAGGTTAGAGGGTTGTACCCGGAGCGTCAATCGAAGCGGGCCGCTTTGCAGCCGAACAGGCACCGCCTGGGTAATGGCCAATTCACCGGGTTGTGCCACACTGAACGCAGCGATATCACATAGCCATCATTTTCAGCTGGACGCGATTACAACGATAACAGGAGAGCGCAGCATGCGAGGCCAGATCATCAACAACCCGCGCCTGGAGTTTCTCGCCCCGGTGCTGGAGCGCTGGGGCGACTGCATCGACCGCTTCAATCAATTTGCTGGCGATGCCGAAGCACCTTATTGGCATGGCGCAGCCGCGAATACCGGGCTGCTTGCCGCAGCCGCGTGGCAGGCCGAACTGACGGCGCTGCAGCAGTTTGCCGGCAAGAAGCAGCGCGACGAAGGCGAACACGAAGGGCGCTGCGACCTGTCGATCAGCAGTGCCGATGAAGCGCTGTACCTCAGTGTCAGCCAGCGCTGGCCAAAAATTGCCCGACTGGACATGGCCGAAGCGTTGCAGCAGACCGCTGCCGTCGCGCGCCAGGTGGCCTACCCCAGTCAGTTGAGAGCCGGCGCGCTGTTCATCAGCCCGTGGAAGGCTGGCCAGCACGCCAGCCCCGAGGAACTGCAGGACCTAGTCGACGATTTACAGAAACATACCGCCTGTGCGATTGCCTGGTACTTCCCGTACCCCTATCGCAAATTGCACAACGAGCTGGGGCAGTATTTTCCGGGGGTGGCGTTGCTGCTCAAGCAGGCTTGAACCAACGCCGGCGCAGCGGACATCTTGGTCTTGATCTTCGCGACTTCAGGAGGCCGGAGTGAGGCCTCCTGAAGTCGCAATCGGCGGCGCCTGAAGTATCGCGCGCTTAAAAGCAGAAGCAATGGCAACGACCCTGGTATTCAGGGGTTTTGCGCCAGGTGCCCTTGCGGAATCACCCGCTTGGCCTGCAAGTACGCCTTGGCCCAATAGCTGTTGGAAAGGTAGTCCAGGCGCACCGTTCCGCCTGTCGAGGGCGCATGCACAAAGCGCCCTTCGCCAACATAGATACCGGCATGGCTGACCTGCGAGCCACCACTGGTAGCAAAGAACACCAGGTCACCGGACTGCAGCGACTGGGCATCCACCGTGGGTGCGCGCATGACGATCATTTCCCGCGTCGAACGCGGCAGGCTGATGCCGGCAGCATCACGGTAGACGTACTTGATCAGGCCACTGCAGTCGAAGCCGGAGTCCGGCGTATTGCCCCCCCAACGGTAAGGCGTACCCACAAGGCCAATGGCACGGATCAATACGTCATCGGCAATCGGCGAAGGGCTTGGCTGGCTGTAGGAAACCTGCGGCTGAACCACAGGGGCCGGCGCCGGAGCGCGGCTGGAGCAGGCAGCCAGCAAGGCTGCCAGGGAGAGAAATGCGAAGCGCGCCATCTTTACCATGGCCAGAACATCCTGTCTGAGATTGCTGCGCCGCAGCCAAAAAGAGTTGAGAATTTAGATTAGACGCTTTCTGTAAATACGCACGGCGGCGAGCTTTTCTCAAAGCATCGCCGCCGTGGCAGAATACAGCATTTTGCCATCAGTTGCGCGCGATGTTGGTCGGCGCCATGGCCAAGGCACGCTTGGCTTCGATGAAGGTCTTGCTCCAGTAGCGGTCACCGAGGCTGTCGATGCGTACGCCACCGCTGCGGCGGCTGCTGGAATGGATGAACTGGTTGTCACCCAGGTAGATGCCGGCATGGCTGACGCGGCCGCGACCGTTGGTGCTGAAGAACAGCAGATCACCCGGTTTGAGCTTGTTGCGGGCCACTTTCGGGGCATCGACGTTGATCATTTCGCGCGTCGAGCGTGGCAGGGTCATGCCCGCCTCTTCGCGGAACAGATAGCCGATGAAACCGCTGCAGTCGAAACCGGACTTTTCAGAGGTACCACCGAAGCGGTAGCGAGTGCCGATCAACGACATGCCGCGCTCGAGAATACTGTCCGCCAGCACGGGCAGCTGGTATGGCTTGCTGTTGCTGGAGAAGGCCTCCAGGTCATCTTCAGTGGCCAGCTCTTCCGGCTCGCCGAACACCGACGAGGACGAAGCTTTAGCCTTGATCACCGATTGTGCAGCGACCGGGGTGTGATCCTGAGGCTGAGAAACCGGGCCTTGGGCCGCGCAGCCAAAAAGCAGGGTCACGAGTGCGAGTGGCACGAGGGGTGCGAAGCGCTTTAGCATGGGCACGACCGTGTCTGTAATCCTTTAGAAGGGTGAAACTATGCCCTCTATCATGGCCATTTGCAAATTTTATCGAAAAAGATGTGACTTTTTTGTTTTGCCGCTCTGGCCCAGCGTTTTCAGGGGGTTACCAGCCGAGGGTTTCCTTGAGGAACGGAATGGTGAGCTTGCGTTGTGCCTGCAGCGAGGCCTGGTCGAGGCGCTCCAGCAGGTCGAACAGCGCGCTCATGCTGCGCGCACCGCGGGTGAGGATGAAGTGACCGACTTCGTCGGTGAGGTGCAGGCCGCGGCGCGAAGCACGCAGTTGCAGGGCTCGCAGCTTGTCTTCGTCAGACAAACCACGCATCTGGAAGACCAAGGCCAGGGTCAGCCGCGACTTCAGGTCCGGCAACTTGATGGGCAATTCGCGCGGGGATGCCGAGGCGGCCAGCAGCAAGCGCCGGCCACTGTCACGCAGGCGGTTGAACAAGTGGAACATGGCCTCTTCCCAGTCCGCCTTGCCGGCAATCACGTGCAAGTCGTCGATGCACACCAGTTCGTACTGGGCCAAGTAGTCAAGCAGTTCTACACCGCGATCGAGCAGTTGCGCCAATGGCAGATAGACAGCAGGTTCGCCGCGTTGCTGGAAGCGGTGGGTGGCAGCCTGCAGCAGGTGGCTACGGCCAACACCCTGCTTGCCCCACAGGTAGATAAGGCTCTCGGTCCAGCCGGCGTCGGCTTCGCATAGCCGCTCGACGTAGCCCAATGCCGCAGCATTGGCGCCCGGATAGTAGTTGATGAAGGTGGCGTCATCGCGCAGGCGCACACCCAGGGGCAACTGGATCGGTGGTTTCATGCTCGCGGGCGGTCAGCAGGACCGCAGGGGGCCTTTGGTGAACAATGTTGCAAAGTCTATACCCGCAAGGCGGGCCGCACAATCACGGCAACAGATAGCACAAGCAAAATCAACAAGTTGCGCTAAGTTGGGGCTGCATCGCAGCCCCAACATCACAACTGAGGGTCGATATCCCCGGCATACATGTCCGATTCCTTGTACATGTCATGCACATGCCGCAGCAGCACCATGATCACGGCCGCCACCGGCAGCGCCAGCAGCACCCCGGTAAAGCCGAACAGTTCGCCACCGGCCAGGATGGCAAAGATCACCGCCACAGGGTGCAGGCCAATCCGGTCCCCTACCAATAGCGGCGTCAACACCATGCCTTCGAGTGCCTGCCCGACCATAAACACTGCGACGATGCCCAGCATCGGATACAGGTCGCCCCCAAACTGGAACAACCCTGCCACCAAGGCCGCACCGATACCTATGATGAAGCCCATGTAGGGCACGATGGCGGCCAACCCTGCGAGCATACCGATGAGCAGGCCCAGTTCCAGCCCGACCAGCATCAACCCGGCCGAATAAATGACGCCCAAGGCCAGCATTACCATCAGTTGCCCACGCACGAACGCCCCGAGTACTTCGTGGCATTCGCCCGCCAACCCGACCACCTGCGGCTCACGCTGGCGTGGCAGCAGGCTGCGCAGCTTGGCCATCATCAGGTCCCAGTCACGCAGCAGGTAAAAGCCCACCACCGGAATCAGTACCATGTTGGCCAGCCAGGCCATCAGCGCCAGGCTCGAAGCCGTGGCATGCGACAGCAGCATGCCGACGATGTCGGTGGTCTGGCCCATGTGGCCAGCGATGGCAGCTTTGATCTTGTCGAATTTCCAGAAGCCGTCAGCCAGGCCCAAGCGGCTCTGCACCCAAGGCAACGCAACATGCTCAAGCCAGTCGAGCATCTGTGGCGCCAGCTCGTACAAGCGCACCAGCTGCTTGGCAAGCATCGGCACCAGCACCAGCAGCAGGGCTAGCAACAGCAGGGTGAACAGGCCGAACACCACCACAACGCCCCAGGTACGCGACAGCCCCAGACGCTCCAGGCGGTCGACCAACGGGTCGGCCAGGTAGGCTAGCAGGATGCCGACCAGAAACGGGGTAAGAATGTTGTGCAAGCTATAAAGCAGCACAGTGACCAGCAGGGCAGCGCCCAGCCAGATCCAGCGACGAACGTCGGTCACGGTATGCTCCCCTTACCAGCGAAAACGCAGGCCGTCGAACGGCTTGGGTGCAGGTTGGGCCGGCGCAGGTTGCTCACCGGCTGCCGGTGCTGGCGTGGCGGGCGCTACCGGCATCTGCTCTGCGGGCAACTCCTGCAACTTGGCCAGGCCGAGTTGGGCGCGCAGCTGTTCGCGGTTGCCGGTCACACCATAGGTCAGAGTGGTGCCTTCAGCCATTTGCAGGCGTGGGCCATAGGGTTCGAGCACACGGGCAAGCTCGGCATAGCGCTGCAGGTTCACCCCCTGCACCTGTACCTGCATCTGGCTGCTGGCACCCGGACGGGTGACATAACGCGGCGCCAGGCGACTGCTGACCGCCAACATGACCGCGTCAGCCAGGGCAGCCGGGTCGCCCCCTTCGGCCGTGCCTTGTTCACGCTGGTCGCCCAGCCACAGCTGCCACTTGCCCTGCCATTTGCCGTCTGCTTCCTGTGCATGCACCGCCAACAAGGCATCGGCGCCATAACGCTCGGCGGCCTCACGCAAAGGTGCCGGGTCGCTGGCTTCGATCTGCTTGGCATTGGCTACCAGTTGCTCCTGCAAGTCGGCCAGCGGCAAGCGCAACGGCAGGCCACGGTGTTGGGCGGCACGGCGCAGGGGCTGGGCGCTGGCCTGGCCGTCACCGACGAGACTGCTGCCTTCGGCACTGTCATTCAGCCACCAGCCGAGAATCGAAGGCCGATTGCTGCCCCACAGCGCCAGGCCGGCCTTGCGCAAGGCCCGCTCGGTGCTACCGGGGTCGAACTCGACCACCACCGACTCGGGTGGGCCGGCCTCGCTGCCAACCTGGTTGATGATTTGCTGCGGGTCTTTGCGCAACTCGGCAAGTGCCGGGCTTTGCACTGCCTTGGGGTCGCCGGTCAGGCGCAGCACCAAGGTGTCGAGGGCTTTGGCAGTGGCGCTAGTACGGGCTTCGGCGCCCTGCCCGGCCATAGGCTCGCGCACCTGATACAGGCCGGCGACATTTTCAGCCTGGGCTGCAACCGATATCAGGGCCAGGCCGCCGACCGCCAGAATATTGAACAAACGCATGAAGGATTCCTGTCCAGTCGAGCATGAAGCTCGCTACTTGCAGCTTATACACATGCAACCGCATCAACCACCCTCAGCCCTTTTTCAACAATTTACCGCCCTGCCCGTCGGCCTGAGGATGGCCGCTGCCCGGCAACCCTGATAAAATCGCGCGCCTTCACAGACCACTGACGTTTCAGGCAGCCGCCGCCTACCCGCCGGCCTTGGCCGTCTTGGTCGTTTTTAAGAATCCCTCCCTCCTAAAGGCCTGGATCAATGAGCAAGCAACCCTCCCTGAGCTACAAGGACGCCGGTGTAGACATCGACGCCGGCGAAGCACTGGTCGAACGCATCAAGGGCGTGGCAAAACGCACCGCACGCCCTGAAGTCATGGGTGGCCTGGGCGGCTTCGGCGCCCTCTGCGAGATCCCGGCCGGCTACAAGCAGCCGGTGCTGGTCTCCGGCACCGACGGCGTCGGCACCAAGCTGCGCCTGGCGCTGAACCTGAACAAGCACGACAGCATCGGCCAGGACCTGGTCGCCATGTGCGTGAACGACCTGGTGGTATGCGGCGCCGAGCCGCTGTTCTTCCTCGACTACTACGCCACCGGCAAGCTGAACGTTGACGTGGCCGCCACCGTGGTCACCGGCATTGGCGCCGGTTGCGAACTGGCCGGCTGCTCGCTGGTCGGTGGTGAAACCGCCGAAATGCCTGGCATGTACGAAGGTGAAGACTACGACCTGGCTGGCTTCTGCGTCGGCGTGGTGGAAAAAGCCGAAATCATCGACGGGTCCAAGGTTGCCACTGGCGACGCGCTGATCGCCCTGCCGTCCTCGGGCCCGCATTCCAACGGCTACTCGCTGATCCGCAAAATCCTCGAAGTGTCCGCTACCGACATCGAAAACACCCAGCTGGACGGCAAGCCGCTGACCGACCTGCTGATGGCGCCGACCCGCATCTACGTCAAGCCGCTGCTGCAACTGATCAAGAACACCGGCGCCGTCAAGGCCATGGCCCACATCACCGGTGGCGGCCTGCTGGATAACATCCCGCGCGTACTGCCGAAAAACGCCCAGGCCGTGGTTGACGTGGCCAGCTGGCAGCGTCCGGCGGTGTTCGACTTCCTGCAGGAAAAAGGCAACGTCGACGAGCACGAAATGCACCGCGTACTGAACTGCGGCGTGGGCATGGTCATCTGCGTAGCCCAGGACCAGGTTGAAGCTGCCCTGAACGAACTGCGCGCCGCCGGTGAGCAGCCGTGGGTCATCGGCCACATCGCCGAAGCCGCCGAAGGCGCCGCCCAGGTCGAGCTGCAGAACCTCAAGGCACACTGATGCCGAGCAAGACCTGCAATGTAGTGGTACTGCTGTCGGGCTCCGGCAGCAACCTGCAAGCCCTGATCGACAGCTGCCAAGGCCAGGACAGCCCGGTGCGCATCCGTGCGGTGGTTTCCAACCGCGCCGATGCCTACGGCCTGCAACGTGCCGCGGCGGCCGGTATCGACAGCGTGGTGCTCGACCACACCCAGTTCGACGGCCGTGAAGCCTTCGATGCCGCGCTGGTTGCGCGCATCGACGGTTTTGCGCCGGACCTGGTGGTGCTGGCCGGCTTCATGCGCATCCTCAGTGGCGACTTCGTGCGCCACTACCAGGGCCGCCTGCTCAACATCCACCCGTCGCTGCTGCCCAAGTACAAGGGCCTGCATACCCACCGGCGGGCACTGGAGGCAGGCGACGCCGAGCACGGCTGCAGCGTACACTTCGTGACTGAGGAACTCGATGGCGGCCCACTGGTCGTACAGGCTGTGGTACCGGTGGCGTCTGACGACACCGTCGAAAGCCTGGCCCAACGGGTACACCGTCAGGAACACCTGATCTACCCGCTGGCGGTGCGCTGGTTCGCTGAAGGGCGCTTGCGCCTTGGCGAACAGGGCGCATTACTGGATGGCCAGCCCCTGGCGGCCAGCGGTCACTTGATTCGATCCTAGGAGAATTTATGCGTCGCGCCCTGCTTTTGGCTCTCGCCGTGCTCGCCCTGCCCCTCCAGGCAGCTGATCTGAAGCCTTTCTCGGCCAGCTACACCGCCGACTGGAAGCAGCTGCCCATGAGCGGCACCGCCGAGCGCAGCCTGGTCAAGAATGCCAATGGTACCTGGGACCTTAACTTCAAGGCCTCCATGATGATCGCCAGCCTGACCGAGCAAAGCACCCTGCGCATGGAAAACGACACCCTGCTGCCGCAGAAGTACCACTTCGAGCGCGGCGGCCTGGGCAAGGCCAAGAAGGTCGACCTGAACTTCGACTGGACTGGCAAGAAAGTCACCGGCAGCGACCGTGGCGATGCCGTCAGCCTACCGCTGAACCGTGGCGTGCTGGACAAGTCGTCCTACCAGTTGGCCCTGCAGCATGACGTGGCCGCCGGCAAGAAAAGCATGACCTACCAGGTGGTTGATGGTGACGAGATCGACACCTACGACTTCCGCGTGCTGGGCACCGAAAAAGTCACCACCAAGACCGGCCAGGTCGATGCGGTAAAGGTCGAGCGCGTGCGCGACCCAAGCCAGAGCAAGCGCATCACCGAGCTGTGGTTCGCCAAGAACTGGGACTACCTGCTGGTGCAACTGCGCCAGGTAGAGACCGATGGCAAGGAGTACGTGATCGTGCTGCAGGATGGCACGGTCGATGGCAAGCCGGTGAAAGGCAACTGATCCAGCACTGTCTGCAACATCCCAAGCCCCGCCCAGTGCGGGGCTTTTTTATGCTCTTGTGCAAAGGCACTGGCCTTCATGAAACTTGTTTCATGCCCGTTTTATTTACTTAGCCTGCTAACAAACTCTATAAAGAGGGTGTGCGACACACTGTCGCAGCCAACTGAAGAAGTGGAGTTTACCGATGACTGTCCAAGTAACCGAACGCGACGAATCGAAAATGTCCCACGAAAGCCTGGCCGCCGGCATGCGGATCTGGGATGTGCACCAACAAGGTCAACTGGTGGGGATGTTCCACAACGAACACGAAGCGCACCAATACCGCGTAGAGCTGGAAGACCTGGAAAACCAGCGCACCACGCAATGACCCAGCCTTCAAATAAAAAACCCCGCCAAGGCGGGGTTTTTCGTGTTTACCACATCAGATCATCAGGGATCTTGTAGGCGGCGTACGGGTCATCTTCGTCCGCTTCCTCGACATGGGTATTGAGCAGCAGGATACGGCCAGGGTCGCGCTCCTGGATCTTCACCGCCGCTTCGCGAGGGATAACCTCGTAGCCACCGGCATGAGAAACCACGGCCAACGCGCCGTTACTCAGCTTGGTACGCATCAAGGCATTGACGGCAATGCGCTTGACCTTCTTGTCATCGACGAAGTTGTAGTAATCCTCGGTGCTAAGCTTGGGCAGGCGAGTAGCTTCGATCAGTTGCTTGATCTGTGCAGCACGGGCCTTCTGCTCGGCCTTTTCCTGCTGCTGGCGATTCAGCTCCTGGTCACGCTTGACCTTTTCGGCCATGGCTTCCTTGGCCATGCGCTGCTGGCTGTCGTCGACTTCGACCTGGCCTTTGTGCTCCATGCGCTTCTGTTTCTTTTCAGCTTTGTTGGTCTGCGAGACCTGTTTCTGGTTGACCAGACCGGCTTTGAGCAATTGGTCGCGAAGGGAAAGGCTCATGAATGTTCACTCACTTATGCAACAGCTCAGCCGCAGCTGGGCAGGTTCTTTTCCTGACGCTTGGCTTCCCCCCAAAGGGCATCCAGTTCATCAAGGTTACAATCTTCAATGGGACGACCACTGTCGCGCAATGCCTGTTCGATAAAACGGAAACGTCGTTCGAACTTGCGGTTGGCGCGGCGCAGGGCGTTTTCCGGGTCATGCTTGAGGTGGCGGGCCAGGTTGACGGTGGCGAACAGCAGGTCGCCCACTTCATCTTCGAGGGCATCGGCATCGCCGTCGGCCATGGCCTGCAACACTTCGTCCAGTTCTTCGCGCACCTTGTCCAGCACCGGCAATGCCGCCGGCCAGTCGAAACCGACCGTGGCGGCGCGCTTTTGCAGTTTGGCTGCCCGTGACAGGGCCGGCAAGGCTGACGGCACGTCATCGAGCAGCGACAGTTGCTCGGGCGTGCTTTTCTCGGCCCGCTCCTCGGCCTTGATCTCCTCCCAACGGGACTTGACCTGGGCCTCGCTCAGGCTGGGGGTATCCAGCGGCGCATAAAGCTCGCCGGTAGGGAATACATGCGGATGGCGACGAATCAGCTTGCGGGTGATGCTGTCGACCACGCCATCGAACTCGAAACGCCCCTCCTCCCGGGCCAGCTGGCTGTAGTAGACCACCTGGAACAGCAAGTCGCCCAGCTCACCTTGCAGGTGCTCGAAATCACCGCGCTCGATGGTGTCGGCGACCTCGTAGGCTTCTTCAATCGTGTGCGGGACGATGCTCGCGTAGTTCTGCTTGAGGTCCCATGGGCAACCGTACTGCGGGTCGCGCAGGCGGGCCATGAGGTGCAGCAGGTCTTCGAGGGTGTAGGTCATGTAGGCAGGTCCTTCGGTGGCGCCCTCTTCGCGGCCAAGCCCACTCCTACAGGGGTAGGAGCGGGTTTACCCTCGAAGCAGGCGCCGCAGTCTCAAGGGGTACGATTACGCCGCGTCTCGATGATGTTCGGCAACTGCGAGATCCGCCCCAGCAGGCGCCCCAGCGCGTCCAGGCCCGGAATCTCGATGGTCAGCGACATCAGCGCGGTGTTGTCTTCCTTGTTCGAGCGGGTGTTCACCGCCAGCACGTTGATTTTCTCGTTCAGCAGCACCTGCGAAACGTCGCGCAGCAGGCCCGGGCGGTCGTAGGCACGAATAACGATGTCAACCGGGTAGGTCTGCACCGGGATCGGCCCCCAGCTCACCTGGATCATGCGCTCCGGCTCCTTGCCCGCCAGCTGCAGCACCGAGGCGCAGTCCTGGCGGTGGATGCTCACGCCACGGCCCTGGGTGATGTAGCCGACAATGGCATCGCCCGGCAGCGGCTGGCAGCAACCGGCCATCTGCGTCAGCAGGTTGCCGACCCCCTGGATTTGGATATCGCCACGCTTGCCAGTACGCGGGCCGGTAGGCTTGCGCGGCACCAGCTCGATCTGCTCGATACGCTCGGGTTCCAGCAACTGCTGGGCAGCATTGACCAGATGGGCCAGGCGCAGGTCGCCCGCCCCCAGCGAGGCGAACATGTCCTCGGCGGTCTTGACGTTGGTTTTCTCAGCCAGGCGCTCGAAGTCGACCTGCGGCAGGCCCAGGCGGCTGAGTTCACGTTCGAGCAAAGTCTTGCCAGCGGCGACGTTCTGGTCGCGCGCCTGCAGCTTGAACCAGTGCACGATCTTGGCCCGCGCCCGCGAGGTGGTGACATAGCCCAGGTTGGAGTTCAACCAGTCGCGGCTGGGGTTACCGTGCTTGCTGGTGATGATCTCGACCTGCTCGCCGGTCTGCAGGCTGTAGTTCAGCGGTACGATACGGCCGTTGATCTTGGCGCCACGGCAGTTATGGCCAATCTCGGTGTGCACGCGGTAGGCGAAGTCCAGCGGCGTGGCACCCTTGGGCAGGTCGATGGCATGGCCGTCCGGGGTGAATACGTAAACCCGGTCCGGCTCGATGTCGACGCGCAGCTGCTCGGCCAGGCCACCGATGTCGCCCAGCTCTTCGTGCCACTCCAGCACCTGGCGCAGCCAGGAGATCTTCTCTTCGTAGTGGTTGGAGCTCGGCTTGACGTCGGTGCCCTTGTAGCGCCAGTGGGCGCATACGCCGAGCTCGGCTTCTTCGTGCATGCCGTGGGTACGGATCTGCACTTCCAGCACCTTGCCCTCGGGGCCGATCACCGCCGTGTGCAGCGAGCGATAGCCGTTCTCCTTGGGGTTGGCGATGTAGTCGTCGAACTCTTTGGGAATGTGCCGCCACAGCGTGTGCACAATGCCCAACGCGGTGTAGCAGTCGCGGATTTCCGGCACCAGCACGCGCACCGCACGCACGTCGTAGATCTGGCTGAATTCCAGGCCTTTGCGCTGCATCTTGCGCCAGATCGAATAAATGTGTTTCGCCCGACCGCTGATATCGGCCTTCACGCCTGTGGCCAGCAACTCGTTCTGCAACTGGTTCATCACGTCGCTGATGAAGCGCTCGCGGTCCAGTCGGCGCTCGTGCAGCAGTTTGGCGATCTGCTTGTACTGGTCGGGTTCGAGGTAGCGGAAAGACAGGTCTTCCAGCTCCCACTTGATGTGGCCGATACCCAGGCGGTGCGCCAGCGGCGCATAGATGTCGAACACCTCGCGCGCGACACGCAGGCGTTTCTCGTCGTCAGCAGCCTTGACCGCACGGATCGCGCAGGTGCGCTCGGCCAGCTTGATCAGGGCCACACGCACGTCGTCGACCATGGCCACGAGCATCTTGCGCAGGTTCTCGACCTGCGCCTGCGAGCCCAGCACCAGCGACTGCCGTGGGCTGAGGCTGGCACTGATGGCGGCCATGCGCAGCACGCCATCGATCAGCTTCGACACCACCGGGCCAAAACGTTGGCTGACTTCAGCCAGGGTGACCTTGCCTTCGCGCACCGAGCGGTAGATGACCGCTGCCACCAGGGAGTCCTGGTCGAGCTTGAGGTCGGCGAGAATTTCGGCGATCTCCAGCCCCGCCTGAAAGCTGGACGTACCGTCCGCCCAGGAATGCTTGGCCGGGTTGCCCTTTTTCTCGACCTCATGGGCAAACTCGCAGGCCTCTTTCAGCGCTGCGCGATCCAGTGCCGAATCGACGCTTACCACATGGTCCAACCATGCTTCGAGATTGATACTGCCGTCGGTGTTGACCGGCTGGTGCACTCTCACCTGTACCATCTTTGTTTTACCTTTCCATACAGCGCACCACGTGGATGCGCTGGCGATCACCGTGCGGCTGCCATTCCATGGAAGCCGCACCAAGGGGCCAGTCTGCTAGCCCGCTTCGAATAACGCCATGGCCTCGACATGCGCCGTTTGAGGAAACATGTCGAGAATCCCGGCCCTTTTTAACCGGTACCCCTGGCCGACCAGCACCTGGGCGTCTCGCGCCAGCGTGGCCGGGTTGCACGATACGTAGACCAGCCGTTTGGCCTGGAGGCGTGCGATGCCTTGCACCACCTCGAAAGCACCGTCGCGCGGTGGATCCAAGAGTACCGCAGAAAAGCCCTCGGCGGCCCATCCGGTGCCTGCCAAAGGCTGCGATAAATCGGCCTGAAAAAACCGTGCGTTATGCACATTGTTGTTTCGGGCATTGGCCGCAGCCCGATCGACCATGGCCTGTACACCTTCCACAGCCACCACTTCGCGCGCCTGGCGGGCCAGCGGCAGGGCGAAGTTGCCCAAGCCGCAAAACAAGTCCAGCACACGTTCGTCGGCCTGCGGTGCGAGCCAGGCCAGGGCTTGCTCGATCATCGCCGTGTTGACCTGGGCATTCACCTGGACGAAGTCGCCCGGGCGCCAGGCCAGTTCCAGCTGCCACGGTGCCAAGGCAAAGCCCAGTTGTGCGGTAGCGTCCACCGGCGCGGGCTCACCTTCACCCTGCAACCACAGCTGGGCATCGGCCTGCTCGCAAAACGCCTGCAGTTTCGCCAGGTCTTCTGCCGGCAGCGGCGCAACATGCCGCACCAGCACCGCCTCGGCGGTACCACTGAACAGCTCCACGTGGCCCAGCGCCTGGGGTTTGCTCAACGCACGCAGCACCGTCGGCAAGTGGCGCAGAATCGACTGCAAAGGCTGTACCAGTACCGCGCAATCGTCGATGGCGATGATGGCCTGGCTGGCTTCGGCACGGAAGCCGACCTCCAGCTGACGCGCCTTGACGTCCCAGCGAACGGCCACGCGGGCACGGCGTCGGTAGCCAAATTCCGGCCCGCTCAGCGGTGCGGCCCATTCCTCGGGCTGCACGCCAGCCACTCGCTGCAGCTGTTCGGCCAGCGTGCGCTGCTTGAGCGCCAGTTGCGCTTCGTGCGGCAGGTGCTGCAGGTTGCAGCCTCCGCAGCGGTCGTAATAGCGGCACGGCGCCTCGCGGCGCTCGGGGCTGGCCTGTAGCAGGCGCTCCAGGCGGGCCTCGACCACTTTGCCACGGGCATTGAGCACGCGCGCCTCCACGGCCTCACCGGCCAGGGCGCCACTGACGAACCAGGTGCGCCCGTCAAGGAAGGCAATGCCACGGCCGTCACCGGCCAGGCGCTCGATATCCAGGCGCTGCTTCTTGCCCACGGGCACCTGGGGGCTACGGTTGCCGCCGGCCGGCTGGAAGCGCAGGCCGCTGTTGCTTTTTTTCTTGGACATTTAGCTTGGGTCGAACAGGCCGGTGGACAGGTAACGGTCGCCGCGGTCGCAGATGATCGCGACCATCACGGCATTTTCCACCTCGCGGGACAGGCGCAGCATGGCTGCGACCGCACCACCGGAAGACACGC
This sequence comes from Pseudomonas monteilii NBRC 103158 = DSM 14164, assembly GCF_000730605.1. Lineage (GTDB taxonomy): Bacteria > Pseudomonadota > Gammaproteobacteria > Pseudomonadales > Pseudomonadaceae > Aquipseudomonas > Aquipseudomonas monteilii. Next base: position 51,051 of record NZ_BBIS01000043.1, on the reverse strand, counting down.
CGCAGAAAATGCCCTCTTCACGGGCAAGGCGGCGGCTGGTGTCTTCGGCTTCCTGCTGCGACATGTCGACCACGCGGTCTACGCGGGTGGCGTCGAAAATTTTCGGCAGGTATTCCTCGGGCCAGCGGCGAATGCCTGGAATGGCCGAGCCTTCCATGGGCTGCAGGCCGATGATCTGCACCGCCGGATTCTGCTCCTTGAGGTACTGCGAGCAGCCCATGATGGTGCCGGTGGTGCCCATGGAACTGACGAAATGGGTAATGGTGCCTTGGGTCTGCTGCCAGATTTCCGGGCCAGTGCTGTTGTAGTGGGCGATCGGGTTGTCGCCGTTGGCGAACTGGTCGAGCACCAGGCCGCGGCCTTCGGCCTGCAGCTTCTCGGCCAGGTCGCGGGCACCTTCCATGCCCTCTTCCTTGGTCACCAGAATCAGCTCGGCGCCGTAGGCGGTCATCGCGGCCTTACGCTCGGCGGTGGAATTGTCGGGCATGATCAGGATCATCTTGTAACCCTTGATTGCCGCCGCCATCGCCAGGGCGATGCCGGTGTTGCCGGAGGTGGCTTCGATCAAGGTGTCGCCGGGCTTGATCTGGCCACGCAGTTCGGCGCGGGTGATCATCGACAGCGCAGGGCGGTCCTTCACCGAGCCGGCAGGATTGTTACCTTCGAGCTTGAGCAGGAGGGTGTTGCTGGTTTCGCCAGCAATGCGCTGCAGGCGAACCAGTGGCGTATTGCCGACGCAATCGGCGATGGTTGGGTACTGCAAGGTCATGGTGTATTTCACAATCCGGACGGCAGGGGCGCCTATCATACCGGCAAACCCTTCGCGGCCATATCACGCAATCTGTAGAGCATATAGCTACAAGCTATAAGGCGGCCTGCGCCCGCGCCGAAACCGCCGCATGTAACGGCAAGCGCATCCACAGTTGCAGCCCACGCTTGCCATTCTGCGCCCACAAAGTGCCGCCCTGACGCTGGATGGCACTGCGGGCGATGCTCAGCCCCAAGCCAAAACCACCATCCCCCGGCCGCGAACCGTCCAGCCGCGAGAACGGCGCGAAGATCCGTTCCAGGTCCTCTTCGGCTACACCGCCGCCTTCATCTTCCAGCCACAACCACCAGTTACTGCCTTCGCGCTGCCCACCCAGGCGCACCACACCCTCGGCCGGCGAGTGACGAATGGCATTGCGCAACATGTTTTCCAGTGCCTGGGCCAAGTGGTTGAGGTTGCCCTGTACCCAGCAGTCGGCCGGCACTTCACAGCGCAAGCGCTCAAGCGACCAGCCGCTCTCGTAGCTGGCATTTTCGGCCAGCAGCTCCCACAACGCGTGGACTTCGATCGGCTCCAGGTTCATCGGCGCACGTTCGGCGTCCTGCCAGGCCAATTGCAGGGTGTCTTCTACCAGTTGCTGCATGCCGTCCACTTCACGGGTCAGGCGCTCGCGCAGGCGTTGCAAGTCGGTTTCACCGTCACAAGCTACCCGCAGCCGGCTCAACGGTGTGCGCATTTCATGCGACAAGTCGCGCAACAACTGCTGCTGCATGGCCACCGTGCCCTGCAGCCGCTCGGCCATCTGGTCGAAGGCGCGGGCCAGCTCGCCCAGCTCGTCATGCCGGGCGATGGTGCGCGAGTCCAGGCGTGCCGACAGCTGGTCGGCGCGCCAGGCATTGGCCTGTTCGCGCAGCTGGTTCAGGGGCACGATCAACATGCGGTACAGGCCCACGCACAGCAGCAAGGTGAACAGGCCGGGGATGATGCCGTTGGTGACGATGCGCCACAGCAAGCGGTACTGGTCCGGATTGAACCGCTGCGGCAGTTCGATCACCAGCATGCCCTGCTCCGGCGCCGACGGGAACGGTACACGCACCCAAGGCTGGTCGACGCTGCGACGGCTCATAGGCCAATCGACCCCGCGCAGGCGCGTCAGCCGCTGCATGATCTGCGGGTTGAGGGTGGCACTGTCGAGGGGCCGCAGGTTGATATCCAGCACACCCACCCAGCCCCGTTCACGCTGGTGCATCGCCGCCACCCACTGGTCCAGCCCCGCCCGCCCACCGCTACGCCAGGCTTGCTCGGCCTCGGTGGCATAGCCACGCAGCGTTTGCCGCGCCGGCTCAGAGAGGAAAGCGTTCTGGATTTCCATGTGCCGGCCCCAGGTATAACTGAGGCCAATCATCAGCAGGCAGAAGCCCACCAGCAAGATGGCCAGCTTCCAGAACAACGAATGGCGGTCGAGCATGGCTCACTCCGCCTCGGTGGCGCTGAGCACGTAGCCCTTGCCCCACACGGTGCGGATCTGCCGCTCGTCATAACCGATGCCCTTGAGCTTGCGACGGATCTGGCTGACATGCATGTCCAGGCTGCGGTCATGCCGCGAATAGCCGCGTTGCAATACCTGCTGGTAAAGGAATGGCTTGCTCAGAACGTCATCGAGGTTACGGTTGAGGATGTCGAGCAGGCGGAACTCGCTGGGCGTAAGGCCTGCCAGGCGGCCATCCAGCCGCACATCGCACAGCCCCTCGTCGAACTGCAGCTCACCGCCGCCGGCCTGCTCATGCGGCGCCTGATGACGCCGCTCAAGGGCCACCCGACGCAGGATGGCCTCGATGCGCACCTGCAGCTCGGCCATGCTGAACGGTTTGGGCAGGTAGTCATCGGCCCCACGCTGGAAACCACTGATACGGTCGGCCTCGGCGCCCAGCGCCGACATCAGGATCACTGGCGTGGCGCTGCGCTTGCGCAACTGTGCCAACGCGTCAAGGCCATTGAGCCCGGGCAACAGGATGTCCATCAGCACCACATCGAACACCTGACGCCCTGCCGTCTCCAGGCCCTCCAGGCCATTGCGGCACCAGGTCACCTGAAAGCCGCCGCGTTGCAGTTCTTCGTGCAGGTAGGCACCGAGCACCGGATCATCCTCGATGGCGAGGATATTGGAGTTGTGAATAGATACAGGATTCATTGGCAACTGCCATGCATTCTCAATTACGAGATTATTGAGCATCCACCGCCTGCCAGGCAACCGCCCTGCGACCAATGCACCGGCAATGGCGCAAAGTACGTACTAAAGAGGTGCAATGGTGCCGCAGGCGGAGTAACTTCGCGGCTTGGCCGTCACCACTTGATGGCATCCAGGCACATCACAGGAGGCGAGTGTGCTCGATCGCTTGGGAATCCGCAGCCGGGTCCTGCTGCTGGCACTGCTGCCGGCCGGCCTGATGGCCCTGGTGCTGGGCAGTTACTTCACCTGGCTGCAACAGAACGACCTGCGCACCCAGCTGTTGCAGCGTGGCAGGATGATTGCCGAACAACTGGCGCCACTGGCCGCTCCCGCCATGGCCCGGCTCGCGCCAGCACAACTGGAGCGTATCGCCGCGCAGACCCTGGAGCAGTCCGATGTACGGGCCGTTGCCTTCCTGGCACCGGACCGCACACGCCTGGCCCACGCCGGCCCGAGCATGCTCAACCAGCCCCCCAGCGGCGGCACGGGCACCCAGCTGCTGCAACGCAGCGGCAACGACGCCACCCGCTACCTGATGCCAGTGTTCGGCCACCACCGTGACCTGGCCACCGATGCCGTACCGGCCGAGGCCGAGCGCCTGCTGGGATGGGTCGAGATCGAGCTGTCGCACGACGGCACACTGCTGCGCGGTTATCGCAACCTGTTCACCAGCCTGTTGCTGATCCTCGCTTGCCTGGCCCTCAGCGGCCTGCTGGCGCTGCGCATGAGCCGCACCATCAACGGCCCCATCGAGCGCATCAAGCACGCGGTCAACCAGCTCAAGGACGGCCACCTGGAAGAACGCCTGCCAACCATGGGCAGCCATGAGCTGGACGAGCTGGCACACGGGATCAACCGCATGGCCGAAACCCTGCAAAATGCCCATGAAGAACTGCAGCACAGCATCGACCAGGCCACCGAAGACGTGCGCCAGAACCTCGAAACCATCGAGATCCAGAACATCGAGCTGGACATGGCGCGCAAGGAGGCGCTTGAGGCCAGCCGCATCAAGTCGGAGTTCCTGGCCAACATGAGCCACGAGATCCGCACCCCGCTCAATGGCATTCTGGGGTTTACCCACCTGCTGCAAAAAAGCGAAATGACGCCGCGCCAGCTGGACTACCTGAGCACCATCGAGAAATCCGCCGACAATTTGCTCGGGATCATCAACGAGATCCTCGATTTCTCCAAGATCGAGGCCGGCAAACTGGTGCTCGACAGCATCCCGTTCAACCTGCGTGACCTGGTTCAGGACACGCTGACCATCCTGGCGCCGGCCGCCCACGCCAAGCAGCTGGAATTGCTCAGCCTGATCTATCGCGACACGCCCGCTTCGTTGATCGGCGACCCGCTGCGGCTTAAGCAGATCCTGACCAACCTGGTCAGCAACGCCATCAAGTTCACCCGCGAAGGCACCATCGTCGTACGTGCCATGCTCGAAGACGAGCACGAAGACAGCGCACAGCTGCGCATCAGTGTGCAGGACACCGGTATCGGCCTGTCGCCGCAGGATGTACGTACACTGTTCCAGGCCTTCAGCCAGGCCGACAACTCGCTGGCACGCCAACCTGGCGGCACCGGCCTGGGGCTGGTGATTTCCAAACGCCTGATCGAGCAGATGGGCGGCGAAATCGGCGTCGACAGCACCCCGGGCGAAGGGTCGCAGTTCTGGATCAGCCTCAACCTGCCCAAAACCCACGACGATGTCGAGGCGTTTGCGCTACAGCCGCTGCTGGGCCGCCGCGCCGCCATCGTCGACGGCCACGAGCTGGCCCGTCAGGCGCTGGAACACCAACTGGAAGACTGCGGCCTCAGTGTCAGCCTGTTCACCTCCTACGACCAGCTGCTGCAAGCGGTGCAAGCTGCCAGCCAGGCCGGCCAGCCGTTCGAGTTCGCCGTGCTCGGGGCCAACCTGGGCACCCTGTCGCCCGAGCAACTGGGCCACTACCACCAGCAGCTTGAGCGCTACCACTGCCAATGCGTGGTGCTGTGCCCGACCACCGAGCAAGCCCTTTACCACCCGTTCCTGCCCAATGGTCATGGCCAGTTGCTGTCCAAGCCGACCTGCACCCGCAAACTGCGCCGCCTGCTGCTGGAGCTGATGCAACCACGCCGCCCGCTGGGCGAAGCGAACAGCATCAACGGCCAGCGGCAGCCGAAAATCCTGTGCGTCGACGACAATGCCGCCAACTTGCTATTGGTGCAGACCCTGCTTGAAGACCTGGGCGCCGAAGTGCTGGCCGTAGACAACGGTTATGCCGCGGTAAAGGCCGTACAGGACGAGCCCTTCGACCTGATACTGATGGACGTGCAGATGCCCGGCATGGATGGCCGCGCCTGCACAGAGCAGATTCGGCTTTGGGAAAATACCCAAAGTGGCAACCCGTTGCCGATCGTTGCCCTTACCGCCCACGCCATGGCCAATGAAAAACGCGCATTGCTGCACGGCGGCATGGACGATTACCTGACCAAGCCTATCAGCGAACGGCAACTGGCCCAGGTGGTGATGAAATGGACGGGGCTGAGCCTGGGCACACCGCGGCAGACGCAAACCGATCTGTTGGCCAACAGCGATGAGCTCAAGGTACTCGACCCCGAAGAAGGCTTGCGCCTGGCGGCTGGCAAGGCGGACCTGGCAGCCGACATGCTGAGCATGCTGCTGGCCTCGCTGGAAGCAGACCGCGAAGCCATTCGTGCGGCCCGCGATGCAGACGACCGCAATGGCCTGATCGAGCAGGTACACCGCCTGAACGGCGCCTCGCGCTATTGTGGTGTGCCGCAGTTGCGCGCGGCCTGCCAGCGCAGCGAGACATTGCTCAAACAGGAAAATCCGCAGGCACAGCAGGCGCTGGATGAGCTGGACGGTGCGATCAGCCGGCTGGCGGCCCAGGCCAAATTGAGCGTTTGAACAAACGGTCGAGTTTTGAATGAGGAGCCCCACCATGCGCGCCCTGTTGTTCAGCAGCCAGCACTACGATCAGGAGAGCTTCACCCGGGCCGCCAGTGGCAGCCCCCTGGAGCTGCACTTCCAGCCTGCCCGTCTGACGCTAGACACCGCCGCCCTGGCCAGCGGCTACGAAGTCGTCTGTGCCTTCATCAATGACGAACTCGACGCCCCGGTGCTGCAGCGCCTGGCCGCCGGTGGCACACGCCTGATCGCCCTGCGTTCGGCCGGCTACAACCACGTCGACCTGGCCGAAGCCCAGCGGCTGGGCCTTGAGGTGGTTCGCGTGCCGGCCTACTCGCCACACGCCGTGGCCGAGCACGCAGTGGCGTTGATTCTGGCCCTCAACCGGCGCCTGCACCGTGCCTACAACCGTACCCGCGAAGGTGATTTCACCCTGCACGGGCTCACCGGCTTCGACCTGCACGGCAAAACCGTCGGTGTGGTCGGCACTGGCCAGATCGGCGCGGCCTTTGCCCGCATCATGGCCGGTTTCGGCTGCCAACTGCTGGCCTACGACCCCTACCCCAACCCGGAACTGCTGGCCCTCGGTGCGCGTTACCTGACCATGCCCGAGTTGCTACGCGAAGCCCGCATCATCAGCTTGCACTGCCCGCTGACCGAGCACACCCGCCACTTGATCAACGCACAGAGCCTGGCCCAACTGCAGCCCGGTGCCATGCTCATAAACACGGGCCGTGGCGCGCTGGTCGACACCCCGGCACTGATCGATGCGCTGAAAAGCGGCCAACTCGGCTACCTGGGCCTGGATGTCTACGAAGAAGAAGCCCAGCTGTTCTTCGAGGACCGCTCCGACCTGCCCCTGCAGGACGATGTGCTGGCGCGCCTGCTGACCTTCCCCAACGTGATCATCACGGCTCACCAGGCCTTCCTCACCCGCGAGGCGCTGGATGCCATCGCAGCGACCACGCTGGACAACATCAACCGCTGGGCGGCGGGCAATCCACAGAATCTGGTGATGGGTTAATGCTAGGATACGCGGCATTTCTGGAGGACCCATGGTCGAGCACGATTTCCGTTACACCCTTTTCAACCCGCAACACACCCTGATCGAGTGCCGCGCACTGGTGCCGGGCCGCTACCAGGTCACTGGCAACGGCGGCTCGATGCACAAAGGCGACACCCTGCTGGTCACCCTCAAAGGCAGCAAGGACCTGTCCATGCGCCTGACCGTGGAAAGCGTGCGCCACCTGATCAACCCGCGCGGCCAGTGGGTTGCCGTGGCCAGCGGCCCGGTGTTCAACGAGCTGGAAATCCTCACCTGGCAGGTCGAGTGCGACAGTTGCGATACCGTGCTGGACTTCGAGTTTGCCGTGGACGCCAAGCTGGGCAAACAAGCCCGCCAGCCCGCTGCCAGCGCGCGCATTGCCGAACTGGGCTGGGCCAGCCATGGCGACAAACACCTGTGCCCGCGTTGCCAGGAGAACGCCGAGTGAAAAATCTGCTGACCGGCGTGCTGATTGCCACCGGCCTGCTCGGCTGCGCCGCAGAACCTTCGAAGCTGCAGCAGGAACGCAGCTATGTGCTGGAGTGGATTGGCGAACGCCCGCTGATCGACTACAGCCACCTGACCCTGACCCTGGCCAGCGACGGCCGCGCCTATGGCAATGGCGGTTGCAACCACTGGTTTGCGCCGTACACGCTGGACGGTGAGCACCTGAGCTTCGGCAAGGTCGGCAAGACCCGCAAGCTGTGCGCGCCAGCGTTGATGGAGCAGGAAAAGCGCTTCTTGCAGGCACTGGAAACGGTGCAGCGCTGGGATGTGTCGCCGGTGGAGCAGATGCGCTTCTGGCCAGCCCAGGGTAAACCGCTGCGGTTCTGGCCTGAAGAAGGCTGAGAGTCATCTGGGGCTGCAAAGCAGCCCCAAATGCATCAAGCGCCTTTCAGGGCCTTGATCTTGGCCTGCAACCCTTCCAGGGTCTGCTCGCCCAACAGCTGCTCACGCACCTTGCCCTTGTCATCGATGATGTAGGTCACTGGCAGCGCCTCGCTGCGTGGCAGGTCGTAGCGCTCGGCCGGGTCCTGGGCCAGCACGGTAAAACCGATGCCCAGGGTTTCAGCGGCCTGTTTCAGGTCCTGGCCCTGCAAGCCATCGAAATTCACCCCCACCACCTTGATGCCATCGGCCGCCCACTGCTTGGCCGCCGCGTTCAGTTCCGGGATTTCGGTACGGCACGGCCCGCACCATTCAGCCCAGTAGTTGAGCACCAGCCAGTGCCCGTCGATCTGTTCGGCCTTAACCGTATTACCGTGTTGGTCCACGCCATAATCGGCACCGCAACCACCGAGCAACAGGCTCGCGGTGATGGCCAGTACTGCTGCCAGACGCCTTGCCATGGGTCAATCCTTCTCGAGTTTTAAAGCAAATTGGTCAGTCGCTGCGGTTAGAATAGCCGCCACACCCTGCTGGATGCGACCCGACATGACCGACCTCACGCTCTATCATAACCCGCGCTGCTCGAAATCCCGCGGCGCGCTGGAACTGCTCGAAGCCCGCGGCCTGGCGCCAACCATCGTGCGCTACCTGGAAACCCCACCCGACGCCGCCACCCTCAAGGCCCTGCTCGCCAAGCTGGGCGTCACACCACGCCAACTGCTGCGAACAGGTGAAGACGCGTACAAGGACCTGAACCTGGCTGACCCGGCATTGACCGATGCACAACTGATCGACGCCATGACCCAGCACCCCAAGCTGATCGAACGCCCGATCCTGGTCGCCGGTGACAAGGCCGTGGTCGGTCGCCCACCGGAAAAAGTGCTGGAGATCCTGCCGTGAGCGCCCCGTACATTCTGGTGCTGTATTACAGCCGCCATGGTTCGACCAGCGAAATGGCCCGGCATATCGCTCGCGGCATCGAACTGGCCGGCATGGAGGCGCGCCTGCGCACGGTGCCTGCGATCTCCACCGAATGCGAAGCCGTCGCGCCGGATATTCCGGCCAGTGGCGCGCTGTACGCCACCCTGGACGACCTGCGCCACTGCGCCGGCCTAGTGCTGGGCAGCCCGACCCGTTTCGGCAACATGGCAGCGCCGCTGAAGTACTTCCTGGACGGCACCAGCAGCCTGTGGCTGGGTGGCGAACTGGTGGGCAAGCCTGCCGGCGTGTTCACCTCCACCGCCAGCCTGCACGGCGGCCAGGAAACCACCCTGCTGTCGATGATGCTGCCGTTGATGCACCACGGCATGCTGGTGATGGGCCTGCCCTACAGTGAATCGGCCTTGCTGGAAACCCGCGGCGGCGGCACCCCTTACGGCGCCAGCCACCATGCCGGTGCCGATGGCAAGCGCGAGCTCGACCAACACGAGATCGCCCTGTGCCGCGCCCTTGGCCAACGCCTGGCGACCACCGCCAAGGCCCTGGAGGCCGCGCGTGGCTAAAAAGCCCAAGGTGTTGCCACCACTGGAATGGTTGGCACCGCGCCTGCGCCTGACCCGAGCGTTGAGCCTGGCGTTTTTCTTCGGCCTGATCGCTTTGCTGGTGGTCAACAACCTGTGGTTTGCCAACCTGCACGGGGCACGGGTCGAGGTGATCCTGGCGATCGAACTGGTGCCGCTGCTGTTGCTGCTGCCGGGCATGCTGACAGGCAGCGCACGGGCACATGCCTGGACCTGCTTCGTGGTGAACATCTATTTCATCAAGGGCGTGCTGGCGGCGTTCGACCCGGCGCGGGCGGTGTTCGGCTGGGTTGAAGTGCTGGTGAGCCTGGGGTTGTTCATTGCAGGGCTGCTGTATGTGCGCTGGAAGTTCCAGCATGAGCGGCGCCTGGCGGGCGAAGGTAATTAACATCTGGGGCCGCTCTGCGGCCCCAAAATCTCAATGGTTGACGGTATGCGCCAGCATCACCGACAACTGGCACAGCGGCCGCCCGCTCTCTTCGTGCCACTGGTTGAACGCCTGCTGTACCAACGCCAGGTCGCGTTGACTGGTCGGTTGCTTGTCGATCACCTTCTGCGCAATCAGCGCCGCCGCCATGTCATCGGTGGGAATGAACGTATCCTTGCCAACCATGCGCAAAAAGCGTGGCGCCGACAACCCGCCCAACTGGTTGCCATGCTTGGCCAGGTACTTCCACAAGCCCACGATGTCGGTCACCGGCCAATCGGCGATGAATGCGCCGAAACTGCCCTTGTCCTTCGCCACGTCGAGCACCATCTGCGCATTGCGCGGCACGCTCTTGAGCTTGCCCATGTGACGGATGATGCGCTCATCCTGCATCAGCCGCTCCAGGTGCTCGGCGCCCATCAGCACCACCTTCTCCGGGACGAAACCGAAGAACACCTGCTCGAACGCCGGCCATTTGGCATCCACCAGGCTGTGCTTGAGCCCGGCGCGGAACACACGCAAGGCCAGGGTCGACAGGTAGCGGTCATCACTGATGCCCCGCAGCTGCGCCGGCGTGCGCGGCTGCGGCAGGAATGCCTCCAGCGCCTGGGCCGAGCCAAAGCGGTTCAGGCAGTACTCATGCAGCCACTGGTAATCGCGCATAGGCTCAGATGTTCACCACGTCGAGGAAGCGCGGGGTAGCGTTTTCGTCGATCTTCAGGCTGGTGAAGTCGAACAGGTTGCGGTCGGCCAGTTGCGACGGTGCCACGTTCTGCAGGGCGCGGAAAATGCTCTCGGTACGGCCCGGGTGCTTGCGCTCCCACTCCACCAGCATGTCCTTGACCACCTGGCGCTGCAGGTTTTCCTGCGAGCCGCACAGGTTGCACGGGATGATCGGGAATTCCTTCATGTCCGAGTAGGCCTGGATGTCTTTCTCGCTGCAATAGGCCAGCGGACGGATCACCACGTTGCGGCCATCATCGGCGCGCAGCTTCGGCGGCATGCCCTTGAGCGCACCGTTGAAGAACATGTTGAGGAAGAAGGTTTCGACGATATCGTCGCGGTGGTGCCCCAAGGCCATCTTGGTCGCGCCGATTTCATCGGCGAAGGTGTACAAGGTGCCACGGCGCAAGCGCGAGCACAGCGAGCACGTGGTCTTGCCCTCGGGTACCAGTTCCTTGACCACCGAGTAGGTGTCTTTCTCGACGATGTGGTACTCGACGCCCAGCTCCTTGAGGTAGGCCGGCAGCACGTGCTCGGGGAAGCCCGGCTGCTTCTGGTCCATGTTCACCGCAACGATCTCGAACTTGATCGGTGCCACCTTCTGCAGGTGCAACAGAACGTCGAGCATGGTGTAGCTGTCCTTGCCGCCAGACAGGCAGACCATGACCTTGTCACCATCCTCGATCATGTTGTAGTCGGTGATGGCTTCGCCGGCGAGACGACGCAGGCGTTTTTGCAGTTTGTTCTGGTTGACCGAGAGGGTGCCCATAGCGCTTGAATCCGCGAGGTGTGACAAAAGGCGGCTATTTTACGCACAAACGCAGCGCCGCTGTAGGCATTCCGACAAAGACTTCAATGTAATCAACAGTACGCCTGACAGCGCAATTTGCTCTAAAAAGCACGGTTTATGCCGGCAACAGCTTCCTATACTGCGACATAAGGCCACATTACCGCTTGCTTCGGTGTTCGGGCCTCGGGCCGCTTGCGCTCCAGCTGGGGGGCGTTTGGCAACATTAAGAGGAGTGACCGGCATGATTCATCACGTTGTGGGGCTGTTTACCCATCCCGACCAAGAATGGCGGGAAATCCGTGGCGAAGAAGAAACCATCAGCCACATGTACCTGACGCATACCCTTATCCTGGCGGCGATTCCCGCCGTTTCGGCGTTCATCGGCACCACCCAGGTCGGCTGGGTGATTGGCGACCGGCCAGCAGTGATGCTGACCATGGAAAGTGCTATCTGGATGAGCATCATGTCGTACCTGGCTATGCTCGCCGGGGTGGCGGTAATGGGCGCATTCATCCACTGGATGGCCCGCACCTACGATGCCAACCCGTCGATGGCGCAGTGCATCGCCTTTGCCACCTACACCGCCACCCCTTTGTTCATCGGCGGCCTGGCAGCGCTTTACCCGCACTTGTGGCTGGGCATGCTGATCGGCACGGCCGCCATCTGCTACACGGTGTACCTGCTGTATGTCGGCTTACCGACGTTCATGAACATACCGTCCGACGAAGGCTTCCTGTTCTCAAGCTCCGTGCTGGCGGTGGGCCTTGTGGTACTGGTGGCGATCATGGCCGCCACGGTGATTATCTGGGGACTGGGCGTGGGGCCCGTCTACACCAACTAGAACAGATTCAACCAACACAGGGGCATCAACCAGGGGCCGCCGCAAGGCGGCCTCTGGCTGTGCGCTGACCGGTGGCTCGGCACCCCCGCTGCAGTTGCGGCATAATGCCCGGTCAGGAGAACCACCCCGCCATGCCCGAGCTGCTCAGACAACGCGTCGAAACCTGTTACCAGCAAGCCGAAACCTTCTTCAAACGCCCCTTCCCGCGCCCGGAAGTCAGCTTCAAGCTGCGCGGGCAAAAAGCCGGGGTTGCCCACCTGCACGAGAACCTGCTGCGTTTCAACCTGCAGCTCTACCGCGAAAACCAGGAAGACTTCCTGCGCCAGACCGTGGCCCATGAAGTGGCACACCTGGTGGCCCACCAGCTGTTCGGCGACCGCATCCAGGCCCATGGCGAGGAGTGGCAGCTGATCATGCGCGGGGTGTACGAGCTGCCGCCCAACCGGTGCCACAACTACGCAGTGCAACGGCGCGCGGTCACCCGCTACATTTACCGTTGCCCGTGCCCGCAGGGTGACTTCCCGTTTACGGCGCAGCGGCACAAATTGGTGCGCCAGGGGCGGCGGTACCTGTGCAAGCGGTGCAGGGAGATTCTGGTGTACAGCGGCGAGACGCGCGTCGAATAGATGGTGTTCAGGCATAAGAAAGGCGACCCAAGGGTCGCCTTCTTGTACCAGCCTGCGCCTTACTTCTCGACGAAGGCACGCTCGATCAGGTAGTCACCCGGCTCGCGCATTCGCGGGGAGATCTTCAGGCCGAAGCTGTCCAGCACTTCGCTGGTCTCGTCGAGCATGCTTGGGCTGCCGCAGATCATCGCACGGTCATCCTGCGGGTTGATCGGTGGCAGGCCGATGTCGCTGAACAGCTTGCCGCTGCGCATCAGGTCGGTCAGACGGCCCTGGTTCTCGAACGGCTCGCGGGTCACGGTCGGGTAGTAGATCAGCTTGTCGCGAACCGACTCACCGAAGAACTCGTTCTGCGGCAGGTGCTCGGTGATGAACTCGCGATAGGCCACTTCGTTCACGTAACGCACGCCATGCACCAGGATCACTTTTTCGAAGCGCTCGTAGGTTTCCGGGTCCTGGATGACGCTCATGAACGGCGCCAGGCCAGTGCCGGTGCTCAGCAGGTACAGGTGCTTGCCCGGGTTCAGGTCGTCAAGTACCAGAGTACCGGTAGGCTTCTTGCTTATGATGATCTCATCGCCTTCCTTCAGGTGCTGCAGCTGCGAGGTCAGCGGGCCGTCCGGCACCTTGATGCTGAAGAACTCCAGGTGCTCTTCCCAGTTCGGCGAAGCGATGGAATAGGCACGCATGAGCGGACGGCCGCTTTCCTGCTGCAGGCCGATCATCACGAACTGACCGTTCTCGAAGCGCAGGCCCGGGTCGCGGGTGCACTTGAAGCTGAACAGGGTGTCGTTCCAGTGGTGCACACTGAGGACACGTTCGTGGTTCATGTTGCTCATCGATGGGGCTCCTGAAGAAAAACGCGGCGCGCAAAACGCGCAGTTGCGCGATAGTTTAGGGGCAGCGACAATATCTGTTAACTGGATTATCAAGATATGTGTTATCGGTTATATCGATATGCGATTCACACTTCGTCAACTGCAGGTCTTCGTCGCCGTCGCCCAGCATCAAAGCGTCTCTCGGGCCGCTAGCCTGCTGGCGTTGTCGCAGTCGGCCGCCAGCACTTCAATTACCGAACTGGAGCGGCAATCGAGCTGCCAGTTGTTCGACCGTGCCGGCAAGCGACTGGCCCTCAACGCCTTGGGCCATCAGCTGCTACCGCAGGCGGTGGCCCTGCTCGACCAGGCCAAGGAAATCGAAGACCTGCTCAATGGCAAGTCCGGTTTCGGTTCGCTGGCGGTTGGCGCCACGCTGACCATCGGCAACTACCTGGCCACCCTGCTGATCGGCAGCTTCATGCAGACCCACCCGGAAAGCCAGGTGAAGCTGCATGTACAGAACACTGCGCATATCGTGCAGCAGGTGGCGCACTACGAAATTGATCTGGGTCTAATCGAAGGTGACTGCAACCACCCGGACCTGGAAGTGCAGCCCTGGGTAGAGGACGAACTGGTGGTGTTCTGCGCGCCGCAGCATCCGCTGGCCACGCTGGGCCGCGCCGATATCGAAAGCTTGTCGCAAGAAGCGTGGATACTGCGCGAGCAAGGCTCAGGCACGCGCCTGACCTTCGACCAGGCCATGCGCCATCACCGCGCCAACCTCAATATACGCCTGGAGCTGGAACACACCGAAGCCATCAAGCGCGCCGTCGAGTCGGGCCTGGGCATTGGTTGCATTTCACGCCTGGCGCTGCGGGATGCCTTCCGCCGAGGCAGCCTGGTAGCGGTAGAAACCCCCGAGCTGGACCTGATGCGCCAGTTCTACTTCATCTGGCACAAACAAAAGTACCAGACCTCGGCCATGCGTGAGTTTCTGGAACTTTGCCGCAGCTTCACTGCGGGCTTTACCCGCAGTGATGAGATCGTGCTGCCGCCAATCGCTTAAAGCAGGATAACGCCCCACACCAGCGCGACCATGGTCAGCGCCACCAGCTGTGCGGCGCTGCCCATGTCCTTGGCGTTTTTCGACAGGGGGTGACGCTCCAGCGAGATGCGGTCGATGGCCGCTTCCACTGCCGAGTTGAACAGCTCGACGATCAAGCCCAACAAGCACACCGCGATCATGATCGCCCGTTCCGCACGGCTGACCGGCAACCAGAAGGCGATCGGGATCAGCAGCACGTTGAGCAGTACCAGTTGGCGGAACGCGGCCTCCCCTTTGAAGGCGGCGCGCAGGCCGTCCAGCGAGTAGCCGGCGGCGTTGAAGATGCGTTTGAGGCCGGTCTGGCCCTTGAATGGCGATGTCATGTGAGTCACTTCACAACAGAAAGGCCAGCAGACTAGACCGGCACGGGTCAAAAAAGCGTGAAGCCACGCGCAGTCAGTTGCTGGCAACCGATTCAAGTTGTTGCAGCAGCAGCGCAGCCTGGGTGCGGGTGCGCACGCCCAGCTTGCGGAAGATCGCGGTCACGTGGGCCTTGATGGTTGCTTCCGACACGTTCAGCTCATAGGCGATCTGCTTGTTCAACAAGCCTTCACAGACCATGGTCAGTACGCGGAATTGCTGCGGCGTAAGGCTGGCCAGGCCTTCGCTGGCGGCTTTGGCCTCAGCCGACACATCCACCTTTTCGAACGCCTGCGGCGGCCACCAGACCTCGCCATCGAGCACCTTGCGCACGGCATCCTGGATGACTTCCAGGGTGCTGGACTTGGGAATGAAGCCACTGGCGCCAAACTCGCGGGACTTGACCACCACGGCAGCCTCTTCCTGCGCCGATACCATCACCACGGGAATCTGCGGGTATTGCCCGCGCAACAGCACCAGCCCGGAAAAACCGTAAGCACCCGGCATGTTCAAGTCCAGCAGCACCAGGTCCCAGTCGGCTTTTTCGCTCAGACGGGTTTCCAGTTCGGCAATGCTCGCGACTTCGACCAGGCGTACATCCGGGCCCAGGCCGAGGGTAACGGCCTGGCGCAGGGCGCCACGGAACAGTGGGTGGTCATCGGCAATCAGGATTTCGTAAGTGGCCATCGATCTAAGGATCCTGTTCTGTGCCAGGCGCTCGAGGGTAAGGGAAGCGTCCGGCGGGGAATCGGCGCCAAGGATGCCGAGCACGGTCAAGGGTGGTCAAGCCGATCGCCCTGCCGTCTCGCCAACCCTGGCTGCCAGCTCCGTCATTATGAACCAAAGCAGGGGTTGTGCCCCTTGGACTATAGGAAGGTATGCAAACGCTGATGGGTGTCGTCCTGCTCGTCCAGCGGCAGGCGCCGCTTGCCGCTCAGGTAATGCAGGCTGAACACATCCAGGTAGGCATCCAATGCCTGCGAGGCCTGGCTGTCACCGGCCAGGTCCAGGCACATGGCGGCCACTTCTGCCGTGCAGAAGTGATCGTCACGCTTGGAACGCCGCAGGCGGTAACGCGACATCTGCTCGGCCTGCAGGCTCAACACCGGGAAGCGGTCCAGGTACGGGCTTTTGCGGAACATCTTGCGCGCCTCGGTCCAGGTGGCATCCAGCAGGATGAACAACGGGCGCTTGCCCGGCTCGCGCACCACCTCGCTGACCACCCGCTGCTCAGCCACGAACTCGCCCGGAAAGACGATATAGGGCTGCCAGCGCGGGTCGTCGAGCAAGGCCAGTAAACGCTCGTCGACCGAGGTGCGCAGCCAGCCAAAAGCGGAGGTGTCTTCGATCAGGTCGGCAATCAGCCAGCCGGTGTTGGTAGGCTTCAACGGCTCGGTGTCGTGCATCAGCAGGCACACGCCGGAGTCAGCCTGTACACGGGGTTTCCAGGCACACAGGCAGTGGGTGGCAATCACCCGGCAATCCGGGCAACGCTCTGCACGCGAACCACGGGCGATGAATGGCTTGTTGCTGCGGGCCAGGCGTTCGGCGCGCAGGCGCGCTACCGCATGGCTCATGCCGGCAGGCCTCTGGTCGATTTGGAAATGGGCACAAGGATGACTCGGAGAACACAAGGGCGCCAGTTTACCAGAACAGGGGGCAATTGCTGTGCAGGCTGCAAGGCGGTCTTTATAATCGGGCCTTTACCGTGCCCGGATCTTGCCTTGCGCGATTTCACGGAACACCGTCGACCCGCGCATGTCAAAGCGCCAGTCATCGAACCAGGAGAGATTCATGCTGCGCCTTATCGCCCCCGCCCTGAGCCTGTTGCTCGCCCTGCCTTTGGCAGCACAGGCGGCATCCAAGCAGGACTACGACCTTAACAAGATGCTGCAGAAGGTTGCCAAAGAAAGCAGCGTCGGTACCCCGCGCGCCATCAACGAGGACATCCTCGACCAGGGTTACACCGTAGAGGGCAAGGCGCTGGTCAACCACCTGAGCGTACGCCAGAGCCACGCCGAGCGCATGCAGGCCAACCCCGAGCAGGTACGCAGCCAGCTGGGCGACAGCGTTTGCCGCAATAGCGGGTTCCGTAACCTGATGTCCAAGGGTGCGGTCATGGTCTACCGTTTCACTGTCTACAAGACCAACCAGCCCATCATGGATCAGGCCTTCGACAGTGCCAGCTGCGTGGCCGGCAACAAGAAGAAGTAACAGGCGCGTATCACGCTACACCTGCTCCTTCTCGCGGGCGCACCAGCGCCCTTCAGCGGCATCGGCGCGCATTTCGGCCAACAACGCCTGCAGGTAGCGCGACTGGCACTCCAGCCCCTCCAACCTGCGGCGGCACTCGACCTCGAGGCTCAGGTGATGCATCTGGGCCGCGCTCTCCAGCAGCCGGTAGAGCTGCCCGTCCACTTCGATGATCAAGCGATGCATACCGCCACCTCCTGCATCGACACGTTTCGCTTTACCAGTTAACCAAACCCGTGCCGCCATTGGGTGCATGCCGACAGGCGGCGCTGCCAAACAACCCGGCACGATCGGGCGCGACGGTCTAGATTGAGGTCATAGGCATTGGTGCAGAAGGAGACGTTGCATGCCTTACCAATCGAATGAACTGCTGTTCAGCCACTTCCGCGACAACAACATCGACCTGAGCAACATCGACGCACAACTGCAACTGGTAGCACCCGACAGCCCCAACTTGCCGCTGTACCGCGACATGATGCTGACCATCCTGCGCATGGCCCATGACGACAGCGACCGCTGGAGCGCCAAGATCACCTTGCAAGCCCTGCGCGAACTGGACCAGTCGTTCCGCACCCTGCAGCGCTACAAAGGTCGGCGCAAGGTGACCGTGTTCGGTTCGGCACGTACCCCGCTAGAGCACCCGATGTATGCCTTAGCCCGCGAGCTGGGCGCCTCCCTGGCACGCTCCGATCTGATGGTCATTACCGGAGCGGGTGGCGGCATCATGGCGGCAGCCCACGAAGGCGCTGGCAGCGAGCACAGCCTGGGTTTCAACATCACCCTGCCCTTCGAACAACATGCCAACCCCACGGTAGGCGGTACCGACAAGCTGTTACCGTTCCACTTTTTCTTCATCCGCAAGCTGTTTTTTGTCAAAGAGGCTGATGCCCTGGTGCTGTGCCCTGGCGGTTTCGGCACCCTGGATGAAGCGCTGGAGGTTCTGACCCTGATCCAGACCGGCAAAAGCCCATTGGTACCGGTGGTGCTGCTGGACTCGCCTGGCGGTAGCTTCTGGCGAGACTGCCTGAACTTCATCAGCAGCCAGCTGGAAGAAAACCGCTACATCCTGCCCAGCGATCTGAAGCTGGTACGCCTGGTACACAGTGCCGACGAGGCGGTGGAGGAAATCAACCAGTTCTACAGCAACTACCATTCCAGCCGCTGGCTGAAGAGCCAGTTCGTAATCCGCATGCACCACCCGCTCAGCGAAGCAGCGCTGTATGACATCCAGGAGGGTTATGCCGACTTGCGCCTGAGTGGCAAGTATCACCAGCAGCCAGACAGTGGCGCCGAGCATGAGGTGGGTAATTTCAGCCACCTGACCCGCTTGTCGTTCGCCTTCAATGGCCGGGATCAGGGCCGGTTGCGCGAGCTGGTAGACTTCATCAACCTGCCGGAAAACTGGGCCAAGCCGCAGCCGATGCATACCACGCAACGGGCTAGGGAGGCGTTGAGGGTCAGTTCATAAGTGTCGTCTGCTTTGGGGCCGCAGAGCGGCCCCGGCATTTCAGCAATGATCAGTAATCATCCAGATCCCGCCCACTGAGCAGGCGACCGATCAAATCCATGGGGAAGCCCCGGTAAGCGAGAAACCGGGTCTGCTGGGCACGGCTGCGCGGGTCTTGCGGGCGCTGCCCGGCGAACTTGCGCTGCCACACATCACGCATGCGCTCTGCCCAGTCCACCTCGCTCTCGCGTAGCGCCTGCTCGATATCAGCACGCGCCAAACCACGCTGCCCAAGCTCTTCGCGAATACGCGCAGGGCCATAGCCAGAACCGGAACGGTAGCGGATAAAGCTTTCAAGGTAGCGGGCTTCACTCAGCAGCCCTTCTTCGGCGAGCCGATCAAGCTCAGGCTCGATCAGCTCATCCGAAGCGCCGCGCTGACGCAGCTTGCGCGTCAGCTCGACGCGACCGTGCTCACGTCGCGCGAGCAGGTCCATGGCTGTCCGCCGAATGGCGACGGGGGTGTCGAGTACGGCGGACATGTTCAGCTATCTACCGCGCAATCAATAACCGGCGTCAGCGTCGGCCATGTCATCGGCATCTGCTTCGACAGCCGCAGCTTTGCCAGCAGCAGCGACAGCGCCAGAAGTCAGCAACTTGTCGCGAATCTGCTTCTCGATCTCGGCACCAATCGCCGGGTTCTCAGCCAGGTACTTGGCGGCGTTGGCTTTACCTTGACCAATCTTGTTGCCTTGGTAGGCATACCAGGCACCGGACTTCTCGACCAGACCTTGGGAAACACCCAGGTCGATGATTTCGCCGTTGCGGTAGATACCCTTGCCGTAGAGGATCTGGAACTCGGCCTGACGGAACGGTGGCGAAACCTTGTTCTTGACGATCTTGACGCGGGTTTCGCTGCCAACCACCTCGTCGCCTTCCTTGACCGCACCCGTACGACGGATGTCCAGGCGCACCGAGGCGTAGAATTTCAGGGCGTTACCACCGGTGGTGGTTTCCGGGCTGCCGAACATTACGCCGATCTTCATACGGATCTGGTTGATGAAGATTACCAGGCAGTTGGCGTTCTTGATGTTACCGGTGATTTTGCGCAGCGCCTGGGACATCAGGCGAGCCTGCAGGCCCACGTGCATGTCACCCATTTCGCCTTCGATCTCGGCCTTCGGCACCAGGGCGGCCACGGAGTCAACGATGATCACGTCAACAGCGTTGGAACGCACCAACATGTCGGTGATTTCCAGGGCCTGTTCGCCGGTGTCCGGCTGCGAAACCAGCAGGTCGTCGACGTTGACGCCCAGCTTGCCCGCGTATTCAGGGTCGAGGGCGTGCTCGGCGTCGACGAAGGCGCAGGTGGCGCCGTTTTTCTGGGCTTCGGCGATGACCGACAGGGTCAGCGTGGTTTTACCCGACGATTCCGGGCCGTAGATCTCGACGATACGGCCTTTTGGCAGGCCGCCAATGCCCAGTGCGATGTCCAGGCCCAGCGAACCGGTGGAAATGGCCGGGATCGCCTGGCGCTCGTGGTCGCCCATGCGCATGACTGCGCCTTTACCGAATTGGCGTTCGATCTGACCCAGGGCCGCAGCCAAGGCGCGCTTCTTGTTGTCGTCCATTGAAATCCTCACGTGTTCGACGTGGCCCTGACGGCCGGAATACCTGTATAAGTAGCCAGTATTATTCCACAGGCCGGCGCTCACGCAAACCCCTGTCGTCGATTTACTCGGCACCAAGCTGTAACAAGCCGTCTAACGCGGCGATCACCGTCTGTCGGCGCACCGCCTCGCGGTCACCGTCGAACTGCCGGCGCTCGCTGAAGACACGGCTGCCATCGCCCCAGGCCAGCCACACGGTTCCCACCGGCTTGGCGGGCGAGCCACCGTCCGGCCCGGCCACTCCGCTTACCGCCACGGCAAAGCGCGCGCCACTGGCGGCCTGGGCACCTCTGACCATGGCTTCGACCACTTCCTGGCTAACCGCGCCCACCTGGCCGAACAGCACCTCTGGCACCCCCAGCTGGCGAGTTTTCTGGGCATTGGAATAAGTGACATAACCGGCCTCGAACCAGGCCGAGCTACCGGGTACACGGGTGATGGCTTCGGCAATGCCGCCGCCGGTGCAGGATTCGGCGGTGGTCACCTGCGCGCTGAGGCGGCGCAGATGCTTACCCAGACGCGTGGCAAGCGTGGTGATCAGGTCCATACAGGGCTCCTTGAAGGCTGCCCTCTACCCTATCAGTTAGTGGCTTTCACTGATATTCGGCCAGGTCGCGAAGCGGGCAGCCACAACGGCGACAGACCTGCCGCGAAATGACGATATCGCCAATGAACAGGCGTTCGACCTCGACCGGTTTGTGCCTGTACAGCCCGCAAATCATGCGCCTCAGCCAATGGGGCATGTCAGAAGTTCAGCCGCAGTACGGTACGCCAGAAGTTCTTGATCGGTGAACGCCGGTGCTTGGCCCAGTTGCGCTCCCACCACTCATCCTCGTTGCGCACTACCTGCTCCAGATCGCTACCTGCCACAGCTGCCGCATGTTGGCGATACAACATCGGAAACACGCAGTGCTGACGAATCTTGTGCTTGACCACCACATCCACGGGCGTGCCATCGTAGGGCGTCTCTGCCAGGATCCGGCAGCCTTCGCGCGACAGTACATAAGCGTGCAGTGCAACCACGCGCCCCCTGGCAATGAACGGGAACCACGTCAGCCAGGTTCGCCCCATGGAATAGCCCAGATGCAGGGCCTGGAAAGAGCGTGACTGCATGAAGCGGTTCACCCAGCGCACCCGCGAAGCCTTGAAATCATAAGCCTTGGCATCGTCTTCGAAGATCAGGATTCGATCCAGCCCGTTGTCCAGTGCGTGGCGTGCCAACTGCTGGTGCGATTCGTAGCAACCCCGCTTGGGGTCACTGTTTTTCGCCACGACATGAAAGACCACTTCATTGTCCAGCTGCCGCCCGATGGTTTCACTGAACAGCTTGCGCCGGTCATCCCGCGTGTCGAGGGAAATACAAAAAACCGCATCGACATCAAAACGAATTCCACTCACTGCACTAACCAACCTGATTGCAATAACGGTTAACTTGGCACGGCCAAAAGGGCGCAATCTTCCATGGGAGCCCCATGATGTCAACAAGCCATACCCCCACGTCTGCGCTGGCCGGCGTTGCAGGTTCTGCCGGTGCGGCAGCCGTGGTAACCTATGCGGCTTGAAAATTCAGGTGGGTCTCGGCGCCGCGCATGCAACACGGAACGCCTCAATTTGCCCCACAATGTTGAGACCTACACTCTAAGTCTTTGATGAATAAAGCACTCTCCGATCTTTCCGCACACACCCCGATGATGCAGCAGTACTGGAAGCTGAAAAACCAGCACCCGGATCAGCTGATGTTCTACCGCATGGGCGACTTCTACGAGATCTTCTACGAAGATGCCAAGAAGGCTGCGAAACTGCTGGACATCACCCTGACCGCGCGCGGTCAGTCGGCTGGCCAGTCCATCCCCATGTGCGGGATTCCGTTCCATTCGCTGGAAGGCTACCTGGCCAAGCTGGTTAAGCTGGGCGAATCGGTGGTGATCTGCGAACAGATCGGCGACCCGGCCACCAGCAAGGGCCCGGTCGAACGCCAGGTGGTGCGCATCATCACTCCCGGCACGGTCAGCGACGAAGCCCTGCTCGACGAACGCCGCGACAACCTGATTGCCGCGCTGCTCGGTGACGAACGCCTGTTCGGCCTGGCCGTACTGGACATCACCAGCGGCAACTTCAGCGTGCAGGAGATCAAGGGCTGGGAAAACCTGCTGGCCGAACTCGAGCGCCTGAACCCGGTCGAGCTATTGATCCCCGACGACTGGCCACGCGACCTGCCTGCCGAGAAGCGCCCGGGCGCCCGCCGCCGCGCCCCGTGGGACTTCGACCGTGATTCGGCGCGCAAGGCGCTGTGCCAGCAGTTCGCAACCAAGGACCTCAAAGGCTTTGGCTGCGACAAGCTGACCCTGGCCATTGGCGCCGCCGGTTGCCTGCTGACCTACGCCAAGGAAACCCAGCGCACTGCCCTGCCGCACCTGCGCAGCTTGCGCCACGAGCGCCTGGACGACACGGTCATCCTCGATGGCGCCAGCCGGCGCAACCTGGAGCTGGACGTCAACCTGGCGGGTGGGCGTGACAACACCCTGCAATCGGTGGTCGATCGTTGCCAGACCGCCATGGCCAGCCGCCTGCTGAGCCGTTGGCTGAACCGGCCGTTGCGCGACCTCAAAGTACTGCAAGCACGTCAGGACTCGATCCGTTGCCTGCTCGACAACTACCGCTTCGAGAAGCTGCAGCCACAGCTGAAGGAAATTGGCGATATCGAGCGCATCCTTGCCCGTATCGGCCTGCGCAATGCCCGCCCTCGTGACCTGGCGCGCCTGCGCGATGCCTTGGGCGCGTTGCCCGAGCTGCAAAACGCCATGACCGAGCTTGAGGCGCCGCACCTGGCGCGCCTGGCAGCCATTACCGGCACCTACCCGGAGCTGGCCAGCCTGCTGGAGCGTGCAATCATCGACAACCCGCCGGCGGTAATCCGCGACGGCGGCGTGCTCAAGGCCGGCTATGACAGCGAGCTGGACGAGCTGCTGGCCATCAGCGAAAACGCCGGCCAGTTCCTGATCGACCTGGAAGCCCGGGAAAAGGCCCGTACCGGGCTGGCCAACCTCAAGGTCGGCTACAACCGCGTGCATGGCTACTTCATCGAGCTGCCGACCAAGCAGGCCGAACAGGCACCGGGCGACTACATCCGCCGCCAGACGCTCAAGGGTGCCGAGCGCTTCATCACCCCTGAGCTGAAAGCGTTCGAGGACAAGGCACTGTCGGCCAAAAGCCGCGCCCTTGCCCGCGAGAAGATGCTCTACGACGCCCTGCTGGAAACCCTGATCAGCCACCTGGCACCGCTGCAGGACAGCGCCGCCGCCCTGGCCGAACTGGATGTACTCAGCAACCTGGCCGAACGTGCGCTGAACCTCGACCTTAACTGCCCGCGCTTCGTCGACGAGCCGTGCCTGCGCATCGAGCAGGGCCGCCACCCGGTGGTGGAACAGGTGCTGACCACGCCATTCGTGGCCAACGACCTGGGCCTGGACAACAGCACGCGCATGCTGATCATCACCGGCCCGAACATGGGCGGTAAGTCCACCTACATGCGCCAGACGGCCCTGATCGTGCTGCTGGCGCACATCGGCAGCTTCGTACCGGCAGCCAGCTGCGAACTGTCACTGGTCGACCGCATCTTCACCCGCATCGGCTCCAGTGACGACCTGGCTGGCGGGCGCTCGACCTTCATGGTAGAGATGAGCGAAACCGCCAACATTCTGCACAACGCCACCGACCGCAGCCTGGTGCTGATGGATGAAGTAGGCCGTGGCACCAGCACCTTCGACGGCCTGTCGCTTGCCTGGGCCGCCGCCGAGCGCCTGGCGCAATTGCGTGCCTACACCTTGTTCGCCACTCACTACTTCGAGCTCACCGTGCTGCCGGAGAGCGAGCCGCTGGTGGCCAACGTGCACCTCAATGCCACCGAGCACAACGAGCGTATCGTGTTCCTGCACCACGTCCTGCCTGGCCCTGCCAGCCAAAGCTACGGCCTGGCCGTGGCGCAACTGGCCGGCGTGCCGACGGCGGTCATCCAGCGCGCCCGCGAACACCTGGGGCGCCTGGAGACCACCAGCCTGCCGCATGAGCCGGCCCCGGCCTCAAAAGCCAAGGACACGCCACAAGTGCCGCACCAGAGCGACCTGTTCGCCAGCCTGCCACACCCGGCCATCGAGAAGCTGGGCAAGCTGCAGCTGGACGACATGACCCCGCGTCAAGCTATCGAAATGCTATATCAACTAAAGAACCTGTTATAACGGCAGCCACTACAAGCTGGTAGAATCCGCCGCGGTTTGCTGGTGCTGCAGGTTATTAGCCTGGCCTGCAGCCACATACCTGTAAACCGCGCGGCCCTGAGAGGAAGGGCCGCCGCCGTCGCCTGAGGAGAGAACTAGAAATGACCTTCGTCGTCACCGACAACTGCATCAAATGCAAATACACCGACTGCGTGGAAGTCTGTCCGGTGGACTGCTTCTACGAAGGCCCGAACTTCCTGGTCATCCACCCGGACGAGTGCATTGACTGCGCCCTGTGCGAACCGGAGTGCCCAGCACAAGCCATCTTCTCGGAAGACGAAATCCCTGCGGGGATGGAGAACTTCATCGAGCTGAACGCCGAACTGGCGGAAGTCTGGCCGAACATCACCGAGCGTAAGGACGCCCTCCCGGACGCTGAAGAGTGGGACGGCAAGCCTGGCAAGATTGCAGAACTGGAGCGCTGATAGCGCCCGGACACGAAAAAGGCCCCTCGGGGCCTTTTTTGTTTTTCTGCAGGCAAAAAAAGGGGCGGTTTGACCCGCCCACATTTTTTCCGTAGTCCCTGCTTGTCCCAAACATCATCCTGATGAAATCGCGTCTTGCGATGTCCTTGGCCTCCTCCCTGGAAGCCTGTGCATGTCCGTGTGCACAGTTCGAATACTAGCGGCTTCAGCTGAGCGGGCAAGCGCGAAACCTCACAAGGTATTACACGGGACACATTTCCACACAGCCAAATAACGCATGATTTTCAATGAGTTGGAAAAATACCGGGGCTGAAAACGACAATGATGTACTGAGACTTGCATAGATAGCTTACAAAACAAGTAAGAAAAGGCTTACATGCAATGTTACCGGGGTAGCGCAGTACATATTCGACATCTGTTGTGGCTGGCAGATTTTGGGGCTGCTTTGCAGCCCATCAAACTCAAATGGAACACCCGTTTTCGCCACACACAAAAACGCCCCGAGGTCATCGGGGCGCTTTTGATTTACAGGCTTTCGCTACTGGAACAACGACTCGCTGGACAGGCCGTTCTTCTCCAGGATCTCACGCAGGCGCTTGAGCCCTTCTACCTGGATCTGCCGCACCCTTTCCCGGGTCAGGCCAATCTCCAGGCCAACATCCTCCAGGGTGCTGCTTTCATGCCCGCGCAGACCAAAGCGACGTACCACCACTTCCCGCTGCTTGTCGGTCAACTCCCCCAGCCACTGGTCGATGCTCTGCGACAGGTCGTCATCCTGTAGCAGCTCGCACGGGTCTGTCGGGCGGTCGTCGGTCAGGGTGTCGAGCAGGGTCTTGTCCGAATCCG
Organism: Pseudomonas monteilii NBRC 103158 = DSM 14164; assembly: GCF_000730605.1. GTDB lineage: Bacteria > Pseudomonadota > Gammaproteobacteria > Pseudomonadales > Pseudomonadaceae > Aquipseudomonas > Aquipseudomonas monteilii. The sequence continues at coordinate 25,087 of NZ_BBIS01000043.1, read as the reverse complement.
GGCCAAGCGACACATCCACCGAAGACACCCGTTCGTTCAGGCCGAGCATGCGCTTGACCTCGGCGACGGGCTTCTCCAGCAACGTGGCGATTTCTTCCGGGGAGGGTTCGTGGTCCAGCTTTTGGGTCAGCTCGCGCGCCGCGCGCAGGTATACGTTCAGCTCTTTGACCACGTGGATCGGCAAACGAATGGTGCGGGTCTGGTTCATGATCGCCCGCTCGATGGTCTGGCGAATCCACCAGGTCGCATAGGTCGAGAAACGGAAACCACGCTCCGGGTCGAACTTCTCGACCGCACGGATCAGCCCAAGGTTGCCCTCCTCGATCAGGTCGAGCAGCGACAGGCCACGGTTCACGTAACGACGGGCAATTTTAACAACCAGGCGTAGGTTGCTTTCGATCATGCGCTTGCGGCCAGCAGGGTCACCCTTTTGCGACAAACGCGCAAAATGCACTTCCTCTTCCGGCGAAAGCAGCGGCGAGAAGCCGATTTCGTTGAGATACAGCTGGGTGGCATCGAGCGCCCGGCTGTAATCGATGTACTTGTGTTGCTTAAGCGAAGAGCCCGACTTGGCCCTCGTCCGAACCGAAGATACAGCAGGTTCGTCTGACACCACATCCGTTTCCAAAACGATACCCGTCTCCATCAGGAGGACGTCATCGTCGATGTCAAACTCCGGCACTTCTTTACTGAGAGCCATTGTTATAGTCCTTTGCTGAGTTCGAACTCAGACTCGAGCGGCACCTTTATCCCTGGCAGCGCTTGAGCCTGTCCCCTCTACATCACAGGAACAGGCCGGGTACAACGATCAACGGCGTGGCAGGAACTGGAGTGGATCGACGGGTTTGCCCTGGCGGCGAATCTCGAAATGCAGCTTCACCCGATCTGTGCCCGTAGACCCCATTTCAGCAATCGACTGCCCTGCCTTGACCTGCTGCCCCTCCCGAACCAACAGCCTGCGGTTATGGCCGTAGGCACTGACGTAGGTATCACTGTGCTTGATGATGATCAGCTCGCCGTAGCCCCTTAAACCACTCCCGGCGTAAACCACCGCACCATCAGACGCAGCAAAAACAGGCTGTCCCAAATCACCGGCGATATCAATGCCTTTATTCAAACTACCGTTTGAAGCGAATTTTCCAATCAGCACGCCGTTGGCAGGCCAAGTCCAGCCGCCTACCGCGCGCTCTGCCGCAGGCACGGTGGTGGCAACCGGCGTACTGGTGGAGGTTGCCGGCGTTGCCGGTTTGCTGGTGTTGCCAGGTGTCACGGCAGTAGTGCCCACGGGCCTGCGGGTGACCGTGGTGCGGCTCGATGAAGAGGGGCTGGACACCACCGTGGTACTGCTGCTGGAACCGCTGCTGAAACGAATCGCTTGCCCCGGGCGAATGGTATAAGGCGCCGCGATGCCGTTGCGTGCGGCCAGCTCCTTGTAGTCCCAGCCATAGCGGAAGGCAATGGAGAACAGCGTGTCACCCGGCTTGACGACGTACTGCCCAGACGTCACCGCCGGGCGCTTGGGCACGGTGTTATTGCGGTCGACTACCCGCGCGCTGCTGTTGCTGCTGGTGCTCGAACAACCCACCAGTAGCGTGCCCATGGCCAGTACAATCACCAGAAGCTTGAAACCCGACCCGTCCTTGCGCTGCCGAATGACTGTGTGACCCACCCGCGCTCCCCTCATGGTGCCGAAAAACGATATGAAGACAAGAAATGCAATATTGTTGCAATTATAACCAAGCCGGCCAGTATTGGCAGGCAGGTGCAAAAGGCTGTTGCAATACCCCGGTGCAAGCTAGTGCTTCGTACCGCCAGATAGACAGGACGAAGCGGCAAGAATTCGCCGCTGGCGCAAAAATACCGCGCGACTCACCCGCAAGCCTCAGGCCAGCGGACCATTGAGCAGCGGGACGAAGCGCACGGCCCCCAGCACGCGCCGGGAGAATCCATGCTCCTCGCGCACGATCAGCATCAGTTGCTGCGCTTCGCCGGCCGCCCCAACCGGGATCACCATGCGCCCCCCGGGAGCAAGCTGATCAAGCAATGCCTGCGGCACTTCTGGCGCCACCGCCGTGACGATGATGCCGTTGTACGGTGCCAGCGCCGGCCAGCCTTCGCAGCCATCGCCCCAGCGGAATACCACGTTGCGCAGGTTCAGCTCCACCAGGCGCTCTTTGGCCCGGTCCTGCAGCACCTTGATACGCTCCACCGAAAACACCCGTTCCACCAGCTGGGCCAGGATCGCCGTCTGGTAGCCTGAGCCGGTACCAATCTCCAGCACCTTGTCCAGCGGCCCGGCCTCGAGCAGCAGCTCACTCATGTGGGCAACCATGAACGGTTGCGAGATGGTCTGGTTGTGACCGATGGGCAATGCGGTGTCTTCGTAGGCACGATGCGCCAGTGCCTCGTCGACGAACAGGTGGCGCGGGGTGCGACGAATCACGTCGAGCACCTTGGTGTTCGAAACGCCCTCTTCGCACAGACGCTGGATCAGCCGCTCCCGGGTACGCTGGGAGGTCATGCCGATGCCGCGGCGCAGCATATCGTCCTCGCGCATCAGAGCAGGCCCTCCAGCCAACCGTCGAGCTGCTCGAAGGCATCATTGAAGGTGCGGTCGAGCTGCAACGGGGTGATCGATACATAGCCCTGCATCACCGCGTGGAAATCGGTACCCGGGCCACCGTCCTCGGCATCGCCGGCCACGGCGATCCAGTAACCTTCCTTACCGCGCGGGTTGACCACCTTGGTCGGTGCCGCCGCCCGCGCCCGGTGACCGAGGCGGGTGAGCCGGATGCCACGAATGTGCTCCAGCGGCAGGTTGGGAATGTTTACGTTGAGCACGGTGCGTGGTGGCAGCGCCAGGCGCGACTGGGCCTCGACCAGGCGGCGGGCGATATGGGCCGCGGTTGGCAGGTTGTCCGGCTGGCGCGACAACAGCGAAAACGCCAGCGACGTGCCACCCAGGAAGCGGCCTTCCAACGCTGCGGCGACCGTGCCCGAATACAGCACGTCATCGCCCAGGTTGGCACCGAGGTTGATCCCCGACACGACCATGTCCGGCGTGTGCGGCAACAGCCCATTGAGCCCCAGGTGCACACAGTCGGTCGGCGTGCCGTTGAGGCTGATGAAACCGTTGGCCAGGGTTTGCGGGTGCAGTGGCCGGTCCAGCGTCAGCGAACTGCTGGCGCCGCTCTTGTCTTGCTCCGGGGCGATCACCGAGCACTCGGCGTAATCCGCCAGCGCAGCGTGCAGCGCGGCGATGCCGGGCGCGGTAACACCGTCGTCGTTCGAAATCAGAATACGCATGGGCTGTCCGTCTGCCCTGCCGACACCAGATCCACGACTTCACGCACCACCACGGTGGCGAAGCATCCGGCCGGCAGGACGAATTCCAGTTGCAGGATATCAGGCTCGGGATAATGCCATGTCAGGCCGCCAATAGGGAGCCGCAAAATGCGCCGTTCGTGATCCATGCCCGCCTGGGCCAACCACTGGCAAAGTGCCGGTTGGTCTGCACCGACGGCGTTTTCCAAGCGGGCAGTGGCTCCGTCAGCAGGCGAAGCGCCCTCACCCCACATCGGGCCGGTCGGGTGCAGATCGAGAATCGCCAGGCGCGGGTCGGCACATTCCGCCTCTCCCGCCGGGAAAAAGCTGCGGCTGTCAGTGAATGCCAGCAGGTCGCCGACCTGCGCCCGCGCCCAGCTACCTTCAGCGACACGCGCAGCCAGCACCTGATTGAACAGGTAGCTGCGCCCGGCCGAAAGCAGCCGCGAACGCACATTGCGCTGCTCGGGCAAGGCTTTGCGCGCAGCCCAGTCGAGGGCGTCATGGACGTTGCCACCGCCGTGACCGAAGCGCTGGGTACCGAAATAGTTGGGTACACCGTGCTGCTTCAGCTGTTCCAGGCGCGCATCCAGCGCCTGGTGATCCGCCGCCAGGGCCGTCAGGCGCAGGGTGAAGCCGTTGGCCGAATGCGCGCCACGCTGCAGCTTGCGCTGGTGACGCACCTGCTTGAGCACGCGCAGGCTGGCATCCTCGGCACGTGACAGGTCCGGGTCGGCCTTGCCTGGCAGGTGCAGGCTGAACCACTGACGGGTCAGGGCCTGACGGTCCTTGAGCCCGGCATAGCTGATGGTGCGCACCGGCACACCGGCGGCGCGCGCCAGGCGGCGAGCGGCCTCTTCGGTGTTCAGGTCACGCTTCTCGACCCACAGCCACAGGTGCTCGCCCTGGCCCGAGAGCGGGATATCGAGCACTTCGTCGACCTGGAAGTCTTCGGCAACCGCCTTGAGGACGGCGGTGCCCAGTGGTTCGCCCGATGCGCGCGGGCCCAGCAGTTCCAGTTCGGTCATGCTGGCAGCAGCAGGGCGACCGAATGCACGGCAATACCCTCCTCGCGGCCGGTGAAGCCCAGCTTTTCGGTAGTGGTGGCCTTGACGTTGACCTGGTCGAGCTCGACCTGCAGGTCCTCGGCGATCAGCTGGCGCATGGTCTCGATATGCGGGGCCATCTTCGGCGCCTGAGCCACAATGGTGGCGTCGACGTTGCCGACCTTCCAGCCCTTGCTCTTGACGATGTCGACCACATGGCAAAGCAGCACGCGGCTGTCGGCACCCTTGAACTGTGGGTCGGTGTCGGGGAAGTGCTTGCCGATATCGCCCAGTGCCGCAGCACCCAGCAAGGCATCGCTCAGGGCGTGCAGCAGCACATCGCCGTCGGAGTGGGCCAGCAGGCCGTACTTGTGGGGGATACGCACCCCGCCCAGGGTAATGAAATCACCGTCGCAGAAACGGTGCACATCGTAGCCGTGGCCAATACGCATAAGAAAACGCCCTGAATGAGTCAGGGCGTGATTCTACCTGCTTTGCAGCGGGTTTGGCGGCTTTTGGACCGGGCTGTTACACCCGCCCCAGTGCCACCGCATGATGGCGCAGGTGTTCCTCTATGAAGCTGGCAATGAAGTAATAGCTGTGGTCATAACCCGGCTGCAGGCGCAGGGTCAGTTCATGCCCCCCTTTGCGTGCCGCCTGCTCCAGCGCTTCAGGCTTGAGCTGCTTTTCGAGAAAATCGTCACGGTCGCCCTGATCCACCAGCAACGGCGGGCACTCGCCGGCCGGCGTTTCGGCCAACAGCACACTGGCATCCCACTCACGCCAGCGCGCACGGTCATCACCCAGGTAACGGCTGAAGGCCTTTTCGCCCCACGGGCAATCCATCGGGTTGCTGATCGGCGAGAATGCCGACACCGAACGGTAACGCCCCCGGTTGCGCAAGGCGCAAACCAGCGCGCCATGCCCGCCCATGGAGTGACCACTGATACTGCGCTCTCCCGATGCCGGGAAGTGCGCCTCGATCAGCGCGGGCAACTCCTCCACCACATAGTCGTGCATGTGGTAGTGCTTGGCCCAGGGCTGCTGGGTGGCATTGAGGTAGAAGCCCGCCCCCAGGCCGAAGTCCCAGGCGCCGTCCGGGTCGCCCGGCACCTGCTCGCCGCGCGGGCTGGTATCGGGGGCGACGATGATCAGCCCAAGCTCGGCGGCCAGGCGCTGGGCGCCGGCCTTCTGCATGAAGTTTTCGTCGGTGCAGGTGAGGCCGCTGAGCCAGTACAGCACCGGCAGCTTCTCACCCTGTTCGGCCTGCGGCGGCAAGTACACGGCAAATACCATGTCGCAGCCCAGCACCTTGGAGTGATGCCGGTAACGTTTGTGCCAACCGCCGAAGCTTTTCTGGCAGGAGATGTTATCCAGGCTCATGGCGTACCTCAGAAGTGGATCACGCTGCGGATGCTCTTGCCTTCATGCATCAGGTCGAAGGCTTTGTTGATATCCTCCAGGCCCATGGTGTGGGTGATGAAGGTATCCAGCGGGATCTCGCCCTTCTCGGACATTTCCACGTAGCTTGGCAGCTCGCTGCGGCCACGCACGCCACCGAACGCCGAACCGCGCCATACCCGGCCGGTCACCAACTGGAACGGACGGGTGGCGATTTCCTGGCCGGCACCGGCCACGCCGATGATCACCGACTCGCCCCAGCCCTTGTGGCAGCACTCCAGCGCCGCACGCATCAGTTGCACGTTGCCGATGCACTCGAAGGAGAAGTCCACACCACCGTCGGTGAGGTCGACGATCACTTCCTGGATCGGGCGGTCGTAGTCTTTTGGGTTGATGCAGTCGGTGGCGCCCAGCTGGCGGGCGATCTCGAACTTGGCCGGGTTGATGTCGATGGCGATGATGCGCGAGGCCTTGGCCTTGACCGCACCGATCACCGCCGAAAGGCCGATGCCGCCCAGGCCAAAGATGGCCACGGTATCACCCGGCTTAACCTTGGCGGTGTTGAGCACCGCGCCGATACCGGTGGTGACGCCGCAGCCCAGCAGGCACACCTTTTCCAGTGGTGCTTCTTTCTGGATCTTGGCCACGGAAATTTCCGGCAGCACGGTGTACTCGGAGAAGGTCGAGGTCCCCATGTAGTGGAACAGCTGCTGGCCTTTGTAGGAAAAGCGCGTGGTGCCGTCGGGCATCAGGCCCTTGCCTTGGGTAGCACGGATGGCCTGGCACAGGTTGGTCTTGCCCGAGAGGCAGAACTTGCACTTGCCGCATTCCGGGGTGTAGAGCGGGATCACATGATCGCCAACGGCCACCGAGGTCACGCCCTCGCCTACCGCTTCAACGATCGCGCCACCTTCGTGACCGAGGATCGACGGGAAGATGCCTTCCGGGTCGGCACCGGACAGGGTGTAGGCGTCGGTGTGGCAAACACCGCTGGCGACCACGCGCAGCAGCACTTCACCGGCCTTGGGCATGGCCACGTCGACTTCGACGATTTCCAGGGGTTTCTTGGCTTCGAAGGCTACGGCGGCACGGGACTTGATCATCAAAGGGCTCCAGACAGAGTGTCGATTCAGGCTTGCAGTGTAATTCACCGACTTTTGATGAATAATCCAGGCAAAGACAAAACATTATTGCCATGCAGGGATAATCAATGAGCAGCCGCTGGGAAGGTATCGACGAATTCGTCGCCGTGGCCGAATCTGGCCAGTTCACAGCGGCTGCCGAACGCCTGGGGGTTTCCTCGTCGCACATCAGTCGCCAGATCGCCCGGCTGGAGGAGCGACTGCAAACGCGCCTGCTCTACCGCAGTACCCGTCGGGTGACCTTGAGCGAGGCCGGGCAAACCTTTCTGCAGCATTGCCAACGCCTTCAGGATGGCCGCGAGGAAGCCCTGCGCGCCATGGGCGACTTGGCCAGCGAGCCAAAGGGGTTGCTGCGCATGACGTGCGCGGTAGCGTACGGCGAGCGCTTCATCGTGCCGCTCGTGACACGATTCATGGCGCTTTACCCGCAGTTGCGCGTGAAGGTGGAGTTGAGCAACCACACCCTCGACCTGCTGCAAGAAGGCATGGACCTGGCCATCCGCTTGGGGCGGCTGGCCGATTCTCGGTTGGTGGCCGCCCGCCTCGCCCCCCGGCGCATGTACCTGTGTGCCTCGCCGGCTTATCTGGAACGTTACGGTCGACCACACAGCCTGTCAGAGTTGGCGCGGCACAATTGCCTGGTAGGCAGTTCGGACTTGTGGGCGTTGCAGCAGGATGGGCGCGAGATCAGCCAGCGGGTACAAGGGAACTGGCGCTGCAACAGTGGGCAGGCGGTGCTGGATGCGGCGTTGCAAGGGATCGGGTTGTGCCAGTTGCCGGATTACTACGTGCTGGAGCACCTGAATACGGGGGCTCTGGTGTCGTTGCTGGAAGCGCACCAGCCACCGAATACGGCAGTGTGGGCGTTGTATCCGCAACAGCGGCACCTGTCACCGAAGGTGCGACGGTTGGTGGATTACCTGAAAGAAGGGTTGGCGGGGTTGCCGGAATATCGGCAAGGCTGAACGGGTGTGCTGGCTGTACCGGCCTCTTCGCGGGTTTACCCGCGAAGAGGCCGGTACAGGAATATGAAACTCAGCGACGCCCTGCCCAACGCTGGCGCAACCACTCCAAGTCTTCCGGCCGAGTGACCTTGATGTTGTCACTGCGCCCTTCCACCAGCCGCGGCGCCTGGCCGGACCACTCGATGGCCGAGGCTTCATCCGTCACGACCACATCCGACACCAGGCACTCGGCCAACGCCCGGTGCAGTGCCCCAAGGCGGAACATCTGGGGTGTGTAGGCCTGCCAGATGGTACTACGGTCCACGGTAGCACTTACCCGGCCGCTGCCATCGGCACGCTTGAGGGTATCGCGCGCCGGTACCGCCAGCAGGCCACCCACCGGGTCGTCCGCCAGCTCCGACAACAGCTTGTCCAGGTCGCTGCGCGCCAAATTCGGCCGCGCAGCATCATGCACCAGCACCCAGTCGCTGTCCGAGGCGTCTTGCGCATGCAGCAACAGCAAGGCATTGAGCACCGAATCGGCACGCTCGCGCCCACCCGCTGCGCGCTGGATGCGCGGGTCGCTGGCGCAACGCAGGGCCGGCCAGTACGGGTCATCTTCAGCAATGCTGACCACCACGCCTTTGAGCGCCGGGTGGCCAAGAAAACAGTCGAGGCTGTGCTCGAGAATGGTCTGCCCAGCCAGCTCCAGGTATTGCTTGGGTCGGTCGGCAGCCATGCGGGCACCTACGCCCGCAGCAGGAATCACGGCCCAGAAGGCCGGTAAGGTATCGATCATTTCTGTGGCAACTGGAAGAGGGTTTCGCCCTCTTTGACCATTCCCAATTCGTGGCGAGCCCGTTCTTCAACGGTCTCCATGCCTTTTTTCAGCTCCAGCACTTCGGCATCGAGCACACGGTTGCGCTCAAGCAAGCGCTCGTTCTCGGCATGCTGCTCGTCAATCTGCTGCTTCAGTTCGGTCACTTGCGCCAGGCTGCCATTACCCACCCACAGGCGGTACTGCAGGCCACCCAGCAGCAGGAGCAGAACGAGGAACACCCAATAGGGACTGCGCATCACGTTATCCAGGTTAAAAAGGCTGCCGCGTACTTGTTACTTCGGGGCCTCGAATAGCACGAAGCCTGGCCGAGGCCAGGCTTCGTTGACAGAAACCCGTTGGGATGAAGGAAAGATCAGTACGAACGTTCCTACAACTCCGGCTGCTGTCTTTTTACCATCTCTTGCTTAGCCGCGAAACTCGGCACGACCACGGTAAACCGCTTTGGCACCCAGTTGCTCTTCGATGCGCAGCAGCTGGTTGTACTTGGAAACGCGGTCGGAACGGCACAGCGAACCAGTCTTGATCTGGCCAGCAGCGGTACCCACGGCCAGGTCGGCAATGGTCGAGTCTTCGGTTTCACCGGAGCGGTGCGAGATCACTGCGGTGTAGCCGGCAGCCTTGGCCATCTGGATGGCTTCCAGGGTTTCGGTCAGCGAGCCGATCTGGTTGAACTTGATCAGGATCGAGTTACCGATGCCCTTCTCGATGCCTTCCTTCAGGATCTTGGTGTTGGTCACGAACAGGTCGTCGCCAACCAGCTGTACCTTTTCACCGATCTTGTCGGTGAGGATCTTCCAGCCAGCCCAGTCGGACTCGTCCAGGCCGTCTTCGATCGAGATGATCGGGAAGCGCTCGGTCAGGCCTTTCAGGTATTCGGCGAAGCCTTCAGCGTCGAACGACTTGCCTTCGCCGGACAGGTTGTACTTGCCGTCTTCGTAGAATTCGGAAGCCGCGCAGTCCAGGGCCAGGGTCACGTCGGTGCCCAGCTTGTAACCCGCTTTTTCGACCGCTTCGGCGATGGCGCCCAGGGCGTCTTCGTTGGAAGCCAGGTTAGGAGCGAAGCCACCTTCGTCACCCACGGCGGTGTTCAGGCCACGGGCCTTCAGCACGGCTTTGAGGTGGTGGAAGATTTCGGTGCCCATGCGCAGGCCGTCGGAGAAGGTCTTGGCGCCTACCGGCTGAACCATGAACTCCTGGATGTCAACGTTGTTGTCGGCGTGCTCGCCACCGTTGATGATGTTCATCATCGGAACCGGCATCGAGTACTGGCCCGGGGTGCCGTTCAGGTTGGCGATGTGTGCGTACAGCGGCAGGTCCTGGTCCTGGGCAGCAGCCTTGGCGGCCGCCAGGGAAACAGCCAGGATGGCGTTGGCGCCCAGCTTGGCCTTGTTCTCGGTACCGTCCAGTTCGATCATGGCGCGGTCCAGGGCTTTCTGGTCTGCCGGGTCCTTGCCCAGCAGCAGGTCACGGATCGGGCCATTGATGTTGGCGACGGCCTTCAGCACGCCCTTGCCCAGGTAACGGCTCTTGTCGCCATCACGCAGCTCCAGCGCTTCGCGCGAGCCGGTGGAAGCACCGGACGGCGCGCAAGCGCTGCCGATGATGCCGTTGTCGAGCAGTACATCGGCTTCCACGGTGGGGTTGCCACGCGAATCGAGAACTTCACGACCTTTGATGTCGACGATTTTTGCCATTGTTGTAAGCACTCCAGAATTGACGAAAACAACTTAGCTTAAGAAATTCTTGCCGTTCACCAGGCGGATTTGCAGTGGGCAGGCCGGGTGAAGGGAGCCCCTGACCGATTGGTCAGGGGTGGATCGGGCGGTACTTTACCCGAGAAATGAGCTTTACGCGGTTTCTACCGTCGGAAAACTTTTCACCAGGTCGTCCAGTTGCTTGAGCTGGGCCAGGAATGGCTCCAGTTTGTCCAGGCGCAGGGCGCATGGACCATCGCATTTGGCGTTGTCCGGGTCCGGGTGGGCTTCGAGGAACAGGCCCGCCAGGCCCTGGCTCATGCCCGCCTTGGCCAGGTCGGTAACCTGGGCGCGGCGGCCACCAGCGGAGTCGGCGCGGCCACCCGGCATCTGCAGGGCGTGGGTCACGTCGAAGAACACCGGGTACTCGAACTGCTTCATGATGCCGAAGCCGAGCATGTCCACCACCAGGTTGTTGTAGCCGAAGCTCGACCCACGCTCGCAGAGGATCAACTGGTCGTTACCCGCCTCTTCGCACTTGGCCAGGATGTGTTTCATTTCCTGGGGTGCGAGGAACTGGGCCTTCTTGATGTTGATCACCGCGCCAGTCTTGGCCATGGCCACCACCAGGTCGGTCTGCCGCGACAGGAAGGCCGGCAGCTGGATGATGTCGCATACCTTGGCAACCGGCTCGGCCTGGTAAGGCTCGTGCACGTCGGTGATCACCGGCACATTGAAGGTGCGCTTGATCTCTTCGAAGATCTTCAGCCCGTCTTCCATGCCCGGGCCACGGTACGACGTCACCGACGAACGGTTGGCCTTGTCGAAGCTGGCCTTGAACACGTAGGGGATACCGAGCTTCTCGGTAACCCGCACGTACTCCTCGCAGACCTTCATTGCCAGGTCACGGGACTCCAGGACGTTCATGCCGCCGAACAGGACGAACGGCTTGTCGTTGGCGATCTCGATGTTACCGACGCGGATGATCTTCTGGGTCATTGATCAGGCCTTGTTCTTCTGAGCCAGGGCTGCCTTGACGAAACCACTGAACAGCGGGTGGCCGTCACGCGGGGTGGAGGTGAACTCCGGGTGGAACTGGCAGGCGACGAACCATGGATGGTCCTTGGACTCGACCACTTCCACCAGCGCGCCGTCTTCGGAACGGCCAGAAACCACCAGGCCAGCGTCGACCAGTTGCGGCAGCAGGTTGTTGTTCACTTCGTAGCGGTGGCGGTGACGCTCGGTGATCACGTCCTTGCCGTAGCAGTCGTGTACCTTGGAACCGGCAGCCAGCTGGCAGTCCTGTGCGCCGAGGCGCATGGTGCCGCCCAGGTCGGAAGCCTCGTTGCGGGTTTCGACGGCACCGGTGGCATCGGCCCACTCGGTGATCAGGCCGACCACAGGGTGGCCGCTGTTGCGGTCGAACTCGGTGGAGTTGGCGTCTTTCCAGCCCATGACGTTACGGGCGAATTCGATCACGGCCACCTGCATCCCCAGGCAGATACCCAGGTACGGCACTTTGTTTTCACGGGCGTATTGCACCGCAGTGATCTTGCCTTCCACGCCACGCAGGCCGAAACCGCCCGGCACCAGAATGGCATCGGCGCCTTCGAGCAGGCTGGTGCCCTGGTTCTCGATGTCTTCCGAATCGATGTAGCGCAGGTTGACCTTGGTACGGTTGGTGATGCCGGCGTGGCTCATCGCTTCGATCAGCGACTTATACGCGTCCAGCAGCTCCATGTACTTGCCGACCATGGCGATGGTCACTTCTTGCTCAGGGTTGAGCTTGGCATCGACCACCTTGTCCCACTCGGACAGGTCGGCGCCGCTGCACTGCAGGCCGAAACGCTCGACGACGAAGTCGTCCAGGCCCTGTGCGTGCAGTACGCCCGGGATCTTGTAGATGGTGTCGACGTCTTCCAGCGAAATCACCGCACGCTCTTCAACGTTGGTGAACAGCGCGATCTTGCGACGCGACGAGGCATCGACCGGGTGGTCGGAGCGGCAGATCAGCACGTCAGGCTGCAGGCCGATGGAGCGCAGCTCCTTGACCGAGTGCTGGGTCGGCTTGGTCTTGGTTTCGCCCGCGGTGGCGATGTACGGGACCAGGGTGAGGTGCATCAGCATGGCGCGCTTGGAGCCCACTTCGACGCGCAGCTGGCGGATGGCCTCGAGGAACGGCTGCGACTCGATGTCACCCACGGTACCGCCGATTTCCACCAGGGCCACGTCGGCATCGCCGGCACCCTTGATGATGCGACGCTTGATCTCGTCGGTGATGTGCGGGATGACCTGGATGGTCGCGCCCAGGTAATCACCACGACGCTCTTTACGCAGCACGTGCTCGTAGATGCGGCCGGTGGTGAAGTTGTTGTTCTGGGTCATGGTGGTGCGGATGAACCGCTCGTAGTGGCCCAGGTCGAGGTCGGTCTCGGCGCCATCGTGGGTGACGAACACTTCACCGTGCTGGAACGGGCTCATGGTGCCCGGATCGACGTTGATGTACGGATCCAGCTTGAGCATGGTGACCTTCAGGCCCCGCGCTTCCAGGATGGCCGCCAGGGAAGCCGAGGCAATGCCTTTCCCCAATGAAGAAACAACACCGCCCGTGACGAATATGTAGCGCGTCATGAAAAACCCTAGAAGTCTGCGTTAAGGCGGCCAGCGCCGCCGGAGAAAGCGAAGGAAGGCCGAAGCCCCCGATCACCTGCGTCAATCACAGTGCATCTCGAAAAACTGCCGCGTCTGTACAGACCAGGGGTATCCCCGGCATGGAGCTCGCTCGTCATTTCCAGAATCAGCCCAGCAAAAAACTGCTTGGTAATCGGCAACTCCTGTGTTTTCGCGGAACCCACAGAAGCTGTATCAAGAAGGGAGGGTAGTCTACCCGAATGTACCCTTCAGCTCAAACCTTGCGCGTTCGTCGGTAACTGCCAGTGCAGCTGGCAATCCGCCTGCACCAACCCCGGCAGGTTGGCCACCGCCAGCAAACACTCGCCCTGATACAGCAGCGGCAGGCGTGGGCGCAGGAAATGCGGCACCTGCAACTCGTTGAGCAGGCGCTTGAGGTCGCGCCGCCCACGGCCGGGGACGTCCAGCATTTCGCCGCCCTGGCGATAGGCGATGCGCAGGTCTGCGAGCGGCTGTGCGACCGCAAGACGCACGCTGCCGTTACCTGGCAGCACCAGCGGCCCGGTGGGGTTCACCCAGGCCAGCTCGCCGACGGGCAGCTGTAGCCAGTCACCACTCAGCCACCAGATGCGCCCATGGCTGCGCAGCAGTTGCCCGTCGGCGAGCCGCCAGACGGGCTGGGCATCCCCGGCAGCCTCACGCAGGTCCGCCCAGCCAGCCCAGTGCCGGGTGTCTGGCAAACGGGTGCGAAGGCTCAGCCAATACTGCAGGGCATTGCGCTGACGGGCGGGCGACAACGCGACCAGGGATGCCAGGTCGAGCGAGTCCAACCCGGCCCAGGCCTTCGGCGCCCCCCTTTCTGCGCACGCAAGGTCACCTTGGGCGAGCTCGTCCAGCAGCCCCAGGGCTTCGCCCAGGTGCTCTGCGGCGCGGGCGAGGTTCTGGGTGGTTTGCGGCCAACGTTGCTGCAAATGCGGGAGCACCTCGCCACGCAGGAAGTTGCGGGCGAAATGTGTGTCGGCGTTTGACGGGTCTTCGATCCAGGCCAGCCCTTTCATTCGGGCATAGGCCTGCAGTTGCTGCCGAGAACACGCCAGCAAAGGCCTGACCAGACTGCCCTGCCCTAGCGCCCGCTGCACCGGCATTGCAGCAAGGCCACGCAGGCCGGCGCCGCGCAACAGACGAAACAGCAGGGTTTCGGCCTGGTCGTCACGGTGCTGGCCGGAGAACAGGATGTCGCCGGGGCTCAGGGCTTGCTTGAACGCGGCATAGCGAGCGTCGCGGGCGGCCTGTTCGAGGCTGGCGCCGGGGGCGACCTGCACGTAGATGACCTGGAGTTCAATGCCCAGCTGATTGCAGATGGCTTGGCAGTGAGCCGGCCAGGCATCGGCGGCGGACTGCAGACCGTGATGGACGTGGATCGCACGCAGCGGGGGTGAGGTGTGATTGCGAGCGTAGTCGGCCAGCAGGTGCAGGAGGACGGTGGAATCGAGGCCGCCTGAAAAGGCGATGTACCAGGCTGAGGCGTTGAGCCAAGGGGTGAGGTTGATCATCGAACCGGCACTCAATTCAAGAATGCATTCGCGGGCAAGCCCGCTCCCACAAGTTGCGCGCTCGGTGCAGAAGAGCGCTGTCCCTGTGGGAGCGGGCTTGCCCGCGAACACCGGCGAAGCCGGTGCCATTCATCTCGCTATCAGAGACCGTAGCTCATCAGGCGCTCGTAACGGCGGGCCAGCAGCGCGTCGTTGTCGAACTTGCTGAGCATGTCCAGCTGCTGCACCAGGTCGGCGCGAATGCTTTCCGACATTTTGGCCGGGTCGCGGTGGGCGCCGCCCAACGGTTCCTGGATCACCTTGTCGACGATGTTCAGGCTCTTCAGGCGCTCGGCAGTGATGCCCATGGCCTCTGCTGCATCAGCCGCCTTGTCGGCAGTCTTCCACAGGATCGAAGCACAACCTTCCGGCGAGATCACCGAGTAGGTGGAATATTGCAGCATGTTCAGCTGGTCACACACACCGATGGCCAGTGCACCGCCAGAACCACCCTCGCCAATCACGGTCGCGATGATTGGGGTTTTCAGGCGAGCCATCACACGCAGGTTCCAGGCGATTGCCTCGCTCTGGTTGCGCTCTTCGGCGTCGATGCCCGGGTAGGCACCCGGAGTGTCGATGAAGGTCAGGATCGGCATCTTGAAGCGCTCGGCCATTTCCATCAGGCGGCAAGCCTTGCGGTAGCCTTCCGGGCGCGGCATGCCGAAGTTGCGGCGCACCTTCTCGCGCACCTCGCGGCCCTTCTGGTGGCCGATGACCATGACAGGCTTGCCGTCCAGGCGTGCGGTACCACCCACAATGGCGGCGTCGTCGGAGAAGTGGCGGTCACCGTGCAGCTCTTCGAACTCGGTGAAGATGTGTTCCAGGTAGTCCAGGGTGTAAGGACGACGCGGATGACGGGCCAGACGGGCGATCTGCCAGCTGGTCAGGTTGCCGAAGATGCTTTCGGTCAGGGTGCTGCTCTTGTCTTGCAGACGGGCAATTTCATCGCTGATGTTCAGCGAGTTGTCGTTGCCTACCAGGCGCAGGCCTTCGATCTTGGCTTGCAGGTCGGCAATCGGCTGTTCGAAATCGAGAAAATTCGGGTTCATAGTCATCCGTCTTGGGTCTACGGCCAGGCGGCCGGCCGGTTGATCCGTTTGGCGCCTTACCTTAAGGGATCAGGCGCATTCAGGTCGAGATTAAATTTTTTTTCGGTTCAACGATATTGCAGGAAGACGTTCTCACGCCCGAACTGGTCACGCAGCGCCTGAATCAGCCCGTCGGCCGGGTCGATTGCCCACTGGTCGCCGAACTGCAGCATGGCCTTGGCATCGCTGCCGGTGTATTCCAGGGTAATCGGGCAGGCACCGCGATGGCGGGTAATCAGCTCGCCCAGCCACTTCAGGCGGTCGCCCTTCAATGCGTCGTGCGCCACCTTAAGCCGCAGGCTTTCGGCCAGCTTGGTGCGCGCATCTTCCATGGTCATCACCTGCTTGACCCGCAGGCGCAGGCCACCGGAGAAGTCGTCGTTGCTGACCTCGCCCTCCACCACCACCATGGCATCGTTCTGCAGCAAGGACTGTGCCGCCATGAACGCATCGGCGAACAACGATGCCTCGATGCGCCCAGAGCGGTCATCCAGCGTGACAAAGCCCATCTTGTCGCCCTTCTTGTTCTTCATCACCCGCAGGGCAATGATCATGCCGGCAATAGTCTGGGTTTCACGCGACGGCTTCAGGTCGACGATGCGCTGGCGAGCAAAGCGGCGGATTTCGGCCTCGTACTCATCAATCGGGTGGCCGGTGAGGTACAGGCCAAGTGTGTCCTTCTCGCCCTTCAGGCGCTCCTTGAGGGTGAGCTCACGCACCTTGCGGTGGTTGGCATAAACATCGACATCCGCCTCGCCGAACATGCTGCCGAACAGGTCGACATGGCCGCTGTCAGCGGTATGGGCTGCCTGCTCGGCAGCTTTGATGGCCTCACCCAACGCGGAGATCAAGGTTGCACGGTTGATGTCGATGTTGGCGTGATAGGCCTTGATCTCGTCATGGAAATGCGGCCCCAGGCGGTCCAGCGCGCCACTTCGGATCAACGCATCGAGGGTACGCTTGTTGACCCGCTTGAGGTCGATACGTTCACAGAAGTCGAACAGGTCCTTGAACGGGCCGCCTTGGGCACGGGCTTCTACAATTGCTTCGACCGGGCCTTCACCCACGCCCTTGATGGCACCCAGGCCATAGACGATGCGGCCGTCGTTGTTGACGGTGAACTTGAAGTCGGAGAAGTTCACATCCGGCGCGTCGAGGCGCAGCTTCATGCTGCGCACCTCCTCGACCAGCACCACAACCTTGTCGGTGTTGTGCATGTCCGCCGACAGTACCGCGGCCATGAACGGCGCCGGGTAGTGGGTTTTCAGCCAGGCGGTCTGGTACGACACCAGGCCATAAGCCGCGGAGTGGGATTTGTTGAACCCGTAACCTGCGAACTTTTCTACCAGGTCAAAGATGTTACCGGCAAGGTCCGCATCGATATTGTTGGCCACACAGCCTTCGATGAAACCACCGCGCTGCTTGGCCATTTCCTCGGGTTTTTTCTTACCCATCGCCCGGCGCAGCATGTCGGCGCCGCCCAGGGTATAGCCTGCCATCACCTGAGCAATCTGCATCACCTGTTCCTGATACAGGATGATGCCGTAGGTCGGTGCCAGTACCGGCTTGAGGCCTTCATACTGGTAGTCGGAGTGCGGGTAAGCCAGCTCGGCGCGGCCGTGCTTGCGGTTGATGAAGTCGTCCACCATGCCCGATTGCAGCGGGCCTGGACGGAACAGTGCCACCAGTGCAATCAGGTCTTCCAGGCAGTCGGGCTTGAGCTTCTTGATCAGCTCCTTCATGCCGCGCGATTCGAGCTGGAACACCGCCGTGGTCTCGGCCTTTTGCAGCAGCTCGTACGTCTTGCGGTCGTCCAGCGGGATGAAGTCGATGTTGAGATCCGGCAGGTTCTTCTTGGCCTGCTCGCGGTTGATGATCTCCATCGCCCACTTGATGATGGTGAGCGTACGCAGGCCGAGGAAGTCGAACTTCACCAGGCCCGCAGCCTCGACATCATCCTTGTCGAACTGGGTTACCAGGCCACCGCCTTCTTCATCACAGGCAATCGGCGAAAAATCGGTGAGCTTGGTCGGCGCGATAACCACACCACCGGCGTGCTTGCCGGTACCCCGGGTCACACCTTCCAGCTTCAGGGCCATGTCCCAGATTTCGCGGGCGTCTTCGTCGCCTTTGAGGAAGTCGCGCAGGATCTCTTCCTGCTCGTAGGCCTTCTCCAGGGTCATCCCCACTTCGAACGGGATCATCTTCGACAGGCGGTCGGCCAGGCCGTAGGACTTGCCCTGCACCCGCGCCACGTCACGCACCACCGCCTTGGCGGCCATGGTACCGAAGGTGATGATCTGGCTCACCGCGTTGCGACCGTAAGCCTCGGCCACGTAGTCGATCACCCGGTCACGGCCGTCCATGCAGAAGTCGACGTCGAAGTCGGGCATGGAAATACGTTCAGGGTTGAGGAAGCGCTCGAACAGCAGGTCGTAGGCCAGCGGGTCGAGGTCAGTGATCTTGAGTACGTAGGCCACCAGCGAGCCAGCACCCGAACCACGGCCCGGGCCTACCGGCACGTCGTTGTTCTTGGCCCACTTGATGAAGTCCATAACGATCAGGAAGTAACCGGGGAAGCCCATCTGGATGATGATGTCCAGCTCGAACTTCAGGCGGTCCAGGTACACTTGGCGCTTTTCTTCGTAATTGGGCGTGGTCTCTTTCGGCCACAGCACCGCCAGGCGCTCTTCCAGGCCTTCGTGGGCCACATGCCGCAAGTAATCGTCGATACCCATGCCATTGGGCGTGGGGAAATCGGGCAGGAAGTACTTGCCCAGCTGTACCTGAATATTGCAGCGCTTGGCGATTTCGACCGTGTTGGCGATGGCATCAGGCAGGTCGCTGAACAGCTCGGCCATTTCCTCGGCCGACTTCAGGTACTGCTGATCGCTATAGCCACGCGGACGGCGCGGGTCGTCGAGGGTCCAGCCTTCGCCAATGCACACACGGGTTTCGTGGGCGTCGAAGTCGGCTTGCTTGAGGAAGCGCACGTCGTTGGTAGCCACCAGCGGGGCGCCGAGCTTGTCTGCGAGCGCTACGGCAGCGTGCACGTACTCTTCGTCACGGGCGCGGTTGGTGCGCTGCACTTCAACGTAGAAGCGATCGGGGAACATGGCCATCCAGTCTTGCAGCAGGGCCTGGGCTTCATCGTCCCGGCCGGCCAGCAAGGCCATGCCGATGTCGCCTTCCTTGCCCGCAGACAGGGCAATCAGGCCTTCACTGGCAGGGGCGATCCATTCGCGCTGCAGGATGACCAGGCCATTGCGCTGGCCGTCGGTCCAGCCACGCGAGATCAACTCGGTGAGGTTGCGGTAGCCCTTGGGGTCCATGGCCAGGAAGCAGATGCGCGACGGCGGCGCTTCCGGGTCGGCACCGGCCAGCCACAGGTCGGCGCCGCAGATCGGCTTGATGCCGGCGCCCATGGCGGTCTTGTAGAACTTCACCAGCGAGCACATGTTGCTCTGGTCGGTGATCGCCACCGCCGGCATGTTCATCCCCGCCAGCGCCTTGGCCAGCGGTTTGACCCGCACCAGGCCGTCGACCAGCGAGAATTCGGAGTGGACGCGCAGGTGAACGAAGGGAACCGACATGGAAGATCCTGTAGCAGTGCTGAACGACAAGGGCGGGATTGTAGCTTAATTGGGGATGGGATTTGGGGCTGCGTCGCAGCCCTTCGCGGGCTTGCCCGCGAAGGGCCGCAAAGCGGCCCCAGAGGTCAGATCAGGGAATCGGTAACGCCTTCGCGTGCTTCCCAGGCCGCCCGCACAGGGGCAAAGGAACGCCGATGAATGGGCGTAGGCCCCAACCGTGCCAGGGCCTCAAGGTGCACCGGCGTGGGGTAACCCTTGTGCCCACCCATGCCGTACCCTGGGTAAATCAGCTCGAAGGCACTCATCTCCCGGTCTCGGGTCACCTTGGCCAGGATCGAAGCCGCCGCGATAGCCGGCACCTGGCTATCGCCCTTGACCACTGGCGAAGCCGGTACGGCCAGCTTCGGGCAGCGGTTGCCATCGATCAGGGCCAGCTTCGGTGTAATGTGCAGGCCTTCCACGGCGCGCTGCATCGCCAGCATGGTGGCCTGCAGGATGTTCAGGCGGTCGATTTCCTCGACTTCGGCACGGGCGATACAGAAGCTCAGCGCTTTTTCCCGGATTTCGTCGAACAACGCCTCGCGCTTGGCTTCAGTGAGCTTCTTCGAATCGTTCAGGCCAAGGATCGGGCGCGCAGGGTCGAGGATCACCGCCGCCGTTACCACCGCGCCACACAGTGGACCACGGCCCACTTCGTCAACGCCGGCGACCAGGTCCTCGACCAGGTTGAAGTCCAGTCCAATTTGCATGTCAGCGGTCCTTGAGCAGGGCCAGTACCGCCTCGGCCGCCTGATTGGAGGCGTCACGGCGCAGGATGCGGTGAATTTCGTCGAAACGTTCTATCTGCCGGCTGCCATCACGCACCAGCGGCGCAAGGGTATTGGCCAGGGCTTCGCTGGTCGCAGCGTCTTGCAGCAGCTCGGGCACCAGTTCGCGCTGGGCAAGCAGGTTAGGCAAGGAAACGTAGGGGCTTTTCACCAGGCGCTTGAGAATCCAGTAGGTCAAGGGCGCAAGGCGATAGGCCACCACCATAGGCCGCTTGTACAGCAACGCTTCCAGGGTGGCGGTACCGGAGGCGATCAGTACCGCGTCACAGGCCGCCAGTGCCTGATGCGACTGGCCATCAAGCAGCGTCAGCGGCAGTTGCCGCCCTTCGAGCATCTGCTCAACCTGGGCACGCCGCGCGGCATTTGCGCAGGGCAGCACGAAGCGCACGCCCGGCACCTGTTGGCACAAGCGCTCTGCGGCATCAAGGAACAATGCTCCCAGTCGCCCAACTTCCCCACCCCGGCTACCCGGCATCAGTGCCACTACCGGCCCCTCGCCCAAGCCCAGCGCAGCGCGCGCGGCCGGGCGGTCGGCTTCAAGCGGTATGGTATCGGCCAACGGGTGGCCGACAAAACGCACCGGCACGCCCTGTTCTTCATAGAACCGCGCCTCGAACGGCAACAGCGTCAGCATCAGGTCGCAGCCTTCGCGAATCTTCAGCACGCGCTTCTGCCGCCACGCCCAGACCGACGGGCTGACGTAATGCACGGTCTTGATCCCGGCCTGACGCAGTTTCAGCTCGATATTGAGGGTGAAGTCAGGGGCGTCGATGCCGATGAATACATCCGGCTTTTCGTCGATCAGCGTCTGGATCAGCAACTTGCGGCGCTTGAGCAACTCGCGCAGGCGCCCCAGTACCTCGACCAGGCCCATGACAGCCAGGCGCTCCATGGGGAAGTACGATTGCAGGCCTTCGGCTTCCATCAACGGGCCGCCAACGCCAATGAAACGCACATCCGGGTGGCGCGCCTTCAGGGCACGCATCAGGCCGGAACCCAGAATGTCGCCGCTGGCCTCACCTGCGACCAAGGCTACGCAAAGCGGGGCCATGTCAGCGGGTGATGCCGCGGGCGGAGTTCACGATCGACTGGCGGAACAGTTCGACCTCAGGGTGTTGCGCGGCCATTTCCGCCAACTCCTTGAGCGCGTCTTCGACGGTCAGGCCCTGGCGGTAGACAATCTTGTAGCAACGGCGCAGCACATGGATCACCTCGTCGCTGAAACCGCGACGGCGCATGCCCTCGAAGTTCATGCTGCGGGCTTCGGCCGGGCTGCCAAACACGGTAACAAAGGCCGGAACGTCCTTGCCAATCGCCGTCCCCATGCCGGAAAACGCGTGGGCACCGATATGGCAGTACTGGTGCACCAGGGTGTAGCCGGACAGGATCGCCCAGTCACCCACATGCACATGGCCGGCCAAGGCCGTGTTGTTGACCAGGATGCAGTGATTGCCAATGACGCTGTCGTGGCCAATGTGGGCATAGGCCATGATCAGGTTGTGGTCACCCACGGTGGTTTCAGCACGGTCCTGAACGGTACCACGGTGAATGGTCACCCCTTCACGGATCACATTATGGTCACCAATTACCAGGCGCGTCGGTTCACCCTTGTACTTGAGGTCCGGGGTGTCTTCACCGATCGAGGAAAACTGAAAGATACGGTTGTGCTTGCCGATGCGGGTCGGGCCTTTGAGCACAACATGCGGGCCGATAACGGTGCCCTCCCCGATTTCCACATCGGGGCCAACGATCGACCAAGGGCCGACCTCGACGCCATCGGCCAGTTTGGCCGACGGGTCGATAATGGCCCGAGGATCAATCGAATTCATAGGGAGCGTTCCGCGCAGGTGATCTCTGCCGAGCAAACCGGCTTGCCGTCGACCAGGGCACGGCACTCGAATTTCCAGATCATGCTCTTGCGGCTGAGGAACTTGGCTTCCAGCACCAACTGGTCACCCGGCAGTACCGGCTGGCGGAAACGCAGCTTGTCGGAGCCGACGAAGTAGTACAGGGTGCCGTCGGCCGGCTTGGCATCGAGCATCTTGAAGCCAAGGATGCCGGCCGCCTGGGCCATGGCTTCGATGATCAGGACACCCGGCATGATCGGGTGCGCCGGGAAGTGGCCATTGAAAAACGGCTCGTTGATGCTGACATTCTTGTAGGCACGAATGCTCTGGGCCTCGAAGTCCAGATCCGTCACTCGGTCCACCAAGAGGAACGGGTAACGGTGAGGCAGGTATTCGCGAATCTCGTTGATGTCCATCATTTCGGGGGGGAAGCCTGTAATAAGAATAGGGAGCGCAGGTGCTGACCACACGCTCCTTTTGCAATCCAAAGAGGAGCCAGCTAGCGACTGTTCACTCTTGCTCAGGGAATGGTATCAGCCTTCTGATGTCGGCTGGCCACCTGAGGTCACGGTATCGACGCGTTTTTCCAGCTGCTGAAGACGCTTGGCCATGTCATCGAGCTGACGGATACGCGCAGCGCTTTTGCGCCAGTCAGCCAAAGGCTGCATGGCTGTGCCGGATGAATAGGAACCGGGTTCAGTGATCGAACGGGTTACCATTGTCATCCCGGAAACAAATACGTTATCGCAAATATCAATGTGCCCTACCAGGCCTACGCCGCCGGCCAGCATGCAATGCTTGCCGATGCGCGTACTGCCGGAAATGCCCACGCAAGCCGCCATGGCCGTGTGGTCACCGATCTGCACGTTGTGGGCGATCTGGATCTGGTTGTCGAGCTTTACCCCGTCACCGATCCGCGTGTCGGACAGCGCACCACGGTCGACAGCGGTATTGACGCCGATTTCCACGTCATCACCAATGGTGACGCCGCCGATCTGGGCAATCTTGCGCCAGATGCCTTTCTCATTGGCAAAGCCGAAGCCTTCGCCGCCGATCACGGCACCCGACTGGATGACCACTCGCTTGCCGATGGTGACGTCGTGATACAACGTCACCCGCGGCGCCAGCCAGCCGCCTTCACCTACAACGCAACGCGCACCGATGAAGCAATGTGCGCCGATGCTGACATCAGCCCCGATACGCGCACCGCTTTCGATAACCGCGAACGCCCCGATGCTGGCACTGGCGTCCACCTGTGCGTCCTCAGCCACCACGGCGCTGGGATGGATTCCCGCCACAGCCTTGGGTTTGGGGTCGAACAAGTGGGAAATACGCGCATACGCCTGGTACGGGTCGGCCACGATCAGGGCATTGCCGGCGAAATTTTCGGCATCCGCAGCCTTGAGCAATACCGCACCCGCCTGGCAGTTATCCAGGTACTTGCGGTACTGCGGGTTGGCGAGGAAGCTCAATTGACCGGGGCCAGCCTCCTGCAAGGTGGCCAGACCGGTAATCTGCAGCGCCTCGGGGCCCTTGAGGGTGGCACCGAGGGCCTCGGCCAGCTGGCCTAGCGTCATGGTCACACTCATATCAACGGGCTTGGTTCATGCGCTCGATGACTTGGCGGGTGATGTCGTACTGAGGCTTGACATCGATGACCGCACCACGCTCGAGGACCAGGTCGTAGCCGCCCTTCTTGATCACTTCCTCGACAGCACCATCCAGCTTCGGTTTCAGTTGCTTGAGCATGTCGCGGTCAGCAACGGCTTTGGCTTCGTTCAGCTCCTTGGACTGGAACTGGAAGTCACGGGCCTTTTGCTTGAACTCGAGCTCCAGGCGCTCACGCTCCTGCTGCTGCATCTTGTCGCCGCCCTTGATCAGGCGGTCCTGGATGCCCTTGGCGCTGCTTTCCAGGCTTTTCAGCTTGGTCAGTTGCGGGCCGAACTTCTTCTCGGCATCAACTGCGTACTTCTTGGCAGCATCCGATTCCAGCAGGGCCATCTGATAGTTCAGCACAGCAACCTTCATTTCGGCGAATGCCGGGGTGGCGACCAGCGCCGCGGCCACTACGGCCAGTTGAGCCAATTTACGCACGATGCACTCCTGGATAAACCGTTGTCATTAAGCAAGGGCCGACCTTAGAAGGTCTGGCCCAGAGAGAATTGGAACACCTGGGTATCGGCATCGTCCGGCTTCTTCACCGGCATTGCCAAGCTGAAGCTCAGCGGGCCCAGTGCGGTAATCCAGGTCACACCAAGACCAACCGAGCTGGCCATGCCCGAGAAACCGACTTTCTCGCAATCAGGCTTGTTGCCGCAATTGGTATCGAACACGTTACCGACGTCCCAGAACACGGAAGTGCGCAGCGAACGCTGGTCCTTGACGAACGGCAGCGGGAACAGCAACTCGACACCACCTTGCACCAGCACGTTACCACCGAACGGCAACGGATCCTGATCCGGATCGCGGATGGTACCCGGCTTGCCACCTTCCGCCTCGCCGCGGCTAGGCGTACTGCGTGGGCCAAGGCTGCTGTCCTTGAAGCCACGGACGGAGTTGAAGCCACCCGCGAAGTAGTTCTCATAGAACGGCAGGCCAGAGGTGCTGCCGTAACCGTCACCATAGCCCAGCTCGGTGTGCAGGCGCAGGGTGTAGTCATTGGTGATCGGCTTGAACAGCTGACCACGGTAGTCGAGCTTGAAGAACGACAGGTCACTGCCTGGAATCGTGGATTCCAGGGTAAGGCTTTGCGAGTGACCACGGGTAGCAAGCACACCTTTGTTCAAGGTCGACTCGGACCAGCCGATCGAAGCCTTGAAGTTCAGGAAGTTGTCGCCTTCCTGCTCAAGGAAATCGAAGATCTCGTCAACGGTGTACTTACCGGTCTTGATCTTGTCCTGCTGCACGCTCAGGCCATAGGTCAGGCGCGAGGTTTCGCTGATCGGATAACCCAGGCTCACGCCGGCACCGTAGCTGTCAACCGCATAGCTGGCCACGTCGACATCGAGGTCGTCGTAGTCGGTGCTGCGGTAGAAGGCGTTGTAGCCCAGGCTGACGCCGTCGGCCGTGAAGTAGGGGTCCACGAAGCCGAAGTTGTAGCGGGTCTGGTATTCCGAA
>NZ_BBIS01000044.1 GCF_000730605.1 Pseudomonas monteilii NBRC 103158 = DSM 14164 | reverse complement strand
AAGCTCTCACGCAAGTCTCGGCCTTGACCAGATCCCTGTAGGAGCGGCTTTAGCCGCGAACACCGGCAACGCCGGTGCCATCCACCACGTCGCCTGCTTCAAACAACCAAAGCAATCATGAAATGTGCGTCATCTATGCCTGACGAATCGCGGAGCAATGCTACGCTCGCGGAAATACTCAGCACGGATACCCACCATGGAAATGCACTGGCACCAGGCTTTGCAAGAGAGCCTGAGCTGGCTGGCAATCGCCTCGTTCATCACCCTAGTCTGCTTCGCGGCAGCCGCCACACTGGCCGTGCGCTGCACGCGATGGGGCAGTCAGTTCTGGCAGCTTGCCGGGCCCTATTTCAGTTTCAGGCGCAGTTGGCGGCCGCTGTTGGTGTTCGCGTTGCTGCTGGCGTTGACACTGTTCTCTGTACGGCTGAACGTGCTGTTCTCGTTCTGGTACAACGGCTTCTACAGCGCCTTGCAGGGCCTTGATCAAACCGCGTTCTGGTACTTGCTTGGCGTCTTTGCCGTACTGGCTACCATTCATGTGTTGCGCTCGCTGTTCACGTTCTATGTAACCCAGGCATTCAGCATTCATTGGCGGGTCTGGCTCACCGAGCGCCTGACCCACGACTGGATGAAAGGCGATGCCTACTACCGTGGCCAGTTCCTCGCCGAACCGGTGGACAACCCCGACCAGCGTATCGAACTGGATATCAACGCCTTCGTCACCAGCTCGGTGAGCCTGGCGTTGGGCGCGGTTAGTGCGCTGGTTTCGCTGGTGGCATTCACCGGCATTCTCTGGGGGCTGTCGGCGCCGCTGATGGTGGCCGGGGTGGAGATCCCCCGGGCGATGGTGTTTGCCGTTTACCTGTATGTGATCGTCGCCACCTGGGTCGCCTTCCGCCTCGGGCGCCCATTGATCCGCCTGAATTTCCTTAACGAAAAACTCACTGCGAACTTCCGCTATGCGCTGATGCGCTTGCGTGAAAACGCCGAGAACATCGCCTTCTACCAAGGTGCTCAGGTCGAGCGGGGCACCTTGCTGGGCCGCTTTGCTGCCTTGATCGTGAATGCCTGGGCGTTGGTGTTCCGAAACCTCAAGTTCAGTGGTTTCAACCTGGGCGTCAGCCAGGTTGCCGTGGTGTTCCCGTTCATTCTGCAGGCGCCGCGTTTCTTCAGCGGCGCGATCAAGCTGGGCGACGTCATGCAAACGTCCCAGGCATTTGGCCAGGTGCAGGATTCGTTATCGTTCTTCCGTGAGTCGTACGATGCGTTTGCCCAGTACCGGGCGACCCTCGACCGTCTGACCGGTTTTCTCGATGCCAATGAGCAGGCGAGCGCATTGCCACGCGTCCTGACCGAAGACCAGGCGCATGCCCTGCAGATCACCCGCCTGCAGGTGCTGCGTCCGGACGGGCACGCCCTTATTGCCGACCTGGACCTGAGCCTGCACGCGGGTCAGGCGCTCTTGATCAAAGGGCCATCGGGCAGTGGTAAAACCACGCTGCTACGCGCCCTGGCGGGCCTTTGGCCGTATGCCGAAGGTGAGGTCAGGCGGCCAATGGGCCATCAGGCACTGTTCCTGTCGCAGCGCCCGTACCTGCCTCTGGGTGACTTGCGTACTGTCATTGCCTACCCGGCAGCCTGCAAGCCTGAGGATGAGGTGCGGATGCAGCAGGCGTTGCGCCAGGTCAACCTGGCTCACCTGGCCGAGCGCCTGGACGTCAGTTGCGACTGGTCACACATTCTTTCGGTGGGTGAGCAGCAGCGTCTGGCATTCGCCCGGGTACTGTTCAACCGGCCGCAGGTGGTGTTCCTTGACGAGTCCACCTCGGCGATGGATGAGGGCCTCGAACATGCCTTGTATGCGTTGTTGCGCTCGGAAATGCCGGGGGCACTGCTGGTCAGTGTCGGCCACCGCAGCACGCTGGCAGCGTTCCATACCCATCGGCTGGAAGTAGATGGGCATGGCGGTTGGTCATTGCTGGAGCAGGAGGCTGCGCTGGCCTAGTTTGTATCCGGGTGCTGATCACCGTCCAGCATGGCGATCAGCCGGGCTCCTTCCAGGCTCAGCGCAGCAGTGTCAACCCCGCCAGGGTGGCACCAGCGAACCCCGCGCCGACCAGAAAGGTTGCCTGAAATCCTGCACCATCCCACAGCAACCCGGCTACCACGCTGGCGGCCAGCAGTGCCACGCCGGTCAGCAGGTTGAACAGGCCGAAGGCGGTACCACGCAGGTTGGCCGGGGCACTGTCGGCGATCATGGCCGCGAAGACACCTTGGCTGAAGCCCAGGTGCAGGCCCCAGGCCGCAACCCCCAAGGCCAGCCCGCCCCAGCCCGGTAGCAGGGCGAGCAGCAGGTCGGCAGCTATCAGCAAACCCAGCCCGGCCTTCAGCACGCCTCGGCGCCCCACCCGGTCCGACAGTACCCCGGCAGGGTAGGCCGACAGTGAGTAGGCCAGTGCCATCAAGACCAGCACCGCCGGTGCCCACAGCGGTGCCAGGCCCATGTCCTGGGCACGCAGCAGCAGGAACGCTTCGCTGAAGCGGGCGAGGGTAAACAACGTTGCCAGGCCGATCAGTCGCCAATACGACGACCCGAGGTGCACCATCTCGTGCAGTGCCAATGGTGTGCGTACCGGCCGTGCGGCAGGTGGCGTTTCAGGTTCGCGAACGAAGGCGATGAGAATGTACACCGCTACAAATGCCGGGATCACCGCTACCCAGAACACGGTTTGGAAATGGCTCGTGGTCAGCCACATCAGCAAGATTGCCAACAACGGCCCGAGGAAGGCGCCCACGGTATCGAGCGCCTGGCGCAGGCCGAACGCAGCGCCCCGCAGCTCGGCGGGGGTGACATCGGCCACCAGCGCATCGCGCGGCGCCCCGCGAATACCTTTGCCGACCCGGTCCACGAAACGTGCTGCGGTCAGCCACTCCAGCCCGGAGGCAATGGGGAACACCGGCTTGGTCAGAGCAGCCAGGCCATAGCCGAGCACCGTCAGCAGCTTGCGCTTGCCCAGCCGGTCGCTGAGGGCGCCGGAAAACACCTTGGTGATCGATGCGGTCGCTTCGGCAATGCCTTCGATAACGCCCACCGCTACTACCGACGTGCCGAGCACGGTAACCATGTACAGCGGCAGCAGCGCGTGGATCATCTCCGATGAGATATCCATGAACATCGACACGAAGCCCAGCGCCCAGACGCTGCGAGGGATCTTCGGCAGACTTCTGGTGGTGTGTGCAGAGCGGCTGTCTTCATTGCTGCGCATCTGGGCTCCCGACAGAGTTGCTACGTTCGAAACTGTAGGAGCCTCCGTGCAGGATGCAAACCGATGGGTGGTTAACTGCTCTATCCCGGGTTTCAGCAAAGTTCCGTTACAAACATGTAAGCTTCGTAAATAAGATGTACTCGCATTCGCATCTCTCTATATTTACCTCCCCTGTTGGCCACCAAACTGTGTTTGTGGGGCCGGTGGGCAAGGGCCCCCGGTTTCCGACAGGGATGTGCCTTTTCGCTCATGAATCGCAGGAGATGTACCCATGCAGTGCAGAACTTCACCCAATAGCCTGGCCCTGGCGTTCGTCGCGCTGGCGTCGCCGGCCATGATGGCCACTGCGGCTGAAGCCGAGGAGCAGCGTGCGGGTGAGGTGCAGGAAGTGTCGGTCGCCGACAACGTGCTGGTGATCCAGGACACCCTGATCACCGCCGAGCGCGAGGCACGCCAGGCCTTGGGCTCGTCGATCATCACTGCCGAAGACATCAAGCGCCACCCGCCGACCAATGACCTGTCCGATATCATCCGCCGCGAGCCCGGCGTCAACCTGACCGGCAACAGCGCCAGCGGCGCGCGGGGCAACAACCGCCAGATCGATCTGCGCGGTATGGGCCCGGAGAACACCTTGATCCTCATCGACGGCAAACCGTCCAGCGCACGCAACGCCGTGCGTTATGGCTGGAACGGCGACCGCGATACCCGAGGTGAAACCAACTGGGTGCCGGCCGAAGCGGTCGAGCGCATCGAGATCCTGCGCGGCCCGGCTGCCGCACGCTACGGTTCCGGCGCCATGGGCGGGGTGGTCAACATCATCACCAAGCGCCCCACCGATGAACTCAAGGGCAGTGTCAGCCTGTATACACAGCTGCCGGAAGACAGCGCGGAAGGCGCCAGCCGCCGCGCCAACTTCAACCTGGGTGGCGGCCTCACCGACAACCTCGGGTTCCGCCTGTATGGCGGCTTGGCCAAGACCGACGCCGACGACCTCGACATCAACGCCAGCCACGCCAACAGCGCATTGGTTGCCGGACGCGAAGGTGTGCGTAACAAAGACATCAATGGCTTGCTGAGCTGGAAGCTCAACGACGAGCACCGCCTTGAAGCCAGCGCAGGCTACAGCCGTCAGGGCAACATCTACGCGGGCGACACCATGAACAGCAACGGCGGCAGCGATGTCGCGTTGATTTCCGCCCTGTATGGCCACGAAACCAACATCATGCAACGCAGCACGTACGACCTGACCCACTTGGGCGACTTTACCTGGGGCACCAGCAAGACCACCCTGGCGTACGAGTACGTGCGTAACTGGCGCCTAAACGAGGGCCTGGCCGGTGGCCCGGAAGGGGCGATCAACGACAGCGGCGCGGCGATGTCGCGGCTGCGCAACACCCGTTTGAGCAGTGAGGTCAACCTGCCGTTCGCCATGGGCAGCACTGAACATGTGCTGACCTTGGGCGGTGAGTACTTGTACGAGTCGCTCAACGACCAGGGTTCGTTCCGCCCGCAAAGCTTCGATCCCAGCGGTTCGGGTAGTGATGCGATCAGCGGCTTCGATCGCAGCGATACGAAGATGACGGCCAGAAGCTATGCGTTGTTCGTCGAGGACAATATCGTCCTGGGTGATACGACCGTGACGCCCGGCCTGCGCTTTGACCATCACGAGATGTTTGGCGACAACTTCAGTCCAAGCCTGAACCTGTCGCACAAACTGACCGAGGCACTGTCGGTCAAGGGTGGCATTGCTCGTGCCTACAAGGTACCGAACCTGTACCAGTCCAACCCCAATTACCTGCTTTACAGCCGTGGCCAGGGCTGCAGCGTGCAGCAGACCAACTCCGGCGGCTGCTACCTGCAAGGTAATGCCGACCTCAAGCCAGAGATCAGCGTCAACAAGGAAGTCGGCCTGCTGTACGACCGTGGTACCTGGCGTACCAGCGCGACCTACTTCCGCAACGACTACAAGAACAAGATCATCGGCGGGACCGATGTGCTCTACGCCATTAACAGCGGTCGCCGCGTGACCCAGTGGGAGAACGCGGGCGAAGCGCGGGTGGAAGGTATCGAAGGCAACTTCTTCATCGAATTGACACCGACCCTGGACTGGAACACCAACCTGACCTGGATGCTCGACAACGACAACCGCGAAACCGGCGAGCCGCTGTCGGTGATCCCGGAGTACACCGTCAACACCACCCTCGACTGGCGCGCCACCGAGCAGCTGTCGTTCCAGGTAGCGGGCACCTACTTTGGCAAGCAGAAGTCACCGACCTACAACTACCGCACCCAGCAAGACTACGACAAGACCGCGCAGCAGGACGTCGAGGCGTATGGCCTGGTGGACGTGAGTGCCGGGTACAAGTTCAACGCCAACTACGACGTGCGGGTAGGCGTGAACAACGTGTTCGACAAGCAGATCCTGCGTGGCGGCAACGCCAGCAGCTCGGGGGCCAACACCTATAACCAGCCGGGCAGGGCGGTGTTTGCTGCGCTGAATATCAACTTCTGATCCAAGGTGCCGCTGTGCGGCCCATTCGCGGGTGAACCCGCTCCACACAGGTACCGCGTTGCCCTCACGGCTGGCGCGATCCCTGTGGGAGCGGGTTCACCCGCGAGTGGGCGGACACATTTTTCAAGGAAGCCAAATGCCTAAATTCTCCGCCTGGCTACAGATCTTCTCTCGCAGCACCGCCGCACTGCTCGGCGGCTACGCCCTGAGCTACGCCGCCACTGCCTGCCTGGCCCGCATCCTGCCGCTGTCTGCCACCGACGCGATCATCGTCGCGACCCTGCCCGCGTTCATTTTCTATACCGCCACCATCCTCTGGGCCTTCGCCAGCCGTGATGCCTTGCGCGCCTGGGCGCCGCTGGCACTGGCCGTGCCCCTGGCCTTGGTCGGTTTCTGGCCGCAGATACTGGAGCGCCTGGCATGAAAAACACCTTCACCCAGTCGATGGCCTGGCTGCACACCTGGGCCGGGCTGATTTTCGGCTGGCTGTTGTTCGCCATCTTCGTTACCGGCACGCTGGCAGTGTTCGACAAGGAGCTCAACCACTGGATGCAGCCGGAAATCCCGGCCACTCAGGTGTCCCAGGCTGTCGCCGCCCAGCGTGCCATCGCCTACCTGCAGGCCTATGAGCCGAAGGCCGGCAACTGGGGCATCAGCTTGCCGAGCGAGCGCTCGCCAGGCCTGCGCGTGTCCACCGGCGAGCGGCGCCACGGTGGCGGCGTACAGCTCGACCCGCGCACCGGCGAAGCCATGGAGGTGCGTGACAGCGTTGGCGGTAACTTTTTCTTCCGCTTCCACTTCACCCTCGACCTGCCGCGCAACTGGGGCATCTTCGTGGTCGGCGCGCTGGCGCTGGTGATGCTGGCTGCATTGGTGACCGGCATTGTCATCCACAAGAAGATCTTCAAGGAGTTCTTCACCTTCCGGCCGAACAAGGGCCAGCGCTCGTGGCTGGATTTTCACAACGCCAGCGCGGTGCTGTTGCTGCCGTTCCACCTGATGATCACCTATACCGGCCTGGTGATCTTCATGCTCATTTATATCCCTGCCGGGGTGGATGCACTTTTCGCCGGTGACACCCGCGCCTACTTCCAGGCACAGGGTAATGCCCGCCTGGAGCAGCCCCGTGGCCTGGCCAGGCAGCCGGCCACCCTGGTCGATGTGGCGCCGTTGCTGGCCCAGGCCGAGGCGCGGCTGGGGCCTATTGGCGGCTTGAACATTCGCAACCCCAACACTGCAGCGGCGCGTATCGAAATCCGCCCCGAACTGGGCAACCGCATCGCCCTCGCCAAGGGGCAGGCCATGGTTTTCGACGGCGTCAGCGGGGCGTTACTCAGCGACGTGCCTGAATGGCGTGCGGCGCCGCTGACCCAACGGGTCATGGTCGGCCTGCACTTCGCCCAGTTCGGCGGCTACCCGATGCGCTGGCTGTACTTCATGTGCGGATTGATCAGTTGCCTGATGATCGCCAGCGGCCTGGTGCTGTTCTGCGTGAAGCGTGGGCGTAAATACGCCAGCGCCACCGCCGAAACATCGGCACGGCGTTGGTACCGGCTGGCCGAAGTGTGCAACGTGGGCTTTATCAGCGGCCTGCTGCTGGCATGCGTCGGGCTACTGTGGGCCAGCCGTTTGCTACCGGTGGATTTGACGCAGCGGGAAAGCTGGGAAGTACGCGCGTTCTTCGGTGTATGGCTGCTGGCGCTGTGGCATGCCGGCGTCAGGCCGGCGCGGCGCGCCTGGGTCGAACAACTGCTGCTGGCGGCATTGCTGTGCATCGGTCTGGGTGTATTTGGCGGCCTCGAAGACACGATGCGCCTCGGCGTAGCGGGCTGTGCGCTGGTGCTGGGGGTGTTGCTTGGTCTGGTGGCCTGGCGGGTGTGGCAAGCACAGCCAGCGCAACGGAAGACCAGGGTAGGTCGGCAACAGGAGGTCAAGGCATGATGATGTGGATCATAGGTGGCGTGTTGTTCGCCTACGCCGGCATGCTTGGGCTGTGCCAAGGGCTGGAGCGGCATTACAAGCAGGTGTGGAATCGGGCGTGCCCACGCGTATTGCGTATCGGCCTGCGCAGCGCCGGTTGGTTGGCGTTGCTGGCCAGCCTGGTGCTGTGCGCCCAGGCCTGGGGTTGGGCCATGGGGCCGGTGGCCTGGTTCGGCGTGCTGTCGCTGGCGGGGTTGCTGCTGGTGATGCTGCTGCCGTACTGGCCGCGGATGGCGATGGGGTTGGTGGCTGCGGTGCCGGTGTGGGGGCTGGTTTCGCTGATAGCTTGACCGGGCCTGATCGCGGTAAAGGCTGCTACGACATAGTTGCAGCCAAAAGCTTCGCAGCGTGTTAAACCATGGGCCCAGCCTGCTGCGAGAGAGCCCCGGTGAAAGCCGTCCGCCTGACCCTGATCTGCCATGCCCTGACCCCGGCCCAGAAGGCCGGGCGTCTGCACCGAACAGATGACGGCATCTTGCCGTTAACGCAACAACCCGACGCCATGCTGCCCGGCATGCAGCTGCTGGCTGCGCCAGAACGGCGAGCCTGCGAGACCGCTACGTGGTTGTCGGGGCAGGTGCAGGTCGAACCGGGCTTGGCCGATTGCGACCTGGGTCACTGGCAGGGGCTGGCGTTGAAGCAATTGCAGGCTGAGCAGCCTGAGGCTTTGGCGCAATGGTTACAGGACCCGGCCAGTGCGCCGCACGGGGGGGAGTCGTTCGCCGCCCTGTGCCAGCGCCTGGCCGCCTGGCTGGCAGCGTTCGACAGGCCGGGCGATTGGCTGGCGGTGACCCACCCCATGGTCATGCGCGCTGTGTTGGTTCAGGTGTTGGGGTGCCCGATGAAGGCCAGCCAGCGTATCGACGTGCTCCCCCTGTCACGCCTGGATCTGAGCTTTACCGGGCAGTGGCGACTGCGCCTGGAATGAGGCTCAGAACGCCAGCTTGTAGCCGATCAGCAGCAGCATCGCCGCCAGGCACGGGCGCAGCACCCGGTCGGAGATGCGCCCGGTGAGGTGGCTGCCCAGGTAGATGCCTGGCAGCGAGCCCAGCAGCAGGTAGCCCAGTAGCGACCAGTCCATGTTGCCCATGCCCGCGTGGCCCAGGCCTGCTACCAGGGTAAGGGGTACGGCGTGGGCGATTTCGGTACCGACCAGGCGGCGGGTGACCAGGAACGGGTACAGCAGGAACAACGCCACAGTGCCCAGGGCGCCAGCACCGATGGAGGTGAGTGTGACCATTACCCCCAGCACAACGCCGGTGAGTACGGTGAGGATGTTCAGGCTGCGATCGCTGAGGTGGTAGTGGTCACCGGCATGACGGCTGGCAAAGGCCTGCAGGCGCGATTTGAACAGGATGGCCAGCGCGGTCAGGATCAGCACCACCGCCAGGCCTTGCTTGATGATGGCATTGAGCGCCGAGGTGTCGGTGTGCAGGGTGCTGAGGAACCACAGGGTCAGCGCAGCGGCGGGCACGCTGCCCAGGCTGAGCAGGCCGGTGATTTTCCAGTCGATGTTCTTCTGGCGCGCATGCACCCAGACGCCACTGGCCTTGGTGATGGCCGCATAGAGCAGGTCGGTACCGACGGCCGTAGCCGGGTTGATGCCAAACCACAACAGGATCGGGGTCATCAGCGAGCCGCCACCGACGCCGGTCATGCCGACGATGAAACCCACGACCAGGCCAGCAATGGTGAAACCAAAAGAACCTACATCCATACGCTACTCGACTGCCCAACTTTGCCCGTTATCGGATGCAGCCAGCATATAGATTTTTTAATAGCCAAATAGACTTGTTCGTTATTAGGTTATAACCGAGGCGGATTAACGATCCGTCATCACCACCATCACATGCGCATCGCCGCCGTCTTCGCTTTCGGACAGGTAGATATGCCCCACCTGGCTGTCGAAGTACGCCGTTTCCTGTGGCCCGATGCTCACCGCTTCGCCGGTTTCGAACTCGATGCGCACGCGCCCGCTTAGCACCAGGGCGAACTCTTGCCCGGGGTGGCGGATAAAGTCGTCGAACTGGCCGCGTTCACGGGCGATGATGCGGGCATAAGCCGGCGTCATGCGTCGCTCGGGGAAGTCGCCGGCGATCGGGTGGTAGTCATAGGTGCCGGTCGAGTAGCCCGCTGCCGCCGGTAATGAATCGACCACCACGGTCACGGGCACCGGGGCGTTGACCGTGGCACCGGAGCGGAACAACTGGGCAATATCGACATTCAGCGCCCGCGCAGCGGCGGCGAGCTTTTCATAACTGACTGACACCTGTGCCAGCTCCATCTTCGACAAGGTGGACAGCGGTACGCCACTGGCTTCGGACAATTGCTTGAGGGTCATCTGGCGCGCCTTGCGCACCTGGCGCAGGCGCTGGCCGACTACGGCGCGGTCAAGCAGGGGTAGGGCAGCGGGCATTCAGCGTTCTCGGCATACGGCGTTGGTTGGGCATCTTACCTTGGACACTTGCGCATTTCTAAATTCTCATATATTAGAATTCTCATAAATGATAATTTGCTTGGCAGGAGCGTGCATGACCCCGATCTACGACACCCTGATCATCGGCGCCGGCATTGCCGGCGCCTCGCTGGGCTATCGCCTGGCTGGCCAGCAGCGGGTGCTGCTGATCGAGCGCGAAGCACAGCCTGGCTACCATTCCACCGGGCGTTCGGCGGCCATGTTCATGGAGGCCTACGGCACTGCGCAGATCCAGGCGCTGACCCGCGCCAGCCGGGCCTTTTATGAAGCCCCGCCGGAAGGCTTCTGCGAGCACCCGCTGCTGGAGCCGCGCGGCTGCCTGTATGTGGCCAGCGTGGAACAGCGCGAGCTGCTTGAGCAGACCCACGCGCAGAACCTGGCCAATGGCACCGAGGTCAGCCTGCTTGACCGTGATGCCGCGCTGGCACTGGTACCCAGTCTGCGCGGCGAAACCCTGGCTGGCGCAGTGCTGGAGTCGGGCGCGATGGACCTTGATGTGCATGCCTTGCACCAAGGCTTCCTGCGCGGTTATCGCGCTGCCGGGGGTGAACTGCGCTGCAACGCCGAGCTGATCCAGGCCGTGTACCTGGACAACCTGTGGCAGGTGGAATTGGCTGGTGGCAGCCGTCTGCAGGCACGTCAGCTGGTCAATGCCGCGGGTGCCTGGGCGGACTGTGTGGCCGAGCAATGCGGTGTGGGGCGCATCGGCCTGCAACCGTGCCGGCGCAGTGCATTCACCTTTCCGGGCCCTGCCGACCAGGACTTCGCCCGCTGGCCAGCGGTAATTGGTGTCGACGAAAGCTTCTACTTCAAACCCGACGCCGGGCAATTGCTCGGTTCGCCTGCCAACGCCGACCCGGTCGAGCCGCAAGATGCTGCGCCGGAAGAGCTCGATGTGGCGTTGGGCATTTACAACATCGAAAGCATGACCACCTTGACGATCCGCCGCCCCAGTCACACCTGGGCCGGGCTGCGTTCGTTCGTTGCAGACGGCGACCTGGTGGTGGGTTTCGATGCACACGCCCCTGCGTTCTTCTGGCTGGCGGCGCAAGGTGGCTATGGCATCCAGTCGGCAGCGGGGGCTTCGCGCCTGGCCGCCGACCTGCTGCTTGGCCAACCCCTGTGCTCTAGCCTTGTCAGCCAGGGTGTGGCGCCCGAGCGTCTGTCCCCGGCCCGTTTCCAGCAACCTTGAAAGGAGCATCCGATGAGCAATGACATCCAGCGTTTTCCCAGCAGCCTGCCGTTCCCGTTTTCCCGTGCAGTGAAGGCCGGTGGTTTTCTGTTTCTCTCTGGCCAGGTGCCGATGAGCGCCAGCGGTGAAGTGGTGCGTGGTGACATCCAGGCCCAGACCCGCGCCGCCTGCGAGCGCATTGCCGAAAGCCTGGCGGCTTGCGGCGCACGTTTCGACCAGGTGGTAAAGGCCACGGTATGGCTGTCGGACATGAGCCACTTCGCCGGTTTCAACGAGGTGTACAAGGAGTTCTTCGGTGCCGCGTTGCCGGTGCGCTCGACAGTGGCCTCGGCGTTGGCGCTGGGAGTGGACGTGGAGATTGAAGTGCAGGCGTTTGTCGGCGATCTGTAACTGAGCAGAGGCCGCTCCCGCAAAAGCGATGCGGTGGCAGCAAAACAACAACAATAAATCCAGAGGTTCACATGCAAGAGCAGCTGAAGATTGCCGGCGCATTTGTCGGCGTGATCGTGGGGGCGGGCTTCGCTTCGGGGCGGGAACTGTTGTTGTTCTTTGTCGATTTCGGTGTGTGGGGGTTGGTGGGGGCACTGGTCAGTGCAGCCCTGTTTACCTTCCTTGGCATGGCCCTGGCCGGGTTGGGCAACCGCCAGCAGGCCACCTCGCACAAGGACGTGATACAGGCCATCTGCGGTCGCTACCTGGGCCTGTTTGTCGACTGGCTGATCACCTTTTTCATGTTTGCCGTCACGGTGGTCATGCTGGCCGGTGGGGGCGCGTTGCTGGAGCAACAGTTCGGCATTCCGGCACTGACCGGCAGCGTGTTGGTGACGTTGGTGGTGGTGGCGATTGTGTGCCTGGACGTGCGCAAGGTGATCCTGGCCATCGGTGCCATCACACCGCTGTTGATCCTGGTGGCTTCGGCGATTGCACTGTACGCCGTGTTTACCCGTGAACAGAGCCTCGCCGCGCTCGACCAGCTGGCCAGCCAGCAGCAGGCCGGTACCCGGCACTGGCTGTTGGGCGCGTTTCTGTATGTGTCGTACAACATCGTTGCCGGTGCGCCGATTCTGGCCATTCTGGGGGGCTCGGCCAAGGGCGAGAAAACTGCAGTGTGGGGTGGCCTGCTGGGTGGTGCGGCGTTGGGCGGCCTGATGCTGGTGATGAGTGCCGGGCTGTTGTCGCGCCTGGACAGCGTGGCCGACTTGCCCATGCCGATGCTGTCGATTGCCAACGAAGTGTCACCGATGCTGGGCGTGTTGATGTGCCTGATCATCTTCGGCATGATCGTCAACACGGCAGTGGG
Organism: Pseudomonas monteilii NBRC 103158 = DSM 14164; assembly: GCF_000730605.1. Classification (GTDB taxonomy): domain Bacteria; phylum Pseudomonadota; class Gammaproteobacteria; order Pseudomonadales; family Pseudomonadaceae; genus Aquipseudomonas; species Aquipseudomonas monteilii. The sequence continues at coordinate 79,862 of NZ_BBIS01000044.1, read as the reverse complement.
TACGTTGTTTTCGTTTCTTTCGCGGCTGCTGCCGGCGGGCACCGCAACGTTCCGCTGGGGTTCGGTGATAACCGGGGTGGTGGCGTTTGGCTGCAGCCTGGTGGGGTTCATCAGCCTGGTGGGGGAGGTGTACCCGTTGTTTGGCTACCTGGGTTTCGTGCTGATGGCGGCGGTGTTGCTGGCCTGGGTGCGGCGGGGCAGGGCCACGAAAGCGGCCGTGGCATAAAAAAGGGGCGCATAGCGCCCCTCTTCGGGCCCATCAGATTCTGAAGCTGCCCACCAGTTGCTTCAAGCGCCCGGCCTGCTGGGCCAGCTGGTCGCAATGACGCAGGGTTTCGTTCAGGTTTTCCACGCCCTGCTGGTTCAGGGCGTTGATCTGGGTGATGTCCAGGTTGAGGCTCTCGACCACGGCGGTCTGCTCTTCGGTCGCGGTCGCCACGGACTGGTTCATGCCATCGATTTCGCCAATGCGCTGGGTCACGCTGGCCAGGCGTTCACCGGCCTGGTTGGCCACCTGCACGGTCTGCTCGCTGGACACCTGGCTGGTGTTCATGGTGTGCACCGCTTCGCGCGAGCCTACCTGCAGGCTGGTGATCATACGGTGGATCTCTTCCGCCGACTCCTGGGTACGGTGTGCCAGGTTGCGCACTTCGTCGGCCACTACGGCAAAGCCACGGCCGGCTTCACCGGCACGGGCCGCCTCGATCGCGGCGTTCAGTGCCAGCAGGTTGGTCTGCTGCGAAATACCCTTGATCACGTCGAGAATCTTGCCGATTTCGTCGGTGCTGGCGTTGAGTGTTTCGATCTGCGCGCACGACTCGCTGATGCGCTGCGACAAGGCGGTCATGGCACTGATCGCCTCTTCTACCACTTCACGTCCGCCGTGTGCCTGCTCGCTGGCGCCGCTGGCATGCTGCGAAGCATCGGCGGCGTTGCGGGCGATTTCCTGGGTGGCGGCGCCCAGTTCGTTGATGGCCGCCGCCACGCTGTTGGTGCGCATGCTCTGTTCTTCCGAGCCGGTGATCGACGCGTTGGAAGCGCTGACCACTTTTTCCGACAGGTCGTGCACCAGGCGGGTGGCTGAGGACACTTCGCTGATCGAGGCATGGATGCGCTCGACGAAGCGGTTGAACGAGGTGGCCAGTTCGCCGAACTCGTCCTTGTTCTGCACGGTCAGGCGGCGGGTAAGGTCGCCCTCACCCTCGGCGATGTCGCGCATGGCGCGGCCCATGGTGGTCAGCGGGCTCATCAGCACCGGGATCAGCAGGCCAAGCAGGCCGGCGATGGCGGCCACGGCAATCAGCATGGCGATGATCGCCGAGGTGCGGAACTGGCTGAGTGCTGCGTAAGCCTTGTCCTTGTCAATCGACAGGCCGATGTACCACTGCGCCGACGGCAGGCCGGCTACCGGGGCGAAGGAAATGATGCGGTCCTGGCCGTTGAGGGTGACATCCTGCATGCCGGCGGCAATCCGCAGGTTGCTGCCGGGGTAGATGTCCTTGAGGTTCTTCATCACCTGGTCTTTGTCGGGGCTGACAATCACCTGGCCATTGGCGTCTGCCAGGAAGGCGTGGCCGATGCCGCCGAAGTCGACCGAGTTGATGATCTCGACCAAGGTGTCGAGGGTCACGTCACCGCCGACCACACCGATCAGCTCGCCGTTGCTTTTGCTCTTCACCGGGGTGGCGATGGTGACCATCAGGCCGCCGACCGCGCCTTGGTAGGGGGCGGTCAGCACGGTCTGCCCGGCGCTGGCGGCGGCGCCATACCAAGGGCGCTGGCGCGGGTCGTAACCGGCAGGCATCTGGGCGTCCGGGCGCTGGGTGAACGCACCGTTGGCCTGGCCCAGGTACGTGAACAGGAAATTACGCGTGTAGGACGGCTGCTCGATCAGCCCGGCCAGGGTCTCGCCGGCACCTTGCTGGCCGATGTCCTGGGCCAGGTTTTCCAGCACCAAGATGCGCCCGCTCATCCAGTTCTGCACGCTGCTGGCGGTCAGTGCACCGGATTGCTGCACCGACGCTTCGATGTTCTGGCGGATGGTGTTGCGTTGCAGGTAGTCGTTGTAGAGCGTGAACAGGGCAAATGCCAGGACCACGACGCCGCAGGCGCTGAGCAGGATCTTGTGGCGAAATTTCAGGTTCATGTTTCGAGACCTTGAGCCAATGAAGGGAGGGCGCAGCGCGCTCATGACGCACTGCGGGGCCTGTCGACCGGGATATCGGCTAAAGGGGTAAAAGATTGAAGTACTTACAGAAAATTCTTACGGCCGTTTCGACAGACGGTAATCAACGGCTAATCATCTGCTGGATCAACAGCCGTGCGGCTTGCTGCAGCGGTTGTTGCTTGCGCCACAAGATGTGTACTGGCAACTGCAACTCGTTGCGTGTATTGCGAAAACCCAGGCGCACCAGGCGTCCGCTGGCGAGCAGCGGCGCAACCCGCGACAACGGCAGGTCGCCCCAGCCCAGGCCTGCTTCCACCATTTGCAACGCCAGGTCGAAGCTGTCGGTTGACCAGTGCGCTGCACCGATCAGCGGGCGCGGGTCGGCCATTGGCAGGTCGCGGCTGCGCACCAGAATCTGACGAACCTGGGTCAGGTCTTCGAGGTAATGGATGCGCCCCTCGCGCAAGGCCGGGTGGGCCGGCGACAGGGTGGCCACTAGCGACTCCATGCCGATGTGCTGGAAGCCTCGGCGGGCGTCGACCTGCAGGCCTGCAAAGCCCACGCAGAGGTCGGCGCGGCCACTGTCCAGCAGGTGCAGGGCTTCTTCTTGCGGGGCGCTGAGCAGGGCGATATCCAGCAGCGGGTGGCGTTCGCCAAGGTGTGCGATGGCCGCCAACAGTGGCCGGTGGTCGATGTCTGGTACTACGGCCAGGGTCAGGCTGCTTTCCAATCCTTGGGACAGCTCCAGTGCGTGTACCTGCAGCAATCCCAGTTGTTCGCCAATCAGTCTGGCGTGTGGTTCCAGGGCCAGGGCTTGGGCAGTTGGGCGAACCTCACGCGAACCCCGTTCGAACAAGCTGTAGCCCAGTTCCGCTTCAAGGTTGCCGATAGCCATGCTCACGGCTGAAGGCACGCGCTTAAGGGCGCGCGCGGCGGCAGAAAACGAACCGCAGTCGAGCACGGCTAGAAAAAGCTGGATGTTGTCGCTGGAAAAGTTCATAGCAGCCTCCTGTCAGTAGATCTGACAGCTGCCGACTTTTGCTGTCAAGCATGATGAAGCATGATCGCGCCCCATCGCTTTTGTCATTGGAGGTAACCCCGAGTGCAGGGTTTGAAACGCAAACTGGTCTACGTGACTTTTTATGAGCTGATCGGGTTGTGCATGTCCACCCTCGGGCTGGCTTACCTGTCGGACACCCAGGCGTCGCATACCGGGCCGCTGGCGGTGATGATCACCACCATCGCCATGCTCTGGAACCTGGTTTACAACACCTTGTTCGAAAGGTGGGAGAGCCGCCAGGCCAAGCGTGGGCGCAGCGTGGCGCGGCGGGTGGCGCATGCTATCGGCTTTCAGCTGACGCTGGTGGTTTACCTGATTCCGCTGATTGCCTGGTGGCTCGACATGACACTGGTGGAGGCGTTGCTGGTGGACATGGCGTTCATCGTGCTGGTGCCTTGCTACACCTTTGCCTACAACTGGGCGTTTGATCGCGTATTTGGATTACCACGTTCTGCTATGGCCGCTGCCTGATGTTTCTCCTGTGCCGGCCCCTAAGGCGGCAGGCGAATGATCAAAGGTGCTTGCTGCTGCTTCACTTGCTGTTCTACCGGTTGCTCGACGGGCCACGGCACACTGGCCAGCAAGCTGTCCTCAACCTGCCCCGACAAGTAATACACCCCCGCCATGGCACCGCTCTGGCGGTTTTCCATCAACTCTTGCCATTCCTGGTTCAGCGCCACGTTGAGGATCACCCGCAACTGTTCGACCATCTGCGGGTGTTCGCGGTCATGGGTCATCATGCCGTAGCCGGCCGCCGCAATCGAAATCATCGCCCCCGCCACCTTGCCCACTGCCGACGCCACGGCACTGGCGATGCCGCGCGGCGCCAGGGTAGCGCCGAGCTTTTCGCTGGCCTGGGTGGCCACCGAGTTCAAACCGACATCGGTTCGCCCGGGGCCTTTGCTGGCCTGTTCATGCAAGTGCTGGCGCATGGCTTGCCAGGCCGGTTGCTGGTCCAGCGACTTGGCCCGAAGCAGTTGATACAGGCTGGCATTACGCGCATCCGGCGGCCCTAGGTGGATGGCGGGGATGCGGTTGAGGCGCTGGCTGACCTGCTCGGGCGGCGCGTTGTAGCGGCTGATGATGGCGGGTACCTGCTGGCCGAGCAGCTGCAGGTACAGCTCGCAGGCGCGGTCGCGGATGCCCTCGGGGTTGATCTGCTCGGCCACCGGTTCGATCACCCGCTCGTGGTATTGCTCCTGCAGGTACAGGGCCAGGCGCTTTTCCGCAGGTTCACGGCCTTCGCCGCTGTCGAGCTTGTACCAGGCCACTTTGAGGGTGAGCCACTGCTGGGTCCAGTAACCGGTGAACCAAGGGATGAAGTCGCTTTCGGTGCGCTGTTGTACCTGTTCCTTCCATACCCGCATGGAGCGCCGGGCATAGTCGTTGGCCGAACCGGCTGCGCCGACCGAAGCGTCGATCAGCTCCTGGTCGATGCGTTGCCAGGCCGCGGGCGTGAGCACCGCAGGCGCAGGCGGGACAGGTGGGCGCTTGCCCGCGCAGCCGGCCAGGGCCAACAGCAGGCACAGCAACAGAAGGATTCGAGCACTCACGCAACCGCCTCCCTGATAGAGGCTGGGGTGGTTTTTGCAGTATAGGGTGGCGTGCGAAGTACTGCCGTGTACCTTATCGCTTAGGCGACGCAATCCCTGTAGGACCGCGTCAGCATGAACGGTCAATTCAGGTCGAGCTTTGCTTCCAGGCGGTCCAGGTGCTTGTGCATCAAACCCAACGCCGCCTCGGCATCGCCTTGCTCCACGGCATCGATGATGGCCGCGTGTTCTTCCCATGCACAGTGGTCGCAACACGGTGATTCGTAACGGGCGATGATCAGTGAGGTCATCGGCACCAGCCCATTGAGGAACCGTGCCAGCGGCGCATTGGCCGCCACCTGCGCCAGTTTCAGGTGAAACTCACCGCCCAGGCGGATCGCCGCGCAGCGCTCACCGCTTTCGTGGTGCTGGCGTTCGCGCTCTACCAGTTGCCGCAGCTGGCGCACCTGCGCCGGCCGTGCGCGCTGGGTGGCCAGGGTAATCAGCGTGGTTTCGGCCAGGCGCCGGGCGCTGAGCACCTGACGTGCCTGATCCGGGTCGGGCGCGGCCAGGTGCGCGGTGTGGCTGGGGCGCTGCACCACCACTTGCTGGTCGGACAGGCGCTCAAGCACACGACGAATCACGGTGCGACTGACACCAAAGGCATGCCCCAACGCCTGCTCGGGCAGCAGCGCGCCCGGGGGCAGGCGCTGTTCGAGAATGGCGTCGAACAGCCGGGGGTAGATCTGCTCGGCCGACAGGCGGGTTTCGCCGGCCGCAAGCAGGGCGGGCAGGTGAGGGGCGGCGTTCATGGTCGCTCTCCTGGGGTCATGGATGCGGGTGTTCGTCCGGGATGTTCAGCGAAATGCCCATGCGCTGGCCTTCGGCGAGGATGTGCTGGCGCATCTGGGCACTGGCCTGGGCGCTGTTGCGTTCACGTATGGCACGTACCACGGCTTCGTTCTCCTTTAGCCGCGCCGCCAGGTGCTCGGGCGAGTTGCGCAGCATGTCGGCGCTCTGTTTCAGGGCATTGCCGGTCTGCTGCACCACGCTCTGGAAGATCGGGTTGGTGGTGAGCGCGAACAGCGCTTCATGGAAGGCGATGTAGGCCTTCACGCCGGCTTCGCTGTCATCGGCCTCCAGCGCTTCGCGCATGTCCATCAGGGTCAGGCGTAACTGGCCGATGTCCTGGCTGTTGGCCGATTGCGCCACAAGGCCAACGATGAAGGGCTCAAGGGTGTAGCGCAGTTCCAGTACGTCGGCCAGGCTGGCCGCAGCGCTGGTGTCGATGCCGGGTTCCTGGAGGGTGGCATCGGCGTCCAGTACCAGTACGCCCTTGCCTGGCAACGAGCGGACCAGGCCCAGGGTCTCCAGCACGGTCACCGCTTCGCGCAGGCTAGGGCGGCTGATGCCCAGTTGTTCGGCCAGCTCGCGCTGGCCCGGCAGCATGTCGCCGGTGCGCCATTGGCCCCGGGCCAAGGCCTGGCGCAGTTTTTCCACCACTGAGTTGACGACGGTTGATGAGCTGATCACGGTTCGCTCCTGCAAGGGCCGGCGTGATCGCCGGCCGCTCTGGTTCAGAATTCCTGTTGATGGTGCGTGTTGGGCTGTTTGCGCGGCGTGGGGGCAAAGCCGGGCTTGCCGTCGAGCACGTTCTGCGCGCGCTCCAGGTCGATGTCCTTTTCCCAGCGGGCGATGGCCACGGTGGCCACGCAGTTGCCAATCAGGTTGGTCAATGCCCGGCCGATGCCCATGAACCAGTCCACTGCCAGCACCAGCACCAGGCCAACCACCGGAATCGCGGGTACGGCGGTCAAGGTGGCGGCCAGGATGACCAGCGCCGAGCCTGGGATGCCGTGAGCGCCCTTGGAAGTCACCAGCGACACCAGCAGGATGGTAAGCAGGTCGGTCATTTCCAGCGGCGTGCCGGTGGCGTTGGCGATGAACACGATGGCCAGGGTCAGGTAGATGGAGAAGCCGTCGAGGTTGAACGAGTAGCCCGTCGGGATCACCAGGCCGACGGTGGAGCTGCCAATGCCCAGGTGCTCCAGCTTGCGCATGATCTGCGGCAGCACGGCGTCGGAAGAGGCGGTGCCCAGCACGATGGTCAGCTCTTCACGCAGGTACTTGATGAGCGGCAACAGCTTCAGGCCCGACAGGCGCATGACCGTCCCCAGCACGATCAGCACGAAGCCGGCACAGGTCAGGTAGAACAGTGCGACCAGCCCGCCCAGGTGCTGCAGCGATTCCAGGCCGTATTTGCTGGTTGTGAAGGCGATGGCGCCGAACACACCGATAGGCGCCAGACGCACGATCATGCCCATGATGCGGAAGATCACATGGCTCAGTTCGTTGATCAGCCGCGAAATGCCGGCGGCCGAGTCACCCACCAGGTTCAGCGCGCTGCCGAACAGTACCGAGAACAACAGCACCTGAAGAATATTGTTGTCGGCGAAGGCACCGATCACCGAGGTAGGGATCAGGTCCATGAAGAACGCCGTGGCGCCGTGAATGTGCTGGCCGCGCTCGGCCAGGCCGTTGGCATCGGCGGTGGACAGCTGGTCCAGGTGAATGTTGGCACCGCTACCAATGCCACTGCTGAAGGCGAACACCAGGCCGATCACCAGCGCCAGGGTGGTCAGCACTTCGAAGTAGATCACTGACTTCAGGCCGATGCGCCCGACCTTTTTCAGGTCGCCCGCGCCCGAAATACCGCTGACCACCACGCAGAATACGATCAGGCCGATGAGCATCTTGATCAGCTTGATGAAGCCGTCGCCAAGGGGTTTGAGTTGCAGGGAAAGGTCGGGAAAGCTGAGACCGCAGGCGATGCCGAGGGCAAGGCCGAGCACGACTTGCAGGAAGATCGAACGCGAGCACCATTTAAGCATGGGATTGATCTCTGATCGGTGTCCTTGCTTCGGTAGCCGCACGGGGCGAAAGAGCGCAGGACTTAATTATTGTGGTCTTACCGGTTTGTTCAGCGCGGAGCCATAAAAGCGCGAAAAATCCGACTTTGCAAGGGTTTTCGGCCTTACCGGTCTGACCAGTTATGGGGCAATCTGACCTGCCAGGCTCTACTTCGGTGCATGCCGTGAATTGGGTAGGCGCGAATCAGTTCAGGGCTTGGCCAGTGCCTGCTCCACTGCTGCAATCAGCTTGCCAAGATCCTTGGGCGGTGCGTTGTGAATGACGCCGAACAGGTACGCACGCTGCTCCTCTTCGTCGTCCGGCTCGGCGAAGAAGTCCTTGGGTTTGACGCCCAGCACCTGAGCAAACGCCATGAGTGCATCGATGCTGGGGGTATAGGTGCTGGTTTCGAAGCGGCTGATGGTCTTGGGATCGAAGCCGGTCCGTTCGGCCAGTTGTGCCTGGGTCAGGCCCGCCAGCTTGCGGTAGCGGCGCAGTGCGGTACCCAAAGCGGATCTCGTCATCACTTAATTCCCATTTAGAATCAAGAACTTAACGATATCTATCAGCATGGCGCAACGCCATGATTGATCACCTTTGTTTTATTTATGTGATGAATTTCGTAGAATTCACGGCTTGACCGGTCAGTCATCGTCAACATCCCTGTGGGGTTCGCCTCGTGCCCAACGGCGGGAAGCGCATGTGCCATTTGGAGCGGATCGCTACGGATCGGTTCCGATGGTTGTCGATGAGCTGAGTACCGGCACGTCAGTGAATGGAGTCTCATCGTGCGCCTCAACTTGCCGGTTACCCCGGTCGAGCAACGTTTTCCCCCTGATCAGCGGCTGATTTCTGCTACCGATACCGCCAGCCTGATCACCTACTGCAACCCCGAATTCGCCGCTATCAGCGGCTACAGCGAGGCCGAACTGATCGGCAGCCCGCACAACCTGGTGCGCCACCCGGACATGCCGCCGGCGGTGTACGCGTTGATGTGGCGCTACCTGAAAGCTGGCAAGAGCTGGATGGGCATCGTCAAGAACCGCTGCCGTAACGGCGACTACTACTGGGTCAACGCTTACGTCACGCCTATCCTCGAAGGCGGGCGTGTGGTCGGCTACGAGTCGGTGCGGGTGTGTCCCACGCGTGAGCAGGTGGCCCGTGCCGAAGCCCTGTATGCGCGGCTGCGCAACGGTCAGGCGGCATTGTCGGTGCCGCGTCGGCTGAACGTGCTGGCGCAGGCGCTGGCCTTGCCACTGGTGGGCGGGCTGCTGGCACTGGGCGCCAACCAGCTATGGCCTGGCCTGGTGGGGCAGGCGCTGACCCTGGGGCTGTTCCTGGCCTACGGCCTGTGGGCACGCGATGCCCTTGGCCGGCAGTTGCAGCAGGTTGTGCAAGGCGCCGACGGTGCCTTCGCCGATCCGGTTGCAGCCTTGACCTACAGCGACTTGCCGGGTGCCGCAGGGCAACTGCAACTGATGTTGATCAGCGAAGAGGCACGCCTGAAAACCGCATTGACGCGGTTAAGCGACCTGGCCGGGCAAATGTCCGTGGCCGCCCACGATGCCGGGCAGCTGTCGCGCGGCACTGAGGCCGCGCTGCTGGAGCAACGCGCCGAAACCGACCTGAGCGCCACGGCAATGAACCAGATGGCCGCCTCCATCGGTGAAGTGGCCAACCATGTCCAGTTGACCGCCGCCGAGGCACACACCGCGCACCTGCTGGCCGAGCAGGGTAGCCAGGTGGCAGATGCCAGCGGTGCAGCCATTCGTACCTTGGCCAGCACCGTGACGCAGATCAACCAGGCGGTCAGCCAGCTGGCCGGTCAGACCGGTGCCATCGCGGAGGCTACCGGAATGATCCGCGGCATTGCCGAGCAAACCAACCTGCTGGCCCTCAACGCTGCCATCGAGGCGGCGCGTGCGGGCGAGCAAGGGCGCGGCTTTGCCGTGGTCGCCGATGAGGTGCGGGCGCTGGCCGACAAGACCCGCCAGTCGACCCTGCACATCCAGGCCATCATCGATGCGCTGCGCAGTGGCGCCGAAGAAGCCGTGGCGATCGCCAGCCAGGGCATCGAAGGTGCCGAGCTGGGCGTTGCCCAGGTGCAGGAAGCGCGACAGGCGCTGCATGGCATTCGCGATGCGGTTCAGCGCATCAGCGACATGAGCCAGCAGATGGCGACCGCTTCGCAGCAGCAGTCGGCAGTGGCCGAAGACGTTTCGCGGCAGATCAACGGCGTAGCCGGTATTGCCCAGCACAGTGCCCACAGCGCCAACGCCGCTGCCTCGCGCGGCGCCGAACTGGAACAAGTGTGCGCCGGATTGCGCGCTCTGGTGGAGCGCTTCAACCGCTAAGGCAGGATGCTTTATGGATGATATCTATCGCGCGGCCGTGGACGCGGCCGCGATCTTTTCGGAAACCGACCTGCGTGGGAACATCACCTACGTCAACCAGCAGTTCTGCAGCATCTCGGGCTACAGCCGCGAGGAATTGCTGGGAGCCAACCACCGCATCCTCAACTCCGGCCTGCACGAGCCGGCGTTCTTCGTTGGCATGTGGCGGGCCTTGGCCGCCGGGCGGGTGTGGAAGGGCGAGATCTGCAACCGGTCCAAGGACGGTTCGCTGTACTGGGTCGACAGCACCATGGTGCCCTTGGTCGACCCGCTGACCGGCCTGGTGCGCAAGTACGTGTCGATCCGCTTTGACGTCACCGAGAAGCGCCAACTGCTGCACACCTTGCAATGGCGGGTGGGGCACGATGTGCTCACTGGCCTGCCCAATCGCGCCTACCTTTCCGACCTGTTGAACCAGGCCCTGGCCTACTCGCGGCGTGAAGACATCCCGCTGGCGGTGTGCATGCTCGACCTGGATGGCTTCAAGGCGGTCAACGACGGTTACGGGCACTCTGTGGGCGACCTGCTGCTGGTGGAAGTGGCCCAGCGCCTGAAGCGCATCCTGCGCGGGGGTGATGCCGTTGCCCGGTTGTCGGGCGACGAGTTCGTGCTGATCCTGCGCGACGTCGATGATGAGCGAAAGCTGCATGCAGCCCTGCGGCGGGTATTGCGGGCATTGGCGGCCCCCTGTGTGGTTCGGGGGCACACGCTGTCGCTCAGCGCCAGTATCGGCGTGACCCTGTACCCGCAGGATGACGAAGATGCCGATACCCTGGTGCGCCATGCCGACCAGGCCATGTATGTGGCCAAGCAGCGCGGGCGCAACCGGTATCACATGTTTGACGTGTCGCAGGAGCAGGAGCTCAAGGCCACTCACCAGACAGTGGCGCGGGTGCGACGGGCCCTTAACAACCGAGAGCTTTGCCTTTACTTCCAGCCCAAGGTCAACCTGCGCAGCGGCCAGGTGCTGGGCTTCGAGGGCTTGCTGCGCTGGCATCGGCCAGGCCGTGGCGTGGTGCCGCCCGGCGATTTCCTGCCTTGGGTAGAGCAGACCGACCTGATCGTTGAAATCGGCGAGTGGGTGCTCGACCAGGCCTTGACCCAGTTGCAGGCCTGGCAGCAGAAAGGGCAGCCCTGGTCGCTGAGTGTGAACATCGCCGCGCGGCATTTACAGCGCAGTGACTTTGCCGAGCGCCTGCAGCAGCTGTTGGCAGCGTACCCGGCGGTGGACCCGGCCAGGCTGGACCTGGAAATCGTCGAATCCGTCGCCATCGACAACCTGCAGCACGTCAGCCGTTGCCTGGACGCGTGCCGCGCACTGGGCGTGCGCTTCTCGCTGGACGATTTCGGTACCGGCTATTCGTCGTTGAGTTACCTGAAACGCTTGCCGACCCAGACGATCAAGATCGATCAGTCGTTCGTGCGTGACATCCTCCATGATCAGGACGACCTGGCGCTGACAGCGGCGGTGATCGGCCTGGCCCGGGCCTTTGGCCGGGAGGTGATCGCCGAGGGGCTGGAGAGCGTCGAGCACGGCCGGGTGCTGATGGGGCTGGGCTGCGAGCTGGCGCAGGGGTACTGCATTGCCCGGCCTATGCCGGCCAGTGAAGTGCAAGCCTGGGCACAGGCTTACCGGCAACCGGTGCAGTGGCGTAATCCTTGAGCGGCCGTGCAGGTCAATAGATTCATCGCTCACGCAGCCGCTTGTAGAGGGTGGTCCGGCTGATCCCCAGGCCGCGCGCCACTGCTGACAGGTTGCCATTGGCTTGTTCAACCAGCGTCTGCAGGTCTACCGCTTCGGTCGCCACCAGCACAGGCACCTGCAACTCGGCCAGAAACCCTGCAGGCAGGTGCTCGACGCCGACGGGCCCGCTGCCCGCCAAGGCCAGTGCCACCTGCACCACACTGACCAGTTCGCGCACATTGCCAGGCCAGGGGTGCTGATCGAGCAACTCCATAATGGCCGGGGGCAGCCGCGCCGGTTGCCCAGGCTCGCGGTAGCGGGCATGCACCTGGTCGATCAACTGCCGCCGGTCCGCACGCTCGCGCAGCGGCGGCAGCACCACCGTCAGCCCGGCAATGCGGTAATACAAATCCTGACGAAAGCGCCCGGCACGCACCTCTTCGGCCAGGTCGCGGTTGCTCGCCGACACCACGCGGATATCCACCGCTACCGGTTCGCCGCTGCCCAGCGGCTGGATGCTGCGCGATTGCAACACGCGCAGTAGCCGGGCCTGGGTAGGCAGCGGCATGTCGCCGATCTCATCGAGAAACAGGATGCCGTGGTCGGCCTTGCGGATCAGCCCCGGGTTGCCTTTGTGGTGGGCGCCGGTGAACGCGCCTTTGTCGTAGCCGAACAGCTCCGACTCCACCAGTTCGGCCGGGATCGCCGCGCAGTTGACGGCGACCAGGGGCTTGTTGGCGCGGCTGCTGGCACGGTGAAGGGTTTCCACGAACACTTCCTTGCCTACACCGGTTTCACCCTGCACCAACACTGGAATGTCCTTTTCCAGCAGCAGGCCGGCCTGCACTCGCGCTTTTTCCAGGCGCGGCTCGCCGTTGCCAGGTTCAGGACGGTGGGGCGTTTCGCGTGGCGGTTGCCACTGACAATGAAAGCGGTTGCGCCCGGTGGCCTGGAGGGCGAAGGGCTGTTGCCGGGGATGGCTGAGTAACTGCTGCAGGGGCAACTGGAACAGCTGCTCGATGTTCTGCCGCAACGGGTTACCACCGAGCAGGCTGTCGGCCCGGTGGTTGGCGGCCAGCACCTGCCCATGCTCATCGAACACCAGCAGGCCGGCCCAGGGGCTGTCGAGGTTGTCGGAGGCGCTGTTGAAGATCAGTTGTGCGTGCTGGTCGGCATGTTCGGCAAGGATCAGTCGGTTTTCCAGGCTCTGGCCCATCATGCGCACCAGGCCCAGTGTCTGGCTGGGCGGCAGATAGCCGTCGCTAGCCACGTCGAACACCCCGACCAGTTGCCGTGCGGCGTCGAACAGGGGGGCGGCGGCGCTGTACATGTAGCGGTTCTGGCGCAGGAAGTGCTCGTCCTGGCCGACGTGAATGGCCTGGGCACAAATCAGCGCGGTGCCCAAGGCATTTGTGCCAACGCCGCGCTCGTGCCAGTGGGCGCCGGCGCTGAAACCATGCTGCTGGCGCGGCTCGATGAAACGCCGCGAACCCCAGCTGTCGAGCAGGCAGCCGCTGGCATCGGCCAGCATCACCAGGTAGCTGGCGTTGCCTAGCAGGTGTGCATATTGCGGCAGCACTTCCTCGCGGGTCAGGCGCAGCAGGGCTTGGCGTTTCTCCAGCAGTTCGCTGAGTTCGGCGCGGGTCAGGCAGTCGAAGTCCGGTGCATGCTGCGGTTGCAAACCGTGATCGCGGCAGCGGGCCCAGGATGCCTGGATGAGTTGGGCATGGGTCGGAGCGGATGCGGCCATGGGCCTGTCCTGTGTGGTTGTTGTTATGGGCGGACCGCTGTTCAGTGTTGTTCACGGGTGTTCATTGTCAAACTGGCAGGTGTTCAGTTGTTCAGTGATTGTGTTCACTTGCGAACCCCCGATTTGTGTGGTCTGTCGCTCAGGCCTCAAGCCAGAGCATCGGGGAGCAACTGGCACGGAACTGGCTGTGCCCGGCAGACAACAACGACAAGAAGGCCATGCCATGTCCCTGGTGCTGGAGCAGGTCAGCCGCAGCGTCGACAACCAGCCGTGGATCGTCGATGCCTCGCTGCGTTTCGAGCCTGGTTCGTTCAACGTGCTGCTGGGCCGCACCCTGGCCGGCAAGACCAGCCTGATGCGCCTGATGGCCGGGCTCGATCGCCCGGACCGGGGCCGGGTACTGATGGATGGCCAGGACGTGACGGGTGTGCCGGTGCGCCAGCGTAACGTGTCGATGGTGTACCAGCAGTTCATCAATTATCCGACCTTGAGCGTGTACGAAAACATCGCCTCGCCGCTGCGCCAGGCGCGCATGGCCGAGGCGGACATCCGTAGGCGTGTGCAGGAAACTGCCGAGATGTTGCGCATCGAAACCTACCTGCAGCGCCTGCCGCTGGAGCTGTCCGGCGGCCAGCAGCAACGCACGGCGATGGCCCGGGCGCTGGTCAAGGATGCCTCGTTGATCCTCTTTGACGAGCCGTTGGTCAACCTCGACTACAAGTTGCGCGAAGGCCTGCGCCAGGAGCTTCGCGAGCTGTTCGCGGCGCGCCACTGCATTGCGGTATACGCCACCACCGAGCCCAACGAGGCGCTGGCGCTGGGCGGCACCACCACCCTTGTGCATGAGGGTCGCATCGTGCAAAGCGGCCCCACCGCCGAGGTGTATCAGCGCCCGGGCAGTGTGCTGGCGGCCGAACTGTTCTCCGAGCCGCCGATCAACCTGGTGCCTGGCCGTATCAGTGGCAACGAGGTGAGCCTGGCCCAGGCCGTGCATTTTGCCCGCAATGCCGACTTGCAGGCGCTTGCCGAAGGCGACTACCGCTTTGGCGTGCGCCCCAGCCATATCACCCTGGTGCCCGCCCACGATGATGACCTGGAACTGGCGGTGCTGGTGGAGCTGGCCGAGATCAGCGGTTCCGAAACGTTCCTGCATGTGCGTAACGAGCATTGGCGCATGATCCTGCACCTGCCCGGGGTGCATGAATACCAGGTGGACACGCCGATCCGCGTGTTCATCCCCACCCACAAGCTGTTCGTCTTCGACAGCGCCGGGGCGTTGGTGCAGGCCCCGGGGTTGCGCCAGGCAAGGAGAGGGTGATGGCCGAAATCCGCCTGCGCCAACTGGCGCACAGTTACAGTCGCCAGCCCGCCAGCGAGGCGGACTATGCCCTGCACGCGCTGGAGCATGTATGGGAGCAGGGCGGCGCCTACGCGTTGCTTGGGCCGTCGGGCTGCGGCAAGTCGACCCTGCTCAATATCATTTCCGGGCTGCTGACGCCGTCCCATGGCGAGGTGCTGTTCGACGGCAAACCGGTCAACCAGCTGTCGCCGCAAGCGCGCAACATTGCCCAGGTGTTTCAGTTCCCGGTGGTGTACGACACCATGACGGTGTTCGACAACCTGGCCTTCCCCTTGCGCAACCAAGGGCTGGATGAAGCCCGGGTGCGTGCCCGGGTGGAAGAAATTGCCGAGGTGCTCGACCTGTCTGCCGTGTTGCGCAAGAAGGCGCGCAACCTCAGCGCCGACGAAAAGCAGAAAGTCTCCATGGGCCGCGGCCTGGTGCGCGATGACGTGTCGGCGATCCTGTTCGACGAGCCGCTGACGGTGATCGACCCGCACCTGAAGTGGAAGCTGCGGCGCAAGCTGAAGCAGATTCACGAGCAGTTCAACATCACCATGATCTACGTCACCCATGACCAGCTGGAGGCATCGACCTTCGCTGACAAGATCGCAGTGATGCACGGTGGCCGCATCGTTCAGTTCGGCACCCCGCGTGAGCTGTTCGAGCGGCCCCGGCATACCTTTGTCGGCTACTTCATCGGCAGCCCGGGCATGAACCTGATCGAGGTGCGTGCCGAAGCCGACGGGGTGGCGTTTGGTGATGTCCACCTGGCGCTGCCCGATGGCCTGCGCGAACGGCTGGCGGCAACGGCAGGCGGGCGCTTGCAAGTGGGCATCCGACCAGAATTCGTGCAGCTGTGGGACAGCCCGTTCGATGGCGCCATCCCCGCACGCGTGCTGGATATCGAAGACCTGGGCACCTACCGCATCGTCACCGTCGAAGTAGGCGGTGTCGCGCTGAAGGCGCGCCTGGGCGAGGACCGCCCGTTGCCTGTGGATCAGGCCTGGGTCAGCTTGCCGGCGCAGTGGTTGATGCTGTACGTCGACGATGTGCTGCTGGAGGCCGGGCCATGAACAAAGTGCCGAACAACAAAGCCTGGTGGCTGGTGCTGCCGGTGTTCCTGCTGGTGGCGTTCAGCGCGGTGGTACCGATGATGACCGTGGTCAACTACTCGGTGCAGGATATTTTCGACCAGTCCAACCGCTACTTCGTCGGTGCCGACTGGTACCGCCAGGTGCTGCGCGACCCGGCGTTGCATGATGCGCTACTGCGCCAGTTCATCTATTCCGCCTGCGTACTGCTGATCGAGATCCCGCTGGGCATCGGCATTGCCCTGACCATGCCGACCAAGGGGCGCATGGCGTCGGTGTGCCTGATCGTCATGGCCATCCCGCTGCTGATCCCGTGGAACGTGGTGGGCACCATCTGGCAGATCTTCGGCCGTGCCGACATCGGCCTGCTTGGCGCTACCCTGGCCAAGCTCGGGGTCAGCTACAACTACGCCGGCGACCCGTTCGACGCCTGGCTTACGGTGCTGGTGATGGACGTATGGCACTGGACGTCACTGGTGGCACTGCTGTGCTATTCGGGCCTGCGCGCCATCCCCGACGTGTACTACCAGGCCGCGCGCATCGACCGTGCTTCGGGCTGGGCGGTGTTCCGCCACATCCAGCTGCCCAAGCTGAAGAATGTGCTACTCATCGCGGTGATGCTGCGCTTCATGGACAGCTTCATGATCTACACCGAGCCGTTCGTGCTGACCGGTGGCGGGCCGGGTAACGCCACCACTTTCCTCAGCCAGACCCTCACGCGCATGGCCGTGGGGCAGTTCGACCTGGGCCCGGCGGCGGCGTTCTCGCTGGTGTACTTCCTGATCATCCTGCTGGTGTCGTGGCTGTTCTACACAGCCATGACCCATGCCGACAAGGACTAGCCCATGAGCACGCGCAAAACGCTGGCCCTGCTGCTGTATTTCTTCTTCCTGCTGGTGCCGATCTACTGGTTGCTGAACATGTCGTTCAAGAGCAACACCGAGATCCTTGGCGGCCTGACCCTGTGGCCGCAGGCATTCACCCTCGACAACTACCGGGTGATCTTCACCGATGCCAGCTGGTACAGCGGTTACATCAACTCGCTGTACTACGTGTGCCTGAACACGCTGATTTCGTTGCTGGTGGCGCTGCCGGCGGCCTATGCCTTCTCGCGCTACCGCTTCCTCGGCGACCGGCACCTGTTCTTCTGGCTGCTGACCAACCGCATGGCGCCCCCGGCGGTGTTCCTGCTGCCGTTCTTCCAGCTGTACTCGTCGATCGGCCTGTTCGACACCCATATAGCCGTGGCCCTGGCCCATTGCCTGTTCAACGTGCCGCTGGCGGTGTGGATCCTGGAGGGCTTCATGTCGGGCGTGCCAAAGGAAATCGACGAAACGGCCTACATCGACGGCTACAGCTTCCCGCGCTTCTTCATGAAGATCTTCATTCCGCTGATTGGCTCTGGTATCGGCGTGACGGCGTTTTTCTGCTTTATGTTTTCCTGGGTCGAGCTGCTGCTGGCGCGCACCCTGACCTCGGTGAATGCCAAGCCGATTGCTGCCGTGATGACCCGCACCGTGTCGGCCTCGGGTATCGACTGGGGGGTGCTGGCGGCGGCGGGGGTACTGACCATTTTGCCGGGCATGCTGGTGATCTGGTTCGTGCGCAACCATGTGGCCAAGGGCTTTGCCCTGGGCCGGGTGTGAGGAGGGCAACGCATGGAGTGGATGGCCTGGACCTTGCCGACGGCGCTGTTCTTTGCTGCCGTTGGTGTGCTGCTGCTGGGCATGACACTGCTTGAGCTGCGCCGCCCTTGCGTGGAGCGGCGCGGCTTCTTGCCGTTGGTCACCAGCCGGGGTGACCGCTTGTTCATCGGCCTGCTGGCCAGCGCCTACCTGCATTTGCTGGTGGTCGGTGTCAGCGATTGGCCGTTGTGGGTGGCCTCGCTGCTGTCGCTGGCGTGGCTGGTGGTGGTGCTGCGCTGGGGCTGAGCGAGCGGCCCTGTGGATTAACAGAAACGGGAGATCACAATGTTCGATAACAAGCATAAAACGCGACATTTGACCCTGGCCGCGTTGCTGGTGCTGGCCAGCGTGCATGGCACAGCCTGGGCCGACCAATACGAGGACGCCGCGAAGAAATGGCTTGGCAGCGAGTTCAAGCCATCGACGCTAACGCCGGAACAGCAGATGGCCGAGATGAAGTGGTTCATCAAGGCCGCCGAGCCGTTCCGTGGCATGAAGATCAACGTGGTGTCGGAAACCATCACCACCCATGAATACGAGTCCAAAGTGCTGGCCAAGGCCTTCAGCGAAATCACCGGCATCCAGCTGACCCACGACCTGCTCCAGGAAGGCGACGTGGTGGAGAAACTGCAGACACAGATGCAGTCGGACAAGAACATCTACGACGGTTGGGTCAACGACTCCGACCTGATCGGTACGCACTTTCGCTACGGCAAGGTGGAATCGATCACCGACCTGATGGCCAACGAAGGCAAGGACTACACCTCGCCGACCCTGGACCTGAAGGACTTCATCGGCATTTCCTTCACCACCGCGCCAGACGGCAAGGTCTACCAGCTGCCTGACCAGCAGTTCGCCAACCTGTACTGGTTCCGCGCCGACTGGTTCGAGCGCCCTGAGCTGAAAGCCAAATTCAAGGAAAAGTACGGCTACGAGCTGGGTGTGCCGGTTAACTGGTCGGCCTATGAAGACATTGCCAAGTTCTTTACCGAAGACGTCAAGGAAATCGACGGCAAGCGCGTCTATGGCCATATGGACTACGGCAAGAAAGACCCGTCGCTGGGCTGGCGCTTCACGGATGCCTGGTTCTCCATGGCTGGTGGTGGCGACAAAGGGCTGCCCAACGGCCTGCCGGTGGATGAATGGGGCATTCGCGTGGAGGACTGCCACCCGGTGGGCTCCAGTGTCACCCGTGGCGGCGACACCAACGGCCCGGCCGCTGTATATGCCACCCAGAAGTACGTGGACTGGATGCGTGCCTATGCGCCCAAGGAAGCGCAGGGCATGACCTTCTCCGAGGCGGGGCCGGTGCCGGCGCAGGGCAACATCGCCCAGCAGATCTTCTGGTACACCGCGTTTACCGCCGACATGACCAAGCCCGGATTGCCGGTGGTGAATGCCGATGGCACGCCGAAGTGGCGCATGGCGCCCTCGCCGAAGGGACCTTATTGGGAGGAGGGGATGAAGCTGGGCTATCAGGACACAGGATCGTGGACGTTCTTCAAGTCCACCCCCGAGAAGCAACGCCTGGCAGCGTGGTTGTATGCCCAGTTCGTCACCTCCAAGACCGTCTCGCTGAAGAAGACCATCGTCGGCCTGACGCCGATTCGCGAGTCGGACATCAACTCCCAGGCCATGACCGACCTGGCACCCAAGCTGGGTGGGCTGGTGGAGTTCTACCGCAGCCCGGCACGGGTGCAGTGGACACCCACCGGTACCAACGTACCGGATTATCCACGGTTGGCGCAGTTGTGGTGGAGCCATATCGCCGAGGTGGCCAGCGGCGAGAAGACCCCGCAGGAAGCGCTGGATGGCCTGGCGCGGGATCAGGACCGCATGATGGAACGCTTGCAACGGTCCAATGCCCAGGCCACCTGTGCGCCCAAGCTAAACCCGGAGAAGGATGCCCAGTACTGGTTCGACCAGCCGGGTGCTCCGAAACCCAAGCTGGCCAACGAAAAACCCAAGGGCGAGACGGTCAGCTACAACGAGCTGCTTAAATCGTGGGAAGCGGCCAGGAAGTGATCGCCTAAGCTCAGTGATTAACCACAGGCAAAAAAAACGGCACCTGCCAGAGGTGCCGTTTTCATTTTGCGCCGTGTTACTTGTGCAGCTCTTCTGCCGCATACAGCGTGTTTTCCAGCAGGCAGGCACGGGTCATCGGCCCGACGCCACCCGGCACCGGCGTGATCCAGCCAGCGCGCGGCAGGGCGGTCTCGTAGACCACGTCGCCAACCAGCTTGCCGTCTTCCTGGCGGTTGATGCCCACGTCGATGACGATAGCGCCTTCCTTGACCCACTCACCCTTGACCAGGCCCGGCTTGCCGGCGGCCACGACCACCAGGTCGGCGCGCCCGACATGGCCAGCCAGGTCTTTGGTGAAGCGGTGGCAGACGGTGACGGTGCAGCCGGCCAGCAGCAGTTCCATGGCCATCGGGCGACCCACGATGTTGGAAGCGCCAACGATCACCGCATCCATGCCGTACAGGTCCTGGCCGGTGCTTTCCAGCAGGGCCATGATGCCTTTCGGCGTGCACGGGCGCAGCAGCGGGATGCGCTGGGCCAGGCGGCCGATGTTATACGGGTGGAAACCGTCCACATCCTTGTCCGGGCGAATGCGCTCGAGCAGCAGGGAGGCGTCCAGGTGCGCCGGCAGCGGCAACTGCAGCAGGATGCCGTCGACAGCCGGGTCGTCATTGAGGCGGTCGATCAGCTCGGTCAGGGCCTGCTGCGAGGTCTCGCTGGGCAGGTCGAACGCCTGCGAAATGAAGCCGACCTCTTCGCAGTCCTTGCGCTTGTGCGAGACATAGACTTGGGAGGCGGGGTCGGTGCCGACCAGGATCACTGCCAGGCCCGGCGTACGCAGGCCTTGCTGGCGACGCTCCACGACACGTTGAGCGATCTGCTTGCGCAGGTTGGCGGCGATCGCCTTGCCATCGATTAGGTGTGCAGTCATAGACGCGTGATTAACCATCGAGAAGGAAACAATAAAGAGCGCGCATTCTCGCACGACACGGCCCACGGGCAAAGGCGGGTGGTCGGGCAAATCCCCTAACCCCTTAAATAATTTAAATTTTTTTTAAAAAGGTGTTGACGAGGTACAGGGTCGACTATAAGATTCGCCGCACTTGTCGGGCACAGCCTAGCACTGGTTGGCTAAGTCGGGCAGAATGAGTGGTTTAGCAGTTATCTGTTAAGGTCTCGTTCGGTTAGGCTTCAAGCTTAAGCGCCCGTAGCTCAGCTGGATAGAGCATCCGCCTTCTAAGCGGATGGTCGCAGGTTCGAGTCCTGCCGGGTGCGCCATTAGGCAGCTTTGGCACGCAAGTAGGCGGTAATGCAATATGGTGGGCGTAGCTCAGTTGGTAGAGCGCTGGATTGTGATTCCAGTTGTCGTGGGTTCGATTCCCATCGTCCACCCCATATTTTTCAAGGGCGCCTCGATAGCATCTGGCGCCTTTGTTTTAAGCGTTACGCGGACGTGGTGAAATTGGTAGACACACTGGATTTAGGTTCCAGCGGCGCAAGCTGTAAGAGTTCGAGTCTCTTCGTCCGCACCATGCTTCTGTAAGGTAGTGCCGCAACATCGCAAGACTGCAATATGGTGGGCGTAGCTCAGTTGGTAGAGCGCTGGATTGTGATTCCAGTTGTCGTGGGTTCGATTCCCATCGTCCACCCCATATTCTTGAAAAGGCGCCTTGATCGTGAGATCGGGCGCATTTTTTTTTGGGGTTGTGTGGCTGCGGTGTGCATGTCTTGAGTGTTCTGGCGCCTGTGAGATCGAGCGCCACAAACCTCACGCCAGAAACTAGCGACCGCGACGCAATTCCCCCTTGCAATCCTCTGGTGACACCCCAATAAAAGCTGTTAGATTTCAGCCGGTTGAAACAACGGCCCAGTTGGCGGGCAGAGGAACAACCCTATGATCGCAAAAGAAGCCCGTCAGGCCCTGGCGCTACAGCGCTTTGCCGAGGCCAATCCGCAGCTGCTCGAAGAGATCCGCGAGCTGGATCCGCGCGAGCAGGCCCAGCAGATCGAATGGGCATTCGAGGATGCGGCCGAGGAGCAGGGTATCCAGCCTTGGGAGCTGGCCCTGCAACTGATCGCCGAAACCCCGGAGCAACTGCAGGCCATGCGCCTGGAGACGCACCGCGAGGTCGCCGAGGCGCTGGGGATGGAATGGGAAGAGTACTGCCAGTTCAACGAAATCGACCCTGAATAAAGGAAGCGAAATCGTTGTTGGCAGTTGTTTGACAAGGTATTTCGGCTGTAGGGCGCCCCAGGTGTCGTGCGGCCCTTATTGAAACAGGTCTGGCGGTGCGCCGTACGGGCCTTGAAAGTTAATCGACCGGCGTGGTTTCCCGTCGTCCCGAGTGGGGTGACTTCTGCTGCGCGACTCACTAGAATGCTTGCCCTTGATTCTGGAGTCGGGCTAACGCCGGCTAACGTCTGTGCAACGAGGAATATCCATGCAAGTTTCTGTTGAAAACACTTCCGCTCTCGAGCGCCGCATGACCATCGCCGTTCCGGCCGAGCGCGTCGAGAACGAAGTCAACAAGCGTCTGCAGCAGACTGCCAAGCGCGCCAAGGTTGCCGGCTTCCGCCCAGGCAAGGTGCCAATGAGCGTGATCCGTCAGCGCTTCGAGGCCGATGCCCGCCAAGAGGCTTTCGGTGACCTGGTCCAGGCTTCCTTCTACGAAGCCATCGTCGAGCAGAAGCTGAACCCGGCTGGCGCTCCGGCTGTAGAGCCCAAGTCCTTCGAAAAGGGCAAGGACCTGGAATTCGTCGCCACCTTCGAAGTGTTCCCTGAGTTCACTGTTGCCGGCCTGGAGTCGATCAGCGTCGAGCGCCTGAGCGCCGAAGTGGCTGACGCCGACCTGGACAACATGCTGGAAGTGCTGCGCAAGCAGAACACCCGCTTTGAAGCCGTCGAGCGCGCCGCGCAGAACGACGACCAGGTCAACATCGACTTCGTCGGCAAGGTCGACGGTGAAGTGTTCGCCGGTGGTTCGGCCAAGGGCACCCAGCTGGTACTGGGCTCCGGCCGCATGATCCCAGGCTTTGAAGACGGCCTGGTTGGCGCCA
The DNA here is from genome assembly GCF_000730605.1 of Pseudomonas monteilii NBRC 103158 = DSM 14164. Taxonomy (GTDB): domain Bacteria; phylum Pseudomonadota; class Gammaproteobacteria; order Pseudomonadales; family Pseudomonadaceae; genus Aquipseudomonas; species Aquipseudomonas monteilii. Next base: position 57,166 of record NZ_BBIS01000044.1, on the reverse strand, counting down.
AGGCTGGCGAAGAGCGCGTTGTCAACGTGACCTTCCCAGAGGACTACCAGAACCTGGACCTGGCTGGCAAAGCCGCCGAGTTCACCATCACCGTCAACAGCGTTGCCGCCCCTGTGCTGCCAGAGCTGAACGAAGAATTCTTCGCCCAGTTCGGCATCAAGGAATCGACCCTGGAAGGCTTCCGCACCGAGGTTCGCAAGAACATGGAGCGTGAACTGCGTCAGGCGATCAAGACCAAGGTCAAGAACCAGGTCATGGACGGTCTGCTGGCCGCCAACCCGATCGAAGTGCCAAAAGCCCTGCTGGAAAACGAAGTCAACCGTCTGCGCGTGCAGGCTGTTCAGCAGTTCGGTGGCAACATCAAGCCAGAGCAACTGCCAGCCGAGCTGTTCGAAGAGCAAGCCAAGCGCCGCGTTGTGCTGGGCCTGATCGTTGCTGAAGTGGTCAAGCAGTTCGAACTGAAGCCGGACGACGCCAAGGTTCGCGAAATGATCGAAGAAATGGCTTCGGCTTACCAGGAGCCTGAGCAGGTCATCGCTTGGTACTACAAGAACGACCAGCAACTGAACGAAGTGCGTTCGGTTGTGCTGGAAGAACAAGTTGTAGATACTGTTCTGCAGAAAGCGACTGTGACCGACAAGTCGGTCTCGTACGAAGATGCCGTTAAACCAGCACAGGCTCCTGCCGAAGCTGAGTAATAAGGTTCTCTCGTAGGAAACCCCCACAAGCCAGCCTTCGAGCTGGCTTGTGCGTATTCAAGCCATGACTATTTGGGAGTGAGCGCAGGACATGTCCCGCAATTCTTATATTCAGCAGAGCTCTGACATCCAGGCCGCAGGCGGCCTGGTCCCGATGGTTATCGAGCAGTCCGCCCGTGGCGAACGCGCTTACGACATCTACTCGCGCCTGTTGAAGGAGCGTGTAATTTTCCTGGTCGGCCCGGTAGAGGACTACATGGCCAACCTCGTCGTTGCGCAACTGCTGTTCCTTGAAGCGGAAAACCCGGACAAGGATATCCATCTGTACATCAACTCGCCGGGTGGCTCCGTCACCGCCGGCATGTCGATTTACGACACCATGCAGTTCATCAAGCCGGACGTTTCGACCATCTGCATCGGCCAGGCCTGCAGCATGGGCGCCTTCCTGCTGGCTGCCGGTGCCAAAGGCAAGCGTCACTGCTTGCCGAACTCGCGCGTGATGATCCACCAACCGTTGGGCGGCTTCCAGGGGCAGGCGACCGATATCGAGATCCATGCCCAGGAAATCCTCAATATCAAGGCCCGTCTGAACGAGCTGCTGGCCTACCACACCGGCCAGGACCTCGAGACCATCAAGCGCGACACCGAGCGTGACAACTTCATGAGCGCCTCGCGCGCGGCCGAGTACGGCCTGATCGACTCGGTCTACGACAAGCGGCAACTGGCCTCCTGAACCGGGGCGCCAGAGCAGGTAGGTGCGCAAAGCGCCTACCTGCGGACTTGAAAAAGCCCGCAATTGCCTTCATCTTGTGTTGCAAGCCTACCGGATTGGATCGATCGAATGACTGACACCCGTAACGGCGAGGACAGCGGCAAATTGCTTTATTGCTCCTTCTGCGGCAAAAGCCAGCACGAAGTGCGCAAACTGATTGCCGGGCCCTCGGTATTTATCTGCGACGAGTGCGTCGACCTGTGCAATGACATCATCCGTGAGGAGGTGCAGGAAGCCCAGGCCGAGAGCAGCGCGCACAAATTACCTTCGCCGAAAGAAATCAGCGGCATCCTGGACCAGTACGTCATTGGTCAGGAGCGCGCGAAGAAGGTGCTGGCCGTAGCGGTGTACAACCACTACAAGCGCCTGAACCAGCGTGACAAGAAGGGTGACGAAGTCGAACTGGGCAAGAGCAACATCCTGCTCATCGGGCCGACCGGCTCGGGCAAGACCCTGCTCGCCGAAACCCTGGCACGCCTGTTGAACGTACCGTTCACCATTGCCGACGCCACCACCCTGACCGAAGCCGGTTATGTGGGTGAGGACGTCGAGAACATCATCCAGAAGCTGTTGCAGAAGTGCGACTACGACGTGGAAAAGGCCCAGATGGGCATTGTCTACATCGACGAGATCGACAAGATCTCGCGCAAGTCGGACAACCCGTCCATCACCCGTGACGTTTCGGGCGAGGGCGTGCAGCAGGCGTTGTTGAAACTGATCGAAGGCACCGTGGCTTCGGTTCCGCCGCAAGGTGGCCGTAAACACCCGCAACAGGAATTCCTGCAGGTTGATACCCGCAACATCCTGTTCATCTGTGGTGGTGCGTTCTCGGGCCTGGAAAAGGTTATCCAGAACCGCTCCACCAAAGGTGGTATCGGTTTTGGCGCCGAAGTGCGCAGCAAGGAAGAGGGCAAGAAGGTTGGCGAGTCCCTGCGTGAGGTCGAGCCGGACGATCTGGTCAAGTTTGGCCTGATTCCGGAATTCGTCGGCCGTCTGCCGGTGCTGGCGACCCTCGACGAGCTGGACGAGGCTGCGCTGATGCAGATTCTCACCGAGCCGAAGAATGCCCTGACCAAGCAGTATGCCAAGCTGTTCGAGATGGAAAGCGTCGACCTCGAGTTCCGCAGTGATGCACTCAAGGCCGTTGCCCGCAAGGCTCTGGAGCGCAAGACTGGCGCCCGTGGCCTGCGTTCGATCCTCGAAGGCGTGCTGCTCGACACCATGTACGAGATCCCTTCCAAGAAGGATGTCAGCAAGGTGGTGATCGATGAGAGCGTCATCGAGGGTACCTCGCAGCCGCTGATGATCTACGAAAACAGCGAGCCGCAAGCCAAGGCCGCGCCAGACGCCTGATTCAGGCAAAGGCCGGTTCACGGTTGCAAGCAAGGAGGGGGCCTACGGGCCCCTTTCTGCTTTTCCTGCGCTAGCGCTTGTAATTTCCCAAGTGTACCCCCACATTAGGTCCAAGCATCATTTCCACCGGTTTCCGGCCATAAGGCCGCTGTAGAGGCGAAATCATGAAGACCACCCTCGACTTGCCTCTTTTGCCATTGCGCGATGTCGTTGTTTACCCGCACATGGTTATCCCGCTGTTCGTGGGGCGCGAAAAATCCATCGAGGCCCTCGAGGCCGCGATGACGGGCGAAAAGCAGATCCTTCTGCTGGCCCAGAAGAACCCGGCCGACGACGACCCGGGCGAGGACGCCCTGTACCGCGTCGGTACCGTTGCCACCGTGCTGCAACTGCTGAAGCTGCCTGATGGCACCGTCAAGGTGCTGGTCGAAGGCGAGCAGCGTGGCGCTGTCGAGCGTTTCACCGAAGTAGAAGGGCACATCCGTGCCGAAGTCTCCCTGATCGACGAAACCGACGCCGCCGAGCGCGAGTCGGAAGTGTTCGTGCGCACGTTGCTGTCGCAGTTCGAGCAATACGTACAACTGGGCAAGAAGGTCCCTGCCGAAGTGCTGTCTTCGCTGAACAGCATCGAAGAGCCAGGGCGTCTGGTCGACACCATGGCCGCCCACATGGCCCTGAAGATCGAACAGAAGCAGGAAATTCTCGAAATCGTCGACCTGCCAACCCGTGTCGAGCACGTGCTGGCGCTGCTGGATGCCGAAATCGACCTGCTGCAGGTCGAAAAGCGCATTCGCGGCCGGGTCAAGAAGCAGATGGAGCGCAGCCAGCGCGAGTACTACCTGAATGAGCAGATGAAGGCCATTCAGAAAGAACTCGGCGATGGCGATGAAGGCCACAACGAAGTCGAAGAGCTGAAAAAGCGCATCGAAGCCGCTGGCCTGCCCAAGGATGCCCTCACCAAGGCCCAGGCCGAGCTGAACAAGCTCAAGCAGATGTCGCCGATGTCGGCCGAAGCCACCGTGGTGCGCTCGTACCTCGACTGGCTCGTGCAGGTACCGTGGAAGGCCCAGAGCAAAGTGCGCCTGGACCTGGCCAAGGCCGAGGAAATTCTCGATGCCGACCACTATGGCCTGGAAGAGGTCAAGGAACGCATCCTCGAATACCTTGCCGTGCAAAAGCGCGTCAAGAAAATCCGTGGCCCGGTGCTGTGCCTGGTCGGCCCTCCCGGTGTCGGCAAGACCTCGCTGGCCGAGTCGATCGCGGCCGCTACCAACCGCAAGTTCGTTCGCATGGCCTTGGGTGGCGTGCGTGACGAAGCCGAAATTCGTGGTCACCGCCGCACCTACATTGGCTCCATGCCAGGCCGTCTCATCCAGAAGATGACCAAGGTGGGCGTGCGCAACCCGCTGTTCCTGCTCGACGAAATCGACAAAATGGGCAGCGACATGCGTGGCGACCCGGCCTCGGCGCTGCTGGAAGTACTCGACCCGGAGCAGAACCACAACTTCAACGACCACTACCTGGAGGTTGATTACGACCTCTCGGACGTGATGTTCCTGTGCACCTCGAACTCGATGAACATCCCGCCGGCGTTGCTCGACCGCATGGAAGTCATCCGCCTGCCGGGCTACACCGAGGACGAGAAGATCAACATCGCGGTCAAGTACCTGGTGCCCAAGCAGGTCAAGGCCAACGGCTTGAAGAAAGAAGAGCTGGAAGTCGACGTTTCGGCGATCCGCGACATCATCCGCTACTACACCCGCGAAGCCGGTGTGCGGGGCCTGGAGCGGCAAATTGCCAAGGTATGCCGCAAGGTGGTCAAGGAACATACCGGGCAGAAGCAGGTCAAGGTCAAGGTGGCCAGCGAGCAGCTGGAACACCTGCTGGGCGTGCGCAAGTTCCGCTACGGCCTGGCCGAGCAACAGGACCAGATCGGCCAAGTCACCGGCCTGGCATGGACCCAGGTGGGCGGCGAACTGCTGACAATCGAAGCCGTGGTCATCCCCGGCAAGGGCCAGCTGATCAAGACCGGTTCGTTGGGCGATGTGATGGTCGAGTCGATCACTGCCGCACAGACCGTGGTGCGTAGCCGCGCTCGCAGCCTGGGTATTGCCGCCGACTTCCACGAGAAGCATGACGTGCATATCCACATGCCGGAAGGCGCTACGCCGAAGGATGGCCCAAGTGCCGGTATCGGCATGTGCACCGCGCTGGTGTCGGCGCTGACGCAGATTCCGGTGCGCGCCGATGTGGCCATGACCGGCGAAATCACCCTGCGTGGCCAGGTGCTGGCCATTGGCGGGTTGAAGGAAAAACTGCTGGCGGCACACCGTGGCGGGATCAAGACGGTGATCATTCCCGAGGAGAATGTTCGCGATTTGAAGGAGATTCCTGAAAATATCAAACAGGATCTGCAGATCAAACCGGTCAAATGGATTGACGAAGTCCTGCAAATTGCGCTGCAATACGCCCCGGAGCCCTTGCCAGATGTGGCTCCGGAGATTGTCGCGAAAGATGAAAAGCGCGACGGCGATGCTAAGGAAAGAATCAGCACGCATTAGTAGTTTTTGGCTGGGGGGCTTTCCTTGACAGTTTTTTCGGGGCCTTGCTATAAAGCGGCACGCTATTGTCATCAGGCCACCCAGCGCACGTTTCATAAGCTTTTCATTACATACTTAGAAACAAACTCAATAGAGAAATAAGGGGACTTAGAGTGAACAAGTCGGAACTGATTGACGCTATCGCCGCATCTGCTGACATCCCGAAAGCTGTAGCCGGCCGTGCGCTGGACGCAGTCATCGAATCCGTCACCGGCGCCCTGAAGCAAGGTGACGATGTGGTACTGGTTGGCTTCGGTACCTTCTCGGTCAAGGAACGCGCCGAGCGCACCGGCCGTAACCCGCAAACCGGCAAGGCGATCAAGATCGAAGCCGCCAAGGTTCCAGGTTTCAAGGCAGGCAAAGGCCTGAAAGACGCCGTCAACTAAGTCGTCTTTCAGCCGGACCCGGCCTGGCCTGGTCCGAGCACGGTGATGGCGGGGCGCAAACGTTCCCGCCTGACACGTTTGCTAAGCAAAGGCGCATCCTCGGATGCGCCTTTCTTTTATCAGGATTCTACCCACGCTCCGCGGTTGTCGACGCAGTGGTACAGCCGTTTCTGGGGGACGCATGCTGCAAAATATCAGGGACAATTCACAAGGTTGGATTGCCAAGACCATCATCGGCCTTATCGTCGTGTTGATGGCGTTGACCGGCTTTGAAGCCATTTTCCAGGCCGCCACCCATAGCCAGGACGCCGCCAAGGTGAACGGCCAGACCATCAGCCAGAACGAGCTCAGCCAGGCCGCTGACATGCAGCGCCGTCAGCTGATGCAACAGTTGGGCAAGGATTTCGACCCGGCGCTGCTGGATGACAAATTGTTGCGTGAAGAGGCCCTCAAGGGCCTGATCAGCCGCAAGCTGCTGCTGCAAGGCGCCGAAGATGCCAAGTTCGCCTTCTCCGAAGCCGCGCTGGATCAGGTGATCCTGCAGACGCCGGAATTCCAGGTGGACGGCAAGTTCAGTGCTGACCGTTTCGACCAGGTCATCCGCCAGATGGGCTACGGCCGCATGCAGTTCCGTGACATGCTTGCCGAGGAAATGCTCATTGGCCAGCTGCGCACCGGCCTGGCCGGCAGCAGCTTCGTCACCGACCAGCAGGTGGATGCTTTCGCCCGCCTGGAGAAGCAGACCCGCGACTTCGCTTCCCTGACCTTCAAGGCCGACCCGGCCTCGGTCAAGGTCAGCGACGAAGAGGTCAAGGCGCACTACGACCAGCACGCCAAGGAGTTCATGTCGCCTGACCAGGTGGTGATCGACTACATCGAGCTGAAGAAGTCGGCGTTCTTCGACCAGGTCAACGTGACCGACGAAGAGCTCAAGGCCCAGTACGAGAAAGAAATCGCCAACCTCGCGGAACAGCGCCATGCCGCGCACATCCTCATCGAGGTCAACGATAAAGTCACCGACGCCCAGGCCAAGGCCCGTGCTGAAGAGATTGAGCAGCGTCTGGCCAAGGGTGAAGACTTTGCCGCATTGGCCAAGGAGTTCTCTCAGGACCCAGGCTCGGCCAACAACGGTGGTGACCTCGGCTTCGCCGGCCCGGGCGTGTACGACCCGGCCTTTGAAGACGCGCTGTACAAGCTGCAGGATGGCCAGGTATCGACCCCGGTACGCACCGAGTTCGGCTACCACCTGATCAAGCTGCTGGGCGTGCAAGCGCCAGAAGTGCCGAGCTTCGCCAGCCTGAAGGACAAACTGACCCGCGACCTGAAGATCCCGTTGGTCGAGCAGCGTTACGTCGACGCCAGCAAGCAGCTGCAGGATGCTGCCTACGAGGCCTCCGACCTGGCTCAGCCGGCCCAGGACCTGAACCTCAAGGTGCACACCTCCGCAGCCTTCGGCCGCGAGGGTGGCGAAGGCATCACTGCCAACCGTTCGGTGGTACAGGCTGCGTTCTCCGAAGAAGTGCTGGACGAAGGTGCCAACAGCACCGCCATCGAGCTCGACCCGGAAACCACCGTGGTACTGCGCGTCAAGGAGCACCGCAAGCCGGAGCAACTGCCGCTGGAGGCCGTGGCCAAGAACATCAGCGAGCAGCTGGCCAAAGACAAGGCGACCGCCGAACTCAAGGCCAAGGCAGACAAGCTGATTGCCGGCCTGCGTGACGGCTCCATCGCAGCGGGCAGCGTGCATGAAGGGCAGGGCTGGAAGGCCTATGAGGCTGTTACCCGTGGCGAGGACGGTATTGACCCGGCCGAACTGCAGGCACTGTTCCGCCTCGGCAAGCCGCAGGCCAAGGACAAGCCGGTTTACGGCAGCGTAGTGCTGCGTGACGGTAGCCTGGTGGTGCTGCAGCTCAAGGGTGTTAACGAAGGCGCCACCGCCACCGACGAAGAGAAGCAGCAGATCCGCCGCTACCTCGCGTCGCGCGCTGGCCAGCAGGACTTTGCGGCTTATCGCAAACAGCTGGAAGCCAATGCAGACATCACCCGTTACTAAGGTGATCATTGCATGAAGAAACAGGCCGCCTTGTGCGGCCTGTTTCATTTCTGCGCTAGCGCTTTACACCCTCATAGTTATCTAGCGTATCGCGCGCAATCTCCCGCCCCAAAGCAATCAGCTCCGGCGCTTTGTAAAACTCGAAAAACCGGCACACCCGCTTGGGCACGTTGATCAGTACATCCGGTGGATAGCCGGCGATCTTGTACTGCGCCAGCGAGGTCTGCATCACTTCGAAGCTCTGGTTGATCAAATCCAGCAGCGAAGCCGGCCCCACGTTGTCAATGATGAACGAGCCGGTCGCCGACTTGGGCGCCCCCTCGCGCTCGGGGGCCGCTGCCGGTTGCTGGCCTTCCGGGTTGGCGGCATCTGCCAGCCACGGGTTCGGCGGCGCCAGCCCTTCGGCAACGATCTCCTGTTCGATGCGTATCAGCTCTTCCGCCGGCTTGCGCCGGAACGGCAAGCGAGAGCCCAATGAGCTCAGCAGGGAGTCAAAACGCATCTTGAACGCCGCCGGGCGCTCGATCACTGGCAATTGATACTGCTTCTGGTTGGTGGCGTTGAGGTTGACCGCGATGATCAGGTCGCAGTGGCTGGACACCACCGGCACGATCGGCAGCGGGTTGAGGATGCCGCCGTCGACCAGCATGCGATTGCCCTGCATCACCGGCGTGAACAGGCTGGGGATGGCCGCCGAGGCGCGCATGGCCTGGTGCAGGCAACCCTCCTGAAACCAGATTTCCTGCTGGTTGGTGAGGTCGGCGGCAACCGCCGTGTAGGGGATGCGCAGTTGTTCGATGTTGATCTCGCCGACGATCTTGCGGATCTGCCCGAACACCTTGTCACCACGAATGGCGCCGAGGCGAAAGCTCACGTCCACCAGGCGCAGTACATCCAGGTAGTCGAGGCTCTCGATCCAGTTGCGGTAGTCTTCCAGCTTGCCGGCGGCGTAGATGCCGCCAATCACCGCCCCCATGGAGCACCCGGCGATGCAGGCGATGTCGTAGCCCCGGCGCTCGATTTCCTCAATCACGCCAATGTGCGCATATCCTCGGGCGCCGCCCGATCCCAATACCAGTGCCACGCGTTTACTCATGAACATTCCTCGGGCCGTGCAACCATGGTCCTACAATGCACCCTTGGCGGCCTGTGCTTCAATGTAGATCGCGCTGAGCTACTGTGATAATGCTGGCCACGCAAAGTTGGCTGGGCAGGGCACTTTTCAGTTGCCCGGGCGTCGAACAGCCACCGTTTTTTTACCATTGAGGTCATACCGATGAAAGCCTGGATCTGCCTTCCACTGATTGCCCTGGCCTTGGCAGGCTGCGCGGGCAAGACGGCCTACCGCGACAACTGCGCCACCCAGCTGGATGCCGCCTGGAAGGAGCTGGACCTGGCCAAGGCCGAAGGCTTTGCCGGTGCCGTGAGCTACTCCAAAGCCTTGTCGCTGCTGACCGGCGCGAAGACCCAGCAGCAGTTCGAAGGCTACGAAAGCTGTACCCGCAAGGCCGAGAAGGCGCGGTTCTACATTCGTGAGTCTCGCGCCGGGCGCTGACCGAGGAGCGTCTTATGTCTGCCATGCTCGATCATGTAGTTGCCCAGATGCTGGCCGTGCAGGTACGTCTGCTGGCGTGTCGCGAGCGCCTGGCTGCCAATACCGACAGCGAGGCGCTGCATGACCTGCGTATTACCTTGCGCCGTCTACGCAGCCTGCTGAGGCCCCTGCGCGGGTTGCCAGGCGTGGAACAGCTGGAGGATGCCGCCAGGGCCTTGGGTACCCTGACCACGCCGCTGCGCGATCGTGAGGTGCTGGCAGCCGAGCTGATCGCGCGCGGCCACGTCGCGGTCGGGCAGCGGCGCCTGGAAGGGCGGGACAGGACCTTCGCCAGTGTGGCTACCAGCCCGCAGCTGGCGCGTGTGCTGGCGATTGTCGACGCGTTTCCGTTGTTTCTGCGGGCAGCCGGCCGCGAGGGGCTGACCAGGTCACTGGGCAAGCGCATCGACAAGCGCCTGGTCAAGCAGTGGCGTACATTGCACAAAGCCTTGCAGGATCCGGCTCACGACCGTCACCGCCTGCGCTTGCTGATCAAGCGTGCGCGCTATGGCGATGAAGCCTACCCGCAGCTCGACCACGCCGGGAAAAAGCTGCAGCGCTTGCTGAAAAAGGCGCAGAGCGACCTGGGGGGCTGGCATGACCGCCTGCAGTGGCTGCTGCAGGCGCGCGACCATGCAGACCTTGCCCCCTGCCAGGCCGACTGGGAGCGGGAGTTGCACGAAGCCGAGCGCCAGTCGGACGTGACGCTGGATGCCATGTCGCAGGCACTGGAGCGGCGTTAGCCCGAACAATGACCGATATGCGGGCTGATCGCCCAGGGTTTGCTGGCTAGGATGGGCAGACCCTTTCTGCAGGCAGGAGCCGGCCCATGAATTTCACTCAACTGCTCGACGCTGTGCGAGCCAACTCGGAAGCCGTCAGCATCCCGCCCAGCTGGGCCCAGGGCCGCGCTGCCTTTGGCGGGCTGATGGCGGCCATGGTCTATGAGGCCATGCGCCTGAAACTCACCGACAGCCGGCCGGTACGCTCGCTGGCCATCAGCTTCGTAGCGCCTGCGGCCGCGGACGTGCCCATTCGCTTCGAGGTGGAGGTGCTGCGCGAAGGCAAGGCTGTCAGCACCTTGCTGGGCCGCGCGGTCCAGGATGGCCAGGTGGTGACCTTGGTGCAAGGCAATTTCGGCGCGGGGCGCCCATCTGTCGTCGATGTACCGGCATTACCGGCCATGGAAATGAAAGCGCTTGAAGACGCCGCACCCGAACTGCCCTATATCAAGGGCGTCACACCCGAGTTCATGCGCCATGTCGCCTTGCGCTGGGCGTTGGGCGGTTTGCCGTTCAGTGGCAATCAGTCGCGCAAGATGGGCGGTTGGGTACGGTTGCGGGATGTGGCAGAAGAACAGGTCAATGAAGCACACCTGCTGGCGCTGGTCGATGCCTGGCCGCCGAGCCTGATGCCGTTTCTCAAACAACCGGCTGCTGGCAGTACGCTGACCTGGACCATCGAGTTCATCCAGCCTACGGCGAAATTGTCGACCTTTGACTGGTGCCGCTATTGCGTGGAAACCGAACATGCGCGGGATGGCTATGGGCATGCTGCGGCCGCCCTTTGGACGGCAGAGGGCGAATTGCTGGCCCTGAGCCGGCAGACCGTGACCGTATTTGCCTGATCAATCCTGGGAGCGCAAACAGCCCCTTGGCATCAATGCCGGTGCTTGTGTCGCTCCCGCCAGGCCTTCCACCACGCCCCGCTCAGCACAAAGCGTGGAAAGGTAATGAACTGCTCGGTCAGCAATCGCTGCACCGCGTCCTGACGATTGGCGAACGGCTCAGGCTGCTCGGCTTCCAACCGGTGCCCCTGGCGCTGCAAACCAAGCCCCGCAATCAGGGCGATCACGCCGACGGCAATCTGCCCCAGAACCAGGGCGAACAGGCCGGACAGAACCAACAGCGCACCCAGAATGAACAGCGGCACGGCAATCAGGTGCAGCACGAGGTTGGTTGGGTGGCGGTGGTTGTGGTGGTAGCCACGCCATTGCCAGGCGGGCAGGTTGGGCAGACGCTTGCTCATGGGCATTTCCTCACGGTCATGCCCAAAGCTTAGTGCGGCCTCCGTATGGGGGCCAATCGAGGCTGGCTATGGTGACTATAGCTTGAGCTGGCCAATGGCTTTGCTGAGTTCGCCGGCCAGGGTCGCCAGTTCGCTGCTGGTGGTGGCCGAGCCCACCGTCTGCTGCACGGTCTGCTCGGTGACATCGCGGATGCTCACCACGGCGCGGTTCATTTCCTCGGCCACCTGGCTTTGTTGCTCGGCGGCCACGGCGATCTGGGTGTTGCTTTCGCGCATCTGCGCCACTGCATCGGTAATCTCGGCCAGCGCTTCGCCGGCCTCCTGGGCTTGTCGCACGCAGTCGTCGGCTTTGTAAGAGCTTTCCTGCATGAACTCCACCGCATCGCGGGTGCCCGATTGCAGGGCCGAGACCATGGTGGTGATTTCGTCGGTAGAGGTTTGCACACGCTTGGCCAGGTTGCGCACCTCATCGGCCACCACGGCAAAGCCGCGCCCTAGGTCGCCAGCACGGGCTGCTTCGATGGCAGCGTTGAGCGCCAGCAGGTTGGTTTGCTCGGCGATGCTGTGGATCACGCTGACCACGCCGTTGATCTTCTGGCTGTCGTCGGCCAGTTGGCGAATCATTTCGGCAGTTTGCTGCACGCCGCTGGAAAGCCCGGAAATCGAGTCCTGTACCCGGCTGACCACCTCTTTGCCACTGCCGGCCAACGTGTCGGCGGTTTGCGACAGGTCGCGGGTGGCACCGGCATGCTCGGCGATGTGGTGTACCGTCGCCGACATTTCATTGATGGCGGTGGCGGCCTGGTCGGTTTCGCTTTGCTGGCCGAGCATGCCGTGTCGCACGTCGCTCATGCTGGCGGCCAGGCGTGCGGCGCCCGAGTCCAGTTGTGCCGCCGTGTGGGCAACAGTGCTGACGACCCGGTGGTAGGTGGCCTGCATCGCATTGAAGGCCCCGGCCATCTGGCCGACCTCGTCGCCGCAGGCCAGCGGCACGCGGGCAGCCAGGTCACCGGTTTTCTCCACATGCAGCATCACGTCTTTCAAGGTGTTGAGCTGGCTGAGCAGGAAGCGGATCAGCAACTGCGAAGCGCCAAGCATGGCCAGCATCAGGATCAGCACGCACGCGGCGTAGTTACTGAAGCGGTCAAAGAACACCTGGCGCAGGCTTGGCGACTGTGCCACCACGGCCACTTGCTGGTCGCCGTTGCGCAGTACCTGTGCGCCGCGCAGCGGGTTTTCTCCGAGGACCCAGGCGCCTGGCAGTTCGACCCAGCCTTGGGCGTTGCGCAGGGGGTCGAGCGCCTCACCGGCGAACGTCGGCGTTTGCCCCGCAGGCCAGCTGATGACATTGGCAAGGCGGGGCAGTGCTTGCCCAGCCGGCCAGGCGGCTATCAGCTGGGCTTGTGCGGCCGCCTGGGCCTGCGCTGCCTCGGCGCGGGCGCGTTGCTCCAGGTGCACGGCGTAGAGCACCAGCAGCAAGGTCGTGACAAAGGCCACCGCGTTGACGGCCCAGAATTTGTACTTCAGGGAAACATTGCTAAGCCAGGCACCCATGGGCAGGTCTTCTCTGAGTTGAGCGGAAACAATATTGGCAAGGTGCCATCATTGTGCCTGTATCTACTCAGCAAGATGTTGATACATATCAACAGCCCGCACGCAGGGCTCACGGAAGCTGGAAAAATGCCCGCGCCGTTGCGGTGGTGTGGGCAGCCGTATGCTCGGCTGATTCGGCCCGGTGCAAGGCGACTTCACGCAGCACCTCTGGCAAAAACGCCGGCTCGTTGCGCCCGTTCTTCGGCTTGGGACGCAGGCTGCGTGGCAGCAGGTAGGGGGCGTCGCTTTCCAGCATCAGCCGGCCTTCGGCAATGTTGCCTACCAGCGGGTGCAGATGAGTGCCACGGCGTTCGTCGCAGATCCAGCCGGTAATGCCGATGTGCAGGTCCATGTCCAGGTAGGCGAACAGTGCCTCGCGTTCGCCGGTAAAGCAGTGCACCACCGCGCCGGTCAGGTGGTCGCGATAATCCTTCAGGATCGCCAGCAAACGCTCGCTGGCGTCGCGCTCATGCAGGAACACCGGCAGGCGCAGTTCCGCAGCCAGGGCCAGCTGGGCTTCCAGGGCTTTTTCCTGCAGCGGGCGAGGGGAGAAGTCGCGGTTGAAATCCAGGCCGCATTCGCCCACCGCACGCACGCGTTGCTCATTCAGCAGTTGGCGCAAACGGCGCTCACTACCGGCATCCCAGGCCTTGGCATCGTGAGGGTGTACGCCTGCCGTGGCGAACAGGTGCGCGCCGCTGTTATCCAGCTGCTGGCACAGCTCCAGTGCCTGCTCGCTGACTGCCAGGCTGGTGCCAGTCAGCACCATTTGCGCTACACCGGCTTCACGTGCGCGCTCGACAATGGCTGCCTGCTGGTCGTGGAAACTGCTGTTGGTCAGGTTGACGCCGATATCGATCAGTTGCATGGTGCTATCTCGTGCCGCGGGGCGGCCAGCATAGCAAAAACCGCGTTTTTCTGAAAAAACCAAGAACTTCATGCTGTTGCCGTGGTCTTTTACCGCCATTTCTCACTTGGCGGTGCAACCCATGGATGCCGCCCACCGACCACGGACACGTTTTGCATGCTGCGATGCTGGCTCACCTTCCTGTTCACGCTCGGGCTGACGATTGGGCTGACCCTGCCCGGTGCCGCCCATGCGCGCGCGCCGGGGCCGCAGCAGAATATCCCACCAGCCAAGGTGCGCGACCTGCAACAGATTCGCTCCAGCCAGGTGTTGCGGGTGCTGGTCAATCAAAGCCGTAACAGCTCAGGCGAGGTCAAAGGTGAGCCGGTCGGCATCGAATACTACCGCCTGCGCGCCCTGGAGCATTACCTCAATGCCCGTGCCGCCGATGGCCAGGAGATTCAACTCAAGCTCATCCCACGGGCCAAGGAACAACTGCTAGGCGCACTGGCCCGCGGCGAGGGTGACCTGGCAGCGCCGGGCGAGCTGCTTGACCCCGGCACGGTGCGCGGTGTCAGCAGCAGTGCGCCAATTCTCGACCAGGTGCCGCTGATGCTGGTTGGGCGCAAAGGCGAGCGAAGCTTCAGTAAGGTCGAACAGCTTTCCGGGCGCACCGTGGCTTTGACCAGCGCCAGTGCTGCCGGGCCGCTGATCCAGCAGGTCAACCAGCAACTGGCGCTGCGCAAACGGCCGCCGATCAAGGTGGAATGGGTCGACTCAACGCTGGCGGTAGAGGATGTGCTGGAGATGGTGCAGGCGGGCATCTATCACCTGACGGTGGTCGAGCAACCCATTGCCCGGCGCTGGGCGCGGGTGATGCCACGCCTGCGCCTGGACACCCGGGTGCACCTGGGGGCTCCGCAGGCCATGCGTTGGTATGTAGGGCGCGATGCACCGCAATTGCTGGCCACGGTCGATCGTTTCCTGCAGGGCTACCGTGCACCGGACAACCAGGATGCCGCCTTCGAGCGCATCTACCGCCGCCAGTACAGGGTGCACAACCCGTTGGCCAGCAAGGACCGTCAGCGCCTGGCCTCGGTGCGTGCAGTGCTGCAGAAGCATGGCCAGGCGCAGCAGATCGATTGGCTCAACCTGGCCGCGCTGGCCTTCAAGGAGTCCACCCTCAACCCGGCCGCGCGTGGCACTGGCGGTGCCCACGGCCTGATGCAGATAACGCCTTTGGCGGCCCAGCGGGTAGGGGTGAGCAACACCGCCACGGTAGATGGCAATGTACAAGCCAGTGCCCGTTACCTGGCGCTGATCCGTCGCAAGTTCTTTGCCAGCCCCAAGATCAACGAGCGTGAACGCATGGCCTTTGTGCTGGCGGCCTACAACCTTGGCCCCGAGCGGGTCCAGGCCATGCGTGCCGAGGCCCGGCGGCGTGGCCTCAATGGCAACCAGTGGTTCTTCCAGACCGAGCGCATCGCCATGGAGCAGGTCGGCATGGGGCCGGTCAACTTCGTCAATAGCGTCAACAAGTACTTCCTGGCGTTCAACCGCGAGCGTGCAGTGCTGGAGCGCGTAGCGAAGCGTTGAGAAATCGATTTTATCGATTGTTATGTTGGGTTTTTTGCGATTTTCATATCTACTGAATTGATTATGATGGCGCCCATCCCAACACAACTTCTCCGCTTCAAGGACGCTTCGACATGAACAACACGACCCTCAACGCCCTGTTCTCCACCCGCGCCGGCGCTGGCCTCAGCGTGATCCGCATCCTGGTTGGCATCATCTTCATGGCGCATGGCGCGCAAAAACTCTTCGGCCTGTTTGGCGGTTATGGCCTGGAAGGTACCGGCCAGTGGATGGAAAGCATCGGCCTGGCGCCGGGTTACCTGATGGCCTTGCTGTCCGGCAGCGCAGAATTCTTCGGCGGCCTGGCCCTGGTGATCGGCCTGCTGGCCCGCCCGGCGGCGCTGGCGCTGACCGTGACCCTGGTGGTGGCGATCTTCTCGGTGCATATCGGCAACGGCCTGTTCATGTCCAATAACGGCTATGAGTTCGCCCTGGCCCTGCTGGCGGGCACTGTCGCCGTCATGATCGAAGGCGCTGGCCGCTTCTCGCTGGACCGCCTGATCGCCCGCTGATACCACCCATGCGGCAAGATCCAAGCCTCAGGCCGATCACTTTCGGTTTGAGGCTTGTATCTTGCCGCTTGTAGCTCTAGCATACCGCCTGCGCCGATTTAAACAGCTACTTGCGGGGCGCAGGAAAGCCCCCATCCGGGTTATCCGAAATACCGCTAAAGCGCTGGTTCGGTGACGCCTCCCACCGCTGCCCAGCGGGATTCGCGAGGCGGAGAGAAGCTCCATGAGTTGCCCACGTACCAGTGTCTGTTTAAGCCCATTGCCTGCCAACCAGGCGTCCCGCACACCGCGCATTCTGCTCGGCGGCCAGCATCAGCCCACCCTTTTGCGTCACCTCGAAGGCCTGTCTCGACGCAAGGGCCAGGCGCGCGCATTTCTGATTCAGTTCGCAGATACCGGCTGCCACCTGGCGCAGTACGGCAATGACCGTTTTGACCTGGCCGTCATCCAGGCTCCGCCGCAGGATGAGGCCGCAGACGTTATTGGTCACCTCACCCGTATCGCGCGCCAAGGCCTGATTACCCGCCGCTAAGGAGTGCGCTGTTGAGCACCAACATCATTACCACGGAAGGCCACGACGCGCTGAAGAAAGAGCTGGACCACCTGTGGCGGGTGTATCGCCCGGAGATCACTCAGAAGGTTGCCTGGGCGGCATCCCTGGGGGATCGCAGCGAAAACGCCGACTACCAGTACAACAAGAAGCTGCTGCGCGAAATCGACCGCAGGGTGCGTTATCTGCGAAAGCGTCTTGAAGATGTGAAGGTGGTGGCTTATTCGCCGCAGCAGGAAGGCAAGGTGTTTTTCGGCGCCTGGGTCGAGATCGAGAATGATGATGGCGAGACCATGAAGTTTCGCATTGTCGGTTATGACGAAATCTACGGGCGCAACGACTACATCTCGATCGATTCGCCCATGGCCCGTGCCTTGCTCAAAAAGGAGGAGGGCGATGAGGTGTTGGTGCATACGCCTACCGGTGAAGCGACCTGGTATGTGAACAGCATCTCGTACGGGCAATAGATTGATGTTGTTTGTGCCGGCCTCTTCGCGGGCGAGCCCGCGAAGAGGCCGGCACATGTAACACTCAAGTTTCCCGCAACACCGCCAAAGGGCTGGCATTCAACGCCCGCCGCGTCCCCAGCACACCTGCACCGCCCACCAGCAGCGCCCCTGCCAGTGGCAACACCAGCAGCCACGGGTGTGGGCTCCACTGCAAATCGAAGGCATAGCGATACAGCACCAGGGTAATCAGTTCACAACCCACTGCCGCCAACAGCCCACTGGCCGCACCCAGCAGACCGAACTCGATACGCCTCGCCTTCACCAGCAATGGCCGCGCTGCCCCTAGCGCACGTAGCAAGGCACCTTGGCGAATGCGTTCGTCCAGCGTTGCCTGCAAGCCGGCGAACAGCACCGCCAGCCCGGCCGCCAGCACGAACAACAGCACATACTCCACCGCCAGGGTCACCTGGGCGAGGATGCTGCGCAGCTGGTCGAGCAAGGCGTCCACCTGCAGGATGGTCACCGCCGGAAATGCCCGCGACAGCGCCACCACATCCAGGTCGTGGCCGGGTGCCAGGTAGAAACTGGTCAGGTAAGTGGTCGGCAACCCCTGCAGCGTGCCGGGCTGGAAGATCATGTAGAAGTTTGGCTGGAAGCTGTCCCAGTGCACGCTGCGCAGGCTGCTGACCCGGGCCTGGCGCTGCTGGCCGCCGATGTCGAAGGTCAGCAGGTCGCCCATGTGCAGTTTCAGGCTGGTGGCCAGCTCCGCTTCCACCGAAACGCCGGGTATTTCGCTGTCGGCCGGCAAGGCTTGCCACCAACTGCCGGCAGTGAGTTGATTGCCTTCGGGCAGTTCGGCGGCCCAGGTCAGGCTAAGGTCTCGCTGCACGGCGCGTTCACCCGCCGAGTCTTTGCTGACAACTTGCTGCACCGGCTGCTCGTTGATTTGCACCAGGCGCCCGGGCGTAACCGGGTAAAGCGGCGCCGAGGCTGCATTGACCTGGTGCAGGCGTTGCGCGAACGGTTCGCGGTCATCCGGCAGGATGTTCAGGGCGAAATGGTTGGGTGCATCCTTGGGCAGTTGGGCTTGCCAGGTGTCGAGCAGTTCGGCGCGCAGCAGGGCGACCAGGGCCATGGCCAGCAGGATCAGGCCGAAGGCCAGGGCCTGGCCGGCGGCGGCCGTGGGGTGGCGTAGCAGCTGGCCCAACCCCAGGCGCCAGGTCAGCGGTGCGCCGGCCAGCAACTGGCGCAGGCTGCGCAAACCGAGCAACAGCAGGCCGCCGAGCAACAATGCGGCGACCAGGCCGCCACCGAGCAAGGCGAAGGTGAGCAGCAGGTCAAGGCTCAGGCGCCACATGATCAGGCCCAAGGCAAACAGCGCGGCGCCATACACCAGCCAACTGCTGGGCGGTATCGGCAGCAGGTCGCGGCGCAGCACCCGCAGCGGGGGCACCTGGCCCAGTGCAGCGATCGGCGGCAGGGCGAAACCGGCCAGTGCCACCAGCCCGGTCCCGATGCCGGCCAGGGCCGGAACGATGCCACCGGCAGGCACCACGCTTGGCAACAGCCCCTGCAGCAGGCGGAACAGGCCCAGCTGGGCCAGCCAGCCGAGCAGGGCACCGGCCAGGGCGGCGACCAGGCCGAGCATGGCCAGTTGCAGGCAATACAGGCCCAGTGCCTGGCGGCGCGACAGACCCAGGCAGCGCAGCAGGGCGCTGGCGTCCAGGCGGCGTGCGGCATAGCGGCTGGCCGACAGGGCCACGGCCACGCCTGCCAGCAGCACCGCCACCAGGCTGGCCATGTTCAGGTAGCGTTCGGCCTTGCCCAGGGCGCCGCCGATCTGCTGGTTGCCATCGCGGGTGTCGCGCAGGCGCTGGTTGGCGGCCAGGTCTTTTTCCACGGCCTGGCGGTATTGGGCCAGTACCTCGGTATCGCCACGCCACAGGTCGCGGTAGGTAACCCGGCTACCCGGCTGAATGACGCCGGTGGCCTCGAGGTCGGCCAGGTTCATCATCACCCGGGGGGTAAGGCTGTAGAAGTTGTTGGCGCGGTCGGGTTCGTAGGTCAGCACGCGGCTCATGCGCAGGGTTTTCATGCCCACGTCGATGCTGTCGCCAATCGCCAGGCCCAGCGCCGCCAGCAGGCGGGGTTCGACCCAGGCTTCACCCGGTGCCGGGCCACCGCCAGGCATCTCCTCGGCATAAGGGGCCGGCGCACTGCGTACCTGCCCGCGCAACGGATAAGCGCCGTCGGCGGCCTTGACGCTGGACAGCTGGATGCCATTGTCGCCGCCTACCACGCTGGTGAATTCGACCACCTGTGCATGGCGCAAGCCAAGTGCAGTGCCGCTATCGATCTGCTGCGCACGGGCCGGGGCGCTGCCTTGCAGCACCAGGTCGGCGCCCAGGAATTCACTGGCGCGCAGCTGCATGGCGCCGTTGAGGCGGGCGCCGAAATAGCCGATGGCGGTGCTGGCCGCCACGGCCACCAGCAGGGCAAAGAACAACACGCGTACTTCGCTGGCGCGAATGTCGCGCAGCAGCTGGCGCAGGGCCAGCCCGCACAGGCGGGACAACGGCATGTGGGTCATCAGGCCTCCACCGGGGCCACCAGGCGCCCCGCGTCCAGGCGGATCTGGCGGCGGCAGCGCCTGGCCAGGCGTTCGTCATGGGTGACCAGCACCAGGGTGGTACCGCGCTCCTTGTTCAGCTCGAACAGTAAATCGCTGATGCGCTCGCCCGTGTGGCTGTCGAGGTTGCCTGTGGGCTCGTCGGCAAACAGCACCGCCGGTTGTGCCGCGAAGGCGCGGGCGATAGCAACCCGCTGCTGCTCACCGCCCGACAGTTGACGGGGCGTGTGGCTCAGGCGCTTGCCGAGGCCGACCCGTTCCAGCAGTGTGCGCGCGTGTTCGCGTGCATCCCGGCGACCGTCCAGCTCCAACGGCAGCATCACGTTTTCCAGGGCGTTGAGGCTGTCGAGCAGTTGGAACGACTGGAACACGAAGCCCACATGTTCGGCGCGCACCCGGGCGCGCTGGTCTTCATCCAGGGGGCCCAGGTCATGGCCGGCGAGGATGACCTTGCCGGCGCTGGGCTGATCGAGGCCGGCAAGCAAACCGAGCAGGGTCGACTTGCCGGAGCCCGATGCGCCGACGATGGCCAGGCTGTCGCCTTGGGCCAGGTCGAGGGAGAGTGCGTGAAGGATGGTCAGGTCACCTTCCGCGCTGGGGACCACTTTGCTAAGGTTCTGCGCAACGAGAATGCTGGGGCCCATGGAGAATCCGATGCGAGTGTGGTGGTTGAGTGCCGGTCTGGCCCTGTATTGCCTGGCCCAGAGCGCGGCGGCGGGAACACTGCTGATTGTTGGCGATAGTATCAGCGCCGGTTTTGGCCTGGATAGCCGCCAGGGTTGGGTCTCTTTGTTGCAGACCCGGCTTAAAGACGAAGGTTTCGACGATAAAGTGGTCAACGCCTCGATCAGCGGTGACACCAGTGCAGGTGGCCAGGCGCGGCTGCCGGCGCTGCTTGCAGCCCATAAACCGAGCCTGGTGGTGCTGGAGCTGGGCGGTAACGATGGCTTGCGTGGGCAGCCGCCTGCGCAATTGCAACAAAATCTTGCCTCGATGATTGAAAGCGCGCGCCAGGCCGGCGCCAAGGTGGTGCTGCTGGGCATGCGCCTGCCGCCCAATTATGGCGTGCGCTATACCACCGCATTCGCCAAGGTGTATGAACAGCTGGCGGCGGATAAACAGGTGCCATTGGTGCCGTTTTTCCTCGAAGGAATAGGGGGCGTGCCTGAGTTGATGCAAGCCGATGGCATCCACCCGGCCCAGGGTGCCCAGCAGCGCTTGCTGGAAAATGCCTGGCCAGCGATAAAACCCTTGCTCTGACGCTTTAAACGGGGCCAGCTTTCGGCTAATGTTGCGCCCCCCGTTTCGAGTGCCCCCGATGCCGCGCCCTGCCTGGTCCCTGTATGCCTACCAACTGATCGAGCCCGATGAGCAGCTCGACCTGTTCGCCTGCCAGGAAATCCGCGTTCACCTGGTGGCTCGCCAGCTTGAGCTGGGCGTGCCGGTAGACCGCACCTTGTGCGGCGGCCTGCTGCCTGCGCAGCCGCGCTGGTCGGCCGTGCCGCGTGCCATCTACCGTGACAGCCGCCTGTGTGACCTGTGCCGTGCCATCCTCGATGCCCAGCGGCGCGGCATGCGCCCAGTCTGGCCAGAGCTGCAGGCCAGCTGAACGGCAAGCACCTTTCATCATCTGAAACGCTTGCATGGGCGCCAATGCCTCCCGCTTGCATCGAGGCGGGTGTACAATCGTTCCTCTTGACCTATCTTTCGAAGGATTTACCGGATGTTGCCGCGCTTTCCTGTCGTCACCCGTAGCCTGTCCCTGGCCGCCCTGCTGGTAGCGGGCCCCGCTGCTGCGCTGGAATTGCCACTGCCACCGCCCGGTGAAGACATCGTCGGCCAGGTGCATACGATCAAGGCCAAATACGAGGACACGTTCGCCGACATCGGCACCGCCAACGACCTCGGCTATCTGGAAATGATCGCCGCCAACCCGGGCGTCGACCCGTGGCTACCGGGCGCCGGCACCGAGATCATACTGCCGACCCGCTACATCCTGCCGCCGGGCCCGCGTGAAGGTATCGTCATCAACCTGGCCGAGTACCGTATGTATTACTTCCCGAAAGGGCAGAACGTAGTGCATACCTTCCCGCTGGGTATTGGACGTGAGGGGTGGGGGTCGCCGATCGCCAACACCAAGATCACCGCCAAAACGCCGAACCCGACCTGGACGCCACCTGCCTCTATCCGTAAAGAACACGCCGCAGACGGCGACATCCTGCCGGCTGTGGTGCCAGCAGGTCCGGATAACCCGCTGGGGCCGTTCAAGTTCACCTTGGGCGTGCCGGGCTATCTGATCCACGGGTCGAACAAGAAGTTCGGCATCGGCATGCGTACCAGCCACGGTTGCTTCCGCATGCTCAACAACAACGTGCTGGAACTGTCGAAGATGGTGCCGGTCGGTACGCCGGTACGCATCATCAACGAGCCCTACAAGTTCGGTATCAGTGGCGGCAAGGTCTATCTGGAGGCGCACACGCCGCTGGACGACCAGGGTAACCCGTCGGTGGTCGACAAACACACTGCGGTTATCAACGCCTTGCTCAAGCGGGAAGACCTTGCCAACAACCTGCGCATGAACTGGGACATGGTGCGTGACGTGGTGGCTGCAGAAGATGGCATGCCGGTAGAAATTGCCGTGCCGGTGCAAAACCAGGGCAATGCGCCGATGGTGACGAGCATACCGCCCGAACTGCAGTAAGGTATTCGCGACACACCCGGGCCCGCCTTAGTGCGGGCCTTTTCGTATCTGCGGGGCGCGTTTGGCTTGTTTACAGGCAATAAAAAAGCCGACCCACAAGTGGGTCGGCTCCATAACAATCCGTGAGGATTATTACTTGCGGCTGGCTTTGTCCAGCATACGCAGAGCGCGCTCGTTGGCTTCGTCAGCGGTCTGCTGAGCCTTCTGAGCGGCTGCCAGTGCGTCGTCAGCCTTACGGTAGGCTTCGTCAGCACGAGCTTGAGCGCGAGCTGCTGCGTCTTCAGTCGCAGTCAGACGAGCTTCGGTTTCTTTGGATACGCTGCTGCAACCGGTAGCCAGAACTGCGGCCAGAGCCAGAGCAGAGAATTTCAGAACGTTGTTCATCGTGTTCCCCTTCAAGGACTTTCTATTAAATAGCCATCTCTCAGGAAAAGAGAAACTGGCCGGCGTACATAGTACCCATTACTTGTAGTAAGTAAACTGACTGAGCGCAAGAACTGCAAAAAAAATGTTGCTTGACGCCGTGCCGACAAGATTTGCGGCGCGTGTGTGAAAAAAACGTGCAGGGTTCGCAAGCGGTTGTACTACAGGAACTTTTTTGTTGAACTAAGGGTGACTTTAACTGTCCTTCGACGTCTTAAGCCCTACAACATCCGGTGGCTGTTGAACGTGCAGGGAAGAGTCGCATTCCGGGCATTTTCGCCATTTTTAGCCGCTACCACCTTGAGCAATCCCGTTTGCGGCGCCTACTATCTTGTGAGTGCCAGAGAATCCGAACGATTGCAATCGTCCAGAGGTCGTAGGGGCAACAGGTGGCATAGAGGATTCTGTGCCGGATAAACCACCATCGGTGAAGGTATGGGTCTGCCGAGAAGACCTGCGAGGAGTAGTGATGAGCGAAGCGCTGACCATCCACCATGACCAGGCCGGTCATCAGTTCGAGACCAACGTGGACGGTCATCGTGCCTACCTGACGTACATGGATCTGGGCAAGCAGACGCTGGACATCTATCGTACCTTCGTGCCGAACGCCTTGCG
Organism: Pseudomonas monteilii NBRC 103158 = DSM 14164; assembly: GCF_000730605.1. GTDB lineage: Bacteria > Pseudomonadota > Gammaproteobacteria > Pseudomonadales > Pseudomonadaceae > Aquipseudomonas > Aquipseudomonas monteilii. The sequence continues at coordinate 33,728 of NZ_BBIS01000044.1, read as the reverse complement.
GGGCCGCGGGATTGCCGCCGCGTTGACCGAGCAGGCCTTGGCGTACGCCGAGCAAATGGGTTACACGGTCATTCCTTCCTGCTCGTACGTGGAACGCTACATGGAGCGCCAGCAGCGGCATTCCAGCAAGGCCTGAGCTGCCGAAAGGCATCAGATACAAAAACGCCGGGCAATGCCCGGCGTTTTGTTTATTGCAATGCTCAGCCGCGCTTACGCTGCGGTAGCACATCCTTGAGCTTGGTACGCATGCTGCGCAGGGTTTTCTCGGTAGCCGACCAGTCGATGCAGGCATCGGTGATCGAGACGCCATACTGCAACTCTTCCAGGTTTTTCGGGATCGACTGGCAGCCCCAGTTCAGGTGGCTCTCGACCATCAGGCCGATGATCGACTGGTTGCCTTCGAGGATCTGGTTGGCAACGTTCTCCATCACCAGCGGTTGCAGGGCAGGGTCCTTGTTGGAGTTGGCGTGGCTGCAATCGACCATGATGTTGGCCTTGATCTTGGCCTTGGCCAGGTCCTGCTCGCACAGGGCGACGCTGACCGAGTCGTAGTTCGGCTTGCCGTTGCCGCCGCGAAGTACCACGTGGCCGTAAGGGTTGCCCTTGGTGGTGACGATCGACACGCCGCCTTCCTGGTTGATGCCGAGGAAGCGGTGTGGCTTGGAGACCGACTGCAAGGCGTTGATGGCAACGGTCAGGCCGCCGTCGGTGCCGTTCTTGAAGCCAACCGCCGAAGACAGGCCCGAGGCCATCTCGCGGTGGGTTTGCGATTCGGTGGTGCGGGCGCCGATGGCCGACCAGCTGATCAGGTCTTGCAGGTATTGCGGGGAAATCGGGTCGAGCGCCTCGGTGGCGGTCGGCAGGCCCATCTCGGCCAGGTCCAGCAGCAGCTGACGGCCAATGTGCAGGCCGTCCTGGATCTTGAACGAATCATCCAGGTACGGGTCGTTGATCAGGCCTTTCCAGCCCACGGTTGTGCGTGGCTTTTCGAAGTACACGCGCATGACCAGGTACAGCGTATCGGACACTTCTTCGGCCAGCACCTTCAGGCGCTCGGCGTACTCGTGGGCGGCCTTGATGTCGTGGATGGAGCAAGGGCCGACCACGACGAACAGGCGATGGTCCTTGCCGTCGAGAATATTGCGCACCACTTCACGGCCGGCAGTCACGGTCTGCAGGGCCTTGGCGCTGAGGGGGATTTCCTTCTTGAGCTGATCGGGGGTGATCAGGGTCTCGTTGGAGGCAACGTTCAAGTCATCGATCGGTAAATCAGCCATCGTGTTACTCGTCAGGTCACGGGTGCCGGCCGCCAGCTATCCCCGTGCGGCCCAGCAGCAAGAATATTCGCAGCGGGGAGCCGAACCTTAGCGCGTTACAGGTGGCGCGACAATGGGTTTGGCCCAGTCATTGTGGGGTTTTTCCCTGATCGAGTGCGTTGAGCGCGAATGGGCTGCCCAGCGCTGCGTAACCTGTGTAAAAAGAGGGCTGACTTCATACTCGGAGATCGGCATGCATCCGCACACCCCTCGCATCGGTATCATCGGCAGTGGCGCCATCGGCGGCTTTTATGGGTTGATGCTGGCCCGGGCCGGTTTCGATGTGCATTTTCTGTTGCGCAGCGAGTACCAGGCCGTCAGTGAGCAAGGGCTGACCCTGGACAGTGACGTGCATGGTGCGTTGCAGATGCAGGTGCACGCCTATGCCAGTGCCGCCGACATGCCGCCTTGCGACTGGTTGCTGATCGGTGCCAAGGCCACCAGCAATGATCAGCTCGCACCTCTGATCGTGCAGGCCGCCGCACCCGGCGCCAAGGTCGTACTGCTGCAGAACGGCCTGGGGGTGGAGGAGCAATTGCGCCCTGCCTTGCGTAGCGACATGCATCTGCTGGGCGGCCTGTGCTTCATCTGCGTCAACCGTCATGCGCCAGGTGTGATCCGCCATCAGGCACTCGGGGCTGTCAACCTGGGTTACCACAGTGGGCCGGCAAGTGACGGCGGTGCTGCGCTGGTCGGTGAAGGGGTGGCGTTGTTCAAACGCGCGGGCATCGATTCGCAGGCCATGCCAAATCTCGACTCGGCGCGCTGGCAGAAGCTGGTGTGGAACGTGCCTTACAATGGTCTGTCGGTGCTGCTGGGGGCCAGCACCACGCCGCTGATGGCAGACAGTCACAGCCGTGATCTCATCCAGGCACTGATGGCCGAGGTGGTGCAGGGCGCTGCAGCCTGTGGCCACGTGTTGCCCGAGGGCTATGCCGAGCACTTGCTCCAGGTGACCGAGCGCATGCCCGACTACTGGCCAAGCATGTATCACGACCATACGTTCAAGCGCCCACTGGAGTTGCAGGCTATCTATGCCGAGCCGCTGGCACGTGCGCGTGCGGCAGGCTGCTGCTTGCCGCGTATGGAAATGCTCTATCAGGCGCTGAGCTTTCTCGACAGCAACCACCGGCCTCACTGAGGGCGGCACTGACCTCGGCTGGGCGCTTCAGCCCGCGCCAGTAGCGCGCCGGACGGCAAAGCGTGCATCCGGCGCGCTGCTAAGCTGAAGCTTGCTCTGCCGCTGCGGCAGTCGAGGAGGTCGAATGATCCGCTCCATGCTGTACGCCACCGACCTCGGTGTCTACGCACCTTTTGTGATGCAACACGCGCTGGCCCTGGCGCGTACGTTCAATGCCGAGTTGTATGTGATCCATGCGGTGGAACCCATGGGGCAGTTCGCCGAATCCCTCCTGCAAAGCTACCTTGATGAGCAGACGCTCGACCAGTTGCACAGCCAAGGCGTGAACACGGTGATGGCCAACATCGAGCAGCGCGTGCTGGAAAACTTTCGTGATGAGCTGGGTGAGGAGGCCGACCTCGCGGTTATCAAGGCGGTGCGGGTACGCCAGGGTGACCCCGCGCAGGTAATCCTTGATCAGGCACAGCGGTTGAGTGTCGACCTGCTGATTTTCGGCAGCCACAGCGCCGGTGCCGGCGTGGATGTACCCCTGGGGCGAACGGCGGTTCGGCTGCTGCAGCTGTCGCCGGTGCCGGTGTACATGGTGCCGTTGGCGCAGCACTTGGGGCGTAGGAAGGCATGAAGATGACTGTAGGCTGTTTCCGGGGGGCATGTAACAAAATAGTTCTAGATTTATTTCCAGAACCACTAATATAGTTATATATCGTCGCTGCCTGCTGCCGCGGACTCATCGCTGAACCGAGGGGAACCTATGAAGCTTCAACAACTGCGCTACATCTGGGAAGTGGCGCACCATGACCTCAACGTCTCCGCGACGGCGCAGAGCCTGTATACCTCCCAGCCAGGTATCAGCAAGCAGATCCGCCTGCTCGAAGACGAATTGGGTGTTGAAGTCTTTGCGCGTAGCGGCAAGCACCTGACCCGCGTCACGCCGGCCGGCGAGCGCATCATCAATACCGCTGGCGAAATCCTGCGCAAAGTCGAAAGCATCAAGCAGATTGCCCAGGAGTTCTCTAACGAGAAGAAGGGCACGCTGTCCATCGCCACCACCCACACCCAGGCGCGCTATGCCTTGCCGCCGGTGATCAGCAGCTTCATCAAGCAGTATCCGGAAGTGTCCCTGCATATGCACCAGGGTTCGCCCATGCAGATCGCCGAGATGGCAGCAGACGGCACGGTAGACTTCGCCATCGCCACCGAGGCCCTTGAGCTGTTCGGCGACCTGATCATGATGCCGTGCTACAAGTGGAACCGTTGCGTGGTGGTGCCGCAGGGTCACCCGCTGGCCAAGCTGCCGAAACTCACTCTGGAAGCGGTTGCCGAATACCCGATCGTTACCTATGTGTTCGGTTTTACCGGGCGCTCGAAGCTGGACGAAGCGTTCAACCACCGCGGCCTCACGCCGAAAGTGGTGTTCACCGCGGCCGACGCTGACGTTATCAAGACCTATGTGCGCCTGGGGCTGGGCGTGGGTATCGTCGCGGGCATGGCTGTGGATGCCAAGCTCGATAGCGACCTGGTGGCGCTGGATGCCAGCGAGCTGTTCGAGGCCAGTATCACGAAGATCGGCTTCCGCCGTGGCACCTTCCTGCGTGGCTTCATGTGCGACTTCATCGAGAAGTTCGCTCCGCACCTGACCCGCGAAGTGATGGCCAAGGCCATTCAGTGCCATAACAAGCAGGAGTTGGAAGAGCTGTTCGAAGGTGTCGAACTGCCGGTGCACTGATTCAAGAATGCCGGGGCTGCAAAACAGCCCCGGTTATTTCAAGCCTTGCTGATCAGGTTGCCCGCGTGCAACCCGCATTCCTTCTGTGTCGACTCTTCCCACCACCAGCGCCCCTCGCGCTCATGCTGGTTCGGCAGCACCGGCCGGGTGCAAGGCTCGCAGCCAATGCTGATGAAGCCGCGCTCATGCAGGCTGTTGTACGGCAGCTCAAGCATACGGATATAACCCCACACTTCCTCGCTGCTCATCTGCGCCAGCGGGTTGAACTTGTACAGGGTGCGCTCGGGTGTGGAGAAGGCGCTGTCGATTTCCAGTGCCGCTACCTGGCTGCGGGTGCCCGGGCTCTGGTCGCGGCGCTGGCCGGTGGCCCAGGCGCTAACGGTAGCCAGCTTGCGGCGCAGCGGCTCGATCTTGCGGATGCCGCAGCACTCGCCGTGGCCGTCCTTGTAGAAGCTGAACAGGCCCTTTTCTTTCACGAACGGGTCAAGCCTGTCGCGGTCCGGGCTGAGGATTTCGATTGGCAGGTTGTACTGCTCGCGCACCTGGTTGATGAACCGGTAGGTCTCCGGGTGCAGTCGGCCAGTGTCGAGGCTGAACACCTTGACCTGCTTGTTCAGCTTCCAGGCCATGTCGACCAGCACCACGTCCTCGGCGCCGCTGAAGGAGATCCACAGGTCATCACCAAAGTGCTCGAAGGCAAGCTTGAGGATGTCCTGCGGGGACTTGTTGGCATAGGTCGCGGCCAGGGCGGCGACGTCGAAGGGTTGGCTCATCAGGCGGTTTCCATCTTGGCTGTGGCGCTGTGCGCTCGTAGTAAGGTGATGGTAACAAAAAAACGCGGGCTAGACGGACTCACAAGCCCTGCAAGGTCTGCATCAACACCCGCACTTTGGCGATCGACTCTTCATATTCGGCCTGCCATTCGGAGTCAGCCACTACCGCGCCGCCACCCCAGCAGCTGACCTGGCCGTTTTTGACCAGCAGGCTGCGAATGGCAATCGAGCTGTCCATCTCGCCGCGCACATCCACATACAGCAGCGAGCCGCAGTACAGCGCCCGCCGCGCGGGTTCCAGCTCGTCGATGATCTGCATGGCGCGAATTTTCGGCGCGCCGGTGATTGAGCCGCCGGGGAAGCTGTCGCCGATCAGGTCCAGGGCATCCTTGTCGCTGGCAAGCTGGCCGGTGACACTGCTGACCAGGTGATGGACGTTGGGGTAGCTCTCAAGGCTGAACAGCTCTGGTACTTTCACCGAGCCGATTTCGCAGGTGCGCCCCAAGTCGTTGCGCAGCAGGTCGACAATCATCAGGTTTTCCGAGCGGTCCTTGGGGCTGCGCAGCAGCTCCTCGGCATTGCGTGCGTCTTCGCCTGGGTCGCTGGCGCGCGGACGGGTGCCTTTGATTGGCCGGGTTTCCACCTGGCCCTGGCTGACACGGATGAAGCGCTCGGGCGAAAAACTCAGCAAGGCGCTGCCGTCAGCCAATTGCTGGTAGCCGGAAAACGGCGTGGGGCATGCCTTGCGCAGGGCCTGGTAAGCTCGCCAGGGGTCACCCTGGCAGGGGGCGCGGAAGCGTTGAGTCAGGTTGATCTGGTAGCAGTCACCGGCCTGGATGTAGCGCTGGACCTGGTCGAAAGCGGCTTTGTACTGTTCCGGCTGCAGGTCACCAGCCATTGGGGCGAGCAACTGGAAGTCACCGGTTTCGGTGCAGCGACTGCCTTCGAACAGGCCGATCAGGCGTTCTCGCTCGTCGCTTGCCAGGCTCGGGTGGAACACCAACTGGCTGGTACCGTGCAGGTGGTCGCTGACCAGTGCCCAGGCGTACAGGCCCAGTTGCGCGTCAGGCAGGCCGAGGTCGTCCACAGCCAGGCTTGGCAGGTGTTCCAGCCGGCGGCCGAAGTCGTAGCTCAGGTAGCCGATCAGGCCACCGGCAAAGGGCAGTTCAACGCCCTTGGGCAAGCCTGCGTGGCCCAGTTGCGCCAGGCCGGCACGCAGGCGTTGGAGGAAGGCGCGGCCGTCTTCATCGGGCTGCGCTTGCAGCTGTTGCAGCGGCCAGGCGCTGAGCAGGTCGAAGCGACCGCGTTCGGCGCCTGGGCGGGCACTGTCGAGCAGGATCGCGCCGGGAGCCTGGCGCAGGCGGGCGAAATAGGCAGCAGGGTCGGGCTGGTAGGGCAGGGGGTGCAGCGTACAGGTCGGCATCAGTGTGGACGGCGATGTAAAAGCGAGGAGGGCGATTGTAGACCTGTGTAGGAAAAGCGCCTAGCACTGGGCGCGACATTCAACATTGTGTTTTATGCAGGGGCTGCAAAGCAGCCCCAATATTTCAGCGGTTGGGCACGTGCCCGAACAACCCTTGTGCTACCCGAACGCGCTGTTCGGCATCTTCAGTAATACCATCTTTTGCCAGCGCTTCAATGTGCGCCTCAATGGCATGGGTGCGCTGGGTCAGGCCGCAGTCGTTGGCAATCTGGATGTTCAGGCCCGGGCGGGCGTTGAGTTCCAGAATCAGCGGGCCTTTGTCCTGGTCCAGCACCATGTCCACGCCAATGTAGCCCAGGCCGCACAGCTCATAGCAGCCGGCCGCCAGCTTCATGAAACCATCCCAGTTCGGCAGTTGCACGCCGTCCACCGCATTGGTGGTGTCCGGGTGCTTGCTGATGATGTTGTTCAGCCAGGTGCCGCGCAGGGTCACGCCGGTGGCCAGGTCGACACCCACGCCGATGGCGCCCTGGTGCAGGTTGGCCTTGCCGCCAGACTGGCGGGTCGGCAGGCGCAGCATGGCCATGACCGGGTAGCCCATCAGCACGATGATGCGGATGTCCGGCACGCCTTCGTAGCTGATGCTCTTGAAGATCTGGTCGGGGGTAACCCGGTACTCGATCAGCGCCCGGTCGCGGTGGCCGCCCAGCGAGTACAGGCCGGTGAGGATGCTCGAAATCTGGTGCTCGATTTCCTCATGGCTGATGATCTTCCCCGACACTGTGCGGTAGCGGTCCTCGAAGCGGTCAGCGATGACCAGGATGCCATCACCGCCGGCACCCTGCGCCGGCTTGATGACGAAGTCGCTGCGCCCACCAATGATCTGGTCGAGCTTTTCGATCTCTTTTTCGGTCTCGATGATGCCGTACATTTCCGGCACATGGATGCCGGCCGCCAGGGCACGCTCCTTGGTGATGATCTTGTCGTCGACAATCGGGTACAGGTGGCGCTTGTTGTACTTCAACACGTAGTCCGCGTTGCGCCGGTTGATACCCATGATGCCCCGGGCCTCCAGGGCTTTCCACGTCTTGATCAGGCCAAACATCAGGCGTCAGCCTTCTTCAGGAATGCCTTGAAGCGCACAAGCTCGGTCAGGCGGTAACCGCGGTAGCGGCCCATCGCCAGCATGAAGCCCACCAGGATCAACAGCACGGCAGGGAAGGTGAACACGAAGTACACCAGTTCCGGCACCATCATCAGCAGGTGCGCAAGCGACGCGGCGAACAGGGTGCCGATGGCCACTTTCATGGCATGGCCACCGCCACGTTCTTCCCAGGTAATGGACAGGCGTTCGATGGTCATGGTCAGGATCACCATCGGGAACAGTGCCACCGACAGCCCGCGCTCAAGGCCCAGCTTGTGGCTGAACAGGCTGATGGCGGCGATCAGTACCACGACAAAGGTGAGTACCACCGACAGGCGCGGCAGCATCTGCAGCTTGAGGTGTTCCAGGTACGAGCGTAGCGACAGGCCCAAGGCCGTGATGACCGTGAACAGCACGATGCCGAAGCCCAGCTGGGTCTCGCGGAAGGCCAGGGCGATCAGTACCGGGGTGAAGGTGCCAAGGGTCTGCAGGCCGATCAGGTTGCGCAATACCAGGATCACCAGCACGCCGATCGGGATCATCACCATGATCATGAAGGTTTGCTGGGTCTGCAGCGGCAAGCCGTACAGCGAGTACTCGAGGAAGTCGGCGTCGGTGTTCTCGTCGGTCAGCTTGGCCAAGCGGATGGCGTTCATCTCGCTGTTGTTCATGCTGAAGGTGACGTTGGCCTTCTTGCCGCCATCGACGGTGATCAGGTTGTCGTCACCGGTCCACCACAGCAGGCGGTCGCTGGGCAGGCCCTGCTCGCCGGTGTCCGGGTTGAAGTACAGCCAGTCGTTACCGTTGAAGCTGCGCAGCCACAGCTCCGGGGTTTGCGGGGTATCGGCCACCAGGCGGATGGTGTGCACCTTCTCCATAGGCACATGGGCAATCGACAGCAGCAGGTCGATGATCTGGGCCTTTTTCATCGGCGAGGTATCGCCGGCCAGTAGCAGCTTGACGTTGTCGTCGTTGAGGTTGTTGACCCGCTTGATGGTCTCGCTGACGAAGGTCTCGACGTCGGCGGAGTGCTGGCGAATCGGCGCCATGAGGGCTTCGGCGGCAATCTTCTCGGGGCCTTCGATCGCCAGGCTGTCACGGAAGGTCGGGCCTTTGACGGTGGTCTTCTCGTTGCTGTAACGCTTGGTCAGCACCAGACGGTAGTACAGGGTCTGGTTGCCGCTGGCGCGGCGGGCCGACCAGGTAACCTTGCGGTTGCCGTCGGCGCGGTTGACGCTGACCCCGTAGTTGTTGGAGATGAAACTCTCGTTAAGGCTGACGTAGTCGCGGTTCAGCGGTGGCACGAACATCTGCACCTTGACCGGGTCCTTGGTGCTGGCCACGAACTCGACCTTGGCGTCGATGTTCCACAGGTCGTCGGTTTCATCCTCGGTCACCGGGATGCCGAGGAAGAAGATCTGATAAGCCGTGACCGCCACGCCCAGCAGCACCAGCACGGTGATCAGGACTTTCAGATGGAGGGTAAGAGAGCGCATCGGGATTACTCTGCTTTGGGAGCGTCGGTGGCACAGGCAGGTTTGCCGGCCGCATATTTAAGGCTTGGGTCGACCAGCGCGTCGAAGTGCTTGAGCGCCTCGGAGCCGATCAGCAGCGGGAACTGGAACGCGCTGCGGTCGGTGAGGTTGACTTCGATGGTGCGCATGGCCTGGCCCATGCAGATTTCGAGTTCGATGACCGGGCGGGCGGTATAGGCCTTGCCCGATTCGGCATCATAGTCGCCGGCCCGGCGCTTGATCTTGCTCACGCGTGCCAGTGGACGTTCGATCGGGTGCGAGTGCGCCGCATCGATGGCCAGGTAGAAGCGCACCCAGCTTTCGCCGTTGCGCTTGAAACGCTTGATGTCGCGGGCGCTGAGCGATGCGGTCTTGGCACCGGTGTCGAGCTTGGCGGCCACTTCCAGGTCCAGGTCGCCCAGGCGGGCGTATTCGTTGAGACCATACACGGTCTTGCCCGCCGCCTGGCCAAGGGCCGGTAGCAGGGTGAGGCATAGCAGCAATAAAACGGGTGTAAGTCTCATAATCCTGGCGCGGTGCAGTGCAAGGTTCGGGCTATGTTAAGGGCAAGGCGACTGGCAACGACTGCGCAAGCTTCCTCGTTTATCTGTCAACAAGCATGAATGGATGACAGACAGGCTATCCATACCCCATCGGAGGCGCGGCATTCTATCACGCCGACGTCTTGACGCCAGCGGTGCGCGATCTGACAGCATCGAGAGGGTGATAGTTCGTTCTTAGACGATTGTCGACAATATTCATTTTGTCTTTGACTTGGAGGGCTCTGTTCGTTAATTTCTGGCGAAGAGTTTTTCAAGGTGTCGACAATATGCAGGACCTTTCCACCCCCAGCCCGGTGCAGGCAGACGAAACGGAAACCCTTTCCGAAAACGTCTTCCGGCGCATCCAGGCGGCCATCGTCAAAGGTGAAATCGCCCCCGGCAGCAAGATCTCCGAGCCGGAGCTGGCGCGCACCTATGGCATCAGCCGCGGGCCGCTGCGCGAGGCCATTCACCGCCTCGAAGGCCAGCGTCTGCTGGTGCGCGTGCCGCATGTGGGGGCGCGGGTTGTGTCACTCAACCACGCCGAGCTGATCGAGCTGTACGAAATCCGTGAATCGCTCGAAGGCATGGCCTGCCGGCTGGCCGCCGAGCGCATGAGCCAAGCAGACATCGACGAGCTGCGCCGGGTGCTTGACACCCACGAGCGCGATGCAGCGTTCCAGGCCGGCCTGGGTTATTACCAGCAGGAAGGCGACTACGACTTCCATTACCGGATCATCCAGGGCAGCGGCAACCAGACCCTGGTCAAGATGCTGTGTGGCGAGCTGTACCAATTGGTGCGCATGTACCGCATCCAGTTCTCGGCCACGCCCAACCGCCCACGCCAGGCTTTTTCCGAGCACCACCGCATTCTCGATGCCATCGCCGACCGTGACGGCGAACTGGCCGAACTCCTGATGCGCCGCCACATCGGCGCGTCCAAGCGCAATATCGAGCGTCACTACCTGGACGCCCACAACAACAGCCCACGAGGTGAGAAATGACTGTGAAGAGCACCCCCGGTCAGCGTTTCCGCGACGCCGTTGCCGCTGAACACCCGCTGCAGGTGGTTGGCACCATCAACGCCAACCATGCCCTGCTGGCCAAGCGCGCCGGCTTCAAGGCCATCTACCTGTCCGGTGGCGGCGTGGCCGCCGGCTCCTTGGGCCTGCCGGACCTGGGCATCAGTGGCCTCGACGACGTGCTCACCGACGTGCGCCGCATCACCGACGTGTGCGACCTGCCGCTGCTGGTGGATGTCGACACCGGCTTCGGGGCCTCGGCTTTCAACGTTGCCCGTACCGTGCGTTCGATGAGCAAGTTCGGTGCTGCCGCCATCCATATCGAGGATCAGGTGGGCGCCAAGCGCTGTGGTCACCGCCCGAACAAGGAAATCGTCAGCCAGCAGGAAATGGTCGACCGCATCAAGGCCGCCGTCGATGCCCGCACTGATGACAGCTTCGTGATCATGGCGCGTACCGATGCCCTGGCCGTCGAAGGCCTGAACGCTGCCCTGGACCGTGCCGAGGCCTGTATCGAGGCTGGCGCCGACATGATCTTCCCGGAAGCCATTACCGAACTGCAGATGTACAAGACGTTCGCTGACCGGGTGAAGGCACCGATCCTGGCCAACATCACCGAGTTCGGCGCCACGCCGCTGTACACCACCGAAGAGCTGGCCTCGGTCGACGTGTCGCTGGTGCTGTACCCGCTGTCGGCGTTCCGTGCCATGAACAAGGCAGCCGAGAACGTGTACACCGCACTGCGCCGCGACGGCACGCAGAAGAACGTGATCGACACCATGCAGACCCGCATGGAGCTCTACGATGCCATTGGTTACCACGCCTTCGAGCAGAGCCTCGATGCGCTGTTTGCCCAGAAGAAGGGCTGAGCAACACCCTGAATTAGCCAGAAAGCATCCATAACAAATTCAAGAAAGGAGAATCACCATGGCCGAAGCAAAAGTACTCAGTGGCGCAGGCCTGCGCGGCCAAGTGGCTGGTCAGACCGCACTGTCGACCGTGGGCCAGGCCTGTGCCGGGCTGACCTACCGGGGTTACGACGTGCGTGACCTGGCGGCCGGTGCCGAATTCGAAGAGGTCGCCTACCTGCTGCTGTACGGTGAGCTGCCAACCCAGGCCGAACTGACCGACTACAAGCGCAAGCTCAAGGGCCTGCGTGACCTGCCGCAAGCACTGAAGGAGGTGCTGGAGCGCATCCCGCGTGACGCTCACCCGATGGACGTGATGCGCACGGGTTGTTCCGTGCTGGGCACCCTGGAGCCCGAGCTGACCTTCGAGGCCCAGCGCGACAAGACTGACCGCTTGCTGGCACTGTTCCCGGCCGTGATGTGCTACTGGTACCGCTTCACCCATGAGGGTGTGCGCATCGATTGCACCAGCGACGAAGACACCCTCGGTGGCCACTTCCTGCACCTGCTGCATGGCAAGAAGCCGAGCGAGCTGCACGTCAAGGTGATGAACGTGTCGCTGATCCTCTACGCCGAGCACGAGTTCAATGCCTCGACCTTCACTGCCCGGGTCTGTGCCTCGACCCTGTCCGACCTGTACTCCTGCGTCACCGCTGCCATCGGCTCGCTGCGCGGCCCACTGCACGGCGGTGCCAACGAGGCGGCGATGGAGCTGATCGAGCGTTTCCAGAGCCCGCAGGACGCCACCGCCGAGCTGCTGCGCATGCTGGAGCGCAAGGACAAGATCATGGGCTTTGGCCACGCGATCTACAAAGAGTCCGACCCGCGCAACGAGGTGATCAAGGGCTGGTCGAAGCAGTTGGCCGACGAAGTGGGTGACAAGGTGCTGTACCCGGTTTCCGAAGCCATCGACAAGACCATGTGGGAGCAGAAACGCCTGTTCCCCAATGCCGACTTCTACCATGCCTCGGCGTATCACTTCATGGGTATCCCGACCAAGCTGTTCACCCCGATCTTCGTCTGCTCGCGCCTGACCGGCTGGGCGGCGCACGTCTTCGAACAGCGCGCCAACAACCGCATCATCCGCCCGAGTGCCGAGTATGTCGGCGTCGAGCAGCGCCAGTTCGTGCCGATCGAACAGCGCTGATTAGAAAAGAAAGGCACCCCGCCCCTCACCGGGGCGCAGGCGCCTTCCGACTCCTGTGACCGAGCCTGATTCCATGATGAACACTGCATTCCGCAAGCACCTGCCAGGCACCGACCTGGACTTCTTCGATGCCCGTGCGGCGGTCGAGGCGATCAAGCCCGGCGCCTACGACGGCCTGCCATACACCTCCCGCGTGCTCGCCGAAAACCTGGTGCGCCGCTGCGACCCGGCCACCCTCGATGCCTCGCTGAGCCAGCTGATCGAGCGCAAGCGCGACCTCGATTTCCCCTGGTTCCCGGCCCGCGTGGTGTGCCACGACATCCTTGGCCAGACCGCGCTGGTCGACCTTGCTGGCCTGCGTGATGCCATTGCCGACAAAGGCGGTGACCCGGCTGCGGTCAACCCGGTGGTGCCGGTGCAGCTGATCGTCGACCACTCGCTGGCCGTCGAGTGCGGTGGCTTCGATCCGCAGGCGTTCGAAAAGAACCGTGCCATCGAAGACCGCCGCAACGAAGACCGCTTCCACTTCATCAACTGGACCAAGAAGGCGTTCAAGAACGTCGACGTGATCCAGCCGGGCAACGGCATCATGCACCAGATCAACCTGGAGAAGATGTCGCCAGTGATTCACAACGACCGTGGCGTGGCCTACCCGGACACCTGCGTCGGCACCGACAGCCACACCCCGCATGTCGATGCCCTGGGCGTGATCGCCATCGGCGTGGGCGGCCTGGAAGCGGAAAACGTGATGCTCGGCCGCGCCTCGTGGATGCGCCTGCCGGAAATCGTCGGCGTCGAGCTGACTGGCAAGCTGGCACCGAACATCACCGCCACCGACCTGGTGCTGGCCCTGACCGAATTCCTGCGCAAGCAGAAGGTGGTCGGCGCGTATCTGGAGTTTCACGGTGAGGGTGCCCGCGCCCTGACCTTGGGCGACCGCGCCACCATTTCCAACATGGCCCCGGAATACGGTGCCACCGCAGCCATGTTCGCCATCGACCAGCAGACCATCGACTACCTGCGCCTGACCGGCCGCGAAGAGCAGCAGGTCAAGCTGGTTGAGACCTACGCCAAGGCCGCCGGCCTGTGGGCCGACAGCCTGGGCGGCGCCGTCTACGAGCGCACCCTGAGCTTCGACCTGTCGAGCGTGGTGCGCAACATGGCCGGGCCGTCCAACCCACACGCGCGCGTGGCCACCAGTGACCTGGCTGCCAAGGGCATTGCCGGCAATTGGGAAGACGTGCCAGGGCAAATGCCTGACGGCGCGGTGATCATCGCCGCCATCACCAGCTGCACCAACACCAGCAACCCGCGCAACGTGATTGCCGCAGGCCTGCTGGCGCGCAATGCCAACAAGCTGGGCCTGGCCCGCAAACCTTGGGTCAAGTCGTCGCTGGCACCGGGCTCCAAGGCCGTGCAGTTGTACCTGGAAGAGGCGGGGCTGGAGAAGGAGCTGGAGCAACTGGGCTTTGGTATCGTCGCCTTCGCCTGCACCACTTGCAACGGCATGTCCGGCGCCCTGGACCCGGTAATCCAGCAAGAAATCATCGACCGCGACCTGTACGCCACCGCCGTGCTTTCGGGTAACCGCAACTTCGATGGGCGTATCCACCCGTATGCCAAGCAGGCCTTCCTGGCGTCCCCGCCACTGGTGGTGGCCTATGCCATTGCCGGTACCATCCGCTTCGACATCGAGAAGGATGTGCTGGGTGTGGTCGATGGCAAGGAAATCCGCCTCAAGGACATCTGGCCGAGCGATGAAGAGATCGACGCCGTGGTGCGTGCTGCGGTCAAGCCAGAGCAGTTCCGCAAGGTGTACATCCCGATGTTCGCCATCGAGGAAGACCGTGGGCCGAAGGTGGCGCCGCTGTACGACTGGCGCCCGATGAGCACCTACATCCGCCGCCCGCCCTATTGGGAAGGTGCCCTGGCCGGTGAGCGCACCCTGCGCGGCATGCGCCCGCTGGCGGTGTTGCCGGACAACATCACCACCGACCACCTGTCGCCGTCCAACGCCATCATGTTGGACAGTGCCGCCGGTGAGTACCTGGCGAAAATGGGCCTGCCGGAAGAAGACTTCAACTCCTACGCCACACACCGTGGCGACCACCTGACCGCCCAGCGTGCCACCTTCGCCAACCCCAAGCTGTTCAACGAAATGGTGCGCAAGGAAGACGGCAGCGTGAAGCAGGGGTCGCTGGCGCGTATCGAACCGGAAGGCAAGGTCACCCGCATGTGGGAAGCCATCGAAACCTACATGCAGCGCAAGCAGCCGCTGATCATCGTGGCCGGCGCCGACTACGGCCAGGGTTCGTCCCGTGACTGGGCGGCCAAGGGTGTACGGTTGGCGGGTGTCGAGGCGATCGTGGCCGAAGGTTTCGAGCGCATTCACCGCACCAACCTGGTGGGCATGGGGGTGCTGCCGCTGGAGTTCAAGCCGGGCACCGACCGCAAGACCCTGGGCCTGGACGGTAGCGAGACGTATGACGTGCTGGGCGCGCGTACGCCCCGGGCGACCCTGACGTTGGTGGTTACCCGCGCCAATGGCGAGCGCCTGGAAGTGCCGGTGACCTGCCGCCTGGACACCGCCGAGGAAGTGTCGATCTACGAGGCGGGCGGTGTGCTGCAGCGTTTTGCCCAGGACTTCCTCGAAGCAACCGCTTGAACAGGACTTGAACATGGCACATGTACCGCAAGTGAAAATCCCCGCCACCTACATCCGTGGCGGCACCAGCAAGGGTGTGTTCTTCCGCCTGCAAGACCTGCCCGAGCAGGCGCAAATCCCGGGGCCGGCCCGCGATGCGCTGCTGTTGCGGGTAATCGGTAGCCCCGACCCTTACGGCAAGCAGATCGACGGCATGGGCGGTGCCACCTCCAGCACCAGCAAGACCGTGATCCTGTCGCAAAGCATCAAGCCCGGGCATGATGTGGACTACCTGTTCGGCCAGGTCAGTATCGACAAGGCGTTTGTCGACTGGAGCGGCAACTGCGGCAACCTGTCTGCGGCGGTCGGTTCGTTCGCCATCAGCAGTGGCCTGGTGGACGCGGCGCGCATTCCACGCAACGGCATCGCCACGGTGCGCATCTGGCAGGCCAACATCGGCAAGACCATCATCGCCCATGTGCCGATCACCGAAGGTGAAGTGCAGGAAACCGGCGATTTCGAGCTGGACGGGGTGACCTTCCCGGCGGCCGAGGTGCAGCTGGAGTTTCTCGACCCGGCAGCCGACGAAGACGGTGACGGCGGTTCGATGTTCCCGACCGGTAACCTGATCGATGAGCTGGAGGTGCCGGGCGTGGGTACGTTCAAGGCCACCCTGATCAATGCCGGCATTCCGACCATCTTCGTCAATGCGGCCGATATCGGTTATACCGGCGCAGAACTGCAGGACGCCATCAACGGGGACCCTCAGGCGCTGCTGCGTTTCGAGACCATTCGTGCATACGGTGCCGTGCGCATGGGCCTGATTGAAAACGTCGACCAGGCAGCCGGACGTCAGCACACGCCAAAAGTGGCGTTCGTTGCGCCGCCGAGCACCTACACTGCGTCCAGTGGCAAGGCGGTGCAAGCGGGTGATATCGACCTGCTGGTGCGCGCTTTGTCCATGGGTAAGCTGCACCATGCGATGATGGGGACGGCTGCGGTGGCGATTGGCACTGCGGCGGCCATTCCGGGCACGCTGGTCAACCTCGCGGCTGGCGGGGGTGAGCGTAGCGCCGTGCGTTTCGGCCACCCCTCGGGCACCTTGCGGGTCGGGGCCGAGGCGCGTCAGGTGAATGGTGAGTGGACAGTGACCAAGGCAATCATGAGCCGCAGTGCTCGCGTGCTGATGGAGGGCTGGGTTCGCGTGCCTGGCGATAGCTTCTAACGCACCACTGGCGCTCGGCTTTAGTTAGTTGGGGCTGCATAGCAGCCCCGGCAATTCTGAAGGGAGCTGGATATGAGCGCCAACGTTGACCTGAACGACCGCCCGGACTACGACCGGGTGCTGCAAACCCTGGCCGACTACGCCCTCGGCTACCGGGTCGATTCCGCCGAAGCCCTCGACACCGCACGCAACTGCCTGATGGACACCCTGGGCTGCGGCCTGCTGGCCCTGCGCTTTCCCGAATGTACCAAACTGCTCGGCCCTCAGGTGGAGGGCACGCTGGTGCCCAATGCTGCCCGCGTCCCCGGTACCGCCTACCGGCTCGACCCGGTCAAGGCGGCCTGGGACATCGGCTGCACCGTGCGCTGGCTGGATTACAACGACACCTGGCTCGCGGCCGAATGGGCTCACCCCTCGGACAACCTGGGCGGTATCCTGGCCGTTGCCGATCACCTGTCGCAGAAGCGCGTGGCCGCAGGTGAAAAACCGCTGCTGATGCGTGATGTGCTCGAAGCCATGGTCATGGCCCATGAGATCCAGGGCGTGCTGGCACTGGAAAACTCGTTCAACCGCGTCGGTCTCGATCACGTCATTTTAGTAAAAGTGGCCTCGACTGCCGTGTGCGCCAGGTTGATGGGCGCCAACCGCGAACAGATGCTCTCGGCGTTGTCCCATGCCTTCGTCGATGGCCAGGCCCTGCGTACCTATCGGCACGCGCCCAATGCTGGCTCACGCAAGTCCTGGGCCGCAGGTGATGCGTCCAGCCGTGGCGTGCGCCTGGCCGATATCGCCCTGCGCGGTGAGATGGGCGTGCCGGGTGTGCTCACGGCGCCACAATGGGGCTTCTACGACGTATCGTTCAGCCATACCAACAAGGATCTGGCGCTCAAGCCCGCCGGGCAGTACGAACTGCGTCTGCCTCAGGCCTTGGGCAGCTACGTGATGGAAAACGTGCTGTTCAAGGTCAGCTTTCCTGCCGAATTTCACGCCCAGACTGCCTGCGAAGCGGCAGTTACCCTGCACCCTCGGGTACGTAACCGCCTGCATGAAATCGACCGCATCGTCATCACCACCCAGGAGTCGGCAATCCGCATCATTTCCAAGAGCGGCCCGCTGGCCAATGCCGCTGACCGTGACCACTGTCTGCAGTACATGGTGGCAGTGCCGTTGATCTTCGGGCATCTGGTGGCGGAGCACTATGAAGACACCTTCCATGCCAACCACCCCAGCATCGACCGCCTGCGCGAGAAGATGGAAGTGGTGGAAGACCCGCGCTTCAGCCGCGAGTACTTGGAGCCGGACAAGCGCTCCATCGCCAATGCGCTGCAGGTGTTCTTCAAGGATGGCAGCAGTACCGAGCAGGTGGTGGTGGAATACCCTATCGGGCACCGGCGGCGGCGAGGGGAGGGCATACCCCTGCTGGAGGCCAAGTTCAGGGCCAACCTGGCAACGCGGTTTGCGCGCCAGCGGTGTGGGGAGGTACTGGAGGTGTGCAAGGACCAGCAAACGCTGGAAGGGATGGCGGTGCACCGGTTTGTGGATTTGTTCGTGATCTGAGCAGGTGAGAGCAGGCAAATGAAAAGCCCCGGCATCGCTGCCGGGGCTTTCTTTTACAGCGTGTAACTCAGCTTACGCCTGAACCACCGGGATCTTGGCGTTGGCTGCCGCTTCGCGGAACTCGGCGATCTGATCGAAGCTCAGGTAGCGGTATACGTCGGCAGCCATGCTGTCGATGTCTTTCGCGTACTGCATGTACTCTTCGACGGTCGGCAGCTTGCCGATGATCGAAGCGACAGCAGCCAGCTCGGCCGATGCCAGGTACACGTTGGTGGCGTCGCCCAGACGGTTCGGGAAGTTACGGGTCGAGGTGGAGACCACGGTCGAGCCGGTCTGCACACGTGCCTGGTTACCCATGCACAGCGAGCAGCCTGGCATTTCCATGCGCGCACCGGCCTTGCCGTAGATGCCGTAGTAGCCTTCTTCGGTCAGCTGGTGGGCGTCCATCTTGGTTGGCGGGGCCAGCCACAGACGGGTCGGAATACCGCCCTTGACCTTTTCCAGCAGCTTGCCGGCAGCGCGGAAGTGACCGATGTTGGTCATGCACGAACCGATGAACACTTCGTCGATCTTCTCGCCCTGTACCGAAGACAGCAGGCGGGCATCGTCCGGGTCGTTCGGCGCGCAGAGCACAGGCTCTTTCACGTCGGCCAGGTCGATTTCGATGATTTCGGCGTATTCGGCATCGGCGTCGGCCGACAGCAGCTCAGGCTTGGCCAGCCAGGCTTCCATGGCCTGGGCGCGGCGCTCCAGGGTGCGGGCATCGCCGTAGCCTTCGCCGATCATCCAGCGCAGCAGGGTAATGTTGGACTGCAGGTACTCGGCGATGGCCTTCTCTGGCAGCTTGATGGTGCAACCGGCAGCAGAACGCTCAGCCGAGGCGTCGGACAGCTCGAAGGCTTGCTCGACGGTCAGTTCGTCCAGGCCTTCGATTTCCAGGATGCGGCCGGAGAAGGCGTTTTTCTTGCCTTTCTTCTCGACGGTCAGCAGGCCCTTCTGGATGGCGTAGTAAGGGATCGCATGCACCAGGTCACGCAAGGTGATGCCAGGTTGCAGTTTGCCCTTGAAGCGCACCAGGATCGATTCTGGCATGTCCAGCGGCATGACGCCGGTGGCAGCGGCGAAGGCTACCAGGCCGGAACCGGCCGGGAACGAGATGCCGATCGGGAAGCGGGTGTGCGAGTCGCCACCGGTACCCACGGTGTCAGGCATCAGCATGCGGTTCAGCCAGCTGTGGATGATGCCGTCGCCCGGGCGCAGCGACACGCCGCCACGGGTGCGGATGAAGTCTGGCAGGGTGTGGTGGGTGGTGACGTCGATCGGCTTCGGATAAGCCGCGGTGTGACAGAACGACTGCATGACCAGGTCAGCGGAGAAGCCCAGGCAGGCCAGGTCTTTCAGCTCGTCACGGGTCATCGGGCCAGTGGTGTCCTGGGAACCGACGGTGGTCATCTTCGGCTCGCAGTAGGCACCTGGGCGCACGCCCTGGCCTTCTGGCAGGCCACAGGCACGGCCGACCATCTTCTGCGCCAGGGTGAAGCCCTTGCCGGTGTCGGCTGGCTGCTCTGGCTTCTTGAACAGGTCCGATGGGCCCTGGCCCAGCTCGGCGCGGGCTTTTTCGGTCAGGCCACGGCCGACGATCAGCGGGATACGGCCGCCAGCGCGGACTTCATCCAGCAATACTTCGGTTTTCAGCGCGAATTCGGTAACCAGCTCGTCGCTGCCGTGACGGCGCACTTCGCCTTTGAACGGGTACACGTCGATGACGTCGCCCATGGCCAGGTTGGTGCAGTCGAATTCGATCGGCAGGGCGCCGGCGTCTTCCATGGTGTTGTAGAAGATCGGGGCGATCTTGGTGCCGAAGCAGAAGCCACCGGCGCGCTTGTTCGGCACGTACGGGATGTCGTCACCGAAGAACCACAGCACCGAGTTGGTGGCGGATTTACGCGACGAACCGGTACCGACCACGTCACCGACGTAGGCAACCGGGAAGCCTTTGGCCTTGACGGCTTCGATCTGGGCCAGCGGGCCGACCGAACCTGGCTGCGACGGCTCGATGCCGTCACGGGCCATTTTCAGCATGGCCAGGGCGTGCAGCGGGATGTCAGGGCGCGACCAGGCGTCCGGGGCAGGGGACAGGTCGTCGGTGTTGGTCTCGCCAGGCACCTTGAACACGGTCAGGGTGTACTTGTCGGCGATGGCCGGGCGCGAGGTGAACCACTCGCCGGCAGCCCAGGACTCCAGCACGGCCTTGGCGTGGACGTTGCCCGCCTTGGCTTTTTCGGCCACGTCGTGGAAGGCATCGAACATCAGCAGGGTGTGCTTGAGCTGTTCGGCCGCGACGGCGCCCAGTTCGGCGTCATCCAGCAGTGCGACCAGCGTTTCGATGTTGTAGCCGCCCTGCATGGTGCCCAGCAGTTCGGTGGCGTGCTTGCGGTCGATCAGTGGCGACTTGGCTTCGCCCTTGGCGACGGCGGAGAGGAAAGCAGCCTTGACGTAGGCAGCTTCGTCGACCCCTGGCGGTACGCGGTTGGTGATCAGGTCTACGAGGAAGGCTTCTTCGCCGGCCGGCGGGTTTTTCAGCAGCTCGACCAGGCCTGCAGTTTGTTCGGCGTTCAGCGGCTGGGGCACGATACCCAGGGCGGCACGCTCTTCGATGTGTTTGCGGTAGGCTTCAAGCACAGTTATTTCCCTCATCAGTGGTCCCTAAAGGGGGTCCGGGACGCTCATCCAGCATTCCATGCACCCATGCGCTGCTACGGCTTTGTGGGCCGCCCAGCCAGGGTCGCAAAGAATCCTTACAGAAGCTGCTTTCAAAGTTTTACGCCTGCAGAACGGGGAGCTGATGAGGGCTGGCGCGGGCATGCGAGGGGTGCATGGCCCGGGCCAACGCCGTTCTACCGGATTAACTGTGCTCGTGACGCTTTGAAAACAGCTTCCAACGGACATTGTTGCCTTTGAAAAGGCGGGATGATTCTACGGCAAAAAAAGCCCGAAGGTAAGGCGCAGAAGATGACTTTAACGAGTGACCCTGGTTAGACAAAGGGCTAACATGGGGCCGTGTTCCACCGCCAAGCTGTTGTTTTTCATGTCCAACAAGTCCATCAAGACCCCTTGCGTCGGCCTGTGCTCCACGGTGTACGGAGACACGGTGTGCCGTGGCTGCAAGCGCTTCCACCACGAAGTGATCAACTGGAACGGCTACGACGACGCGCAGAAGCGCGCGGTATGGCTGCGCCTTGAGCAGTTGCTGGTGCAGGTGATGATGGCCAAGCTGGAGGTGTTCGACAAAGGCTTGCTGCGCCAGCAGCTGGAACAGCGCTCCATCCGGTTTGTCGAGCAGCAGTCGGCGTATTGCTGGGCGTACCAGCTGATTGCCCGTGGGGCGCGGATGATCCGGGACCTTGAGGCCTACGGCATGGTCTTGCTGCCGGAGTTCCGCGACTGGGAACTGCCGCAACTGCGCGATGCCATCGACCGCGAATTCTTCCTGCTTTCAGAAGCGCATTACCAGCGCTACATCGCCCCCAGCTTCCTGCGCGATGCCATGGGCAGCACGCAGGGGCAGTGAGCCGGGCGAATCAGTCGCCGGTGTATTCACACCCGCTGGTGCAGGTTTCGTGGATGCGCACCTTCGACAGCTCTGGCATCAGCGGCTTGACCTGGTCCCAGATCCACTTGGCGATCACTTCGCTGGTGGGGTTTTCAAGGCCCGGGATGTCGTTCAGGTAGTTGTGGTCCAGCTGGTCATAGATTGGCTTGAAGATCGCCTTGACCTCGGCGAAGTCTCGAATCCAGCCAGTGTGCGGGTCCAGCGGGCCGGTCAGGTGCAGGCCGACCTTGAACGAATGGCCATGCAGGCGGCCGCATTTGTGCCCTTCAGGGACGTGGGGCAGGCGGTGAGCCGATTCGAATGTAAATTCCTTGAAGATTTCCACGCTGTCATAACTCTGTGTGAATCAATAATGCGCGCAGTCTACCAGCATGCCCGTTACAAGGCTTGCAGGTGTTCATGCAACCGCCCGGTGGTGCGGTCTTGACCTGCGCTATCATGCTGCCAGCTTTTTTCAGGTTGAATTAAGGACCGGTGGTTAATCTTAACCCCGTAGACAACTTGCACAGTTCTCAGGAGAGAAGCACGATGAAAACCTTGACTGCCCTGTTCACCGCCGCCGCCCTTGCCCTGGGCGCCAATGCCGCCTTCGCCAAGGACGTACAGCCTGACGAAGTGGTCAAACTGGTCAACGCCAAGACCATCAAGTCGCTCGACGAGCTGAAAGCCACCGCCGTGGCCAAGCACCCGGGCGCCACCGTCACCGATTCGGAGCTGGAAGACGAGTACGGTCGCTACATCTACAAGGTCGAACTGCGTGACACGCAGAACGTAGAATGGGACGTGGCGCTGGACGCCAAGACCGGTGAAGTGCTGAAGGACGAGCGGGACAACTGATGATTCACTTACCGCGGCCAGCGCGCTGCCTCGCGCTGGCGCTGCTGGCCGTGTGTTCGCTGGCCGCCGCCCGCGACCTTGACCAGGACGAAGCCCTGAAGCTGCGCCAGAAGGGCGTCATCCTGCCGCTCGAGCAATTGCTGGAAGCCGCCCTGGGGCGTTACCCCGGGGCGCGTTTGCTGGAGGCCGAGCTGGAAGAGGACGACGATCGCTACGAATATGAAGTCGAACTGCTGACGGCGGACGGTGTGGTGCGCGAGATCAAGCTCGATGCCAGCACCGGCGCCCTGCTCAAAGACGAGGAAGACGACTGAATGCGCCTGTTGCTTGTCGAGGACAATGTACCACTGGCCGACGAGCTGACCACCGGCCTGCAGCGCCAGGGTTATGCCGTGGACTGGCTGGCTGACGGCCGTGATGCGGTGTACCAGGGCCAGAGCGAGCCCTACGACCTGATCATCCTCGACCTTGGCTTGCCGGGCTTGCCGGGCCTGGACGTGCTTGCCCGGTGGCGTGCCGCTGGTCTGGCCACTCCGGTATTGATCCTTACCGCCCGTGGCTCGTGGGCCGAGCGTATCGAAGGGCTGAAAGCCGGGGCTGATGACTACCTGAGCAAACCGTTCCACCCGGAAGAGTTGCAACTGCGCATCCAGTCGCTGCTGCGCCGTGCGCGCGGCCTGGCCAATCAGCCAACCCTGGAAGCTGCCGGCCTGCACCTGGATGAAAGCCGCCAGTGCGTGAGCCGTGATGGCGTGGATGTGCAACTGACCGCCGCCGAGTTCCGCCTGCTGCGCTACTTCATGCTGCACCCGCAGCAGATCCTGTCCAAGAGCCACCTGGCCGAGCACCTCTACGACGGTGAGACCGAGCGGGATTCGAACGTGCTGGAAGTACACGTCAACCACTTGCGCCGCAAGCTGGGCCGCAGCGTGATCGAGACCCGACGCGGGCAAGGCTATATCTACGCGGGGAGCACCGAGTGAAGTCGATCCAGGCGCGTTTGAGCCTTGGCCTGGTCGCGGTGCTGGTGGTAGTCGGCGTGGTCCTGGCGCAACTGACCTTGTGGTTGTTCGAAGCCGGCCTGCAGCGTTACCTGGAAAACGGCCTGCGCAAGGAAAGCGAGAACCTGCTGGTGGCACTGGTGCGCGGGCCATCCGGCCTGCAGCTGGATGAGCGGCGCATCTCGGCGGCGTATCAGCGGCCTTTTTCCGGTTATTACTTCCGTATCGATTTCGACAAAGGCACCTGGCGTTCACGCTCGCTGTGGGACCTGGACATGCCCAAGCCTGCTGCGCCAGGCCTTTCCGACAGCCATGAGCTCGGTCCGGAAGGGCAGCAACTGCTAGCCCTGCGCGCTGACTACCGTCGCCTGGGACAAGACATCTCGATCAGCGTCGCACAGGATTACTCACCGGTGCGTGAGGGCTTTCGGCGCATGCAGCAGATCGGCCTTGGCATGGGCCTGGTGGCACTGATTTTGGTGTTGGTGCTGCAGCGCATGACCGTAACGCGCTCGCTACGGCCGTTGGAGCGGGCGCGCCAGCAGATCGCCCAACTGCAGCAGGGCCAGCGGTCACAACTGGATGCCGAGGTGCCCAGCGAGCTGGCCCCGTTGGTGGGACAGATCAACCACTTGCTTAGCCATACCGAAGACAGCCTGCGCCGTTCGCGCAATGCCTTGGGTAACCTGGGGCATGCACTGAAGACACCGTTGGCGGTGCTGCTGAGCCTGGCGTCCAGTGAGCGCCTGAAGGACTTGCCCGAGGTGCGGGCGCAGATGCGTGAGCAGCTGGAGCAGATTCAGCAGCGGTTGGCGCGCGAACTGAATCGCGCGCGGTTGGCGGGTGATGCCTTGCCCGGTGCGCAATTCGATTGCGAGGCCGAACTGCCGGGGTTGCTGAGCACGTTGGGCATGATCCATGGAGAAGGGTTGCTGCTGGCCAGCGATGTGCCCCCCGGGTTGCTGTTGCCATGGGACCGTGAGGACTTCCTGGAGTTGTTGGGCAACCTGCTGGACAACGCCTGCAAGTGGGCCGACAGCGAAGTGCGCCTCGGCATTGGGTCGAATGCCGAGGGCTATCAGGTATGGATCGATGATGACGGCCCGGGGATTCCCGAGGGTCAGCGGCAGCAGGTGCTGGAGCGTGGTTCGCGGCTGGATGAGCAGGTGGACGGGCACGGCCTGGGGTTGGGCATCGTGCGCGATATCGTCGAGGCCTGGGGCGGGCAATTGTCGCTGCTGGAAAGCCCTCTGGGCGGGCTGCGGGTGAGTATCGAGTTGCCGCGCAAGACTCGGTAGTGCCGGGACTGCAATCTCTTGTGGGAGCGGGTTCAGTGGCTCGCTTGAGAAATATCAGTACTGCAAAAAAATTGCAGTACAGCCGCATTTTTTTGAATTAGCCCAATCTCCCCCCGCCCGGCAAAATCCCGTTCACGAAACCCTGCGGTTTTCATCTCTCCACGGACGGAGCCCCTTGTGCTATTGCACGCGCAATACGAGGCCCAGGCCACCTCGGCTGGGCTTTCTTTTTAATCAGAAAAACCAAAGATTCCGACTACTCAAATGCCTGCCTCGCGTTCCGAAAGTCGTCTGCAGCGGCTGTTGCCGGCGCCCCTGAATATTCCCCCAAAAGAATGGCTGCGTGCCGCTATCGGTGCGTTGCTCGGCCTGTTCCTTGCCGGCTGGCTGACCAGCATCGCCTATGGCCCCGGTATCGCCCTGCATCTGCTTGGCCCGCTTGCCGCCTCGGCTGTGCTGGTGTTTGCCGTGCATTCCGGCCCACTGGCCCAACCCTGGCCGGTGCTGGGTAGCTATGCCCTGGCGGGCGCGGTCGGCCTGGCCATGCGCGAAGGCTTCGGCCCCGAGCTGTGGGTAGCCGCTGCCGCCCTGGGCATCTCGCTGCTGGTGATGTGCCTGCTGCGCTGCCTGCACCCGCCGGGTGGCGGGGTGGCGGTGAGTGCAGTGCTGGCTGACTCAGGGCTGACCGCCATGGGCGACCACCTGCTGGAGCCGGTGCTGCTCAATGCGTTGATCCTGGTAACAGTGGCGATTGTCTACAACCGCCTGACGGGCGTGCGCTACCCGAAAGGCGCGGTGCCGCGCAAAGACCTGCACCACACCCATGACCCGCTGCCCGGCGAGCGGGTTGGCATCCGCAGTGAAGACTTGGACCAGGCCCTGGAAGAGCTGGGCGAGTTCGTCGACGTCACCCGTGACGAGCTGGAACGCATCATCCTCGCCACCGAGCAACACGCCCTGCAGCGCAGTCTCGGCGGTATTACGGCGGCCTCGGTGATGTCCCGCGACGTGCAGTTCGCCACGCCCGATACCACCCTTGAGCAGGCCTGGAAAATGCTCGCCAGCCACCACCTGAAAACCCTGCCGGTATTACAGCATGGCAAGCTGGTGGGCATCGTCAGCCTCAGCGACCTGGTTGGCCCGGCCATGCAGCGCGGCCGTTTCAACTGGCGCGGGCTGTTTGGCCGCAAGGCGGTGCGCATGGAGCAGGTGATGAGCCGGCGGGTGGTGAGTGTCAGCAGCCAGCACCCGTTGGAGCGCCTGCTGCCGCTGTTGTGCGAACAAGGCTTGCACTGCCTGCCGGTGCTCGACGCCGACCAGCTGGTGGGGGTGATTACCCAGACTGACCTGATTGCCGGCCTCAAGCGCCAGTTGCTCAGCAAAGCCGAGGCTTCAGATAACCGGGTCCCAGCGCTGTGACCAGTCGCTGGCGCCTGCAGCCACCAGCCGGCGCAAGATGGCGAAGGCCTGTTGAAGGGCTTCGCTGTCGCGTTCACGTGGATACACCAGGAAGGTTGGGTAAGTGAACTCCGGGGCCTGCGGTACCCGCTCGAACACACCGCTGTCCAGGTATGCCTGCACCACCCGCGTGCGGAAGTAACCGCTGCCACCCTGGTCGAGAATGAACTGCAAAGCCAACGGGCCGAGGTTGAAGCTTAACGCCGGGCGCGCGCAATCGGGCAGGGCGGCATCGTGCCGACGGCGGAAGGCCTCGCCCCAGTCGATGTAGATATACGGTTCGGGTTGGTCGACGCGGCGCACGCGGATCAGTTTCTCTTCCATCAACTGTTCCACCTGCAAGCCCGGCCCGTAGGTCGGCTGGTACACCAGCGCAGCGTCCAGCAGGCCCATCTCGACCTTGCGCAGCAGCGACTCGCCGTCGCTCACTTCGCTGCGTATGGCGTGGCTGGCCAGTTCACGGTGCAGGGCAGTGACCCAGTCAAGCAACATCGGGTTACCCAGGCTGACTTCTGCCCCTACATGCAGCACTTGCTGGCAGCCTTCAGGCAGCGGCAGGTCGCGCCGCGCTGCTTCCCAGGTTTGCACCAGCTGGTTGGCATAACTGACAAAGGCCTCGCCGTCGCTGGTCAGGCTGGCACCGTTGCGGCTGCGCACGAACAGCTGGCAGCCCAATTGCTGCTCCAGGCGCTGCACCCGGGCGGTAATGGCCGTCTGTGACACGAACAGGCGTTCGGCGGCGGCGACCAGGCTGCCGCAACGCACGATTTCCAGAAAGGTTCGGGCCTGTTCGATGTCCATGGGCTGCTCGGTGGCTGAAGGGTGGCCTATTCTAGAGGCTTTGCACCGTTATGGGGCGCTTTAGCGTTGTCTGCAAATTTGCAGGTCGGTTGTGACTTTAGTCCCATGGCGGCGCCGTTGTAGCGGTCCATACTCAAGGTTCGCCCTTCAATAACAACAAGTACCGGGTTCCTTTCGCTATGAGCTATCAGCACAGCTACGCCCATTCCATTTCCGACCCTGCCGCATTCTGGGCGGAACAGGCCGCGCACCTGGCCTGGCACCGCAAGCCTGCCCTTACCCTTCAAGGCAACGCCGACGGTACCCACCGCTGGTTCGCCGATGGCCGCCTGAACAGTTGCTACCTGGCCCTCGATCACCAGATCGAGCAGGGCCGTGGCGAGCAGCTGGCACTGATTTACGACTCGCCGGTGACGGACGTGCAGCAGGCCTATACCTACAACCAGTTGCGCGACGAAGTGGCGCGCCTGGCCGGCTTGCTGCGCCAGCTAGGGGTAAACAAGGGCGATGGTGTGATCATCTACATGCCCATGGTGCCGCAGGCGGCCATGGCCATGCTGGCCTGCGCGCGCATTGGTGCGGTGCACTCGGTGGTGTTCGGTGGCTTTGCCGCCAACGAGCTGGCGCTGCGTATCGATGACGCCCGGCCGGCCCTGTTGCTCACGGCATCCTGCGGGCTGGAGTTCGACCGGGTAATTGCCTACAAGCCGCTGGTCGACCGTGCCCTGCAACTGGCCCGGCACCAGCCGCGCAATGTGCTGGTGCTGCAACGGCCGCAGGCACAAGCTGAACTGCAACCAGGCCGCGACCTGGACTGGCAGGCGGCCTTGGCCGGCGCCACGCCGGTCGCCCCGGTCGAACTGGATGCTGGTGACCCGCTGTACATCATTTATGGATACCTGCTAACAGTTAGAAGTGATAGAGGCCCCGTAAATCCTGGGTCGTAGGCTTCCTAACAGTTTTTCAAGGTAGGTAACGATCCTGATGAACGGATGCACCCGTTAGCTCCAAGTCCCCCACCAGGCTCCCCCCATCCTAAGGTCACGGTCTGACTGCCAGCGCGACATCCAGACATCGAGCCCAGTCATGCACCTTCAGTGCAAAAGCTAACTCTGGAAGAAAAAGCCCATTGAGCGCTCCGCAGCTTTTAGTGTTATGGGCCAGCTTTTTATTTTACTGTTCGTGCCTAGGAACTTAATCTCGCACAAAACTAAGATGAATTAGTGTGCGTATAATGTTGGGGTGGTCAATTTCAAATTAATAAATAGAGATGGTGTTATGGCTTTGTATTCATTTAGGGCGGAGTGTATAAGTGATGTGTGCAGTTACTTAGGGCTGCTAGGAGGGAGCTTTAGAATTGAGGAGTGCAGTACTAAGCAGGATCCTATATTTCCGGATGTCGACGTGCGCCTCTGCGTCGAAGTAGGGTTGGCGGAACTACGACGTCTAGCTCGTAGAGTTGAGGATGGGCACGTAATTGTGGAGTCTTTGGTGGCTGGATAGATGAGGTATATACAGCTTTCCCTGTCCTTCTTGCGGGCTACAGCTGGAGGTTGCGGGCTATTTAAGTGGCGTGGTAGAGCGCTGGCGATTAAAAGGGCAGAGCTATGCTATAGGGGATTTCTTGAGGAGCGCCAAAGTAGTCACTCGGGATAGATATATTATCAATAAGGGGTGGGCAGAACGCTTGTACAATTTTCAGACGGTTGCCAATCTCAAGGGGGAGCCACGTACGCAGAGTCTGCTTACTTGCGACGGGCTCGCAGCCGCAGTAATCGGAGTCAATATTGGGCTCAATGCTAGAGATGATTTATTTGGCGAAGCTCCGAAGGGCTAGGAGGTGTCCACGCCTGCTGGGTCAACTGCCGTTGTCCACCCCTCTAGCCTAATAACCGTTCGGCACTAGATGTAGGCGCGAGCTGGATTAGGGTGTGACCCGACCAGAAATGCGCCAGGTTGTAAAACTCTGCACCTCCTTCTCAACGCGCTGAAGGATGCTTTTGGAATCGCTCAACTCTTCCAGCGACAGCGCGGTAAGGACAAGCACGCTGCTCAGCTCGACACCCAGGTGATCGCATATCCCTCGCAGTACCGCCAGCGATGGGCTCCTCTTTCCGAACTCGATGTCACTGAGATATTGGGGTGAAACCACTCCGTCAAAATGCGCCTGTGTCCAGCCTCGCTGAAGCCGCATTTCCCTCAAGACCGCGCCCAGCGCCGCTTCGAACCCCATGCTGATGCCTGCTGTAGAAAACAGCTGGCATTAGACGAAGCATGGCGTTAGATTGGAATCAACGATAGGCGATGCTAAGATATATCTTAAGATAGCTACGTGAGGTAGGGCCTTTGTTTGCTGCCGCTCAGCCACCTCGTACCCGTAAATTTGGAGCGTAAATATGAATGACGCCGCAGAACGCGATTTGATTATTAAATACCCGCTTCTGTTCGGTAGCGAGGGGCGTCGTCGTGATGCAGCGGTGTGGGGCATCGGATGCGATGACGGATGGGCAGAGATTTTGAGCGCGCTGTGCTCTGAGATTCAATCATATATTGATGAACAAAATATCGAGCAGGTTCGGTTTTCTTACGTGAAAGAAAAATTCGGAGAGTTGAGGGTTTCCTGTATTTGTGCGGATGAATATGTCTCTTCGTTAGTAAGCAGGGCTTTGCAAGTATCAATTAAGACATGCGAGTGGTGTGGTCAGCCAGGTTCTAGAAAAAGGTTGCAGTCCGACTGGGTTAAGACCTTATGTGAGCCTTGCGAAGCTCAGGCTCTAAAGCGGATTTCTTAATGGATCTATAGGTGGAGCAATGTTTGAAACGCATACAGGAGCCCTCTCGGTTTCTTCTGAACTACCGGATGAGAAATTGCTCGAAATTGATTACGTCTCCCAACGACTTCAGGCAGCTTGGTTTTATATTACACAGCACTACATGAGATCCGGGAGTAGTGATGTGTCAAAAGGTGAAGTTCTGATTGATGATGTGGGTAAGTTGAAGCGGTTTTTGTCTAAAAAATTTACCGGCTCATACACCTACAAAATTGTATTGGTCATTCCTCCGGTTATGAATGGGACTGATGACTGGTCGATGGCTCCCTTAATCGAAATGAATGAAGTGACCTCTGGCTCATTGGCTGAAAAGCGGCATTATATTTACACAGTTGATAACAGTGAGAGGGTCTATTATTCGGCGCAACCGGATGGGGATTGGGAGCGAGGCCCCCAAAAATTGATTTATAAGCGAAGTGCGCGGTGCGAGGTGGCAACATGCTGAATTTGCTTGTCTCTACTAAGATGGTCATGGCTAGCTCATCAAACTCTGTTGCGCTCGCACAACAGCTTTTTTCATTTTACGAGGCTGGAAAAAGCGTTCCAATTCACGAGCTGAAGTCTTTTATTTCCTCTCCAAGGCTTTTCGATGTCTACCTGAAAGACTTTGTAGGTAGCGAGGCAATCTTGGCGGGAGACTCATTCCTCGATCTTCATACAAATCTCGCTGACTCACTTCAGAAAACATATGCAATCACGCTGAGCGATTGGGAAGTGGTGCGTGAGCTATATGTGGAGGTCGACTCATTCCATTTCAGGGATGCAAGTGTAAGTAAAGTTCAAGTTTGGCCCTATGATCCTCGTGGTTTATCTCCCGAGCAGATGAGGCTTGCCGTTGCGGTGAGCTACACCGACTCAGAGCTGCTGGAGGAACCACGGTTGTGCGGAGCACTGAGTAATTTGCTCTCAGAATATAGAGTTGAATTTTATTGGGAGCGAAGAACTTATGACTCCTGATTGATCATTTCTGCGGTGCAGTGGAGGACCTACTGATGGACTACAAAATCGATCCATGTCCTGGCGCCTAAGAATTCCCCAAAAATGCGCATACCGCTTGCCGCGGAAGGGCCCAGATGGGGGCTCAGTTCTCAGGTCAGTGAAGCGTGCCGGAGGGGCGACCCATCGAGCGTTGGTAGTAGTCAGAAATGGCTTGGAAAATCTCTTCAGCCTCATTCTTGTACCGCTGGATGACGAAGGCCGGCGCGCCAGCATCTGTGATGGAGGCTTGTGCTGGTAGCGAAGGTCAGATGCGTTTGTAGGAGTCAGCAATGAAAATAATTGGAAGAGTCGAAGTCGAGGCCGTTACAGACGTCGTGTGTGATATATGCCGTTGCTCCACGCGCACGAATATTGGCGCGCATCAGTTTGGGACCTTACAAGCACATTGGGCCTGTGACACTGCCCATGATGGGGAGCGCGATGAACTACATCTATGTGAGCATTGCTTCTTCAAAACATTGGCTTATCTCAAGCAGGAGCGGCGAACTCAGCATCTTTTCAGCGAGGATGGCCAGGATCTCACCGATAATCTCGGTCTGGTCGCAGATGATGTTTGTTTCGGTGACGTCGGGGTCGATAGTGGGCCTGTTCCGTGACGGCGGACGCCAGGAGGCGATACTTGGATCATTTCTTGGAGGTTGTCACGGGACAGGCCCAGAGCTTCGTTGTCGCACGGTAATCCTGACGATGAGGATGATCGAGCCCGCTTGAAAATACGCAGACACCATCGCCCTTCAATGATGGAGTTTGGAAGATGACTCGGCTGGAGGCTTCCGAATGACCATGAGTACGGCGGAGTACATTTGTACTCTAATCGTCTGTGGGGCGCGAGATCTGGGATTTATACGCTTTTATAGACGATTATAGAGTGATTATAGATTCCAGCATTTCCTGCTCAGGGCTGCCGGAAACTCCGGCCTTCCCTGGGCAGCATCCGAATTTCGGGTGGGACGATCCGTCCGCCCGCAGGCCATCCTCAAGGCAAGCCAAGGTTTTAGCGTTATGCCAGTAATGGGGCGGGGGTTTTGTCGAAACGGTCGACCACCTCGTGTATCTGGGCGGCGAATTGCTCAAGGCCGAGGAGATCGGCCACACCTACGACTACGGGAATTACACCGTATAGGCAGTAGTAGAGTGAGGTGGCAACTTCGTCTGGGGTTCCTGCGCCAACCTTATAATCCCAATATTGTCGGCCCTCTTGGGGTTCTATGTAGTGATCCAGGGATGAGGCGGAAACGTGACCGGCGTTGTCAGACAGAACCTGATAAACGAAGTAAGAGGCCTCCAGAGGACCAAGCGCCGCTAACTCCTTCGGACTGATGAGACTGAGCGACTTTTCGAGCTGGCCTATCGCCGTCTGAAGGGCCTTACGTGCCTCTGGGTCCGTGCTTTGAGTATGAAGGGTTTGGTATCGATTGCGCCGGCTCTTCAAATGGTCATCCCTGAGCATCTGTATGAACTTGCCTTTGTTGCCGTCCATTGCTGAAACAGCGAGGCTGACTTCAATCACTGATCGAGCCATAGCACGGCACTCGACAAACATGCCGCGCTCAGCCATCAGCAGTGCCCCCTGATAAAAGCCTGCTGCTCGCATAAGTAGCCGTACCAGAACAGCTTCCTCACTCATTGAGCTAGTGTGCACGGTATTCACCGCCTCTTGAGCAATCGCCATTATGAGGTGGTTTACGTCTCTGGCGAAACCGAAAAGCTCATCGTTTGCTTGCAAAATGGCAGGTACAGCGTCTTCAACGTCAGTGCTGAGAAAGCCAGCTTTTGGGAGAGACCATTCCATGAGTTCACCTGGCGATTGATGGCTATAGCTAATCCTACCTTGAAACCCACAGTTCGCTACATCTCTGCCAAATAAATTATAGGATTTGGGTGGCTGGAGTCACCATTAATGGCTGACCTATCTGTGAGGTCGACGTGTCATGGTTATAGGCTGAGTAATTGGTTGAACAATATATTATTTGATGTAAATGTAATTGACAGTAGCGATTGAGCAGGGCTGCTTTATTTGAATGTTCTTGACCGGTGCTTATTTGTATGGATTAATTGGGTGAATTTTTAATTATTAGCTGAGGCGTATATGTGGGATTCTGACCAATTTGATCATTCGCTTATTCAAGTGAGTGTAGGTGAGCTTGATGGAGTAGCAGAAGGTGATGCAGAAGGGCTTCTCGCTTGTGGGACGTCTTGCGTTACTGAGAATTACGAGCGCGAAGGGGAGATGGCGTTTTTCAAGTGTGAAATATTTGCGCGAGAAGGAGGGGCTGGATTCAGGGTGGAAAAAACAGTAGTTGTGACAGCTGGAGACTGGGATGGCCAGGTTATTTGGAGTCAAAAGGAGGAGTTTTTCCTGACTTCGAGCTTTGAACCAGCTATGCCTGGTTTGATCCTAGACGAGCTGAGTAGGCGTACCATTAACGAGTATGGGCGTCGTATCCATGCTCATGAGAACGGTGTTGCTTATGAATCTCGTGCTTAATGTGGATTCGCTGAGCCTGGTCAGTAATATACTCAGATCTTGCTGATCCCGCATGAAGGTACCTGGCAAACTATCAACCACAGCGAATTTGAAGACAGGTGGGCCGGGCGCTGCCGGTGTGCCTGCCGAACCTTCCAGAGAATGTGAGCCTCCAATTGGAGCTATTGCATGGCAGCAAATTCGATCCCAACGTAACGCCGCGCAAGAGCCCTCAGGCATGTCGCATTAATTTGCAGTGGCTTCATACCTATTTATGGTCAGAAGATGATTGATGCATACGTCTGGGGGGAACGCAGTCAGGTATGAATGACCGCTAACGA
>NZ_BBIS01000045.1 GCF_000730605.1 Pseudomonas monteilii NBRC 103158 = DSM 14164 | reverse complement strand
GCCGCGCGGGCGGCGCTCGATTTCAGCACCATCATCAAACCCAAGGCATACACCCGAACCCACCCAAATATCAGCCCTTTTCGGCCGGCGCCGAGCTCAGCTCGAACGGGCTGCTGCTACGCCGCTGGTTACGGTCTTCCCGTGGCGTCGCGCCAAAGAAGTTGCGGTAGGCGCTGGAAAAATGCGGCCCCGAGGAGAAACCACAGGACAGCCCGATCTGGATGATCGACTTGCTGGTCTGCATCAGCATCTGCCGCGCCTTGTTAAGCCGCAGCTCCAGATAATACTGGCTCGGCACGCGGTTCAGGTACTGCTTGAAGATGCGCTCCAGCTGCCGGCGCGACACACACACATGCTGGGCAATCTCATCGGTGGTCAGCGGCTCTTCGATGTTGGCTTCCATCAACAGCACCGCCTGGGTCAGCTTGGGGTGACTGGAGCCCAGGCGGTTCTGCAGCGGAATGCGCTGGCGCTCACCACCCTCGCGGATGCGCTCTACCACCAACTCTTCCGAAACAGCCCCCGCCAGCTCCGCCCCATGATCGCGGGCCAGCACGGCCAGCAGCAGGTCGGTTACAGCCATGCCGCCACAGGCCGTCAGGCGGTCGCGGTCCCAGTCGAACAGGTGACTGGTGGCAATGACCTTGGGGAAGCGCTCGGCAAAATCATCCTGCCAGCGCCAGTGCACGGCAGCACGATAACCGTCGAGCAAGCCCAGCATCGCCAAAGGATAAACACCGGCTGACAGGCCACCGATCATGCAACCGCTGCGCGCCTGCTGCTTGAGAGCAGCCGACAAGGCTGCCCCTACTGCCGCAGGCGGCTCGTCAGCAACCAGAAACAGCTTGTGGCACCCCTCCAGGCGGCCAGTCCACGGGTCGCCCGGCAGGCGCCAGCCCCCCTCTTGCGCCGGCTCCGCCTGCAGGAAGGCCATTTCGTAGACTACATCCGGGTGTACCCGCTGCGCCACCAGCAACACTTCCTCGGCCAGCGCCAGGGTCAAGGGCCTGGTGCTGGGCCAGATGAGAAAACCGATTCGCTGGGTGGTCATAGGGTACGGTCCGAAACCTGAGGTCGTTCGAGTCTGTGCGCCGGGTCAGGCTGCGCTCGCCGCGCAGCATGCCCTATTCTGGTGCAAAAATGCAGCTTTTACTTCAGGCTGCCGGAGAGGAACTGCTTCAGGCGCTCCGACTGCGGGTTGGCCAGCACTTCACGCGGGCAGCCGGTTTCTTCCACCAGGCCTTTGTGCAGGAACACCAACTGGTTGGACACCTCACGGGCAAAGCCCATTTCGTGGGTCACCACCACCATGGTGCGGCCTTCCTGGGCCAGCGCCTGCATCACCTTGAGCACATCGCCCACCAGTTCAGGGTCCAGTGCCGAGGTCGGCTCGTCGAACAGCATAACCTCCGGCTCCATGGCCAGCGCGCGGGCAATTGCCACACGCTGTTGCTCGCCACCCGACATATGCCCGGGGAAGGCGTCCTTGCGGTGGGCAACCCCGACCTTGGCCAGGTAATGCTCGGCTTTTTCCAGCGCTTCTTTCCTGTTCACACCCAACACATGCACCGGCGCTTCGATGATGTTTTCCAGTGCGGTCATGTGCGACCACAGGTTGAAGTGCTGGAACACCATCGACAGGCGCGAGCGCATGCGCTGCAACTGACGCGGGTCGGCAGCCTTCAGCGCGCCGTCCTTGCCGGCCACCAGCTTGAGCTCTTCGTTGTTGAGCAGGATCTTGCCCGCGTGCGGCTGCTCCAGCAGGTTGATGCAGCGCAGGAAGGTCGACTTGCCCGAACCACTGGAGCCGATGATGCTGATGACGTCGCCGGCCTTGGCCGCCAGCGACACGCCCTTGAGCACTTCGTGGCTGCCGTAGCGCTTGTGCAGGTCTTGGACTTCGAGTTTGTACATGCTGTCGATTCTCACAGAGCGGTCAGTGCTTGCGCGGCGCCAGGTAGCCGAGCCAGCGGCGTTCGGCCATCTTGAACAGGCGCACCAGGATGAAGGTCAGGCACAGGTAGAACACGCCCGCCGTGATGTAGGCCTCGAAAGGCAGGTAGTACTGGGCGTTGACCGTGCGTGCGGCACCGGTGATGTCGATCAGGGTAACGATCGACGCCAGGCTGGTGGTTTGCAGCATCATGATCACTTCGTTGCTGTATTGCGGCAGCGCCCGGCGCAGGGCCGAGGGCAGCAGGATGCGCCGGTACATTTTCATGCGCGACATGCCCATGGCCTTGGCCGCCTCGATCTCGCCATGCGGCGTGGCCTTGAGGCTGCCGGCAATGATTTCGGCGGTGTAGGCGCTGGTGTTGATGCCGAACGCCAGGCACGCGCAGAAGGTGGCGCTGGACAGCAGCGGCCAGAGGAAGCTCTCGCGCACCGCCTCGAACTGCGCCAGGCCGTAGTAGATCAGGAACAGCTGCACCAGCATGGGTGTGCCGCGGATCACGTAGGTGTACAGCCACGCAGTCAGGTTGATCACCGGCTGTTTCGACACGCGCATCAGGCCGAGCGGGATGGCCGCCAGCAGCCCGAAGAACAGCGAAATCGCCAACAGCTTGAGGGTGGTCAGCAGGCCGCCGAAGTACATCGGCAATGCCTCCCAGACGACGTTGTAGTCGAAGATCATAGTTCAGCCACCTTGACGCCCACCGAGTAGCGGCGCTCCAGATACTTCAGGGCCAGCAGCGAGACGCTGGTCAGCACCAGGTACAGTGCCGCCACCGCCAGGAAGAAGGTGAAAGGCTCGCGGGTGGCATCGGCCGCCTGCTTGGCCTTGAACATCATGTCCTGCAGGCCGACGACCGAGATCAGTGCGGTGGCCTTGGTGAGTACCAGCCAGTTGTTGGTGAAGCCCGGGATCGCCAGGCGAATCATTTGCGGCACCTGGATGCGGAAGAACACCTGACGCGGGCTCATGCCATACGCCACGCCCGCCTCGGCCTGCCCCTTGGGAATACCCAGGAAGGCACCGCGGAAGGTTTCCGACAGGTAGGCGCCAAAGATGAAGCCCAGGGTACCGATACCGGCAATCAGCGGGTTCAGGTCAATGTAGTCTTCGTAGCCGAGCAGCGGTGCCACCCGGTTGATGATGTCTTGCCCGCCGTAGAAGATCAGCAGGATCAGGACCAGGTCCGGAATACCACGGATCACCGTGGAATACAGGTCGCCCAGCCAGGCCAGCCAGCGCACCGGCGACAAGCGCAGCGCCACACCGATCAGGCCGAGCACGATGGCCAGGGCCATCGACGACAGGGCGAGCTGAAGCGTCAGCCACGCCCCGTCGAGGATGACTGCCCCGTAGCCTTTCAACATGATGAGGTCCTCGACCTAAAGAATGAAAAATGGTGCAAACCTCAGAGCCTCTGCTGTTTGCACCATTGCACAGGTGAAACCCGACGTCTTAGTTCGAGTCTGGACCGTAGATGTCGAAGTTGAAGTACTTCTTCTCGATTTCTTTGTACTTGCCGTTGGCACGGATGGCATCAATGGCCGCGTTGATGCGGTCGACGTTGGCCTTGTCACCTTTGCGCACAGCAATACCGATACCGTCACCGAAGTACTTGGCGTCGGTGAAGGACGGGCCTACGAAGGCGAAGCCTTTACCCGCGTCGGTCTTGAGGAAGCCGTCTTCCAGCAGGGTGGCGTCGGCCACGGTGCCGTCCAGGCGGCCGGCGGCCACATCCAGGTAGATTTCGTTCTGAGTGCCGTAAGGCACCACGGTGGCACCTTTGGCGCCCAGCACTTCCTTGGCGAAGCGGTCATGGATCGAGCCGCGCTGCACGCCGATCTTCTTGCCTTTCAGCTCATCCAGGCTTTCGCTGACAGCGGTGCCTTCCTTCATCACCAGGCGCGCCGGGGTGAGGTAGTAGCGCTTGGTGAAGTCGACCGACTTCTTGCGGTCCTCGGTGATCGACATGGACGACAGGATGGCGTCGATCTTGCGCACTTTCAGCGCCGGGATCAGGCCGTCGAACTCCTGCTCGACCCAGGTGCACTTGGCTTTCATCTCTTCGCACAGGGCGTTGCCGATGTCGTAGTCGAAACCGGCGATGCTGCCATCGGGCTGCTTGAAGGCGAAGGGTGGGTAGGCGGCTTCAATGCCGATTTTCAGCGGTTTTTCATCGGCCTGCGACACCAGGGAAAATACGGAGAGCGCCAGGGCGCCAAGCAGTGCGAGCTTCTTCATCAGGTAACTCCATCGGTACGGGGCAATACAAGGCAGGTAACGGCTGCCCGATATGCGAATGGGTACAACGCGAGCCGCGCAGGGTTCGACCAAGGTCGCAGACCACGAGCGAGTGAGTGGCATTTTAGCGACAGCCCGGTAGTCGATATTTCTTCAAAGCGACAACTACTTACAGAAGCGCCTGAAACCGCTGCGGGCGATGTTGACGACCAGCGCAAAATATGCGAAGGCACAAGAAATAGAACCAATAGACCTAGCAATTCCTGGGCCTATTATTGGCAAAGCCTTGTACTACGGCAAGTGTAGCGTGCCGCGTTGTACAAAATGGCTGGAGGAGCGCACCGAAACAGGTCCGTGTTGTTTCCTCGCGCCCCGAACGTGTGCAAGGTGGGTGACAGAACAGTTACCGATGAATGTCGGGTAACAGTAAAGCAAAAACCCCGCCCGGTTGCCCGGGCGGGGTTTTCTGTTCACACGGCCCTGCT
The DNA here is from genome assembly GCF_000730605.1 of Pseudomonas monteilii NBRC 103158 = DSM 14164. Taxonomy (GTDB): domain Bacteria; phylum Pseudomonadota; class Gammaproteobacteria; order Pseudomonadales; family Pseudomonadaceae; genus Aquipseudomonas; species Aquipseudomonas monteilii. The sequence goes on along the minus strand of NZ_BBIS01000045.1, from coordinate 26,235 downwards.
TCGCTATCAGGCCGAGGCCAGGTTCATGGCCTTGTGGGTATCGATCAGGTGTTGCACCACGCCCGGGTCGGCCAGGGTCGAGATATCGCCCAACGCATCGTACTCACCGGTGGCAATCTTGCGCAGGATACGGCGCATGATCTTGCCCGAACGGGTTTTCGGCAGCCCCGGTGCCCACTGGATCACATCCGGCGAGGCGATCGGGCCGATTTCCTTGCGCACCCAGTTCTTCAGCTCCAGGCGCAGCTGCTCGCTGGCCTCAATACCGGCATTGAGGGTGACATACACATAGATGCCCTGCCCTTTGATGTCGTGCGGCACGCCAACCACTGCAGCCTCGGCCACCTTCGCGTGGGCCACCATGGCACTTTCGATCTCGGCGGTACCCATGCGGTGCCCGGATACGTTGAGCACGTCATCCACACGGCCCGTGATCCAGTAATAGCCATCCTCGTCACGGCGCGCACCGTCACCGGTGAAGTACATGCCACGGAAGGTCTTGAAGTAGGTGTCGACGAAACGATCGTGGTCGCCGAACAGCGAACGCGACTGGCCCGGCCAGGAGTCGAGGATCACCAGGTTGCCCTCGGCAGCACCGTCGATCAGGTTACCCAGGTTGTCCACCAGCGCTGGCACCACGCCGAAGAACGGACGGGTAGCCGACCCCGGCTTCAGGCCGGTAGCACCCGGCAGCGGGCTGATCAGAATGCCACCGGTCTCGGTCTGCCACCAGGTATCGACGATCGGGCAACGCTCCTTGCCCACGGTCTTGTAGTACCAGTTCCAGGCTTCGGGGTTGATCGGCTCGCCCACCGAGCCGAGCAGGCGCAGACTGGAGCCGTCGGCACCTTCAACAGCTGCCTGCCCTTCGGCCATCATCGCGCGGATGGCAGTGGGCGCGGTGTAGAGGATGTTGACCTTGTGCTTGTCGACGATCTTCGACACGCGGGTGATGTCAGGATAGTTCGGCACCCCCTCGAACAGCAGGGTAGTGGCGCCGTTGGCCAGCGGGCCGTACACGATGTAGCTGTGGCCGGTGACCCAGCCCACGTCAGCAGTGCACCAGTACACTTCACCCGGGCGGTAGTCGAATACCCGCTCATGGGTCAGTGCGGCATACACCAGGTAACCGCCGGTGGTGTGCAGCACACCTTTCGGCTTGCCGGTAGAACCGGAGGTGTAGAGGATGAACAGCGCTTCCTCGGCCCCCATTTCTTTCGGCGCGCAATGGCTGGAGGCCACTTTCATCAAGTCTTCGTACCAGATGTCGCGGTGCTGGTGCCAGGCAATGTCGCCACCGGTGCGCTTGCACACGATGATCTTCTGCACGCTGTTGGTTTCAGGGTTGGTCAGCGCCAGGTCGACGTTGGCCTTGAGCGGGGTGCGGCGGCCGCCACGCAGGCCCTCGTCGGCAGTGATCACCACCTTGGACTTGCAATCGATGATACGGCCAGCCAGCGCCTCGGGCGAGAAACCACCGAACACCACCGAGTGGATCGCACCGATGCGGGCGCAGGCCAGCATGGCGACCACGGCTTCGGGGATCATCGGCATGTAGATGGTGACCACATCACCCCGGTGCACGTCCTGGCCACGCAGGGCGTTGGCGAACTTGCACACCTGCTCGTGCAGTTCGCGGTAGGTGATGTTGCGGTGTTCGGAAGGGTCGTCGCCTTCCCAGATGATGGCCAGCTGGTCGCCGCGCTCTTCAAGGTGGCGGTCCAGGCAGTTGGAGGAAACGTTCAGAGTGCCGTCGGCGAACCATTTGATATCGACGTGATGGTCGTCGAAGGAGGTCTGCTTGACCTTGGTGAACGGCTTGATCCAGTCGATTCGCTGGGCCTGCTCGCGCCAGAAGCCGTCCGGGTTGATCACCGATTGCTGGTACATGGCCTTGTAGGTGGCCTCGTCGGTCAGGGTAGTGGCCGCAACCTCGGGACGAACGGGATACAGTGGAGCCGCACTCATCTGTGTTACCTCGGTGTAATAGTTGTTTTTGTATGGAACCGTTTGTAACTGTATCAGAGCGACAAAAGCCATTCGACGTTGGTAGTAATTTGGTACGCCCGTTCCGCCAAAGTGCTCTAGCATGCGGATTACAGCCCTGACCACGAAAAAACGGGGTGCCTTACCAGAGGATTGTTACAGATTCTGTCAAAACACTTTATCAAAAGACCCACTGTTTCGGCCTTGGCCACAACCCTAAAATTCACCTCGCCAGCAACGGCAAGGCGATTAACAACTGGTAACAGCCCCCACGAAGGCAAACGTTAATCTCCCTCTAATCCCGATAGTTAAAACTAGCAGTACTCGCGGCGCCATAAGCGCCGCGTGCCCCCTCACGACCTTAGACAGGTAAATAGAAAATGAAAGCTTTACTGGTATTGGTACTTGGCAGTCTTTGCGGCGCGGCAATGGCCGGCGAAGCCAAAGATGCCGAGCAGATTCCGGTTGAACAGTACAGTTACTCGCAGCACCTGGACATTGCCCGCGTCATCTCCATGAGCGAAGTGCCCAATGTGTGCGAAGTCGTGCCAGCCCGCATGACCTACGAAGACTCCAAGGGCCAGAAGCACATTCTCGAATACAGCGTGATGGGGAACGGCTGCTCTAACGGCTGATACCTTCTGAATCAGGGGCCCTACGGGCCCCTTTCACCTTTTGCAAAGCCCAATTAATCGGCAGACTTGCCAAGCGAATAATCCCTTAACTTGTTTGCGATGGTTGTATGCGAAACGCCCAGCCTTTTCCCTAAAGCCCGGCTACTCGGAAACGCCCCCATCAAACTTTCCAGCACCGCTTTTTCAAAGCGCCCGACAATCTGCGAAAGATCGCCCTCCAGCGAAAACTCACCCAACGGTTGCCGCGCGCCATAATCCGGCAAACGTATATGCTCGCTTTTAACCACGCCGCCTTCGCATAAAGAAACCGCCTGGAACAATACGTTTTCCAACTGCCTTACATTGCCCGGCCAATGGTATTGCCCAAGTTTGTCCATCGCGGCCGGCGCCAGGCGCGGCATGGCACAGCCGATTTGTCGGCTGGCCTGGTCGAGAAAGTGCTGCACCAGCCCTTCCAGGCCATCCATGCATTCGCGCAAAGGCGGAATGTGCAGCGACAACACGTTCAGGCGGTGATAAAGGTCCTGACGAAACTCGCCGCGCGCGCACAACTCGGACAAATCCACCTGGGTCGCGCAGATCACCCGCACATCCAGGTACACCTCTTCATCGCTGCCTACCCGACGGAAACAGCCGTCCTGCAAAAAGCGCAGCAACTTCACTTGCAGGCGCGGGCTCATCTCCCCTACCCCGTCAAGGAAGAGCGTGCCGCCTGCTGTCAGTTCCAGCAGCCCCAGCTTGCCCTCTGCCCGCGCACCTTCGAATGCCCCGGGGCCGTAACCGAACAGCTCGGTTTCGGCCATCGACTCGGGCAAGCCGGCGCAATTGAGCGCCATCAGCGGCGACTGCCCACGGGGGCTGGCCAGGTGGCAGGCGCGCGCCAGCAGCTCCTTGCCGGTGCCGGTCTCACCCTCGATCAGCAGCGGCGCATCCAGCGGCGCCATGCGGCGGGCCTCGCGCACCACGGCAGCCATCACCCGCGAGCTTTGGAAGATGCTGTCGAAGCCTCGCAATTCCTGCTTGCGCACGTTGTAGATGCGTTCGCCAATGCGGTCGGCACGGTGCAGGGTGAGCACGGCGCCAGCCAACGCCTCGCTGTCGTCGTGTTCGGACTGCAGCGGTGCGATATCCGCCAGGAACACATCACCTTTGACCTTGATACGCAGGCCATTGATGCGCGACTTGTTGGCCCGCACCAACTCCGGCAGATCGAAGTCTTCCACATAGCGCGCCAGCGGCATGCCCGGCACCTCATCCACGCGCACCCCCAGCAACTGCGCTGCCGTGCGGTTGGCGGCGACGATGCTTCCGCCCATGTCGATCGACAGCACCGGGAAGTCCAGCGCCCCGAGCAAGGCATTCAGCTCCATGTGCCGGCGTTCGCTGGGCATCAGGCCCACGCGCTTGACGCCAAATACCCCGGCAATCGCCTCGAATTTCGGTCGCAAGGCCTGGAACTGCAGGTTGATCAGGTTCGGGCAGTGCAGGTAGATGGCATTGCCATGGTCACCGCCCACCTCGCCGCGAAGGACGTTGATGCCGTACTCCACCAGCAGGTTGAGGATGTCGCGCAGGATGCCAATGCGGTTCTGGCAGTGCACTTTGATACGCATGAGGGCTCTCGAAGCGCCAATGTTTTTCAACATCGCGCGGAAAAGTCGTAAAGATAAGCTGACAAAAACTGCGCAACCATCAGCCGTATGCCCCGAATTTTCCGACACCCGGGCCATTTTGTAAAATTATCGTTACGAAATCCGCTTCACCCGCTGGCGCGGCAGCGGCTTGCACCCGTGCAAAACGGCCAGTGAAGGGATATTCCTTAGGCATGTCCTGCACATAACAAGAAAAGCCCTCACCAGGAGAGCCTCATGAAACAGACGCACTACGTGGCACGTGAGCCCGATGCGCATGGTTTTATCGATTACCCGCAGCAAGAGCATGCGGTATGGAACACCCTGATCACCCGTCAGCTGAAAGTGATCGAAGGCCGCGCGTGCCAGGAATACCTGGACGGCATCGACCAGCTCAAGCTGCCCCACGACCGTATCCCGCAACTGGGCGAGATCAACAAGGTGCTGGGTGCCACCACCGGCTGGCAGGTTGCCCGGGTTCCGGCGCTGATTCCCTTCCAGACCTTCTTCGAATTACTGGCCAGCAAACGCTTCCCGGTCGCCACGTTCATCCGCACCCCGCAAGAGCTGGACTACCTGCAAGAGCCCGATATCTTCCACGAGATTTTCGGCCACTGCCCGCTGCTGACCAACCCATGGTTCGCCGAATTCACCCACACCTACGGCAAGCTCGGCCTGGCGGCAACCAAGGAACAACGCGTGTACCTGGCGCGCCTGTACTGGATGACCATCGAGTTTGGCCTGATGGAAACCGCCCAGGGCCGCAAGATCTATGGCGGCGGCATCCTCTCGTCACCGAAAGAGACCGTCTACAGTCTGTCTGGCGAGCCTGAACACCAGGCCTTCGACCCGATCGAAGCCATGCGTACCCCGTACCGTATCGACATCCTGCAGCCGCTGTATTTCGTGCTCCCCAACATGAAGTGCCTGTTCGACCTGGCCCACGAAGACATCATGGGCATGGTCCACAAGGCCATGCAGCTGGGCCTGCACGCACCGAAGTTTCCACCCAAGGTCGCTGCCTGAGCGACCCTGCCGATAACAACTCGAACCGGAAAACACCCATGAATGCCTTGAACCAAGCCCATTGCGAAGCCTGCCGCGCTGACGCTCCAAAAGTCACCGACGAAGAGCTGGCCGAGCTGATTCGCGAAATCCCGGACTGGAACATCGAAGTACGTGACGGCCACATGGAGCTGGAGCGCGTCTTCCTGTTCAAGAACTTCAAGCACGCCCTGGCGTTCACCAACGCCGTAGGCGAAATCGCCGAGGCCGAAGGCCACCACCCTGGACTGCTGACCGAGTGGGGCAAAGTTACCGTGACCTGGTGGAGCCACTCGATCAAGGGCCTGCACCGCAACGACTTCATCATGTGCGCCCGCACCGACAAGGTGGCGGAAACGGCCGAAGGCCGGAAGTGATCGCTGAAAAACGGGGCCGCAATCGGCCCCGTTTTTTTATGAATAATGTGCGCTGTTCGCCCGCAAAACCGACAAACGAGCGGTAAAAAAACCAAACTGTCATCCAGACTTGTGTATCCTGCCCCAGCTTTGCGAAGCTTCAACCGCGCCTGGCGCAGACTTTTCACTCACACTTGCGAGGAACGACGAGATGCACGAAATCCCGAATCTTCCCTTCCCAAGCCTGAACCCAGAAGAGCCATCCGTGACCGTTCACGCCGAACCGGCAGCTGCCGTCGAGCAGGATGGTGACGATCAATCCAGCGCTGACCAGGAATAAATCGCGCAACCTCCAACAGTGTGAAAACGGCTGACCTGCGGGCTCCCCCCGTCATCACGTTTTCACACTGTCCAGAACCCTCGCAGGCCCCCATGCCCGAATCACCGCGCCCCCTTGCGGTCACACTGCAAGTCGTCTCCATCGTCCTTTTCACCTTCATTGGCTACCTCAACATCGGCATCCCGCTGGCCGTGTTGCCCGGCTATGTGCACAACGACCTGGGGTTCAGCGCCGTGGTCGCGGGCCTTGTGATCAGCGTGCAGTACCTCGCCACGCTGCTCAGCCGCCCCTCCGCCAGCCGCATCATCGACAACCACGGCAGCAAGAAGGCGGTCATGTACGGCCTTGTAGGCTGCGGGCTTAGCGGGATGTTCATGCTGGCCTGCGCCTTCCTCACCCACCAGCCCTGGCTGAGCCTGGCTTGCCTGCTGGTCGGCCGGCTAGCACTGGGCAGCGCCGAAAGCCTGGTAGGTGCGGGCGCGATTGGCTGGGGCATCGGCCGGGTGGGCGCTGAAAACACCGCCAAGGTCATCTCCTGGAACGGCATCGCCAGCTATGGCGCACTGGCCGTCGGTGCACCGCTGGGCGTGCTGATGGTCAAGAGCCTGGGGCTGTGGAGCATGGGCGTCAGCATTATCCTGCTGTGCATCCTCGGCCTGCTGCTGGCCTGGCCGAAACAGGCCGCCCCTATCGTCAGTGGCGTACGCCTGCCGTTCCTGCGCGTGCTGGGCAAGGTGTTCCCGCACGGTTCGGGACTGGCCCTGGGCTCGATCGGCTTTGGCACCATCGCCACGTTCATCACCTTGTACTACGCCAGCCGCGGCTGGGCCAATGCCGCGCTGACCTTGAGCCTGTTCGGCGCCAGCTTCATCAGTGCGCGGCTGCTGTTTGGCAACCTGATCAACCGCATTGGCGGGTTCCGGGTGGCGATTGCCTGCCTGTCGGTGGAAACACTGGGGTTGGTGATGCTGTGGCTGGCGCCCAGCGCCGAGTTGGCCTTGGCAGGGGCAGCGCTTAGCGGGTTTGGCTTCTCGCTGGTGTTCCCGGCGCTGGGTGTGGAGGCGGTGAATCAGGTGTCGGCGGCCAACCGCGGGGCGGCTGTGGGGGCGTATTCGCTGTTCATTGACTTGTCGCTGGGGGTGACCGGGCCACTGGTGGGCGCGGTGGCGGCGGAGTTCGGGTTTGCTTCGATGTTTCTGTTTGCGGCGGGTGCGGCGGGTTGTGGGCTGGTGTTGAGCCTGTATCTGTACAGGCAGGTGCGGCGGCATCGAGATCATTGAAAGCTGGGGGCTGCCTGGCAGCCCCCGAAGCCCTGAACGTTAACGCTGGGCGTACTGCAACACCACTTCAAGCGGGTGGCGCATCTTGCGCTCGGTCATGCGCTTGACCTGGCTGCGGCACGAGTAACCGGTCGCCAGCGGCTCTCCTTCCTTGTCCAGCTTGGTTGCCCAGCTTTGCTCGAAGATGGTCCGCGAAGTCTCCTGGTTACGCGCCTCGTGGCCGTAGGTCCCCGACATACCGCAGCAACCCGTCGCCTCGGTCACCAGCTTCAGGCCCAGGCGGGCAAACACCTGCTCCCACTGTTTTGTACTGGCCGGCACGTTGGTCTTCTCGGTGCAGTGCGCCATCAGGCGGAAGTTGCCCGGTGCGGTCGGCGCCTGCTCGGGCAGCACCTCCATCAGCCATTCCTGCGGCAACAGCACCTTCGGGCAACCGTCCAGCCCCGGCACTTTCTGGTACTCCTGGCGGTACACCAGCGTCATCGCCGGGTCCAGCCCCACCAGAGGCACACCGCAGTCGGCCAGGGCCTTGAGCTGGGTAGCGTTACGGATCGCCGCCTTGGCGAACGCCCCCAGGAAGCCCTGTACATGCAAAGGCTTGCCGTTGGCACTGTAAGGCGCCAGGAATACCCGGTGGCCCAGGCGGTGGGCCAGGTCGATGAAGGCTGACAGCAGCGGGGTCTCGAAATAGCGGGTGAAGGCGTCCTGCACCAGCACGATGCTGCGCTCGCGCTGGGCCGGGGTCAGTTCACGCAGGGCCGGCACACTGGCCACGCCGACACGGCAACGGGTCAGCGTGGCCTGGAAGTTGAAGCGGCTGATCAACGGGCTGTCGACCATGCCAATGTTGTCGGCCAGCAGCTTGCTGACCCACTTAGAGCCCATGACCGCGTTGTACAGGCCCGGTGCGTGGGCTAGGTACGGGATGGTGAATTCCAGCGAGCCGATCAGGTAGTCACGCACCGGGCGCTGATAGCGGCCGTGGTACAGCTCGAGGAAGCGCGAACGGAAGTCCGGCACGTTGACTTTGATCGGGCACTGCCCGGCGCACGACTTGCACGCCAGGCAGCCGGCCATGGCGTCGTACACTTCGTGGGAGAAGTCTTCCTGCCCCTGGCTGCGCGCGCGGTTGTTGCGCAGGCGTGCCGGGAGGCCCTTGAGCCACGACACCTTGTTGCGGGCTGCGGCCAACACGTCGATGTTCGCTTCGCCTTGCAGGCGCAGCCACTCGCGCATCAGCGAGGCGCGGCCCTTGGGCGAATGCTGGCGCTCACGGGTGGCCTTCCACGACGGGCACATGGCGTCGTTGGGGTCGTAGTTGTAGCAGGCGCCGTTGCCGTTGCAGTGCACGGCACTGGGGAAGTCCTGCCACACGCGCTCGTCGATGGTGCGGTCGAGGTCGCCGCGCAGGGTTACGCCATCGACCGGGGTCAGGCCCTCGGCACTGCCCAGCGGTGTGCAGATCTTGCCGGGGTTGAGCTGGTTGTGCGGGTCGAAGGCACCTTTCAGGCGCTGCAGCGCCGGATACAGCTCACCAAAGTACTCCGGCACGTATTCCGAACGCAGGCCTTTGCCGTGCTCGCCCCACAGCAGGCCGCCATAGCTTTTGGTCAGCGCGGCCACGGCGTCGGAAATCGGCTTCACCAGCGCGGCCTGGGCCGGGTCCTTCATGTCCAGCGCCGGGCGCACGTGCAGTACACCAGCATCGACGTGGCCGAACATGCCGTAGGCCAGGCCGTAACCGTCCAGCAGGGCGCGGAAGTCGGCGATGTAGTCGGCCAGTTGCTCTGGCGGTACCGCCGTGTCTTCCACGAACGGCTGCGGGCGCACCTCGCCCTCGACGTTACCCAGCAAGCCCACCGAACGCTTGCGCATCACGTAGACGCGGGTCACCGCCTCGGCGCCTTCAGCCAGCGTATGCCCCAGGCGCTCGACACTGGTATCCGCCTGCAAGTGCTCGACGAAGGCTTGCACCCGGGCGTTGACCTCAGCCGGCTCATCGCCGCAGAACTCCACCAGGTTGATACCCAGGGTCGGGCGGTCGGGGTCGGCCGGGAAGTACTCGGCAACGCTGTGCCAAACGATGTCCTTCATCGCCAGCATCAGCACCTTGGAGTCGACGGTCTCGATCGACAGCGGCTTGTGCGCCATCAGCGCATTGGCATCACGCAGGGCATCCATGAAGCTGGTGTAGCGCACGTTCACCAGTACCGCATATTTGGGTATCGGCAGCACGTTGAGCTTGGCTTCCACCACATAGCCCAGCGAGCCCTCGGCACCACACAGCACGCTGTTGAGGTTGAAGCGGCCCTGCTCATCGCGCAGGTGCGCCAGGTCATAACCGGTCAGGCAGCGGTTCAGCTTGGGAAAAGTGGTTTCGATCAGTTCAGCCTGGGTTTCCTGGATCTCCCGGGCCATGCGGTACACCTCGCCGACCCGGCCAGGTGCGGCACAGGCCTGTGCCAGCGCGGCATCGTCGATTGGCAGGCTGTGCAGGCGTTCGCCGCCGAGCAGCACGCTGTGCAGCTCCAGCACATGGTCGCGGGTTTTGCCGTAGGTGCAGCTGCCTTGGCCACTGGCGTCGGTGTTGATCATGCCGCCGACAGTGGCACGGTTGGAGGTGGACAGCTCAGGGGCGAAGAACAGCCCGTGCGGCTTGAGCGCGGCATTGAGCTGGTCCTTGACCGTACCGGCCTGCACCCGCACCCAACGTTCCTCGACGTTGATTTCGAGGATCTTGTTCATATGGCGCGACAGGTCGACGACGATGCCGTCGGTCAGCGACTGGCCATTGGTGCCGGTGCCACCGCCGCGCGGGGTCAGCTTGACGTTCTGGAAACGCGCCTCGCCCATCAGTGTGGCAACCCGCGCCACATCGTCGGCATCCAGCGGGAACACTGCGGCCTGGGGCAAGCGCTGGTAAATCGAGTTGTCGGTGGCCAACACCGTGCGGGTGCCGTAGTCGGCACTGATCTGGCCACGGAAGCCGCTGTTGCGCAGGGCTTCGAGGAATTCGGGGTAGTTGGCGCTCGGTGCAACGGTCGGCAGCTGGGCGATCATCGAAGGATGGCCTCTTGATATTGGCTAATTCACGGGATTCCTGTCGCTCCGGCATGGGTTGATGCATGCAGGGATGACGTATACGCCAATGTTCCTGTAGTTTCGCTTCAGGAGCAAACGGATAATCCTGCCGCTATCAATGACTTTTATGAATGAATTACCGCCACCTGACACCGTCCATGTCGCTGCTGCTGGCCTTCGAGGCCGCCGCCCGCCATGAAAGCTACACCCGCGCCGCCGCCGAACTGTCGCTGACGCAAAGCGCGGTCAGCCGCCAGGTGCAGGCGCTGGAACAGCAACTGGGCCTCACCTTGTTCCGCCGCGAAGGCCGCCAGGTACAGCTGACGGATGTGGGTCGCCTTTACCAACGCGAGCTCAGCGAGGCGCTGGGGCGCATCCGCAGTGCCACCTTGCAGGCGCTGGCGTACCAGTCGGGGGTCGGCACCTTGCGCCTGGCTACCCTGCCAACGTTCGGCTCGAAATGGCTGCTGCCAAGGCTGCATGCATTCTACAGCGCCCACCCGGGCATGCTGGTGCACATCCATTCACGTATCGAAGCCATCAACTTCGACACCAGCGAAATCGACGCCGCCATCGGTGTGGCCAGCCACGACCTGCCGGGGCTGATCTGCCATCGCCTGCATGCCGAGGAACTGGTGGTGATCCTGCCACCGGAGGCCGGGGCCGACAGCCAGGGCTGGAGCCCGGCACGGATCAGTGAAGAGGTGCTGTTGAATGTGGCCAACAACCCGCATGCCTGGGGCGAGTGGTTCTCGCACCATGGCCTGCCGCACCGGGCAATGCGCCTGGGGCCGAGCTTCGAGCTGACCTCGCACCTGATCCAGGCGGTGCGGGCCGGGATTGGTATCGGGCTGGTGCCGCGCATTCTGGTGGAAGAGGAATTGGCCAAGGGTGAGCTGCACAGCCCAGGCGTGGCGTTTGCCAGCCAGCGTAGTTATTACCTGATCTACCCGCCCAGGAATGAGGCCTTGCCGTCGTTGCGGGCATTCAGGGGCTGGTTGCTGGAGCAGATCTGATGTGTTGCCTGCACAGGCAACAAAAAACCCGAAGCCAGTCACCTGACTTCGGGTTTTTGCATACGGCCTTGAGTTGCTTACTTGGCCACGTGACCCACAGCCCCACCGGCATTCACCCGGCGGCGCGGCTTGACCATGTAGACCACAAACATCCCGAACAACCAAACCGGCATGACATACACCGAAACCTGAATACCTGGAATCATCAGCATGATGCCGAGGATCAGCACCACGAAGGCCAGCACCACGTAGTTACCGTAGGGGTACCACAGCGCCTTGAACAGCGGCTTCTGGCCGGTACGGTCCAGGTGCTGGCGGAACTTCAGGTGCGAATAGCTGATCATCGCCCAGTTGATCACCAGGGTAGCCACCACCAGCGACATCAGCAGCTCCAGGGCATTCTGCGGCATCAGGTAGTTAAGCAGTACGGCCACGAAGGTAACGGCAGCCGACACCAGGATCGAACGCACAGGCACGCCACGTTTGTCGACCTTGGCCAGCGACGCCGGGGCATCGCCCTGCTCGGCCATGCCCAGCAGCATGCGCGCATTGCAGTAGGTACCGCTGTTGTAAACCGACAGTGCGGCTGTCAGGACCACGAAGTTCAGCAAGTGGGCAGCAACGTCACTGCCCAGCAGCGAGAACACTTGCACGAACGGGCTGCTGCCATAGCTGCCACCCGAGGCATCGATGCTGGCGACCAGGTTGTCCCATGGCGTCAACGACAGCAATACCACCAAGGCGCCCACGTAGAAGATCAGGATGCGCCAGATGACCTGGTTGATCGCTTTGGGGATCACGGTCTTCGGCTTGTCGGCTTCGGCAGCGGTGAAACCGAGCATTTCCAGGCCACCGAAGGAGAACATGATGAACGCCAGGGCCATCACCAGCCCGCTGACACCATTCGGGAAGAAGCCGCCGTGGGACCACAGGTTGGCGATGGTCGCATCCGGCCCGCCGCTGCCGCTGGTGAGCAGGTAGGCACCCAGGCCAATCATGCTGACGATGGCCACGACCTTGATGATGGCGAACCAGAATTCGGCTTCACCGAAGAACTTCACGTTCATCAGGTTGATGGCGTTGATCAACACGAAGAACGCCGCCGCAGTGACCCAGGTCGGGATCTCCGGCCACCAGTAGTGGACATACTTGCCAACCGCCGAAAGCTCCGACATGCCCACCAGGATGTACAGCACCCAGCAGTTCCAACCCGACAGGAAGCCGGCGAAGCCGCCCCAGTAGGTGTGTGCAAAGTGGCTGAACGAGCCGGCCACCGGCTCTTCGACAATCATCTCGCCAAGCTGGCGCATGATCATGAAGGCGATGAAGCCGCAGATGGCGTAGCCAAGGATCATCGACGGGCCGGCGGATTTCATCACGCCTGCCGAGCCGAGGAACAGGCCGGTACCAATTGCACCACCCAGGGCGATCAACTGGATATGGCGGTTCTTCAGGCCCCGCTTGAGCTCGCCTGAATGCATGTTTTGTCCACTCATGAACGAAGTCACCTGCATTGTTTTTATCTGTGACGGAATCGGACCCACCGCGCTCGTGGCGCAGCGGAATGGGCAAGGTGGTTACCTTGGGTTTCTTGACCTCAGGTGCCGCCGAAGCGGGTCAACCCGGCGTGATCAAGAGTGCGCGGTACGCAAAAGGGTCACAGGTAAAACGCGGCGCACTGTATACCCCTGCAAGCGCGCAGGCGTCAACGCGTTGCGCTCTTCCATCCGGAAATAACGCAGCGATCCTGTGGTATGGGCCTTCAAAGGCGGAGTGATCGGCGTACATGGCGCCTCCATTTGTTGTTTTGTCAGCCAGGCTCTGTGGACGGGCTCTTGCACACGGCAATGGCGGCTATAACACCGTGGGGACGGGGGTTTGGGCAAGGCAGGGCAAGGTGGAGGTAGCGGGTTTGGCACATCGGTGTCGGCAAGGTTTGTTTACACGATTGGGTTAAATCTGGAATCAGGGCTGAAACCGGCCACATTTGTATAAATTTCTTTACAAGCCGGTTCAAGAACTTGCCAGTCGTCAGAAAAATTCTTTTTGTTCAATATCTTGCCGTGCCCGCAATACATCGCAGGCATAAAAAAACCAGCCCGAAGGCTGGTTTCTCATCACCACGCAGGCCGATCAGCCACGCGGTTTACCGCGACCACGGCCTGCCGGCTTGTCACCTTCAGGCTTGGCCGGACGCTTGCGCATTTCGCTCGGGCGCTCGGCCACCGTGCTGCCGCGGGTGTTTTTACGCGGAGCCTCTTCACGCGGCTGACGCGCCGGGCGTTCACCGGTAGCGGCACCTTCGTGGGCCGGGCGCAGGTTGCGCACGCGCTCGCCACGGCCCAGCGGGCGGGTCGACTTGCGCTGCAGGCGCTCCATCTTGTCCTTGGCCTTGAGCTTCATGGCGGGCAGCGCAACCGGCTGCAGGCCCACTTCGGCGGCCAGGATGTCGATTTCGCCCTGGGTCATTTCACGCCAGCGGCCCATCGGCAGGTCGGAATTGAGGAACACCGGGCCGAAACGCACGCGCTTCAGGCGGCTGACCACCATGCCCTGGGATTCCCACAGGCGACGCACCTCACGGTTACGGCCTTCCATCACCACACAGTGGTACCAGTGGTTGAAGCCTTCACCACCCGGTGCCTTCTGGATGTCGGTGAACTTGGCCGGGCCGTCTTCCAGCATCACACCGGCTTTCAGGCGCTCGATCATCTCGTCATCGACTTCACCGCGCACACGCACCGCATACTCACGGTCCATCTCGTAGGACGGGTGCATCAGACGGTTGGCCAGTTCACCGTCGGTGGTGAACAGCAGCAGGCCAGTGGTGTTGATGTCGAGGCGGCCGATGTTGATCCAGCGGCCTTCTTTTGGCCGTGGCAGGCGGTCGAACACGGTGGGGCGGCCTTCCGGGTCGTCACGGGTGCAGATTTCGCCATCGGGCTTGTTGTACATGATCACCCGGCGAGTGGCCTCGGCGGCCTCCTCACGCTTGATCAGCTTGCCGTCTACGGCAATGGCGTCGTGCAGGTCGACGCGCTGGCCAAGGGTGGCCTCGACGCCGTTCACCTTGATGCGGCCCTGGCTGATCCAGGCTTCGACGTCACGGCGCGAACCCACGCCAATGCGTGCCAGCACTTTTTGCAGCTTTTCGCCGGATGGCGGGGTGATTTCGGTATCTTGCAGGTCTTGCTCACTCATCTGGGCACCTCCCGGTGTAGGAATGAAAACAGGTTTTTTGGCGACGAGTGCGCCAAAAGGCCGCGCATCATACGCGGTTCCGGGGAGGAACGCACTGGAGGGTAGAGGGTTTTGTGGGCTTTGGCTGGGGTTTCTGCCTAACGGTGGTGTATGGGCAACAGCAGATCAGGGCTGTAACTTGCCCTCTTCTTCCACCGAAGCCTCTGGTTCTTCCTCGCGCAAATCATCAAAGTCGGTCTTCAACCCTTCCTCCATGGCATCCAGCTCCACCAGCAAGCTACGGAAGCTGGTTTCCTCCTTCGGCTCAACACCCTCTTCTTCCTCCCCAAGGCTGGCATCTGCCAACGCCTGCAGGTGCGCCGGCACTGGCGCATCGTCCGGGTCGAGCACCGGCTCCGGCTCCATCTCGCGCAGCTCGGCCAAGGCCGGCAGCTCATCCAGGCTCTTGAGGTTGAAGTGGTCAAGAAACGCCTTGGTGGTGGCAAACATCGCCGGCCGCCCCGGCACTTCGCGGTAGCCGACCACGCGAATCCACTCGCGCTCCATCATGGTCTTGATGATGTTGCTGTTCACCGCCACGCCCCGCACGTCCTCGATCTCGCCACGGGTGATGGGCTGGCGGTAGGCAATCAGCGCCAGGGTTTCGAGCAGCGCACGTGAATAGCGTTGCGGGCGCTCTTCCCACAGGCGCCCGACCCAGGGCGCATAGTCCTCGCGGATTTGCAGGCGGTAGCCGCTGGCCACTTCCTTGAGCTCGAACGCTCGGCCATTGCACGACTTGCCCAGCACGTCCAGGGCCTGCTTGAACACCTTGGGTTCTGGGCGCTCGGCCTCTTCGAACAGCTCGTACAGGCGCTCCAGAGACTGCGGTTTGCCCGACGCCAGCAAGAAAGCTTCGATCAGCGACGCCAGGTCGCGGGGGTCATTCAGGTTCATCAGGTTCTTCAACAAGCGCCGGGCGGAGCCGCACGTGAATGGCGGCGAAAGGTTCATTCTGCACCAGTTCGATCAGCGATTCCTTCACCAGCTCGAGAATCGCCATGAAGGTGACCACCACGCCCAGCTTGCCCTCTTCGGCGGCAAACAACTCGACGAACGGCACGAAAGCACCGCCCTTTAGGCGCTCCAGCACCTGGCTCATGCGCTCGCGGGTAGACAGCGTTTCACGGGTGATCTGGTGGCTTTCGAACAGGTCGTTGCGGCGCATCACCTCGGCCATGGACACCAGCAACTCTTCCAGGCTGACTTGCGGCAACAGCTTGCGCACCTTGGCCTGCGGCGCCTCCAGGCGTGGCACCACCACATCGCGGCCTACCCGTGGCAATTCATCGATGCCTTCGGCGGCGGCCTTGAAACGCTCGTACTCCTGCAGGCGGCGGATCAGTTCGGCGCGTGGGTCGCCCTCCTCTTCCTCGACATCGGCCGAACGCGGCAGCAGCATGCGCGACTTGATCTCGGCGAGCATGGCGGCCATCACCAGGTACTCGGCGGCCAGTTCAAGGCGCACGCTTTTCATCAGCTCCACGTAGCCCATGTACTGGCGGGTGATTTCCGCCACCGGGATGTCGAGAATGTCGATGTTCTGCTTGCGGATCAGGTACAGCAGCAGGTCCAACGGGCCTTCAAAGGCCTCGAGGATGACTTCCAGCGCGTCCGGAGGGATGTACAGGTCCAGCGGCAGCTCGGTCAGGGCTTCGCCGTAGACCAGGGCCAACTGCAACTGCCGAGGCGCTTCGGCCTGTTCGGCCGGTGCCTCGGGCGTTTCCACCTGGCTCACGCGCTGACCAGGAACGGCGTGGGGTCGCCGCAGCCTTCGCGGATCAGCGCAGGCTCATCGCCTGTGAGGTCAATGATGGTCGACGCCTTGAGGTCGCCATAACCGCCATCGATGATCAGGTCGACATGGTGCTCCAGGCTCTGCCGGATCTCGTAGGGGTCGGTCATCGGCTCTGTCTCGGGCGGCAAGATCAGGCTCACGCTCATCAACGGCTCGCCCAGCTCTGCTAGCAGAGCCAGCACGATCGGGTTGGATGGCACGCGCAATCCAATGGTCCGCCGCTTCTCGTGCATCAGCAGCCGCGGTACTTCGCGGGTGGCATTGAGAATGAAGGTGTAAGGCCCGGGAACGTGCGCCTTGAGCAGGCGGAACGTAGAAGTATCGATCTTGGCAAACAGCCCCATTTGCGACAGGTCGCAGCACAACAGGGTGAAGTTGTGTTGCTTGTCCAGCTTGCGCAAGGTGCGCACACGCTCAATTGCGCCCTTGTCACCCATCTGGCAACCCAGCGCATAGGCCGAGTCGGTCGGATACACCACCACGCCACCCTTGCGGATGATCTCAACGGCCTGTTTTATCAGGCGCGCCTGCGGGTTCTCCGGATGAATCTGGAAAAATTGGCTCACGTAGTCGTCCTGTTCATAGCGCCAAAGGCTGTTCATGGCTGAATCGACGCCACAGAGGTGGCAAGTCCTCGGGCAAAGGCCGATAGGCACCGATCTCGCCCCAGGTGCCGGGGCCGTGGAAGTCACTGCCAGCGCTTGCCAGCAGGCCGAACTCACGGGTAAGGATGGACAGGGTGCCCACCTGCTCGGCCGGCATCATTCCGTTGACCACCTCAAGTGCCTGCCCGCCTGCCTGAATATAGTCGGCAATCAGCCGTCTGCGCTTGCTGCGGGTCAGATCGTAATGCATGGGGTGCGCCAGGCTCACCCACGCTTTGGACTGGCGCAGGGTGGCGACAGTTTCGTCCAGGGTCGGCCAGTGCTGCTTGACGTCGCCCAGCTTGCCGGCGCCCAGCCACTTGCGAAACGCTTCGCCACGGTCCTTGACGTGCCCGGCGCGCACCAGGTACTCGGCAAAATGCGGGCGCGCCGGGGCGTTGCCGCTGTCGCCCAGCTCGTGCTGCACGGCACGGGCGCCTTCGAGGGTGCCAGGCATGCCCTTGGCGGCCAGCCGTTTGTCGATTTCTTCGGCGCGCAGCCAGCGGCCACGGTGCAACGCTTCGATTGCCGCCAGCAAAGGCGGCGCGTCGAGCGGGAAGTCATAGCCCAGCACATGGATGGTCGCACCACCCCAGGTGCACGACAGCTCGACGCCGCTCACCCAGCGCATGCCCCGCTCGGTGCAGGCCTGGCGTGCTTCGGGCAGGCCTTCGATGGTGTCATGGTCGGTCAGTGCCAGCGTTTGCACCCCGTGCTCATGGGCCCGGGCAACCAGTACCGAGGGCGACAGGGCGCCGTCGGAGGCCGTGCTGTGACAGTGCAGATCAACATTCATGGAGGAGCGCTTTCGCTGGAATCGATGTTTGTTATTATGCCGTCACATCCCGATTCTGGCTGCCATTGTGAAACAATTCATCGATTTCATCCCGCTGCTGCTGTTCTTCATCGTCTACAAGCTGGACCCGCGCCCCCTGGAAGTCGCCGGCCACAGCTTCGAATTCGGCGGCATCTACAGCGCCACGGCTATGCTGATCATCAGCTCGCTGGTGGTGTATGGCGCGCTGTTCCTGCGCCAGCGCAAGCTTGAAAAGGGCCAGTGGCTGACCCTGGTGGCCTGCCTGGTGTTCGGCGGCCTGACCCTGACGTTCCACAGCGAAACCTTCCTGAAGTGGAAGGCGCCGGTGGTGAACTGGCTGTTCGCCCTGGGCTTTGCCGGCAGCCACTTCATCGGTGACCGGGTGCTTATCAAGCGCATCATGGGCCACGCGCTGACCTTGCCCGATGCCATCTGGGCGCGCCTGAACGTGGCGTGGATTGCCTTCTTCCTGTTCTGCGGCGCGGCCAACCTGTTCGTCGCCTTCACCTTCCAGGACTTCTGGGTGGACTTCAAGGTGTTCGGCAGCCTGGGCATGACCGTGATCTTCCTGGTGGCGCAAGGCGTGTACCTGTCGCGCCACCTGCACGACGACCCTTCTACCTCCAAACCCAAGGATTGACATGCTCTACGCCATCATCGCCAGCGACGTCGCAAACTCCCTGGAAAAACGCCTGGCTGCCCGCCCGGCGCATATCGAACGCCTGCAGCAGCTCAAAGCCGAAGGCCGCGTGGTGCTGGCCGGCCCGCACCCGGCCATCGACAGCAACGACCCGGGCGAAGCGGGTTTCAGCGGTAGCCTGATCGTTGCCGAGTTCGAGTCCCTGGCTGCGGCGCAGGCTTGGGCAGATGCCGATCCTTACATTGCTGCGGGCGTTTACGACAAAGTCGTGGTCAAGCCATTCAAGCAAGTACTGCCGTGATCCAAGACCGTGTCGCCTGCTTCGCGGTCTCGCCCGCGAAGCAGGCGACGCGGTAGAGGCAGTTACACAGTTGCCATCAGTCTGCGGTATCTTTGCCACTGGCGGGCCGAATAGCCGCCGTCAATGGTTGAAATGAGTGAGTCATGAGCGAGCTGTTACTGATTGATGATGACCAGGAGCTGTGCGAGCTGCTCAGCAGCTGGCTGACCCAGGAAGGGTTCACCGTACGTGCCTGCCACGATGGCCAGAGCGCACGCCAGGCCCTGGCCGAACACGCCCCGGCGGCCGTGGTGCTGGATGTCATGCTGCCCGACGGCAGCGGCCTGGAACTGCTCAAGCAGTTGCGCAGCGAACATACCGAACTGCCGGTATTGATGCTCTCCGCCCGTGGCGAGCCGCTGGACCGCATCCTTGGCCTCGAACTGGGTGCCGACGACTACCTGGCCAAACCCTGCGACCCACGTGAACTCACCGCCCGCCTGCGCGCCGTACTGCGCCGCAGCCACCCCACCGCCACCACCAGCCAGGTGGAGCTGGGCGACCTGGTGTACAGCCCTGCCCGTGGCGTGGCCAGTATCGATGGCCGCGAAATGACCCTGACCCTGTCCGAAAGCCGCATTCTCGAAGCGCTGCTGCGCCAGCCCGGCGAGCCGCTGGACAAGCAGGAACTGGCGCAGATCGGCCTGGGCCGCAAGCTGACCCTGTACGACCGCAGCCTGGACATGCATGTCAGCAACCTGCGCAAGAAGATTGGCCCCCACGCCGATGGCCGGCCACGCATCGTGGCGTTGCGCAGCCGTGGCTATTACTACTGCCTCTGAGCATCTTTACCGAGCCTTTACCATCTCCTGACTGCGCTTGACGGTGATCTCCCTAGACTGTGCTCATCCGGTAACCACCGGCCTATGAAAGGAGAGACACCATGCGCAAGACCCTTATCGCCCTGATGTTCGCCGCCGCCCTGCCGACCGTGGCCATGGCCATGCCTGACGGCGGCCCACGTCACGACGGCCCGCATCATCGCGGTGATGCGCCTTTCCATCAGCTGGACCTGAGCCGCGAGCAGCGCCAGCAGATCGGCAAGCTGATGGGCGAGCAGATGCAACAGCGCCGCGACATCACCGAGCGCTACCTGTCCAAGCTGCCGGCCGCCGACCAGAAAGCCATGAAGGACGAGCTGAAAGCCAGCCGCGACAAGACCGACAGCGCCGTGCGCAACCTGCTCAAGCCTGAGCAGCAAAAGCAGTTCGACGAACTGCAAAAGGAACGCGCCGCCAAGAAAGCCGAGTGGCAGGAGTTCCAGGCCTGGAAAGCTGAAAAAGGCACCAAGGCTCAGTAAGCTGTCTGCCCAATGCCCGGCCCGCATCACTGCGGGCCGGGCTTTTCCCGTTTAGGAGGTGCACTTGCGTTCACTGTTCTGGCGCATCCTGGCCAGTTTCTGGCTGGCCATTACCCTGGTCGCAGGCCTGTCGATCCTGTTGGGCCACATGCTCAACCAGGACGCCTGGATCCTCAGCCGTCACCCGGGCCTGAATACCTTGGCCAGCAAGTGGGCCAAGCATTACGAGCAAGAAGGCCTGGATTCGGCACAGCACTTCCTGGAACGGCGTAAAGACCGCTACAAGATCGACGTGCAAGTGCTCGACGACAGTGGCGAAGCCGTGGTGCCCGGTACCTTCCCGCGCCGTGCAGCGGCCTTCGAAGCGCGCCAGCACAATGACCAGCGGCGCCTGCCGTGGCGCAGGCTGACCGAGGAATACACCAGCCCCGACACCGGCGAAACCTACCTGCTGATCTACCGCATTCCCCACCCGGCACTGGATGCCTGGCACCGCGAAAGCCTGATGTGGCCGCTCAGTGCTCTGGGCATCGCCCTGGTTGTGCTGACGTTGTTCAGCCTGCTGGTGACCCTGTCCATTACCCGCCCGCTCAGCCGCCTGCGCAGCGCGGTGCATGACCTGGGGCAGACCACCTACCAGCAGAACAGCCTGGCGCGGCTGGCAGCGCGGCGCGACGAGTTCGGTGTGCTGGCCAAGGACTTCAACAAGATGGGCGCGCGCCTGCAAAGCACCATCGGCAGCCAGCGCCAGTTGCTGCGCGATGTGTCCCACGAGTTGCGTTCCCCATTGGCCCGACTGCGTATTGCCCTGGCGCTGGCCGAGCGCGCCGGGCCCGAGCAGCGGGAAACCCTGTGGCCACGCCTGACCCGCGAGTGCGACCGCCTGGAAGACCTGATCAGCGAAATTCTGGCCCTGGCCCGGGTGGATGCCGAGCAGGCCCATGCCGAACCGGTCGACCTCAACGCCCTGCTGGGCAGCGTGCGCAAGGATGCCCTGCTCAGCGCGCCCGACCAGGATGTGCGCCTCGAGGCGCAGCCTGGGTTGACCTTGCAAGGTTGGCCGACGCTGATCGAGCGGGCCGTGGACAACCTGCTGCGCAATGCCTTGCGCTTCAATCCGGTCGGGCAGCCGGTAGAAGTGAGTGCAGTGCGTGAGCAGGACCGCATAGTGATAAGCGTGCGTGACCATGGACCGGGGGCTGCAGCGGAACACCTGGCGCAGCTGGGCGAACCCTTCTTCCGCGCGCCGGGGCAGGAAGCGCCGGGGCATGGGCTGGGGCTGGCGATTGCACGCAAGGCGGCGGAGCGCCATGGCGGCAGCCTGTTGCTGGACAATCATCCACAGGGTGGATTTGTGGCCAGGCTGGAGTTGCCTGTGGCTGAGGCTGCTGGCAGTTGAGGTGATGTAAAGGCCACCGGCCTCTTCGCGGGCACGCCCGCGAAGAGGCCGGTGGCCCTGATACGACAATCAGCCCAAAACGGCGTTACTCGCCCCAGACGCTGACGAAATCAGCCGTTTCCAGAATCGGCGCCGTACGCGGCTCGGTCAGCGGCGTGCCGACATACAGGTACCCGATCAACTCCTCGTTCTCGGCCAACCCCAACCCCTTGTGCACATGGGCATCGAACGCCATGTCCCCGGTTCGCCACACCGCGCCGATACCCTGCGCATGCGCGGCAATCAGAATGCCATGCGCCGCACAGCCCGCCGCCAGGCGCTGTTCGGACTTCGGCACCTTGAAGTGATCCTGCAGCTTGGCCACCACCACAATCAGCAGCGGCGCCCGCAACGGCATGGCGCGGGCCTTGTCCAGCGCAGCCTGGCTGGCGTCGCCCCTGCTCTGCACGGCTTCGGCAAACAGCTCGCCCAGCTTCTCACGGCCCTGGCCTTCGATGGTCAGAAAGCGCCAGGGGCGCAGCTGGCCGTGGTCCGGGGCGCGCAAGGCGGCCTGGAACAGCGCCTCGCGCTGGGCAGCGTTCGGCGCCGGGTCGGTCAGGCGTGGCACGGAAACACGGTTGAGCAATGCGTCGAGAGCCTCCATCGGCTACCCTCCTGGCAGTTGAATGTGCAGCCATTCTAGCGTTTACATCACCAGACCCATAGGTAGAATGGCGCCCTTCCGAATCGAGTCAGAGCAGATCACATGGCGTTGCCGACCTTAAGGATCATTGGTTTCATCATCGGCATCTTCCTGATTACCCTCGCCGTCAGCATGGCCGTGCCCATGGCGACCCTGGTAATTTTCGAACGCACCGGTGACATGCCGTCGTTCCTTTGGTCGAGCCTGATCACCTTCATCGCCGGGCTGGCCCTGGTGGTGCAGGGGCGCCCCGAACATGTGCACCTGCGCCCACGCGACATGTACCTGCTGACGGTCAGCAGCTGGCTGGTGGTGTGCGTGTTCGCCGCCCTGCCGTTCCTGCTGACCCAGCACATCAGCTACACCGACGCCTTCTTCGAAAGCATGTCGGGCATCACCGCTACCGGCGCCACCGTGCTCAGCGGGCTCGACACCATGTCACCCGGCATTCTCATGTGGCGCTCGATGCTGCACTGGCTTGGCGGTATCGGCTTCATCGCCATGGCGGTGGCGATCCTGCCGCTGCTGCGCATCGGTGGCATGCGCCTGTTCCAGACCGAGTCGTCCGACCGCTCGGAAAAGGTCATGCCGCGCTCGCACATGGTCGCCAAGTCGATCGTGGGGGTGTACGTCGGCTTCTCGATCCTTGGCTCGCTGGCCTTCTGGTGGGCAGGCATGAGCCCGTTCGATGCGATCAACCACGCCATGTCGGCGATCTCTACCGGCGGTTTCTCCACCTCTGACCAGTCGCTGGCGAAATGGGACATCCCGGCCGTGCATTGGGTGGCGGTTGTGGTGATGATCATGGGCAGCCTGCCGTTCACCCTGTATGTGGCCACCCTGCGCGGCAACCGCAAGGCGCTGATCCGCGACCAGCAGGTGCAGGGCTTGCTGGGCATGCTGGTGGTTACCTGGATAGTGCTGGGCACCTGGTACTGGTACAGCACCAACCTGCACTGGCTCGACGCCTTGCGCCATGTGGCGCTGAACGTGACCTCGGTGGTCACTACCACCGGCTTCGCCCTGGGCGACTACAGCCTGTGGGGCAACTTCTCGCTGATGCTGTTCTTTTACCTGGGTTTCGTGGGCGGCTGCTCCGGCTCGACGGCGGGCGGTATCAAGATTTTCCGCTTCCAGGTGGCCTACATCCTACTCAAGGCCAGCCTTAACCAACTGATCCACCCGCGCGCGGTGATCAAGCAGAAATACAACGGCCACCGCCTCGATGAAGACATCGTGCGTTCGATCCTGACGTTTTCGTTCTTCTTCGCCATCACCATCTGCGTCATGGCCCTGCTGCTGTCGTTGCTGGGCGTGGACTGGATGACCGCGTTGACCGGTGCCGCCGGTACGGTTTCGGGTGTGGGCCCCGGGCTGGGCGAAGTGATCGGCCCGTCGGGCAACTACGCCACGCTGCCGGACGCAGCCAAGTGGATTCTGGCGGCCGGCATGCTGCTCGGCCGACTCGAAATCATTACGGTGCTGGTGCTGTGTATGCCGGCGTTCTGGCGTCACTGACCGCTTCGGCCTCAGCGCCCATACGGGCACGGTACTCACTCGGCGTGGCATCGAACCAGCGGCGGAATGCCCGGTAGAAGTTGCTGGGGTCGGCAAAGCCCAGCAGGTACGCGACCTCCAGCAGGGTCATGCCCGGCTGGGCCAGGTACTGCTCGGCCAATTCGCGGCGGGTGTCGTCGAGCAAGGCCTGGAAGCTGGTGCCCTCCTCCTGCAGCCGCCGCTGCAAGGTACGTTGCGACAGGTGCAGGGCCTGCGCCAGGGTCTCGCGCTTGGGCTCGCCCTGCGGCAGGATGCGGCACAGCACCTGGCGCACGCGGTGGGTAACCCGGCTTTCGGAAAAACGGGCCAGATACTCCCCGGCAAAACGGTCATGCAACACCGCCATGGCCTCGTTGGCGGTTGGCAACGGCGCCTCCATGTCGGCCCGCTCGAACACCAGTGCATCGTGCGGCGCACCAAACACCAGCGGCGAATGAAACGCCACCTTGTACGGTTCGATATTCTTCGGCTGAGGCCCCTGCACCAGCACCCGCCTCGGCTGCACCGGGCGGCCGCTGAGCCATTTGCACAGTGCCAGCGCGCAAGCCAGCGAGGCCTCGGCGCTGTGCCGCGTGGGCGGCAGGTGGTCGCCATGTACGGTCAGGATCAGGGAATAACCTTCAGGGCCAAGCACGAAGCTCAGGTCCGAGCTTTCGGCGATGATGCGCTGGTAACGCACCAGGCGCTCGAAGCCTTCGGCCAGCGTGCGGCTGGACATCAACGCATAGCCCACCACATGGAACGACGCCGGGCGTACCACACGCGCCATGTTCAAGCCGATGGCCTCATTACCCGAAAGCTCCACCGCCAGCTGCCAGAGCCGGGTCATGGAGTCCTGCGGGAAGCGGGCGTCAGGGTCGTCGAGGGCCGCGAAGTCCAGCCCCAGCTGCTTGAACATGGCCTGGCAGTCCAGCCCTTCCAGTTCGAGTGCCTTCACAATCCCTGATGCCCAGCTGGCTGACGTGGTTCTTTCGCTCATGACAGGCTTCTTTCTACCGACCGCTCCTGCGGTGAACCCCAAGGATATTCAATTGGCGCCTATTGTCACTGGTAGGCCCC
This sequence comes from Pseudomonas monteilii NBRC 103158 = DSM 14164, assembly GCF_000730605.1. Lineage (GTDB taxonomy): Bacteria > Pseudomonadota > Gammaproteobacteria > Pseudomonadales > Pseudomonadaceae > Aquipseudomonas > Aquipseudomonas monteilii. Next base: position 1,390 of record NZ_BBIS01000045.1, on the reverse strand, counting down.
GCCAATCACTCTAGACTCGAATCAGGCTCCACGCCGTGCATCTTGTCCAGAAGTATTAATCCCGGAGCACTGCCATGAACCGCACAGCGCAGTTTCGCAGTTTTGCCGAGTTCTATCCGTACTACCTGGGGGAACACAGCAACCCCACCTGCCGCCGCCTGCACTTTGTCGGCACCAGCCTGGTGATTGCCTTGCTGGCCTATACCATTGGCAGTGGCAAGTGGTTGCTGTTGTTGGCCGTGCCACTGTTCGGCTACGGCTTTGCCTGGGTCGGGCATTTCTTTTTCGAAAAGAACCGACCGGCAACCTTTACCTATCCGCTTTACAGCCTGATAGGGGATTTCGTGATGTTCAGGGATATCCTGCTGGGCAAAATCAGCCTGTAAGCAACTGGGCTGCATAGCAGCCCTCTATGCCGGTTCTCGCATCGCCGCGGCTACCTGCGCTTCCCGTGCCTGGGCATCCGCCAGGCGGTACAGCTCGATGCTGCCATCCCAATGCTCGATCAGCGCCGTGCATGACTCCACCCAATCGCCGCAATTGAGGTACTCCACCTCTCCTACCTTGCGGATTTCAGCGTGATGAATATGCCCACACACCACACCGTGAAAACCACGTCGGGTGCATTCGTGGGCAATGGCATCCTCGAAATCGCTGATAAAGTTCACCGCGCCTTTTACCTTGTGCTTGAGGTACGCCGACAGCGACCAGTAGCCATAGCCGTACCGCGCACGCCAGTGATTGAGCCAGCGGTTAAGCACCAAGGTGAACTCGTAGGCGCGGTCACCGAGGAACGCCAGCCAGCGGTGGTAACGGGTAATCACGTCGAACTGGTCGCCATGAATCACCAGCAGCCGGCGACCATCAGCGGTCAGGTGCTCGGCCTCGTCCACCAGCTGGATATTGCCCAGTATCAGCTTGGAGTAACGGCGCAGGAATTCATCATGATTGCCGGTGACATAGATCACCTCGGTACCGCGCTTGCTCATGGTCAGCAGCCGGCGGATCACGTTGGTGTGAGCTTGTGGCCAGTAGATGCCGCCGCGCAGCTTCCAGCCATCAATGATATCGCCGACCAAGTACACCCGGTCGGCCTGGTAGCCCTTGAGGAACTGCGACAGGTGTTCGGCCTGGCAGTCACGAGTGCCCAAGTGCACGTCGGAGATCCACAGGGTGCGCACACGTTGCTTGCGCGAGGGGCGGGACAGTTCGGCATGGGTCATGGGCAGGCTCCGGCGCAGTTTGCTGGAGACTGGCAGGCGTGCGTGACAGCGCCGTGGCAAAACGGTGACGAGTGATGGTGTGCAGCGAATGAGGCACAATGGCTGAATGTGGCGAGCGTTATCGCCTCGGCATGTCGAGCGCCTGCGAGATCGAGCGCCGCCCGCGC
>NZ_BBIS01000046.1 GCF_000730605.1 Pseudomonas monteilii NBRC 103158 = DSM 14164 | reverse complement strand
CCCCGAATAGGGATCGGCAGTGATCAGCAGGCCGTTCTTCAGACCGGCGGCTTCCATAAACCCTTTCATCGCGTACAGACCGTAAACATAGCCCGAGCAGCCCAGGGAAATGTCGAACGCAGCAATGGCGGTCGACAGGCCAAGCTTGTGCTGAACGATCGCAGCGGTATGCGGCAGGCCTTCGGCGTCACCGTTCTGGGTGACCACGATCAACGCGTCGATGGTGGCAGGGTCCAGCGAGGGATTGGCAGCGAACAGGTTCTTCACCGCCTCTACACAGAGGTCGGAAGTTTCCTGGCTATCTTCCTTGCGCGGTAAGAAGGTTGAACCGATCTTGCCGAAGATGAAATCCTGGTCTTTGCCGAAGTTCGCACCCTGGGCGTAGTTGTCCACGCCTTCAGTCGGCACGTAACTGGCGATGCTTTTAATGCCAATCATATGGCTTCCCAATTCAGTAACAGCGAAATACCCACCACACAGCCAAACGGCAAAACGCCAGGCGATACGGAGAATTCCGATCCCTGACGGCTTGTCCCGGAGGCAACGCGGCGGTTCCCGGTTTCGACAATATACAGTGAAGATGCGCGTTCTGACTCTCAAGTCACGCTCTTTTTGTCGAATCGACAAAGCGCTGCAGCATCGCCAACAAAAAGCCATGACCACCGCGAAGCGGTCATGGCTTTGCACCCCACTGAACCGGTGTCAACCGATCAGCGCCTGCCAATCGACCTGACCAGCCTGATCGATGCTGAACAGCTCGCGGTCGATACTGTGGTTGACGTTATAGCAAGTGTCCTGAGCCAAGACATGCTGCCAGCGCTCTCGCATCTGCGGGCAGGCCAGCGCATCATCCTCGAGCTGCGCATGCTGCACGGCCTGCGCCTGCGGTGTACACACCACAAGCAGGCCAGCAGCAGCAGCTTGCAGGCACACCTCGACCTGCGCCGCACGCACACTCGGCATCTGCTCATCGAGGCCGCCAACTGCACGCAGCAGTTGCGCACGCACCATGATGAAACCGGACACCGCCGAAACACCGTGGGCCAGCTGCAGGCGCTGCATGTAACCAGGCGCATCCTTGGCTTCGCCTGCAAAGGCCGCACGCACACCGGCCCGCCCCGCCAGTACCAACCCGGCTTCGGCGACAAGGCCTTCAGGGCTCAGCATCTTGCCGCCCACGACGCCGACTTCCGGACGCTGCGCCTGATTGAGCAGCGCTTCAAGCCAGTTGGCGTTGAGCACCTCCACCTCACTGCCAAGCAATACCAGATACTCACCACGGGCTTGCTGACTGGCCAGGTTGAGCATTGCCACCGGTGACAGGGCAACATCGCTACGCACCACCCGCAAACGACTCCCGGCAGCTTCCAGGCTGTGCAACCAATCGAGCAGTTCCGGCGACTTGCTGGCATTGTCGGCGATGAGGATTTCGTGATTCTGGTAACGCGTGCGCTGCAACACGCTGACCAGGTACGCCTGTAGCCGAGCGAAATTGTCCTGACATTGCAGAATGATCGACACCAGCGGCCGCTCTGCGTGGCGGTATTCGATCAGCAGCGTACCCGGCTGCGCCGAGCCGACCGAGGCGGCATAGCCACGCTGGGTCAAATGATGGGCCAGCACTGCCCGCTCCTGATCATGGCTGGAATTGTCAGGCACAGCACAGATCAGCAATGGTTCTGCCAGATGGGCAAGGCCTGCCAGCCCATCCTGGGCGATCAGGCGCAGTAGCAGATCGAACTCCAGTGCCAGCGGGTAACGCGCATCGAAAGCGCCGACCCCGATCCACAGGTCGCGACGGACCAGCCAATGTCTGGCCATCTGGCTTGGCAGGCTCTGCAACAGATCCAGATTGACCCCCGGACGCAGCACATCAACCAAAGCGCCATCAGCCTCGACCTGCAACTCATCCATGGCCACCGCGCGCACGCCCTCCACGCCCAGCAACTCCAGCCCGGCACGCAGCAGGCCACCTGCAGTGAACAGATCTCCACTTTCTGCCAGCATGATCCAGTCGGTACCCAATTGCCTGGCCGCCTCGTTCATGCGCTGAACATGATCCTGCTGCGTGACCTTGACGAAGTGCACGGTCTGATAGGCCTTGGTTGCCGCTGGCGGCTCACCGGAGGTAAATACCACTACCTTGAAAGCCCGTGAATACCCATGCATGAGGCTGTCTAAGGTCGCCTGGAGCTTGGCCGTGTCGGCTTGCAGATCAAGCAGCAGGATACCGAAGCTTGGCCCCCCCTGCTCCAGCCGCTTCGCCGCCCGCTGAGCAAGCTCGGCACTAGGCTCGCGAGCCTTGAGCCAGTTGAGCAAGCGACCGGAAGGCATGCTGGCGAGCAACGCCTGGCTATCGAAACAGGGTACCGATTGCAACCGTTGCAACCAGCCGTGCAACTGGGCAGCTTCGGCCTTTTTCTCGTCATCCAGCTCAAGTACTGCAAGCAGGCGCCTGACCACTGTCTGGTTGAATGGGCTGATCACCAGAGCGTCCCAAAGACGATCGCGCACAGCACCCTCATCGTCCCCAGCGTGGTCCTGCAACAACTGCCACTGGCCCCGCAGGATCGGCTCCAGCTCGATGAGCTGCTGGCGACCGGCCGGCATGGTATGGATAAGGAACTCGAACTCCGTCATCAAGTCGAACATCGGCTTGTTGTAGAACGGGAGCTCGACAAACTGGCGCTCGCCAAAGATCCGCTGAGGCTCGTCATTTGGCCGCTGCCACTGCGAACGAATGATCGGGCAAGCCTCCAGGGATCTGCCACTGAGCAAACCCTCTGCCATTTGCCTGAAGCTTTCCAGCGCAATCTGCTTGACTGCTGCTGCGCCCTTGGCACTCAAGGCCGTCGGGATCGACGCCAGGAACTCGGCAAAATCCTCACGCCCCTGGCGCGATTGCTCATCCTGCAAGGCAAGCACGGTAAGGACATTGGTGCCATGTTCAGAACCGTTGTAATTGACCTCGCGCACCGCATAGGGGATCGGCAGGATGCGCGCCTTGGCATTGGCCAGCAGGTAGAAGGAATGGCCGATTTCCTGCCACTCGAAGTTGGTGCCAGCTGGCAGCAACGCATACCACTGCTGCAACAGATCGGTGCGAGTCACTGCATAGAACGGCGGGAGGAACTGCCCCATGAACTCCAGCAGCCGTTGCTCCGGATCCTCTGCACAGTAGTCCTCCTGCACGATATTGTCGCGCTTGTAATAATCCACCTGGGTGCCGCGGGCCAGGTACATCATGCCGTAGCCGTGACACACACCATAGTCGGGGTGTTGCTCAAGGAACTGCAGCGAGCGGGTCATGCCCTCATGCAACAGGAAGTCATCGACCGCCAGGAACGTCATGAACGGCGTAACGACCTCATTGACACCGTAAGTCAGTTTGTCCTGCAACGCGGTGTAGGAAAATTGCGGAAGGTGCCGGTAATCAACCTCTGGGTAGTCGAAAGCGATCTGCTCATCGGCCTTGAGCGATGAATCCAGCACCAAAATGCTGGCCGAGTAGTTACGGTAATAGAACAACGTCCGACGCAAAAAATCCGGGCGATTGTGGGTTAGCACCACCAAAGTGAGGCGGTTCTTGAGTGATGCATCATCTGGATGCTGTGCTTTGGCCTGCATGTCTGCTCCTGGCTGTTCGAGGGTTCAACGCACGCGACGCAGGTAGCCGTCACGCGCCACGGTGATCAGCAGCTTGTCGTGGATGTCGGCATCGATAACGAAGTCCTCGGTTTCTTCCAGGTAGGCCCTCACCGCAGTGCGCGGGTTGTCGCCAATACCCCAGGGGCGATCAGGGAATGCATCGGCAGGCATGTCTTCGACCACCGTATCCATCACCACGCAATAGCTGTCTTGCGACACCAACGGCGCGTAGGCGCGCAGCTCGGCCAGCACGTGCTCGTGAGTGTGGTTGGAATCGAGCACGACGATGACCTTCTTACCCTCGGCCAGCGCCCGAACTTGCTCGACTACCGCCGGGTCGATGCTGGAGCCTTCGATCATGCTGATGCGCTTGAACATCGGGTGGCTCTCGATGGCCTCGCGGTTGTGCGGGCGGATATCGCGATCGATACCCAGCACTTCACCGTGGTCCACCAGCTCCATCACCGACGCGTAGTAGATGATCGAGCCGCCATGGGCGATGCCACATTCGATGATCAGGTCAGGCTTGAGCTTCCAGATCAGCTCCTGCATCGCCACCATATCCTGGGGCAACTGGATGATCGGGCGCCCCATCCAGCTGAAGTGATAGGTGTACTTGTGCTTGGCCGATTCGTTATAGAAGGTCTGAGCCAGCTCGCACAGTGCAGCGTTGTTACCTTGATCGTGGATCTCGGCCTGACATTCTTCGGCGAATGCTTGTTGTGGCGTCTTGACGCTCATGTGAAGCCTCATGAAAGTGTTGACCCGGCAGCTCTAGCGGCGCGCGGGCTGGGCAGTGGATTGCAGCAGGTGTTGCATACGGTCGGTCACCGCCCAGAACGCCATCGGCTCATGGGTCGGATATGGGTAATGGCCAAGGTTCAGTTGCAGCTCAGCACCGCGCTCGTGCAGGCGCTGCTCGACCAGACTGCGCACGGAAGTCGGCTGACCACTGGCACAATTGACCACCCCGGAAAACTCACGGCAGAGCAGCAGTCCGGCGAGCTGGCGCGCCGCTTCGGTAATCGGCTGGAAATCCCTCAACTGCTCACCAGCAGACATGGCAAAGGTCTTCTCGCCGCTGTCAATGGCACGATCGAGCGCTGCCAGCAGGCTGTTGGGGTTCTGTCCCTCACCATGCAGGTAGAACAGCCGTGCCCACTGCAGCGTGAACGGTCGATGTAGCTGCAGCGCCTGAAGGAACTGATGCAGGCTATGCTTGGCCAGACCGTAGGGATTGGCGGGACGCGCCGGGCACTGTTCATCCAACGGACCGCTCTGCATGCCATATTCAAAGCAGGTGCCCGTGACCAACACCTGGCGCACCCCCGCCTCGACCGCATGCTTGATGAAGCCATAGTCGGCCATCAGGTTCTGCTCCAAATGGAACAGTGCCTTGTAGTTAGGCAGCCCCGACCAGGCGAGGTGAACCAGTACATCAATGCCATCGACCCAGCTGGCCACCTGCCCGGCGTCTGCCTGTTGCAGGTCACCGGCGACGAACTCAATCTGGTCGAACCACGGCATGCTCCGCGCGCGCTCCACGTCACGGGCCAAGGCGCGCACGCGGAAACCTCGAACCAACAGCTCAGCCACCAGATGTCGGCCAACAAAACCACTGGCACCGGTCACCAGTACATGCAGCGTGCTCATAGCACGGTCAACTCAGGCACGGCGATGACGAACTGTCCGCCCCACTCGCGAATGCCGGCTTGCTGCTCGCTGACTTCGCGCAGCAGGTTCCAGGGCAGCACCAGCACGTAGTCCGGCTGCTCCTCGGCCAGACGCTCGGGCGCCACCACCGGGATGCGACTACCCGGCAGGAACTTGCCCTGCTTGTGCGGGCTGGCATCAGCCACCCAGGCCAGAAGGTCGGGCTTGACCCCGGCGTAGTTGAGCAAAGTGTTGCCTTTGGCGGCAGCACCGTAACCGACCACCCGCTTGCCGGCGGCCTTGGCCTCGAGCAGAAAGCGCAGCAACTGCAGCTTGATGCGTTCGGCGGCAGGCGCCAGGGTCGAGTAGAAGCCTGAACTGCGCACACCCACATCGGTTTCCAGCGCCAGCAGGTTGGCGACCTCCGGTTCTACCACGCGGCGCTGGCCATCGATGCGCTGCACGAACACCCGCAGCGAACCACCGTGGGTCGGGAGTTCCTGCACGTCGAATATTTCCAGGTCGTTGCGCTGACAGAGGATCTGCACCGCCGTCAGCGACAAGTAGGAATAGTGCTCGTGATAAAGCGTGTCGAACTGGTGCTGGGTAATCAGCGACAGCAAATGCGGAAATTCGAACGTGGCCACACCGGCCGGCTTGAGCAAAGTGGCGAAACCGCCGAGGAAGTCATTGATGTCCGGCACATGAGCGAGCACGTTGTTGGCCGCCATGAGGTCAGCACTCCAGCCTTCTGCGACTAGTTGCTCTGCCACGTTGCGGCAGAAGAACACTTCACGGATCTCCAGGCCCTTGGCACGCGCGACCTCAGCGGTGCTGCGGGTAGGCTCGATCCCCAGGCAAGGGATACCGCGACCAGCTACGTACTGCAGCAGGTAGCCGTCGTTGGCAGCGATTTCCACCACGCGGCTACTGACGTTCAACCCGAAGCGCTCGACCATACCCGCCACGTAGGCCTCGGTGTGGGCCAGCCACGAGCTGGAATAGGAACTGAAGTATGCGTAGTCGGCGTCGAACAGTTGCTCAGCGCGCGTGTAATCCTCGGTCTGTACCAGCCAGCACTGCTCACACACTGCCACCTTCAACGGCACCCACTGTTCGGCTCCGGCGAGCTGTTCAGGACGCAGGTAGGCATTGGAAGGTGGCGAGGTGCCCAGATCGATCAAAGGCAGGTGCAGAGCACTGCCACAACCACGGCAATTCATACAGTCACTCCGGTGAAGCATTGGTCCAGCCTAGGATGCATTGCATCCCGGGACGAGAGGTTGATCACAGGCAATGGCCAGGCGATCGCCAGGCGCGGGTCGAGCACCGACAGCCCCCCCTCGTGCTCCGGCGCGTAGTCGGCGCTGTGCAGGTAGAGCAGTTCGGCATCGTCGCTCAGCGCCTGGAAGCCATGGGCGAAACCGGCCGGCACCAGCAGGCTGCTGCCCTCCCCGGCCTTGAGGTGCTCCGCATGCCATTGCAGGAAAGTCGATGAACCGGCGCGCAGATCAACTACCACATCCCACACGTCACCCTGCAGGCAGGTGATGTACTTGCTCTCCGGCTGCGGCCCGGCCTGGTAATGCAGGCCGCGCACGCTGCCGCGTTCGCGTGTCAGCGAACGGTTGATCTGGCGGATGTGGAACGGCACGCCGAAACGCTCCAGGCTGTCTTCGCAATACAACCGTGAAAAAGCGCCACGGGCGTCCTCAACCCGGCGATGCTCGATGCGGGCCAGGCCCAACAACGGCAAGGGGTGCAAGGTGTACTGGCTCACAGGGACTCCTGATACAGGCTCAGCTGGGCCAGGCTGACCGCTCGCATGTCCATGCCTTTCTTCCAGGCCAAGTGCCAGCCCAGAGTCCGCTCAAGGCATTCGTTGAGCGACCAGCGCGGGCGCCATGCCAGCAGCTGGCGTGCACGCGAGCTGTCCAGGCGCAACAGCCCGGCTTCGTGCAGCTCGCTCTTCTCGAAGTTGACGCCAGGAGTCTGCGGCCATTGACTGGCCAGCAACTGCACTACTTCACCGACACTGCACATGTCATCGTCACCGGGGCCAAAATTCCACGCACCGGCAAATCGCGGGCCTTGCTCGTACAGGCCTACGGCCAGTTGCAAGTAGCCGGCCAGCGGCTCCAGGGCGTGCTGCCAGGGGCGCACTGCCTGGGGGAAGCGCAGAGTTACCGGCTCGCCAGCAGACCACGCCTTGAGCACGTCGGGGATCAACCGCTCAGGTGAAAAATCGCCGCCCCCCAGCACGTTGCCAGCACGAGCCGTGGCCAGGCTCAGGCCATGCTCGGCATGGCGCTCAGCTGGAAAGAAGGACGCTGCGTAAGACTGCGCGAGGATCTCGCAGCAGGCCTTGCTGCTGCTGTAAGGGTCGTGGCCGCCCAGCGCTTCGTTCTCGCGATAGGACCAGGCCCACTCCTGGTTGGCGTAGACCTTGTCAGTGGTCACCACCACACAGGCGCGTACACCACCAACCTGACGCACGGCCTCAAGTAGGTTGAGCGTACCCATGACATTGCTCGAATAGGTGCCGAGCGGGTCGCGGTAGCCTTCTCGCACAAGCGGTTGTGCCGCCAGGTGCAGGACGATTTCTGGCTGTACTTCGGCAACCAGTTCCAGTAGAGCACCCAGGTCACGTACATCGCCACGGCGGTCATCGATACCCTCGCCAACCCGTGCCAGTTCGAACAGGCTCGATTCAGTTGACGGGTTGAGGGCGAAGCCGGTGACCTGAGCGCCTAGGCTCTGCAGCCAAAGTACCAGCCAGCCGCCCTTGAAACCGGTGTGGCCAGTGACCAAGACGCGCTTGCCGGCCCAGAATGCCGGGCTCAGGCCCACTGTTTCCATGGTGCCTCCCCACTATTCCACAACTGCTCCAGGTAGTTTTTGTCACGCAGGGTGTCCATCGGGTGCCAGAAGCCATCGTGTTCAAACGACATCAGTTGGCCTTGCTTGGTCAAGGTGGCCAGAGGTTCGGACTCCCATGGCATGGCATCCCCGGAAATATAAGGAATGACTTTGGGCGACAACACGAAGAAGCCGCCATTGATCCAACCGCCATCGCCCCGAGGCTTCTCGCTAAAGCCTCGAACCAGGTTGCCTTCACGCTCCAGTGCGCCGTAACGGCCCGGCGGCTGCACTGCAGTGACGGTGGCTAGCTTGCCGTGACCAAGGTGGAAGTCGACCAGCGCCCCGATGTTCAGGTCCGAGACCCCGTCACCGTAGGTGAAGCAGAACGCCTCGTCGTCTTCCAGGTATTTGGCGACACGCCGCAGCCGGCCACCGGTCATAGTTTCTTCGCCAGTATCGACCAAGGTCACCCGCCATGGCTCGCTGTAGTTCTGGTGCACGTCCATGCGGTTAGCGCGCATGTCGAAAGTGACATCAGAAGTGTGCAGAAAGTAGTTGGCGAAGAAGTCCTTGATCGCGTAGCCCTTGTAGCCCAGGCAGATGACGAAGTCGTGGATCCCGTGCGCAGAATACTGCTTCATGATGTGCCAAAGAATTGGCTTGCCACCGATCTCGATCATCGGTTTGGGCTTGAGGTGCGACTCTTCGCTGATCCGCGTGCCGAGTCCACCCGCCAGAATGACTGCCTTCATCGATTTCCTCATGTACTTCGCGCCCCTCGGACCGCCAGAGCGAAGGATTTATGGCGATATCCAATGAGTACTGCAGGAAGTGCGCCAATCTACACTGAGGGCGTGCGGGTTTTTTGCAGGAACCACCCTGTATGCGAGCCGGACTCGCACAGCGGGCCGGCCAACGTCTGACGCGCAGCGACTCGGGGGGGCTTTGCTCAGTCGGCCAGCCAACCCCATTCCCAGTGCCGCAGGTTGTCATCACGCAGCACGTAATCGCGCAGTACGACCTCACGCAATTCGTCACCCATACGATAACTGGCCTGAGGATCGGCCAAGTGCATGCGAATTGCCTCGATCCACTCCCTCGTACTGTTGCCTCGGATTCGCGTGCAAGGCAGGTAGCCACGATAGGCTTCGGTATCGGTACAGATAACGGGATAACCGCACGCGCCATACTCCAGCAACCGCAGGTTGCTCTTGCAGTCGTTGAAGATATGGAATTCCAGCGGCGCCAAGGCTAGGTCGAGGTTCAGGCTCGCCAGCTTGGCTGGGTAGTCGGCAAGATTCACCACTGGGTGGAACTCGTGAATGTATGGGCGAAGTTCATCGGGACACATGCCAAAGAAAACCCAATGCACTTCACTGGCAAGCTCGCGCACGGCTTCGGCGATGATTTCCAGATCTCCGCCGTGGCTGGTCCCTCCACCCCACCCCACGCGTGGCTTAATGCCAGTCCCCCGATGGCTCTGCAAACCAAGCCATACCTGTGGATTTAGCATATTCGGCACGACACGAAAATCACTGTGCATCGACGACAGCGCATCTGCCAGGGCCTGCGTGGTCACCACCACGCGGTCACACAAGCTGATGCCCTTGCGCAGGTGCTGTTCGATATCCTTCGGCTTATTGCGTGCGTGGCTGTTCTTCTTCGGCGCCTGAAGCACATAGTCGTCAATTTCGAAGATGCGCCGAGCGTTCGAATATTTTGCCAGGCGTTCAACATCACGAACCGCTTCTTCGGTATGCCGTAGTTGCACCACGATGATATCCGGATCCATACGTACAAGCTGCACCGGGCTCGGCACTTCGTAGGCTAGGCGCCCGACGATACGCCCCGCGGCTTCCAACCGGGTAAACGGTTCATTTACCCGGTAGCCGCCAACGGCAGAAGCGTTGATGGGCAACGCCAGCACAGACGGCAAAGTCCTCGCACAGAAGGGATTCCAGCTTCCCTGGAGGCTGGGGTCCAGGCTGAAGTTGATGCGCCCGAGGCTCAGGTTGGGGTTGTAGGCCGGATCGCGCACAACCACCTGCAACCAACGATCAAAGAACGCAGACTGTTCTGCGAGGGCTTTCTTCTCCGGCGCTGACGCCGGCGCTGCGCCGATCATGCGAAGCTTGGCGTGAGGGGTCCAGACCACCAGATAGCCTTGGCGCCCGGACCTCAGGCACAAGTCGACTTCGCCCAGACCCATCGAAAACTGGGCAATGTCCAGGCCCCCAAGGTCATCGAAAACCTGTTTTCGGACCATCAGGCAGTCACCTGATACGGCAGTCCAGTTCTGCACCACCTGTAAGCGCTGCAGATAACCACGGCTGTCTCCGTCATCACCGACACATACTGGCCCTGCTGCGCCGCTGCCACCCAGCACCAGGCCGGCATGCACCACCTTGCCGTATACATCCAGCACCTTGGCACCGACGATCGCCACCTCCGGGCGCCGAGCATGGTTGAGCATTTCGTGCAGCCACTGCCTTTCGCAGACCTCAAGCCCGCTGGCCAGCATCAACAGGAACTCGCCCCGGGCAATGGTAGCGGCCTGGTTGATCATTGTGGCGGCGTCATCACCATCGGCCAGGCGCAGAATACGCAGCATGGCGCCACCCACTTCGGCCATCGCATCGAGCCAGCTGTTTAGGGCAGGCTCCACCCGTTCAGCGGCCACCAACACCAATTCGTAATTCGGATAAGCCGTACGCTCCATGACCGACATCACGCTGCGCTGCAATACTTCCAGACGCTGGTCGCACGTCACCACGAGGGTAACCAATGGTTGAGCAGCCTGCTGATAGTCAATTCGATTGAGCAATGGCATGTCGTCATGGCGTATCTGATGAGCAATACCCAAGCGACTCAGATGCGCGCTGGCTACCCGCTCGCTTTGATCGATCACTGCATCCCAAGACAACCATTGAGCGAAACCAAACGCCGAGTGCACCTGGATCTCCGCAATATGTTCGATTGAATGGGGACCGCGGGTTTCTACCAATCGCCAGAGCACATCGTGCGCGGCCAGCTCATCGAACCCGGCATCGAAGCCCCCCACCGCCCTGACTGCCTCACATTCGAACGCCAAAGTGCGCCCGACGTAGGGGTAGCTGCGCATCAGGTCGATATTGAAGTCCGGCTTGAAAACCGGCTCGCAGGGTTTGCCATCGACCCAGGCATCTTCATCGCTATAGATGCACGCAAGTCCCGGCAGCACCGCAACTCGCTCCGCCAGCAGCAACAGTGCCGATTCCACCAGCCTGTCGCCGGCCCGCAACACGTAGAACCATCGGGTATCGGGCTGCGTTGCAAGCCAATCGTTGAGCTGAGCGGCCCAGTTATCACTCAGAGCGTATTGAGTGACGCCAGTGCATGCTTCACGATTGGAAAACAGCACAAGTTCATGGGCGCCATAACACTGCCCCTGAACACTCTGTAGCGTGACACTGACATCATCGAAACTACCGCCCTGATCGAGCACGATGACCGTGATTTGCGGAGTACTTGACCACGACTCGATAGTTTGCGGCAGCCGCTTGATTTGCGAGCGGCGCAGCTGCCGCTCTTCGAGCCACTGTTGGTAAAGCTCGTCATAACTCTCGCAATCACTGCCGATACGGCGATGCATGGTGTTCTGCCAGTTGCTCAACAGCAATACGAGATTCATCTCTTTCCAGTTGCCCGCCGCATCGGCAATAGCATACATCGGCAGGTGGCGTACCCAGCCATGCGCCGGTGCAGCCTCGCCGCCGCGCTGGCGCAGCATCTGCTGCAGCCAGTTCCACTCCTGCGCCAGCGCTGCCTGAAAGGCCGGCTGTTTGCTCAGCCGCTCGGCATGCAGGCGCTCGATCAACAGCACATCGCTGACCATCGCCAAAGGTCCGGTGCGCAGGAGGCAGCAAAACAGCGCCATGTCCAACAAGGCTGTAAAGCCTTGCTCATACTCGGTCAAGGCACTCAGAAACTTCAGCGCCTGATCGCGACGCATCATCGCCGCAGATAGGTTACCGACAAAGCTCACCGGGTTATCGGCCAGCACCGAGAGCAGATCATCACCATGAAACAGACTGTCGACCCCGGCAAAGCGGGCATTGGCCAGGCGCATCGGCAGCACGTAATTGTTCGCGTCGGCAAACATGCGCTGTGCCAGCACCAGACTCACCTCGGGATGCTCCTCGAAGGCTTGTACCTGACGCGCCACGCACAACGGCAGCAGCCGGTCATCGTCGCACAGCACCTTTACCCAACGCCCGGATGCCATCCGCACAGCATGCACGAGATTCCCCACAAAGCCAAGGCGCCGCGGGTTGCGCATGTAACGCACCGACCTGTCACTCATCACCTCCAGAGAGCGCACGATCTCTTCAATTTCGTCGCCTTCGCTGTCGTCGCATACCAGCACTTCCAGATGCTCATGGGTTTGTGCCAGCGCACTCTGCAATGCCATGGAGAAAAACCGAGGGCTATAGGCTGGGATAACAATGCTGACGAGAGACTGTTCGTTCACGGCGGGGCCTTGGAGGAAGGCGCCACGCTGGATGAGGAGCTCCAGCGCGGCAGGGTTGTAACAGGAGGGGAAAAATCAGATGTAGTTGACCAGCGAAAGCCCGGCAACTTTTGCATAGGCCTGCAGCGAAGCTTGCAACATGTTGGTCTGCATCTGCAGGCGCAGCATCACTTCGGCCGGGTCGCTTTCACGGATCGAGCTCTGGGTCTTGGCGTTCTCGGTACTCAGCGCCTCGTTGGTCTCCGACTGAACGTCCAGCGCCTGGCCACGACCACCGATGGCACTGACCGACGACGACACCTGATTGATCGCGCTGATAATGTTACCCCCAGCCGAATCCAGCGCAGCCAGGAAGTTCTGCCGGGCGACCGGATCGTTGTCCTGCGGCGTACTCAACGCCGCGCGCAACTTGCTGATGGTATCAAGCACGTTCTGGGTCTGGTGAGTGTCCACCTTCACCCCAAACGAATCACCTGCACTCGGCGGCCCGGAAAGCTCGAAGCTGACCCCGGCGGCGGTTGCGGTAGTGCCATTGGGACCACCCAGCGATCCCTTGGCCACTGGGCGGCTATCGTCGGTTACTGGCGATGCATAGAGCTCGAACGTCGAACTGCTGGTGAACTTGAGCACTGCGCCCCCTGACGGGAATGCTGCCTCGTATGCATTCTGGTCAGTGATGGTAGCACCTATAATCTGCTCCGAAGAGGCGTTACCTGGGCTGCGCGCACCCGACACTTCATCGGGCTTGGAACTCAGGGTGAACTGATGGCCTGCAATTACGGCATCTTCGTTACCCTTGTCGCCATCCTTGTAGGTGATATCCAAGCGCAGATCAACGCCACGGAAGCTGATACCAGCCCCCTCGGCATTAGGGTCAAACTTCCCTCCCCCACTCGCCTCGAGCGTAACGTCATTACCCTCAGCGTCGGTGATCTTGTACTCAGTGCTGCTGAGAAACTCGATCGTGTATGGCTCGCCGCCACGGAACCGATCATTGTAGGTAGAGCTACCAGCAACCTGACCATTGGACAGGTTGATACGCCCATCATCGACCGCCGGCGCAGTCAGCTGAGTCTGGGTCCGACTGGTATTGAGCGCTTGCTCGAAGGCGTCATAACCGGTCTCGTTGGCAGCCAGGCTGAGCATGTCACCCACCTGCAGGTTCAACTTGCCTTGATCGCCCTGGTAACTGTAGGTACCGTCCGCATTGCGAACGTAAGGCGGCGTATCGCCCTTGGAGCCCGAGAAGATGTATTTGCCGCTTTCGTCCCGGCTGTTCATCAGGTTAAACAGCTGGTCCTCAAGCGAAGCCAATTCGTCAGCATTCGCCTTACGATCAGAGTCCGTGAACGCGCCGTTACCCGAGCCGACCGCCAGTTCGTTGACACGCTGCAAGATATTGCCAATCGAAGTCAGTGTACTTTCCGCAGCCCCCAGCGCGTTACGCACATTGACAGTGTTGCTCGAGTACTGCTTCAGCATGCTCTGCTGCTGCTCAAGCTGCAGCAAACGCGCAGCGCCCACAGGATCGTCCTTGCCGGAGCGCACGCGGATGCCATCGCTGGCCTCCTGCTGGCTCTTCACCGTCTTCGCAAAGTTGCTCTGATAGTTGGCCTGGTTGGTGTTGTAAAACTGCGAAGTAGAGATGCGTACGCTCACGATCTACGGCTCCTTAAAGACTGTTGATCAGGGTGGCGAAAGTTTCCTGAGCCGCCTTGATGATCTGCGACGACGCGGTGTAGTACTGCTGGAACTTGACCAGGTTGCCGACCTCTTCGTCCACCGACACGCCCGAAAGGCCGTTGCGACTGTCCAGTGCCGAGGTGTGCAATGCATTGGTGGCGTCACTGTCCATTTGCGCCTGGCCGGCCTTGCCACCGACGTTGGACACCAGCTTGGCGTAGGCATCGGTGAAGCTGATGCCCTTGCCATTGGCACCCACTTCGATCGTGGACTTGGTCTGCAGGTCAATGACCGCCTGAGCATTGCGGTTGTCCGACGAGCCTGCGCCGGTCAAGGCCACGGTGTAGCTGTCACCGTTCTGTGGCGCGCCGGAAACGCTCATTTCAAAAGTGAAGTTGCCGCCCAGTGAGTTGCCATTGCCATCCACCATCGGCACCGACAACTGCAGCTTGTTCTCCTGGCCCGGCACGATGGTGCCGCTGCCAATCTCAGTGCCCTTGGCGTCGTACATCTTGTAGGCCTGGGGCGAGGTGGTGTCATCACCGAACACCAGCTTGACCGGGGTCGAATAGGTCAGGCCCGCCTGCAACTGCGAACGCTGGGCAGCATCATAGATGTCAAGTTTCGATGTCAGCGTCGGCTGGTTGATCACGCCGGTGCCTTTGTTGCCCGAGCCACTGGTGGCGGTAAGCGGTGACGACAGCGCCAAGCCTTTGGGGTCGGTAAGGACAGTTTCGATGCCTGCGGCGGCATTGCGAGTCGGGGTAATCTTGAAGCTGTCGCCGGCAGCCAAGCCTCCACCGTTGAGCGACAAGGTGAAACCGTCGATCACAGGTGCGGGGTCATCGCTGAGGTCGTAGCGCCCCATCTCGGTGCCTTCCGGCAGCTTGCGCACGCTGTAGCCCGTGGCACTGGTGAAGGTTACCTGGTAATCGCTGGTGGACAGCTTGCCGGTGTCCTTGATGGTGACATCAAGGTTGCCGGAGCCGGCGCTGTTGGTCGACTTGGCGATACTGCGCTCGCTGACGGCCTTGGCACTGTTGATATCACCAAACAACGTGGCGCCGAAGTTGCCGTTCTTGTCGACGCCCTGGGCCAGTTGGCTGTTGATGGCATCGGCCACTGCCAGCGCCACGCGCCCCAACTCATTGAGGGCCGGGTCGAGGGTTTCAGTACGGTAACGGATCAAACCACCGAGCTCGCCACCCGTGGCACTGCTGGTAATGTCCATCTTGGTCGAGCCGCGATTGAGGATCAGGCTCGAACGGGTCGGGTCGGCCGCGCTCGGTTCCACGCCCAAGGTCTGTGTGGTCTTGCCCAGCACCAGCGCCTGTCCGTTCTTCAGGTAAATATCGTAGTTGCCTTCACGCTCGACCACGTCGGTACCAATCAGCTTGTTCAGCTCACGCACCGCACCATCACGCTGGTCGAGCAGATCGTTGGGCTGGCCGGCAGTGGCACCGACCCGCGTGATCTGCGTGTTCAGTTCCGCGATGGTCTTGGTCAGGTTGTTGACCTGATCGGCAATCCCGGACATGTTGCTGTTTACGTTGCTCAACTGCTGATTGAGCTGTGACGACAAGGTGTTGAAACGCTTGGCCAGGGACTGTGCGCTGGACAACAGCAATTGGCGCGAAGAGTCTTCCGCCGGCTTGGCAGCCGCATCCTGCATGGCGGTGAAGAATGTTTTCAGCGCAGCCGTAATACCGGTATCGCTACTGGACAGCGAAGTATCCAGCGGCGTGATCTGATCCAGGTACGAGGACGCCTCACTGCTCAGCGAGGTGGTGGTACGCAGCTGGTTCTCGATGAACGCGTTGTACACCCGGCGCACGTCCGCCAACGTAGTGCCCGTGCCAATGAACACCTGGCCGACTTGTTGCCCGCCCTTGGTCTTTTGCACGTTCTGTTGGCGCGAGTAGCTTTCGACATCGGCGTTGGCGATGTTGTTACCGAGGGTGTACATCCCCGACTGCGCGGCACCCAGCCCCGACATACCAATGTTGATCAGACTCGCCATGGTTCCATACCCTTAAAGTTTTGTTGCGGTACCGAGCATTGCGTAGTGCTCGTACGACTTCATCTGTCTTGCGATCTGCGAGATCTTGCTGGCGTAATTCGGGTCGGTGGCATACCCGGCCTTTTGCAACTCTTGCACGAACTGTTCTGGTTTATCGGCGGCCTTCACCGCATCTTGATAGCGTGAATTGTTCTGCAGCAGGCTGACCAGGTCGTGGAAGCTGTCCTGGTAGGAATCGTACGAACGGAACACCGCCGTCTCCTTGACGAACTGGCCATCACGGTACTCGCTGGTAATCGCCCTCGCCTCGCCGCCGTCCCAGTTGCCAGTGGCCTTGATACCGAAAAGGTTGTGGCTGCTGCTGCCGTCGGTGTTGCGCATGACCGACTTGCCCCACCCGGTTTCCAGTGCGGCCTGGGCCACCAGGTAGCGTGGGTCGATACCAATGCGCTTGGCCGCCTGTTCGGCCATCGGCAGCATGGTGGCGACGAATTCATCGCTGTCGCCAAAGGCTTTGTTCGGCGCCAGCGGCGGCTGGGCCACGGCGCGGCCGACGATGCGCAGGCCGTTGTCCGGCACGGCGAAGGCCTTGGCCACTTGCTGGCCGTCACGGGCAGGCACAGTGGCGGTGTTGGCAGTGGCCGCCGACGGCACGATGCCGGCCAGCAAGCGGTCGGTGAGTTTGCTCGGCAGTGCCAGGCGCCGTGAATTGAGTGCTGCGACGTCGTTGCGGGTCGCGGTCGACTGGGCGGCATGCACCGGCTCGGCCACCTTGTTGCCCCACAACGCAGGGGCATTGCCCTCGGTACGTGCGAACGGGCTGGTGCTGGCCGGGCTGGCCTTGTTCTTCGACAGCTGGCGCACCAGCACATCCTGCAGCCCGATACCGCCACCTTCGCGCGACATGCTCACAGCCAGTTGCTGGTCATACATGTCACGGTACTGCTTCACCGTTTCGGTGTTCATCGGGTTGTCGTCGGCCAGCACGTCGCTGGCCTTGCGCGAGGCCTTGAGCATTTCGCTGATGAACAGCGACTCGAACTCCTGGGCGACCTTGCGCACGTTGGCATCGCTGTCGCGGTCGCCATGCTTGAGCGAGCTCAGGCGATTGAGGTCGGTGTAGGCACCGCTGTCGGCGCTGCCGGAAACCAAGCTTTTGCTGTTCATCCGCGCCGTCCTCAGATCACGATCAGGTCGGCCTGCAAGGCGCCGGCCTGTTTCAGGGCTTCAAGGATCGCCATCAGGTCGCCAGGCGCTGCGCCCACCTGGTTTACCGCGCGGACGATTTCATCCAGCGTGGTGCCCGGCCCGAACTTGAACATGGGCTTGGCTTCCTGCTCGGCATTGACCCGCGAACGCGGCACCACGGCGGTCTGGCCGTTGGAGAACGGCCCGGGCTGGCTTACGATCGGGTCTTCGGTAATGGTCACGGTCAGGCTGCCGTGGGTGACCGCCGCTGGCGACACCTTGACGTTCTGGCCGATGACGATGGTGCCGGTGCGCGAGTTGATGATTACCTTGGCCACGGCCTGGCCCGGGTCGATTTCGAGGTTTTCCAGGATCGACAGGTAATCCACGCGCTGGCTTGGATCCATCGGGGCACTGACGCGCACCGAACCACCGTCCACGGCCTGTGCCACACCAGGGCCGAGCAGGTCGTTGACCTTGTCGACGATACGCTTGGCGGTGGTGAAGTCGGGGCGATTGAGGTTCAGGGTCAGGGTATTACCCTGGTTGAAGCCGCTCGGCACCGCACGCTCGACACTGGCACCACCCGGAATACGGCCGGCCGACGGAACGTTGACGGTGATCTTCGAGCCGTCACGGCCTTCTGCATCAAAGCCGCCGACGACCAGGTTGCCTTGGGCAATGGCGTAGACGTTGCCATCGATACCCTTGAGCGGGGTCATCAGCAGGCTGCCGCCGCGCAGGCTCTTCGAGTTACCGATCGAGGAAACGGTAATGTCCACCACCTGGCCAGGCTTGGCGAACGCCGGCAGGTCGGCATGCACCGACACCGCCGCGACGTTTTTCAGCTGCACGTTGCCGGAGCCGGCCGGCACCTTGATGCCGAACTGCGACAGCATGTTGTTGAAGGTTTGCAGGGTGAATGGCGTCTGGGTGGTCTGGTCACCCGTGCCGTTCAGCCCTACCACCAAGCCGTAACCGATCAACTGGTTGGAACGCACGCCAGAGATGCTGGCAATGTCCTTCAGGCGCTCGGCCTGGGCAGCGAACGCACAGGACAAGAGCAGGGTTGTGGCAATCAGCTGCCTCACGTTGAACATGGTCATCCGTACTCAGAAAGGCCAAAGCGGGCTGATGAAGAAGCGGTCCAGCCACCCGGGCTGGCTGGCATCGGCGAACGAGCCGGTACCGGAATAGGTGATGCGCGCATCGGCTACACGGGTGGACGGCACGGTGTTGTCAGTGGCGATATCGTCAGCGCGGATCATGCCGGCAATACGCACCAGTTCTTCGCCTGTGTTCAGGGTCAGCCACTTCTCGCCACGCACGGCGATGATGCCGTTGGGCAGCACTTCGGCCACGGTGACGGTGATGGAGCCGGTCAGGGTGTTGCCCTGGGTAGCCTTGCTATCCCCCTTGGTGGTGCGCTCGCCGTTGTAGCCGGCCTCCAGTGACAGATCACCGCCGCCAAACGGGTTGTTGGTGTTTGGCGTAGTGCCGAACAGCGAGGTCAGGCCGATGTTGGCGTTGCTGTTTTTCTGGATCTGCGAACCGGCGTTCTTGCTGGCGGACGTGCGTTCGTTGAGCGTGATGGTGATGATGTCACCTACCCGGAACGCCTTGCGGTCGCTGTACAGGTTCTGCTCGAAACCGGCCTGGTAGATCGAACCGTTGTTGGCCGCCGCCGGCAACGGGGTGCGCGGCAGGACCGGCGCATAGTACGGGTCGTTGGGCTTGGGCGTCGGGCCGACGCAACCTGCCAGCAACACCGCCCCCCCCAGGGCGAACACGGACAACAGACGATTCATGATGCATACCTCACGGGTGTAACGAAGCGACAGGGCTTAGAGCTGTTGGGTCACGAACGACAGCATCTGGTCGGCGGTGGAGATGACCTTGGAGTTCATCTCGTAGGCACGCTGGGTGGTGATCATGTTCACCAGCTCTTCCACCGTGCTGACGTTGGAGTTTTCCAGCGTCTGCTGCAGGGTAGTGCCGAAGCCGTTGAGGCCTGGGGTGCCGACCTGCGGCGCACCACTGGCAGCGGTTTCCAGGAACAGGTTGTTACCCATTGCCTGCAGGCCAGCCGGGTTGATGAAGTCGGCGGTCTGAATGTTGCCGATAACCTGCGCAGCCGGGTTGCCGGCGGTGGTGATCGACACGGTGCCGTCCTGGCCGACCGTGAAGGTCTGGGCGTCGTTCGGGACCACGATGGCAGGCTCCAGCGCCAGGCCATCGGCGTTGACGATCTGGCCGTCGGAGTTCAGGTGGAACGTACCGTCGCGGGTGTAGGAGACGGTGCCGTCAGGTTGCAGGATCTGGAAGAAGCCACGGCCATTGACGGCCATGTCCAACGGGTTCTCCGTGGTCTGCAAGCTGCCGGTCTGGAAGTTTTTCTGCGTGCCGACAATGCGCACACCGGTACCGACCTGCAGGCCCGACGGCAGCTCGCTGTCCTGGGTAGACTGCGCACCTGGCTGACGCTTGATCTGGTACAGCAGGTCCTGGAATTCGGCACGATCACGCTTGAAGCCGGTGGTCGAGACGTTGGCCAGGTTGTTGGAGATGACCGTCAGGTTGGTGTCCTGTGCGGACAGGCCGGTTTTAGCGACCCAGAGAGCCGGAAGCATTTAGTGTTCTCCTCGTGCGCCTGATTTACGGCACCCGTTCAAATGTGGTTAGCCGAGTTGCAAAACACGCGCCATGGCTTCATCGCCTTCCTTGGCCGCGTTCATCATCTTGACGTGCAGTTCGAACTGACGGGACAGCGCCAGTACAGAGGTCATTTCCTCGACAGCGTTGACGTTGCTGCCTTGCAGAAAGCCCGATACCACCCGCACGTTGATGTCGGCATCGGCGGGTTGGCCAGACGTGGTGTGAATCAGCCCGTCCTGGCCTTTGGTCAGGCCTTTGGTGTCGGGGTTGACCAGCTTGATGCGGTCGACTTCTGCCATCACCCGTGGGTCTTCACCCATGGAGCGGATGCTGATGGTGCCATCGGAGCCGACTTCGACCTTTTGCTCTGGCGGGATGGCAATAGGGCCGCCGTTGCCGAGCACAGGCATGCCGTTGCCAGCACGCAACACCCCGAGGGCGTCGATGTTCAGGCTACCGGTACGCACATACGCTTCACTGCCATCTGGCGCTTGCACGGCGATGAAACCATTACCGCTCACGGTCACATCCAGGTCGCGGCCGGTTTCCACCATCGGGCCTTCACTGAAATCGGTGCCCGGGCGCTCGGTCATGGCAAAGGCACGCGCCGGAAAGCTGTCACCGAACACCGGCATCGAACGCGCCTGCTCCAGGTCACGCTGAAAACCATTGGTAGAAATGTTGGCCAGGTTGTTGGCATGCGCCTTCTGCGCCAGCGCGTTCTGGCTGGCCCCGGTCATGGCCACATAAAGCATCTTGTCCACAATCATCCTCCGTTGCACTGGCGGCCGGTTGCCGTTCGCCGTTGCTCTACAGGGGCTAAAGCAAGTTCCGAACCAACTTGCCAAAAGCACGAAAAAGCCCATGAATACGGGCAATTGGGAAAGCCCGGGCGGCGACAGCCGCCGGTTATCCGGCGCTGCTTTGCCGCTGGCGGCAAAACGGGTTCATCTACAGGCAACCCCGTGCCTACGGCAGGTCACGGCAACGCGCATTGTTGTAAGGCCCGGCAAAGCGCCTCCAGCCCTCACCTGGCGACCACTGCGAACACACCAGACGCCCATCCACCAGGCTTTCCCATCGCCAGTAAGGCGCTGGCGCCGCCTGCAGCTGACCAAGACAGCAGGCAACCAGCATTGCGACAAACAGCCTTTTCATCACCCCTCCTGCAAAAACGACGAACCCCTTCACGAGAAAGGGGTTCGCCTGTACGCACTCAAACAATCACGATCAAGTCATCTGAATGATGGTCTGCATGACGGTACTTTCGGTCGAAATGGTCTTGGCGTTCGCCTGGTAGTAGCTCTGCGCCTTGATCAGATCAACCAGCTCCTGCGTCAGGTTGACGTTGGAGCCTTCCAGCGAGTTGGACTCGATCGCGCCCAAGGTACCGGTTTTCGGCGAGTCGATACCCGGAATGCCCGAGTTGTAGGTCTCGGTCCAACGGGTACTGCCGATTTGCTGCAGCCCCTGCTCGTTGGCGAAACTCGCCAGCGCTACCTGACCAATGGCGCGCGACTGGCCATTGCTGAAGGAGGCGAACAATACACCCGTCGCGTCGATGCTCAGGTTGGACAGGATGCCCGTGGCATAACCGTCTTGGGACTGAGACATACGCGCCGTTTCAGTGTTGTAGGAGGTGGTGCTGGCCATCGACATTTTCATGCCGGCAGCATCGCCCACCGCACCGTTGGCACTCCAGTTACCCGAAGCATCTTCGGCTGCCGGCACCCAGCCAATCATGCTGAAGGTATTGTTGACGACCGTGAACGAGGTGCCCGCTGGGTGCCCGGTGTTGTCGGCTGTCATCGAGTTGACCGAGCCATCGCTGTTGAATGCGATCGTGCCCACCAGCGGCTCTGTGCTGCCCGGATTGAAAGGGTTGCGCCCGTCAACGAGGGTGTACATGGTCCACTCGTTGGTACCGGTCTTGCGATAGAACTGCTCCATGGTGTGTTCGTTGCCCTGGCTGTCATACACCTTGGTCGGGAACGAGCGGGTATAGGTCGTATCGTCGGAAGGGTCGAACGGCTTGTTCGCCACCAAGGCAGGCGAGGTGACACCCAGCGACTGGTCGGTACCTGCCGCACCACTGGCAACCCAGTCACCATTGGCATCCTGAGTGGCCGGCACCCAGCCGGTCATGGCAAACGCGCCATTGCTGACCGTGAACGAAGCACCACTTGGCACGCCCGTGGTGTCAGCCACCATGGAGCCGATGGTGCCATCACTGTTGTAGTTGATGGTGCCGGCCAGCGGGGTGGTACTGGCCGGGTCGAACGGGTTGCGACCGTCGACCAGCGTGTACATGGTCCATTCGTTGGTGTCGGTCTTGCGGTAGTACTGCTGCACTTCGTGCTGAACACCGTTAGCATCCAGCACGGTACTGGTGCTGGAGCGCTGATAAGTGCTTGGGTCCGCCGGGTCGAATGCAGCCATGGACGGCGGCTTGGTGTTGTCATACACCAGGAAAGGAATCGAGGCCGCCGAGGAGTTCAGATTGATGCCCTGGTCGATCAACGAGGTCGGCTTGGGCTGCAATGCCGACGTATCGATCTTCAGGTCGGTCAGGACGCCTTTCTGGATCTTGCCGGTGGCATCCGCCATGTAACCTTGCAGGCGCAGGCCATCGGAGGTTTCGACGAAGTTGTCCTTGCTTGGCTGGAAGGAGCCCGCCCGGGTGTATACCTTCGAGCCGTTGTCAGACAGCACGAAGAAGCCCTGCCCCTGGATGCCCATGTCCAGCACGTTGCCCGTGGTGTTTACATCACCTTGGGTGAACTGCTGAGAAATGGCCGCCAGCCGCACACCATTGCCCACCTGATTCTTGCCCACACCCAGGCGGTTGGCGCCTGCATACACATCCGCGAACTCGGCGCGCGAGGACTTGAAGCCCGTGGTATTGACGTTGGCGATGTTGTTGCCGGTGACATCCAGCTGCTTGTTGGCTGCGTACAGACCGCTAAGGCCGATATTGAAAGACATGAATTCGCTCCTTTTGCCGCTCTAGCGGGCCTTAGATACCGATGGTTTGCACGTCGGAGAGGGAGACCTTGCCTACACCGGCAAGGTTGAGCACCATTTCGCCCGAGGCACTGAAGCTGACACTGGTGACCTTGGCCGGCAACAGCGTGCTCATTTGCACCGCCTTGCCATCGACTGTGGTGCTTGCAGTGAAGGTGTAAGTGCCCGGGTCCACTTTCTCGCCACTGTTGTTGGTACCGTCCCAGATGAAGTCGGCGTAACCGGCTTTCTGCTCACCCAACTCGATGGTCTTGACCGTGTTGCCGTCCTTGTCCTTGATGGTGATCTTCGCTTCACTGATGGCCTGGGGCACAACGAACTGGGCATTGAAGCTTTCAGCGGTGTCAACCACGGCCTTGTCGTTCTGAACCACCACCGACCGCCCTACCAGCGACGATGCCTGAAGCGCCTGGGACGAAGCCATGGCACTGGTGATGGCGCTGACCGAGTCGTTCAGCGAGGTAATACCTTCCAGGCTGCTGAACTGCGCCAGCTGGGCAACGAACTCGCCGTTATCCTGCGGGTCCAGCGGGTTCTGGTGCTGCATCTGGGTGACAAGCAACTGCAGGAAAGCATCTTTGCCGAGCGAATCGGTGCCAGTCTTGGATGCAGTGTCCGTGGTCTTTTTGGTGCTGGTGCCCACGCCCGACGCCGACAGCACGTCATTGAGGTTCACACCGTTAGTATCGATTGCCATGGTCCGAATTCCTTATCACTGCCCCAGGGTCAGCACTTTCTGCATCATGGTCTTGGCCGTGTTCATCAGTTCGGCATTGGTCTGGAACGCGCGGCTGGCAGAGATCATGTCAGCCATCTCCTCGACCACGTTGACGTTCGGGTAGTAGACGTAGCCGTCCTTGTTCGCCGCCGGGTGGTTCGGCTCGTAACGGGCCTCCAGGGTGCTCTGGTCTTCGACGATGCCTTTTACCTGCACGCCCTGCCCTGCCTCACCCTGGTCTTCGAACAGCGACTGGCTGCTGCCGGCCTGTGCGTCCTGGAAGGTGGTGGCGAACACCGGGTGGCGAGCGCGGTAGGTCTGGTCGATGCTCGAAGACACGGTCTCGGCGTTGGCGATGTTGGACGCCACGGTATTCAGGCGCGTGTTCTGCGCGCTCATACCGCTACCGGCAATGTTGAAAACACTGGAAAGGGACATGGTCATTCTCCCCGCAGGGCGGAAACCAGCCCTTTGAATTTACTGTTGAGCAACGTGAAGCTGGCCTGGAAGCCGATGGCGTTTTCGGTGTAGTTCGATTGCTCGATCTGCGCGTCCACGGTGTTCTGGTCGATCGACGGCTGCAGCGGCGTGCGGTACTTGAGGGTATCGTCAGCGGCGATGGCGAGGCCTTCGGCTTCGATGTGCCGGCTGTTGGTACGGTCCATGGCGAAGCGGCCGCTTTGCTGCTTGCTGGTTTCGGCGGCGAGCACCGAAGAAAAGTCCATGTCACGCGCCTTGTAGTTGGGCGTGTCGGCGTTGGCGATGTTGTTGGCCAGCACTTCAGCGCGCTGGGCGCGGAAGCCCAGTGCCTTTTCGTGAATGCCAAGCGCCTTGTCGAAGCTGATGCTCATGTCGGGGAAACCTTCAGAGGTTGACCGGAATGTCGTTGAGCAAGGTATAGCAAGGGCTGTGCCAACGCGTGAAAAGCCCGGAAACACAGGCTTTCGAGGGACGGTGGTGTCAGGGTGATGCCAGAAAAGCGGCAAAGGCCTTCCGCCTTGGGCGGTGAAAGCGGCAATTGGCGGGTGGCAAAAGCGGCAAATCAAAAAATTGACGTCAGTCTTTCCCCTGTACCGGCCTCTTCGCGGGCGCGCCCGCGAAGAGGCCGGTACAGGCAAACAAAAAGGCCGGCAACTTTCGCTGCCGGCCTTTGTGCTTACTTGGCCTGGTAGATGATCCCCGGGCTGCACTGCACCATCTGGTAATGATCCGGCAACCCGTTCAGGGCTTCCGAGGCGCCGAGGAACAGGTAGCCACCCGGCTTCAGGGTGCT
Source organism: Pseudomonas monteilii NBRC 103158 = DSM 14164 (assembly GCF_000730605.1). Classification (GTDB taxonomy): domain Bacteria; phylum Pseudomonadota; class Gammaproteobacteria; order Pseudomonadales; family Pseudomonadaceae; genus Aquipseudomonas; species Aquipseudomonas monteilii. The sequence continues at coordinate 34,563 of NZ_BBIS01000046.1, read as the reverse complement.
GTGAATGCGCAGCAGGATGTCCTTCTTCACCTGCGCCGAGAAGTAGATCAGCACGTTGCGACAGAACACGATGTCGAACTTGCCCAGGCTGGCATAGCTGTCGAGCAGGTTGAACGAGCGGAACTCGACGCGGCTGCGAATGGCCGGCTTCACCGCCCAGCGTCCTGGCCCCTTGGGGTCGAAGTAGCGCTGCAGGCGCTCCTGCGACAGGCCGCGGGCAATCGCCAGGCTGTCGTACTCACCGGTCTTACAGTTGGTGAGCATGGTGCCTGACAGGTCGGTGGCCACAATCTGCGCCCCCATCTTCAGCTGGCCCAGATTGCTGCGCTCGAACTCGTCGATGGCCATCGAGATGGAATACGGCTCCTGCCCCGACGAACAGGCCGCCGACCACATGCGCAGGCGCTGGCCAGGGTTGTTGCGGATGAACTCGGGAATCACCTTGTTCTTCAACACTTCGAACGGGTAGGTATCGCGAAACCACAGGGTCTCGTTGGTGGTCATGGCATCCACCACCTGCTCGCGCAAACCGCCGCGCGGCTGGGCCTGGATGCGCTGTACCAGCTCGCCCAGACTCTTAATGCCCTGTTGTTCCATCAGCTTGTTGAGACGGCTGGAAACCAGGTACTGCTTATTCTCGCCCAGCAGGATGCCACAGGCTTTCTCCAGGAATACCCGGAACTGTTCGAAATCCAAATTACCCGTAGACACTACTGCCGCCTCTTTTCAATCACTGGTGCCGGGGGCCTGCCCCCGGCTGCTTCAATGCGCTGCCTTGATCCGGTCGACCACCCGCTGGGCCAGGTCGTCCGGCTTGAACTTGGCCAGGAAGTCATCGGCGCCGACCTTCTTGACCATTGCCTGGTTGAACACCCCGGAGAGCGAAGTATGCAGGCAGATGTGCAATTTTTGCATGCGCGGGTCGCTGCGGATCTCCGCCGTTAGCGTATAGCCGTCCATTTCCGGCATTTCAATGTCCGAGATCATCATCAGGAACTCTTCTTCCGGCTTTTTGCCCTCGTCCACCAGCTGACGCAGGTAGTTCAGGGCCTGACGGCCATCATTGAGCGCCACCACCTCCACCCCCACGGTCTGCAGGCAACGGCTGACCTGCTTGCGCGCTACCGACGAATCGTCGACGGTCAGCACCCTCATCAGCACGGCCTTGTCCTGCACTTCGGCGTCGATCACCCCGGCCGATACCGATTCCGACGATGGCGACACTTCGGCCAGCACCTTCTCCACATCGATGATCTCGACCATCCGGTTGTCCACCCGGGTGACCGCCGTCAGGTAGTGGTCACGGCCAGTGCCCTTGGGTGGCGGATGGATCTCTTCCCAGTTCATGTTGACGATGCGCTCCACCGAGTGCACCAGGAAGCCCTGGGTCTTGGTGTTGTACTCAGTGATGATCACGAAGCTGTTGCGCGTGTCTTCCTGCAGCGGCCGCAACCCGGTGGCCATCGACAGGTCGAGAATCGGGATGGTCGCCCCGCGAATGTTGGCAACGCCACGCACCACCGGGTGCGCCTTGGGCAGCAGGGTCAGCGCAGGGCATTGCAGCACTTCCCTGACCTTGAACACGTTGATGCCGTAAAGCTGCTCGCCATTGAGGCGAAACAGCAGCAATTCCAGGCGATTCTGCCCCACCAGCTGCGTGCGCTGGTTGACCGAATCCATAACACCCGCCATGCCAGACTCCTTAATCTTTCAGCCTTTCGTTGCAACTCAGGTAGCGAGTCGGCACGGGCTTTGCTTTTTTGAGCGTCATGCACACGAAAACGACATTTTTCCGACGATTGACGCGCCTGCTGACCGGCTTGCTGGCCACGCTGTGCCTGCTGGCGCCCGGCGTTCGTACGTTAGCGGACGCGTTCACCTTGCCTGAACAACTTATCGGTGTCACCCAAGGGTTTCTTGAATTCACCGTAGAAGATTACCTGGCCACCACCCAGACCGCAGGCCGTTACGAAATCCAGGTCAACCCGCTGGACCCGCGCCTGCGCATGCCGCTGTGCAGCCAGCCACTGGACGCCTCGCTGGAAAGCCCCGCGCAGCCACTGGGACGGGTGACGGTGCGGGTTCGCTGCGACAGCGCAGCCCCGTGGACAGTGTTTGTGCCGGCTACCGTACGGCTGTTCCGCGACGTGGTGGTGGTAACCCGCCCGCTCAAGCGCGACAACACGGTTGGCGAAGGCGACGTGGCCCTGCGCGAGCGCGATGTCGGCACCCTTGGCCAGGGCTTTCTGACTGAACTGGACCAGGCAGTGGGCATGAAGATGCTGCGCCCCACGGTGATCGACCAGGTGCTCACCCCACAACACCTGGAACAGGCCGAAGTGGTCCGCAAGGGTGACCAGGTGGTGATCATTGCACGCAGCGGCAGCCTGAGCGTGCGTATGCCGGGCGAGGCCCTGAGCAAGGGCGGCCTGAGCGAGCAGATCCGGGTACGCAACCTCAATTCCAAGCGGGTGGTCAAGGCCAGGGTGACCGGCCCCGGCCAGGTCGAGGTCAGTATGTAAGCCAGCCGCCCGATTGCGCTGGCGGTGAGGAACCGCATTTCCTAAACTGTGTCAGAAAACGGGTTACGCGAGCCTGCCGACAGGCGGCGATGCATTTGTGCCTAAAGTTTCTATCGGGTTGGCCGAAAACAAGGCAAGCGTCCAAATACCCAGAGGTTTCTGATCATGGTCATCGACTTCAGTCGTTTGAATAACTCGCCGTCCGTCACGGGCGGTGTGCGCGGCAACTCCGCGTCGGGCAGCGCCGAAAAGCCGGCAGCCAGCCAGGAAGCGGCCAGCGCCACCAGCGCCAGCGGAGAAGCGGTGCACCTCAGCCAAGAGGCCCAGCAGTTGCAGAAGATCAGCGACAAGCTGCGCGACGAGCCCGTGGTCAACAGCGCCCGCGTGGCCCAGTTGAAACAGGCGATCGCCGACGGCAGCTACCAGGTCGATGCTGGCCGGGTCGCCAGCAAACTGCTCGATTTCGAAGCCCAGCGCTGACCGTACGGCGCGCTGACTTCACGGACGCTAGAAAAGCCAAGAGTTAGCCATGCACGACATCACCTTGCTGCAACTGATCGAAGACGACATTGCCCCGATGCAGGAACTGCTCGACCTCCTGCAAAAGGAGTCTGTAGCCCTGCATGGCCGCGATATGGCCCCGCTGGAAAGTATTCTGGCCCGCAAGCAGTCATTGATCGTGTTGCTCGAGCAGCAAGGCCTGCGGCGCAACAACCTGCTTACCAGCCTTGGCCTGAGCGCAGACCGCGCCGGTGTGGAGGCGGTGGCGGCACAATCGCCCAACGGTGAGTTGATCCTGCAACAACTCGACGTGATCAGCCAGTTGATGCAAGCCTGCCAACAGCTTAACGAGACCAATGGCCGGATCATCCAGGTGCAGCAACACGTCACCAGCAACCAGATCCGGATCCTCATGGGCGGCGATTCGCCGTCGCTGTACGACAGCCGCGGCAGCACCTCGCCGCTGGCCAAGCCACGGGCCCTCAGCCAAGTGTGATTTTTCTATCAAGGCACGGAACATACTGGCAAAATGCCGTTACTTGCGTGTGTCGCTTTTGCCTGGAGAACGATAAGCCGTGTTCAATGAATCCGATGCCCCGCAACCGCCAAAGGTGCTGAGCACCCCTTTGGAGATTGCGGCCAACTTGCGGCAGCTGCAGGAAAGCCACGACCCCCTCATCATCACCTTCCACGACCGTAGCCAGCGCTTTCAGAGCTATGTGGTGCATGTGGACCGTGAAAGCAACACCCTGGCCCTGGACGAAATGATCCCCCGCGATGGTGAGAAGTTCATCGAGAACGGCGAGCACTTCCGCATCGAAGGTTTCCACGATGGCGTGCGCATCGCCTGGGAATGCAACCACGCGCTGAAGATTACCGAAGTCGACGGCCACCGCTGCTACAGCGGCCCCATGCCAGAAGAGATGACCTACCACCAGCGCCGCAATGCCTTCCGCGCCGCGCTGAAGTTGTCGCAGCTGGTCGATATCATCCTCGACGGCGCTCACCTGAAGGGCAACGGCGCCCTGCGCGGCAAACTGCTGGATATCTCGGCTACCGGCTGCAAACTGCGCTTTGAAGGCAACGTCGAAGACCGCCTGCAACTGGGCCAGGTGTACGAGCGTTTCAAGGCGGGCAACCCGCTGGGCCTGGTGGACACCATGGTCGAACTGCGCCACCTGCACTATGAAGAGCGCATCAACACCACCTTTGCCGGCGTACGCTTCCATAACCTGAGCGGGCAGGCACAGCGCAAGATCGAGAGCTTTGTGTACCAGCTGCAGCGTGAGGCGCGGCGGTTCGACAAGGACGACTACTGATCGTCGGCTAGCTGTTAAGCAAAAACGCCACCTGCTGAGGTGGCGTTTTCATTTGTGCTCTTCCTGCCCCGCGAAGAGGCCGGTACTGGCTTACACCGACTTGCTGGCCTCCTGCGGTTCAGCGGCCTGTGGCTCAGCCCCCTTCTCTTCATCCTCGGTATCTTCAGCCGCTACCGGCGCCTGCATCATGTCCTGTACGGTCTGCTCATCCACCCGTGGGTCCAGCGCTGCCGACAACGGCGAACCGGCCGCCGGCATCGCCACGTGGCCCAGCGGCGCATCCTGAACCTGGTGCAGCCCGGTAACCGCTTTCGGCCGAATGCGCCACACCAGCACCAGGGCGAAGAACACAAAGAACGCATACAGCATCTGTGCGCCCAGCACCTTCATCAGCACGCCCGCCGCCAGTGGCCCGATGCACGCACCCACACCGTAGGTCACCAGCAGCATGGCGGTCAGCGACACCCGCCGCTCGCTTTCCACGTGGTCGTTGGAAAACGCCACCGCCAGCGGGTACAGGCAGAACTGCAGCAACGAAATCAAAAAGCCGATACCGAACAGCAACTCCAGCGGCACACTGGGCAGTATCGCCAAGGGCGCAGCAGCCAACGCCAGGCCTATTGCCACGCTGCGAATCAGCACCGCCCGGTCGTAACGGTCAGACAACCAGCCCAGTGGCCACTGCACCAAAAGGCCAGCGAAAATACAGCTACCCATGAACAGACCGACCTGCTCGGTGGTCATCCCTTGGCTGGAGGCATACAAGGGCGCCAGGCCGTAGAACGAGCCGACGATCAATCCCGAGCCCAATACCGTACTGAGCGATTGCGGCACACGCTTGATAAAGAACTTCGGCTCCATCGGCGCCGGGCGCAAGGGCGCCGGGTGAATGCGCCGGGTCATCGCCACCGGCACCAGGCACAAGGCAAAGCACATCGCCACCAGCATCAGCAGCTCCGGGCCAAGCGCGGGGTGCACCACCAGGATCAGCTGGCCAAGCACCAGCCCCAGGTACGATGCGATCATGTAGCCGCTGAACACCGCGCCACGGTGCTTCACGTCAGCCTGCTCGTTGAGCCAGCTCTCGATGACCATGTATTGGCACATCATGCCCAGGCCCACGATCATGCGCAGCCCGACCCAGGCCGGCAGCCAGCTGGTCAGGCCATGGCCAAGCACTGCCGCACCGACGATGCCGGCGCAGGTGGCATAGGCGCGAATGTGCCCTACCCGGCCGATCAGCCGGTGGCCGACCTTGCCGCCCACCGCCAGGCCAAAATAGTTGGCCGCCATCAACGCGCCCACCCACAGGCTGTCGACGTGGTCGGCCGCCAGGCGCAACGCCAGGTAGGTACTGAGCAGGCCCGAGCCGATCAACATCATCAGCGCGGCGAAATACAACGACTGAAACGGCTTCCATACATTTCGCATACGTCCCGCAATGCTCCCTGGTCAGGTGGCGGTAGGTGCTAGCAGCATAAGGGCAAACGCCGGTCAGTGCAGGCCCCCGACTGCAAAATGGTGCAGCCGGGGCGTGTCCGGTGCAGGTCGTGTCGCGATCAGGCCTGTGCCGCCAGCACCCGGCGCTCCCACGGGGTGATTTCGTCGAAGAAATCGGTCAGCTCCAGGGTCTTGCTGGCGATGTAGCCTTCGATGAACTCACCGCCGAACAGTTCCCGCGCCAGCGCGCTGCGCTTGAGACGCTCCAGCGCCGCATGGAGGGTGCATGGCAAGCTCAAGTGCTCCGGCACTTCGAACTCGCCCTGAATCGCCGGCGAAGGTTGCAGGCGCTGCTCGATGCCATGCAACCCCGCGGCCAGGGAGGCGGCGATGGCCAGGTAGGGGTTGGCGTCGGCGCCGGGCAAGCGGTTTTCCACCCGCCGCGCTACCGGTGCACTGGCCGGGATGCGCAGGCCTGCTGCACGATTGTCCTCGGACCAGCAGGCGTTGTTCGGCGAAGCATAGGGGTGGCACAGCCGCTGGTACGAGTTGACGTTGGGCGCAAACAGCGCAGTGAAGTCGGCCATGCATGCCTGCAGGCCGCCAATGAAATGGTGGAAGGTTTCGGTAGGCTGGCCCTGCTCATCGCTGAACACGTTACGCCCGCTGCCGGTATCGACCAGGCTCTGGTGAATATGCATGGAACTGCCAGGCGTGCGCGCCAGCGGTTTGGCCATGCACACCACGGTCAGCCCGTGCTTGAGTGCCACTTCCTTGAGCAGGTGTTTGAACAGGAAGGTCTGGTCGGCCAGCAGCAGCGGGTCGCCGTGCAGCAGGTTGATCTCGAACTGGCTGACACCCATTTCATGCATGAAGGTGTCGCGCGGCAGGCCGAGCGCGGCCATGCACCGGTACACCTCCTTGAAGAACGGGCGCAGGCCGTTGTTGGAACTGATACTGAACGCCGAGTGGCCAAGCTCACGGCGGCCATCGATGCCTACGGGGGGCTGGAACGGTTGCTGCGGGTCGCTGTTGGGGGCAAAGACAAAGAATTCGAGCTCGGTCGCCACCACTGGGGCCAGGCCCAGCGCCGCATAGCGGGCGATCACGGCCTTGAGCTGGCCACGGGTGGACAGTGCCGAGGGACGACCATCCAGTTCATTGGCGTCGCAAATGGCCAGGGCGCGGCCGTCGTTGCTCCAGGGCAGGCGATGGACCTGGCTGGGTTCGGCGACCAGTGCCAGGTCGCCGTCGTCGCTGCCATAGAACTTCGCCGGCGGGTAACCGCCCATGATGCATTGCAGCAACACCCCGCGTGCCATCTGCAGACGGCGGCCTTCGAGGAAGCCCTCGGCGGTCATCACCTTGCCGCGCGGCACGCCGTTGAGGTCGGGGGTGACGCATTCGATTTCATCGATGCCCTGAAGCTGAGCGGTGCTCATGACGCTTGTCCTTGTTGTTGTGCGCTGACAACAACATAGGCTGGGGGTGTTTAAAATATCAAGCACCCTCTTTAACACCTGTGCTGGCCACTACTCCCGCAAGGTCATGCCATTGGCCGGCAGGGGCAAAGCGGTTTTGTACCGCACCTGCTTCAAGGCAAAACTCGAGCGTATATTCGCCACCCCCGGCAACCGCGTGAGGTAATCGAGAAACCGCTCCAGCGCCTGAATACTCGGCAGCAGTACCCGCAACAGGTAATCCGGGTCGCCCGTCATCAGGTAGCACTCCATCACCTCGGGCCGTTCGGCAATTTCTTCCTCGAAGCGGTGCAGCGACTGCTCTACCTGCTTTTCCAGGCTGACATGGATGAACACATTCACATCCAGCCCCAACGCCTCGGGCGACAACAAGGTCACCTGCTGGCGGATCACCCCCAGCTCTTCCATGGCCCGCACCCGGTTGAAACAGGGCGTGGGCGACAGGTTGACCGAGCGTGCCAGCTCGGCGTTGGTGATGCGGGCGTTTTCCTGCAGGCTGTTGAGAATGCCGATATCGGTACGATCGAGTTTGCGCATGAGACAAAATCACCGGTTTTTTGTGTTTATGCGGAATGTTTATCTGCCCCGCTCGGCAAAGGCAATCAACTTGAGAGAAAAATTCTCCTGCCGGACCACTAAGATGTAGGGGACGCTGACTTACCAGTCACAAGCCGGTACTCAGCGGCGGCCGCTTCAGAGCTCACAAAAACAAATACCCGAGCGAGCGTAAAAAGCATGAACGAGTACGCCCCCCTGCGTTTGCATGTGCCCGAGCCCACCGGCCGGCCAGGCTGCCAGACCGATTTTTCCTACCTGCGCCTGAACGATGCAGGTCAAGCCCGTAAACCCCCTATCGATGTCGACGCTGCCGACACCGCCGACCTGTCCTACAGCCTGGTCCGCGTGCTCGACGAGCAAGGCGACGCCCAAGGCCCGTGGGCCGAAGACATCGACCCACAGATCCTGCGCCAAGGCATGCGCGCCATGCTCAAGACGCGGATTTTCGACAGCCGCATGGTGGTTGCCCAGCGCCAGAAGAAGATGTCCTTCTACATGCAGAGCCTGGGCGAAGAAGCCATCGGCAGCGGCCAGGCGCTGGCGCTTAACCGCACCGACATGTGCTTCCCCACCTACCGTCAGCAAAGCATCCTGATGGCCCGCGACGTGTCGCTGGTGGAGATGATCTGCCAGTTGCTGTCCAACGAACGCGACCCCCTCAAGGGCCGCCAGCTGCCGATCATGTACTCGGTGCGCGAGGCTGGCTTCTTCACCATCAGCGGCAACCTGGCGACCCAGTTCGTGCAGGCCGTCGGCTGGGCCATGGCCTCGGCCATCAAGGGCGATACCAAGATTGCCTCGGCCTGGATCGGTGACGGCGCCACGGCCGAGTCAGACTTCCACACCGCCCTCACCTTTGCCCACGTTTACCGCGCCCCCGTGATCCTCAACGTGGTCAACAACCAGTGGGCCATCTCAACCTTCCAGGCCATCGCCGGTGGCGAGTCGACCACCTTCGCCGGCCGTGGCGTGGGCTGCGGCATCGCTTCGCTGCGGGTGGACGGCAACGACTTCGTCGCCGTTTACGCCGCTTCGCGCTGGGCTGCCGAACGTGCCCGCCGTGGTTTGGGCCCGAGCCTGATCGAGTGGGTCACCTACCGTGCCGGCCCGCACTCGACCTCGGACGACCCGTCCAAGTACCGCCCTGCCGATGACTGGAGCCACTTCCCGCTGGGTGACCCGATCGCCCGCCTGAAGCAGCACCTGATCAAGATCGGCCACTGGTCCGAAGAAGAACACCAGGCCACCACGGCCGAGTTCGAAGCGGCCGTGATTGCTGCGCAAAAAGAAGCCGAGCAGTACGGCACCCTGGCCAACGGTCACATCCCGAGCGCCGCCTCGATGTTCGAGGACGTGTACAAGGAGATGCCCGACCACCTGCGCCGCCAACGCCAGGAACTGGGGGTTTGAGATGAACGACCACAACAACAGCATCAACCCGGAAACCGCCATGGCCACCACTACCATGACCATGATCCAGGCCCTGCGCTCGGCCATGGATGTCATGCTTGAGCGCGACGACAATGTGGTGGTGTACGGCCAGGACGTCGGCTACTTCGGCGGCGTGTTCCGCTGCACCGAAGGCCTGCAGACCAAGTACGGCAAGTCCCGCGTGTTCGACGCGCCCATCTCTGAAAGCGGGATCGTCGGCACCGCCGTGGGCATGGGTGCCTACGGCCTGCGCCCGGTGGTGGAAATCCAGTTCGCTGACTACTTCTACCCGGCCTCCGACCAGATCGTTTCTGAAATGGCCCGCCTGCGCTACCGTTCGGCCGGCGAGTTCATCGCCCCGCTGACCCTGCGCATGCCCTGCGGTGGCGGTATCTATGGCGGCCAGACCCACAGCCAGAGCCCGGAAGCGATGTTCACTCAGGTGTGCGGCCTGCGCACCGTGATGCCATCTAACCCGTACGACGCCAAAGGCCTGCTGATTGCCTCGATCGAATGCGACGACCCGGTGATCTTCCTGGAGCCCAAGCGCCTGTACAACGGCCCGTTCGACGGCCACCATGACCGCCCGGTTACGCCGTGGTCGAAACACCCGCACAGCGCCGTGCCCGATGGCTACTACACCGTGCCACTGGACAAGGCCGCCATCACCCGCCCCGGCAATGACGTGACCGTGCTCACCTATGGCACCACCGTGTACGTGGCCCAGGTGGCCGCCGAAGAAAGTGGCGTGGATGCCGAAGTGATCGACCTGCGCAGCCTGTGGCCGCTAGACCTGGACACCATCGTCGAGTCGGTAAAAAAGACCGGCCGTTGCGTGGTAGTACACGAGGCCACCCGTACCTGTGGCTTTGGCGCAGAACTGGTGTCGCTGGTGCAGGAGCACTGCTTCCACCACCTGGAGGCGCCGATCGAGCGCGTCACCGGTTGGGACACCCCCTACCCTCACGCGCAGGAATGGGCTTACTTCCCAGGGCCTTCGCGGGTAGGTGCGGCATTGAAAAAGGTCATGGAGGTCTGAATGGGCACGCACGTCATCAAGATGCCGGACATTGGCGAAGGCATCGCGCAGGTCGAGTTGGTGGAATGGTTCGTCAAGGTGGGCGACATCATCGCCGAGGACCAGGTAGTAGCCGACGTCATGACCGACAAGGCCACCGTGGAAATCCCGTCGCCGGTCAGCGGCAAGGTGCTGGCCTTAGGTGGCCAGCCAGGTGAAGTGATGGCGGTCGGCAGTGAGCTGATCCGCATCGAAGTGGAAGGCAGCGGCAACCATGTGGATGTGCCGCAAGCCAAGCCGGCCGAAGTGCCTGCGGCACCGGTAGCCGCTAAACCTGAACCACAGAAAGACGTTAAACCGGCGGCGTACCAGGCGTCAGCCAGCCACGACGCAGCGCCCATCGTGCCGCGCCAGCCGGGCGACAAGCCGCTGGCCTCGCCGGCGGTGCGCAAACGTGCCCTCGATGCCGGCATCGAATTGCGTTATGTACACGGCAGCGGCCCGGCCGGGCGCATCCTGCACGAAGACCTCGACGCGTTCATGAGCAAACCGCAAAGCGCTGCCGGGCAAACCCCCAATGGCTATGCCAGGCGCACCGACAGCGAGCAGGTGCCGGTGATCGGCCTGCGCCGCAAGATCGCCCAGCGCATGCAGGACGCCAAGCGCCGGGTCGCGCACTTCAGCTATGTGGAAGAAATCGACGTCACCGCCCTGGAAGCCCTGCGCCAGCAGCTCAACAGCAAGCATGGCGACAGCCGCGGCAAGCTGACACTGCTGCCGTTCCTGGTGCGCGCCCTGGTCGTGGCGCTGCGTGACTTCCCGCAGATCAACGCCACCTACGATGACGAAGCGCAGATCATCACCCGCCATGGCGCGGTGCATGTGGGCATCGCCACACAAGGTGACAACGGCCTGATGGTACCTGTGCTGCGCCACGCCGAAGCGGGCAGCCTGTGGGCCAATGCCGGTGAGATTTCACGCCTGGCCAACGCTGCGCGCAACAACAAGGCCAGCCGCGAAGAGCTGTCCGGTTCGACCATTACCCTGACCAGCCTCGGCGCCCTGGGCGGCATCGTCAGCACGCCGGTGGTCAACACCCCGGAAGTGGCAATCGTCGGTGTCAACCGCATGGTTGAGCGGCCCGTGGTGATCGACGGCCAGATCGTCGTGCGCAAGATGATGAACCTGTCCAGCTCGTTCGACCACCGCGTGGTCGATGGCATGGACGCCGCCCTGTTCATCCAGGCCGTGCGTGGCCTGCTCGAACAACCCGCCTGCCTGTTCGTGGAGTGAGCATGCAACAGACTATCCAGACAACCCTGTTGATCATCGGCGGCGGCCCTGGCGGCTATGTGGCGGCCATCCGCGCTGGGCAACTGGGCATCCCTACCGTGCTGGTGGAAGGCCAGGCGCTGGGCGGTACCTGCCTGAACATCGGCTGCATTCCGTCCAAGGCGCTGATCCATGTGGCCGAGCAGTTCCACCAGGCCTCGCGCTTTACCGAACCCTCGCCGCTGGGCATCAGCGTGGCTTCGCCACGCCTGGACATCGGCCAGAGCGTGGCCTGGAAAGACGGCATCGTCGACCGCCTCACCACCGGTGTCGCCGGCCTGCTGAAAAAGCACGGGGTGAAGGTGGTGCACGGCTGGGCCAAGGTGCTTGATGGCAAGCAGGTCGAGGTGGATGGCCAGCGCATCCAGTGCGAGCACCTGTTGCTGGCCACGGGCTCCAGCAGTATCGAACTGCCGATGCTGCCCTTGGGTGGGCCGGTGATTTCCTCAACCGAGGCCCTGGCACCGAAAGCCCTGCCGCAACACCTGGTGGTGGTGGGCGGTGGCTACATCGGCCTGGAGCTGGGCATCGCCTACCGCAAGCTCGGCGCGCAGGTCAGCGTGGTGGAAGCGCGCGAGCGCATCCTGCCGACTTACGACAGCGAACTGACCGCCCCGGTGGCCGAGTCGCTGAAAAAGCTGGGTATCGCCCTGCACCTTGGCCACAGCGTCGAAGGTTACGAAAATGGCTGCCTGCTGGCCAACGATGGCAAGGGCGGACAACTGCGCCTGGAAGCCGACCAGGTGCTGGTAGCCGTGGGCCGCCGCCCACGCACCAAGGGCTTCAACCTGGAATGCCTGGACCTGAAGATGAATGGTGCCGCCATTGCCATCGACGAGCGCTGCCAGACCAGCATGCACAACGTCTGGGCCATCGGCGACGTGGCCGGCGAACCGATGCTGGCGCACCGGGCCATGGCCCAGGGCGAGATGGTGGCCGAGATCATCGCCGGCAAAGCACGCCGCTTCGAACCCGCTGCGATAGCCGCCGTGTGCTTCACCGACCCGGAAGTGGTCGTGGTCGGCAAGACGCCGGAACAGGCCAGTCAGCAAGGCCTGGACTGCATCGTCGCGCAGTTCCCGTTCGCCGCCAACGGGCGGGCCATGAGCCTGGAGTCGAAAAGCGGTTTCGTGCGCGTGGTCGCGCGGCGTGACAACCACCTGATCCTGGGCTGGCAAGCGGTTGGCGTGGCGGTTTCCGAGCTGTCCACGGCGTTTGCCCAGTCGCTGGAGATGGGTGCCTGCCTGGAGGATGTGGCCGGTACCATCCATGCCCACCCGACCCTGGGTGAAGCGGTACAGGAAGCGGCACTGCGTGCCCTGGGCCACGCCCTGCATATCTGACACTGAAGCGGCCGAGGCCGATTTGGCCCGCCGCGCCGAGAGGCGCTGCGGGTCTTTTTTCATTCATGCGGCCAGCACCGGTTACTCTGCAATGGCGTTCTTGCCAGCCCCCTTGGCCCGGTACAGCGCCTTGTCAGCCCGTGCCAGCAGTGCATGCTGGTCCTCCCCTTCCTGCCACTGCACCACGCCATAACTCATGGTCAGTCGGCATTCGCCCACCGGCTCCAGTTGCGCCATCACCTGGCGCAAGCGCCCGGCGACATCCAGCGCCTCGCCCAGCGTGCTCTGCGGCATTACGATAACGAACTCGTCCCCGCCCCAGCGCGCCAACAGGTCCAGTTCGCGCAGGCAGGTCCGCAGGCTGTCGACCATCCGCACCAGCGCTGCATCGCCCCGGGCATGCCCGTAGCGGTCGTTGATCGGTTTGAAATCATCCAGGTCCATGGCGATCAGCGACAACGGCTGGCGGAAACGCTGAGCCCGCTCGCACTCCAGCTGCAAGGCCTTTTCCAACCGATAGCGGTTGGCAATGCGGGTTAACGCATCGCGCTCGGCCAACTCACGGTTCTCGTCCAGTTGCCGCTGCAACTGCTGGTTCACCCGGGACAACTCACGGGTGCGCTCGGCCACTTGCCCTTCCAGCGACTGGTTCTTCTGCTCCAGCTGCGCCACCAGGCGTTTGCCGGCGTCGATGTTGCGGTGCGCACCGAGCATGCGCGCCACCGAACCGTCTTCGTTACGGTCGATGATGTAGCCGCTGTCTTCGATCCACAGGTAGCTGCCATCGTGGCAACGGCAGCGGTATTCGATGAGGTAGCGCTCGTTGCGCTGACTGATGTACGCCTCGAAATGCGCCATTACCCGTGGGTAGTCTTCCGGGTGAATCACGCTTTCCCAGGTCAGTACCGAGTTGGCCATGGAGTGGCTGGCGTAGCCGAGCATCGCGTACCAGCCCGGGTTGCGATAGACGTAGCCGGTGTTGGCATTCCAGTCCCAGATGCCATCGCTGATCAACTCGAACAATGTGTGCAACTGCTGTTCACTGAAGCCAGCGGGGGCCGGCCTGGTTTCCTGATTCATGGACGCTCTCCCTGATGCCCAGCAACTGCGCTCCGGTCAAGGGGCTGCCGACAATGGTGGTTATTGCCGCACGCGGCAAAATCATGCCTGTGACGGGCAAGCATATGCCCGCCAGCGTGCAACCGGAATAGCTCCAACGCCCAATTTCCAGCCGGCATAGCGCTGGCATGGCTTTTGCGCTTAACGCCTACCAACACGATTTCCAAGGAGGAAACATGATAATCGCCCACAACGGCGTCAGCTGGCAGCCCACGCTCCATCAACCACAGCGCACCAACGATGAACAGGCTGTGGCGCAGGCTACGGATTTCCGCACGGCAATCACCACCGCCAGCACGACAGCCCAGCAGCAAAACCAAGGCAACACGGCGCAGCAGAACGCTGAGGATGCCCGGGAGGAGGCTTTCGCCAAACTCAAGGTGATGCTGCAAAACCTTGGCTCTGGCGTAACCGGGCAGGAAAGCACGGAGCAACTGACCACCAGCACTGCCCGGCAAGCGTTTCAGGAGCTGATGTCCAAATCGCACGGCGAGATGATCAAGGAAAAACTGCTCAGCGAAATTGGCCTGACCGAAGCGCAGTACGAAGCCCTGCCGCCAGAGGTGAAGGCCAAGGTCGGCGAGTTGATCGCTCAGCGCTTGCAAGAGGAGATCGAGAACCAGGTCCAGGAGAAAGCACAAGAACAGCTCTCCCAGGCAGACGGCACATCAGATGGCAATGAAGACGCGATAAGCCACGTGTGAGGATTGGCGACGAGGCCTGTCGGGGGCGCCACCCGACAGGCAGCGCCAAGGCTCAAGCCAACTGCAGCAGCGCCTCCTCCACCGCAGCCACCACCTGGTTGCCCTTGGCACCCGGTAATCGCCACGCGGCAATGGTCATGCCCAAAGGCACCGCGCAGTCGATGGGCGCCACCAGTTCGCCGCTGTCCAGATAGCGTTGCACCAGGCTTCTGCGCCCGATCAGCACACCGGCAGCCAGCAACGCCTGCTGCAATGCAATCGAGTACAGGGAAAAACCCGGCCCACGGGCCACGAAATTGTGCCCCGGCATGGCTGCGCCGGCCCACACCGCCCAGTCATTCCAGCCTACGTCAGCAATGCAACGGGCATTGGCAAGGTCCGCAGGGGTGATGATGCTCTCTGCCAAGGCGGGTACGCATACGGGCAACACTTCTTCCGTGGCGATCCTGCGCTGCCAGCGTTCGGGTTTTTCGGTGTAGAACAGGCACAGGTCGAATGGGCTGCGTTTGAGGTTGGGCGGCTCATCCACCGCCGTAACCGAAATCTCGATGGGCGCCAGCAGGCGGGTCAGTTCCGGCAGGCGGGGCCCTATCCACAACTGCGCCAGGGCCGGCGACGTTACAATGTGCACACGCTGCGGCGCAGCCAGCCGCCGTAACGTGCGCGCGGCAGCTTCCACTGCATCGAACGCCTCGGTGAACTGGCTTTTCACGCTCTCACCCAGGGGCGTCAGGCGTACGCCCTTGGCATGGCGCTCGAACAACGCAGCGCCGTATTCGTTTTCCAGCGTCTTGACCAAGGCGGCGATGGCCCCTGGGGTGACCTTGAGTTCGAGGGCGGCACGCGCGAAACCGCCCAGGCGCGCAGACGCCTCGAAGGCACGCAAGGCATTGAGCTGGAGCGAGTGCCGGGTGGGGCTGTCGAGATACACGGTATGAGGCCTATATTTTTTAGGCCTACTATTTCAGAAATCTGACGTTGTGGCCAACTGTCAGGCGCATTAACGTGAGGGTGTCCATGCACCCTCCGAACAGCTTCAAGGAACTCCCATGCAGTCCCCAAGCGCGACCCAAGCATTCAAGCAGGGCGCACAAAGCGTTCTGCCGTTGACCTCCGGCATTGTGCCTTTTGGCCTGATCACTGGGGTTACGGCAATCGGCATGGGCCTGTCACCCGCCGACGCCATTGGCATGACCTTGCTGTTCTACTCCGGCTCTGCGCAAATGGTGGTGATGCAATTGATGCAAAACGCCGCCCTGCCAGTGACGATGGTGGTCACCGCACTGGTGATCAACCTGCGTTTTCTGATGTACAGCGCCAGCCTGGCCCCACACCTGGGCCACCTCCCGCGCCGTCACAAATGGCCAATGGCGTTCATGCTGTCGGATCAGTCCTTCGCCCTGTGCACACTGAAAATGGGCACAGGCGGACTAGGCCAGCATGCCTACCCCTATTACGCCGGCACGGCGATCACCATGTGGTTCGGCTGGAACCTCTCGGTACTGGCGGGCATGTACCTGGGCGCAGGCATTCCGGAAGACTGGTCACTGGGTTTTGCCATACCGTTGTCTTTTCTGGCCTTGCTGATACCCGGCATTCGCAATACCGCCATGCTCGGCGCCGCGCTGACCGGTGGCGTGCTTGCGGTGCTGGCCGTTGACCTGCCCTACAACCTTGGCCTGCTGACCGGTGCCGTCGGCGGAATCATCGCCGGGCTGGCCATCGAGAGTCGGCAAAAACAACACGCCGTACCTGAAGCCCATACAGAGCAGAAAGCATCATGAGCGAAACGACCCAGTGGATAACCTTCGTGCTGATTGGCCTGGGCACCTTCGCCATCCGGCTGTCGTTCATCGAACTGCACACGGTGTTGCGCATCCCGCCTCTGTTTCGCCGCGCATTGGCCTATGTGCCGGCCAGTGTACTGGCTGCGCTGGTGTTGCCGGCCGTGGTCTTCCCTGACCGGCATGCCGGGTTCGACTGGACGAACCCGCAGATACCCGCGGCGGTCCTGGCTGCGTTGGTAGCCTGGCGCACACGCAGCACGATGCTGACGCTGGTTGTGGGCATGGGGGTGTTGTGGGCGTTGAAGCACTGGGGGCTTTAGGAGAAAGTGTCAGCCGTGCGACATGAAGCGCAACAGTCCTTAGGAAAAATCAGCAGGATGTTGTGCATAGAAATCGTTTGAGGTCCTTGGCCTTATTGTCCATGGTGGCAGCCTGGTAGCTATTTGCCACGCGTGGACGCAGGCGCACGACAGTGCCTGCTTAGGGGAACGTTGTCGGCAAACAGGAAATGGCGTCCCAGGCAGGAATTGAACCTGCAACCTTCCCCTTAGGAGGGGGATGCTCTATCCAATTGAGCTACTGAGACGCAAGCACCGGCAGCGAGCGCTGCACAGCGGGACGGCCAGCATGTTAACCAGCATGCTGGCGTTTGTCATGCCTCTACCTGGCTTTTTCGCGTAATCCTTTTCTGGCACTGCTACACCGGCGGCAGCACACCTTCATCGCGAAGCAACCCGAACAGGGCCGCGACCGCTGCCTCCAGGCTTGTCGAGTTGTCCAGCACATGCACCGAAGGATCGGACAACACCTGCAAACGAGCACTGCGCGCCAACCGCTGTTCAACCTCCTCGACGCTTTCGCGGCCCCGGGCTAGCAAGCGCTGGCGCAGCACCTCCGGCCTGACCTCGACCAGCACTGCCAACATGTCCGGGTAACGCTGACGCGCTTCGGGCAGGTAAGCCCGCGAGCCATTCACCAGCACCGCCTTGCCCGCCGCCAACCACTCATCCACCTGCCGAGGAATGCCATACCCCAGGCCATTGGCCCACCAGCACATGGCAAATGCCCCCTGCTCACGCAGGGTTTCAAACTGTTCCGCCGTAACCCCTTGGGCAGCTTCGCCCTTGGCTTCGGCCGAGCGGGTAATGACCCGACGGGCAACCTCTACCCCGGCGGCCGCCAGCCGCTCACGCGAAGCGTCGATCAGGGAATCTTTTCCCGAACCTGACGGTCCTACCAGAAATATCAGCCGGCCTGTCCCTGATCGGCGGTCGCTTGCGTCATGTTGCATAGCCACTATGCTCTATGGAGGTAAACCGGCGCATTCTAGGGGTTTTCCTGTCCTTTTGCTGTGTTTTACCAGTTTTTGACGGCAAAAGACTGACGGTCAGGCAAGCCGGAGCATGTAAAACTTTTCAAACCAGTGCTCATTTCTGATAATTGGTACTGGCATAAAGCCTCTATCCGGCCCACTATTTGTCACAGAATTGACGCCAAGGAAACGGCGACCATGAGGCAAGATGAGCATCCATTTTTCACTGACGGTTGAACATTTTGTCGTCGCCACGGTCGTATTTCCACCCCGTGCGGCCAATTTGAGAACCGCTTCCCCTGAACCAAACTCCGGTCAATTTATATGCGCCCAATGAAACAGGCTATTTATTCGAGCCGCACCGCTGACAAGTTCGTCGTCCGCCTGCCAGACGGAATGCGTGAGCGCATTGCCGAGGTAGCGCGCAACCATCACCGCAGCATGAACTCCGAAATCATCGCGCGCCTGGAGCAGAGCCTTATCCAGGAAGGTGCGTTGGGTGACGAGCTGAGCATGCGCCTGGACAGCCCTGAGCTGTCCTTGCATGAGCGCGAGTTGCTGCAGCGCTTCCGCCAACTGTCCCACCGCCAGCAGAATGCCTTGGTCGCCCTCATCGCTCACGATGTGGAAATGGCCGCCGACGCCTCCTGAGGCCTGCAAGCGAGCACAAAAAAGCCAGCGTAAGCTGGCTTTTTTTATGGGGCTATCTGAAGCAAACGCAGCCCTTTTCAGGAGCGGCCTTTCGTGGCACAAGGCCGCTCCTGCAAAGGATTGTGTATGGGCTTAGAGAAGGAACAATGTGGCCAGGCCAAGGAAGATGAAGAAGCCGCCACTGTCGGTCACGGCAGTGATCATCACACTCGCCCCCATCGCCGGGTCGCGCCCCAAGCGGGCCAACGTCATCGGGATGAGCACACCCATCAGCGCCGCCAGTAACAGGTTCAAGGTCATCGCTGCAGTCATCACCACGCCCAGCGACCAGCTGCCGTATAACCAGAAAGCCACGGCACCAATCACTCCGCCCCACACCAGGCCGTTGATCAGCGACACCGCCAGTTCTTTTCGCATCAGGCGGCTGGTATTGCCCGGCGATACCTGGTCCAGGGCCATGGCGCGGACAATCATGGTGATGGTCTGGTTACCCGAGTTGCCACCAATACCCGCAACAATCGGCATCAACGCAGCCAACGCCACCAGCTTCTCGATCGAACCCTCGAACACCCCGATCACTCGCGAAGCGAGGAACGCGGTAATCAGATTGATCGCCAGCCACGCCCAGCGGTTGCGGAACGAGCGCCAGACCGAGGCGAAGATGTCTTCCTCTTCACGCAGACCCGCCATGTTGAGGACTTCGCTCTCGCTCTCTTCACGGATCAGGTCGACCATCTCGTCAATGGTCAAACGGCCGATCAGGCGCTCGCCCTTGTCTACGACAGGTGCCGATACCAGGTCGTAACGCTCGAAAGCCTGCGCCGCATCATAGGCATCTTCCTCGGGCTGGAAGGATACCGGGTCGGTCGCCATGACCTCCGCCACCTTCTTCTCCGGGTCGTTGACCAGCAGGCGCTTGATAGGCAACACACCCTTGAGGATGCCGTCGTAATCGACCACGAACAGTTTGTCGGTGTGGTTGGGCAGCTCTTTCAGGCGGCGCAGGTAGCGCAGCACCACTTCCAGGCTGACGTCTTCGCGGATGGTGACCATCTCGAAGTCCATCAGCGCACCGACCTGCTCCTCGTCGTAGCTCAGCGCCGAACGCACACGTTCGCGTTGCTGGGCATCGAGGGTTTCCATCAGCTCATGGATAACGTCGCGCGGTAGCTCTGGGGCCAGGTCGGCCAGCTCGTCGGCGTCCATTTCCTTGGCGGCGGCCAGCAGCTCGTGATCGTCCATGTCAGCGATCAGCGATTGACGAACCGAGTCGGATACTTCCAGCAGGATGTCGCCATCGCGGTCCGAGCGCACCAGCTGCCAGACCG
The DNA here is from genome assembly GCF_000730605.1 of Pseudomonas monteilii NBRC 103158 = DSM 14164. Lineage (GTDB taxonomy): Bacteria > Pseudomonadota > Gammaproteobacteria > Pseudomonadales > Pseudomonadaceae > Aquipseudomonas > Aquipseudomonas monteilii. The sequence continues at coordinate 14,717 of NZ_BBIS01000046.1, read as the reverse complement.
TCAGGCGGTCTTCCAGGGGCAAGGCTTCGAGGATATAGGCGATGTCGGCGGGGTGCAGGTCATCGAGCTTACGCTGCAGCTCGACGAGGTTCTGGCGGTGGACGAGGTTTTCCACCAGGTCGTTGTGCGCGCCTTCCTGGCGGTGAGTCAGGTCTTCGACCACACGCTGGCGCTGCAGCAGTTCGACCACCTGAGCCAGGCGATCCTGCAGGCTCTCTTGCGCTTTTTTTACTTCTACTTCAGTCATAGGCGAGCTCCACTCCCAGCAGCGGAGCACGCCGGGGGAATCAATCGGTCAGATCTTTCTGTATGAATCGTGTTAGCGAGTAACTACTGGGTAAGTCCATGGTGGTTTTCCACAAGCCCCGGCGGGGCTGACGGGCGCAATCATACACTGCTAAAGCTGTCAGATCGCTTAAATTTTTGGCCAGAACAATCGTTTGCGTGATAAAGCTAGGACAACGCTCGAAGCTATCAGTGCGACGGTTGTTGTGGATGGGAAAGCACATTTGTTTTGGTTGCCGCACGGCGGCGCCAAGCTACACCACAATCATTACAGAAGAGCGTAGATCGACATCACCAACAATTCATTGGCGCAGAAAAACAAAAAGCCCGCTCAAATGAGCGGGCTTCTTGATGGGGTATGGCGGACTCAGCAGGATTCGAACCTGCGACCGCTCGGTTCGTAGCCGAGTACTCTATCCAGCTGAGCTATGAGTCCGTGGTGGTAGTTTTAGACCAGGTTACCACTGGTTGACTGAAACAGCTTTGCAAGCAGAGCCACTTCAAGAAAGTGGCGGACTCAGCAGGATTCGAACCTGCGACCGCTCGGTTCGTAGCCGAGTACTCTATCCAGCTGAGCTATGAGTCCGCGATTGGCAGTTTTAGACCAGGTTACCGCTGGTTGACTGAAGCAGCTTTGCAAGCAGAGCCACTTCAAGAAAGTGGCGGACTCAGCAGGATTCGAACCTGCGACCGCTCGGTTCGTAGCCGAGTACTCTATCCAGCTGAGCTATGAGTCCGCGATTGGCAGTTTTAGACCAGATACCGCTGGTTGATTGAAGCAGCCTTGCAAACAAAGCCACTTCAAAAGTGGCGGACTCAGCAGGATTCGAACCTGCGACCGCTCGGTTCGTAGCCGAGTACTCTATCCAGCTGAGCTATGAGTCCGTGTCTTGCCGCGCATTATAGGTCGCTGAAACATTTTTTCAAGAACGTTTTCGTTTAAAATCAACGACTTAGCGTTCTTACTGTTTACAGCGCCCTACGCAAATAATGGCGGTGAAGGGGGGATTCGAACCCCCGATACCCTTATGAGGTATACTCCCTTAGCAGGGGAGCGCCTTCGGCCACTCGGCCACCTCACCGCAACACGAGGCGAATATTAAAGAACCTCTTTCACCTTTGCAACCCTTTTTTTGAAAAAAACTTCAAAAAAATTAAAGGCTTGGCTCTTCATCCTTCTCCTTCTTGATCCGCAGGTAGATTTCCTCGCGGTGAACAGCCACTTCTTTCGGGGCGCTGACGCCAATACGCACCTGGTTGCCTTTGACGCCAAGCACCGTCACGGTGATCTCGCCGTCTCCAATGATCAGGCTCTCGGCGCACCGACGAGTCAGAATCAACATAGCTTTCTCCTTACGCAAAACATTCAGGGGTAACAGTCTTGGGTATCAGGGCCAGTCGTGGACGACGACGGGACCCCGGTTACGCGCCACACAGGGCAGGACAGGGCCTGCGTGGCGAGCAGAAACGCGAAGGGCGCGGCACCAGCCGCGCCCTTCCAGGCAGCGCCTTACTCGCCCTGTCGGGCAGGAGCGTCGAGCTCGAACGCGGTGTGCAGCGCGCGTACGGCCAGCTCCAGGTACTTCTCTTCGATCACTACCGAGACCTTGATCTCGGAGGTGGAGATCATCTGGATGTTGATGCTCTCCTTGGCCAGGGCTTCAAACATGCGGCTGGCCACACCGGCGTGCGAACGCATGCCGACGCCAACGATCGAGACCTTGGCGATCTTGGTGTCGCCGATCACTTCACGGGCACCGATTTCGCGAGCAGTGTTTTCCAGCACGCTTTGCGCCTTCTCGTACTCGTTGCGGTGTACGGTGAAGGTGAAGTCGGTGGTGTTATCGTGGGCAACGTTCTGCACGATCATGTCCACTTCGATGTTCGAAGCGCTGATCGGGCCGAGGATCTTGAAGGCCACGCCCGGGGTGTCCGGCACGCCGCGAATGGTCAGCTTGGCTTCATCACGGTTGAAGGCGATACCGGAAATGATCGGCTGTTCCATGGATTCCTCTTCATCAATGGTAATGAGGGTACCCGGACCCTCCTTGAAGCTGTGCAGCACGCGCAGCGGGACGTTGTACTTGCCGGCGAACTCCACCGAACGGATCTGCAGCACCTTGGAACCGAGGCTGGCCATTTCCAGCATCTCTTCGAAGGTGATCTTCTCCAGGCGCTGGGCCTGCGGCACGACGCGTGGGTCGGTGGTGTAGACGCCATCGACGTCGGTGTAGATCTGGCACTCGTCCGCCTTCAGCGCTGCCGCCAGGGCCACGCCGGTGGTGTCGGAGCCGCCACGGCCCAGGGTGGTGATGTTGCCGTGCTCGTCCACACCCTGGAAGCCCGCCACCACGACCACGCGGCCTTCCTTGAGGTCGGCGCGAATCTTCTGGTCGTCGATCTGCAGGATGCGCGCCTTGTTGTGCGCGCTATCGGTAAGGATGCGCACCTGGTTGCCGGTGTAGGACACCGCTGGCACACCACGCTTGATCAAGGCCATGGTCAGCAGGGCGATGGTGACCTGCTCACCGGTCGACACGATCACGTCCAGTTCACGCGGAACTGGCTGATCAGTGATCTGCTTGGCCAGGTCGATCAGGCGATTGGTTTCACCGCTCATGGCCGACAATACAACCACCAGGTCGTCGCCCGCTTCACGGTGTTTCTTGACCTTTTCGGCTACCTGCTCGATCCGCTCGATGGAACCGACAGAGGTGCCGCCAAATTTCTGTACGATCAACGCCATTTCAATGGTGCCTCAGCCCATACAGGGCCCCAAAAAACAATCCAACATGAAGAGGCCGGCGACTAGACCGCCGGCGCCTTCATCTCAAAGTCCCTGCTCTGCGAATGGCACGGCCAGCGCCAGGGCCTGGTCCAGTGCAGCGACATCGACGCCACCACCCTGGGCCATGTCCGGACGGCCACCGCCCTTGCCACCCACCGCCGCAGCGGCTTGTTTCATCAGATCGCCAGCCTTGAGTTGGCTGGAGAGGTCCTTGGTTACGCCGGCCACCAGCACAACCTTGCCCTCATGCTCGCTGCCCAGCAGGATCACTGCGTGGCCGAGCTTGTTCTTCAGCTGATCGACCAGGGCCAGCAGGGCCTTGCCGTCCTGCCCATCCAGGCGGGCAGCAAGCACCTTGGCGCCCTTGACCTCAACGGCCGCGTTGGAGAGATCGTCCCCGGCGGCGCTGGCGGCCTTGGCCTGCAGCTGCTCCAGCTGCTTCTCCAGCTGGCGGTTGCGCTCAAGCACAGCCGACAGCTTGTCGATCAGGTTGTCGCGGTTACCTTTCACCAGTTGCGCGGCTTCCTTGACCTGCTCTTCGGCAGCGTTCAGGTAGGCCAGCGCTGCTGCGCCGGTAACGGCTTCGATACGGCGTACGCCAGAGGCCACGCCGCCTTCGCTGATGATCTTGAACAGACTGATGTCACCGGTGCGCTTGGCATGGATACCGCCGCACAGCTCCACCGAGAAATCACCGCCCATGCTCAGTACACGCACGGTGTCGCCGTACTTCTCACCGAACAGCGCCATGGCGCCTTTGGCCTTGGCGGTTTCGATGTCGGTCAGCTCGGTTTCTACCGGGGTGTTCTTGCGCACTTCGCGGTTGACAATGTCTTCCAGGGCCTTGATCTGCTCCGGTTTTACCGCCTCGAAGTGGCTGAAGTCGAAACGCAGGCGCTGGCTGTCGACCAGCGAGCCCTTCTGCTGTACGTGCTCGCCCAGCACCTGGCGCAGCGCTTCGTGCAGCAGGTGGGTGGCGGAGTGGTTCAGCGAGGTGGCGTGCTGCACGTCGGCATCGACCTTGGCCTCGACCGGCGAGCCGATTACCAGCGCACCGCTGGCGACCACGCCGTGGTGCAGGAAGGCACCACCAGTCTTGGTGGTGTCGCGCACGTCGAAGCGCGCAGCGCCAGCCTGCAGGAAGCCGGTGTCACCCACCTGGCCACCGGATTCGGCGTAGAACGGCGTACGGTCGAGCACAACCACGCCCTGCTCGCCTTCACCCAATTGGTCGACGGACTGGCCGTCCTTGTACAAGGCGATGATCTTGCCCTGGCCTTCAGTGGCGTCGTAGCCGAGGAACTCGGTGGCACTGTCGACCTTGACCAGGCTGTTGTAGTCCATGCCGAAGGCGCTGGCGGAACGGGCGCGCTCACGCTGGGCGTCCATTTCGCGCTCGAAGCCGGCTTCGTCGATGGTCAGCTCGCGCTCACGGGCGATGTCGGCGGTCAGGTCCATCGGGAAGCCGTAGGTGTCGTACAACTTGAACACCACGTCACCCGGTACCACGTCGCCTTTGAGCTGGGCCAGGTCTTGCTCAAGAATGCGCAAGCCCTGCTCCAGGGTCTTGGCAAACTGCTCTTCCTCGGCCTTGAGCACGCGCTCGATGTGCGCCTGCTGGCTTTTCAGCTCTGGGAAGGCCTCGCCCATTTCGGCGGCCAGTGCGGCGACGATCTGGTAGAAGAAGCTGCCCTTGGCGCCCAGCTTGTTACCGTGACGGCAGGCGCGGCGAATGATGCGGCGCAGCACATAGCCACGGCCTTCGTTGGACGGCAGCACGCCGTCGGCGATCAGGAAGCCGCACGAACGGATATGGTCGGCCACCACTTTCAGCGAGGCCTGGCCGTCGTTGCTGCAACCGATGGCCTTGGCAGCCGCCGCCAGCAGGTTCTGGAACAGGTCGATCTCGTAGTTCGAGTGCACGTGCTGCAGCACGGCGCTGACACGTTCCAGGCCCATGCCGGTGTCTACCGACGGCGCTGGCAGCGGGTGCAGGACGCCGTCGGCGGTGCGGTTGAACTGCATGAAAACGTTGTTCCAGATCTCGATGTAACGGTCGCCGTCTTCTTCTGGCGAGCCGGGTGGGCCGCCCCAGATGTCTGCGCCGTGGTCGTAGAAGATCTCGGTGCATGGGCCGCACGGGCCAGTGTCACCCATGGTCCAGAAGTTGTCGGAAGCGTACGGGGCACCTTTGTTGTCGCCGATACGCACCATGCGCTCTTCCGGCACACCGACTTCCTTGGTCCAGATGTCGTAGGCTTCGTCGTCAGTGGCGTAGACGGTGACCCAGAGCTTTTCCTTGGGCAGGTTCAGCCATTTGTCCGAGGTCAGGAAGGTCCAGGCGAAGGTGATGGCATCGCGCTTGAAATAGTCGCCGAAGCTGAAGTTGCCCAGCATTTCGAAGAAGGTGTGGTGACGCGCGGTGTAACCAACGTTTTCCAGGTCGTTGTGCTTACCACCAGCGCGCACGCACTTCTGGCTGCTGACAGCACGGGTGTAGGCGCGCTTCTCCGCACCGAGGAAGCAGTCCTTGAACTGGTTCATGCCGGCATTGGTGAACAGCAGGGTCGGGTCGTTGTTCGGAATCAGCGAACTGGAGGCGACTCGGGTATGGCCCTGCTCTTCGAAGAAGCGAAGGAAGGCTTCACGGATTTCTGCGCTTTTCATAGGTTCTTCCACGGATACGGCGGCGTCGGGGTGACGAAACGACGGCAAAGGGCGCCATTATATCCAGCCTGATGCCTGGGTGTAGTGTGTTTATACGATATAAACCGTCAATCGGAGCATGAAATGCGCTTAATGTCGATGTCATTCGCCCGACGACAACGACTAGGCGCTGATCGGCAGGTATCAGGGCGCCAGGCGCAAGAGATGAACCGTGCGTCAATTATGTACCAACTGCCTCGCAGCGCTCTCGACACACTGATCTCCCACCTCAGGAGATACATCATGACCAACCCGACTCCAAGTGTGCTCCTCAATGGCCGTAGCACAGCGTGCAGCGGTCTATGCTATGTCGAGCTGAACGAAGGCACGACGCCCTATCGGCAGGATCAGGACATTTACCCGTTGCTTGAGACCCCAGAGGTAGAGATTCAACGGCGACTCACAGACGCGAAGAATGACTTCGAACCAGTGGCCAGCCGTGATGAGATCGTCATCTGGTCCAAAACCGACAACATCCGGGTGAGCGAAGTCCGCTGCATTCGCATCGAGATTGCCGGCCAACCCTACCTGACCGAGCCAAGCTCGGACCAGCAAGAACTGGTACTGCAGTTTGCAGGCAAGCAGGCGCCAACCGGTATTGACGCGCACTTTAGCGGCTCGCTACGCCTGGACACCGAAGCGACTCAGGACAAAACCCTGATCGACACACAAATACCCAACCTTTCGATCTACGGAACGCCACAGTTCCAGTTTCGCGTGCTCGCGCAACTTGCCCTGCTGGCTGGGCAGCCCGCGCTGAGAGAGCTACTGCAATCTGCTCGCAAAGGCGACCCACAAGGTGAGCGGTTGATCCTGATGCAGCTGTATGCCGGGAATAATGCTGTGCATGGCCAGGGTTGGGACCCCAGGACAGGTGTAGAGGGGGCTACAGCCATCACCAGCATACTGTACGACCCCTATGCCCATGGAGAGGATGCCGTCACCGCACTGTTCACGGTACTGTACAGTGCTCTTGTCGATCTCAGTGTTGGTGATCCGACCGGGGAAGTGGCATTTCCAGACTGAGCAGCGTCAGGACAGGCGCGCGCCAGAATCCGGTACGATGAGAATCCCGGCCCGAAGCCCATTCTTCACCTTCGGGTTCGGGAAGATGATACGCGCCCCCTCCTCCTCTACCACCCAGCGCGTCTCGGCCAGGTCTTCGGCCAGCAGGTAACCCTTGCTCAGCTCGGAGAAATTCTCGATGTCCGCGGGCAGGTGCAGGTGGAAGCTGTCGCTGTGCTTGATGATCTCGCGAGACACGCTAAACAGTTGCAGGCCATCCAGCGAACCCTCGCCCTCTGGCTCGGTCGCCTCGATGATGCGGACCAGCCGCTCTTCCAGCTTGTCGAGGTTGACTTGCTCGTTCTGACCGAACGGGCGAGCCTTGCCAAGCTCAAGGGTGAAGGCTTCAGCATCCAGCTGTTCATAGGTGAAGGCACTGAAGGTGATGGAGGATTTGCTCTGCAACAGCACCGCCTCCATGCCCGCTGCCGCCAAGCGCGCCAACTCACGACGGGAATGCTTGCGCCCCTCTTTATAAGGGTACAAGGCGAATTGCTCGATCTTCGAACCGCGAATGGCGGTATGCAGGTCGTAATGCAGGCGGCTACGCCCCGGCTTGCTGAAGAACACCCGGGCGAACTGTTCCAGTTCGGCGGCACGCAATGCCTCGAAACCACTGGAAAGCTCATGGCGGCCGTTGAACAGCCGGTTGATGTCCTGCTCGATGAAGCGCTCGCCCTTGCGGATGGCCGCCGGGTTGCCGAACAGGAACAGTAACCGTGCCCTGGGCTTGATCTTGCCATTGGCCACGCCGTGCAGCAGCCGCTCGAGCAATTCGATCGGCGCCGTTTCGTTGCCATGGATGCCGGCGGACAACAGCAAGTCCAGCCCACAGTCCTCGTTCTCGGCAGGGCGCACTTCCAGCGCGCCCTCCCCCAGCCAGCGCAAACGCGCGCCCTTGGGTGTCACTTGGGTCTTCTCGGCCGGTTCGTGATCGGTGAGGGTCAGCTCAAGCAATTTGCCAAGGGCGAGCATAGGGGCTTCCTTAGTGGTGGTGGCCGCAGTCGGGGCCATGGACGTGATCGTCGTCTTCGCCAACCTCAGCCGGCTCCATTTCCAGCTGCAGGCTGACCAAATTGGTGGCCATCGGGCGCAGCAGCAGGTTGGCATACTCGGTGTCGTCTTCCTCGACGTCCACACCGATCAGCAGCTGGCCACGGCCGTCCTGCTGAATCCACACTTCCTTGCCTTGCCAGACCACGGCAAAACGGGTGCAGGAGGTTTCCAGCTGGGTGCCGTCTTCATCTTCGAGGATCAGGCGCAGGGCGTCGGTCATTGCAAAGTCTCTCTTCAAGGTTGTCGTTGGAACGGGTACACCGAACCCAACTTCAGGATCTGGGTCAATTCGTCCAGTGCCGTACGGCATTCCACCAGCAGTTGTGGGTCGGCCAGGTCCGCGTCGCTCAAGCGATCGCGATAATGCTTGTCGACCCACCCCACCAAGGTGTCGTACAGCGGGGCGGTCATGATAACGCCTTGGTTGACCGCTGCCAGTTCCGATTCCTTCAACGCCACACGCAAACGCAGGCAAGCCGGGCCACCACCGTTCTGCATGCTCTGCTTGAGGTCGAACACCTTGACCTCCTTCACCGGGCCGCCCTGACTGGTCAGCTGGCCCAGGTAGGCCCAGACCCGCTCGTTGTTGCGGCACTCTTCCGGCACCACCAGCAGCATGGAGCCGTCGTCGCGGCTGAGCAGCTGGCTATTGAACAGGTAGGAACGCACCGCATCCTCAACCGTCACCGCCGCCCGTGGCACACAGATAGCCTGGAAGTTGCCACCCTTGCTGGCCAGTTTAGCTCGCAGCTGGCCAAGCACCGTGTCGGTCTCCAGGAAGGCGTCCTCGTGGTAAAACAGCACCTCGCCGTTGCCCACCGAAATCACATCGTTGTGGAACACGCCCTGGTCGATCACCGCAGGGTTCTGTTGAGCGTAGACCACACCATCATCACTCAGCCCATGCAGCCGGGCCACGGCCTGCGAGGCCTCCAGGGTTTGCCGGGCCGGGTACTTCTGCGGCGCTGGGTAGCGGCTGTCGAAGGCACTGCGGCCGTAAACGAAGAACTCCACGCCCGCCTCGCCATAGGCACGGCAGAAGCGCGTGTGGTTGGCCGCGCCCTCGTCACCGAACTGTGCCACGGCAGGCAATGCTGCGTGGTGAGCAAAGTGTTTCTCGTTGTTGAACATGGCGCCCAGCACACGGCTGGTGGTCGGGTGCTCGATGCTGCGGTGGTACTTGCAGTTCAGGTTGGCAGCGGTGAAATGTACGCGGCCATCCGCGGTGTCGGCACTGGGGCTGACCGTGGCCGCGTTGGCCACCCACATGCTCGACGCCGAGCAACTGGCCACCAGCAGCGGCATCGCTTCTTTAGCCGCACGCCGGATCACTTCGGCATCGCTGCCGCTGAAGCCCAGGCGGCGCAGGGCGGCCACATCCGGGCGCTCCTGCGGCGCCAGCACGCCTTGCTTGAAGCCCAGGTCGGCCAGGGCCTTCATTTTCGCCAGGCCCTGGCGTGCGGCTTCGCGCGGGCTGGAACCCTGCTGGCTGTTGCTTTGCGAAGCCACGTTGCCGTAGGACAGGCCGCCATAGTTGTGGGTAGGCCCCACCAGGCCATCAAAATTCACTTCATAGGATTTCATCGGCTAGGCTCCGTGACCTGTTGTTATAGGGTGACGCCCGGCGTCAACGTCGCCGGCAAGGCAAGGCTGGCGGTCTCCAGCGAAGCCACGGGGTAAGCGCAATAGTCAGCCGCGTAATAGGCACTGGCGCGGTGGTTGCCACTGGCCCCCACACCACCGAACGGCGCGCTGCTGGCGGCACCGGTCAGTTGCTTGTTCCAGTTGACGATGCCGGCACGGCTGCGCAGCCAGAAGTACTGGTAGCGGGCGCGGGAGTCGGACAACAACCCGGCGGCCAGGCCGTACTGGGTGTTATTGGCTTCATCGATGGCCGCATCGAAGTCGGCATAACGGATGACTTGCAGCAGTGGGCCAAAGAACTCTTCGTCCGGTCGCCCGGCCACGCCAGTGACATCGACGATGCCCGGGGTCAGCAGCGCGGCATCGGCCTGCGGCTGGGTCATTTCCAGCAGCTTCACGCCGCCTTTGGCAACCAGCTCGGCCTGGGCCGCCATCAGCGCCTGCGCCGCTTGCAGCGAGATCACCGAGCCCATGAACGGCGCCGGTTGCTCATCGAACGCACCTACCGTAATGGTTTTGCATACCTCGACCAGGCGCGCGATCAGCGCATCACCCCAGGCACCTTGCGGCACCAGCAGGCGCCGGGCACAGGTGCAGCGCTGGCCGGCAGAAATGAACGCCGACTGGATAATGGTGTACACCGCCGCGTCTATGTCCTTGACCTCGTCCACCACCAGCGGGTTGTTGCCCCCCATTTCCAAGGCCAGGATCTTGTCCGGGCGGCCGGCGAACTGCTGGTGCAGTAGGTTGCCGGTGCGGCTGGAACCGGTGAAGAACAAACCATCGATACCCGGGTTCGCAGCCAGCGCCACACCGGTTTCGCGTGCGCCCTGCACCAGGTTCAGCACACCCGCCGGCAACCCAGCGGCGATCCAGCAATTGACGGTCAGCTCGGCCACCTTGGGGGTCAGCTCACTGGGCTTGAACACCACGCAATTGCCTGCCAACAACGCCGGCACAATGTGGCCGTTAGGCAAGTGACCGGGGAAGTTGTATGGGCCGAAGACTGCCACCACGCCGTGGGGCTTGTGCCGCAACACCGCCGTGGCATCGGCCAGCGGGCCGCTCTTTTCGCCGGTGCGCTCGCGGTAGCTTTGCACCGAAATCGCCACTTTGTTGATCATGCTGGTGACTTCGGTTGCCGATTCCCACAGCGGCTTGCCGGTTTCCTCGCCGATGCACTGAGCCATGGCTTCGGCGTGCGCTTTCAATTGCGCCGCGAACTTCTCCAGCACATCGATGCGCGCTTCCAGGCTCAATTGCGCCCAGGCCGGGAAAGCCTGGCGCGCGGCCCGCACGGCAGCGTCCACCTGGCTGGCATCGGCGCCCTGCCCTTGCCAGATCACGGCCTGGGTCACCGGGTTCAGCGACTGCAGGGTTTCGCCCTGGCCGGCCTGCCACTTGCCAGCGATGAAATGCGTGGTCATTTATTGGGCCTCCCGGCTAGCCGACAGCGGCACCGCACGCACATTGTCGCCGGCGCCCATGCGCAGGCGCTTGGCGGTCAGCGGGTCGACCACCAGGGTGCCGGCGGCCAATCGCGCAGGTGCAGCCGTGATACGGCAGTCGTCGCGCTTGCGGTTATGGATGATGTAAGGGGTGGCGTCATCGCCCGGCGTGCCGACCGCCAGCACCAGGGTCTGGCTCTCGCGCACGGCGCGGATCTTGGCGGTGTCGCATTCGATGGCCGGGCCAGCATCGAAGATGTCGACGTAGCCCTGGTAGTTGAAGCCTTCCTGCTTGAGCATGGCCAGCGCCGGCTCGGTGTCCTTGTGCACACGGCCGATCACATTGCGCGCTGCCTCTGACAGGAAGCAGGTGTACAGCGGGAACTTGGGCATCAGCTCGGCGATGAACGACTTGTTGCCCACGCCAGTGAGGTAGTCAGCCTGGCTGAACTCCATCTTGAAGAAGTGCCGGCCCAGGCTTTCCCAGAACGGCGAACGCCCCTGCTCGTCCGACATGCCGCGCATCTCGGCAATGATTTTCTTGCCGAACAGCTCGGGGAACTCGGCAATGAACAGCATGCGCGCGCGCGACAGCAGGCGGCCATTCAGCCCGGAGCGGTAGTCGCTGCGCAGGAACAGCGAGCACAGCTCGGAGTTGCCGGTCAGGTCGTTGGCCAGAAACAGGGTGGGGATTTCGCGGTAGATCTTCAGCTCCTGCGAGGCACTGACGGTCAGGCCGACCCGGTAGTTGTACCAAGGCTCGCGCAGGCCGACGGCACCGGCAATGGCACTGATGCCCACCACCAGGCCTTCGTCGTTTTCCAGCACGAACAGGTAGTCGGTGTCGCCACGCTCGGCCTCGCCACGGAAGCTTTTTTCCGCCCAGCCAACGCGATGCCTCAGGCGCTCTTCGTTGGCCGGCAGCGTGGTCAGCCCGGTGGTACCGGTGCTGCGTGCCAATTCGATCAACGCAGGCAAATCGCTGCTGCGTACAGGACGAACGATCATGCTATCTCCTTGTGCGACGGCATCGGCCGGCGCGAAACTCTGCTAACGCATCAATCCCGAAACGTCTGTCACCAGACCTCAGACCGCCACCAGGCGCACGCTGGCGCCCTCCCCCACACCCAGTGCATCGGCTGCCGCCACGCTCAGGCTTACCGGTTTGCCGGGTACCCAGTCCAGGTCCAGCAGCACCGCGCGGTAGTCCTGGAGCTGGCCGTTGCACACCAGGTACGGGCGCCCGCCCTTGGCTGGCGCTTCTTCGATTTTCACCGGCACTACCCGGCTCTGAGCGATCGAGCGAATGCCCGAAGTACGCGCATGCAAGGTCGGGCCGCCGTCGAAGATGTCGATGTAGTGCTCGGTCTCGAAGCCTTCGCGCATGAGGATGTCGAAGGTGATCTGCGCGCGCGGGTGCACCTGGCCCATGGCTTCCTGCGCTTCATCAGGTAGCAGCGGCACATAGATCGGGTAGTGCGGCATCAGTTCGGCGAGGAAGGTGCGGCTTTTAAGGCCACACAGGCGCTCGGCGTCGGCATAGTTGAGGTCAAAGAAATTGCGGCCGATGGCATCCCAGAAAGGCGATTCGCCCTGCTCGTCGCTGAAACCGACGATTTCGGTCACGACCGAGTCGGCGAAACGCTCCGGGTGCGAAGCCATGAACAGCAGGCGACCGCGCGAGTTGAGCTCGGCCCAGCCACTGTTCACCAGCTCTGGCAATACATAGAAGCTGGTCAGCAGGCTGTTGCCGGTCAGGTCATGACACAGCGACAGCACGTGAATCTTGTTGTGAATCTTCAGCTCGCGGGAGGCATGCACGAAAGTCTCGTTGCGAAAGCTGTAGAACGGCTCGGAGTAGCCTGCTGACGCCACAATGGCCGAGCAGCCAGCCAGCTTGCCGGTTTCGCTGTCTTCGAGCACGAAGAAGTAGCTTTCTTCACCGTTGAAGCTGACCTCGGCGGCGAAGGAAGTCTCGGAAGCGGCGATCTTGTCGCCCAGGCGAGCAGCGTCGTCCGGCAGCGAGGTGACACCAATGGGGCTGTCTGCAGCCATGCGCTGCACTTCGTTCAGATCAGCCATTTGCGCGGGGCGCATCACCAGCATGGTGTCACTCCTTTGGAATACGGGCCGCTTACGGCGGCACGGAAAAACGGCAGGTGCACAGGCACCTGCACTGGAATCGGGTATCGCCGGCCCGACTCAGCCAGGGCTGGGGCCGGCGAAGTGGCCGCAGGCGGATCAGCCTTTGGTCAGCGTGGCCACGGCGCGCTCGAAGCGCTCCAGGCCTTCATCGATGTCGGCGTCTTCAACCACCAGGCTTGGCGCAAAGCGAACCACGTCCGGGCCGGCCTGCAGCACCATCACGCCTTCTTTTTCGGCAGCGTTGAGTACGTCCTTGGCCTTGCCTTGCCAGGCTGCGGTCAGCACGCAGCCCAACAGCAGGCCAACGCCACGTACTTGGCTGAACAGGTTGTACTTCTGGCCAATCTGCTCCAGACGGGTCTTGAAGCGCTCATGCTTGGCCTTGATGCCGGCCAGGGTTTCCGGGGTATTGACCACATCCAGCACGGCACAGGCAACGGCGCAGCCCAGCGGGTTGCCGCCATAGGTGGTGCCGTGGGTGCCGACAGCCAGGTGTTTGGCCAGCTCGGTGGTGGTCAGCATGGCGCCGATCGGGAAGCCGCCGCCCAGGCTCTTGGCGCTGGTCAGGATGTCTGGCGTCACGCCGTAGTGCTGGTAGGCATACAGCGAACCGGTACGGCCCACGCCGGTTTGCACTTCGTCGAAGATCAGCAGGGCGTTGTGCTCGTCGCACAGCTTGCGCGCGCCTTCCAGGTAGGCCTTGTCGGCCGGCACCACGCCGCTCTCGCCCTGGATCGGCTCGATCACCACGGCGCAGGTCTTGTCGGAAATCTGTGCCTTCAGCGCTTCCAGGTCGTTGTAGGGCACGTGGCTGATGCCGGTGATCTTCGGGCCGAAGCCATCGGAGTACTTCGGCTGGCCACCGACGCTGACGGTAAACAAAGTGCGGCCGTGGAAGCTGTTCACGGTGGCGATGATTTCGTGTTTTTCCGGGCCGAAGCGGTCATGTGCAACGCGACGGGCCAGCTTGAAAGCAGCCTCGTTGGATTCGGCGCCGGAGTTGCAGAAGAACGCCCGGTCGGCAAAGGTAGCATCCACCAGTTTGTGGGCCAGACGCAGGGCCGGCTCGTTGGTGAACACGTTGGATACGTGCCAGAGGGTATTGGCCTGCTCGGTCAGGGCCTTGACCAGCGCCGGGTGGCAATGGCCCAGGGCGTTTACCGCGATGCCACCGGCAAAGTCGATCAGCTCGCGACCCGACTGGTCCCAGACGCGGGAACCCTCGCCTCGCACAGGAATGAAGGCCGCCGGAGAATAGTTGGGGACCATGACCTGGTCGAAATCGGCACGTTGCACCGGGGCTTGCTCAACGGACATCTGAGTCTCCTGAAGAGGAACGCTGGCCTGGAAGTGGCGAGCGATGGGGGGATTGTAAGGACTGATCCGCGCCTGTCCTTGCGGCCAAGCGACAACTTGTTACAGCGCAAAACCCAGTTTTGACAAGGTTTTCGGCAATGCGACAAACACTGTCGCAATCGCGCAGTGTACGGGAGAGAGGGGGCTGGGTGAACGGGTGTTCACAAGGGATTGAGTGGGTGTGGGTGTATGTCGATATTAGGGTAGTGCCTGGAAGATCGAGC
>NZ_BBIS01000047.1 GCF_000730605.1 Pseudomonas monteilii NBRC 103158 = DSM 14164 | reverse complement strand
ACCAGGCGCTATAGAAACAAAGGCGAGCACCAGCAGCCCCGATCCCGATTGAACCCCCGCCAATCCCCCACAGTCCACCTTACAGGCCCACCTTCCAGAGGCCCCAGAGGAGACACCCATGAAAGGTACCGCGCTTTCGGCCCTGTTCGCGGCCGCCACCCTGCTGGCTTCGCCTGTGTTTGCCGCCGAAGACCTCTGCACCACCAACCTGCAAAAGATCGACGACAGCATGGCCACCGCCGGCGCCACCTCCGAAGGCCTGGACAAGGCCATCACCGAGCACGTCGACAAAGCCAAGGCCGCCCAGGCCTCCGGCGACACCAAGGAATGCATCGCCATCACCAGCAAAGTGCTGGAACGCCTGGAGAAAACCGAGAAAGGCAGCGGCACCGGCAGCGGCGGTGCGTGAGCCTGAAAGCGGGCGACAGGACCGGCTGTCGACGTCGCCCGCGCAATGGCGTATACTCCACCTCACGTGCCGTAAGGTGCGTTAGCGTAACGCTAGTGTGGGGCCGATTAGGATTCGACGCCGGTAGCGAAACTCTAGGTGCATGCCGAGTTGGTAACAGAACTCGTAAATCCACTGTTGCAACTTTTATAGTTGCCAATGACGAAAACTACGGCGCGGAGTACAAGCTGGCTGCGTAAGCGGCCCTCTTGACCCGTTGCTTCTGGTAGCTTCGGCTCCAGCAATCACTAGGGGATGCCTGTAAACCCGAACTGATTGTCATACAGAACAGGATCGTCGCGTAGCACGTTGTGGGCGAAGTGACTAAAACTTACACAACTCATCCAAAGCACCCTGCCCGTCGGGCGGCTGCGGATTAAATCAGTAGACACGGCTAAGCATGTAGTACCGACAGCGGAGTACTGGCGGACGGGGGTTCAAATCCCCCCGGCTCCACCAAATATCCTTTACAAATCAGGCACTTAGCGAACAGCTACAGTGCCTTTTTTGTGTCTTTTTGGGCCGTTATGGTTGGGTAATGCCAGCTTTATGACAGCCTCCCTTCCCGTGAAGCCCCTCCCCGGCTACCGCCGTTACCTCAACAACCGAAAAAACGTTTTCTGTCGCTTTTCCGGTTTGAAAACGCGCCACAGCGATCTTTCAGGAGTATTAAATCTGTGTCGGCTTACACACAGAGACCCGCACATGCCGACACATGCCCCCAAGAAGTACCTGATCAGCCATACCTCTCTGCAGCAATGCTTTGACAAGAGCCGCTCCGGCCTCGAGAAGCTGCGAGAAAACGATCCCAGCTTCCCTCGCCCCATCAAATTTGGCTCAACCAAACAGGCTGGCGTTTACTTCGTCGTCGCGGAGGTGGAAGCCTGGCTGGAGGGCAAGATCAGCGAGCGTGATGGAGTCACTCGGGCTCTCTCTGAGAGAGCTGAGCAATGACCACACACGAGCAGATACCGTCGTTCTTGGCGGAAATGCCCGAGGCAGCACGTGCTTCGTATCTGAATCCAAGCATCGTGCCAAAGCCACTGCCGAGCGGATTGGCCAGGGTTATGCCCTGGCGTGGAGAGCTACTGCCTGCTGTTCTTCAAGAATACGTGCTGGATGTCGCCGAGCGCACTCAGTGCCCACCGGATTTCGTTGGGGTCGCGCTTGTGGTTGCTGTTAGCGCCGTAGTCGGACGCAAATTCACCATCCACCCGAAGCAACATGATGATTGGACTGTCGTTCCCAACCAATGGGGAGTCATCATTGGAAGGCCGTCTGCAATGAAAACACCAGCGCTCAAGCAAGCGCTTCGTCCCTTGGACGCATTGGAGACAAGAGAGCGAAATCAGCACTCCATGGCGTTGGAGGAGTACAGGACCAACACTGAGCTGCTCGACATCGAGCGCAAGGCTGCTAAGAGCAAGGCCACAAAACTTGTAGGCAGCGGTGACAAACTTGGAGCGCGGGAGGAACTCACCAAGGTTTCGAGTAATGTGCTGCCCCCAGTGCAGCGTCGTTACACCGTCAACGACTCAACAGTAGAAAAGCTCGGTGAGCTGCTCAACGAAAACCCAAACGGCCTGCTGCTAGTACGTGACGAGCTCGGGGGCTGGCTCGCAACAATACAGAGTGAGGACGGCTCAGTGGCACGCGCTTTCTACTTGGAGTGCTTCGATGGCAACGGCTCATTCACCTACGATCGTATTGGCCGAGGAACCCTGTTCATCGAGTCATGTTGTTTATCGCTGATAGGCGGAATTCAACCCTCACGAATCGCATCCCTCGTGAACGCCTCGATCAGCGGCGAGGTGGATGACGGCCTGATTCAGCGCCTACAGCTCGCCGTCTATCCCGACGATATCCGTCAGTGGCGTCTGGTCGATCGCTGGCCAAACCAAGCTGCTGCTGAGCAAGTGAAACAGGTTATTGACTACCTCGATCAGCTACCATCCGAGCCCCGTACTACGCTCAGGTTCAGCCCAGAAGCACAGGAAATGTTTAACGCCTGGTATACGCGTCATATGCAACAAAGCCGGAGCGAAGAATTTCACCCAGCATTGCAATCCCATTATCTAAAAATGCCGCAGACCATTGCGGGGTTGGCCCTATTGTTCGAACTGGTCGAAGGTGGTCAGAGAGCCGTGGGCATAGAGTCCACATCACGCGCCATTAACTGGGCGAGCTACCTGATGAGCCATGCCTTGCGACTCTACGGCGCAGCTATCAACGCCCCACTACTCGGTGCCAGGCTGATCCTGGAGCGTCAGCAGAAATTACCCGAGCCGTTTACCCCACGCGAGGTGCGTCAGAAGGACTGGATGGGATTAGGCTCACAGGACGCTGTGAACAACGCACTCGCAGTTCTGGCTGAACACGACTTAATCATTGGCTACGAGGTGGCCGGAGAAAAAGGTGGCCGCCCATCAACACGCTACATCTGGCGAAAAACGTAGCCTCGCCCCAACCTGTTTATCAAAAAGGCCGGTAGCGCAGCCTACAGAACCTACGAAACTAAGTTCTGTAGGTTTTGTAGGCACTCTTTTCCTGGTTGGGATAAGTAATCAGCGCCCAAATGGACGTACCTGAGCGCTTGGGGCAGCTGCCAGTGCTTGCGAAGCGGCGCTCTGAATCTGTCGAATCAGGCCGGAATCGGCCAATAGCGGACTCTCGACAACGATCAGGGCTGCACTTGGCAGTGATCTTGCCCAGCAGCCGTGGACACGGGTTTAAGCACACATCCTGGCCTCGAAGGCCTCTGGGCTGATGTGCCCCAGCGTGCTGTGTCGCCGCTGGCGGTTGTAATCGGTTTCGACGTATTCAAACACGGTTTCACGCATCTGGGCGCGGCTCGTGAAGCGCTCGCCGTGGATGCACTCGACCTTCAGGCTGTGGAAGAAGCTCTCTGCACAGGCATTGTCGTAGCAGTTGCCTTTGGCGCTCATGCTGCATCGCAAGTGATGGGCGCGGATCAGCTCCTGGTAAGCCGCTGAGCAGTACTGGCTGCCGCGGTCGCTAGGCACGATCACGTCATTAGGCTGCCTGCGTCGCCACAGCGCCATGTGCAAGGCATCGCAAACCAAGTCGGCCGTCATGCGTTCGTTCATGGCCCAGCCGATCACCATCCGTGAATACAGATCGATGACCACTGCCAGATACAGCCAGCCTTCCTCCGTATGCAGGTAGGTGATGTCACCCACCCATTTCTGATTTGGCGCAGATGCCTTGAAATCCTGCTTGAGCAAGTTCTCTGCCACTGGCAGGGAGTGCTGAGAATTGGTCGTGGCCTTGAACTTCTTGGCGGCCTTGGCACGCAGTCCTTGCCGTTGCATCGCGGCGGCTACCGTCTTGCGATTGCAGGGTAGGCCGGCTTCCCGCAGGTCGTGGCACAGCCGTGGAGCCCCGCTGCGGCCCTTGCGTGCGCTGTATGCCTGAGCGACCTGCCGATCCAGTTCGGCTCTTCGCCGCTGGCGCATTGACGGCCTGCGAGAGCACCAAGCGTAGTAACCGCTGCGGGCAACGCCCAACACGCGACACATGGCCTGGATCGAGAAATGCGCGGTATGAGTCCTCATGAAGGCGTACTTCACTTGAGGCTCTTGGCAAAGTACGCGGCGGCCTTTTTTACGATGGTCAGCTCCTCGGCGTGCTCGGCCAACAGCCGCTTGAGTCGGGCATTCTCGTCGGCCAGCGACTGCTCGCGCTCGCTGCCGGCCTGAGTCTGGTGCTTCTTGCTCCGCCAGCCGTAGAGCTGGGAAGCATGCAGGCCGAGCTGTTCGGCAGCCTTGCTGACGCCAATGCGCTCGGCCAAAGCCAGCGCTTCGTCCTTGTAGGCTTGGGAATGGCGGGTGCGGGTCTGTTTCATTGGGGTTGCTTGTCTTGCCATGATTCACCTCGTTGCAGTTTATCGCTTAACGGGGTGTCCACTGGGACTGGGCAAGATCACTCGGCCAACAGCCGCTTGAGTCGGGCATTCTCGTCGGCCAGCGACTGCTCGCGCTCGCTGCCGGCCTGAGTCTGGTGCTTCTTGCTCCGCCAGCCGTAGAGCTGGGAAGCATGCAGGCCGAGCTGTTCGGCAGCCTTGCTGACGCCAATGCGCTCGGCCAAAGCCAGCGCTTCGTCCTTGTAGGCTTGGGAATGGCGGGTGCGGGTCTGTTTCATTGGGGTTGCTTGTCTTGCCATGATTCACCTCGTTGCAGTTTATCGCTTAACGGGGTGTCCACTGGGACTGGGCAAGATCAACCTTGCTTAACCCATAGTTGCAAAAGGCTGTCGTTGAGCAGCTCCTGGATAGGCTTGGTCGGCGTAATCGATTTGGATAGAAGTGGCTCAGCTTGGCTCTTCAGTGAGTCATAGCTGAGCGCAATGGCAAGCGTGGCTGTAATGTCAGGCAAAGCCTCTTGCTTGAGGAGCGCAAGCTTTGCAGCCTGCTCCAGAACAGTCAGTGGAGCAAATTCAGCCTTCTTGGTAGTTGCAATGTCGCGTTTGATGTTATCGATGTTGTAGACGGGAACGCCGTACTGGGGATTCTTCTTGATCTTGTCAGCGGCGTGTGAGCGGAGCTTGCCATCCAGCGCACCAAGAGCAGCACTGTGGCCGGCCTTGGTGCGATCGCGCTCTTTTTTTCTTCCCTCCAGATCAAAGCGGAGGCCGGCTTTGGCCTCAACGCTGCCCAGCTTGGCTTCGATGGCAGCAATGGCGTCGTCAATCTCTTTGTTTTTCTCACCGACGATGGCGAAGGTCTTGATCTCCCCGCTGACATCCTGGTTGACCAGGAAGCTCAAGTTCTCGGCCACAAAGTCGCGGTTATACACTCTCACGTCATAATCGTGAGTCAGTAGTCCCGAGCAGGTGACAGCGCCCTTGTCGCCAGTAACGGTGAAGGACGAACCTGTGTAGTTCGACGGAAGCGTGCCTGTTTCCAGTGCACGGAAAATACGCGAGAGGGTCGTCTTGCCCGAGTAGTTACGCCCGTAGAGGATGTTCAGACGCTGGAAGTTTTTAACGTTATTTCCGCTGTCCCGAACTGCCTTCTTCCATTCTAGGCCTGAAAAGCTGCCGAAGCTTGCGATGTCTATCTGATTGATCACTGATCCAAACCTACCTTGGAAGGATTTTGGGGTGCTTGCACCCGATGTTTTTTCTTACTCGGAGTGCTCTATAGAAGATTGTGGAGCTGGCTGCTTCTGGCCAAATAGCGACGGCCTGCCTCGACCGTCGCTATGCATGGTCAGACCTCGGTCTGTTCCGCCATTTCCAAGGCGTCATCGACCTCAATCCCCAGGTATCGGACGGTGCTTTCAAGCTTCGTATGGCCGAGCAGGAGTTGGACTGCCCTCAGGTTCTTCGTCCTGCGGTAGATC
Source organism: Pseudomonas monteilii NBRC 103158 = DSM 14164 (assembly GCF_000730605.1). Lineage (GTDB taxonomy): Bacteria > Pseudomonadota > Gammaproteobacteria > Pseudomonadales > Pseudomonadaceae > Aquipseudomonas > Aquipseudomonas monteilii. The sequence goes on along the minus strand of NZ_BBIS01000047.1, from coordinate 1,497 downwards.
AGGGATGCCTTGGTACGCCGCAGCGTGTGGGTGCCGTACATGACAGGATCAAGGCCAATGGCTGTCACCCAGGCTTTGACGATTCGAGCGTATTGCCTGGTGGAGAGATGATCTGAGCCTCGCAACCGGCTCGGAAACAGGCAATCCTCGCTGCGGAGTTGGGCCTGATGTATCCAGACCGCCAAAGCCGCCCGGGTCTGCTCTGTGATCTCAAACTGCATTGGTCGCTGAGTTTTCTGCTGCATCACGATGGCTCGCGGCGACACGTGTTCTCCATGGGCTATGTCCCGCACACAAAGCTTGGTTAAGTCGCAGGCTCGCAGCTTGCTGTCGATGGCCAAGTCGAATAGCGCAAGAGCCCGGGTTCTCTCTGCAATTTGGAGCCTTACCCTGATGGCCCATATATCGCTGAGCCGGAGCGGGGCTTTCTGTCCGACCAGCTTTACCTTGTTCCAAGGCTGGTGACTGAAGGTGGCAGTGGTGTTCATGGCTTGTCCTCCACGTGAGGGAGGACAAGGGTGGACCAGCAATAGCCACGGTCGCTAACCGGCCAAAAATAGCCGCTCAATTGTGTTCGTCAAACACGGAATGGTTCTCTGTCGTCGGATGGACATAGCTCTGTTGGTCACTCAGCGCTGTGCCCGAAGGAGTAAACCGTCATTGCTTCTTCGGGTCAGGCTTGGGGATCCTCGACATCAACACTTCGGGGTAGGCGACCTCCTGTTTCACGCGCTGCCACTCAGCTTTTAAGATAGCTTCCGTGTGTTTTTGCGCTTCACTGACCAAGCGAAGTGTTTCGTCAAGGAGCGTCTTGGCTTCAGCTACCGTGTTCGCACTTTGGGTCTTGTTCAGCGCGACTCGGATGAAATCGAGGCACTCCCGAAGCTTGATGTGCAAGTCCTTCTTCGGATTCAGCCGGAACATAATGCGAATGTGTCGCTCTTGGTGCTCGCGGTCACGCGCACCGTTTTCCGGTGAAAAGGCGTCAGCAGCGTCCTGCCAAATCTTGCCGGCCTTTGTCATATCGACCTTCCCTGCGACATCTAAAGCCTCCTCCTGAACTCGGAGTGCCGTGCGGGAACGCATACCATCCCACTTCCAGACGATCTCCTGCGACAAGGCTAGGTGGAAAGCCATGTCCATACGCAGCTCATCAATCCACTTCTGGCGCTTATCCGCAACGAAAGTCGCCGTTGCGCGATGGGATACCAAGTGTTGGAGATCAAGCTGCTTCGTAATCTGTCGTCGAGAGAGATGGGCAATCAAGAACTGGGTTGCTACGCCGCCGGCCGCAATAATCGCAGTCCACTCAGGCATTGTTAGAGTCATTGGAATTCATTTTCAGAAGTGGCGAGAACGCAAGATTGTAATCGTTCAGATGTGCAACCGCTCTACAGCATCATTGAAGTGCCTTCGGGCGGCGTCAGCGCTCTACGTTCAGTTGAATAGATGAATGAATAGCCTCCGAATTTGTCGATATGCGATGACCGCTTCTGG
>NZ_BBIS01000048.1 GCF_000730605.1 Pseudomonas monteilii NBRC 103158 = DSM 14164 | reverse complement strand
GCGTCAACCCTTATCTTCAGAAATGTTTCAAACTGCCCTACCCCGCCCACGGGCGAACTTGGGCAGAGCCCGCGTAATAGCCGGAATACGCAGCAGCATCAGTAAAGTGCCAACCCCTGCATAGATCGCCCACTCCCTGAGGTCCGAGCGCACGATCCACAAAAAGTGCAGCAACCCCAAGCCAAGAATCACGTACACCAACCTGTGCAACTTCTTCCACCTGGCCCCCAACCGCCTCTGGCTGTAGCGATTCGAGGTCACCGCCAAGGCCAGCAAGCCGAGAAACCCCAGCGCCCCCACAATAATGTAAGGCCGCTTACGCAGCTCCACCGCCAGCTGCCCCCAATCCAGCCCCAGAATAAAGAACAGGTAGGCCAGGATGTGCAGCACGATGTAAGCAAACACCCACAGCCCCAGCTGCCGACGCACCACGACCCAGCCCGACCAGCCTGTCAGCTTCTGTAGCGGCGTCATGCTCAAGGTCACCAGCAGGAAAGTGAGCGCCCCGAGCCCAAGACGATCCATCATGACCTTGCCGGGGTCCGGCCCCAGCAGATTTATCGCTGCCTCATACAACCACCACGCCGGGAACAGGCACCCCACAACGAAGATGGCCAGGCGAAACCAGGGATAGCGCATCAATAGTTCTTCCGCAGATCCAGCCCGCTGTACAGTGAAGCCACTTCATCAGCGTAGCCATTGAACATCTGTGTTTCACGCACATTGGGGCTGAACAACCCGCTGGGCAAGCGCCGCTCACGCGCCTGGGTCCAACGCGGGTGGTCGACCGTCGGGTTCACGTTGGCATAGAAGCCATACTCATCCGGCGCCAACCCTTGCCAAGTGGTCGCGGGCTGTTCAGCCACCAGGCTGATGCGCACGATCGACTTGATGCTCTTGAAGCCATACTTCCAGGGCACCACCAACCGCAACGGCGCTCCATTCTGGTTGGGTAACACCCGCCCATACATGCCCACCGCCAGGATCGCCAGCGGGTGCATTGCTTCATCCAGCCGCAACCCCTCTCTATAAGGCCAGTCGATCAGGGCGAACCCGGAGCGCTGCCCCGGCAGATGCTGCGGGTCTTTCAATGTCTCGAAGCGCACGTAGCGCGCCTTCGAAGTCGGCTCGACCTGCTTGAGCACCTGCGCCAAGGGAATGCCCAACCAGGGAATGACCATCGACCAGGCTTCGACGCAACGCAACCGGTAGATGCGCTCTTCAAGCTGATAGGGTTTAACGAAGTCTTCCAGCGCATAGCGGCCTGGCTTACCTACCTCACCATCCACTACAACCGACCATGGCTCGGTCTGCAGGCTGTCGCCATAAGCCGCCGGGTCTCCCTTGTCAGGGCCGAATTCATAGAAGTTGTTGTAGTGGGTGGCATCCTTGAAAGGCGTAATCGCCTCCCCCTGCACCGTCACAGCCTGCCAGTGAGCAGAAGAAAGCTTGTCACTGAACCAGCCTGGCGCCTTGCCTGCCTCGACATCAGCATATCGACTGGGCTCTGCCGCCATCCCCATGCGCGGCAACGCACCCAGCGCCAGGCCGGCCAACGAGCCACCCAGCAGGGTGCGACGGGAAAGGTAGATGCCTTCGGGGGTGATCTCCGACGCCTTGCACTCGGAAGACCTGGGAAGCTTGATGAGCATGGGCGGCTCCACAGCACTGGATAACGGATGTACCAGTAAGACTATGGAGCCGGAGGGTTATTCCAGCATTAAGCGATTTTTACGCTTTGCGCCGGCGCGCCTTCAACAGGAACTGGATCGGCCCCGATGCCGCATAGGCGAGGAAGATCAGCAGCAGGATGCGCGGTGGATCGCTGAATACCACGGCAAACACCAGCACCACCGCCAGGATGGCCACGAACGGTACGCGCCCTTTGAGGTCCAGCTCCTTGAAACTGTTGTACTTGATGTTACTGACCATCAGCATGCCGGCAGCCGCTACCAACAGCGCCACCAGGAACGACAGCTTGGAGCCCTGGATGCCGTAGTCGCTGAACGCCCACACGGTACCCGCCACCACACCTGCGGCAGCCGGGCTGGCCAGGCCAATGAAGTAGCGCTTGTCGGCGGTGCCGACCTGGGTATTGAAGCGTGCCAGGCGCAGTGCTGCACCGGCCACATAGATGAAGGCGACCATCCAGCCGACCTTGCCCATGTCACCCAGCGCCCAGCCGAAGGCCAGCAAGGCTGGGGCCACGCCGAAGGCAACCATGTCCGACAGCGAGTCGTACTCGGCGCCGAAGGCACTCTGGGTATTGGTCATGCGCGCAACGCGGCCATCCAGGCCGTCGAGCACCATGGCCACGAAGATGGCGATGGCGGCAAAGGCGAAGTACTTGCTCGCCTCACGCGGGTCACCGGCACTCAGGGCGCTCTGCGCGCTCATCGAGCTGATGATGGAATAGAAACCGGCAAACAGGTTTGCGGTGGTAAACAGGTTGGGCAGCAAATAGATGCCGCGGTGACGCACCTTGCGCCCTTCGGCGTCATGCCCTTCTTCAACGTGCTCATCGACAGGTAGCAGGCTTTCGGCGTCGGAGGGCTTGTTCGGCTCTTCAGGACGTTCGCTCATGGAGGGTACCTTGCAACAGGATGGAAAATGTTCGACACGGGCCTGCGAAACAGGTTCTGACGGCAGGCCACTGGTCTGCTTTATACCAGAAGCGGACTGCCAGAACGAAAAAACGCGGCCGAAGCCGCGTTTTTAATCTTTCGATAAGACTTAGTTCTTGGTCTTGTCGACGATTTTGTTAGCCGAGATCCACGGCATCATCGAACGCAGTTGCTCGCCGATGATTTCGATGCCGTGAGCGGCGTTGTTGCGGCGCTTGGCGGTCATCGATGGGTAGTTGGTAGCACCTTCGGAGATGAACATCTTCGCGTATTCGCCGTCCTGGATGCGCTTCAGGGCGTTGCGCATGGCCTTGCGGGATTCTTCGTTGATGACTTCCGGGCCAGTGACGTACTCACCGTATTCGGCGTTGTTGGAGATCGAGTAGTTCATGTTGGCGATGCCGCCTTCGTACATGAGGTCAACGATCAGCTTCAGCTCGTGCAAGCACTCGAAGTAGGCCATTTCTGGCGCGTAGCCAGCTTCGACCAGGGTTTCGAAACCGGCTTTGACCAGCTCGACGGTACCGCCGCACAGAACGGCTTGCTCACCGAACAGGTCGGTTTCGGTCTCGTCCTTGAAGGTGGTTTCGATGATGCCGGTACGGCCACCGCCAACGCCCGAAGCGTAGGACAGGGCGACGTTCTTGGCGTTGCCCGAAGCGTCCTGGTAGATAGCGATCAGGTCAGGGATGCCGCCGCCTTTGACGAACTCGGAGCGAACGGTGTGGCCCGGGGCCTTCGGCGCGATCATGATCACGTCGAGGTCGGCACGTGGCACAACCTGGTTGTAGTGGATCGAGAAGCCGTGCGAGAAGGCCAGGGTAGCGCCCTTCTTGATGTTCGGCTCGATCTCGTTCTTGTACAGCGCGCCCTGGAACTCGTCCGGGGTCAGGATCATGACCAGGTCAGCCGCAGCGACAGCGGTAGCAACGTCAGCAACTTTCAGGCCGTGGGCTTCAGCCTTGGCAACGGTAGCCGAACCTTTACGCAGACCGACAGTAACGTCTACACCGGAGTCCTTCAGGTTGCACGCCTGAGCGTGGCCCTGGGAGCCGTAACCGATGATGGCGACTTTCTTGCCCTGGATGATGGAAAGGTCGCAGTCTTTATCGTAGAAAACTTTCATGAAAATACCCCTGGTTATATCTCGGCCCCTGCGGAGCCATCACTAATTTTTGAATTTAGATGCTGAGCACTTTGTCGCCACGGGCAATGCCGGTAACGCCGCTGCGCACGGTTTCGAGAATCGATGCAGTGCCGATCGCCTGGATGAAGCTGTCCAGTTTGTCGCTGGTACCGCTCAGCTGTACGGTGTACACGCTGGCGGTCACATCGACGATCTGGCCACGGAAGATATCCGTGGTGCGCTTGATCTCGGCGCGCTGGGCACCGGTGGCCTTGACCTTGACCAGCATCAGTTCACGCTCGATATGAGCGCTTTCCGACAGGTCGACAAGCTTGACCACTTCGACCAGCTTGTTCAGGTTCTTGGTGATCTGCTCGATCACTTCGTCATGGCCAACGGTGGTCAGCGTCAGACGCGACAGGGTCGGGTCTTCGGTCGGCGCCACGGTCAGGCTTTCAATGTTGTAGTTGCGCTGGGAGAACAGGCCGACCACGCGGGACAGAGCACCGGGTTCGTTTTCCAGCAGCAGGGAAATGATGTGCCGCATATCAGGTACGCTCCGTCTTGCTCAGCCACATGTCACGCATCGAGCCATCCTTGATCTGCATCGGATAGACGTGCTCACTGCGGTCAACCGCGATGTCGATGAACACCAGGCGGTCCTTCATCGCAAACGCTTCTTCCAGCTTCGGCTTGAGGTCCTTCAGGCTGGTGATGCGGATACCCACATGGCCATAGGCCTCGGCCAGCTTGATGAAGTCAGGCAGCGATTCGACGTACGAGTGCGAGTGACGACCGTTGTAGGCCATGTCCTGCCACTGGCGAACCATGCCCAACACACCGTTGTTCAGGTTGACGATCTTCACCGGCAGGCCGTACTGCATGCAGGTGGACAGCTCCTGGATGTTCATCTGGATGCTGCCTTCGCCAGTCACACAGGCGACGTCCTGGTCCGGGAAGTTGAGCTTGACGCCCATCGCCGCCGGGAAGCCGAAGCCCATGGTGCCCAGGCCACCGGAGTTGATCCAGCGGTTCGGCTTGTTGAAGCGGTAGTACTGCGCCGCGAACATCTGGTGCTGGCCCACGTCGGAGGTGACGAAGGCATCGCCATGAGTCACTTCGCACAGGGTCTCGATGACTTTCTGCGGCTTGATGACGTTGCCGTCGCCCTTGTCGTAAGGGAACAGCTCGCCATTGCCACGCCATTCGTCGATCTGCTTCCACCAGGCATCCAGCGCAACCTTGTCAGGCTGCTCGCCGATTTCCTTGAGGATGCCGAGCATTTCGCTGAGCACGCTGTCGACCGGCCCTACGATTGGCACGTCGGCCTTGATCATCTTGGAGATCGACGCCGGGTCGATGTCGATGTGGATGATCTTGGCGTTCGGGCAGAACTTGGCCGGGCCGTTTACCACGCGGTCGTCAAAACGCGCGCCCACGGCAAGGATCACGTCGGCGTTGTGCATGGCCATGTTGGCGGTGAAGCTGCCGTGCATGCCCAGCATGCCGAGGAACTGGCGGTCGGTACCCGGGAAGCCACCGAGGCCCATCAAGGTATTGGTGACCGGCAGGTTCAGCGACTTGGCAATTTCGGTCAGGGCTTCGGAGCCACCGCCGAGGATCACGCCACCGCCGGAGTAGACGATCGGGCGCTTGGCCGCCAGCAGCATTTCGGCAGCCTTGCGGATCTGGCCGGAGTGGCCACGGACCGCCGGGCTGTAGGAGCGCAGCTTGACCTTTTTCGGGTAGACGTATTCGAACTTCTCAGCCGGGTTGGTCATGTCTTTTGGAATGTCGACCACGACTGGACCTGGGCGACCGGATTGCGCCAGGTAGAACGCTTTTTTCAGAACTTCCGGGATCTCGGTCGGGTTCTTGATCATGAAGCTGTGCTTCACGATCGGCCGCGAGATACCGATCATGTCAGTTTCCTGGAAGGCATCGGTACCCACCATGGTGCTAGGCACCTGGCCGGACAGGATGACCATCGGAATGGAGTCCATGTAGGCGGTGGCAATGCCGGTAATGGCATTGGTCGCGCCCGGGCCGGAGGTTACCAGCACCACACCGGCCTTGCCGGTGGCGCGGGCGTAGCCATCCGCCATATGGGTTGCCGCCTGCTCGTGACGAACCAGGATGTGTTCCACTTCCGGTTCTTTGAACAGTGCGTCGTAAACATGCAGGAGAGCACCACCAGGGTACCCGTAGATGTGCTTAACGCCTTCGTCACGCAAGAAGCGGACGACCATCTCAGCGCCAGATAAAAGCTCCACGTTGTTCACCTCTAAAACGCCAGAATACCGCCCTCACTGGACGGGTCTTAATAGGTTTACTGCCAAGCAGAGCATGAGCGAACGTCAGCACTGACTGAGCAAGTATTGGGAGCACCCCAGAGTGTTGCGGGGTTTTCCCACCCAGCGCGAGGTAACGCGTTGCGGGGTGTAACAGGTCGGTGCGGGTGTGCACCTCATGATCTGCTTAGCGGGTCTGCTTCTGGCAGTCCCTCTACAGCGGAAGTTGGATTCTTGTGATTCGGCGCCAACAAGTCAAGAAAAATTATTGCCAATTTTTCCCCAAGATGAATTCCCGCCACCACTAAAAATCGCTTCAGCAGCAGAACTAATAAGATTTCGCAAAAAAAGGGCCACAATCTGCGGCCCTTGAAGGAAAAACTGAAGAAATCAGGCGGAAGGAGCGATCAATTGGTCAAAAGCTGCCAACAGGCGGCGAAGCTCACGACTTTGCTCCGGGCGGTTGGTAAACACGGTTTCGGCCATGACGAGAATGCTCGACGCGTTGGGCAGCGGGTGGCCCAGCTCGATGATGATCTTCATGCGGGGCAGGAAGATCCATTGCAGCCATTGCTCGAAACTGAGGGTATCGACGGCGAACGGCACGGTACTGGCCAATGCCTCGTCGCTTGGCGGTTCATCATCCCACCAGCCTTGCACCTGCAGCTCTCGCTCGATCAGCAACAGGTGGTCGGCAATGTCCAGAATGCGTTGCTCGATCATTACGAATTGACCCGCGCTTTTTGCCGGGCCAGTGCGGCACCCGCGCTGTCACCCTGCTTTTCACGGGCCTGGGCGATGGTGTTCCACAGCTCAGCCTGCAGGCTTGGGCGGCCGTTGGCGTAAGTGAGCGCGCGGCGCGCCAGCTGCTCGGCCTGCGCCGCATCACCCTGCGACAGGCGCACCTGGGCGAGGCGGTACAACACCTGCGGCTCGCGCGGGGCAATGCGTTGGGCACGCTCCAGGCTAGACGCGGCGCCGTTGAAGTCGCCACTGCCCTGCTGGGTCTTGGCGGTGGTCAGCAATGCCAGTACCGGGCCGTCGAGTTGCTCGTCGGCAGACAGCCCGCCGGCAGCACTGCTGCGCGGAATGCCGGTTGGCGCGCTGGAGCTCTGCGGGGTGCTGTTCATCGCGGCGATGTCGAAGGGTTCGTCGGCGATCGGGTTTGGATTGGTGGTCATTGGCGCCGAACTTACCGGGCCCGGGGTAATCGGGCCAGGCGTGATCGGCGAGGTGCTGATTGGCGCCGAACCATTGGCCGCCGGGAACGTCTGGATGCCCGAGGCGCCAGCGCCCTGCGGGATCATCACGGTGACGCCAGAATCCTCGGGTAGCGTCTGCGCCTGGGCGGTGCCCGTGTTATAGCCACCCGCCGTGCGGTTGGCTGTTACGCGTTCGCTGTTGGACACGCGGGTGCTCGAATCGACCACCGGAATATTGCCGCGCGGGACGCTGGAGCACCCCTGGAGCACTGCCAGCGCCGTCACGGCAGGAAACAGCCACTTGTTCACGTCACACCTCATCAATGCAGCCTGTGCTTAGTTCATCCAGCCCTTGACCCAGTCCATGACCGATTCGACTGGGTCCTGCTCGCCGCCACAGGTCGCGCCGGCGGGGGGCTCACTGCCGCGAATATACGGCATCTGCACCGCTCCCGGACAGCTGGCATCAGACCCATGACCTGTGTACGGGTCGATCCAGGCCTGCACCACGTTGTCCGGCTGCGGCATGTCCAGCGGCAGCGGGTCGGCCTTCTTCATGAAGCTGGTCCAGACCTGCAGGGCACCGGTGGCACCGGTAAATGGCGTTTTGCCATTATCGTCACGGCCCATCCACACCACGGCCAGCAGGTCCTGGCTGAAGCCGGAGAACCAGCTGTCGCGCGAGTCGTTACTGGTACCGGTCTTGCCCGCCAGGGTCAGCGAGCGCGGCAGGGTGTTGTACACGGAGCGCCCGGTACCTTCACGCATCACCCGCTGCATGGCGTTCTGCACCAGATAGATGGCGCCCGGGTCGAAGGTTTGCTGGATCTGGAACGGGTAGCGCTTGAGCGGTTCGCCTTCGGCAGTGAGCACGCTGCGGATACCGCGCATCGGTGTATTGAAGCCGCCGTTGGCGATGGTCTGGTACATGGTCGCAACCTGCATCGGCGACATGCCGCCGGCACCCAGCAGCATGGCCGGGAAGGCTGGCCAGTCGACATTCACCCCCAAACGGCCGATGGTCTTGATCACGTTGGGCACGCCCACTTCCAGACCGAGCTTGGCGGTCGACAAGTTGTACGAGTTGGCCAACCCCTGATACAGGTAGATGGTCCCGTGCGGGCGGCGGTCATAGTTTTGCGGGCGCCAGACCTGGCCGTCGGCACCTTTGACCGAGAATGGCTCGTCCTGCACCCAGCTGGTCAGGGTGTACTTGCTCGGCTGCTCCAGCGCCGTCAGGTACACCGACGGTTTGACCAGCGAGCCAATCGGGCGCACAGCGTCGATGGCCCGGTTGAAGCCGGCGAAGCCTGCCTGGCGGCTGCCGATCAGGGCTTGTACTTCACCGGTTTCCGGGTTGGTCACGACCATTGCCGACTCCACCTCGTCAGCGCCCTTACGCCCCGCCAGGCGCTTGAAGGTCTCGTTCATCGAGGTCTCGGCCTTCATCTGCAGGATCGGGTCGAAACTGGTGAAGATACGCAGCCCTTCTTCGGTCAAGTCTTCGTCGCGGTAGTCCTGGCGCAACTGGCGCTTGACCAGGTCGAGGAAGGCCGGGAACGAGCTGTCGGCCAGGCTGCCACGCTTGGTCACGCCCAGCGGCATCTTCTTCGCTGCATCGACTTCTGCCTGGCTGGCGACGCCTTGCTCGGCCACCAGGTCCAGCACCAGGTTACGGCGGGCCAGGGCGCGGTCAGGGTAACGCCGCGGGTTGTAGTAGGACGGGCCTTTGACCATACCTACCAGCAAGGCGATCTGGTGCAGCTTCAGCTCCGACAGCGGCTGGCTGAAGAAGAACTGGCTGGCCAAACCGAAGCCGTGAACGGCACGCTGGCCGTCCTGACCGACGAACACCTCGTTGAGGTAGGCCTCCAGGATTTCGCGCTTGTCGTAGTGCAGCTCCAGCAGCACCGCCATCATCGCCTCGGTCAGCTTGCGGCTGAGGCTGCGCTCGCTGCTGAGGTAGAAGTTTTTCACCAACTGCTGGGTCAGGGTACTGCCACCCTGGCGCATCGAGCCGGACGAGGTGTTGACCCACATGGCCCGGGCGATGGACTTGGGCGACACGCCAAAGTGGCTGTAGAAGTCGCGGTCTTCGGTGGCCACCAGCGTTTCGAGCAGGTACTTGGGCACCTGGTCGATCTTGATCAGGATGCGGTCTTCGAGGTTTTTCGGGTAGATACCGCCAATCATCAGCGGCTCCAGGCGCACCACATCCAGTGCCTTGCCGTTGGCGCCGGAAAGGCCCGCCACGTAATCGCCCGAGAAACGCACGCGCACGAACTGCGCCGGCTCCATGCCCTCGTAGAACTGGAAGCCTCGGGTATTGAGGTCGACGGTATTACCGTTGATCGCCGCAGCACCCGGGCCGTTGGCCGCACTTTCACGGCGGTAACCGAGCGCATCGAGCTCGGTGAGGAAGTCGTTCTTGCTCAGTTTCTGGCCGGTGAACAACTCCAGTGGCCGGGCATACACCTTGGCCGGGATGGTCCAGCGCTTGCCGGAGAACTTCTCCTGCACAACGGCATCGAGGTAAACCGCGAAGCCGGCAACGATCACCAGGCCTACCAGGCTGAGCTTCAAAGCCCAGCCCAGCCAGGCGCGGGAGCGGCCGGTCGGGCGTTTCGGAGGGGTACGGGGATTTCGGGTTCGGGTCATGGCGGCGGATTATACGCACTTTATAAAGGCTGGGCAGACGGCCCGGCGGTAGGCAGGGACGGCACCATTGACCATAATGGCGCATTCGAATTCCCTTGCCCCGGAAGGATTTGCCGTGAGCCAAGCTCTTATCACTGCGTTGCAGAACCCAGCCCTGTACCCTCACCCTGTGGATGGGTTCCAGCTCATCGAGACGCATATCTCCTGGGTGCTGCTCACCGGCGAGTATGCCTACAAGATCAAGAAACCGATGAACTTCGGATTCCTCGACTTCACCAGCCTGGACCAGCGCCAGCATTTCTGTAACGAAGAGTTGCGCTTGAACCAGCGCATGACCGACGGCCTTTACCTGGAAGTGTTGCCGATCACCGGTAGCGTCGATGCGCCGCAGATCGGTGGCGAAGGCGAGGCCATCGAATACGCGCTGAAGATGCGCCAGTTCCCCCAGGGGCAGATGCTCAGCACCCTGCAGGCCAACGGCGAACTGAATGCCGCGCACATCGACCAGATGGCCCGGCAAATCGCCGAGTTCCACCTGCAGACCCCCAAGGTATCTGCCGAGCAGCCCTACGGTTCGCCTGAAAGCGTCATGGCTCCGGTCGAGCAGAACTTCGAGCAGATCCGCCCATTCCTCACCGACAAGGCGGACCTGCTGCAACTGGACAACCTGCAAGCCTGGGCGCGGAGCAGTTTCGAGCGGCTGCAAGGCCTGTTTGCCTCACGCAAGGCCAATGGTTTCACCCGCGAGTGCCATGGCGACATCCATCTGGGCAACGCCACCCTGATCAACGGCCAGGTGGTGATCTTCGACTGCATCGAGTTCAACGAACCGTTCCGCAAGACCGATGTCTGGGCCGACACCGGCTTCCTCGCCATGGACCTGGAAGACCGCGGCCTCAAGTGCCTGGCACGACGCTTCATCAGCCAGTACCTGGAGCTGACGGGGGATTATGAAGGCCTGGAAGTGCTCAACTTCTACAAAGCCTATCGCGCCCTGGTACGGGCCAAGGTCGCGCTGTTCAGCATGCCGGCCAATGCCGATGGCGTACAACGGGCCACCACCCTGCGCACCTACCGCAATTACGCCAACCTGGCAGAAAGCTACAGCGCCATTCCTTCGCGTCTCCTGGCCATCACCCATGGCGTTTCGGCAGTGGGCAAGAGCCATGTGGCAATGCGCCTGGTGGAGGCCTTGGGCGCCATTCGCGTGCGCTCTGATGTCGAGCGCAAGCGCCTGTTCGGTGAACAACAGCAGGCCGACGCTGGCCAACTGCGCACCGGTATCTATGGCCAGGACGCCAATGTAGCGACCTACCAGCGCCTGCACGAAGTGGCGGCAACCGTGCTGCGTGCCGGTTTCCCGGTGGTACTGGATGCCACCTACCTCAAGCGTGAGCAGCGCCAGGCTGCGGCCGACGTTGCCAGCCAGACCGGTGTACCATTCCTGATTCTCGACTGCCACGCCCCGGATGCGGTCATCGCCAGCTGGCTGGAGCAGCGCCAGGCGCAGAACAGCGACCCGTCGGATGCCACGCTGGAAGTGGTCAAGGCGCAACAGGCCAGCCGTGAGCCGCTGGATGGACAGGAGCTTGTGCAAAGCACCCAGGTCGATACCCAGACCGCCGGCAGCATGGACCAGGTGATCGAGCAGATTCGCCAGCGCTTGCCTGGGCTGTAAGTTCGCCGCTTTCCTGTGTCGGCCTCTCGCGGGTTTACCCGCGAAGAGGCCGGCACATGCCGCTCAAGGCATCTCGTCACCCCCGATGGCAAAAGGCCGCGCATTTCCCAACCCCCGCTACACTCCTCTCTGACCTGCTCGCGATTTATCCCCCAGACCCGTTCAGCCATCGCAAGGAGGCTCGATGAACGATGAATTGCAGCATCTGAAGAACCTTGGCAAGACCTCTGCGCAGTGGCTGCACGCAGCCGGCATTCACAGTGCATCGGATTTGCGCCGCCTGGGCGCGGTGGGTGCGTACCAGGCCGTGAAGACACGAGGGTTTCGCGCATCAAAGGTGCTGTTGTATGCCATTGAAGGCGCCCTGCTGGACATGCACTGGAACGATTTGCCGCTCGAACGCAAAGAAGCACTCAACCAACAACTCGACGCGAAGAACCCTCCGCAAAAAAATCCAAAATAATCGTGGAAAGGGGATTGACGGCTAAATGAGAATTGTTATGATTATCACAACTGGTCGCGAGACTGGTTGGATAAGCTAAGAGCCCCTGGTTCGGACTCTCAGATTATCTCCTCATCAGGCTAATCACGGTTATTGACCCGGCAATTTGCCGGGTCTTTTTTTGCCTGTAGGTTTTGTATCGCCTGGCGTGACCCTGTCACGGCTCACATTACTGACGAAACTGCGCGCAATAGTCCTGCTCCGGCATCGCCGCCGTGTACCACACGTAGTCCGCCTCGCCCGGCTCAACCTGCTCGCCCACCTCGGTAAGCAGCAGTACCTTGCTCTGCCCCGATGCGCCCAGATCAGCCAGATGCAACGGCACGCCCAAGTCCTTGCGCGCGTGAAAGGCCCCTGCGAACAGCAACGCCGGCTGCGGTGCCGCCAGCAAGCGCTCGGCCATGCGCCGGTCGCGCTGTTGCTGCACGGCCAGCATCGCTGGCAACTGGCTTTCAGGCAGCATCCCGCAATGCCCAGCGCGCACTTGCTCCAGCAACGCAGCCTTTACCGTTGGAGCATTGGACTTATCACCCTTTAACGAAGCGGGCTGCCGATAAGCCTGGCGCATCTCGCCAGGCGACAGGTTGGCCGCCAGCAGCGGCACGCGCAGCTGCAAGGCCTCACGCACGATCGGCCCGTACAACGTCCAATCCCAACCCTCTTGCCACGCCAGAGCCTTGGGCAAGTCTGCCGGCACAGCGTGCGCCTGCACCTTGTCGACCAGCGGTTGCTGCTCTGGCTGCAGCATTTCCAGCAAGAGGCTGCCTTGCGCGCGCCGAGCTTGCAAAGCGCGTAGCAGCCAAAGCTGCAGCGCATGATGATCGGGGTTGTCGTGCTTCTCGCCCACCATGACTCGGGGAGCGTCTGCCAAGCGCTGCACCAACTGCTCAGGGCTGATCAACTGTCCACTGGCAAGGTCGATGATGTGCCCCAACTCGGCATGCGTGCGCCCTTCACTGCTCTGCCAGGCGGGTAATGGCGGCAAGCTGGCCTGGCAGCCACCCAGTGACAGCATCAGGCATAGCATCAGACCAGACAGCAGCAGATGACGCATCGGCAATGCCTCCTAGCGGGTGATGATCAGCGGGTGCCCACGCTCCGGGTGTGCCTGCACCAGCACGTCAATACCGTATACCGCTTTCAACGCTGCGGGTGTCAACACCGCCTCGGGCGTGGCAAAGGCATGGCAGCGCCCCTGTTCCAGCAACAGGATACGGTCACAGTAACGCGCCGCCAGGTTCAAGTCGTGCAGGATCACCAGCACTGCGGCGCCACGGTCGGCGAAACGGCGTACAGACTCCAGCGTCGTGTGCTGGTGCAGCGGGTCGAGCATCGAGGTGGGCTCGTCGAGCAGCAGCGTGGTGCCCTCTTCGCCCGGCCACAACTGCGCCAGCACGCGGGCCAGGTGTACTCGCTGCCGCTCACCGCCCGATAACGCCAGGTAACTGCGGTCCACCAGATGCCAGGCATCTGCCGCCTGCAAGGCCGCCTCGACAATTTCTGCATCGCGCCGCTGCCCGGTGCCATGCGGCATGCGCCCCATGCTCACAACCTCCTCGACCCGGAAGGAGAAGCCCAGGCTGGACACCTGCGGCAGCACGGCCAGGCGCCTGGCACGCTCCTGCCCACCCCAGTCAGCCAGTGGCCGTCCCTGCAGCGTTACCTGCCCACGGTCCGGTGCCAGTTCGCCACACAGCACCCCCAACAGGCTGCTTTTGCCAGCACCGTTGGGGCCTAGCACACCCACAACCTGCCCCGGGCTCAGTTGCAGGTGAATGTCATGCAGCACCTCATTACTGCCCCGCCGCAGGTGCAGCCCTTCCACTTGCAACATCAGCTGCGCCCTCGTATCAGCAAGAACAGGAAGAACGGCGCACCGATAAAGGCCGTGACGATACCGATCGGCAACTCGGCAGGCGCCAGCAGCAGCCGCGCGGCCAAGTCGGCAAACAGCATCAGCACGCCACCCGCCAGCAACGAAGCCGGCAGCACCACCCGGTGATCAGGCCCGGCCAGCAAGCGCACCAGGTGTGGCACCACCAGGCCGATGAAACCGATCAGCCCAGCGGCAGCCACTGCTGCCCCCACCCCCAGCGCCGTGCAGAACACCAGCTCACGCTTGAGTCGCTCCACATCAACACCCAGGTGGCGCGCCTCAGACTCTCCAAGCAACAGGGCATTCAGTGCCTTGGCCCGGCGCGGCAGCCACACCGCTACCCCCGCCGCCACCAGCAGCAGCGGCCACAGCCGCTCGTAGCTCGCGCCGTTCAGGCTCCCGAGGTTCCAGAATGTCAGGGTGCGCAGGGTAGTGTCGTCGGCCAAGTAGGAGAACAGCCCCACGGCCGCGCCGCCCAGCGCGGTCATGGCCACACCGGCCAGCAGCATCGTGGCCACGTTGGTCTGCCCATCGCGCCGCCCCAGGCGGTAAACCAGCGCGGTTACCCCAAGCCCCCCGACAAACGCGCAAAAGGACAGCAAATAGGGCGCGAAGGCCTCCGGCATGCCACCAAACCAGGCACCACCGACAATCGCGACCGCAGCCCCCATCGCAGCCCCGGCGGCCACCCCCACCAGCCCTGGGTCGGCCAGCGGGTTACGGAACAGCCCCTGCATGGCCACACCGGACAGCGCGAGCACCGCGCCCACCGCCAACCCCAACAGGGTACGCGGCAGGCGGATCTGGCCCAGGATCATCTCGGCCTGTTGCAGGCCGTCAGCCGCAATCGGCAGCCCCAGCAGGCGCAGGCCGGCGCGCAGGGTGTCGAACAGCGGCAGGCTGACCGGCCCCAAGGCCAACGACAGCCAGACCGCCAACAGGCACAACAGGCTCAGGCAAATGAACAACGTACGTGGCTGCACCCGCTGCTTCATTGTGCAAAGCTGGCCTTGGCCGCCGGGTAGAAGTTGGCAGCCAGCGACTGCAAGGTAGCCGGCAGGCGTGGCCCAAGACCGCCGACCAGCAATGTTGGGTCAAGCGATACAAGGCGCTTCTCACGCACTGCACGGGACGCCGCCAGCGCGGGGTTTTCTTTCAGCAGCGCCTGCAAGGCCTGCTCATCGGCCAACGCCCGGTCGGAGAACACGATCACATCCGGGTCCAGCGCGGCCAGTGCTTCGTTGGAGAAATTCTTGTAACCCTGATGCGCTGCCAGGTTACGCCCACCCGCCTGGCCCAACAGCCAGTCACCCGCAGTGCCCTGCCCGGCAATCAGCGGCTTGGCACCGGCATGCCCGACGAGTAGCAGCACGCCCGGCGCCTTGTGCCCTGCCTGGGCCTGCTTGACCTTGGCCTGCAAACCCTCAAGTTGCTGGTGGTAACTGGCCGCCAACGCCGACGCTTGCTGCTCGGCGCCAAGCAACTGGCCCAGGTACTTGAGGTTTTCATCCACCGCCGACAGCTCGGCCTTGCTGGAAAACAACTCCACCTGCACACCCGCCTTGCGGATTTGCGCCAGCACCGGTGGCGGGCCCATTTCTTCGGTGCCCACCAGCACATCCGGTCGCAGGCTGAGGATGCCTTCTGCCGACAGTTGCCGCTGATAACCCACGCTAGGCAGTGATTTCAACGATGCCGGGTGCTGGCTGGTGGTATCAACCCCCACCAGCCGCGCTTCACCGCCCAGCGCAGTTATCCACTCACTCAGTGCACCACCCGCGCTGACCCAGCGTTGCGGCAGCTCGGCCGCCAAGGCCTGGGTAGAGAGCACAAGGCTTGCGCACAGCGCGAGCAAGGCGACGGGACGGCGCATCATCGGGTTCCTTCTTAAGGCGGGCCGCGCGCCTTGTGGCGGGCGGCAGAACTGCGCACCATAGGTAGCCAGGCGCAGCGAATGCGGGCAATTTGATAATTATTCGCATTGGCGCGTCAAGCCATCATCTGTTTCACGAGTCGTCCTTGCCATGCACTTCCTTTGTACTTCCCACGGCCTGGCCGAAGGCCAAAGCCGCGCCTTCAGCGTAGACGGCGTCGAACTGTTCGGCGTACGCCGCCAGGGCCAGGTGTACCTGTACCGCAATCGCTGCCCGCATCGGGGGATCCCGCTGAACTGGGCAGAAGACGCGTTTCTGGATGACAGCGCCAGCCTCATCCACTGTGCCCACCACGGCGCGCTGTTCCTAATAGAAAGCGGCGAATGTGTGGCCGGCCCCTGTGAAGGAGAGCAACTTCAGCCCATGGGCTGCCACGAAGACAGCCAGGGTATCTGGTTCAAGGGTTGAGCAGCACTGGCAACCGGCGGTCGATGACGATGCCTTCAGCGTCCAGGCGGGCACCGTAAGCCAGTACCTCCACTCCGTCGGCTACCGCGGCACGCAGGGCCTGAGCGTAGGCACCGTCGATTTCCTCGGCCGGGCGCACGGCATCGATACCGGTCAGGTTCACGCAATACAGTTGTACCGCCCGTACGCCCTGCCGGGCCAGCGTGGCCAACTCGCGCAGGTGCTTTGCACCGCGCTGGGTCACCGCATCCGGGAACGCTGCGACCGTGCTGTCGGGGTAGCCCAAAGTCACGCTCTTGACCTCGACATACACGGGCGCACCGTCAAACTCCAGGCGAAAGTCGATCCGGCTGCCTTCCTCGCCGTAAGCCACTTCGCGCTTGAGCGCCGTGAAACCGGCCAGCTCGACAATCACGCCTGCCCTCAATGCCTCCTCGACCAGCGCATTGGCCCGCCCGGTATTCACACAGGCCAGCCGACCCTGCGGCGTTTCGCTGATTTCCCAGGTGCCCGGCAGCTTGCGCTTGGGGTCGTTGGAGCGGCTGAACCACACCTGCCCGCCTTCACGCATGCAGTTGAGCATGGAGCCGGTGTTCGGGCAGTGAATGGTCAACTGCTCACCGCTGGCCAGTTCGATATCGGCCAGAAAGCGCTTGTAGCGGCGCAGCAGGCGGCCCTGTTCAAGTGAAGGAGAGAAACGCATCAGCCTTGCCAGCTCCGCAGACCACGGGCAATGCGCTGCACCGCCTCCTCCAGGCGTGGCAGGCTCTGGGTGTAGGCAAAGCGCACATGGTGGCCGGCCAGGTGGCGGCCGAAGTCCAGGCCCGGCGTAAAGGCCAGGTGCTCGGTTTCCAGGAAGTGCCGACAGAAGGCGAACGCATCACCGCCAAAGGCACTGATGTCGGCATACAGGTAAAACGCGCCCTGTGGCTCGACGGCAATGCGGAAGCCCAGTTCGCGCAGGGCTGGCAACAGGTAGTCGCGACGGCGGGCGAACTCGGCGCGGCGTTCTTCGAAAATGGCCAGGGTTTCCGGCTGGAAGCATGCCAGAGCGGCATGCTGCGCCATGCTAGGTGCGCTGATGTACAGGTTCTGCGCCAGTTTTTCCAGATCGGCCACTGCGCCGGGCGGCGCCACCAGCCAGCCGAGGCGCCAACCGGTCATGCCGAAATACTTGGAAAAACTATTCAGGACGAACGCCGAGTCGTCGACTTCCAGCACGCTTGGCGCGTCCATGCCATAGGTGAGGCCATGGTAGATCTCGTCCACCACCAGGTGGCCGTGACGCTCATGGGTGGCCCTGGCAAGGCTGGCCAGCTCGTCACGCCCCAGCACGGTGCCGGTCGGGTTGGCCGGCGAAGCGACCAGAGCGCCCACCGTGTCCTTGTCCCAGTAACGGTCGACCAGGTCGGCTGTCAGTTGGTAATTCACGTCCGGCCCTACCGGCACCAACTGCGCGCCACCCTCGACCAGGCGCAGGAAGTGGCGGTTGCACGGGTAGCCCGGGTCGGCCAGCAGCCAGTGCTTGCCTGGGTCAACCAACAGGCTGGTGGCCAACAGCAATGCACCAGAGCCCCCCGGGGTGATGAGGATGCGCTCCGGGTCGATACTCAGCCCATACCGCTGGCCATAAAAGCCGGCAATGGCTTCGCGCAGTTGTGGCAGCCCACGTGCAGCGGTGTAGCGGGTGTGCCCGGCGGCCAACGCTGCCTGCCCGGCGGCGACGATCGGTGTGGCAGTGGTGAAGTCCGGTTCGCCGATTTCCAGGTGGATCACGTCGTGCCCGGCCGCCTGCAGCTCGTTGGCCCGGGCCAGCAGTGCCATGACATGGAAGGGTTCGATGGCGCGACTGCGCGCACTGTAGGGGTGGGCCATGACCTTCTCTCAATTGGGTCTAAACTAGAGATTCTACCTCTGCACGCCACCGAACGTACGGCTCGCGCCGGTGTCAACAAGCAGGATCGGGCGGGCTAGCGCACCCCCGATCTATCTGGTAAGTTCGGCGGCTCGCAGTCGCAGGGCCGGCGGTCGCCGGAGATGGAGCATCCTGCGCATTGGATCAGATGAGTGAGAGGCGGTCTATTCATGTCCACCGTAGAAAAGCAAAAAACCGGTCAAACCATGTACGGTGTCGAGCCCTATAAAGAGACCAAGGGCGAAGAGTACATGGGTGAGCCCATGAAGAAGCACTTCACCAAGCTTCTCAATGCCTGGAAAGGCGAGCTCATGCAGAGTGTGGATCGCACCGTAGACCACATGAAGGATGAAGCTGCGAACTTCCCGGACCCGGCCGACCGTGCCAGTCAGGAAGAAGAATTCGCTCTGGAGCTGCGCAACCGTGACCGCGAGCGCAAGCTGATCAAGAAAATCGACAAGACCCTGCAGAAGATCCAGGACGAAGATTACGGCTGGTGTGAATCGTGCGGTATCGAGATCGGCCTGCGCCGTCTTGAAGCCCGTCCGACCGCCGACCTGTGCTTCGACTGCAAGGAAATCGCCGAGAAAAAGGAAAAAACGGTCGGCAAAGGCTGATCTTTCTTCCACCTGAACGGGGCGCTCGATGCGCCCCGTTTCATTTATATGCCCAGCCAGACCATGACCGACTCCAGCTACATCGGGCGCTTTGCCCCTACCCCCAGCGGCTTCCTGCACTTCGGCTCGCTGGTCGCCGCCCTCGCCTCCTGGCTCGATGCCCGCGCCGTCAACGGCCGCTGGCTGCTGCGCATGGAAGACACCGACCCACCCCGGGAAATGCCCGGTGCCCGTGATGCAATCCTGCAAACCTTGGAGCGTTACGGGCTGGAATGGGATGGCGAAGTGGTGTTCCAGAGCCAGCGGCACGATGCCTACGCCGCAGTAGTCGACCGCCTGTTCAATATGGGCCTGGCCTATGCCTGTACCTGCTCGCGCAAGCAGCTGGAAGGTTACAAAGGCATCTACCCAGGCTTGTGCCGCAACGCCGGTCATGCCCGTGAAGGTGCGGCGATCCGCTTGCGCGTGCCAGAGCTGATTTACCGCTTTACTGACCGGGTACAGGGCGAGTACCAGCAACACCTGGGCCGTGAAGTGGGAGATTTCGTCATCCAGCGCCGCGACGGGCTGTATGCGTACCAGCTGGCGGTGGTGCTGGACGATGCCTGGCAGGGTGTTACCGACGTCGTGCGCGGCGCCGACCTGCTCGACAACACCCCGCGTCAGCTGTACCTGCAGGAGTTGCTGGGCTTCTCACAGCCGCGCTACCTGCATATTCCGCTGATCGTGCAGCCGGATGGGCACAAGCTGGGCAAATCGTACCGCTCGCCACCCCTGCAGGCGGAGCATGCCACGCCGCTGTTGTTGCGGGCGTTGCGGGCGCTGGGGCAGGAGACTGACCCGGAGTTGCTGCTGGCGACGCCGGCTGAAGTGTTGGCAGTGGCCCGCCAGCAGTGGCGGCCGGAGGCGATTGCACAGAGGGCCACAGTGCCAGAGGCTGATTTGCGCTGAGGCCGGCACAGGCAAACCACCTTTAAAAAACAAAAGCCCATTAAATTCAAACCGTTGGCGAACCCTATGGTTTCCCGCTAGCATCCCCCCCGCCATTTGCGCCAATAATAAGTCCAAGCCCGCAGCGCCCAACCATCGAGGCCAGCATGTACATCTATCGTTTGGTCCTGCTTCTGGTCGTGGGGATCTACCTGTTCTCCCCGGCCATCATGGACTGGTGGATCGAACCGACCGGAGCCTGGTACCGCCCTTACCTGCTCTGGCTGATCCTGATCGTCGTCACCTTCATCCTGCAGAGCCAACGAGATGCCGATGAGCTTTAGCCTGACCCAGATGATCCTGATCAGCGCCGGGTACCTCATGGTGCTGTTCGGCGTGGCCTGGATCAGCGAGCGGGGGGTCATCCCGCGTTCGATCATTCGCCACCCGCTTACCTACACCCTGTCGCTGGGCGTGTACGCCAGTGCCTGGGCCTTCTACGGCTCAGTCGGCCTGGCCTACCAGTACGGCTACGGCTTCCTCGCCTGTTACCTGGGCGTGTCCGGCGCGTTCCTGCTGGCACCGGTGCTGCTTTACCCGATCCTCAAGATCACCCGCACCTACCAGCTGTCATCACTGGCCGACCTGTTGGCATTCCGCTTCCGCAGTACCTGGGCGGGGGCGCTGACCACCATCATCATGCTGATTGGCGTGCTGCCTTTGCTGGCGCTGCAAATCCAGGCGGTGGCCGACTCGATCAGCATCCTCACCGGTGAGCCGGTCAAGGCAAGGGTGGCATTCGCCTTCTGTACGCTGATCATCCTGTTCACCATCTTCTTCGGTTCGCGGCACATCGCCACGCGCGAGAAACATGAAGGGCTGGTGTTCGCCATCGCCTTCGAATCGGTGATCAAGCTGCTGGCCCTGGGCGGCATCGGCCTCTACGCCCTTTATGGCGTATTTGGCGGCCCGCACGAACTGGAAGTCTGGCTGCTGCAGAACCAGACCGCCCTGGCCGCCCTGCACACCCCGCTGCAGGAGGGGCCATGGCGCACCCTGCTACTGGTGTTCTTCGCCTCGGCCATCGTCATGCCGCACATGTACCACATGGCCTTCACCGAAAACCTCAACCCACGCTCGCTGGTCAGCGCCAGCTGGGGCCTGCCGCTGTTCCTACTGCTGATGAGCCTGGCCGTGCCGCTGGTGCTGTGGGCCGGCCTGCGCCTGGGCGCCAGTACCAACCCCGAGTACTTCACCCTGGGCCTGGGTATTGCCGCCAACAACGAGGCACTGGCACTGTTGGCCTACATCGGCGGCTTGTCTGCCGCCAGCGGCCTGATCATCGTTACCACCCTGGCGCTGTCGGGCATGGCCCTCAACCACCTGGTATTGCCGCTGTATCAACCCCCGGCCGAGGGCAACATCTACCGCTGGCTGAAGTGGACCCGCCGCGCGCTGATCGTTGCCATCATCACTGCCGGTTTCATGTTCTACCTGACCCAGAACAACCACCAGAGCCTGGCCAACCTGGGCATCGTCGCCTTCGTCGCCACCCTGCAGTTCCTGCCCGGCGTGCTGTCGGTGCTGTACTGGCCCACAGCCAACCGCCGTGGCTTCATCGCCGGGCTGCTGGCCGGCACCCTGGTGTGGATGGTGACCATGCTGCTGCCGCTGCTGGGCAACCTGCAGGGCTTCTACATCCCGCTGCTGGACATGATCTATGTGCTGGACGACACCAGCTGGCACATGGCGGCCATTGCCTCGCTGGCGGCCAACGTGCTGCTGTTTACCCTGATCTCGCTGTTCACCAACGCCAGCAACGAAGAAGTCAGCGCCGCCGAAGCCTGCGCGGTGGACAACGTGCGCCGTCCGCAGCGCCGCGAGCTGCACGCTGCCTCGCCCCAGGAGTTCGCCACCCAGCTGGCCAAACCGCTGGGCGCCAAGGCCGCACAAAAGGAAGTGGAGCAGGCCCTGCGTGACCTCTACCTGCCGTTCGACGAGCGCCGCCCCTATGCCCTGCGTCGCCTGCGAGACCGCATCGAAGCCAACCTGTCCGGGTTGATGGGACCGAGCGTGGCCCAGGACATGGTCGAGACCTTCCTGCCGTACAAGTCCGGTAACGAAAACTACGTGACCGAAGACATCCATTTCATCGAAAGCCGCCTGGAAGACTACCACTCGCGCCTGACCGGCCTTGCCGCAGAGCTCGATGCCCTACGCCGTTACCACCGCCAGACCCTGCAGGAGCTGCCCATGGGCGTCTGCTCGCTGGCCAAGGACCAGGAAATCCTGATGTGGAACAAGGCCATGGAAGAGCTCACCGGCATCGCCGCCAAGCATGTGGTCGGCTCGCGTCTGGTCACCATCGACGAGCCTTGGCGCGGCCTGCTGCAAGGCTTCATCAACGTGCCCGACGAACACCTGCACAAGCAGCGCCTGGCGCTGGACGGCCAGCCGCGCTGGCTGAACCTGCACAAGGCCGCCATCGACGAGCCGCTGGCACCCGGAAACAGCGGCCTGGTGCTGCTGGTGGAAGACCTGACCGAAACCCAGGCACTGGAAGACAAGCTGGTGCATTCCGAGCGCCTGGCCAGCATCGGCCGCCTGGCCGCTGGCGTAGCCCACGAAATCGGCAACCCGATTACCGGCATCGCCTGCCTGGCGCAAAACCTTCGTGAGGAACGTGAAGGTGATGGCGAAATCATCGAGCTGTCCAGCCAGATCCTCGACCAGACCAAGCGCGTCTCACGCATCGTCCAGTCGCTGATGAGCTTCGCCCATGCCGGCGGCAGCCACCAGAACAGCGAAGAGCCGGTGTGCCTGGCCGAAGTGGCGCAGGACGCCATCGGTCTGCTGGCGTTGAACCGGCGTAATTTCGAAGTACAGTTCTTCAACCTCTGCGACCCGGACCACTGGGCCGAAGGGGACCCGCAGCGCCTGGCCCAGGTGCTGATCAACCTGCTCTCCAACGCCCGCGACGCATCAAAGCCCGGCAGCGCCGTGCGCGTGCGCAGCGAAGTGAGCGAGCACACCGTCGACCTGATCGTCGAGGATGAGGGCAGCGGGATACCGAAGAGCATCATGGACCGCCTGTTCGAACCCTTCTTCACCACCAAGGACCCGGGCGAAGGAACCGGACTGGGGCTCGCTCTGGTCTATTCCATCGTGGAAGAGCATTATGGGCAAATTACCATCGACAGCCCGGCCGATATCGAACGGCAACGTGGCACCCGGATCCGCGTGACCCTGCCCCGGCATGTCGTAGCGACGTCCCCTGAAATTCGAGACCGTCGAGAGAATTGAATCAATGCCGCACATTCTGATCGTCGAAGACGAAACCATCATCCGCTCGGCCTTGCGTCGCCTGCTCGAGCGGAACCAGTACCAGGTCAGCGAAGCCGGCTCGGTGCAGGAAGCCCAGGAACGCTTCAGCATTGCCACCTTCGACCTCATCGTCAGCGACCTGCGCCTGCCAGGTGCGCCTGGCACCGAGCTGATCAAGCTCGGCCAAGGTACCCCGGTGCTGATCATGACCAGCTACGCCAGCCTGCGCTCTGCGGTGGACTCGATGAAAATGGGCGCGGTGGACTACATCGCCAAGCCCTTCGACCACGACGAGATGCTGCAGGCCGTGGCGCGTATCTTGCGCGACCGGCAGAACGCTCCGGCCGCTGCACCAGCTGCCGAGCCACGCGCCACCAATGGCAAGGCCGCCCCGGCCGACAAAGCCAGCGCGGCTGCGGCCAATGGCGAAATCGGCATTATCGGTTCATGCCCGCCCATGCAGGACATGTACAGCAAGATCCGCAAGGTTGCGCCCACCGACTCCAATGTGCTGATCCAGGGTGAGTCGGGTACCGGTAAAGAGCTGGTGGCCCGCGCCCTGCACAACCTGTCACGCCGGGCCAAGGCACCGATGATCTCGGTGAACTGCGCGGCCATCCCCGAGACCTTGATCGAGTCCGAACTGTTCGGCCACGAGAAAGGCGCATTCACCGGTGCCAGCGCCGGGCGTGCGGGCCTGGTAGAGGCTGCCGACGGTGGCACGCTGTTCCTTGACGAAATCGGTGAACTGCCACTGGAAGCCCAGGCCCGTCTGCTGCGTGTACTGCAGGAAGGCGAGATTCGCCGGGTGGGTTCGGTGCAGTCGCAAAAGGTCGATGTGCGCCTGATCGCCGCGACCCACCGCGACCTGAAGAACCTGGCCAAGGCCGGCCAGTTCCGCGAAGACCTTTACTATCGCCTGCACGTCATCGCCCTGAAACTGCCTGCCCTGCGCGAGCGCGGCAGTGACGTGAACGAGATCGCCAGCGCCTTCCTCGCCCGCCAACGCGCGCGTATTGGTCGCGACGACCTGCACTTCTCGGCTGAAGCCGAGCAAGCCATTCGTCATTACAGCTGGCCGGGTAACGTGCGTGAGCTGGAAAACGCCGTGGAGCGTGCGGTGATTCTTAGCGAGAGCGCAGAAATTTCGGCCGACCTGCTGGGCATCGACATTGAACTGGGCGACCTGGAGGAGGACGAAGTCCTCAACAACGCCCTGGTTGCAGCCAGTGCTGCCAATGCCAGCCACGAGCCGACCGAAGACCTGTCGCTGGAAGACTACTTCCAGCACTTCGTGCTCAAACACCAGGATCACATGACCGAGACCGAGCTGGCACGCAAGCTTGGCGTCAGCCGCAAGTGCCTTTGGGAACGCCGTCAGCGCCTGGGCATCCCGCGGCGCAAGAGCAACGTTACCAGCGATAACTGACCTGCCTGGCGTACGCCGCAGCATATGCGGCGTCGGGGAGATCGAGCGCCGCCCGCGCGGCGCTTGATCTCACAGGCGCTGAACCTGTCACGGCGAAAACCCAGGTAACACATCAGTCCCCGCAAAAATCTGTTACCCAACCTTTGAGCCGTAACAGTTCCCGAGGCGTACGGTAACGAAATCCTGGCATTTTCAGCCTCTCGAAAATCGCTAGAACGCCTCAACCCCTTGATTTTACTAGGTTTGCAAAAGTTGGCACGGCACCTGCTATATGCTTAGTACAAAAACAATAACAAGCACTGCAACTCAGAATAAGAACAAGACGAAACGGCTCACGCACAATAAAAACAAGACGGCGGAGGCGCAGCTAACTGATTCTTTTGGAGAGGATGCGTGTTTGGGGCTTGCCCCACAACCAGGCAGAGAACAACAAAAACTGCACTAAAAAGCAGCGCCTGAACTGGTTGGATCGACAGATCAACGTGACATCAGCGGCCAAAGCAATCCGTTTGCTCTTAACCCCTGGATTGGGGGTCGTCCACAAGCTTCGAGATTTGTGGACAGGGCACTCAACAAAAACAAGAAGCCCAGCAAAAAAACAATAAGAGCACGCAACGACTTCTTGGGGAGCTTAGGCTCCCCTTGTCGTTTCCACCCTTCTGGCAGGCATCCTGCTACCCGCCTACACCATTCCCTGAGTAAATGCTAGAATCCCCGCCCATCATGCGGCCATTCTCCTATTCTTGGCCGAACATTCCTTCAAACAGTGCATCCCATGCTGAAGAAGCTGTTCCAGTCGTTCCGCCCGCCCGTACCGGGCCAACACCACAGGCGCACCACGCCTGAGGTGATCAACAAAAGCCAGCACTCGCTGCAGCGCCACCAGTTCAGCCGCCATGCGGTGAACATCGTGGAACGCCTGCAAAGCGCCGGCTACCAGGCTTACCTGGTCGGTGGCTGTGTCCGCGACCTGATGCTGGGCATCACGCCGAAAGACTTCGACGTCGCCACCAGTGCCACTCCCGAACAGGTCCGTGCCGAGTTCCGCAACGCGCGCATCATTGGTCGCCGCTTCAAGCTGGTCCACGTGCATTTCGGCCGTGAGATCATCGAAGTCGCCACCTTCCGCGCCCCTCACTCGGAAGACGATCAGGGCGACAGCCACCGTTCGTCGCACAATGCCAGTGGCCGCATCCTGCGTGACAACGTGTACGGCACCCTGGAAGAAGACGCGCAACGCCGCGACTTCACCATCAACGCCCTGTACTACGACCCGGTCAGCGAGCGCATTCTCGATTACGCCAACGGTGTGCATGACGTGCGCAACCGCCTGCTGCGGCTGATCGGTGACCCGACCCACCGCTACCAGGAAGACCCGGTGCGCATGCTGCGCGCGGTGCGTTTCGCCGCCAAACTCGACTTTGGCATCGAAAAGCACACGGTCCAGCCGATTCGCGAACTGGCCCCGTTGCTGCGCGAAATCCCGCCAGCGCGCCTGTTCGAGGAAAGCCTCAAGCTGTTCCTTTCCGGCCAAGGCGCCATCGCTTTCGAAATGCTGGTCGACCTGCAGCTGTTCGAGCCGCTGTTCCCGGCCAGTGCCCACGCCCTGGACGAGCGCCCGACCTACACCCACACGCTGATCAGCCAGGCCCTGAACAACACCGACCTGCGCGTGAAGCAAGGCAAGCCGGTCACGCCGGCGTTCCTGTTCGCTGCACTGCTGTGGCCAGCCTTGCCATCCCGCGTGCTGCACCTACAGAACCAGGGTGTACCGCCGATCCCGGCCATGAACGGTGCCGCTCACGACCTGATCGCCGAGCAATGCGCGCGCATCGCCATCCCCAAGCGCTTCACCCTGCCGATCCGCGAGATCTGGGACATGCAGGAGCGCCTGCCACGTCGCAGTGGCAAGCGTGCCGACATGCTGCTGGACAACCCCCGCTTCCGGGCTGGTTATGACTTCCTGCTGCTGCGTGAAAGCGCAGGCGAAGAAACCGACGACCTCGGCCAGTGGTGGACCGATTACCAGGATGCCAACGACAGCGAGCGCCGCGAGATGATCCGCGAGCTGGGCAGCCGTGACGAAGGCACCGGTGCCGGCCCGCGCAAACGCAAGCGCAGCGGCAGCAAGCGCAAACGCGGTGGCGACGAGGCGTTCGAGTGAAGACCCGCGCCTACGTCGGTCTGGGCAGCAACCTGGACGCACCTGCCGAGCAGCTGCGCAGCGCCTTGCAGGCGCTTGACCAGGTGGACGGAACGCGCCTGGTAGCGGCCTCAGCCCTGTACACCAGCGACTCGTTGCTGCCCGGCCAACCGCGCTACACCAACGCAGTTGCTGCCCTGGACACCGCTCTGCCGCCCCTGGCCCTGCTCGATGCGCTGCAGGCCATCGAGAACGACCAGGGCCGCGTACGCAAGGAACGCTGGGGCCCGCGCACGCTGGACCTGGACATCCTGCTGTTCGGTGATCAGGTACTCGACGAACCACGCCTGAAAGTGCCGCACTACCACATGCACGCCCGCCCCTTCGTGCTGTACCCGCTGGCCGAACTGGTACCGGGCGATTTCCGCCTGGCCGATGGCCGCGCCCTCGCACAGTTACTCGACGACTGTCCGTTCGTCGGCCTGGAACGCTTGTAAACCGGGCGTTCCAGCCTGCCACGCCACCGCGGTAACGCCAGTAACACCCTGATCGTAACAATGCGGTAACAGGGTGATTGACTTCCCCCACATCGCTCACGACTATAGGCGTCCCGTGTGACACCAAAGTGCCGCATACCCGTATTTAGGCCCGGACGGACCTGTGCCCGAACATCACGCGCGATGATGTGCCGCTCCGGAAGATGACTACACGCGTTGAATGCAGTCGTTTTTTACAGCGCCTGAACGAGGAATTTCCTACATGCCTGAAGTAACCCTCACCACCCTTAATGGCCTCAAGGCCAAGGGTGAAAAAATCACCATGCTGACCTGCTACGACGCGACCTTCGCCAAGGCCGCCAGCCAGGCCGGTGTCGAAGTGTTGCTGGTGGGCGACTCGCTGGGGATGGTCCTGCAGGGCCACGACAGCACCTTGCCGGTCACCACAGCAGACATGGCCTACCACACCGCCTGTGTCAAACGCGGTAATGACGGCGCCCTGATCCTTGCCGACCTGCCATTCATGGCACATGCCACCCCGGAGCTGGCCTTCGCCAACAGCGCCACGCTGATGCAAGCCGGCGCCCACATGATCAAGATCGAAGGCGCTGCCTGGCTGGCAGAAACCATCCGCCTGCTGGCCGAGCGTGGCGTGCCGGTGTGCGCACACATGGGCCTGACCCCGCAGACCGTCAACGTGCTGGGCGGCTACAAGGTGCAGGGCCGCCAGGAGGCCCAGGCCCGGCAGATGCGTGCCGACGCCATCGCCCTGGAGCAGGCCGGTGCCGCCATGCTGCTGCTTGAATGTGTACCCAGCGAACTGGCGGCAGAAATCACCAATGCCGTGGGCATCCCGGTAATCGGCATCGGCGCAGGCAGCGCCACCGATGGCCAGGTGCTGGTGCTGCACGACATGCTCGGCCTGTCACTGAGCGGCCGGGTACCGAAGTTCGTGAAGAACTTCATGGAAGGCCAGCCAGACATTCAAGGTGCCCTTGTCGCCTATGTCGAGGCCGTCAAGCAAGTCAGCTTCCCAGGTAGCGAACACGGGTTCAGTGCATGAATACAGTCAAAACCGTCCGTGAACTGCGTGCAGCCGTTGCCCGCGCCCGCGGTGAAGGCAAACGCATCGGCTTCGTGCCGACCATGGGCAACCTGCACAGCGGCCACGCAGCCTTGGTGACCAAAGCTGCACAGCGCGCCGACTTTGTGGTGGCCAGCATCTTCGTCAACCCGCTTCAGTTCGGCGCCAACGAAGACCTGGACAAATACCCGCGCACCCTGGCCGCCGACCAGGAACGCCTGCTACAAGCCGGCTGCAACCTGCTGTTCGCGCCCACCGTGGAAGAGATGTACCCCGACGGCATGAGCGTGCAAACCCGAGTCAGCGTACCGCAGCTTTCCGAAGGCCTCTGCGGCGCCAGCCGGCCTGGGCATTTCGAAGGCGTGGCCACCGTGGTCAACAAGCTGTTCAACATGGTCCAGCCGGACCTTGCCGTATTCGGTGAAAAGGACTTTCAGCAACTGGCAGTGATCCGTGCCATGGTGCGCGACCTGAACATGCCGGTCCAGATCATCGGCGAGCCCACCGTGCGTGCTGAAGATGGCCTGGCGCTGTCGTCGCGCAATGGTTACCTCACGCCCGAGCAGCGTATTGCAGCGCCCGCGCTGTACCGCACACTGCAGCACATTGCAGCGGGCATCAGCCGTGGCCAACGGGATTTTGCCGCGCTGGTCGCTGAAGGCCAGGCGCAACTGAGCACTGCCGGTTTCCGCCCGGACTACCTGGAAGTGCGTCATGCCGTGAGCCTGCGCCCGGCAATGATCGATGATCGCGACCTGGTTGTGATCGCGGCGGCTTACCTCGGTAACACCCGGTTGATCGACAACCTTTACCTGCACGTCGAAGACAAGACCGCGTAATAGCCTGGGGCTGCTTTGCAGCCCCAAAATCACCCTGCCATACCCATTCCCAGCGCGTGGCCTTTGCCTATAATGATGCCAGCCTGAACCCGGCAATGACTGCCGTGTCCAAGGCATCACCACGCACCAAGGGAACCCCGCGCAATGGCGTATTACCGTACACCCCACGATGTGACGGCCCTGCCCGCCTGGCAGGCGCTTCAGCAACACCGCGACGCCATGCAAGGTTTCAGCATGCGCGAAGCCTTTGCCGCCGATGCCAAACGCTTCGACCAGTTCTCCCTGAGCTGCTGCGGCCTGTTCCTGGACTACTCGAAAAACCTGATCACCGAACAAAGCCGCGACCTGCTGGTCAACCTGGCCAACGAAGTGGGCCTGCAAGACGCCATCAAGTCGATGTTCGGCGGCGAAATCGTCAACGCCTCCGAAGGCCGCCCCGTGCTGCACACTGCGCTGCGCCGGCCAGTGGGCGACAAGCTCAGCGTCAACGGCGTGAACGTCATGCCGGAAGTACACAAGGTGCTCAACCAGATCACCGAACTGGTGGGGCGCATCCACGACGGCCTGTGGCGCGGCTACAGCGAAAAGCCGATCACCGACGTGGTCAACATCGGCATCGGCGGCTCGTTCCTCGGCCCCGAACTGGTGTCCGAAGCACTGCTGCCGTACGCCCAACGCGGCGTGCGCTGCCACTACCTGGCGAACATCGACGGCAGTGAGTTCCACGAGCTGTCGGCCAACCTGCGTGCCGAAACCACCCTGTTCATTGTCTCGTCGAAGTCGTTCAATACCCTCGAGACCCTGAAAAACGCCATGGCCGCGCGTACCTGGTACCTGGCCCAGGGCGGCTCGGAAGCCGAGCTGTACCGCCACTTCATCGCCGTTTCCAGCAACAAGGCTGCCGCCGTGGCCTTTGGTATCCGCGAAGAGAACATCTTCCCGATGTGGGACTGGGTAGGCGGGCGTTACTCGCTGTGGTCGGCCATCGGTCTGCCAATCGCTCTGGCTATCGGCATGGCCAACTTCAAGGAGTTGCTGTCGGGTGCCTACACCATGGACCAGCACTTCCAGACCGCGCCGTTCGACAAGAACATGCCAGTGCTGCTGGCCCTGCTAGGCGTGTGGTACGGCAACTTCTGGGGCGCCAACAGCCATGCGATCCTGCCGTACGATCACTACCTGCGTAACATCACCAAACACCTGCAGCAGCTGGACATGGAGTCCAACGGCAAGAGCGTGCTGCAGGACGGCACCCCGGTGAAAGTTGATACCGGCCCGGTGATCTGGGGCGGCGTCGGCTGTAACGGCCAGCACGCCTACCACCAGTTGCTGCACCAGGGCACCCAGCTGATTCCGGCAGACTTCATCGTGCCGGTGGTGAGCTTCAACCCGGTGGCCGACCATCACCAGTGGCTGTACGCCAACTGCCTGTCGCAGAGCCAGGCGCTGATGCTCGGCAAAACCCGTGAAGAAGCCGAAGCCGAGCTGCGCAGCAAAGGCCTAAATGAAGCGGACATCGAAAAGCTGGCCCCGCACAAGGTGATCCCGGGCAACCGCCCGAGCAACACCTTGGTCGTGGAGCGCATCAGCCCGCGCCGCCTGGGTGCGCTGGTGGCGATGTACGAGCACAAGGTGTTCGTGCAGAGCGTGATCTGGGGTATCAACGCGTTCGACCAGTGGGGCGTAGAGCTGGGCAAAGAGCTGGGCAAAGGCGTATACCAGCGCTTGGTTGGCAGCCTGGAAGACAGCGCCGAAGATGGCTCCACCCAAGGCCTGATCAACTACTTCCGTGGCCGTCACCGCGGTTGATCTAAAGCCTGTAAGGGCCTCTTCGCGGGTTCACCCGCGAAGAGGCCAGCAAGGTTGAACACCTCTCCCAGCTACACTGTCCTATCGAATAGCCGTTGCAGTCCATCGCCCCTTACAAGAGCAGGACCACCCGCCATGTTCGATATCAAGCAGTATCCCAAGGCCCTGGCCGTCAGCCAGTCTGCCGCCCTCACTCCCGACGAATATCGCCGCCTCTACCGCCAGTCGGTCGATGACCCCGATACCTTCTGGGCCGAACAGGCCAAGCGCCTGGACTGGATCAAACCTTGGTCCAGCGTGCAGCAAAGCGACCTGAAAACCGGCAAGGCCCGTTGGTTCGAGGGTGCCCAACTCAATGTCAGCTACAACTGCATCGATCGCCACCTGGCTCAGCGTGGCGAGCAAACTGCCCTGTTGTGGGAAGGCGACGACCCAAAAGACTCAAAAGCCATCACCTACCGCGAGCTGCACCGCCAGGTCTGCCGCCTGGCCAACGCCCTGAAGGCTCGCGGGGTAAAGAAAGGCGACCGGGTATGCATCTACATGCCGATGATCCCCGAGGCCGCCTTCGCCATGCTTGCCTGCACCCGCATAGGCGCCATCCACTCGGTGGTGTTCGGCGGTTTCTCCCCCGATGCCCTGCGTGACCGTATTCTCGATGCCGACTGCCGCACCGTGATCACCGCCGATGAAGGTGTGCGTGGCGGCAAGTGCATCCCGCTGAAACAGAACGTCGACAAGGCCCTTGCCAATTGCCCTGCCGTCAGCAGCGTATTCGTGGTGCGCCGCACCGGTGGCGATGTTGCCTGGGCCGAGGGCCGTGACCTTTGGTACCACGAGGCAACAGAAAATGCCGGCAACGACTGCGTCCCCGAGCCAATGGATGCCGAAGACCCGCTGTTCATCCTCTACACCTCTGGCAGCACCGGCAAACCCAAGGGCGTGCTGCACACCACCGCCGGTTACCTGCTACAGGCGACGATGACCTTCAAGGTGGTGTTCGACTACCGTGACGGCGAGGTGTTCTGGTGCACCGCCGACGTCGGCTGGGTCACCGGCCACAGCTACATCGTCTACGGCCCACTGGCCAATGGCGCGATTTCGCTGATGTTCGAAGGCGTGCCCAACTACCCGGACACCTCACGCTTCTGGCAGGTGGTGGACAAGCATCAGGTGAACATCTTCTACACCGCCCCGACCGCCCTGCGCGCACTGATGCGCGAGGGCTCCGCGCCGCTGCAAAGCACTTCGCGCAAAAGCTTGCGCCTGCTGGGCAGCGTCGGCGAGCCGATCAACCCCGAAGCCTGGGAATGGTATTTCGAGGAAGTCGGGCAAAAGCGCTGCCCCATCGTCGACACCTGGTGGCAGACCGAAACCGGCGGCATCATGCTTACCCCGCTTCCCGGTTCCCAGTCACTCAAGCCCGGCTGCGCGACCCAGCCCATGTTCGGCGTGCAACCGGTACTGCTGGACGAAAAGGGCAAGCTGATCGAAGGCCCCGGCGCCGGCCTGCTGGTGATCAAGGCCAGCTGGCCTGGGCAGATTCGCAGCGTGTATGGCGACCACCAGCGCATGGTGGATACCTACTTCAAGCCCATGCCCGGCTATTACTTCACTGGCGACGGTGCCCGCCGCGATGCCGACGGCGACTACTGGATCACCGGCCGCATCGACGATGTGATCAATGTCTCGGGCCACCGCATCGGCACCGCCGAAGTGGAAAGCGCACTGGTGCTGCATGACAGAGTCGCCGAAGCGGCAGTGGTCGGATACCCCCACGACCTCAAAGGCCAAGGCGTCTACGCCTTTGTCACGCCTATGAATGGCGTGACGGCAGACGACACGCTGAAGGCCGAACTGCTGGCCCTCGTCAGCAAGGAAATCGGCAGTTTTGCCAAGCCCGAGCTGATCCAGTGGGCCCCGGCGCTGCCCAAGACACGCTCAGGCAAGATCATGCGGCGTATACTGCGCAAAATCGCCTGCAACGAGCTGGACAACCTGGGTGACACCTCTACCCTGGCCGACCCCAGCGTAGTCCAAGGCCTGATCGACAAACGCCTCAACCAGTAACCGGCGGCCGCTGCCCATGGCCGCCTTGCACCGCAGGTCGCCATGGAAGCCCTTCGTCGCCGTATCGAAACCCAGGTCATGAGCCTCACCGGGCTGGCCCTCGGCCAGCTCGACCTGGAAACGCCCAAGGGCGACCCCGGCCTGTTCGGCCCCCACAGCATCAGTTGGCAAGTGCATGGCGACTTCCCGAGCATGCTTGTCGGCGGCATCAGTGCACTCATGCTGCAGTTACTGCACCCGCTGGCCCTGGCCGGTGTGTGGGACCACTCCAATTTCCGTGAGGACCTGATCGGCCGCTTGCGTCGTACCAGCCAGTTTATTTCCGGCACTACCTTCGGTTCCACGCGCGATGCCGAATGGCTGATCGACAAAGTGCGCACCATTCACCTGCAGGTCACCGGCACTGCGCCGGATGGCCGCCCTTATGCGGCCAGCGACCCCGACCTGCTGACCTGGGTCCATGTGGCAGAGGTCAGCAGCTTCCTCGCTGCCCACTTGCGCTACCGCAACCCGCAGCTGTCGCGCGCCGAGCAAGATGCCTACTACGCCGAAATCGCCCTGATTGCCGAGCGCCTTGGCGCCCGTGACGTGCCACGTTCGTGCCAGCAGATCGAAGACTACCTGCTGCGCATGCGTGCGCAGTTGCGCTGCGACAGCCGCAGCCACGAGGTAGTCGGGATTCTGCTCGATGCACCGGCCCCCAGCCGCCTGGCACAGCCGGTGGGCAAACTGATGCTGCACGCCGGTATCGACCTGTTGCCGGATTGGGCCCAGACCCTGCTCGGCCTGCAGCACGGGCCTTTGCAGCGGCGCCTGATACGCCTGGGCCTGCGACGCACCGCACCGGTATTGCGCTGGGCCATGCGTGACGGTTCGGCGCACCGGGCCAAACGGCGCATGGGCATCGAATAAGGTCAAATGCTCGCCCCTGCGGAACTGATTTAACGTGCCATACTCCAAGCACTCCTGCTTAGACAGACGAAGCAACACATGTACAAAGGATTGACTCGCGCCGCTGGCGCAATCTTGGCCCTGGTGGCCCTCTACAGCCTGCTCGGCTTTCTCATTCTTCCCGGTGTGGCACTGCGCATCGCCAACCAGCAGTTGGCCCAGTACGCGACGGTGCCGGCCCACCTCGAACGGATCGAACTCAACCCCTTCAGCCTGGAGCTGACATTGTGGGGCATGCAGATCGGCGAGCCCGGCAAGGAACAGGTCGGGTTCGAGCGGCTGTACGCCAACCTCTCGCTCGACAGCCTGTGGACCAAAGCGCTGCACCTGGAAGCCGTCGAGCTCAACAAACCGCGTAACGAGGTGCTGTTTGCCAAGGACGGTAGCCTTAACCTGACCGGCCTGTTCAAGCTGCCCGCCAGCGAAGCCAAACCTGACGAGCCACCCAGCGAGCCGTTTCCGCTGCGCATCGGTAGCATCAAGCTCATCGACGGCTACCTGCATTTCGAGGACTTGCGCCCCAGCGAGCCGATCGAGTTCCTCTACGACAACATGAACCTGGAGCTGAAAAACCTCAGCACCTTGCCCGACGACAGTGCCGACATGACCTTGGTGGCCAACGGCCCCAATGGCGGGCGCATTGATTGGAACGGGACCCTGAGCCTGTCACCGATCGCCTCTGAAGGCACGCTGAAGATCACGGAAGGCAAGATGAAGGCATTCTGGCCGTACGTGCGTGATGCCGTGCCACTGGTGCTGGAAGACGGCGTGGTCAGCCTCGACACGCACTACAAGCTCAACCTCGCCAAACAGACGGAGCTGTTGCTGGAAAACACCTCCGTGCGCATTGCACCGTTCGCCATCAAGGCGCCGGATGGCCGCCCCTTGGCACGCCTGGCCAGCCTGGAGGTGAGCGAAACCTCCGTTGACCTGGTCAAGCAACAGGTCACCGTAGGCAAAATCCGCAGCGAGAAACTCGAAACCTGGGCTGCGCTGGAAAAAGACGGCCAGCTCGATTGGCAAAAGCTGTTTGCCAGCCAGCCTGCCAAAGCCACGCCGAAGGAAAAGGCAGAGCCGGCAGCCGCCGAGCCGACACCTGAGCAGCAAGCCGCCAAAGAGCCGAGCAAGCCTTGGCAAGTGCTGCTCAAGGACGTGCAATTGCGCAACTACCTGGTGCACCTGGCAGACCGCAGCCAGAAAGAACCGGTAGCCTTGGACATTGGCCCGCTCAACGCCGACCTGCAAGGCTTCGACAGCCTCAATCAGTCGCCCTTCACGCTCAAGCTCGATACGGGCGTAGGCAAGCAAGGCAAGCTGCAGGCGGCCGGCCAGGTCAACCTGGCGCCAGTATGGGCCAAGCTGGACGTAAGCACCCGCGATATCGACCTGCGCGTAGCACAGGCCTATATCAGCCCGTTCATCCTGCTTGAACTGCGCAGTGGCATGCTCTCCAGCGACCTCAAGGTCGACCTGAAGAACACCGCACCGCTGGCCTTCAATATCACAGGCAAGGCCCAGGTGAACCAGATGCACACCCTCGACACCATCAAGAGCCGCGACTTCGTCAAATGGCAGCAGGTGAACGTCGATGGCTTGTCTTATGTACACGGCGATGCGTTGTCGATCGACAAGGTAACCCTGCTGCAACCCTATGCACGCTTCATCATCAACGAAGACCGCACCACCAACGTCAACGACCTGCTGATCCCGCAACCGGCTGGCACCCCGGCGAAAAGCCAGGCCAAGCCGGCCGCAGCCAGCAATGACAAGCCGCTGGGTATCCACATCGGCCAGATCGACATCAACGACGGCTCGGCCAACTTCGCCGACCTCTCCCTCACCCCCAACTTCGCCACGGCCATTCAGCAGCTCAATGGCCAGATCGGCACCATCGACAACCGCAAGCCGGTGCCGGCCAAGGTCGACGTGAAGGGCAAGGTCGACCGCTACGCACCGGTCACCATCAAGGGCGCACTCAACCCGTTCAACCCGCTGGCCAGCCTGGATATCGCCACCAGCTTCAAGCGCGTCGAACTGACCACCCTCACGCCCTACTCCGGCAAGTTCGCGGGCTACCGCATTCGCAAAGGCCGGCTCAACCTCGACCTGCACTACCTGATTACCAACGGCCAGCTCAAGGCCGAGAACAAGGTGGTGGTGGAGCAACTGCAACTGGGTGAAAAAGTCGACAGCCCAGACGCAGTCGACCTACCGATCCGCCTTGCGGTGGCGTTGCTGAAAGATACCGAGGGCAAGATTTCGATCGAGCTGCCCGTGTCTGGCGACCTCAACAACCCGCAATTCAGTGTGATGCCGATCGTCTGGCAAACCCTGCGCAACTTGGTACTGCGTGCGGCACAGGCGCCGTTCAAGTTCATTGGCGGGCTGATTACCGGCGGTGGCTCGGAAGACCTGGGCAACGTGGCTTTCGCCCCAGGGTCCAGCGAACTCAGTGGCGACGCCCAGTCGTCTCTGGACAAGCTGGCATCCGCGCTGAAAGAACGCCCGGAACTGCGCCTGGAAATCGAAGGCACCAGCGCCCAGGCCAGCGATGGCCCGCTGATCGCCCAGCAGCGCCTGGAGCGTGAGTACCAGGCCACTTGGTACAAGATCCTGCAGCGCCGGGGCGACAAGGTGCCTGCCAATGCCTCGATGCTGGTGGTGGACGACAGCGACAAATCGGCAATGCTCGAAGGCATTTACCGCACTCGCCTGAAGCAGCAGCCACCTGCCGAATGGGAGCAACTGGGCCGCGACGAACGCACCACCAAGCTACGCGAGGCAGTGATCAAGTCGTGGGCCGAGAGTACCGCCTTGCTGCGCACGCTGGGCCAGGAGCGGGCCAGCAGTATCAAGGATTACCTGGTGGACAAGGGCAAGCTGGAAGATGACAGGGTGTATTTCATCGACACCAGCCTTGGGCAGCCTGAGAGCGATGGGCGGGTGGTGACGCCGATGCATCTGGATGCTGAATAATCTCTAAAAGCAGGCCCGGCCTCTTCGCGGGCTCACCCGCGAAGAGGCCGGAACAGTCTTCACACCAACCGCTGCCCCGACACTGCTGGGTGATACAGCGGCTGCACCTTGTTTCCCGCCGGGTCCAGCAGATGGAAGCTGCGCGCCCCGTCACCGTGGTTGAATGGCCGGTCCAGCAGCGTCACACCGTGGGCCTTGAAGTACTGGTACCACGCCTCCAGCTCTTCCACACTGTCCACAATGAACCCGTAATGGTCCAGGGTCTGCAGCCCGTTGGCCGCCCCAGCCCCACGCCCCAGCGAAAGGTTGTCGTTGCCACAGGTGAGGTACACCAGGTCTTCGTTGGCACGGTTCAACACCTCCATACCCAGCACATCGACATAAAAGCGTTCGCACTCTTCCAGGTTGGGTACCAGCAAGGCGATATGGCGCAAGCCATTCAGGCGGCCGGGGCGTGCAGGCAATTCGGACATTAGCGAGACTCCGTTTTTGTATACAATTCATTAATGAATTTAAAACAAAAGGAGCGCCTTGTGTATAGCCTGTTTATCAAGACCCGTGTGAAGCCCGGTTGCGCCGAGGATTTCCTGACGGCGATCAAGGTCAATGCCGCGGCTTCTGTCACCCACGAGCCAGGCTGCCTGGTATTCGATGTGTCGCAGGACCGACTCGATCCGGAGGTAATCTACCTGTACGAAATCTACCGCGATGATGCAGCGTATGAAGCGCATACCCAGACCGCGCACTTTCGCGACAGTCGGCCACTGGTGGAGCCGCTGATCGTCGAGCAGCAATGCTTCGAAAGCGATGTAATCGCCCTCAACCCGGGCTACTGAGCGCAAAAGCAAAGCCCCGGCACAGGCCGGGGCTTCGGTAGAGGTGGCCAAATCCGTTTGGCCGACGGGACATCCCTTATTCGGACTTCAGGCCATCAGCCGATACAGCCTGGACGCCTTTGATCTTCTTGGCGATGGCGACTGCCATCTCTTTCTGTGCATCGGTAATGGCCACGTCGGACGACAGCGACACGACACCTTTATTGGTCTCGACTTTGATGTCACTGCCTGGCACGCCTTTCTCGGTCATCAGGTCAGCCTTGACCTTGGTGGTGATCCAGGTATCGGAGGTAGCTTCCTTGGCTTTGGTCACCTCACCGGCCGCCAGCGTCATGGGGGCCTGGGTGGACTGTTGGGCGAATGCCGCGTTAGCCATGGTCAGGGTCAGAGCGGTAGCAGTAGCGGCAGCAATGGCGAACTTCTTCATGTGGGTCACTCCTGTTTATCGAAAGGTCTGCGCCGTATGTCCTGGCGGCAGGTATGAAGGTAGTTGCATGTGTTGTGCCAGCTTTTCCGCCTCAACTTAACCCTTTTAAATCAATAAGTTAGAAAAATACATCACTTCCGGCGTCGTGCATTTTGCAACCTGCACGGTAAACCTGCTTGCAAGATGCAAGTCCGCAAAAGGTTCCCGCAGCCCATAAAAAAAGGGCCCCGAAGGGCCCTTTTCCTGTTGCGTGGCAGTCGCTTAGACGCCCGAGGCCTTGGCCGCGGCAACGTCCTTGATCGACAGCTTGATACGGCCGCGGTTGTCCACGTCCAGTACCAGTACTTCAACTTCCTGGCCTTCTTTCAGGATGTCGGTGACTTTCTCGACGCGAGCATCGCTCAGCATGGAGATGTGCACCAGGCCGTCCTTGCCAGGCAGGATGTTGACGAAGGCGCCGAAGTCGACGATGCGCTCAACCTTGCCGACGTAGATCTTGCCGATTTCGGCCTCGGCGGTGATGCCCAGGATGCGCTGCTTGGCAGCATCTGCAGCTTCCTTGGTTTCGCCGAAGATCTTGATCGAGCCATCGTCTTCGATATCGATCGAAGCCTTGGTCTCTTCGCAGATGGCGCGAATGGTGGCGCCGCCTTTACCGATGACGTCACGGATTTTGTCGGTGTCAATTTTCATCGCGATCATGGTCGGGGCGTTGGCCGACAGCTCGGTACGCGACTGGCCAATGATCTGGTTCATCTGGCCGAGGATGTTCAGGCGCGCTTCCAGGGCCTGGCCCAGGGCGATTTCCATGATCTCTTCGGTGATGCCGTTGATCTTGATGTCCATCTGCAGCGCAGTAACGCCTTTGGCGGTACCGGCTACCTTGAAGTCCATGTCGCCCAGGTGGTCTTCGTCACCGAGGATGTCGGTCAGGACCGCGAACTTGTCGCCTTCCTTGACCAGGCCCATGGCGATGCCGGCAACTGGCGCCTTCATCGGCACACCAGCGTCCATCAGGGCCAGGGAAGCACCGCAGACCGAAGCCATGGAGCTGGAACCGTTGGATTCGGTGATTTCCGAAACCACGCGGATGGTGTACGGGAACACGTCGGCGGCCGGCAGCATGGCCTGGACCGAACGACGGGCCAGACGGCCGTGGCCGATTTCGCGACGGCCAGCACCGCCCATGCGGCCACACTCACCTACCGAGAACGGTGGGAAGTTGTAGTGCAGCATGAAGGGGTCTTTCTTCTCGCCTTCGAGGGTGTCCAGCAGCTGGGCGTCACGGGCAGTACCCAGGGTCGCAACGACCAGAGCCTGGGTTTCGCCACGGGTGAACAATGCCGAACCGTGAGTTTTCGGCAACACGCCTACTTCGATGTTCAGCGGGCGAACAGTCTTGGTGTCGCGGCCGTCGATACGTGGCTTGCCGTTTACGATGTTTTCGCGAACGGTGCGGTATTCGATTTCGCCGAAGATTTCTTTTACTTCGGAGGCCGAAGGCTGGCCTTCTTCACCCGAGAACTTGGCAACGGCCTGGTCACGCAGCTCGCCCAGGCGCGCGTAGCGGTCAGCCTTGACGGTGATGGTGTAGCCCTGCGAAACCGCTTCGCCGAACTCGGCGCGGATGGCGTTGAACAGCTCGGTGTTGGCAACGGCTGGTTTCCAGTCCCAGGTCGGCTTGCCAGCTTCGGCAGCCAGTTCCTTGACAGCCTGGATAACGGCCTGGAATTCGTCGTGGGCGAACAGTACGGCACCCAGCATCTGGTCTTCGGTCAGCTCTTGAGCTTCCGATTCAACCATCAGTACGGCATCGGAAGTACCGGCTACGACCATGTCCAGGCTCGAAGCAGCCAGTTGCTCGTAAGTCGGGTTCAGCAGGTAGCCGGTGCTTTCGTGGAAGGCAACGCGAGCGGCGCCGATCGGGCCTTCGAACGGAATGCCGGAGATGGCCAGGGCAGCCGAGGTACCGATCATCGCGGCGATGTCCGGATCGGTCTTCTTGCTGGTGGAAACCACGGTGCAGACGACCTGCACTTCGTTCATGAAGCCTTCCGGGAACAGCGGACGGATCGGACGGTCGATCAGGCGCGAGGTCAGGGTCTCTTTCTCGGAAGGACGGCCTTCACGCTTGAAGAAGCCACCCGGGATCTTGCCGGCGGCGTAGGTCTTTTCCTGGTAGTGAACCGACAGCGGGAAGAAGCCCTTGCCTGGATCAGCCTGTTTGGCGCCTACCACAGTCACCAGCACGGTGACGTCGTTGTCGACGGTAACCAGCACAGCGCCGGTTGCCTGACGGGCAATACGGCCCGTTTCGAGAGTAACGGTCGATTGACCGAACTGGAAAGTCTTGATTACCGGGTTCACGGTTTCCTACCTTTTTCAGTGGCTCTTGGGGGAACTGGTTTCTTGCGAATTCTTGGGCAGAACGGGGAATCGGCCCCATTGACCGTCCAGATACAACACGAGGCTGGGAGCCTGGCACCAAGCGGAAAAACCGCTCAGCATTGCCAGGCTGCCAACCTCGGAGATACGCGTGGCGTGTCCAACGGCAGCACTGCAAAACAACCCTGCCGAAGCCTGCGACACGCCATGCACACCACTGACCAGGCCGCTATTAGCGACGCAGGCCCAGGCGACCGATCAGGGCGCTGTAACGAGTGGTGTCTTTGCCCTTCAGGTAGTCCAGCAGCTTACGACGCTGGTTAACCATACGGATCAGACCACGACGGGAGTGGTGGTCTTTATCGTTGGCCTTGAAGTGGCCTTGCAGCTTGTTGATGTTGGCGGTCAGCAGAGCAACCTGCACTTCCGGGCTACCGGTATCGCCGGCGGCTTGCTGGTATTCGGCAACGATCTGAGCTTTTTCTTCAACGCTGAGGGCCATTTGGCTTCTCCTGATAACGGATCCCGCAAGCGGGGTCCAATAGGCCAGGGACAAATCCCTGTATTAATAAAAAAGGTGTGACCGTGCCTACTGACAGCCACCCTTGATACCGTGGGGTTCGGCTACTGCCTGGCCCCCCCGGTTTCGGTCATTCCGACCGAATCAGCCGACGCGGCGCAATGCGCCCGTCTTCGCTCACTTCACCGATACCGATGAAGCGCGCATTGTGATCCTGTACCCGGACCATGCCAAATTGTGGCGCGTCCGGTGCGCGTACCGCCTGCCCATGCAGCC
Organism: Pseudomonas monteilii NBRC 103158 = DSM 14164; assembly: GCF_000730605.1. Lineage (GTDB taxonomy): Bacteria > Pseudomonadota > Gammaproteobacteria > Pseudomonadales > Pseudomonadaceae > Aquipseudomonas > Aquipseudomonas monteilii. The sequence continues at coordinate 34,227 of NZ_BBIS01000048.1, read as the reverse complement.
AGTAGAACGCACTGTGTTCGGACAGGCACACCAAAGGCCAGTCCTGCAGGCCGCTGTCCGATGGCATCAGGAAGCGATCGAGCGCTTCGTTGCCACCTTCGGCGTGGGCCTGTTCGAGTTCCTCAAGGGTGACCGTCTGTGCCAGCGCGAAAGGCCCGGCCTGGGTCCTGCGCAGCTCGGCGACATAGGCGCCACAGCCAAGGGCCTCGCCAATATCCTCCACCAGGGTACGGATATAGGTGCCTTTGCTGCATCCTACGCTCAACCGTGCACGGGTGCCTTCGCACTCGAGCAACTCCAAGCGGTTAATAGTAACAGAACGCGCCTCGCGCTCCACTACCTCTCCTGCACGAGCCAGCTTATACAGTGGCTGGCCGTCACGCTTGAGCGCCGAGTACATCGGCGGTATCTGGCTGATCTGGCCACGAAAACGCGGCAACAGCGCCTCGATGTCGGCGCGACCAACGGTCACGTCGCGGGTCTGCAGTACCTCACCTTCGGCATCGCCGGTGTTGGTAGTCTGCCCCATCTGCATGACGGTTTCGTAGCCCTTGTCGGAATCGAGCAGGTACTGCGAAAACTTGGTCGCTTCACCGAAGCACAGCGGCAGCACGCCGGTTGCCAGCGGGTCGAGGCTACCGGTGTGCCCGGCCTTTTCCGCATTGAGCAGCCAGCGCACCTTTTGCAGGGCGGCATTGGAGGTGAAACCCAGCGGCTTGTCGAGCAGGATGATGCCGCTGACGTTGCGGCGGATACGTTTGACCTGGGCCACCGCTTACTCCTTGGTGTCCGGCTCGTCGGCTTCCTTGTGCGCGCGGTCTTCGGCCACTGCACGTTCGATCAGCGCCGACAGGTGGACACCGCGGCTGACGCTTTCATCGAAGTGGAAGTGCAGTTGCGGCACGCTGCGCAGCTGCATCGAGCGGCCCAGGTGCAAACGCAGGAAGCTGGCAGCGCTGTTCAACGCCTTCAGCGACTGCTGCACGGCATCTGGCGTTTCCTCGCCCATGACGGTGATGAACACCTTGGCATGGCCCAGGTCACGGCTGACGTCCACGGCGGTGATGGTCACCAGGCCAACACGCGGGTCTTTGACTTCGCGACGGATCAGCTCGGCCAGCTCACGCTGCATCTGATCGCCAATACGTTGGGTACGGCTATATTCTTTGGCCATTCTTGTTACCTGTAACTTAAAGCGGCAAACGCCCGGTCAGACCAATGCCTGACCGGGCGCTACCTGTAGAGGTGCTGAAAACCGCCGCGTAGAGAAGCGGTTTGCAGCCAGCTCACCCTTAGAGGGTACGAGCAACCTGGACTTTCTCGAAGACTTCGATCTTGTCGCCGACCTTGACGTCGTTGTAGCTCTTGACGCCAATACCGCACTCCATGCCGTTACGCACTTCGGAGGCATCGTCCTTGAAGCGACGCAGCGATTCCAGCTCGCCTTCGAAGATCACAACGTCTTCGCGCAGTACACGGATCGGACGGTTGCGGTACACGGTACCCTCGATGACCATACAGCCAGCGATGGCGCCGAACTTCGGCGAACGGAACACGTCACGTACTTCGGCAACGCCCAGGATGTTCTCGCGAACATCGCTGCCCAGCATACCGGTCAGGGCCTTCTTGACGTCTTCGATGATGTCGTAGATCACGTTGTAGTAACGCATATCCAGACCTTCCTGCTCGACGATCTTGCGCGCGCCGGCATCGGCACGCACGTTGAAGCCGAACAGTACTGCATTCGAAGCCAGCGCCAGGTTGGCGTCGCTTTCGGTGATACCACCGACGCCGCCACCAATCACGCGCACCTGAACTTCGTCGTTGCCCAGGCTGCCGAGCGAGCCCTGCAGTGCTTCCAGGGAACCACGCACGTCAGTCTTGAGGACGATGTTGAGGGTCTTCTTCTCTTCCTGACCCATGGTCTCGAAGATGTTTTCCAGCTTGCCGGCGTGAGCACGGGCCAGCTTGACCTCGCGGTACTTGCCTTGACGGAACAGGGCAACTTCGCGGGCTTTCTTCTCGTCGGCAACCACGGACAGCTCGTCACCGGCTTCCGGAGTACCGTCCAGGCCGAGGATTTCGACCGGGATCGACGGGCCGGCTTCCTTCACAGGCTTGCCGTTCTCGTCGAGCATGGCGCGCACGCGGCCATAGTTGGAACCGCACAGGACCATGTCGCCCTGACGCAGGGTACCGTCCTGAACCAGGATGGTCGCCACCGGGCCGCGGCCCTTGTCCAGGCGCGATTCAACGACCACGCCACGACCTGGAGCGGTCGGGGTAGCGGTCAGTTCGAGAATCTCGGCCTGCAGCAGGACGGCTTCGAGCAGCTCGTCGACACCGGTACCCATCTTCGCCGAAACCTTGACGAACGGCGTGTCACCACCCCAGTCCTCGGAGGTAACGCCTTCGACGGCCAGCTCGTTGCGGATGCGATCGAGATCGGCACCCGGCTTGTCGATCTTGTTCACTGCAACCACCAGCGGAACGCCAGCTGCCTTGGCATGCTGAACCGCTTCGCGGGTTTGCGGCATCACGCCGTCGTCCGCCGCCACCACCAGGATGACGATGTCGGTGGCCTTGGCACCACGGGCACGCATGGCGGTAAACGCGGCGTGGCCAGGGGTGTCGAGGAAGGTGACCATGCCACGGTCGGTTTCCACGTGGTACGCACCGATGTGCTGGGTAATACCACCGGCTTCGCCAGCAGCCACCTTGGCACGACGGATGTAGTCGAGCAGCGAGGTCTTACCGTGGTCAACGTGACCCATGACAGTAACGACCGGTGCACGCGACTCGGTCTGGCCTTCGAACTTGAGCGATTCGGCCAGGGAGTCTTCCAGTGCGGTATCGCTGACCAGGGTGACCTTGTGGCCCAGCTCTTCTGCGATCAGCTGAGCGGTTTCCTGGTCGAGCACCTGGTTGATGGTAACCGGGGTGCCCAGCTTGAACATGAACTTGACGACTTCAGCGCCCTTGACGGACATCTGGTTGGCCAGTTCAGAGACCGTGATGGTCTCGCCGATGGTCACATCACGGATGATGGGGCCAGTCGGGTTCTGGAAGCCATGCTGATTGCGCTTCTTCAGCTTGCTCTTGCCACCGCGGCCACGGCGTACGCCATCGCTTTCTTCATCGGTGGTGCGCGGTGCGGCACGTGGAGTCGGAGCCTTTTCCTTCTCCTTGACCTTGACCTTGATCGACACGCGCGGGGCTTCGCCACGACGCTCGCCGCCACGACGGTCTTCGTCACGGGTACGGCCTTCGTTGCGACGGGCTTCGTCCTTCTTGCGCTCGGCAGCACGGGCTGCGGCGTCTTCGGACGCCGGGGCGTCGGCGACTACCGGGGCCGGAGCAGCGGCAGGCGCAGGCTCAGGCTTGGCGGCTGGCGCAGGTGCGGATACAGCAGCTTCGGCGGCCTGACGGCGAGCCTGCTCTTCGTTGCGCTGGCGAACTTCGGCCTCGACCTTGTCGCGAGCGGCATTTTCAGCCGCGCGGCGCTCATCCAGCTCACGCTTCTGCTCAGCCTGAATTTCTTCAGGGCTGCGCTGCACGAATACTTTCTTCTTGCGTACTTCTACGCTGATGCTCTTGCTACCGGCGACACGCAGCGTACTGGTGGTTTTGCGCTGCAAGGTAATCTTGCGCGGCTCTTCCGCCTTGCTTTTGTGGCTGCTCTTCAAATGAGTCAGCAGGGTCTGCTTCTCATTGTCGGTCACTACCTGACCGGCGTCGGTGTGCGGCAGACCTGCCTCACGCATCTGCTGCAGCAGGCGCTCTACCGGTGCCTCGACCTCTTGGGCCAGTTCTTTCACCGTGACTTGCGTCATGCACTTCTCTCCTCAGGCCGCGCCTAATTACTCGAACCAATGGGCTCGGGCGGCCATGATCAACTTGCCGGCACGCTCTTCGTCGATGCCGTCGATGTCGAGCAGATCGTCGATCGACTGCTCGGCCAGGTCTTCGCGGTTAACCACGCCGCGCACCGCCAGTTCAGCCGCCAGGTCCTTGTCCATGCCCTCAAGGGAGAGCAAGTCTTCGGCCGGGTGGGCGTCTGCCAGTTTTTCTTCGGTAGCGATGGCCTTGGTCAACAAACGGTCCTTGGCTCGAGCGCGGAGCTCATTGACGATATCTTCGTCAAAGCCATCGATGTTGAGCATTTCTTCCAACGGTACGTAGGCAATTTCTTCGAGGCTGGTGAAGCCTTCGTCGACCAGCACTTGGGCCAGCTCCTCGTCGACTTCCAGCTCATCGATGAAATTGCGCAGGATGTCACCGGTTTCGGCCTGCTGCTTGGCCTGGATGTCCTTCTCGGTCATCACGTTCAGGGTCCAGCCGGTCAGCTGACTGGCCAGGCGAACGTTCTGACCACCACGGCCAATGGCCTGAGCCAGGTTATCCTCGGCGACGGCGATGTCCATGGCATGGGCATCTTCATCAACGATGATCGCCGCGACTTCAGCCGGCGACATGGCGTTGATGACAAACTGCGCCGGGTTATCGTCCCACAGGACGATATCCACACGCTCACCACCCAGCTCCCCGGATACGGCCTGGACGCGCGAACCACGCATGCCGATGCAGGCGCCTTGCGGGTCGATGCGCTTGTCCTTGGAGCGGACGGCGATCTTGGCTCGCGAACCCGGATCACGGGAAGCAGCCATGACTTCGATCAGGCCCTCGGCAATTTCCGGCACTTCAATGCGGAAAAGCTCGATCAGCATCTGCGGCGCGGTGCGCGACAGGATCAGCTGTGGGCCACGGTTTTCGGTGCGAATTTCCTTGAGCAGCGCACGCAGGCGCACACCAACACGGAAGGTTTCGCGCGGAATGATGTCTTCGCGGGCCAGCAGGGCCTCGGCGTTGTTGCCCAGGTCAACGATCACGTTGTCGCGGGTAACCTTTTTGACGGTGCCGGAGATGATCTCGCCCACGCGCTCACGGTAAGCATCGACCACCTGCGCACGCTCGGCCTCACGTACCTTCTGCACGATGACCTGCTTGGCGGTCTGGGCGGCGATACGACCGAACTCGATGGACTCGATCTTCTCCTCGATCACGTCACCGACCTTGGCTTCAGGGTGGGTGTCCTTGATCTTGTCCAGCCAGGTCTCGATTGCCGGATCATCAAGATCAGCTTCGTCGACCACGGTCCAGCGACGGAAAGTCTCGTAGCTACCGGTGTGGCGGTTGATTTCCACACGCAGGTCGACTTCGTCTTCAAAACGTTTTTTGGTTGCAGTGGCCAGGGCCACTTCCAGCGCTTCGAAAATGACGCCGGGCGGTACACCTTTTTCGTTGGATACCGATTCAACAACCAGCAGTACTTCTTTGCTCATCGTACGCCTCGCCTTGCGCAAGCCATTGGGCCCGGACAGTTCACCGGGCCCGGCACGTCTCAGTCAAAACTGGGAATAATATTGGCCTTGTCGATCGAGTCGATCGGCAACAGGAACTCCTGGTTGTCCACCTGGACCACCACATCCTGCTCCTCCACACCGCGGAGAAGGCCCTGGAAGTTACGACGACCCTCGAAGGGTGAGCGCAGCTTGATCTTCACTTGTTCGCCGGCATGCGAGGCAAACTGTTCCAGAGTGAACAGTGGGCGATCCATGCCTGGAGAAGACACCTCGAGGGTGTACTCACTGCTGATTGGATCTTCCACATCGAGGATTGCGCTGGCCTGACGGCTGACCGCTTCGCAGTCGTCCACCAGGATGCCACCTTCCTTGTCGATGTAGATGCGCAGTACCGAATGCTTACCCTGGGAAACGAACTCGATCCCCCAGCACTGATAGCCCAGACCCTCGACAACCGGGGCCAACAAGGCCTGCAACTGTTCTAGCTTGCTCGACACCTGAACCCCCTCGTGCATGCTGTGCAAATAAAAAATGGGCAAAGCGCCCATCCCTGAAAGCGCCGTTGGACAACGACGCCGAAAACTGTTCGGTTAGCAAAAAGCCCCTGAAAAGGGGCTCCGCTGAAGCTGGTTGCGGGGGCTGGATTTGAACCAACGACCTTCGGGTTATGAGCCCGACGAGCTACCAAGCTGCTCCACCCCGCGACAAAGCTGGGGCAAAAGTATAAGACCGAACCCTATTGAGGGTCAAATCAGAACCTTCACCTGCAAGAAAGCCCGCTAAAGCGGGCTCTCAAGCTTTAATTGGTACCGAGAAGGGGACTCGAACCCCTACACCCTATGGGCACAACCACCTCAAGGTTGCGTGTCTACCAATTCCACCACCTCGGCAATACTACTACTTGAAACCCGTTACTTCTGCTCTTGTGCCGGAGGAGGTACATCACCCGAGTTGCTGGTGGTTTCACTCTTCTGCTGCTGGAGCACCGGTACATCATCATTAACTGCCGGTTTTTGCGGCTCTTTCACTTCTAGCACTGCTGGATCTGGAAGACCTGCTTGGCTAAGCTGGTGAGCTTGTTGCTTCGCGAAGTATCCTAACCCAAGTGCTGTCAAAAAGAAAGTGGCAGCGAGTATAGCAGTTAATTTACTTAGGAACGTTGCAGAGCCCTGGCTTCCGAACACGGTGTTTGAGGCACCCGCGCCGAAAGATGCACCTGCTTCAGCACCCTTACCCTGTTGCAACAGAACCAGCACTACTAGCGACAGCGCTGCCAACAGATGAAAAACAACGATGACTGTTTCCAGCATTTGTTCAGTTTCCTGCGGCGCGACAAATTGCACCGAATTCGTCTGCGTTCAGGGAAGCCCCACCAATGAGACCCCCATCGATATCCGGCATGCCGAACAGTTCGGCCGCATTGGCCGCCTTCACGCTGCCGCCGTAGAGCAACTGCACCTTCGCAGCCACTTCAGCATCTTCTGCCGCCAGCTGGCCGCGGATGGCGGCATGCACATCCTGGGCCTGCTGAGGCGTGGCCGTCAGGCCAGTGCCGATGGCCCATACAGGCTCATAAGCAATTACTGCATTGGCAAAAGCCTTAACACCGAATGCTTCGATGATACTGCTTAGTTGACGCCCGACAACTTCAAGCGTCTTGCCAGCCTCGCGCTCTTCAAGGGTTTCCCCGATGCAAAGCACTGGCTTCAAACCTTTGGCCTGCGCTGCTGCAAACTTGCGATTGAGCACTTCGTCGGTTTCACCAATGATCTGGCGACGCTCCGAATGACCAATCAACACCAACTTGCAACCCGCTTCAACCAGCTGCTCGGGAGCAACTTCCCCGGTCAGCGCACCCTGTTCGGGTTGTACAGCAGAATTCTGTGCGCCAACAGTAATTTCTTTACCTGCCAGGCCATCAATCACTTGATTGATGAACAAGGCCGGCGGAAATACCGCGACTTCCACTCCGCTCGGCAAGGCGAGATTACTCAAGCCTTTGGTCAGCTCAGCGACGCTAGCGCGGGTACCGTGCATCTTCCAGTTACCAGCTACCATAGGGCGACGCATGCTTTACCTCGTCGGTCAAAGTGGGCGCAGATCTTACCCAACCAGATCTGCGCTGGCAAGCGCCTTCAGACACAAACTTCGCCGACCAGTTTGGCCAGCGCTTCAGCGTGCATCCGCACCTGGTTTTCGTCCTCGCCCTCGACCATGACCCGAACCAGCGGCTCGGTACCGGATTTGCGCAACAGCACACGGCCACGACCCGCCAACGCCTCGGTCACCTTGGCACTGGCTTCCTTGACAGCCGGGTGCTCCAGCGGGTCGACCTTGCTGGCGCCGAAGCGCACGTTGATCAGCACCTGTGGGCACTTGCGCAGGGCCTGGCGGGCCTGGGCAAGGGTTTCGCCACGGCGCTTGAGCGCCATCAGCACCTGCAGCGCGGCGATGATCGCATCACCGGTAGTGGTGTGGTTGCAGCACACGACGTGGCCGGAGTTTTCACCGCCGACCAGCCACTCACGCTCAAGCAGCTCGGCCATGACGTAACGGTCACCGACCTTGGCCCGCACGAACGGGATATCCAGGTCCTTCAGCGCCAGCTCCAGGCCCAGGTTGCTCATCAGCGTGCCCACTACCCCGCCCTGCAGCTTGCCGCGGTCGCGCAGATCCCGGGCGATGATGAACAGCAACTCGTCACCATCGACGATGGCGCCGGTGTGGTCGACCATCAACACGCGATCGCCGTCTCCGTCGAAGGCGATACCGAGGTCGGCATGCCCCACCAGCACGGCGGCCTGCAGCGATTCGATGTGCGTCGAGCCGCAACCTTCGTTGATGTTAAGGCCATCCGGCTGCGCATGCAGCACGGTCACGTCGGCACCCAACTCACGGAACACGCTCGGCGCAACCTTGTAGGTGGCACCGTGGGCGCAATCGACCACCAGCTTGAGGCCTTCAAAGCCAGTACCCGTGGGTACGCTGCTCTTGCAGAACTCGATATAACGGCCGGCAGCGTCGTTGATGCGCGAAACCTTGCCCAACTTGCCCGAGTCGACCACGGTCATCGGCTGGTCGAGCAGCTCTTCGATCATCAGCTCGACTTCGTCTGGCAGCTTGGTGCCCTGGCCCGAGAAGAACTTGATGCCGTTGTCTTCGTGCGGGTTGTGCGAGGCACTGATGACAATGCCAGCCTGGGCATGGAACGTGCGCGTCAGATAGGCGATGGCCGGCGTAGGCATTGGCCCCAGCAGCATGACGTCGGCACCTGCCGCGGCCAGACCGGCTTCGAGTGCAGACTCGAACATGTAGCCGGAGATACGCGTGTCCTTGCCCACCAGCACCCGGCAATGGCCTTGCTTGCGGAAGGCCATGCCGGCCGCCCAACCCAGCTTCAGCATGAAGTCAGGCGTGATCGGGTATTCGCCGACGCGGCCACGAATGCCGTCGGTACCAAAGTATTTTCTGCTCATAGGGACTCCAATGTTCTTATTCGGCGTGTTGTACCGCAGCAATCATGCGCACCACATCGACAGTTTCAGCCACGTCATGGACACGAAGGATGCTAGCCCCCTTGGTCATGGCCAACGCCGCCAGCGCAAGGCTGCCGTACAACCGCTCGCCGACCGGACGTTCCAGCGTCAGGCCGATCATGCTCTTTCGTGAAACGCCCACCAGCAGCGGGCGCCCAAGGCGATAGAGCGCTTCCATGTGCTTGAACAGGCTCAGGTTGTGCGCCAGTGTCTTGGCGAAACCAAAGCCCGGGTCAAGGATGATTCTGTTTGCGTCGATGCCCACCGCCGCACAGGCGGCCATCCGCTGCTCAAGATAACGCGTAACGTCAGCGGTCACATCATCGTAATGCGGGTCGTCCTGCATGTTACCCGGCTCGCCACGCATGTGCATGAGGCACACCGGCAGGCCGGTATCCGCCGCAGCGTCCAGAGCCCCATCGCGCTCCAGGGCGCGCACGTCATTGATGAGCCCGGCACCGAGACGGGCCGATTCACGGATGACGGCAGGTGTAGAAGTGTCGACCGAGATGACCACATCGAGGCGGCTATTGATTGCCTCGACCATCGGCGCGACACGCTCCAACTCCTCAGTGACCGATACCGCCCGCGCACCAGGGCGCGTGGACTCGCCACCGATGTCGATCAGCGTGGCGCCGGCGGCGACCATTGCCTCGGCATGGCGCAGAGCCTCGTCACGCTGACTGAAGCGTCCGCCATCGGAAAAGGAATCGGGGGTGATATTGAGAATACCCATGACATGGGTACGCGACAAATCAAGAACCCGGTTGCCGCAAGGCAACCGGGTCGGGTACTGCACTGAGCTCATAGATGCCCTTAGTGTTGAGCTGCTGGGCCGCCGATTGGCGATTCCGGACGGTCATTCTGGGCCGCAGGCGTACCCGAATCCTTGTCATCGTCCCAGTCACGCGGTTCGCGCGGCGTACGCCCAGCCATGATGTCGTCGATCTGATCGGCATCGATGGTCTCATACTTCATCAGCGCTTCGGTCATCGCTTCGAGCTTGTCGCGGTTGTCGACCAGCAGCTGCTTGGCTGTGGCGTAGCACTGATCGATGATGCTGCGCACCTCGGAGTCGATCAGCTTGGCAGTCTCGCCAGAAACACTGGCGTGCTGGCTGCCGGCGCTACGACCGAGGAACACCTCACCCTCTTCTTCTGCGTACATCAGCGGCCCGAGCTTCTCGGACAGGCCCCATTTGGTGACCATGTTACGCGCGATCTGGCTGGCACGCATGATGTCGTTGGACGCGCCGGTCGTGACGCCATCGAAGCCCAGCGTCATCTCTTCGGCGATACGGCCACCGTACAGCGAACAGATCTGGCTGATCAGCGCACGCTTGGACAGGCTGTAGCGGTCTTCTTCCGGCAGGAACATGGTCACACCCAGGGCGCGACCGCGCGGAATGATGGAAACCTTGTAGACCGGGTCGTGCTCAGGCACCAGGCGACCAACAATGGCGTGGCCAGCCTCGTGGTAGGCCGTGTTGCGCTTTTCTTTCTCGGACATGACCATGGTCTTGCGCTCGGCGCCCATCATGATCTTGTCCTTGGCCAGTTCGAACTCTTTCATCTCGACCAGGCGCTTGTTGGAGCGTGCGGCAAACAGCGAGGCTTCGTTGACCAGGTTGGCCAGGTCGGCGCCGGAGAAGCCAGGGGTACCACGGGCAATGACCGCCGGGTTGACGTTTTCGCCGACCGGCACTTTGCGCATATGTACCTTGAGGATCTGTTCGCGACCGCGGATGTCTGGCAGGCCTACCACCACCTGGCGGTCGAAACGGCCAGGACGAAGCAGCGCCGGGTCGAGTACGTCCGGTCGGTTGGTAGCAGCGATGACGATGATGCCATCGTTCATCTCGAAGCCGTCCATCTCTACCAGCAACTGGTTGAGGGTTTGTTCACGCTCGTCGTGACCGCCACCCATGCCGGCGCCACGGTGGCGACCCACAGCGTCGATCTCGTCGATGAAGATGATGCACGGGGCATGCTTCTTGGCTTGCTCGAACATGTCGCGCACACGGCTGGCACCGACACCTACGAACATTTCCACGAAGTCCGAACCGGAAATGGTGAAGAACGGTACTTTCGCTTCGCCGGCAATTGCCTTGGCCAGCAGGGTCTTACCGGTACCTGGCGGACCAACCATCAGCACACCGCGCGGGATGCGGCCACCCAGACGCTGGAATTTCCCCGGATCACGCAGGAACTCGACCAGCTCGCCAACCTCTTCCTTGGCCTCGTCGCAGCCGGCAACATCGGCCAGCGTAGTCTTGACCTGGTCTTCGGACAGCAGGCGCGCCTTGCTCTTGCCAAAGCTCATCGGCCCACCCTTGCCGCCCGCACCGCCTTGCATCTGGCGCATGAAGAACATGAACACGGCAATGATGACCAGGATCGGGAAGCTCGCCACCAGCAATTGCGTCCAGATGCTCTGCTGCTCAGGCTGCTTGCCTTCGATGATGACGTGGTTATCGACCAGGTCACCGATCAGACCATTGTCGGTAATGGCCGGGCGCACGGTCTTGAAGTTGTCGCCGTCGGCGCGCTTGCCGGTAATGATGTAGCCGTCGACGGTCACACGCTCGACCTTGCCATCCTTGACCTGCTGGATGAAGTCGGAGTAGTTGAGGGTCTGCGGCTCGTTAGGGCTGGAGAAGTTGTTCATCACTGTCACCAGGACAGCTGCGATGATCAACCACAGGATCAGATTCTTTGCCATGTCGTTCAATTCGCTACCCTCTGAGGCCGGCGCACGACGCAGCCGTGCCTCGCATGATATTCATCGCCCTAACTTACTACATTACCCACGCAGCCGCAGGCACCGTCTGTAACCCTTTGTGAAAGCTAGACTACACGAAGTTCGGACAATCCTGACGCGGTGGCCGATTGGAATTAACTATCGGCCACCCCGCTTGACACCTTTCACGCCCCTTTGAAGCCCCTGCCCAACAGGTATTGCTCACGGGAACGATCCCGCGACGACGACGGCTTGCGCATCTGCACCTTGTCGAACTTGCTGCGCACGTCCTTCAGGTACACGTCAAAACCTTCACCCTGGAAAATCTTGATCAGGAAGTCGCCGCCGGGCTTGAGCACGCGGGTCGCCAGATCGAGGGCCAGCTCGCAGAGGAACATGGCGCGCGGTATGTCCACCGCAGGCGTACCACTCATATTGGGGGCCATGTCGGAAATCACAAGGTCTACGTGCGAATCACCGACCGCTTCGAGAATGCGCTGTAGGACTTCGTCGTGGGTGAAATCGCCCTGGATGAAGGTCACATCGGCAATCGAGTCCATTTCCAGGATGTCGGACGCGATCAGCCGGCCCTGACCACCAATCAGACGACTGGTCACCTGTGACCAGCCTCCCGGGGCCGCACCGAGGTCGATTACGCTCATGCCTGGACGGATCAGGCGGTCCTTTTCCTGGATCTCAAGCAGTTTGTAGCTCGCACGCGAACGGTAGCCATCCTTCTGCGCCTGCTTCACAAAAGGATCGTTGAAATGCTCTCGCAGCCAGTTTGCGCTGCTTTTGGAACGTTGTACCACGGGGCACCTCGATGATATGCGTCGTGATTGACTGGGCGGAGCCGGTGGCCCTCGGGTAAAATGCCCGTCAATTTTACAGAATCAGACGGAAAGGGTCAGATTATGCCGCTCAATAACGAGCAGAAGAAGCAATACAAGTCCATTGGTCATGACCTGAAGCCGGTCCTGATCGTTGCTGGCAACGGTTTGAATGAAGGCGTCATCGCCGAACTGGAACGCGCGCTGGTCGACCATGAACTGATCAAGGTCGAGATTCGCTCGGAAGACCGCGAAGAACGCGCCGAAACCATTGCCGAGCTGTGCAAGGCTGGCCGTGCCGAGCTGGTGCAGACCATTGGCAAGAAAGCCCTGATCTACCGCAAGAATCCACAGCCGAACAAGCAGCTGTCCAACATCCACCGCTACAAGTAACGGTGGCTCCGGTCAGTGGCGCGGCGAACGCGCCCTGACCGGCACCGGCTGGGCCACCAGCACGATGCCGGAAAAGCCCAGTACCAAGAAGCAGAACATCTGCCAGCGCTCGCCCACGGAAATACCGTAGCGCAAGGTGTAGTACCCCACGCAGGCGCCGAAGCCGAGCAACAGCATCTGGCCACGGAACTGCCGCCACCAGGCCGCCAGGCCGTCCACCCTTGCCAGCACTGCCAGCTGGGTCAACAAGCCAAGCAACGCCACACCGATCAACCAGCGGTCGATCTGCCCGGCGATATCCTGCACCAGCAGCGGCGCCAGGCCACTGACTTTGAGCGCAGGCACCAGCCCCACGTGAAACACCCAAAGGCCACCAACCCAGAAAACCTGGGCCAGCTGCCAGAGGATCCCCTCGAGGGACGGCGCCCGCAGGCGCCGGTCAGATGTGCTTGACTTCGACAATCTCGTACTCGACCGTGCCACTAGGCGTCTTGACGACGACAATATCACCTTCTTCCTTGCCGATGATGGCACGGGCAATCGGCGCACCGGCCGAGAGCTTGCCCTTCTTGATGTCGGCTTCGTCCTCGCCAACGATCTGGTAGGTCACCTGGTCACCGGTCTCGGTGTTTTCCAGGTCTACGGTGGTACCGAAGATGACCTTGCCGGTGTGGGGGATGGTGGTCACGTCGATCACCACCGAGTTCTGTAGGCGGCCTTCGATATCGCGGATACGCGCTTCGACCATGCCCTGCTCTTCGCGGGCGGCATGGTATTCGGCGTTTTCCTTGAGGTCACCCAGTTCGCGCGCTTCGCCGATTGCCTGGCTCAGGCGCGGGCGCTCGGTCTTGCTCAGGAACAGGTGCTCCTCTTCCAGGGCGCGAGCGCCCTGGACGGTCATCGGGTACTTGGTAATGCTCATGCTTTCAGTCCTGCATGCAGATCTTGCAAGCGACGAACGGTCTTTTCCGGACCAAACTTCAGCGCTTCGCAGATGGCTTCACCGGCCGCAATGGTAGTGGTGCAGTAAATCTTGTGCTGCAGCGCATTGCGACGAATCGAGTAGGAATCGGCGATCGACTGACGGCCTTCGGTGGTGTTGATGATCAGCGACACTTCGTCGTTCTTGATCATGTCGACCACGTGCGGGCGACCTTCGGTCACCTTGTTCACACGGCGCACTTTCAGGCCAGCCGCTTCGATAACCTTGGCGGTGCCAGCAGTTGCAACCACTTCGAAGCCCAGGGCGATCAGGTCGCGAGCAACGCCAGCCACTTGTGGCTTGTCGTCGTCACGCACGCTGATGAACGCGGTACCGCCGGTCGGCAGCACTTCGCTGGCACCCATCTGGGCCTTGGCGAAGGCTTCACCGAAGCTGTCACCCACGCCCATGACTTCACCGGTCGATTTCATCTCAGGGCCGAGGATCGGGTCAACCCCTGGGAACTTGGCGAACGGGAAGACGGCTTCCTTGACGCTGTAGAAGTTCGGGATGATTTCCTGGGTGAAGCCCAGCTCTTTCAGGGTTTTGCCAGCCATCACGCGGGCGGCGATCATGGCCAGGGAAGTGCCGATGCACTTGGACACGAACGGCACGGTACGCGAGGCGCGCGGGTTGACTTCGATCACATAGATCTTGTCGCCTTGCAGGGCCAACTGCACGTTCATCAGGCCGACGACGCCCAGCTCCAGGGCCATTTTCTTGACCTGTACGCGAACTTCGTCCTGCACTTCCTTGCTCAGCGAGTAAGGTGGCAGCGAGCACGCCGAGTCACCGGAGTGAACGCCGGCCTGCTCGATGTGCTGCATGATTGCGCCGATCACCACATCGGTACCGTCGCACACGGCGTCCACGTCCATCTCGATGGCGCAGTTGAGGAAGTGGTCGAGCAGTACCGGGCTGTCGTTGGACACCTGTACGGCTTCACGCAGGTAGCGCTTGAGCTCGTCCAGTTCGTAGACGATTTCCATGGCGCGGCCACCCAGGACGTACGACGGGCGCACCACCAGCGGGTAACCGATGCTGCCAGCAGCGCTGATGGCTTCTTCTTCGCTGCGTACGGTGGCGTTTGGCGGCTGCAGCAGGTTCAGGCGCTGAACCATCTGCTGGAAGCGCTCACGGTCTTCGGCGCGGTCGATAGCGTCCGGGCTGGTACCAATGATCGGTACGCCGGCTTCTTCCAGGGCGCGGGCCAGTTTCAGCGGCGTCTGGCCGCCATAGTGCACGATCACGCCTTTCGGCTTCTCGACGCGGCAAACTTCCAGCACGTCTTCCAGGGTCAGCGGCTCGAAGTACAGGCGGTCGGAGGTGTCGTAGTCGGTGGAGACGGTTTCCGGGTTGCAGTTGACCATGATGGTCTCGTAACCGTCTTCACGCAGCGCCAGTGCGGCGTGTACGCAGCAGTAGTCGAACTCGATACCTTGACCGATACGGTTCGGGCCACCGCCCAGGATCATGATCTTGTCGCGGGTCGACGGGTTGGCCTCGCACTCTTCCTCGTAGGTGGAGTACAGGTAGGCGGTGTCGGTGGCGAACTCGGCGGCGCAGGTGTCGACGCGTTTGTAGACCGGGAACACTTCCAGCTTGTGGCGGTGACGGCGCAGGTTCTTGTCGGTGATGCCCAGCAGCTTGGCCAGACGCTGGTCCGAGAAGCCCTTGCGCTTGAGGCGCAGCATGTAGTCCTTGTCGATCGCCGACAGGGCCAGGGTCTTGACCTTCTCTTCTTCCTTGATCAGGTCTTCCATCTGCACCAGGAACCACAGGTCGATGCCGGTCAGCTCGAAGATTTCCTCGATGGTCATGCCGGAACGCATGGCGTCAGCCACGTACCAGATACGCTCGGCACCCGGCACAGTCAGCTCGCGCTTGAGGATGCCGGCAGCTTCCGGGCTGGCCAGGTCGACTTTCGGGTCGAGGCCGCAGGCACCGACTTCCAGGCCGCGCAGGGCTTTCTGCAGGGATTCCTGGAAGGTACGGCCGATGGCCATGACTTCACCCACAGACTTCATCTGGGTGGTCAGGCGGGCGTCGGCTTTCGGGAATTTCTCGAAGGCGAAGCGTGGCAGCTTGGTGACGACGTAGTCGATCGACGGCTCGAAGGACGCCGGGGTGCGGCCGCCGGTGATGTCGTTCTGCAGTTCGTCGAGGGTGTAACCAATGGCCAGCTTGGCAGCGATTTTGGCGATCGGGAAGCCGGTAGCCTTGGAGGCCAGTGCCGAGGAACGCGACACACGCGGGTTCATCTCGATCACGACCATGCGGCCGGTGTTCGGGCAGATACCGAACTGAACGTTGGAACCGCCGGTTTCAACACCGATTTCACGCAGCACCGCCAGCGAGGCGTTGCGCATGATCTGGTATTCCTTGTCGGTCAGGGTCTGTGCCGGAGCAACGGTGATCGAGTCACCGGTGTGCACGCCCATCGGGTCGAAGTTCTCGATCGAGCATACGATGATGCAGTTGTCCTTTTTGTCACGGACCACTTCCATCTCGTACTCTTTCCAGCCGATCAGCGATTCGTCGATCAGCAGCTCTTTGGTCGGCGACAGGTCCAGACCACGGGTGCAGATTTCTTCGAACTCTTCACGGTTGTAGGCGATACCACCCCCCGTACCGCCCATGGTGAACGACGGGCGGATGATGCATGGGAAACCGAGCTTCTCGAGGACCGCATTGGCCTCTTCCATGCTGTGGGCGATACCGGAGCGCGGGCACTCCAGGCCGATGTCCTTCATGGCCTTGTCGAAGCGCGAACGGTCTTCGGCCTTGTCGATGGTGTCGGCGTTGGCACCGATCATCTCTACGCCGAACTTCTCCAGAACGCCGTGGCGCTCCAGGTCCAGGGCGCAGTTCAGTGCGGTCTGGCCACCCATGGTCGGCAGGACGGCGTCTGGGCGCTCTTTCTCGATGATCTTGGCCACCGACTGCCATTTGATCGGCTCGATGTAGGTGGCGTCGGCCATGGCCGGGTCGGTCATGATGGTGGCTGGGTTGGAGTTCACCAGGATGACGCGGAAACCTTCCTCGCGCAGGGCTTTACAAGCCTGGGCGCCGGAGTAGTCGAATTCGCAGGCCTGGCCGATCACGATCGGGCCAGCGCCGAGAATCAGGATGCTTTTGATGTCTGTACGTTTTGGCATGGTTGTCACTCAAATCCGGGGTCAGTCGGCAAGCCGCTTTGAACAATCTGGGTCAGGCGCTTCCGGGCGCGGCGCGAGCCGGCCCGGGGCCTTGAAGCAGGATGCTCAGCGGCGCTTGGCCATGGCATCGGTGAAACGATCGAACAGTGGCGCGACGTCGGTCGGGCCTGGGCTCGCTTCAGGGTGGCCCTGGAAGCTGAACGCGCTCTTGTCAGTGCGCTCGATACCCTGCAGGGTGCCGTCGAACAGCGACTTGTGAATGGCGCGGACGTTGCCCGGCAGGGTGGCCTCGTCAACGGCAAAGCCGTGGTTCTGGCTGGTGATCATGACCACGCCGGTGTCCAGGTCCTGGACCGGGTGGTTGGCACCGTGGTGGCCGTGGCCCATTTTCACGGTCTTGGCGCCGGAAGCCAGGGCCAGCAACTGGTGGCCGAGGCAGATGCCGAATACCGGGATCTCGGTTTCGAGGATTTCCTTGATCGCCTGGATCGCGTAGTCGCAAGGCTCAGGGTCACCAGGGCCGTTGGACAGGAACACGCCATCCGGGTTGAGTGCCAGCACTTCGCTGGCCGGAGTCTGGGCCGGTACCACGGTCACGCGGCAGCCACGGGCCACCAGCATGCGCAGGATGTTCAGCTTGACGCCGTAGTCGAAGGCAACCACGTGGTACGGCAGGTCGGCCGCATCGATGGTCGGGTGGCTGTCGGTCTTCAGTTCCCACACGCTGGAGCGCCACTCGTAGCGTTCCTTGGTGGAAACGACCTTGGCCAGGTCCATGCCCTTCAGGCCCGGGAAGCCGCGGGCGGCGGCAATGGCGGCTTCTTCGCTGATGTTGTCACCGGCGAGGATGCAACCGTTCTGGGCGCCCTTTTCACGCAGGATTCGGGTCAGGCGACGGGTGTCGATGCCAGCGATGGCAACAACGTTGTTGGCCTTGAGGTACTCAGGCAGCGACTGGGTGTTACGCCAGTTGCTGGCCAGCAGCGGCAGGTCACGGATGACCAGGCCAGCGGACCAGACGCGGTTCGACTCGGCATCTTCCGGCGTGGTACCGGTGTTGCCGATGTGCGGGTAGGTCAGGGTAACGATTTGCTGCGCGTAGGAAGGGTCTGTAAGGATTTCCTGGTAGCCGGTCATAGCGGTGTTGAATACCACCTCACCAACGGTCTGACCGTCGGCACCGATAGCTTCACCGCGGAAAATACTGCCGTCGGCAAGGGCGAGTATGGCTGGCTTTGTCAAGAAGACCTCCCGTAAATCAAGCATGAAAGGGCGATCGCAGGTTGCAAAAAAGCGGAGTGACGTATGGACACGTCACCCCGCTTTCATGTGCTGAATTCAATTCGCTGCGCGCTTTTAGTGGACACACTAAAGCTGTAGCTTACAGAAAAGTGCGTTTTGGGTCTACCGCGGATGTGTCTCTAAAACACAAGATTGCGACAAAGGGGTGCATCGCACCCCAATCGTGGGCCAGGCCCTTGCAAGGCTCAATGCAGTTCGAGCACATCCTGCATATCGTACAGGCCAGGCTCACGCCCATCCAGCCACAGCGCCGCACGCACGGCACCCTTGGCAAACGTCATGCGGCTGGAGGCCTTGTGGGTAATTTCCAGGCGCTCGCCTTCAGCTGCGAACAGAACGGTGTGATCACCCACCACATCGCCGGCGCGTACAGTGGCAAAGCCGATCGTCTTGCGATCACGCGCGCCAGTCTGCCCTTCACGGCCATACACGGCCACTTCCTGCAGATCGCGGCCCAGCGCATTGGCAACCACTTCACCCATGCGCAGCGCAGTACCCGACGGTGCATCGACCTTGTGCCGGTGATGCGCCTCGATGATCTCGATATCGACATCATCGCCCAACACCCGGGCAGCCAGATCAAGCAGCTTCAGGCTAAGGTTCACACCCACGCTGAAGTTGGCAGCGAACACAATTGGAATGTCCTTGCCAGCCTCAGCCAGCAGCTGCTTTTCTTCAACCGTAAAACCGGTGGTGCCGATGATCATCGCCTTACCGTGCTTGCGGCAGAATGCGAGGTTTTTCAGGGTCACCGATGGGTGGGTGAAGTCGATCAGCACGTCGAATTCGTCGGCGACCTTGGCCAGATCGTCAGACAACAACACACCAATCCGGCCAAGAGCCGCCAGCTCGCCGGCATCAGCCCCGACGAGCGAGCTGTCAGGGCGATCGATCGCCGCCGTCAGCCCTGCACCCGGCGTTTGTTGCACGGCCTCGATAAGGGTCTTGCCCATCCGCCCCGCCGCACCCATCACTGCAATACGTCGCATAGCCTTTTCCTTGTCAGAGATCGCCGAAGAAGCGCTTCACGCCATCGAACCAGCCACTGGCCTTGGGCGAGTGGGAGCTGTCGCCTTCCAGCGAGTCACGCAGTTCTTCCAGCAGCTCGCGCTGGCGACGGCTGAGGTTGACCGGGGTTTCCACCGCCACACGGCACAGCAGGTCGCCCGCACCACCGCCACGCACCGGCGCCACACCCTTGCCACGCAGGCGGAACTGCTTGCCGGTCTGGGTACCTTCCGGAATTTTCAGCTTCACGCGGCCATCCAGGGTCGGCACTTCCAGCTCGCCACCCAAGGCAGCGTCGGTGTAGCTGATCGGTACTTCGCAATACAGGTGCTTGCCATCACGCTGGAAGATCTCGTGCTCACGCACGCTGATCACCACATACAGGTCGCCAGTCGGGCCACCATGGGTACCCGCCTCGCCCTCGCCAGACAGGCGGATGCGGTCGCCCGTATCGACGCCCGCCGGCACCTTGACCGACAGCGTCTTGTATTCCTCGACCCGGCCTTCGCCGTGGCACGAGGTGCATGGGTCGGTGATGATCTTGCCCTGGCCATGGCAGCGCGGGCAGGTCTGTTGTACCGAGAAGAAACCTTGCTGCATGCGCACCTGGCCAATGCCACCGCAAGTCGGGCAAGTCGATGGAGTCGAGCCCTTCTTGGCGCCGGAACCATCGCAAGGCTGGCAGTTGACCAGGGTAGGTACGCGGATGCTGACCGTGGTGCCACGCACCGCTTCTTCCAGGTTCAGCTCCAGGGTGTAACGCAGGTCGCTGCCACGCTGGGCACCGCCACGACCACCACCACGGCCGCCACCGAAGAAGTCACTGAATACATCGCCGAAAATGTCGGAGAAGTTGGCGCCGCCGAAGCCAGCACCGCCGCCACCCATGCTTGGGTCTACGCCTGCATGGCCGTACTGGTCGAACGCCGCACGCTTGCTGGCATCAGACAGTACTTCGTAGGCCTCGTTGGCCTCTTTGAACTTGTCTTCCGACTCTTTATCGCCCGGGTTGCGGTCCGGGTGGTACTTCATCGCCAGTCGGCGGTAAGCCTTTTTGAGGTCAGCTTCACTGGCGCCGCGCTCGACACCCAGAACCTCATAGTAATCACGCTTGGACATAGGTCATTTGCACCTTGTTGGGCGTCTGGCATCTGCGCCGCGCCATCAGCACCTGCCGCCCCCTCCAGGAGCGCTGACAGATACTGTAAAAATTCTCGAATTCCAGATACGCCAACGCGGGAGCAAGCCCCCGCGCGGCGACATCCTACCAGCTCACCGCCAAACGGCGGTGAACTGGCCGACAACATGCAGGGATTACTGCTTGTTGTTGTCTTTCACTTCTTCGAACTCGGCGTCAACCACGTCATCGTGCTTGGCTTCCGGCTCGGCCTGCTGCGCGCCACCCTGAGGCTGTTCAGCCGACTGCTCGGCGTACATCTTCTGGGCAACCGGGGCAGAGACCTTGGACAGCTCTTCAACCTTGGCATCGATTGCGGCCTTGTCGTCGCCTTTGACAGCGGCTTCCAGGGCAACAACGGCGGCCTCGATGGCGGTTTTCTCTTCAGCGGTAACCTTGTCACCTGCGTCAGCGACCATCTTGCGGGTCGAGTGAACCAGCGCATCACCCTGGTTACGGGCAGCGGCCAGCTCTTCGAACTTGCGGTCTTCCTCGGCGTTGGCCTCGGCGTCACGCACCATGCGCTCGATTTCTTCGTCCGACAGGCCGGAGTTGGCCTTGATCACGATCGACTGCGACTTGCCGGTGGCCTTGTCTTTGGCGCTGACATGCAGGATGCCGTTGGCGTCGATGTCGAAGGTGACTTCGATTTGCGGCACGCCACGCGGAGCTGGCGGAATGTCAGCCAGGTCGAACTTGCCCAGCGACTTGTTCTGCGCAGCCTGCTTACGCTCGCCTTGCAGCACGTGAATGGTCACGGCGCCCTGGTTGTCGTCGGCAGTCGAGAACACCTGCGACTTCTTGGTCGGGATGGTGGTGTTCTTCTCGATCAGCGAAGTCATCACGCCACCCATGGTTTCGATACCCAGGGTCAGCGGGCTGACGTCCAGCAGCAGTACGTCTTTCACGTCACCGGCCAGAACGGCGCCCTGGATGGCAGCACCCATGGCAACGGCTTCGTCCGGGTTGACGTCCTTGCGAGCTTCTTTACCGAAGAAGTCAGCAACGGCTTTCTGCACCAGCGGCATACGGGTCTGGCCACCGACCAGGATCACGTCGTCGATCTTGCTGGCATCGATGCCAGCGTCTTTCAGGGCGATGCGGCAAGGCTCGATGGTACGGTTGACCAGGTCTTCGACCAGCGACTCCAGCTTGGCGCGGGAGATCTTCACGTTCAGGTGCTTCGGACCGGTGGCGTCTGCAGTGATGTACGGCAGGTTGACGTCGGTC
The DNA here is from genome assembly GCF_000730605.1 of Pseudomonas monteilii NBRC 103158 = DSM 14164. Lineage (GTDB taxonomy): Bacteria > Pseudomonadota > Gammaproteobacteria > Pseudomonadales > Pseudomonadaceae > Aquipseudomonas > Aquipseudomonas monteilii. The sequence goes on along the minus strand of NZ_BBIS01000048.1, from coordinate 12,509 downwards.
GACTGGGCGGACGACAGCTCGATCTTGGCCTTTTCAGCAGCTTCTTTCAGGCGCTGCAGAGCCAGCGGATCGTTCTTCAGGTCCATGCCGGACTCTTTCTTGAACTCGTCGACGAGGTAGTCGATCAGGCGCATGTCGAAGTCTTCACCACCCAGGAAGGTGTCACCGTTGGTGGCCAGTACTTCGAACTGGTGCTCACCGTCGACTTCGGCGATCTCGATGACCGACACGTCGAAGGTACCGCCACCCAGGTCATAAACGATGACAGTGTGGTCGCCCTTGGCCTTGTCCATGCCGTAGGCCAGCGCAGCGGCGGTCGGCTCGTTGATGATACGTTTTACGTCCAGACCAGCGATACGGCCGGCGTCTTTGGTGGCCTGACGCTGGCTGTCGTTGAAGTAGGCCGGAACGGTGATGACCGCTTCGGTGACCGGCTCGCCGAGGTAGTCTTCGGCGGTTTTCTTCATTTTTTTCAGGACTTCGGCGCTGATCTGCGGCGGTGCCATGTCCTTGCCGCTGGCCTGCACCCAAGCGTCGCCGTTATTGGCCTTGACGATCTTGTACGGCACCAGCTTGATGTCTTTCTGCACGACGTCTTCTTCGAAGCGGCGGCCGATCAGGCGCTTCACTGCGAACAGGGTGTTGTGCGGGTTGGTGACGGCCTGGCGCTTGGCCGACTGGCCAACCAGGATTTCGCCGTCGTTGGCGTAGGCCACGATCGAAGGGGTGGTACGCGCACCCTCAGCGTTTTCGATGACCTTGACGTTACCGTTTTCCAGAACGGAGACGCACGAGTTGGTGGTCCCCAGGTCGATACCGATGATTTTGCCCATGTTAACTCTCCCGAAACTTGAATTTGGTAGCAGCGACTACTTTGGCCAACTGCGGTAATACTTGAAGGCTTGACACCTAAATGGGGATGCCCCGATGGATTTCAAGCCTTTTCATTGATAGAGGGTTGCGCCGCGCTCGGCGCCTTGCTGACCACCACCATGGCGGGGCGCAGCAGGCGGCCGTTCAGCAGGTAACCCTTCTGGAACACGTTCAGCACACTGTTCGGCTCGACCTCAGCGCTTTCCTGCATAGCCATGGCCTGGTGGTGCTCCGGGTTGAACGGCTCACCGTGCGGGTCCACGGCTTCGAGGTTGTAGCGCTTGAGGGTGTCCTGGAACATCTTGAGGGTCAGCTTGACGCCTTCGCGAATGGCTTTGACTTGCTCGTCTTCGTCATTGGAGTGCGCCAGGGCCAGTTCCAGGCTGTCAATTACCGGCAACAGGTCGTTGGAGAACTTCTCCAGGGCAAACTTGTGGGCTTTTTCCACATCCTGCTCGGCGCGACGGCGCACGTTCTGCAAGTCGGCTACAGCGCGCAGCGACTGATCCTTGGCGGCGGCCAGCTGCTCCTCGAGTTCCAGAACACGGGCGTCCGCAGTGGTTTCTGCACCGGTGTCTTCAACGTTAAGGTCTTTTTCATTCAGCTGTTCGTCAGCCATGGGGTCTCTCCTGCGCAATTTTGTGGACTGCGAGCCAGGCTCGCCTTGGATGTCGGCTATATGGGGTCGGAAAAACCAGCTTCAAGGGGCAAGGTGGTTTTCCGGGCAGCAACAGAATCTGCCAAGGAGCATTGGCAGGCCTGAAAAAAGTACTGTATAAATAACCAGACCTGACTTTCGGGAGCCGCCCCCATGCTGGTGCACCTGTCCATTCACAACTACGCCATCGTCGAGCACCTCGACCTCGAAATTGCCCGCGGCATGTCCGTCATCACCGGCGAGACCGGTGCCGGCAAATCGATCATGCTCGACGCCCTCGGCCTTGCCCTGGGCGACCGGGCCGACAGCGGCGTGGTGCGCCCCGGCACCGACAAGGCAGATATCCTTGCCACCTTCGACCTGGTGGACATTCCCGAGGCCCATGCCTGGCTGGCCGAACGCGACCTGGACAACGAAGGCCTGTGCATCCTGCGCCGGGTCATCACCGCCGAAGGCCGCAGCCGCGGCTACATCAACGGCACGCCCTGCCCGCTCGGCGACCTCAAGGCGCTGGGCGAACTGCTGATCGATATCCACAGCCAGCACGAACACCAGTCGCTGCTCAAGACCGATACTCACCGCCGCCTGCTCGACGAGTACGCTGGTGCCGTCGACCTGGCCCGCCAGGTGCAACTGGCGGCCAAGCGCTGGAACCAGACGCGCCTGGAGCTGGAACGGCTGTCCAACTCCGGCGATGAGCAGCGCGCCCGCCACCAGTTGCTGAGCTATCAACTGGAAGAGCTGGACAACCTTGGCCTGGGTGAACACGAACTGGAGCACCTGGAGCAGGAGCACAAGAACCTGACCAGCGCCGAAGCGCTGTTCGGCATCTGCCGCCAGGTTATCGATCAGTGCAGCGAAAGCGATTCGGGCAACGTGCTGAGCGCCCTCACCTCCAGCCTCAACCGGCTGGGTGCAGCCACCCACTCACCCAAAGCCCTGGTTGAAGCGGCCAACCTGATTGCCAGCGCGCAGATCCAGGTAGAAGAAGCCGTGGGCGAGCTCAACCGCTTCCTCGACAACTTCGACGCCGACCCTATGCGCCTGCAAGCCTTGGAAGAGCGCCTCGACACCATCTATACGCTGGCGCGCAAACATCGCGTGCACCCCACCGAGCTGCCTCACCTGCAGCAGCAGTTGATGGAAGAGATCGAGGGCCTGAACGCCAGCGACGAGTCAATCGAGCGATTGGGCGAAGAGCTTGCCGCCTTCGCCCAGCACTATAAAGAGAAGGCTCGTGAACTCAGCAGCCTGCGCCAGCAAGCGGCGCAGCAGCTAGCAGGCGCGGTGGAGCAGGAAATCCAACGCCTGGGCATGCCTGGTGGGCGCTTCTGCATCGAACTGACGCCCAACGAAGGCGCAGATTTGTCGCCCCACGGTTTGGAGCAGATCGAGCTGCTGGTCAGCGCCAACCCCGGTCAACCGCTCAAAGGGCTGGCAAAGGTAGCCTCAGGCGGCGAACTGTCGCGTATCAGCCTGGCGATCCAGGTGATTACCGCGCAGACCTCGCGGATCCCCACCTTGGTGTTCGACGAAGTCGACGTGGGCATCGGCGGCCCCACTGCAGAAATCGTCGGGCAACTGCTGCGCCGCCTGGGCGAGCGCGGGCAAGTACTGACCGTGACCCACCTGCCTCAGGTGGCCGCGCAAGGGCATCACCACCTGTTCGTGCACAAGGTGCGCAACAGCGATACCACCCACACGGCCGTGGCCAGCCTGGGCAAGCGTGAGCGGGTCGAGGAAGTAGCGCGAATGCTAGGCGGCATCGACCTGACCAAAGAATCCCTGGCGCATGCGCGCAAGATGGTCGTGAGCGGCAAAGCCTGACCCCTTCTTGTTCGGACCCTCCAAAAGCACAAAGGCGACCCTAGGGTCGCCTTTGCCATTCATAACGATAAAAAATCGTTACTTCTTCTTACGCACATACAGGACCAGATTATGGTCCACCAGCTCGTAGCCATGCTCGGCCACGATTTCGCGCTGGCGCTTCTCGATTTCGGCGTCCATGAACTCGATGACTTCACTGGTATCCACGTTCACCATATGGTCGTGGTGACCGCCATCGGCCAACTCGAACACGGCGTGGCCGCCATCGAAGTTGTGGCGAACCACCAGGCCAGCCGCTTCGAACTGGGTCAGTACGCGATAGACGGTGGCCAGGCCTACGTCCTCGCCTGCCTCCATCAGCGCCTTGTAGACATCTTCGGCGCTCATGTGACGCTGCTCGGTGGAATCGAGCATCTGAAGGATCTTGACTCGAGGCAGGGTCACCTTGAGACCGGCTTTGCGCAATTCGCTATTTTCAACCATGGTCAGCTTTCTCGCCGATGCTGCTTCGCAGCTTCTCTTAATACGGGTATGATCGGGGTTTACGTTGTCCAGCCAAGATAGTGGAAGTCGCCCACCGATGCAAAACACCAAGCTCTTGCTAAACAGCCTCGCCCTCGCGGGACTGCTCGCACTCGCCGGTTGCTCGTTTCCCGGGGTTTACAAAATCGACATCCAGCAGGGCAATGTCGTCACGCAAGACATGATAGACCAATTGCGCCCCGGAATGACCCGACGGCAAGTAAGGTTTATCATGGGCAACCCGCTGATTCAGGACACCTTCAACACCAACCGTTGGGACTACCTGTACAGCCTGCAGCCAGGTGGCGGTAAACGTCAGCAAGAACGCATGAGCGTGTTCTTCAACGAAAGCGACCAACTGGTCAGCCTGTCTGGCGACTTCATGCCAGGCGTCAGCCGCGACCAGGAAATCCTCGGCGGCAGCAGCGACACCACGGTCAGCCCGGCCACCGAGCCAGGCCAAGCCGAACAGCCAACCGCGCAGCCTGTGGAAAAACCAGCCAAGCCTGGCTCGACCGAAGAGGCCATCCAGCGCGAAATCGACACCATCGAGACCACCCCGGTCCCGACCCCTGCACCGCTGGAAACCCGCTAATAGGGCCAGCAGGCACAAAAAAGCCCGGACGTGTTCCGGGCTTTTTATTTTCGCTCGTTTCAATCAGGCATTCAGTTGCTTGGCGCGCTGGCAGAAAGCATCAACCAACGTGTTGGCCGCCTGGTTGAACAGTGGGCCCAACGTGGCGCGCACAATCGGACCGGCATAGTCGAAGGACAGGTCGAGGCTGATCTTGCAGGCCTTTTCACCGAGCGGCTTGAACACCCACACACCATGCAGCTGGGTGAACGGCCCTTCTTCGAGGTTCATCTCGATGGACTGCCCCGGTACCAGCACGTTACGCGTGACGAAGTGCTGGCTCATGCCCCCCTTGGCCACTTCGAGCTTGGCGCGCATATGCGTTTCGCTGGCTTCCATTACCGTCGAGGCCGAGCACCACGGCAGAAACTCAGGGTAGCTGGCCACATCGTTGACCAGATCGTAGAGCGCCTGGGCGGGGTATGGCAGCAGGGCAGAGCGTTGAATATGGGTAGTCATCCAGGCGTCACTTCCAAGGCTGGGTGGCGACGCTTCGCAGCGTGCCGAAAACAGGTTCTGTGCGTATGACAGGGTTTGTATTGTCCGGTATTCATTCCAGTGGCTCAAGCACACCGAAATCCCATAGCGGACGACGCGCGGACTTGCCTATAATGCCGCCCCTATGGCTAAGCAAAAAAAACATCCGACCGGGACCATCGCGCAAAACAAGAAAGCGCGACACGATTACTTCATCGAACACAAGTTCGAGGCCGGGCTGGTCCTGTCCGGCTGGGAAGTAAAAAGCCTGCGCGCCGGCAAGGCACACCTGACAGACAGCTATGTGCTGCTCAAGGACGGTGAAGCCTGGCTGTTCGGCAGCCACATCACCCCGCTGACCACCGCCAGCACCCACGTCATCGCCGACCCCATCCGCACCCGCAAGCTGCTGCTGAACAAGCGCGAGCTGGAGCGCCTGGAGGCCGCCGTGGCGCAAAAAGGCTACACCTGCGTAGCCTTGGCGCTGTACTGGAGCAAGCACCTGATCAAGTGCGAAATCGCACTGGGCAAGGGTAAGAAGGAATTCGACAAGCGCGACACCATGCGCGAACGCGATTCCAACCGCGAGCTGCAGCGGGCTGTACGAAACAAGGGCAAGGAAGACTAGCTCTTCTTCAGCCTGTTCCGGCCTCTTCGCGGGTTTACCCGCGAAGAGGCCAGCACTGCCCATACAAATCTCAACGCCCGCTGCGCCGCTCCGCCCGCGCCACGCGCTGCGCTTCTTCGTGCGCCTCTTCCAGCACCTCCTGCACATACAAAATGTGCCGGCTGGACACCTCCCGCGCATCCTCCGCCCTGCCCTCGACAATCGCCAGGTACAGCTCCCGGTGCTGGCTGATCAGCATGTCCCGGGTCTCGGTGCGTTGCTGGTACATGCCACCAATGTTGGTCACCACGTTGCGCTTGAGCAGGTCGAACAGCCCTCGGATGGTATGCAGCAACACCGCGTTGTGGCTGGCCTCGGCAATCGCCAGGTGGAAGCTTGCATCGGCTGCGCCCTCTTCCGCACGGGTCACTTCATCGACCCGGGCATAGCAGTCCTGCAGTGCATCGAAGGCCGCCTTCAACCGCGCCCGATCCGGCTCGGTGGCACGCTGGGCAGCGTAATAGGCGCAGGACGCCTCCAACGTGTGGCGGAACTCAAGCAAATCACGCTGGGCCTCGGCACTGTGCTCTAGCAACTGCAGCAACGGGTCGCTGAAAGTGGACCCCAACGACTCGGCAACAAAATTGCCCCCGCCCTGCCGGCTGACCAGCAGCCCCTTGGCCACCAGTTTCTGGATCGCCTCACGCAGTGACGGGCGGGACACGCCGAACTGTTCGGCAAGGACGCGCTCGGCCGGCAGCCGCTGCCCCGAGGTCAGCGTACCTTCCAGAATCATCCCTTCCAGACGATCGACAATGTCGTCGGACAGGCGCCGTTGGCGGACCTGATCAAAAACCATCACATGCTCTCCACAAACCCCCGGCAAATTTCAGGGGGCGCCTATTCTCGCCGATCCAGGCCGCGCAAACACCCATCAAGTCGCGATTTTCCCAGCACATCAGGTGCCCGCTCATCGGCACGCGACCAAAGTTTTGCACGGGACAAATTGACACACCCATAACAGCGCTTTTAACCTAGCGCCCAGTCATTGTAAATTGGTCTTACCAATTATCCAATGCCAGTGCTGACCAACAACAATTAGGGGCCACCCCATATGCAAACCTGGCAACAACTCTATAGCCCGCTTGGTAGTCTTGGCCTGTCCGCATTGGCGGCGGTCATTCCCATCGTGTTCTTCTTCCTTGCCCTCGCCGTGTTCCGCCTTAAAGGCCACGTAGCCGGCAGCATCACCCTCGCGTTGTCGATCCTGGTGGCCATCTTCGCCTTCCAGATGCCTGTCGACATGGCTTTCGCCGCCGCGGGTTATGGCTTCCTCTATGGCCTCTGGCCAATTGCCTGGATCATCGTTGCGGCGGTGTTCCTGTACAAACTCACGGTCAAGAGCGGCCAGTTCGAAGTGATCCGCAGCTCGGTGCTGTCGATTACCGACGACCAGCGCCTGCAAGTGCTGCTGATCGGCTTCTGCTTCGGTGCCTTCCTGGAAGGTGCGGCAGGCTTTGGTGCACCGGTGGCAATCACTGCCGCGCTGCTGGTGGGCCTGGGCTTCAATCCGCTGTACGCCGCCGGCCTGTGCCTGATCGCCAACACCGCACCGGTAGCCTTTGGCGCCCTGGGCATCCCGATCATCGTGGCCGGCCAGGTGACGGGCATCGACGCCTTCCACATCGGCGCCATGACCGGCCGCCAGCTGCCGCTGCTGTCGCTGTTCGTACCGTTCTGGCTGGTGTTCATGATGGACGGCCTGCGTGGCGTGAAAGAAACCTGGCCTGCCGCCCTGGTCGCCGGCCTGAGCTTCGCCGTCACCCAGTACTTCACGTCGAACTTCATTGGCCCGGAACTGCCCGACATCACCTCGGCCCTGGCCAGCCTGATCGCCCTGACCCTGTTCCTGAAAGTGTGGCAGCCCAAGCGTTCGTTCAGCGAAGCCAAAGGCAGCGTCGGCGCAGCGGTTGTGCAGCCAAGCGGCAGCCAGCCTAGCCCGTACAGCTTTGGCGAGATCTTCAAGGCCTGGTCGCCGTTCCTGATCCTCACCGTGCTGGTCACCATCTGGACCCTGAAGCCGTTCAAGGCAGCGTTCGCCCCGGGCGGCGCGATGTACAACTTCGTGTTCAACTTCGCCATCCCGCACCTCGACCAACTGGTGATCAAGACCGCACCGATCGTTGCCGCGCCAACCGCCATGCCAGCGGTATTCAAGCTCGACCCGATCTCCGCCACCGGCACCGCGATCTTCCTCTCGGCGCTGATTTCCATGGCAGTGCTGAAGATCAACTTCAAAACTGGTCTGACCACTTTCAAAGAGACCTTCTGGGAGCTGCGCTGGCCTATTCTGTCGATCGGCATGGTGCTGGCCTTCGCCTTTGTCACCAACTACTCGGGCATGTCTTCGACCATGGCCCTGGTACTGGCCGGCACCGGCGCCGCGTTCCCGTTCTTCTCGCCGTTCCTCGGCTGGCTGGGCGTGTTCCTGACCGGTTCCGACACGTCGTCCAACGCGCTGTTCAGCTCGCTGCAGGCCACCACCGCGCACCAGATCGGGGTGAACGACACCCTGCTGGTAGCCGCCAACACCAGCGGCGGCGTGACCGGCAAGATGATCTCGCCGCAATCGATCGCCGTGGCCTGCGCCGCCACCGGCCTGGTGGGCAAGGAGTCCGACCTGTTCCGCTTCACCGTCAAGCACAGCCTGTTCTTCGCCACCATCGTCGGCCTGATCACCCTGATCCAGGCTTACTGGCTGACCGGCATGCTGGTTCATCACTAAAGTGAAAGGGGCCGGGCGCCATCGCGCGCCCGGCACTCCCCACAAGCAACGCTGCGAGAATCCATGATCATTTCTGCCTCTACCGACTATCGCGCCGCGGCCCAACGCAAGCTGCCTCCTTTCCTGTTCCACTATGCTGACGGCGGCGCCTACGCCGAGCACACCCTGCGCCACAACGTGTCGGACCTGGCCAGCATTGCCCTGCGCCAGCGCGTGCTGAACAACATGTCCGAGCTCAGCCTTGAGACCAAGCTGTTCGACGAAACCCTGAGCATGCCCGTGGCGCTGGCCCCGGTCGGCCTCACTGGCATGTACGCCCGCCGTGGCGAGGTGCAGGCAGCCCGCGCGGCTGCGGCCCACGGCATCCCGTTCACCATGTCTACGGTGTCGGTGTGCCCGATCGAAGAAGTGGCCCCGGCCATCGACCGGCCGATGTGGTTCCAGCTGTACGTGCTGAAAGACCGCGGCTTCATGCGCAACGCGCTGGAGCGAGCCAAGGCTGCCGGGGTCAAGACCTTGGTGTTCACCGTCGACATGCCCGTACCCGGCGCCCGCTACCGCGACGCCCATTCCGGCATGAGCGGCAAGAACGGCCCGCTGCGCCGCGTGCTGCAGGCCATGACCCACCCTGAATGGGCGTGGGACGTCGGCGTGATGGGCCGCCCGCATGACCTGGGCAACATCTCCAAGTACCGTGGCAACCCCACCGGCCTTGCCGACTACATCGGCTGGCTGGGCAACAACTTCGACCCGTCCATCTCCTGGAAAGACCTGGAGTGGATCCGCGAGTACTGGGACGGCCCGATGATCATCAAAGGCATCCTCGACGCCGATGACGCCCGCGATGCGGTCAAGTTCGGCGCCGACGGTATCGTGGTGTCCAACCACGGCGGCCGCCAGCTTGATGGCGTGCTGTCCAGTGCCCGCGCCCTGCCGGCGATTGCCGACGCGGTCAAAGGCGACCTGAAGATTCTCGCCGACTCCGGCATCCGCAGCGGCCTCGACGTGGTGCGCATGATCGCCCTGGGCGCCGACACCGTGCTGATCGGCCGCGCCTTCCTCTACGCCTTGGCCGTGCATGGCCAGGCCGGGGTGAAAAACCTGCTGGAGCTGTTCGAGAAGGAAATGCGCGTGGCCATGGTGCTGACTGGCGCCAAGTCGATCAGCGAGATCACCCGCGACTCGCTGGTACGCGAACTGGGCGCCTGACCGCCTGCAAGAACGACCGCCTGATTGACCCGGGGCATGTGGCGCACAGACGCCACGGCCCCGCGAGGAGACTGCATGAGCTTGCCCGCTGCGTTCCTGCGTGATGCCGAGCGCCTGATACCCGCCGAACGCCGCTTCGACGACCCCACTTCCACCCTGGCCTTTGGCACCGACGCCAGCTTCTACCGGCTGATCCCCAAGCTGGTGGTGCGTGTCGAGTCCGAAGACGAAGTGGTCGGCCTGATCAAACTGGCCCAGCGCGAGCGGGTGCCGGTCACCTTCCGCGCCGCTGGCACCAGCCTGTCTGGCCAGGCCATCACCGACTCGGTGCTGATCGTGCTTGGCGATAGCTGGGGGGGTAAAGAAATTCGCGGCCAGGGCGAGCAGATCCGCCTGCAACCCGGCGTCATCGGCGCCCAGGCCAACGCCTGGCTGGCCCCCTTCGGGCGCAAGATCGGCCCGGACCCTGCCTCGATCAACGCCTGCAAGATCGGCGGCATCGTCGCCAACAACGCCAGCGGCATGTGCTGCGGCACCGCGCAAAACACCTACCACACCCTGGCCGGCCTGCGCTTGGTGCTGGCCGACGGCACTCGCCTGGACAGCGAAGACCCGGCCAGCGTGGCCGCCTTTGAACGCAGCCATGCCGACCTGCTGGAAGCGCTGGCCCGCCTGGGCCGCGAAACCCGCGCCAACACGGCACTGGCTGAGCGCATTCGGCACAAATACCGGCTGAAGAACACCACCGGCCTGTCGCTGAACGCACTGGTGGACTTCGACCAGCCGCTGGACATCCTGCAACACCTGCTGGTGGGTTCCGAAGGCACTCTGGGCTTTATCAGCGCCGTCACCTACGACACCGTGCCCGACCACCCGCACAAGGCCAGTGCCCTGCTGGTGTTCCCGAGTGTCGAAAGCTGCTGCCGCGCGGTCACCGTGCTCAAGCGTCAGCCGGTTTCCGCTGTGGAACTGCTCGACCGCCGCAGCCTGCGCTCGGTGCAGAACATGCCCGGCATGCCGCTGTGGGTAAAAGGCCTGTCGGATAACGCCTGCGCCCTGCTGATCGAGTCCCGCGCCGCCAGCCAGAGCCTGCTGCATGAGCAACTGCAACAGGTGATGGCCTCCATCACCGATTTCCCGCTGGAACAACAGGTGGACTTCAGCGAAGACCCGGCCGTGTACAACCAGCTGTGGAAAATCCGCAAGGACACCTTCCCCGCTGTTGGCGCCGTGCGCCAGACCGGCACCACGGTCATCATCGAAGACGTGACCTTCCCCGTCGAGCAGCTGGCCGAAGGCGTCAACCGACTGATCCAGCTGTTCGACAAACACCGCTATGACGAAGCGATCATTTTCGGCCACGCGCTGGAAGGCAACCTGCACTTCGTCTTCACCCAGGGCTTCAACAGCGCCGAGGAAGTCGCCCGTTACCAGGCGTTCATGGACGACGTGGCGCAACTGGTGGCCGTGGAGTTCGGCGGCTCGCTGAAGGCCGAACACGGCACCGGGCGCAACATGGCGCCGTTCGTAGAGCTGGAATGGGGCCATGACGCCTACCAGCTGATGTGGACGCTCAAGCGCCTGCTCGACCCCAACGGCATCCTCAACCCCGACGTGGTGCTGAGCATCGATCCGGACATCCACCTGAAGAACCTCAAGCCGCTGCCTGCCGCCGACGAAATCGTCGACAAGTGCATCGAGTGCGGCTTCTGCGAACCGGTGTGCCCGTCCAAGGGGCTGACCCTCAGCCCGCGCCAGCGCATCGTCATGTGGCGTGACATTCAGGCCAAGCAGCGCGCCGGCATCGACACCCGCGAACTGATGCAAACCTACCAGTACCAAGGCATCGACACCTGCGCCGCCACCGGCCTGTGCGCCCAGCGCTGCCCGGTGGGCATCAATACCGGCGAACTGGTGAAAAAACTGCGCAGCCAAGCTGCCGACCACGGCAAGACCGCCGACTGGCTGGCCGATCACTTCCACACCGCACTGGGCGGCGCCCGCCTGACCCTGACTGCCGCCAACACCGCACGCAAGCTGCTCGGCGCCCCCCGCCTGAGCCGCCTGACCGCCTCGTTGAGCAAAGCCAGCAAAGGCCGCCTGCCCCAGTGGACGCCCGCGATGCCACAGCCGCTGCGCCCGCTGGACTTCGGCCCGGCCAGCAACGACGCCCGCCCCCGCGTGGTGTACCTGGCCGCCTGTGTTTCACGGGTGATGGGCCCGGCCTATGCCGACCGCGAGCAAAGTTCGCTGCTGGACAAAACCCGCGCCCTGCTGGAAAAGGCCGGCTACCAGGTGGTGTTCCCCGACAACGCCGACAGCCTGTGCTGCGGCCAGCCGTTCGCCTCCAAGGGCTACCCCGAGCAGGCCGAGCACAAGCGCCAGGAACTGATCAACGCCCTGCTGCACGCCAGCCGCGGCGGCCTTGACCCGATCTACTGCGACACCAGCCCCTGCACCCTGCGCCTGGTGCAAGACCTGGGCGAAACACGGCTGGACCTGTACGACCCCGTGCGCTTCATCCGCACCCACCTGCTCGACCGCCTGGAGTTCACCCCCCAGGACGAGCCGGTGGCTGTACACGTGACGTGCAGCACCCAGCACCTGGGTGAGAGCCAGGCCTTGATCGACCTTGCGCGACGTTGCAGCAAACAGGTGGTAATCCCGGAAGGCATTCATTGCTGCGGCTTTGCCGGCGACAAAGGCTTCACCACCCCCGAGCTCAATGCCCACTCGCTGCGCAGCCTGAAGGATGCGGTGCAGTATTGCAGCGAAGGCATCTCCACCAGCCGCACCTGCGAGATTGGCCTGTCGAGCCACAGCGGCATCGACTATCACGGCCTGGTCTACCTGGTAGACCGCGTTACCCGGCCGCGCAGCATTTAGGCTGGAGGGGTTCGCCGTTAGGATTGCGGCG
>NZ_BBIS01000049.1 GCF_000730605.1 Pseudomonas monteilii NBRC 103158 = DSM 14164 | reverse complement strand
AGCCAAGCGTGTTTGATCAAGCCAAGCAGACGTTGATCTTCTTTTGCTCGGGCAGATTGAGGCTCGGCCAGCCAGGCGTAATAGCCGCTGGGGTGCACCTTGAGGGTTTGGCAAAGGCGCCGCACCGGGTAATCAGTCGAGTGCTTCTTGATGAAGGCGTACTTCAGCCGCACTCCTTGGCAAAGTACGCGGCGGCCTTTTTTAAGATGTCTCGCTCTTCCGTCACGCGCTTGAGTTCAGCGCGTAGCTTGCGCAGTTCGGCCTGCTGATCGTCGTCTTGCTGACGCTGCTCTTGGGGCTTGCTGTAGACCTTGATCCAGGCGTAAAGACTGTGCACGGACATGCCCAGGCGCTGGGCGACATCGGCGACAGGTTTGCCTTTCTCGGTCACTTGCTTGACCGCTTCGATCTTGAATTCTTCGGGGTAACGCTGACGACTCATGGCACCTCCTATTTGGGCCTCATTATGAGGCTTGGAGGTGTCTACGAAACCAGGGGCGATTCAGCATGGCATCCATGGCGCTGTAGCGGGTAATGGCGATGCGATGCCCTTTCAGTTGTTCCAGCGAGCCCAGCGCCTTGTTGTCCTTGTGGCTGACCAGTACGTAGGCGCTTTCCAGGTAGGGGCGGCTGATTAGCAGGTCGTCCCCCGCCGCCCTGGCGCTGGCCAATGCGGCGATGACATCGGCCCGGCCATCCTTGAGGCGGGCAATCATGTCGGCAATGCCACTGGCACGTTGTACTTCGAAGCGTAAGCCTGTGCGCAGGCGGATGAGCTCCAGCAGGTCGGCAGTGATGCCGCGAAAATGCCCCGAATCATCGAAATAGGAGAGGGGGGCAGCCGTGTCATCAATCGCTACGCGCATCACCGGATGCTGCTGCAGCCACTGTTGCTCGGCCTCGCTCAATTGCAGTTGGCGGTCGCTCAGCAGTTGGTCGCTGCCAGCGCTCCAGCGCTTGAAGATGCTGGTGCGCATGGCCGGCGTCTGGCTGTCGAGGACAATGTTCACGAGCTCCAGCAGCAGTGTGTCTTGCTGGCGTAAGGCAAAACCGAAGCCGATGGCCTTGTGCTGGCCGAAGTTGGCCATGCGCAGGCGTGGCAGGTGGCCGCGATTGAGCTGGTAGTGCGTGGAGATGGTGTCGCCGATGAACACGTCGGCCTGGCCGAATGCCACGGCATTCAGTGCCTGGCTGGAAGAGCCGAAGGCCAGCAGCTCGGCCTTGGGGTAGGCGCTGTGTACTTCCTGTTCGGGCAGGTAGTGGTAGAGCATGCCCAGGCGCATGCTGGTCAGGTCCGTGTCCATCGCCCGGTTTTCATCTTCGCGCGTTACCAGTACCGGTTGGTCGATGGCATAGGGCTGTGACAACACCAGACCGTCGTTGGCCGCTTCGTAGCCATTGGCGCTGCCGAGTAAATCGATATCACCCTGCCTGAGCGCCTCCACCGCCGCTTGCCGGCTGGGAAAGCGTAGCACCCGCACGGGTAACTGCAGGGCCTTGCCGATCAGGCTTGCATACTCGGCGGTCAGGCCTTGGTAGGCGCGGCCGCCACTGGTGATGTCGAACGGTGGGTAGTCGGGCGCCGATGTTCCCAGTACCAGTTCCTGACGGCCTTCGAGCCATAACCGTTGTTCGGGCGTGAACAGGAGCTGGGCCGGACCGGCCGATGACCGTGCCAGCAACGTGTAGGACGACGCTTCGCGAGTGGTAGCCTGTGTCGCGCCGCTTGATAGCAGCAGGGCGAGCAGCAGGCGGGCGATAGTGCGGGCCATGGCTACCTTCAGACAAGCGCGTTGCGCTTGGCCATCTCGATCAGATCCACCAGCGTGTTGACCTGAAGCTTGTGCATGAGGCGCTTTTTGTAGGTGCTGACGGTTTTGCTGCTGAGGAACATGCCTTTGGCAATTTCCTTGTTGCTGCGGCCTTGGGCGAAGAGTTGCAGTACCATCAGCTCGCGGTCATTCACCTGGCGGAAAAGTTGCAAGTCGGTGCCGGTAGTCGGGTTGTTATTGATTGCTTGGCTGGGGAAGTAGTTATATCCAGCCAGGACCGCCTTGATCGCACTGAGCAGTTCACTCAGGTCTTCTTGCTTGCACACGTAACCCGCAGCACCTGAGTGCATGCAGCGCACGGCAAACAATGCCGGGGACTGTGCAGTCAATACCAGAACCTTCAAGGGCAGGGCCATCGACTGAAAGCGGGAAAGGACCTCCAGGCCGTCTAGCTTGGGGATGCTGATGTCGAGGATGACCAGGTCGGGGTTGCTCTCCCGGATCATCTGCATGGCATCCACGCCGTTGTCCGACTCGCCGGCAATCTTGTAGTTCTGGTTTTCCAGCAGCATACGGACGGCCAGGCGAATGACCGGATGGTCGTCAACAATAAATATGGAGTGCATGTTCAACTTCCCTGCGGTCGTTTAGGGTGACAGGTGGCACCTTATCGCAGTTGGAAGTCGCCGGGCATGCGAGGATGGGCTGTTAGCCTTATATGGGAAATGGCTTACAAGATAAAACAAAACTGGCTACGAAATGGGCATGTTTAACTCGATGTCAAAGCGCATTTGGTAACTTTTCATTGATTTTTATCCGTGTTGTTTAATTTGTCGTCAGTATATGTAGGAAGTTTCCTACAATGATCGGTGCAGCCGAGGTAGGCTGCACCGAAAGCACAACTCACGTAGGGCTGGAGCGCCCGGTCATTTCGCTGGCCATTTCGCTGGCGTAGCTGTCGGTCATGCCAGCGATGAAGTCGATCATGCGCAGGAAGGCACTGTGCAACGAGGCATGCGGGTCTGGGGCATTGTTGCCGATCAGGTCCAGCACCCGGCGGCTTTTGAACGATGGCGTGCGCCCACCATGCTGTTCAAGGGCTGCACCGCAGAAGGTGTTCAGCAGAATCTCCAGGGTGGTGTACGCACCGATTTCGTGCAGGGTCTTGCGCTTGTCCTGGAAAATCTTGTTGCGCGCCATGTCCTTGGCGTGCAGCACGCAGCGCTTGGCCGGGCCATGCATGTGTTCGACCAGGTCGCCCGCCAGTTGCCCGGCCAGCAAGGTGTGCTGCTGCTCGACGAAGGCGTGGGCGGCAGCGTTGGTCAGGTGCTCGATGGCCTTGCCACGCAGAATGGCCAGCTTACGCCGGCGCGAGTCGCGTGGGCCTAGCTGGCGGTAGGTTTCCGGCAGGTCATCACCGACCAGGTCGAGCAGCAACGCTTCGACTTCGGCGTATTGCAGCAGCTCCATTTCCAGGCCGTCTTCGAGGTCGATCAGTGCATAGCAGATGTCGTCGGCAGCCTCCATCAGGTACACCAGCGGGTGGCGTGCCCAACGTTGGTCTTCCAGTTGTGGCAACCCCAGTTTGCGGGCGATCTGTTCGAGCAGGTGCAGCCCGCTTTTGGTAATTGAACAACCATTTCTTATATTGATGGCGGAGTACCTTCAAATAGGTGTTTTTCGGAAAAATTGTTCTTTAGATTCAGTATTTTAGGGTTCGATGCTTAAGTGGATAAAGTGCTGCTAAGTGTATTTTTCTGTTCATATGGTCAGGATTTTATGGCCGGGATTAGATGTTCGAGAGCACCTGATGACTTTTGATATTGATGGCCTTAAGCTATTGGTGTTTCGTGGGGCGGGTGATGCGGGCTAAGCCTGCTAGAACTCCGTTGGTAAGATGCCTTTTGAGTAGCTCGTCGGTAGTATCTAAATGCCTATTACACATAATCTTTCAAAAATATTCACTCAGACACTTGAGCAAGCTGTAGATGGTGTTGTTGTTATTGATGCTGAGAATAATGTTGTTCTTTTTAATCGTGCGGCGGAAGCTCTGTGGGGCTATAGCAGAGATGAAGTGCTAGGTCGTAATGTTAAGATGCTCGTTCCTTTAGGAATGCAGTCTAAGCACGATGACTATATAAATGAAAATCGCCGGACGGGTATCAATAAAATTGTAGGTACTACGCGAGAGGTCCCGATTCATAGAAAGGATAGCTCTCAGCGGTGGGGAGCTATGTCGATCTCTCGTGTCGAGAGTGAAGGGATGGTTGTTTATACTGCATTTGTGAAGGATATTACTGATAGGCGTAAAGAGCGTCAGCGTACCAAGCTTTTATCACTGGTTGCGAATGAGACAGATAATGCAATTGTTATTACCGACCATGAGTGGAAAATTGTCTTTGTAAATAAGGGTTTTGAGCGTATTTTTGGCTATTCTTCTGAAGAGGTTGAAGGGTTAAGGCCTGCTGCTCTAATAGTGCCGCATTTGAGTGATGAAAGAATTCAGGCGGTCCACTCTAGATTAAAGGCTGGTTTGTCTTTTAAGGTTGAAGAGTTAACGCGGCTTAAAGATGGCGAGCGTATATGGTCAAATATTGCTATTAGTCCAATTTTGAGTGCGAGTGGCGATCTTGTTAATACTGTTACTGTGCTTGCTGATGTGACAGGCTCAAAGATACATGAGGTTATTCAAAGTACTATATTGGATGCCATGGTGCGGGAGAATCCTCTAGAGGAGGTAATGGATCTGGTATGTAGGGAAATTGAATTTGTTGAGCCTGATATAAAGATAGCTGTTATACAGATTGATGAAGATGGGGTCATGCATCCGCTGGCGGCCCCCAGTCTTCCGGTTGAGTATGCAAGGCTATTAGAAGGGATGCAAGTGAAACATTGTGTCGGCTCTTCAAGCAAGGCTGCTTACTATGGTGAGCCTGTTGTTGCGGAGGATATTGAGCAAGATCCAGTATGGGAGGGCCTGTCAGAAGAGTTTTTGAGGTTTGGAATTAAAAGTTATTGGTCTACGCCTATCAAGAATACAAAGGGAAGTGTTGTCGGTGTACTTGTTTTTTATTACTCGGTGCGTAGGGTTCCTTCAAGCCTTCATGAAATGATGATGGAGGTTGCTTCGCCGCTTTGTGCTCTTGCGATAGAGCGTGAAGAAGATAGAGAGAACATACGGCAGTTAGCGTTTTATGATAGCCTTACCGAGCTTCCCAATCGCAGTCTATTGCATGCTAAAGCCGACCATGCTTTGGTTGATGCGAGGAGATCAAAAAGCTCAATGTCGGTCTTGTTTATTGATTTGGATCGATTTAAGCAAGTTAATGATTCACTTGGGCATCCGGCTGGTGATGAGTTGCTTAGGGCCGTTGCTGAAAGATTACTATTTAATCGCCGGGCGTCTGATATTGTAGGGCGGCTGTCTGGAGATGAATTCGTTGTGGCTCTACCAAACTGTGGTAGTGAACATGTCACTGAGATTGTTGAGGAAATAAGAAAGTCTATATCAAGGCCGATTAATATTGGTGGGGTTATTTTGTCTCCATCCGCCAGTATAGGGGTTAGTGTGTATCCTCAAGATGGTCATGATATGGGTACTTTGATACATCGTGCTGATATGGCTATGTACCAAGCGAAAGGAAGTGGGAGAGGCAGGTTTAGTTTCTTTAGTCCTGAGCTGAATCAATTGGCTCTAGAAAGGCAGGAGTTGGAAAGTGCATTGCGTTTGGCAATAGATGGTGGCGAGCTTAGGTTGCACTATCAGCCGCAAGTTAATGTAGATGATGGGACGCTCTATGGTGTTGAAGCTTTGGCTAGGTGGCGGCACTCAAAGTTTGGAGAAGTTTCTCCTTCGAGATTTATTCCTCTTGCTGAAGAGTGTGGGCTGATAGGGGATTTAGGTGCTTGGGCTGTAAGGGAGGCCTGTCGTCAGCTTGCAAGTTGGAGGCGGAAAGGGCTGAAAATACCTGCCGTTTCTGTGAATTTGTCGCCAAGTAATTTTCATAACTTAGATCTTGGTGGGATGATATTGAGGACTCTAGGGCAGCATGATTTAAAGGTCGGCGATTTGACATTGGAGCTTACGGAGAGTGTTTTGCTTGATACAAATCCTAATACTATGAAGGTGTTGGGTGATGTCAACTCAAAAGGGATTAAGTTGGCGATGGATGATTTTGGTACGGGCTACTCTAGTTTAAGCTATCTTAGGAAGCTTCCGATTCAAGAGCTAAAGCTAGATAAGAGCTTTGTTCTTGATTTGGAGAAAGATGAGATAAGTAGGGCACTTAGTGAGGCTGTGCTTAGGATAGGTGATAGTTTACATTTAAAGGTCGTCGCTGAAGGCGTTGAAGAGGCGGGGCAATATAAGGTTCTCAAGGAGCAGGGTTATCATGTTGCTCAAGGTTACTTTCTTTCAAAGCCGCTTGCTCCTAGAGAATTAGAAGAGTGGGTTTCCAATCTCTATAAATAATTTAATTTTTCGAGTGGGTGATGGTATGTTTTTCAAGGTTAGGGATTTAAAAGAAAAGCTTGCGGAAGTTAGTGAGAAGCTTTTTTCGTTGGAGCAGGTTAGGAAAAGTCTTGACGATGAGATGTTAGTGCTTCGATTAGATTCTCAAGGTGTTATTATGGAGGGTAATGATAATTTTTTACGTGAAATGATTTATTCGGTTGAAAAATTGGTTGGGAGGCCAATTTTTGACTTGGTTCCAGCTTTTGCTCGGAGTACAGATCATTTTAATCGTATGAAGAATGCGGTTCAGTCTGGGAGTCATTGGGTTGGTGCTCTTCAAGCTTGTAGGGGGAATGGGGAGGAGGCATGGTTGCGTGTGATTATTCAGCCAATTAGAAGTTCAATGGGGGTGCTTTCTCATCTCTCAGTGTATGCCACTGACCTTACTCGAACTATTGCAGAGTCCTGTGAACATGAGAATTTGATTGGGGCTTTGCAGCGTTCAACTGCAGTTATTGAATTTGATCTTGATGGGATAGTTTTAACTGCAAATGATAGATTTTTAAGTGCAATGGGTTACAGCTTGGAGCAAATAAAAGGAAAGCACCACAGGATTTTCTGTGAGTCTGCAGAGTCTTCCTCTCAAGGGTATGAGGATTTTTGGGAGAGACTTCGAAGGGGGGAGTTTGTGGCGGATCGCTTAAAACGTATAGATAGTTATGGTCGGGTTGTGTGGCTGGAGGCCTCGTATAATCCAGTTTCGGACTCTTATAAAAGATTGTATAAAGTGGTTAAGTTTGCAACTGTCATTACTGAGCAAGTTAACCGCGAGCAGGCAGTGTCTGAGGCGGCCGATATAGCTTATGGTACTTCGAGGAATACTGATGAAAGTGCACGGCGTGGTAGTGGAGTGGTTCAGGATACAGTGAGGGTAATGCAGGAGCTGGCTGCTCAAATGGAAGCGGCTGTAGAGGGTATTCGTGCACTGGATCAGCAGTCCCAACTGGTTGGTGGGATTGTAAAAAGTATTGGGGGAATTGCTGATCAGACTAATTTGCTTGCACTCAATGCGGCGATTGAAGCGGCAAGGGCTGGTGAACAAGGGCGGGGGTTTGCTGTAGTTGCTGATGAGGTAAGACAGCTTGCATCCAGAACTACGAAGGCGACGAAGGAAGTTGTCGAAGTGGTTTCTAAAAACCAAAAAATGGCGGAGGAGGCTCTTCGAATCATAGAGCAGGGTAAAATGCATGCAGTGCAAGGTCTTGAGCTTTCCGCTGAGGCAGGAAATGTTATATGTGAAATTCAGGAGGGGGCTCAAAAAGTGGTTGAGGCGGTAGGACGTTTTGCTAATAGGTTGGGTAACTGATTGGTCTTGTGAGTTTGTGTTTTGCTGATATCAATGGCTAATGATTTTTTTGTGTGTTGTTCCTTCGCCCGGAGGTGCTATGGACAGAATGAGTTGGGATAAGTTGTTGAATACTAGTCGATTAGGTGGACGCCCCCCGAAGTCGGAACTTGGTCGTTCACCCTTCCACTCAGACCATGATAAAGTCATTTTCTCCGGTGCGTTCAGACGCCTTGCAAGAAAAACTCAGGTACATCCTCTGGCGACCAATGACCATGTACATAATCGCCTTACCCATAGTTTAGAGGTGGCTTGCGTAGGTAGGACGCTCGGGGTCCGAGTTGGGCAGGAGCTTTTGAAGGAAAAACTAATTTCTGATTTCTATTCAGCTTCGGACATTGGCGATATCGTACAGACTGCATGTCTTGCTCACGATATTGGCAACCCGCCGTTTGGACACACAGGTGAAGAGGCCATACGTCATTGGTTCACTAATGATGTAGGTGCGAAGATGATTGAGCACTTGCCTTTCAATGAAGCTACTGACTTCCGTAGATTTGAAGGGAACGCCCAAGGGTTCCGGGTGTTAACAACCTCAGAGTATCATCCGTATGATGGGGGGATGCGTCTAACTTATGCATCTTTGGGTGCTTTTATAAAGTATCCATGGATGGCACGTGATGCAGTTAATCAGTTGCGACCTATTAAAAATAAATATGGTGTTTACTGCTCGGAACTTGGTTTTTTCGATGAGGTGGCGGATGCGACGGGGTTGTTAAAGCTTGGTGATGGCTGGCGTTGCCGCCATCCATTAGCTAACTTGATGGAGATTTCAGATGACTTTTGCTACGCCATCCTTGATCTGGAGGATGGTGTGGAGATGGGTATCCTCGAATGGGATAAGGTTTTTGATATTTTGTGCCTTGTTCTGGATGAGAAGCAACGGGACCAATTGGCCAAAGAAACGCAGGGAATGAAAGTTGGGCGTAGGTTATCGATGGCTCGCGGTAAGGTTATCTCTGCATTCGTAGATGCAGGGGTGGCTGCTTTTATGGGCAATTATGATGAAATTATGGCTGGGAAGGCTCTTGGTATATTTGAACTGTGTAGCAGTAATGTGCGTGATTGCGTAAATGCTGCCAAAATTCTTGCACGCGAGGAAATTTTCCAACATCCGCGTAAAGTTGAACTTGAAATAGGTGCGTACAGCACGATATCAACGTTGTTGCAAGTTAGCTGTTCGGCTGCTCTGAGTTTTGCTAGGAATGGCGGAGTCGCTGATTCAAAGACCAAGCGGGTAGTCGATTTAATGGGGCTTGACTTGGTTGCTATAAACGCCTGCGAAAATGTTTCAAAGGACTACTCCGCGATTATGCAGGTTCTGGACTACGTGAGTGGCATGACTGATAACTACGCCATGCATTTGGCTCGACAGTTTAGTGGTATGGGCGGTGAGCGAATTTAGGTGGATTGGCTCTCGCCAATGGTGGTATGCTCAAGTTCAGCAAAGCCCTCCTTATTCTTTTTTTGATTATCAAGTTTAGTTTTCATGCCAAAATAGTTGCACTTATAACTTTTTGGCTGTTGATTTTCAAAAAATGTCATTTTTGGCTGTTTACTATAGCCACAGTTCGCTCTGGTAGCTGCCGAACTTGTGCTTCTTGTAACCCATGGCGTCGGCGTGGCGCGCGCTCCAAGGGTACTTGAGGTAGGTGCCGAGGGTGGCATACGTCAGCCGGGTGCCGCCGTCGAACTGGTGGTACTCCAGTTGGGTAAGCACACGAAAGCCCTGTGCATTGCCTTCGAAGTTGAGAAAGTCGGCCCGCTCGTCGTCGTTCATGTCGTCCAGCCAGCCACGCCCGGCGGCTTGCTGGAACCAGTGGCGAATGGCGTCTTCGCCGGAGTGGCCGAATGGCGGGTTGCCTATGTCGTGGGCCAGGCAGGCCGACTGTACGATCATTCCCAGGTCACTGGGGGCGCACCAGTCCGGCAGGCTGTCGCGCAGGGTTTCGCCGACGCGCATGCCCAGCGAGCGACCGACACAGCTGACTTCCAACGAATGGGTCAGGCGCGTGTGGATATGGTCGTTGCTGGAAACCGGGTGTACCTGGGTCTTGCGCCCAAGGCGACGGAAAGCGCCGGAGAAGATGATGCGGTCGTGGTCTTTGTGGAAGGGGCTGCGCCCGAGTTCATCGGCGCTATAGAGGGCTTTGCCCAGGCGTTCGCGGGTGAGCAGGGTGTGCCAGTCCAAGGCGCGGTCTCCTGTGGATCGAAGGCTTTAGCTTCCCGTGTCGTGTTCATCTGCGCAAGGGGCAGGGTGGAACCGCCCCTGGATGGGGCGGGTCATTCAAGGCTCAGGGGCGGCGGTTGCCTTGCAGGTACAGGCGCACCAGTGGCAACAGGCTGGTCCCCAGGCGCACCAGGCGCGCCAGGTTGCCGCTGCGCACGCCTTTGCCGGTGAGGAAGCCCAGCGCCACCACGGCACCAATCCCCCACAAGGGCGCATGTTTGATCCCCAGGCCATCGTGCAGCGAGCTGCCCATGCCGCGCACACGGCGCAGCGGTTCCATCAGTTGCCCCGACTCGTGACGGATTTCCTGGCGGTGCATTTCCATGCGCAGGCGCAGCAGTGCCTTGCGCAGTTCGCGCGGGTTACGCGTGTTTGGCAGTTCTGGCAGGCTCATGGCAACAGGCGCTCCCGGTCCTTGGCAAGTTCTTCGAGGGTGGCGCCGAACGGCGATGACTCGTCAAACACCGCCGCCTTCAGGCGTAGCCCGCAGTACAGCGCGGCCATGCCATAGAACACGCACAGGCCGATGATACCGGCCAGGCGATAGCTGTCCCACAGCAGCACCAGCAAAAGCCCAGACAGCGCCGTCAGCAGCAGCAGCGCAAATACCAGCGCCAGGCCGGCGAACAGCAGCAGGCTCAAGGTGCGTCCCTTTTGCTCCTGCAATTCGATGCCGAACAGTTCGATGTGGCTGTGCAGCAGGCCCAGCGCGGCGGCGCCCAGGCGCCTGCCCGAGGCGCTGGCGCCGTTGGCGTCATTCTCCATGGGAACCCCTTAGCGCCGGTTGGCCAGCAGGCCGATCAACAGGCCGACGCCGGCGGCGATGCCGATCGCCTGCCACGGGTTTTCCTGCACATACTGCTCGGCGCTGCCCAGCGCGGCCTGGCCGCGTTCACGCACCGAGTCCTGGGTCAGTTGCAGGGTTTCGCGGGCCTGGGCCAGGCGGTCGTGAATCTGTTCACGCAATTCGTCGGCCTGGTCGCCGGCCAGGTTGGCGGTGTCGGCCAGTAGTTTCTCGGTGTCACGCACCAAGGCCTGGAAGTCAGCCATCAATATCTCTTGTGCAGTCTTTGGCGATTTGCTGGCCATGGGTGTCTCCCTGTCGATTGAGTGTTGGTAATTCGAGTAATAGCACGCGTGGAAGGTTCAAGTGCCAGTGCTGGTATGGGCCTTGCTAAGTGTTTGCCACGTTGCGGGGCGCCGCCGTCACGGCTTGCGCCGATTCAGGGCGCGCATGCAGCGAATACCGATAAACCTTAACCCAATCCACGACAAACCCAAGAAAAAACCACGCAGGCTCCGCCCGGTTCGCCAAAACAGGGCAGGGGGCTGGCACCGAATCGGTGCAGGGATGCAGGTTCTTGAACTGTCCTGGTGCCTTTTTCAGCAGGTCTGCCTATTTCATGGAAAACATGCACAGCGCGATGGACTCCCTTGTCCACGGTTCCAATACCCTGTTCATTCTGATGGGCGCCATTCTGGTGCTGGCCATGCATGCCGGCTTCGCGTTCCTCGAAGTGGGCACTGTACGCCACAAGAACCAGGTCAACGCCTTGTCGAAGATCCTCAGCGATTTTGCCATCTCGGCGCTGGTGTACTTCTTTATAGGCTACTGGATCGCCTATGGCGTCAACTTCTTCCAGCCAGCGGCGACGCTGGCTGCCGATCATGGCTATGCGCTGGTCAAGTGCTTCTTCCTGCTGACGTTCGCGGCGGCGATACCGGCGATCATCTCCGGCGGCATTGCCGAGCGGGCGCGCTTTGTGCCGCAGCTGTGCGCCACGGCGTTGATCGTGGCGTTCATCTACCCTTTTTTCGAAGGTGTGGTGTGGAACGGTAACCTTGGCGTGCAGGCTTGGCTGCAGGCACGCTTCGGCGCGCCGTTCCATGACTTTGCGGGGTCCGTTGTGGTGCATGCCATGGGCGGTTGGCTGGCGCTGGCGGCGGTGCTGTTGCTGGGCGCGCGCCGCGGGCGCTACCGCGATGGCCGGCTGGTGGCGTTTGCGCCGTCGAGCATTCCCTTCCTGGCGCTGGGTTCGTGGATCCTGATCATCGGCTGGTTCGGCTTCAATGTCATGAGCGCCCAGACGTTGCAGGGCGTCAGCGGCCTGGTGGCGATCAATTCATTGATGGCCATGGTCGGCGGCACCCTGTCGGCCCTGCTGGCCGGGCGCAACGACCCGGGCTTCCTGCACAACGGGCCGTTGGCCGGCCTGGTGGCAATCTGCGCCGGCTCCGACCTGATGCACCCGATCGGTGCGCTGGCCACAGGCCTGGTGGCGGGCGCTCTGTTCGTCTGGACCTTCACCGCAGCGCAAAACCGCTGGAAGATCGACGACGTGCTGGGTGTGTGGCCGTTGCACGGGCTGTGCGGCGTCTGGGGGGGAATCGCTTGCGGCGTATTCGGTCAGACAGCCCTGGGTGGGATGGGCGGTGTCAGCCTGGCCAGCCAGTTGTTGGGCAGCCTGATGGGTGTGGTTGTGGCCTTGGCCGGTGGCTTTGCCGTGTACGGGGCAATCCGCGCGTTGCATGGCCTACGCTTGAGCCATGAGCAGGAGTTCCAGGGCGCGGACCTGTCACTGCACCGCATTGGCGCCACCAGCCAGGATTGAGCCAGGTCAGGTGCACGGATGGCGGGACGGACCTAGAATAGGTTTTTCCCAGCCATACCGGAATGTACCCCATGCTGCCTGAATGCCAACTGTTCGGCACCCTCGGCTGCCACCTGTGCGAAGTGGCCGAGGCCGTGCTGATGCCCTTCGTCGATCGTGGTCTGTTGGTTGAGCTGGTCGACATCGCCGAGAACGAGGCCCTGTTCGAGCGTTATGGCCTGATCATTCCGGTACTGCGACGCTGCGACAACGGCGGCGAGTTGCACTGGCCGTTCGATGCCGAGCAGGTGGTGGCGTTCCTCGCGCAGTGATGGCTCCAGGGGAGCTGCGTCCCTGCTCCAAGGTGATGACGGTGAGCTGATGATCCGGTGCCTATATTCAGTCACCGGGAGCCTCGCCATGTTGATCACCCCACATTTCACGCTTGATGAAATGACCGTTTCCCAGCTTGCCGCCAGGGACGGCTTTGATAACACGCCACCGCCGCAAGCCCGTGCCAACCTGCAGTTTCTGTGTGGAGCGCTCGAGCAGGTGCGCGCGCTGTTCGATGCGCCCATCATCATCAGCAGCGGCTACCGCAGCGAGAAGGTCAACCAGCTGATCGGCGGCTCCCGGAATAGCCAGCACGTTCAGGGCCTGGCGGCAGATTTCACGGTGATTGAAGTCAGCCCGCGCGATACCGTGCGCAGAATCAGTAACAGCACCATCGCTTTCGACCAGTTGATCCTCGAATTCGATCGCTGGGTGCACCTGTCCGTGACGTGCGACACGCCCCGGCGCCAGGTGCTGACCCTGCGCAAAGGCGGCGGCTATCTGCCGGGGCTGCAATGAACCGCATTGACGGCAGCAAGGGGATGTTCGTATGCTGTATATAAATACAGTGTCGAGGTAAACCCATGCTCAACGTCGAGCAACTCAAGTACAGCGTCAACCGCATGCCCGTGGAGCGGGTGGCCGATGCCGTGCTGGAACTGCGCCTCGAAGGCCTGGTCACCGATGACCATACCCCGTTCGGTAAGGTCCACTTCAATACCTGTTTCGCCGAGATCGAGGCTCTGTTCCAGCGTGCCGGTTACCACCGGGGGCTGGATGTAGTGGGTTACCAAGGGTTGCTGTATGCCCTCTACGACCCAGGCCGCTGGGAGCCGGTACAGGTGCTGCGCTGGCTGAAGGAGCGCAGCGAGGCCATAGGCCAGGCTGGTTGAGGGCGCGGGCTTGGGGGATAATGCGCGGCCGTGAACGTTTCGAGCCCTGCCATGACCACGCCTTTCGACCCCGCCCGCCAGCAAGCTAGCACGGTGTGCCTGCCCCCCGGTAACTGGGCGACGGTGCTCGATTGCCTGTGTGACCATTTCAAGGCTATCGATCGCGCCCAGTGGCTCGACCGTTTTGCCCGTGGCCGGGTGCTGGATGCCGAGGGGCGGGCGGTTTCTGCCGAATTGCCTTACAAGCGCGGTATGCGTTTGCACTATTTCCGTGAAGTGCCGAACGAGCGACCCATCCCGGTGCAGGAAACGGTCCTGCATGTGGACGAGCACCTGGTGGTGGCCGACAAGCCGCATTTCCTGCCGGTGACGCCAACCGGTGAATACGTCGAGCAGACCTTGCTGCGCCGCCTGATCCGTCGTCTGGATAACCCACACCTGGTGCCGCTGCACCGTATCGACCGTCACACCGCCGGGCTTGTGCTGTTTTCTGCCAACCCGCACAGCCGCAGTGCCTACCAGCGCCTGTTCCCCGAGCGGCGTATCGACAAGCGCTACCAGGCCATTGCCGCAGCCATGCCGCAGCATGAGTATCCGCTGGTACACAAAAGCCGGCTGGTGCATGGCGAGCCGTTTTTCCGCATGCATGAGGTAGAAGGGGAGGCCAACAGCGAGACCCTGGCCGAGGTGTTGGAGAAGAACGGTGAGCTGTGGCGCTATGGGTTGTCGCCGGTAACCGGCAAGACCCACCAATTACGTGTGCACATGGCGGCGTTGGGGGCGGGAATCAGCAACGACCCGTTCTATCCGCAGTTGCTGAACGAAGAAGATGACTATCAGCGGCCTCTGAAACTGCTGGCGCAGAGCCTGCGCTTCAAGGACCCGTTGAGCGGGGAAGAGCGGTATTTCGAGAGCCGGTTGCGGCTGGACTGGTAACGCAGGTAATCAGGCTTATGCGGTTTTTGTGGGAGCGGGCATGCCCGCTCCCACAGGGATAGCGTGTGCCTGGAGCCTGCGCTATGCCTGTGGGTGCTGCGCCATGCCTTAGCGGTTGAAACGCTCCACCAGCGAGTACTGGCTCCCCGCCGTGCTGGTCAACTCTTCGCTGAGCAGTGCCGAGTGCAAGGCCTGTTCGGCGGTCTGGTCGGCCAGTTCGGCAATGGTGCTGATGTTGCGGCTGATTTCGTCGGCCACTGCCGTCTGCTCTTCGGTCGCTGCAGCAATCTGGGTCGCCATGTCGGTGATGTTGGCGACCGCTTCACTGATCCCCACCAGCGCCTCGTCAGCCTGCATCACCCGGTCGACGCCTTCCTGCGCTTGGCGGTGGCCGGTTTCCATGGTCAGTACGGCGTTGCTGGCAGTTTGCTGCAGTTTGGCAATCAGTCCATGGATCTGACCGGTGGACTCTGCAGTGCGCTGAGCCAGTTGGCGCACTTCATCAGCCACCACGGCAAAACCACGGCCCATTTCCCCGGCGCGCGCCGCTTCGATCGCTGCGTTAAGGGCCAGCAGGTTGGTCTGGTCGGCGATGCCCTTGATCACGTCGACCACTCCGCCAATTTCGTCGCTGTCCTTGGCCAGCTGCGTCACCGTCTGGCCGGTTTCACCCACCGCTGCCGACAGGCGCTCGATGGCATCGCGGGTTTCCCCGGCAATCTGCCGCCCCTGGCTGGTCAGACGGTTGGCTTCCTGGGTGGCGTCGGCGGTGCGCTGCACATGATTGGCCACTTCCTGCGTGGTGGCGGCCATCTGGTTGACTGCAGCGGCGACCTGCTCGGTTTCTACCCGCTGACGCTCAAGCCCCGAGGAGCTCTTGTGCGCCAGGGCGTCGGACTGGCGCGCCTGGTCGCTGAGGTGTTCGGCACTGTCCTGCAGGCGGGTCAGGCAGGTTTTCAGGCGGGCGTCCTGGCTGAGCATGGCCATTTCCAGGCGCGCCTGCACGCCTCGGCTGTCGGTAAACATCTGTGCGATCAGCGGGTCGGAGGTGGTTTGTTCGGCCAGGCGCAGCAAGCGCTTCAGGCCGCGCTGCTGCCAGCCAAGGCCAAGCAGGCCCAACGGTACGGAAAGCCCGGCGGCCAGGGCGAAGCCCCAGGAGTGGCCAAGCCAGTTGCCGATCAGGAAGCCTACCTGGCTGATCAGGATGAACGGCAGCCAGTCCTGCAACACCGGCAGCCACTTGTCGCGGCGCGGTACTGGCGGCTTGCCCTGGTTGATGCGCTGGTACAGTGCCTCGGCGCGACGGATCTGCTCGGCGGTGGGCTTGACCCGCACGGACTCGAAGCCCACGACCTGGTTGTTGTCGTAGATCGGCGTGACATAGGCGTTGACCCAGTAGTGGTCGCCAGACTTGCAGCGGTTTTTGACAATGCCCATCCAGGGTTGGCCCTGCTTGAGCGTTTGCCACATATGGGCGAACACGGCGGGCGGCACGTCGGGGTGACGCACCAGGTTGTGCGGCGCACCGGTCAGCTCTTCGCGGGTGAACCCACTGATTTCGATGAAGGCATCGTTGCAGTAGGTGATCACACCCTTGGCATTGGTGGTGGAGATCAACCGCTGCTGGGCAGGGAAAGTCCGTTCTCTCTGGGTAATCGGCTGGTTGTTACGCATGGGTCGATAGTCCGCAAGGCTTTCGACAGGTATCGGCAAGGGACTGGTTTTATTGAATGATTATTTAATGTGAAAGATTCCAGGCATGCCAACCCTGCCTGGGGCCGCTGTGCGGTGGCCCCAGGCTTTGCTGATTTAGCCGGCAATCAGCTGTCGCAACACATAATGCAAAATCCCCCCAGCCTTGAAATACTCCACCTCATTCAGGGTATCGATACGGCACAGCACCTCGATCTGCGTCTGCTGCCCATCCTCGCGGGTGATGCGCAAGGGTAGGCTCATGCCCGGGCGGATCTGCGCGCCATTCAAGCCCAGCACATCGATTCGCTCCTTGCCGGTCAGCCCCAGTTGCTTGCGGTCGTTACCGGCCTTGAACTGCAGCGGCAGCACGCCCATACCCACCAGGTTGGAGCGGTGAATACGCTCGAAGCTTTCCGCCAGCACAGCCTTGACCCCCAGCAGGTTGGTGCCCTTGGCTGCCCAGTCGCGGCTTGAGCCGGTGCCGTATTCCTGGCCGGCAATCACCACCAGCGGGGTGCCTTCCTGCTGGTAGCGCATGGCCGCGTCGTAGATCGACAGCTTCTCGCCGCTGGGTACATGCAAGGTGTTGCCGCCTTCTTCACCCGCCAGCATTTCGTTGCGAATACGGATGTTGGCGAAGGTGCCGCGCATCATCACTTCATGGTTGCCACGCCGCGAACCGTAGGAGTTGAAGTCGCGTGGCTCCACCCCCTGCTCAAGCAGGTAGCGCCCGGCGGGGCTGTCGGCCTTGATGTTGCCGGCCGGTGAGATGTGGTCGGTGGTCACCGAGTCGCCCAGCAGTGCCAGCACACGCGCACCCTGAATGTCGACGATCTGTGGCGGCGGGCCGCTGATGCCGTCGAAGAACGGCGGGTGTTGGATGTAGGTAGAGTCGGGCTGCCACACGTAGGTGGCGGCCTGCGGCACCTCGATGGCCTGCCATTGCGCATCGCCGGCGAACACTTCGGCATATTCCTTGTGGAACATCGCCGTGTCGACCTTGGCTACGGCTTCGGCAATTTCCTGCTGGCTGGGCCAGATGTCGCGCAGGTAAACCGGCTGGCCGTCTTTGCCGGTACCCAGCGGGTCACGCGTCAGGTCCAGCCGTACGCTACCGGCCAGGGCGTAGGCCACCACCAGCGGCGGCGAGGCCAGCCAGTTGGTCTTGACCAGTGGGTGCACACGGCCTTCGAAGTTGCGGTTGCCCGACAGCACCGACGCCACGGTGAGGTCGGCGCTGCCGATGGCTTTCTCGATCGCTTCATCCAGCGGGCCCGAGTTGCCGATGCAGGTGGTGCAGCCATAGCCGACCAGGTCGAAGCCCAACTGGTCGAGGTAGGGGGTGAGCCCGGCGGCCTTGAAGTAGTCGGTGACCACCTTGGAGCCCGGTGCCAGCGAGCTCTTGACCCAAGGTTTGCGTTGCAGGCCCTTTTCCAGCGCCTTTTTCGCCACCAGCCCGGCCGCCATCATCACACTGGGGTTGGAGGTGTTGGTGCACGAGGTAATCGCTGCAATCACCACGGCACCATCGCGCAGGGTGTGAGTCTGGCCTGCATGGTTGTAGTCGATCTCGCCCGCCTGGTCGGCGTTGCCCACCGCTACGCCGCCGCCACCTTCGCTCTCCAGACGGCCGACGTCCTTGGCCAGTGGTTTGGGTTGCAGCTCGATGAAGTGGTCAAAAGCCTGGCTGACCTGGCCCAGCGCTACCCGGTCCTGTGGCCGTTTAGGCCCGGCCATGCTGGCTTCGACCTCGTGCATGTCCAGCGCCAGGCTGTCGCTGAACAGCGGTTCCTGGCCAGGCAGGCGCCACAGGCCTTGAGCTTTGCAGTAATGCTCGACCAGTTGCACGGTCGCTTCGGGGCGGCCCGACAGGCGCAGGTAGTCCAGGGTCACCTGATCGACCGGGAAGAAACCGCAGGTGGCGCCGTATTCCGGCGCCATGTTGGCAATGGTCGCCCGGTCGGCCAATGGCAGCTCGGCCAGGCCATCGCCGTAAAACTCGACGAACTTCCCCACCACGCCTTTCTTGCGCAGCATTTGCGTAACCGTCAGCACCAGGTCAGTGGCGGTGATACCTTCGCGCAGCTTGCCGGTCAGCTTGAAACCGATCACTTCGGGGATCAGCATCGACACGGGTTGGCCGAGCATGGCCGCCTCTGCCTCGATGCCTCCGACACCCCAGCCGAGCACGCCCAGGCCATTGATCATGGTGGTGTGCGAGTCGGTACCCACCAGGGTGTCGGGGAAGGCGTAGGTGCGGCCATCGGCTTCACGGGTCCACACCGTGCGGCCCAGGTACTCCAGGTTGACCTGGTGGCAGATGCCGGTGCCCGGCGGCACTACGCGGAAGTTGTCGAAGGCGCTCTGGCCCCAGCGCAGGAAGGCATAACGCTCGCCATTGCGCTGCATTTCGATATCCACGTTCTCGCCGAAGGCTTGCGGCGTGCCGTAATGGTCGACCATTACCGAGTGGTCGATCACCAGGTCCACCGGTGACAGCGGGTTGATCCGCTGCGGGTCGCCGCCGGCCTTGGCCATGGCGGCGCGCATGGCGGCCAGGTCGACCACGGCCGGCACGCCGGTGAAGTCCTGCATCAGCACCCGCGCCGGGCGATACTGGATCTCGCGGTCAGAGCGCCGCTCGCTTAGCCACTGTGCAAGGGCGCGCAAGTCGTCGCCGGTGACGGTATGGCCGTCCTCCCAGCGCAGCAGGTTTTCCAGCAGCACCTTCAGCGACATGGGTAGGCGTTGCAGGTCACCCAGCTGGCGGGCGGCCTCGGTAAGGCTGAAATAGTGATAGGTCTGGTTGCCGACCTGGAGGGTCTTGAGGGTGTTCAGGCTGTCGAGCGAGGGCATTGCCAACTCCTTCTACGCCGGTGCCCGGCAATTACTCAAGGTCTGCCGGTGTCACCGCTCTGTTTCGGTCCGCACGGTACGGACCTGGCTGAAAGGTCAGGTTAGACCGCTTTACGGCCCCTGACCCTTTTCTGGACCGGCGGGGCGTGTCGCAGGTTCCGATCTTCCTTTATCATCGCCGCCCTGCCGGCGCCTGTTGCGCGCCAGCCGTAGTGGAGTGAGAGATGAATACCCTGTTCATGCATTGCCGGCCCGGTTTCGAGGGCGAGGTTTGCGCCGAAATCAGCGAACATGCCGCCCGCCTGGGCATTGTCGGCTATGCCAAAGGCAAGCCACAAAGTGCCAGCGCCGAGTTTGTCTGCAGTGAAGACGGCGGTGCCGAGCGGTTGATGGGGGCGCTGCGCTTCAACGAGCTGATTTTCCCTCGGCAGTGGGCCCGTGGCGGTTATGTCGAGTTACCGGAAAGTGACCGTATCAGTGTGCTGCTGGCGCAGTTGACCGACTTCCCGGTGTTCGGCAGCCTGTGGCTGGAAGTGCTGGACAGCAACGAAGGCAAGGAATTGTCCACCTTCTGTCGCAAGTTCGAAGTGCCGCTGCGCAAGGCCCTGGAAAACGCCGGTCGCCTGGTCGACGACGCCAGCCGCCCACGGTTGCTGCTCACCTTCATCAGCGGCCGGCGGGTGTTTGTCGGCCTGGCCCCGGCCAACAACAGCGCGTTGTGGCCCATGGGCATCCCGCGCCTGAAATTCCCCCGCGAGGCACCCAGCCGTTCGACCCTCAAGCTGGAAGAGGCCTGGCACCAGTTCATCCCGCGTGAGCAGTGGGAACAGCGCCTGGGCGATGACATGACCGGTGTCGACCTGGGCGCCTCGCCGGGTGGCTGGACCTACCAGCTGGTACGTCGTGGCATGCTGGTCACGGCCATCGACAACGGGCCGATGGCCGAAAGCCTGATGGACACCGGCCTGGTGCAGCACCTGATGGCCGACGGTTTCACCTGGCAGCCGAAGCAGCCGGTGGACTGGATGGTGTGCGACATCGTCGAGAAGCCGGCGCGCACCACTTCGCTGATCGAAACCTGGCTGGGTGAGGGGTTGTGCCGCGAGGCAGTGGTCAACCTGAAGCTGCCGATGAAGCAACGCTATGCCGAAGTACGTCGGTTGCTCGACCGCATGGAGGCGACGTTCA
The DNA here is from genome assembly GCF_000730605.1 of Pseudomonas monteilii NBRC 103158 = DSM 14164. GTDB lineage: Bacteria > Pseudomonadota > Gammaproteobacteria > Pseudomonadales > Pseudomonadaceae > Aquipseudomonas > Aquipseudomonas monteilii. Next base: position 60,872 of record NZ_BBIS01000049.1, on the reverse strand, counting down.
AGGCGCGCAAGATCAGGGTATCGATTGCCTGCAAGCAGCTGTATCACGACCGTGAGGAAGTGACTTGCCATCTGCGCAGACTGGACCTGAAGCCGCGCTGATTTCGGGGGCTGCAAGCCAGCCCCTTGGTCGAAACGGCCCTATGCGCGACAATAACGATCATTTGTGGAGCCCCCCATGACCGATTTCACCCCCGACGCCATCCTCGACGCCACCGGCCTGAATTGCCCGGAACCGGTAATGATGCTGCACCAGCATGTGCGCAATTTGGCCGCTGGCGGCCTGCTGAAAGTCATCGCCACCGATCCGTCGACCCGTCGTGACATTCCCAAGTTCTGCAACTTCCTCGGCCACGAATTGCTGCAGCAGCAAGAGGACGCCGGCACCTTCCTGTACTGGATCCGTAAAAAAGCCGACTGAAGCGCTCTGGAACACGCCCCGCGTTGCGCCTACACTGCGTTCCCCAGACAGGAGAGCGCCATGCTGATAGTTGCCGACGAGAACATCCCGCTGCTCGATGCCTTCTTCCAGGGTTTCGGTGAAATTCGCCGCTACCCGGGCCGAAGCCTCGATGCCGCCAGCGTCAAGGACGCCGATATCCTGCTGGTGCGCTCGGTGACCAAGGTCGACCGCCAACTGCTCGAAGGCAGCCGCGTACGCTTTGTCGGCACTTGCACCATCGGTACCGATCACCTGGACCTGGACTACTTTGCCGAAGCCGGCATCCGCTGGAGCAGTGCGCCGGGCTGCAATGCACGCGGCGTGGTCGACTACGTGCTGGGCAGCGTACTGACCTTGGCCGAGCTCGATGGCGTGGCACTGCCCGAACGCGTGTATGGCGTGGTGGGTGCGGGTGAGGTGGGCGGCCGCCTGGTGCGGGTGCTTCACGGCCTGGGCTGGAAGGTACTGGTGTGCGACCCGCCGCGCCAGGCCGCTGAGGGTGGCGACTACGTCAGCCTCGAGACGATTTTGCAGCAGTGCGATGTGATCAGCCTGCATACCCCGTTGCAGCGTGCCGGCGAGCACCCGACCTGGCACTTGCTGGGGCAGGCGCAGCTGGCGCAGTTGCGCCCAGGGGCCTGGCTGATCAACGCCAGTCGTGGCCCGGTGGTGGATAACGCCGCCTTGCGCGAGCTGCTGCTGGACCGTGAAGACGTGCATGCGGTGCTGGATGTGTGGGAGGGCGAGCCGCAGGTCGACCTGCAACTGGCCGACCTGTGCACGCTGGCTTCGCCGCACATTGCCGGCTACAGCCTCGATGGCCGCCAGCGTGGTACGGCGCAGATCTACCAGGCGTTGTGTCGCTTTCTCGGCGTGGACGAGCAGGTGCAACTGGCAGACTTGCTGCCCCGGCCGCCACTGGCACAAATCGAACTGGATGCTGGCACCGACCCGGCCTGGGCCTTGGCGACCCTGTGCCGCGCCGTGTACGACCCACGCCGCGATGATGCGGACTTCCGCCGCAGCCTGAGCGACGACCCGCAGCTGCAGCGGGCGGCGTTCGACCAGTTGCGCAAGCAGTACCCGCCACGTCGCGAGATCGAAGGGCTGGCGGTGCGCTTGCGGGGTGAGTCGCCACAGTTGGCGCAGCTGGTCAGTGCCTTGGGTGGGGTGCTGGCCTGATTCAGGCCAATAAAAACCCGGCGCGAGCGCCGGGTTGCAAATAATTCGTCGGTCAACCTTTGCGTACGCGCTCGGCCCGGCTTTCTTCCAGGGCCTTGCAGGCGTGCTGGATCATCTGCTCGGTGATCGGCACTTCGCGCCCCTGGGCGTCGATGATCGAACCGCACACCTGCGATTGCGGGGTGGCCCGGGGCTTCTGGTTGTCACTGCCATGCTGCAAGCTCATGCACTGTCTCCTCATCAGGTTCAAGCTCAAGTTAGCCCTGCGCCGTGACTGGCCTGTGACAGCTTCTGTGTCACGGCAGCAACAGTCCAACAGAAACCAGGTGAAAGCTCCAGCGACTGGTTAGACCGATGGGCTATAGCAACCTGCAGGCATTCCCACAGCTTGGATGAGTGGTAATCTGCGGCTTCCCCTGCATTTTGGTCGTCGCCATGCCCGAATCGGTTTCCCCACGTCAGCGCCGCGCGTTGCGCCTGGCCTGGCAGTTCGTCCGCCCCTATCGCCGGCAAGTGCTGCTGGCCTTGCTGGCCCTGGTGGTCACCGCCGCCATCACCCTGTCGATGGGGCAGGGCATCCGCCTGTTGGTGGACCAGGGCTTCATGACCCGCTCCGCGCACCAGCTCAACCAGACCATCGGGTTGTTCCTGCTGCTGGTGCTGGCCTTGGCGGTGGGCACTTTCAGCCGCTTTTACCTGGTCTCGTGGATTGGCGAGCGGTGTGTGGCCGATATCCGTCGCGCCGTTTTCGATCACCTGATCGGCCTGCACCCCGGCTTTTTCGAAGACAACCGCAGCTCCGAGATCCAGTCGCGGCTGACGGCGGACACCACCTTGCTGCAATCGGTCATCGGCTCATCGTTGTCGATGTTCTTGCGTAACGCGTTGATGGTCATCGGCGGCGTGGTGTTGCTGTTCATCACCAACCCCAAGCTCACCAGTATCGTGGTGGTGGCCCTGCCGTTGGTGTTGGCACCTATCCTGCTGTTCGGTCGCCGGGTGCGCAGCCTGTCGCGGCAGAGCCAGGACCGGGTGGCCGATGTGGGCAGCTACGTGGCCGAAACGCTGGGGCAGATCAAGACGGTGCAGGCCTACAACCACCAGGCGCACGACCGCGAACTGTTCGCGGGCACCGTCGAAGCAGCGTTCAGCGTGGCCCGCAAGCGGATTGCCCAGCGTGCCTGGCTGATCACCCTGGTGATCGTGCTGGTGTTGGGGGCGGTGGGGGTGATGTTGTGGGTCGGCGGCATGGACGTGATTGCCGGGCGTATTTCTGCTGGCGAGCTGGCTGCATTCGTGTTCTACAGCCTGATCGTCGGTAGCGCCTTCGGTACCCTCAGTGAGGTGATCGGCGAGCTGCAGCGTGCCGCCGGTGCCGCCGAGCGTATTGCCGAACTGTTGGCTGCGCGCAGTGCAATCCTGCCGCCCGAGCTGGCGCAGGCGCTACCAAAACAGCGGGCCAGCGGGCACATCGAATTGCAGGAGGTGGTGTTCGCCTACCCGTCACGGCCTACGGTGGCGGCTGTCGATGGCCTGAGCCTGGCCATCGAACCTGGGCAGACCGTTGCCCTGGTTGGCCCCTCGGGTGCAGGCAAGTCGACGCTGTTCGATTTGTTGCTGCGTTTTTACGACCCACAGCAAGGGCGCATCCTGCTCGATGGTCAGGCGATTACCGCCCTCGACCCTGACCAGCTGCGCCGCCAGTTCGCCCTGGTGGCGCAAAACCCCTCGCTGTTCCGTGGCACGGTGGAGGCCAACATCCGTTATGGCCGGCCCGAGGCGACCCTGGCAGAAGTCGAGGCAGCCGCCCGCGGTGCCTATGCCGATGAATTCATCCGGCAGCTGCCGCAAGGCTACCAGACGCCCTTGGGCGAGGGCGGTATCGGGCTTTCCGGTGGGCAGCGGCAGCGCCTGGCGATTGCCCGGGCGTTGCTGGTGGATGCGCCGATCCTGTTGCTGGATGAAGCCACCAGCGCCCTCGACGCACAGAGCGAGCACCTGATCCAGCAGGCGTTGCCCAGCCTGATGGCCGGGCGCACCACGCTGGTGATCGCCCATCGCCTGGCCACGGTGCAGCATGCCGAACGTATCGCGGTCATCGACAAGGGGCGGCTGGTGGCGGTGGGCACACACCGTCAGTTGATCGAGGAAAGCCCGCTGTATGCGCGGTTGGCGGCCTTGCAGTTCACCACAGGGTAGGGTGTCGCGGTTTTGTAACATTTTTGTAGCAATTGCCTGAGAGTATCTGCCTCAACTGTTGCGTAAGTGCTCGACCTGGCTGCCATTGCTTGATGGCAGCTTTTTTTTGGCCTGGCAGTAATGGGGGCTGCACAGCGGCCCCAGCCCTCTCTCTCTGGTTCCGAGACCCTAGATGTTGCGTAAATCCCTCAGAGTGCAAATTCTCTCGCTGCTCGGCGGCAGCCTGGCGGCGATGTTGCTGATCGCCCTGGTGTGTTTCCAGTTCCTATCGTCCAGCGTGCGCGGTTATGCCGAGCTGGTCGACGGGCCGCTACGGGCCTCGCAATTGATCGACGAAGCCAACCTGCAATTCAAGATACAGGTACAGGAATGGAAGAACGTGTTGCTGCGCGGGCGCCAGCCAGCGGACATGGACAAGTACTGGCAGCAGTTCCAGGCCCGTGAACAACAGGTTCAAGAGCTGCTCGGGCAGTTGATCGACAGCAGCGACGCCAGGCTCAAGGCGCAGTTGCAGCAGTTGCGTGACAGCCATCGGCAGTTGGGCCAGGCCTATGCGCAGGGCCGCCAGGCTTTCCTTGCCGCAGGTGGTGACCCGGTAGTCGGCGACCAGGCGGTCAAAGGCGTGGACCGTGCCGCCAGCGAGCAGATGAGCGAACTGGTCGAGCAGCTGCGTGCCGATGCGCGCCAGCGTGCGGCCAGCATCAGCGCCAGCGCCGAGCGCACGGTATGGCTGGGCTTGCTGGTGATGTTGGCTTCGGCGGTGCTGGTGGGGCTGCTCAGCCTGTGGCTGGTCAACCGTAGCCTGATCGAGCCGATCCGCCAACTGATCGAGTATGTCGCACAACTGAGCCAAGGGCGTTTCGCCGCCCGGGTCGATAGCCGCCGTGAAGATGAACTGGGGCGCCTGGCGCGGGCTGCCAACACGCTGCGCGACTTCCTTGCCGATACCGTTGGCCGCCTGCAGGACAACGCGCAGGAGCTGGAAGGCGCCAGTGGCCAGTTGCGTAGCATCGCCGGCGACATGGCCCGTGGCACCCACGACCAGTTCCAGCGTACCGACCAGGTGGCCACGGCCATGCACGAGATGTCCGCCACCGCTCAGGAGGTCGCCCGTCACGCCGCCGAGGCCGCTCGCGCGGCAGATGACGCCGACCACAGCGCCCAGGCCGGCGAGCAGGTGATGCAGCAGACCATCGACATTATCGGTGTGGTCAACCGTGAAATCGCCGGTACGGCGTCGGTAATCCGCGACCTGGAGCACGACAGCACGCGCATTGGCAAAGTGCTGGAGGTGATCCGTGGCATCGCTGAGCAGACCAACCTGCTGGCGCTCAACGCAGCCATCGAAGCGGCCCGTGCTGGCGAAGCCGGGCGTGGGTTTGCAGTGGTTGCCGATGAGGTGCGCAGCCTGGCCCAGCGCACCGCTGCATCGATTGCCGAGATTCACCAGATCATCGAAGCCGTGCAGTCGGGGGCGGTAGAAGCGGTCAAGGCGATCGAAAGCGGCCAGCAGCGCAGCGAGGAGGGGGCCGAGCAGGTGCAGCAGGCCGGGCAGATGCTGCAGCGCATCACCCAGTCCGTAGAGGCGATCCGCGACATGAACCGACAAATCGCCACGGCGGCCGAAGAGCAGACCAGCGTAGCCGAAGACATCTCGCGCAACCTGATCGAAATCACCCGTATTGCCACGGCCAACCAGCAGGCAGTGCAGCATACCGAGCAGGCCGGGCAGCGCTTGCATGGATTGTCGGGGCAGTTGGGTGAGGTGACCTCGCGCCTGACGGCCTGACCGTTTTCAGGCACAACAAAAAGCCCGCGCAAGGCGGGCTTTTTGTTGCGATTTTGGTCGGAGAGACAGGATTCGAACCTGCGGCCTTCTCGTCCCGAACGAGACGCGCTACCTGGCTGCGCTACACTCCGATGAACAAAATCCTACTGCATCCCGTTTTTGCACACAAGCCCTTGTTGTTTAAAGGGGCTTTGCAAAACGGGCGCCTGGATCACAGCTCTTTGACGGTGCGGATCTGGTCCTTGTTCAGGCGGGTGCGCTTGCCATCCAGTTGCTCGAATTCGTAGAAACCGGAGTCTTCATCGTACTTCGGGGTGTCCGTGGCCTGGATTTCGCGGCCATCGTTCAGGGTAATAACGGTCGGCGAAGCGCAGCCGGCAAGGGCGCCCAGGCCCAGGGCGAGCAGGAAGGCAGGTAGGGTCCGTTGAATCATCGTGTTTCTCCAGTGCGATGGTGCTAGATGTCAGTTAAGACGCAGGGTGTCCATGCAAGTTCCTTCTTTAGTGCAGCATAGCGGCAAACCCGGCCTATTGACCGAGGGCAATCGCCATGGGCGCAACGTCGGGAAAGGTGCGCTGTGATATAACTGCGGCCATCTCATCCTGTTGTGACGGACACCCATGAAAGCCAAGGCAGATACCCCCTTCGTGGCGCTGAACATCGCCGTGCTCACGGTCAGCGACACCCGTACTTTCGACACCGACACCTCCGGGCAGCTGTTCGTCGATCGCCTGAGTGCAGCCGGCCACCGTTTGGCCGAGCGCGTGCTGCTCAAGGATGACCTGTACAAGATCCGCGCCCAGGTTGCCACTTGGATCGCCGATGACAACGTGCAAGTGGTGTTGATCACGGGGGGGACCGGCTTTACCGGCCGCGACAGTACGCCCGAGGCGGTGGCCTGCCTGCTGGACAAACAGGTGGAGGGGTTTGGAGAGTTGTTCCGGCAGATCTCCGTGGCCGACATTGGCACATCCACTGTGCAGTCGCGTGCCTTGGCCGGGCTGGCCAACGGTACCTTGGTGTGCTGCCTGCCGGGCTCGACCAACGCCGTGCGCACCGGCTGGGATGGCATCCTTGCCGAACAACTCGATGCCCGCCATCGTCCGTGCAACTTCGTTGCGCACCTGAAGCAGGCAGCGGCCTGTGACAGCCGTGGCTGAGGCCGGCCAGGCCCGGCCGCTGATGCCGGTGGAGCAGGCCCTGGAGCAACTGCTGGCGCTGGCCGAGGCGGCGCCCATCCACGAGACCGAAAACCTGCCGTTGGCCGACGCCGAAGGCCGCGTGCTGGCCACCGACCTGGTGGCCTCGCTCGACCTGCCGCCCTGGCCGAACAGCGCCATGGACGGTTATGCGTTGCGCAGCGCTGACTGGCAGGGCCAGCCGCTGCCGGTCAGCCAGCGCATTTTTGCCGGGCATGCGCCACAGCCGCTGCAGCCAGGCACCTGCGCGCGAATCTTTACAGGTGCGCCGGTGCCGGAAGGCGCCGACTGCGTCGAGATGCAGGAAAACACCGAAGGGCTCGAAGATGGCCGGGTACGCTTTCTTGAAGCGTTGCAAACCGGGCAGAACATACGCCCTCAGGGCCAGGAAACCCGCAAGGGTGAGCAGGTAATGAGCGCCGGCACCCGCCTTGGGCCGATCGAACTGGGCCTGGCGGCGACCCTGGGCCATGGTCGCCTGGATGTGGTGCGCAAGGTACGGGTGGCGGTGCTGTCCACCGGTGACGAGCTGGTCGAGCCCGGTCTGCCGCTGGGCCCTGGGCAAATCTACAACAGCAACCGTCGGCTGCTGGTCAGCTGGTTGCAGCGGCTGGGCTGCGACGTGGTCGATGCGGGCATCCTGCCGGATGACCTTGCACGTACCCGTGCCTGCTTGGCCTCGCTGGGCGACGTTGACCTTATCTTGTCTACCGGCGGTGTCTCGGTGGGTGAGGCCGACTACCTCGGTGCAGCCCTGCGCGAAGCCGGCGAGCTGGCGTTGTGGAAACTGGCGATCAAACCGGGCAAACCGCTGACCTTCGGCCACTTCCAGGGCGTGCCGGTGATCGGCCTGCCGGGCAACCCGGCCTCGACCTTGGTCACCTTTGGCCTGCTGACCCGGCCCTACCTGCTCCGTCGTCAGGGGGTGGCCGATGTCACGCCGCTGCGTTTCGACATGCCGGCGGGCTTCGACTGGCCCAAGCCTGGCACGCGCCGCGAATACCTGCGCGCGCGCATCGAACAGGGCCAGGTGCGCATCTACAAGAACCAGAGCTCGGGGGTGCTGCGCAGTGCCGCCTGGGCCGAGGGCCTGGTAGAGGTGCGCGAAGGCAGTACGCCGAAACAGGGCGATAGCGTGCCGTTCATCCCCTTCAGCGAGCTACTTGGCTGAGCGGCCCAGCCAGGCACTGCCCAGCGGTGCGGCCTCGGCGGGCGCTGCCTGGGCCAGGCGCATGTGCACGTTCTCCAGTTGCTGGGCCGCCACGCTCCAGTCGTGGCGTTGACGGGCGAATTGCCGCCCAGCATCGCTCAGTTGGCTCATGCGCCAGGGCTGGTTGAGCAGTTGGGTGATCAGCAGGGCGAGCTGGTCACCGTCATCACTGCCCAGGTAGTGCTCACCGTTGTTCGCGGCCAGGCCCGATACGCCTTTGCCGGTGGTGATCACCGGCAGGCCGGCGGCCATGGCCTCGAGGATTTTTACTTTGGAGCCGCCGGCATAGCGCAGCGGGGCGAAGAACAGTGCCGAACGCTTTTGCAGCTCGCGCAGGTCAGGGCGGTAGCCGAACCATTCGATGCGCGGGTCGTTCCAGTGCAATTTCCAGCTGATTGGCAGCGCATGCCCGGCTATCGCCAGGCGCACCGCCGGGTTGCTCATCCACACTTGCGGCATGATGTCTTCCAGCGCCCACTCGATGGCTTCCAGGTTGGCGCCATACTCGAAGTTGCCCACGAACAACAAGCGCTGGCTATGCAGCGCCGGTTGCACGTGCTGGTAGAAATCACAATCCACACCATTGACCACCACGTTCACCGGGCGCCCGCTGATCTGCGCGATCAGCTCGGCATCGTGAGCGCTGACCGCCACCAGCTCGGTAGGTTGGCGTAGCACCCGCTGTTCCCAGCGCCGGTAGCGCCAGCGGTCAAAGGCATTGAGCGGGCGTAGACAGAGCGGCAGGCGGTCGTGGCAGGCACCGCCCATCACGGACTCCAGCGTGTGCTCGCTGAGCATGTAGGGCAGCCCGCGTGCCTGCAAAGCCTTTTCGAACGGCTGGAAGCTGTAGCTGTGCTCGATCTGGATCACGTCCCACGGTTCGTCCAGCAATTGCTCGAAGCGGTGCCGCAGGCAAGGGGACAGGCCATTGATGATCGCCCGCATGGGGTAGTCGATGATTGGCGAAGCCAGCAGGTTCAGCGGGCTGTGCAGTGGCCGACGGGGTAGCACGATCAGCCGCTCGAGTAGCGGCTCCAGGGCTTCGCGGGCCGCATCGCTGAGCGGGATTTTCGACTGCACCAGCAGGGTAATGCGGTGGCCTTGCTGTGCCAGTGCGCGCATCAGGTGGTATTGCCGGGTCTTGCTGCCGCTGGTAGTTGGCCAAGGCAGGTACGGCAGTGTCCAGAGAATGCGCATGACCCGAAATCCTCGCTGAGGGCTGCGGATGAAAAGACGCGCCCATCGGCAGCGCTATGCACACCACTGCCGGGGGCGCGTCCATGGCCAGGATCGAGATTGGCCCGGCGAACAGAAGTCAAAAGGCTGACATCCCTGGGGAAAATGTTGGCCTGGGTCAAAAACTTGTCAAAAGTTCATCTTCTGAGCATAGCCGCGCATTGTCGGGTGTGGGAAAAAGACCGCGCCTGCTTCGTTATTTTTTTGCACCCATGCAACGATCCGTTGCTGCGTATGGTCGAGATCTGGGTGGTTCAACTTCACGGAGAAGCGCAATGCAAGGGCGCAAGGCAATGCTGATCTTGCACGGTAAGCAGGCGATGAACGAGGATCTGCGCAGCGCTGTGCATGACCTGCGCGGTACCGGCTGGGCGCTGGATGTACGTGTCACCTGGGAAGCGGGTGATGCGCAGCGGCTGGTTGGTGAGGCACTAAGCGCGGGCTACAGCCATATCGTTGCCGGTGGTGGGGACGGCACTTTGCGCGACGTGGCCGAAGCCATGGGGCTGGCCGGCGCCGATGCCAGCCTGGCGCTGTTGCCCCTTGGCACTGCCAACGATTTCGCCCGAGCCGCTGGTATACCGCTGGAGCCTGCTGCGGCTCTGGCGTTGTTGAGCACGCCGGCCCAGGCGGTAGACCTGGGCCAGGCTGGCGACCAGTTGTTCCTTAACATGGCCACAGGCGGATTTGGCAGCCAGGTCACCGCCAGCACTTCCGAAGACCTGAAAAAAGTGCTGGGGGCGGCGGCCTACCTGTTCACCGGCTTGTCGCGCTTCAGCGAACTGCAGGCAGCTTCGGTGGAACTGCAAGGGCCAGATTTTCAGTGGCAAGGGAGCTTGCTGGCACTGGGTATCGGTAATGGCCGCCAGGCTGGGGGAGGGCAGGTGCTATGCCCTGAAGCGGTGGTGAACGACGGTTTGCTGGACATCGCCATCCTGCCTGCGCCGCAGGAAGTGGTTGGGGCTTTGCGCGATCTGCTGGCCGGTGATGGCCTGTTCGTTCGGGCGAGGCTGCCCTGGGTGGATATCAAGAGTTCGCAGGGGCTGGATATCAACCTCGATGGCGAGCCGTTGCAGGCCGACAACCTGCGCTTTCAGGTCAGGCCAGCCGCGATACGCCTGCACCTGCCGGTCGGGTCGCCATTGCTCAGTCGTCCAGGCTGATGATCTTCTCGCGTACGGCAAACAGTACCAGGCCAGCCACGTCATGAATCTGCAGCCGCTTCATGATTTGCGAACGGTGGGTTTCGACCGTCTTGATAGACAGGCCAAGGCCTGCAGCGATTTCCCGGGTGGACTTGCCGCGTACGATCAGGCGCAGGATTTCCAGTTGCCGGGCCGTGAGGTTATGCCGCTCGCCAGCGGCCTGCTTGCCCTGTTTGGTGTGCCGTAACGCCTGGTTGATGACGGTGTGGGCGATGGCCGGGCTGAGGTAGCGCTCGCCGTTGCGCACCGCGCTCAGGGCCTGTTCCAGCTCGGTGGCGCTGGTGTCCTTGAGCAGATAGCCGTGGGCGCCGCTTTCCAGTGCCCGCATGATCAGGTCGGGGTCGGTATGCATCGACAGAATCAGCACTTTGCAGGCGTTGTCGCTGGCCCGCAATTGAGTCAGGGCGTCCAGGCCGCTGGTGGAGCGCATCGAAATGTCCAGCAAGACGATATCGGGCGCCAGCGTGCGCACCTGTTCGAGCAGTTGGCCGCCATCGTCAGCTTCGCCGATCACGTCATAGCCAGGGATGTCACAGACCAGCGCGCGCACCCCGGCGCGGATCAGCGAGTGGTCGTCAACCAGCAGCAGTCTACAGGTCATGGGTAGCAGTACTCCGGGCACGTTGCTGGCTGCGCGGGGGCCAGGGGAAGATCGCTTCGATCTGCGTGCCCAAGCCAGGCTGGCTGGTGATGTCGAGGCTGCCCTGCAACGCGGTTACCCGTTCCTGCATGCCGGCCAGACCGCGCTGGCCTGCCTTGGCCGGGTGCCGGGCGGGGATGAAGCCACGGCCATCGTCGTGGATCGACAGTGCCAGCCCTTCAGGGTTGCGCTGCAGGCGGATGACCAGGTTGTTTGCCTGGGCGTGGCGCAGCATGTTGGTTACCGCCTCCTGGGTAATGCGGAACACGGCCATGGCCACGGCTTCGTCGATGCCGCCCAGGCGCTGGTTGCACGCCAGGCTCCAGTGAACGCTGCTGCTGGCCAGGGTACGTACCAGGTGCGCGCGCAGGCTGGCTTCCAGGCCAAGGCTGGCGAGCTGCCGGGGGTTGAGCAGGGCGGACACATCGCGCACGTTGCCCAGGGTGTCATCCAGCGTGCCGCGCAGTGCATCGCAGTGGCCCTGCAGCTCGTCGGGTATACGCCGCTGCAGCCACTGCAACTGCAGCTTCGCAGCGGTCAGCAATTGGCCGATGTCGTCGTGAAGTTCGCGGCTCAGATGCTGACGTTCGTCTTCCTGCACCTTGAGCATGCGCTCGGCCAGTTCGGCCGGGCGCAGGCTGATCGACCTGGCGCCCAGCCCCAGTTGAACGGCGGCGCCCAGCGTCGCGACCAGATGCAGCACCAGCAGGCTGGCCGGGATGGCCTGGTTGGCCAGGTACAGCGCCAGGTTCGCAACCAGCGAGGCCACGCACAGCCCGACCGTTGCCCAACGCAGCAGGGCAGCGCGGGAGCAGCAACGCAGAGAAGTCTTCAAGCGTGGGGACATAAGTAGGAAAGCCACTGAAGTATTGCTGATGGAGGCCTTGCACAATGCTGGTCAGAGGCTTTGGCGCAGTACTTTCGATGTTTTTTCGAATGCGTGGTCTTGCAACCTTGGTTCAGGTTGCAAGCCTTGGTGGGGGCGCATATTACCACTTTGGATTGCATCGGTCGCGGCTGGGAAACGCTTTGAAACGCCTGCTAGTCCGGTCTTTTCGGGTAGCAAAGTGCCACCCTTTAATCGTGCAGTACGCACTTGTGCTGTAACTAGCGTGCTCAGGGTTCAACTTGGGCCACTGAAACGCTGGAGAACTTTCCAAGTTTGACCATGGTAGGGCTTGAACAGCGGTACTTAGTTGCACTACGCGTCAATTAAAGCGCCGGGTTAGAGCGGTCAGGGCGGCTGCTGGCTGCCACTTCACCTTGGGTGTGAATGCACACGCTGCCTTGCTCATCGCATGACGTACAGGCTGACGCAAAAGGTTGTTGCACGACTTTCGCCAACTCACCCAGTAGCACCAGTTGCTCGCCGATGTCCAGGTTCAGCCGCCCGGTACGGGTGTCGATCAGTTCCAGTTGCCAGGCCAGTAGGGTCAGGCACTCCCCTATCGCGGGTAGGGCTGCACGTTGTAGGCAACCACCGTGGCAGGCTGGGGCGAGCAACTGTTGAAGGGCAGTGGTGTAATAGGCGACTTCACGCAGGCCCAGGCGTGTGGCCTGACGGGCGAGGCTGTCGAGGGCGTTGCCCAGGCAGCGGCAGGCATCCAGATCATTGTCGATCAGTTCCAGATGTTGCAGGCATTCCTGGGCCTGGGTCAGCAGTACCTGGGCATCCAGCAGGAAGCCCTGCAGGGCGTCGTCGAACGATAAGGCAGTGTCCATGGTCAGGTCCCCGCGCGTGGGGTAGGCGCAGGGGACGGGCACGCCGAAACGATAGCTAGCAAAAGCCTGACTCCATTCATGCAGTGAGAATGGCGTCACATTAATGGCTAAAGGATATCGCGAACATCAGGTTGCACCCGATTGCGACTAAGGGTTTCCCTGATGTGGGGCCAGGGTGGGGAACTTTTGCAGCACCCTCGGTTTATCCCGGTGTGCCCGCAGTAAAACATGATGGTAAAGTGATATCAATTGCCTTTGCGGTATTTTCCCGCGAGGGTCAAGGTGCGCGTGAAACCGCCGATACAGGGTAGATGATTTCACCTTTTCCGACTCAAACCTGGGGGTTTCCAATGGCTGGCATTCTCGACACGGTAGACCAACGCACGCAATTGGTGGGTGAGAACCGCCTGGAAATTCTGATGTTTCGCCTGGCCGGTCGCCAGTTGTTCGCGATCAACGTGTTTAAGGTGCAGGAGGTGCTGCAACTGCCCAAACTGACCTTGATGCCCCAGCGCCACGCCTTCGTCTGCGGTGTGGTCAACCTGCGCGGGCAGACCCTGCCGGTGATCGACCTGTCCCAGGCGATTGGCATGCGCCCGCTGCAGCCGGGGCCGGACAGCACCATCATCGTCACCGAGTACAACCGCTCGGTGCAGGCCTTCCTGGTAGGTGGTGTGGACCGTATCGTCAACATGAACTGGGAGTCGATCATGCCACCGCCTTCCAGTGCCGGGCGCCAACACTACCTGACAGCCATCACCAAGGTTGATGACAAGCTGGTGGAGGTTATCGACGTAGAGAAGGTGCTGGCCGAGATCGTGCCGTACAACGCCCGGGTCTCCGGCGACAAACTCGCCGACCCAGTGCTGGCCCGGGCGCGTGGCCGCGAGGTGCTGCTGGTGGATGACTCCAGCGTGGCCTTGGCGCAGTTGCGCGATACGCTGTCCCAGTTAGGCGTGAAACTGCATGTGGCCAGTGATGGCCTGAAAGCGCTACGTATGCTCAAGGGCTGGGCCGATGCCGGTGAAGACGTATGCGAGAAGCTGCTGATGGTATTTACCGATGCCGAAATGCCGGAAATGGACGGCTACCGGCTGACCACCGAGATCCGCAGTGATGCACGCCTGCGCCAGCTTTATGTGGTGCTGCACACCTCGCTGTCGGGCAGTTTCAACGAGTCCATGGTGAAAAAGGTGGGTTGCGACAACTTCCTGTCCAAGTTCCAGCCTGATCGCCTGGTCGACGTGGTCAAGCAACGCCTGCTATTGGACACCGCCACTGCGTGAACCCTGGGCCGGCCAGGTATAAGCTTGGCTTTTGGCATGACACGAGGCAGCAGGGATGTTTCTCAGTGAGTTGTATCGATACCCTGTGAAGTCGGGGCAGGCGCAAAGTCTGCAGGCTTCACCTGTTGGGTTGCTGGGGTTGCAAGGTGACCGGCGCTGGATGGTGGTCGAGGAAGAAAACGGACGCTTCCTGACCCAGCGCGCATGGCCACAACTTGGCCAGCTGCAGGCGTGTGCAGACGACAGCGGCCAGTTGCTGCTGCAGGCGCTCGGGCAGGCACCGTTGCGGGTATCTGTGCCCGCTGCCGACGAAGCCCTGCGTGGCGTGACCATTTGGCGCGATACGTTGCGAGTGCCTGATGCAGGCGATGAAGTGGCGGCCTGGCTGAGCGAACTGCTGGGCAAGGCCGTGCGCCTGGTGCATTGCCCGGAGCAGCGTGCGCGCTACCTGCCCAATGGTTACGGTTTTAACAGTGACCGGGCGGCGTTTCCGGATGGTTTCCCCTTGCTGCTAATTGGCCAGGGCTCACTCGACGAGCTTAGCCGGCGTGTTGGCAGGCCCATGGAGATGCTGCGCTTTCGGCCCAACCTGGTGGTGCAGGGCGCTGAACCCTTCGCCGAAGATGGCTGGAAGCGGATTCGTATCGGCAGCTTGGTGTTTCGAGTGCTCAAACCGAGTGTGCGGTGCATCTTTACCACGATTGACCCGGCTACCGGGGAGCGCAGTGCCGACCGGGAGCCTATGGCCACGCTCAAGACCTTTCGCGAGAAAGAGGGGGATGTGCTGTTTGGGCAGAACCTGGCGGTGGATGGCAGTGGGTGGCTTGAGGTAGGGATGGAAGTCGAAGTGCTGGAGTAACTTGGTTCGCTGCACCGGCCTCTTCGCGGGTTTACCCGCGAAGAGGCCGGTTCAGGCTCGGCAAACCTTACATATCATCGAAATACCGCTCGTGCCAATCCACCAGCGGCTGCGGCGAATTCAGCTTCTGCCCGTAGATCACCGAATACGACAGCACGTTTTGCACATACTGGCGTGTTTCGTCGAACGGGATCGACTCAACCCACACATCGAAGCTCAGGTGCTTGGCGCCTTTCAGCCACTGGCGAACACGCCCGGGCCCTGCGTTGTAGGCCGCCGAAGCCAGCACACGGTTGCCGTTGAACTGGCTGTGCACCTGGCTCAGGTACGCGGCGCCCAGCTGGATGTTCTTGTCCGGGTTCAGTACCTGCGCCGGTGACGCCAAGGGAATGCTGAACTTGCGCGCGGTTTCCTTGGCTGTGGCCGGCATCAGTTGCATCAGGCCGCTGGCACCCACCGGTGAGCGCGCATCCTCCATGAATGCACTTTCCTGGCGGGTGATGGCGAATACCCAGCTCGAATGCAGGCCGCGGACCTTGGCTTCGCGCACCAGCGTGTCGCGGTGGGCCATCGGGAAGCGGATGTCCAGATCGTCCCAGTACTGCGCCTGGCTAATGGTGCGGATAGCCGGGAAGTACCAGCGCAGCTCATAGCCCAGGCGCGCCTGGGCAACCATTTCGTCGCGGTTGAAGTGGCGGCTGACGTGGTACCACTCGCGGCGGCCTTCCACGATCTGGCCGCGGGCGTGGAATTCCAGCGCGCGCTGAATGCCGGGTGTGTTGCGTACCTTCTTGACCAGTTGCGGGCTTAGCAGCAGCGGCTTGTTGTTCAGCTGGTAAGGTGTTTGTGCCCGGTCGGCAGCAAGGAAACCATAGAAGTCACGCTCACGCGCCACGGTTTTGTACAGCAGCGGGATCTGCGGGTTGTTCGGCTGTGCCAGCTCCAGGCTGCGAGCCTGCCAGTATTTCCAGCGGCTGCTGCTGGCCAGGTCCTGGGGTAGGCGTCTGGTCAGCTCGTAGGCGTCTTCCCAGCGGCCCAGGCGTAGCAGCAGTCGCAGGCGCCACTCGCTGACGGTGTTGTCCCGTAGCTCTGGGTCGTAGCGGGTCATCAGGTCGAGGGCGCGCGGGTCGTAGCGGCGTGCCAGGGTCAGGCCGATTTCACGGGCGATGGCCACTTTCTCGTCGCGGGAAAAGTGCATGCGCTGGGCGTAATCGTCCAGCAAGGCCATGGCCCGCTCCGGGTCCTGGCGGGCCAGGCGGCGCAGGCCGAGGCTGACCACGTCGGACATGGCTTCGTTGACCGGGGTGAAGCGCGACGGCTGGTTGAGCAGCTCAGGTTTTTGCGCTACGTCGACCAGCAGGCGCCCTTGCGGGCCGAGGGTGGTCAGGGTCTTGATCAGGTTGTTGGCCAGGGCGTAGTTGCGAGCCTGGGCCGCCAGCTTGGTACGTTCCCAGCGCTTGGCCTCGGTCAGCTGGCCTTCGGCGGCCCACATGCCGAACAGCGTGTCGCACGCGGCAGGTTGTGACTTGCCGACGTTCCACAGTTTGTCGGCCGTGGCGTAGCCCTCGGCACGCAACCCATGGCTGAGCTGGTACTGGCCGTTGAGGCAGTCCAGTTCGGTGAAGTTGAGCTTGGGGTCGTAATATTTGACGAAGGTGTCCCACTCGCCCCGTTCGGCCAGCCAGCGCAACCAGCGCAGTTTCATCCAGTTGGCCTGGGGCAGGTCGCCGTGCTTGGCGAGGAAACCTTCGATTTCCTGGTTGCTGGCGCTTTTCAGGCGGGCGGTAAGCTCGTCGTAGGCCAGGTAGGGCGTCAGCGGGTAGTCGTTCAGGGCCTGGGCATAACGCAGGTACGGGCCTTTGTCGCCTTTGGCCAGCGCACGCTTGGCCTCGTCGTAGTACTGGCGTTGCAGGGACAGGTCGGTGGCCTGCGCCGCGCAGGTGGCAGCGGTAAGCAGGAGGCAGGATGCAATATGTAACAGGCGGCTGCGCATGATACGTCCGGGCAGTTGAACCATGGGGAAGTGACGGCGGAGCCAGCACTGTTGAAAGCTATTGCCTTAGCTTAGCTGTTTGCCGGCAGCGGGTGAAAGGACTGTGCTTGTATCGGGATATTAAGTTCGACCAGATGTCGCCAGGCACTCGCCGGTTGGCCTGGCGGATGCCGTCGAGGGCCAAGTCAGGTAGAATGCGCGCCCGATTTATGGAGACCAACATGACCCTGCTCAAATTCAGCGATGTGTCCCTCGCATTCGGCGCCATGCCGCTGCTGGACAAAGTGTCCTGGCAGATCGCTCGTGGCGAGCGGGTGTGCATCATCGGCCGCAACGGCACCGGCAAGTCGAGCATGCTGCGCCTGGTCAAGGGCGAGCAGAAGGGCGATGACGGTGAAATCTGGCGTGCCCCGGGCCTGAAGATCGGCGAATTGCCGCAGGAACTGCCGGTGGCCGACGAACGTACGGTGTTCGATGTGGTGGCCGCTGGCCTGGACGGCGTGGGCGAGTTGCTGGCGCAGTTCCACCACCTGAGCATGAACATCCAGGGTGACGAAGACCTGGAAAAGCTCATGCACGTCCAGCACGAGCTGGAAGCCCGTGATGGCTGGCGCCTGCAGCAGGTGGTAGAGAGCACCCTCAGCCGCCTGCAACTGCCCGCCGACAAGACCCTGGCCGAGCTGTCCGGTGGCTGGCGCCGCCGGGTGCTGCTGGCTCAGGCGCTGGTGTCCGAGCCCGACCTGTTGCTGCTCGACGAGCCCACCAACCACCTGGACATCGGTGCCATCGCCTGGCTCGAGGAAGCCTTGCGCGGCTTCAACGGTGCGGTGCTGTTCATTACCCACGACCGTTCCTTCCTGCAGAACCTGGCCACTCGCATCCTCGAGCTGGACCGTGGCGGCCTGATCGACTGGAACGGCGACTACGCCAGCTTCCTGTTGCACAAGGAGGCGGCACTGGCCGCCGAAGAGACGGCCAATGCGCTGTTCGACAAGCGTCTGGCCCAGGAAGAGGTGTGGATTCGTCAGGGCATCAAGGCCCGTCGTACCCGCAACGAAGGCCGTGTGCGTGCGCTGAAAGCCTTGCGTGTGGAGCGTGGCGAACGCCGCGAGCGCCAGGGCAAGGCCAACATCCAGATCGAAGCGGCGGAAAAGTCCGGCAAGCAGGTGATGGTGCTGGAAAACGTCAGCTTCCATCACCCTGACGGGCCGATGCTGGTCAAGGACTTCTCCATGGTCCTGCAGCGCGAGGACCGTATCGGTCTGCTGGGCGCCAACGGTACCGGCAAGACGACCTTGCTCAAGATGATGCTCGGCGACCTTGAACCGACCGCAGGCAAGGTAGAACGCGGCACCAAGCTTGAAGTGGCCTATTTCGACCAGATGCGCCACCAGCTCGACCTTGAAAAGACCGTGATCGACAACCTGGCCGAAGGCCGCGACTTCATCGAGATCGACGGCCAGAACCGCCACGTGCTGAGCTACCTGGGCGACTTCCTGTTCAGCCCGCAGCGTGCGCGCACGCCAGTCAAGGCGCTGTCGGGTGGTGAGCGTGCTCGCCTGCTGCTGGCCAAGCTGTTCAGCAAGCCGGCCAACCTGTTGGTGCTCGACGAACCGACCAACGACCTGGACGTGGAAACCCTCGAGTTGCTCGAAGAGGTGCTGTCCAACTACAAGGGCACTGTGCTGATCGTCAGCCACGACCGGGCCTTCCTCGACAACGTCGTCACCAGCACCCTGGTGTTCGAAGGCGAGGGCAAGGTGCGCGAGTATGTCGGGGGTTATGAGGACTGGATTCGCCAGGGAGGCTCGCCAAAGCTGCTGGGCGTGACCGAGAGCAAGGGCGGCAAGTCGGCCCTTAACAGCGCGGTGGTGGAGAAGGTCGAGGCCAAGCCTGCGCCTGTTGCTGTGCCGGTGGTGGAAGAGGCCTCGAAGAAGAAGCTCAGCTATAAGCTGCAGCGTGAGCTGGAGATGCTGCCGGGGCAGATCGACGCGCTGGAGCAGCGCATGGCTGAAGCCCAGGAAGAAGTGAATGCGGCGGGCTTCTATCAGCGGCCGATTGCGGAGACTTCGGCGGTGCTGGCCAAGATCGAGAAGCTGCAGGGTGAGCTGGATGTACTGGTAGAGCGCTGGGCTGAGCTGGAAGGCTGATCAGATTTCAATCTGTACCGGCCTCTTCGCGGTTTTACCCGCGAAGAGGCCGGTACAGGTTAAATCATTCCCTCTTCAGCAACCGCACCGCCAGCACATCACACGGCGCCCCATGCAGCACGTCATTGGCCGTGGAGCCCAGCAACAACGCCAGGCCGTGACGGCCATGGCTGCCGACCACGATCAGGTCGCATTTCTGGTCCTTGGCCAGTTGATGGATTTCCTGGCGCGGCTGGCCATAGGTCAGGTGTGAGTCGCCGCGGTTGATGCCCGGGTATTTGTTGAACAGGCGGTCCATGCGCTCCTTGGCCTGGTCGAACTGCTGCTGTTGCAGCTGCGACAGGTCCATTGGCACGTCACCGCCGAACGCCATGGCCATCGGTTCGACGATGTGCACCAGCGACACCTTGGCGTTCGAAGGCGCGGCCAGCGCCATGGCGCGTTTGATCACCGGGTCGCATTCTTCGGTCAGGTCGACGGCGACCAACAAATGTTCGTATTGCATGAGCGGTACTCCTGACAATCGCGATAGAAGAAGTATGGTCGCTTTCGGGCGGGTCTTCCGTGAAAAATGGCTAACCAGCTCATTTGCAACGCTTTATGGGATCTACTGATATGACGGTATTGCTGGTGGTGTCAATCCTTGCGCTGATTCTCAGCCCGCTTTCCTGGCTGCGTTCCTCGCGCAAACAGAGCGAGCAGATGAAACTGCGCCTGGAAGCACGGCGCATGGGCCTGGCCATGCAGCTTGCGCCGCAGCAATGGCCGCACTGGCTGGAAAAGGAGCCGCCAAGCCCTTGCCCGCAGTACCACCGCGCCCGGCGCCGTGGGCACGAGGACAGCTTCAGCTTCTGGCAGGTCAGCCCGGGGGTGTGGTGGAACCAGTGGCGTGAACCCTGCGAAGACCCGCGCTTCGTGGAGGCCCTGGCGCGCTTGCCGGCGAGCGTTTACAAGGTCGAGGCGGATGCTCGGATGATCGCGTTGTACTGGACTGAGCGGGGCGATACGGCTGTATTGCAGGATGTTGCCTACTTCCTCGAAACCCTCGCCTGAATCATGCTCATACGCCTTCTAGGGGCGGGTAGGCATCAGCCCGGTTAATCTGGCCTGAAACGACAAAGCGGCGGCTCGGCAGAACCCTGAAGGGGTGGGGTGCCAAGTCGCCGCTTTGCGTTCTGCTGCGCAGAAAAGGCCAGGCAGGCCGGGTATTCATTCAAGCAATTGGCAGTGTAGCCGCCCAGGATTGCCGTGCAAGTGGAAAGTTGCAGCACACTGCAAGTGGCTGTGGTCAATCGCTGACATGAATGGCCGGCGATCACTGTCATCATGTTTTGTACCAAGACGATACAAAATGACTGGAAAGTCGCGTTTTCGCCATGCTCGTGAGCATTTGACAACGCCGATCTTTTCGGAGAATGTGTGCACACCCAAATCAAACGGGCGTATGAATTGAGCGTTTGTATGTCATGACGCCAAGCCATACTTCCGACTAGCGCGCTGACGGGTGTGCCTGGGGCGGGGCAGTTAGGCCTGCTTTTGCTGCAGCGATCGGCGTGTACAGTTCAGCTTCCATATCGTGGAGATCAGTTGATGATTTACGAAGGTAAAGCCATCACGGTTAAGGCTCTTGAAAGTGGCATCGTCGAGCTCAAGTTCGACCTCAAGGGTGAGTCCGTCAACAAGTTCAACCGCCTGACCCTGAACGAGCTGCGCCAGGCCGTCGATGCCATCAAGGCCGATGCCTCGGTCAAGGGCGTGATTGTCAGCAGTGGCAAGGACGTGTTCATCGTCGGCGCCGACATCACCGAGTTCGTCGACAACTTCAAGCTGCCCGAGGCCGAACTGGTCGCCGGCAACCTGGAAGCCAACCGCATCTTCAACGCCTTCGAAGACCTCGAAGTGCCGACCGTTGCCGCCATCAACGGCATCGCCCTGGGTGGTGGCCTGGAAATGTGCCTGGCCGCCGACTACCGGGTCATGTCCACCAGCGCCAAGATCGGCCTGCCGGAAGTCAAGCTGGGAATCTACCCGGGCTTCGGCGGCACCGTGCGTCTGCCACGCCTGATCGGTTCGGACAACGCCATCGAGTGGATTGCCGCCGGCAAGGAAAACCGCGCCGAAGACGCCCTGAAAGTGGGTGCCGTCGACGCTGTGGTCGCCCCTGAGCTGCTGCTGGCCGGTGCCCTGGACCTGATCAAGCGCGCCATCAGCGGCGAGCTGGACTACAAGGCCAAGCGCCAGCCGAAGCTGGAAAAGCTCAAGCTCAATGCCATCGAACAGATGATGGCCTTCGAAACCGCCAAGGGCTTCGTCGCTGGCCAGGCCGGCCCGAATTACCCTGCGCCGGTCGAAGCCATCAAGACCATCCAAAAAGCTGCCAACTTCGGCCGCGACAAGGCGCTGGAGGTCGAAGCCGCAGGCTTTGCCAAGCTGGCCAAGACCTCGGTTGCCGAAAGCCTCATTGGTTTGTTCCTGAACGACCAGGAGCTCAAGCGCAAGGCCAAGGCGCATGACGAAATCGCCCACGACGTGAAGCAGGCTGCCGTGCTCGGCGCTGGCATCATGGGTGGCGGTATCGCTTACCAGTCGGCGGTCAAGGGCACCCCGATCCTGATGAAGGATATCCGCGAGGAAGCCATCCAGCTGGGCCTTAACGAGGCTTCCAAGCTGCTCGGCAACCGCGTCGAGAAGGGCCGCCTGACCCCGGCCAAGATGGCCGAGGCGCTCAACGCCATTCGCCCGACCCTGTCCTATGGCGATTTCGCCAATGTCGACATCGTCGTCGAAGCCGTGGTCGAGAACCCGAAAGTGAAGCAGGCCGTGCTGGCTGAGGTGGAAGGCCAGGTGAAGGACGATGCGATTCTCGCCTCCAACACCTCGACCATCTCCATCAACCTGCTGGCCAAGGCGCTCAAGCGCCCGGAAAACTTCGTCGGCATGCACTTCTTCAACCCGGTGCACATGATGCCGCTGGTGGAAGTGATCCGAGGCGAGAAATCCAGTGAAGTGGCGGTCGCCACCACCGTGGCCTACGCCAAGAAAATGGGCAAGAACCCGATCGTGGTCAACGACTGCCCGGGCTTCTTGGTCAACCGTGTGCTGTTCCCGTACTTCGGCGGCTTTGCCAAGCTGGTCAGCGCCGGTGTCGACTTCGTGCGTATCGACAAGGTGATGGAAAAGTTCGGCTGGCCAATGGGCCCGGCGTACCTGATGGACGTGGTCGGCATCGACACCGGCCACCACGGCCGCGACGTGATGGCCGAAGGCTTCCCGGACCGCATGAAAGACGAGCGCCGCTCGGCCGTTGACGCGCTGTACGAAGCCAACCGCCTGGGCCAGAAGAACGGCAAGGGCTTCTATGCCTACGAAACCGACAAGCGCGGCAAACCGAAGAAAGTCTTCGACGCCACCGTGCTGGACGTGCTCAAGCCTGTCGTCTTCGAGCAGCGTGAAGTCACCGACGAAGACATCATCAACTGGATGATGGTCCCGCTGTGCCTGGAGACCGTGCGTTGCCTGGAAGACGGCATTGTCGAAACCGCCGCCGAAGCCGACATGGGCCTGGTCTACGGCATTGGTTTCCCTCCCTTCCGCGGTGGTGCGCTGCGCTACATCGACTCGATCGGTGTGGCCGAATTCGTTGCCCTGGCCGATCAGTACGCCGACCTGGGGCCGCTGTACCACCCGACCGCCAAGCTGCGTGAAATGGCCAAGAACGGCCAGCGCTTCTTCAACTGAGCGGTCAACGAGCTAGAGCGAGAGATTTGATATGAGCCTGAATCCAAGAGACGTGGTGATTGTCGACTTCGGTCGCACGCCAATGGGCCGCTCCAAGGGTGGCATGCACCGCAATACCCGCGCCGAAGACATGTCGGCGCACCTGATCAGCAAGCTGCTGGAACGCAACGACAAGGTCGACCCGAAAGAGGTCGAGGACGTGATCTGGGGCTGCGTCAACCAGACCCTGGAGCAGGGCTGGAACATCGCCCGCATGGCCTCGCTGATGACCCAGATCCCGCACACCTCTGCAGCCCAGACCGTCAGCCGCCTGTGTGGCTCGTCGATGAGCGCGCTGCACACGGCTGCCCAGGCGATCATGACCGGCAACGGTGATGTATTCGTGGTCGGTGGCGTGGAGCACATGGGCCACGTCAGCATGATGCACGGCGTCGACCCCAACCCGCACCTGTCCTTGCACGCCGCCAAGGCTTCCGGGATGATGGGCCTGACTGCGGAAATGCTCGGCAAGATGCACGGCATCACCCGTGAGCAGCAGGACCTGTTCGGCCTGCGTTCGCACCAGCTGGCCCACAAGGCCACGGTCGAAGGCAAGTTCAAGGACGAGATCATCCCGATGCAGGGCTACGACGAGAACGGCTTCCTGAAGGTGTTCGATTTCGACGAAACCATTCGCCCGGAAACCACCCTCGAAGGCCTGGCATCGCTCAAGCCTGCGTTCAACCCGAAAGGCGGTACCGTCACTGCCGGCACCTCGTCGCAGATCACCGACGGCGCCTCGTGCATGATCGTGATGTCTGGCCAGCGCGCCATGGACCTGGGTATCCAGCCATTGGCGGTGATTCGTTCGATGGCGGTGGCCGGTGTCGACCCGGCAATCATGGGCTATGGCCCGGTGCCTTCGACCCAGAAAGCCCTCAAGCGTGCCGGCCTGACCATGGCCGATATCGACTTCATCGAGCTCAATGAAGCCTTCGCCGCACAGGCCCTGCCAGTGCTGAAAGACTTGAAAGTGCTCGACAAGATGGATGAGAAGGTTAACCTGCACGGCGGCGCCATTGCCTTGGGCCACCCGTTCGGTTGCTCCGGGGCACGTATTTCGGGCACCCTGCTCAACGTCATGAAGCAGAATGGCGGTACCCTGGGGGTGGCGACCATGTGCGTCGGCCTCGGCCAAGGTATCACCACTGTCTTTGAACGCGTCTGATCGCGTAGCGGGACAGCAGCCGGGGCCTTGTGCCCCGGTTTTTGTTTTTTTCAGGTTCAAGTCAAGAGGGTGGGCAACATGCAGATACAACCAGGCGTATACCGGCATTACAAAGGGCCTGAGTACCGTGTCTTCAGTGTTGCACGGCACTCCGAGAGCGAAGAGTGGATGGTGTTCTACCAATGCCTGTATGGTGATTACAGCTTCTGGGTACGGCCACTTTCGATGTTCCAGGAGTCTGTCGAGGTTGACGGCGAGCAGGTGCCACGCTTTGCTTTGGTCAAGGTCGAAGAGGGGCTGCCTGGGTTGCTGGGCAAGTCGCACGCATGATCGTTCGAGCTTGACCTCACCCTTTTGCCACTATATATAGCGGTGCCGCGTCTGGCACCTGACGCGTTTTTCATCTTCAGATTCAGGAATACTCCGATCCATGGGCAAATCGCTGGTCATTGTGGAATCCCCGGCCAAGGCCAAGACCATCAACAAGTACCTGGGCAACCAGTACGTGGTGAAGTCGAGTATCGGCCATATCCGAGACCTCCCCACCAGCGGTTCGGCCAGCGCGAGCAAAGAGCCAGCCGCCAAGCGTGGTAAGGCCGCGGGTGAGGCTCCGGCCCTTTCGCCAAAAGAAAAGGCCCGTCGCCAGTTGGTGGCACGCATGGGTGTCGACCCTGACCATGGCTGGAAGGCCAAGTACGAGATCCTGCCTGGCAAGGAAAAGGTGATCGAAGAGCTGCGCCGCCTGGCCAAGGATGCCGACACCATTTATCTCGCAACCGACTTGGACCGCGAAGGGGAAGCCATTGCCTGGCACCTGCGCGAAGCCATCGGGGGTGACGACACCCGCTACAAGCGCGTGGTGTTCAACGAAATTACCAAGAAGGCCATCCAGGAGGCCTTCTCGCAGCCAGGCGAGCTGGATATCGACCGGGTCAATGCCCAGCAGGCCCGCCGTTTCCTCGACCGTGTGGTCGGTTACATGGTTTCGCCGCTGCTGTGGGCCAAGATTGCCCGTGGCCTATCTGCCGGCCGTGTGCAGTCGGTGGCGGTAAAGCTGGTGGTGGAGCGCGAGCGCGAAATCCGCGCGTTCATCCCGGAAGAGTACTGGGAGATCCACGCCGACCTGGGCACCGCCAAAAACGCCAAGGTGCGTTTCGAGGTGGCGCGCGAGAAGGGTGAGGCGTTCAAACCGCTGAACGAAGCCCAGGCCATGGCTGCGCTGGAGAAGCTCAAGGCCTCCAGCTACAGCGTGGTCAAGCGTGAAGACCGCCCGACCAGCAGCAAGCCATCGGCACCGTTCATTACCTCCACCCTGCAGCAGGCGGCCAGTAACCGCCTGGGCTTCGGGGTGAAGAAAACCATGATGATGGCCCAGCGTTTGTACGAAGCTGGCTACATCACGTATATGCGTACCGACTCGACCAACCTGTCGGCCGATGCCCTGGACATGGCGCGCAGTTACATCGAGCGCGAGTTCGGCAAGCAGTACCTGCCGGAAGCACCGCTGGTATACGGCAGCAAGGAAGGCGCTCAGGAAGCGCACGAAGCGATTCGTCCTTCTGACGTGAATACCCACCCGACCAAGCTCAGTGGCATGGAGCGTGACGCCGAGCGCCTGTACGAGCTGATCTGGCGCCAGTTCCTGGCCTGCCAGATGCCGCCGGCGCAGTACCTGTCCACCAGCGTCACCGTGGCGGCAGGCGACTTCGAGCTGCGCGCCAAGGGCCGCATTCTCAAGTTCGACGGTTACACCCGCGTGCTGCCACAGCAGAGCAAGCCGGGCGAAGACGACGTACTGCCAGAAATGGTCCAGGGCGAAGCGCTGAAGCTGATCCAGATCGACCCGAGCCAGCACTTCACCAAGCCGCCGGCGCGCTTCACCGAAGCCAGCCTGGTCAAGGAAATGGAAAAGCGCGGCATTGGTCGCCCGTCGACCTATGCGGCGATCATCTCGACCATCCAGGACCGTGGCTATGTGACCTTGCACAACCGCCGCTTCTATTCCGAGAAGATGGGCGACATCGTCACCGAGCGCCTGTCGGAGAGCTTCTCCAACCTCATGGATTACGGCTTTACCGCCGACATGGAAGAGAACCTCGACGACGTGGCCCAAGGCGAGCGTGACTGGAAGAACGTGCTCGACGAGTTCTACGGCGATTTCAGCAAGAAACTGCAGACTGCCGAGTCCAGCGAAAACGGCATGCGCGCCAACCAGCCGACCATGACCAACATTGCCTGCAAGGAATGTGGCCGGCCGATGATGATCCGCACCGCTTCCACGGGTGTGTTCCTGGGTTGCTCGGGTTACAGCCTGCCGCCGAAAGAGCGCTGCAAGGCCACCGTCAACCTGGTGCCGGGTGACGAGATTGCCGCTGATGACGAGGGCGAGTCGGAGTCGCGCGTGCTGCTGGGCAAGCATCGCTGCCCGATTTGCGCCACGGCGATGGACGCCTACCTGCTGGACGAGAAGCACAAGCTGCACATCTGCGGCAACAACCCGGATTGCGCCGGCTACGAGATCGAGGAAGGCAACTACCGCATCAAGGGCTACGAAGGGCCGAGCCTGGAGTGCGACAAGTGCGGCAGCGAGATGCAATTGAAAACCGGCCGGTTCGGCAAGTTCTTCGGTTGCACCAACCCGGCATGCAAGAATACCCGCAAGCTGCTCAAGAGCGGCGAGGCTGCGCCACCGAAGATGGACAAGGTGGACATGCCTGAACTCAAGTGCGAAAAGGTCGACGACACCTACGTGCTGCGTGACGGCGCTTCGGGGTTGTTCCTGGCGGCTAGCCAGTTCCCGAAAAACCGCGAAACCCGTGCGCCGTTGGTGCTGGAGATTGTGCCGCACAAGCATGAGATCGACCCCAAGTACCACTTCCTGTGCGAAGCGCCCCAGAAAGACCCGGAAGGCCGCCCGGCGGTAATCCGCTACAGCCGCAAGACCAAGGAGCAGTACGTGCAGTCCGAGGTTGATGGCAAGCCGACCGGCTGGAAGGCGTTCTACGACGGGAATGCGTGGAAGGTTGAAGACAAGCGCTGATTCTTCAGTGCAGCAATTGGGGCCGCTTTGCGGCCCCAATCATTTATGATGCATGTATTCGCCTTGCAGCCTTAGGGAGGCCACTGAAATGGCCCAGGAACTGTATACCCGTACCAACCAGAAACTGTTCTTCGCCGGCCTCGCCCTGGAGTCCATGGCCAAGGCCGAGCAAAGCCAGGCCATGAACGCTCAAGGCCTGGTGCAGGCTGAACGCGAATCGGCGCTGTTCCATCTGTACGGCGCGCTGCTGGGCCTGTGTTATGAGATCGGCGGCTTCTACCGCCTGCCGGTTGTTGCAACGGTCGAGCAAGCCCTGGCTGACGATGCCTTGAACGGCATCGCCATCCCGGAAGTGGCTGAGCTACTGGAAATCGCCCGCCAGCGCGAAACCTGGCTGGCGCAAATGCTGGGTGCTTATGCCGATTTGTTCCGACCACCTGTCGCGAAGAAGGCGCCGAAAACTGACGTTACCCAACCCCTGATCCAGGCCGTCAATCTCGATGAGCCCGAGCATCCTGCACTGTCGCGTGCCGAGCTGGAAAGCTGGCGCAGCAACCTCAAGGGCTTGGTGAGACGTTTCCGCGATGCGTTGAGTGAGTGCTGATAGCCGCAACGGCTGATACACTAGCGGCCTTTCGCGGAGAACTGCCATTTATGTCTACGTCGTTTCTGGAAATTGTCGAGTTGCCTGATGGCCGCATCGAACTGCGTCGCGCCGAGGATGAGGGCTCTCTGGTAACCCTGGATTTCTCGGAAGACGCCAAGGTGTTCCTGCAGGGCCAGCATGTGGAAGTGGCCAAGGCCATGCTCAGTGTGGGCGTGCAGATGGCCGGTCGCCTGATGGATGGCGAGCTTGAGCGTGATGAAGGGCCGCGTGTGCTGCACTAAGGGTGCAGCAACGTGTCAGGCTTTTTGAAGTGACAGGCAAAGCCTGAACATCAGCCGAGGCGGATGTTCAGGCTTTGTGCATTTCCGGCACTGGCCGCGCGTAGCAACTGTTGGCGTGCAGTGGCATTGACGCTACCCAGCCAGCTCACCACGGTGTGGCTGAGGCCAAGGCGCAAGGCCTCGCAGGCTAGTTGCAGCGGGCTTTGATTGCTGCGAGGTTGCAGCAGCAAAATACGTTCACGGTTGAGCCCGGCATCGCGCAACCAGGCCTGGGTCAGGCTGGAGGGCGGAGCGATCAGGGTCAGCCAGCGGGCCTCGTCCTCTTCGCTCAGCTCGCGCAGTACCGGTGCCAGCAGGCTTTGGCAGTGCCCAGGGGCGCCGCGCAGCGACAGTTCGCTGAACAGCTCGGGTTGGCTGCTCTTGCGTGCCAGTTCACTGGCTTTCAGGCCCGGTAGCACGGGCTGGGCGAGAAAAGCTTCGAACAGGGGCAACTGGGCTTGCTCGGGTGCGTGAATGAACTGCTGCATGACGCCTCCTGGATCAGCGGCGAATGACGCCGACGCTCAAGCCCTCGATCACCAGCTCCTGTTCTTTCAGGTCGACTTCGATGGGGGCGAATTCGGGGTTTTCGGCAAGCAGCCATACCTTGCTGCCCTCACGCTTGAAGCGCTTCACGGTTACTTCGTCGCCGATGCGGGCCACCACGATCTGGCCGTTGCGGGCTTCGCGGCAGGTGTGTACCGCCAGCAGGTCGCCGTCGAAGATGCCGACGTCTTTCATGCTCATGCCGTGTACGCGCAACAGATAGTCGGCTTGGGGGTGGAAGAAGGCGGGGCTGATGTTGCAGGATTGCTCGATGTGCTGTTCGGCAAGGATCGGCGCACCGGCAGCAACCCGGCCGATGATTGGCAGGCCGCTTTCTTCGGCTTTGGCTTCCAGGCCGGGAATGCGGATACCACGGGAGGCGCCCGGGGTCATCTCGATGGCGCCTTTGCGGGCGAGTGCCTTGAGGTGTTCCTCGGCGGCGTTGGGCGACTTGAAGCCCAGCTCCTGAGCGATCTCGGCGCGCGTCGGCGGGAAGCCGTTGTCTTCCAGGCAGCGTTTGATGAACGCGAGAATTTCGGCTTGGCGTGGCGTCAGTTTCAACATGGTGAGCGCTCTGTCTTTTTGTACAGTGACTGGGATTATATACAGTACTGGATGCGCTGCAAGCCAAAAGGCGCAATAAACAGCAGAGGTGGCGCTTGCAGCCGGCCGTCTGGCGCTTTTAAATGGCGACCGCCCGGTCACCGAGCCTTGACAGAAGCGGGGCTGAAACGTATGTTTCAAACACTTGTTTGTCTGGCGGAGTACCCGGAGTAGTCATGGCCCAATCGGAAACCGTTGAACGCATTCTCGATGCTGCCGAGCAGCTGTTCGCGGAAAGGGGGTTCGCCGAAACCTCGTTGCGGCTGATTACCAGCAAGGCCGGGGTCAACCTGGCGGCCGTCAACTATCATTTCGGCTCCAAGAAGGCGCTGATCCAGGCTGTGTTCTCGCGCTTCCTCGGCCCGTTTTGTGCCAGCCTGGAGCGTGAGCTCGAGCGGCGTCAGGCCAAGCCGGAACAAAAACCCAGCCTTGAAGAGCTGCTGGAAATGCTGGTGGAGCAGGCGCTGGCGGTGCAGCCTCGCAGCAACAATGACCTGTCGATCTTCATGCGATTGCTGGGCCTGGCTTTCAGCCAGAGCCAGGGCCACCTGCGGCGCTATCTGGAAGACATGTACGGCAAGGTATTCCGCCGCTACATGCTGCTGGTCAACGAGGCCGCGCCACGCATTCCACCGCTGGAGCTGTTCTGGCGTGTGCACTTCATGCTCGGCGCCGCAGCCTTCAGCATGTCCGGTATCAAGGCCCTGCGGGCGATCGCCGAGACCGACTTCGGCATCAATACCTCGATCGAGCAGGTGATGCGCCTGATGGTGCCGTTCCTGGCGGCCGGCATGCGTGCCGATAGCGGTGTCACCGATGACGCCATGGCCACCGCCCAGTTGCGCCCGCGTACCAAGACCAGCGTCAGCGCTACCACCGCCAAAGCCTGAAGGCTGGGCGGGGCAGGGCGCTTCGGCTAAGCTAGCGCCCATGCCCGACCTCGATCTGTTGCACATTTCCCTTGCTGACCAATGCCTGTACGGTTTTGCCCGTGGCCAGTTGCGCGTGCGCGTGCCAGTGTCCACGGCGCGTAACGGAGTCGGTGAGCGCAACGGTTCGGGGTGTACGCCGCGCGGCCTGCATCAGGTGCGGGCAAAGATTGGCGCAGGCCTGCCGCTGAATGCGGTATTGGCCGGGCGGCGCTGGACGGGTGAGGTGTGGTCGCCGGAGCTGCACGCGCAAAACCCCGAGCGCGACTGGATTCTCACCCGCATCCTCTGGCTCAGCGGCTGCGAGCCTGGTGTCAACCGCCTGGGTGCGGTCGACACGTTCCGCCGCTATATCTACCTGCATGGCACTCCGGATACGGAACCCATGGGCGTAGCGTTGTCCCATGGCTGCATACGCCTGCGTAATACCGACTTGCTAAGCCTGTTCGAGCGGGTGCCGGTCCATTGCCCGGTGCGCATCGAACAAGCTGCCTGCCCCCAGTGGGCTTCTCTCAGTCTTCAATGAAGGATTACCCATGACCGTCAGCCTGCAAGGCTCCCTGATGGTGGATATCGCCGGTAAATGGCTGACCGCCGAAGACCGTCACTTGCTGCGCCAGCCCGAAGTGGCTGGCCTGATCATCTTTGCCCGCAACATCGATAGCCCGCGCCAGGTGCGTGAGCTGTGTGCGTCGATCCGCGCCATTCGCCCCGACCTGATCCTGGCGGTAGACCAGGAAGGTGGCCGTGTGCAGCGCCTGCGTCAGGGCTTTGTGCGCCTGCCAGCCATGCGTGCGCTGGCCGACAATGACAATGCCGAGTACCTGGCCGAGCAATGCGGCTGGCTGATGGCGACCGAGGTGCTGGCGGTTGGCCTGGACCTGAGCTTTGCCCCGGTGCTCGACTTGGACCACCAGCGTAGCGCCGTGGTTGGCAGCCGCGCCTTCGAGGGTGACCCGCTGCGTGCCACGCAACTGGCCGGGGCCTTCATTCGCGGCATGAATGCGGCGGGCATGGCCGCTTGTGGCAAACATTTCCCGGGGCATGGCTGGGCCGAGGCCGACTCGCATGTGGCCATCCCTACCGATGAGCGCAGCCTTGAGCAGCTGCGCCAGGCCGACCTGGTGCCGTTCACCCGCCTGAGCGGGCAACTGGCAGCGGTGATGCCGGCGCATGTCATCTACCCGCAGGTCGACAACCAGCCAGCCGGTTTCTCGCGGCGCTGGCTGCAGGACATCCTGCGTGGCGAGCTGGGCTTCGACGGGGTGATCTTCAGTGATGACCTGTCGATGGCCGGGGCACATGTGGTGGGTGATGCGGCCAGCCGTATCGAGGCGGCGCTGAGTGCCGGCTGTGACATGGGCCTGGTGTGTAACGACCGGGCGGCGGCTGAGCTTGCACTGAGTGCGGCGCAGCGGATGAAAGTGAAGCCCTCGCCGCGAATTGCGCGGATGCGTGGGCAGGGGTTTGCGCGGACCGATTACCGACAGCAGCCGCGCTGGCTGGAGGCGTTGGGGGCGTTGAAGGAGGCCCAGCTGGTTGATTGAGCCGAAGCGTAGGTCTTGAGTTTTCCGGGGTTGCCGAGATCGAGCGCCGCCCGCGCGGCGCTCGATCTGACGGGCGACAAAACCCTCAAGTCATGCGCCCCGAAACACTCACCGCCCACGCTTCCCCGGCAGCGGCGCAAACAACGCCTCGATTTCCTCATCCCCCATGCGCCATTGCCCAGCCTGCCCGCCATCCAGCAAGCTCGCCGCCAGCGCCGCCTTCTCTTGTTGCAGCAACTGGATCTTCTCTTCCACCGTACCCCTGGTAATCAGCTTGAACACGAACACCGGCTTGTCCTGGCCAATGCGGTAGGCGCGGTCGGTGGCCTGGTTTTCACTGGCCGGGTTCCACCAGGGATCGAAGTGGATCACCGTGTCCGCAGCCGTCAGGTTCAGCCCCACACCACCTGCCTTGAGGCTGATCAGGAACACGTCGCTGTCACCTTGCTGGAATTGCTGTACCGGCGTGCGCCGGTCGCGGGTGTCACCGGTCAGCAGGCTGTAACGGATTTTGCGCTTTTGCAGTTCTTGCTCGATTAGCGCCAACATCGAGGTGAATTGCGAGAACAACAGTACCCGCCGCCCTTCGCTGAGCAGTTCTTCGAGCATTTCCAGCAGCGCACCCAGCTTGCCCTTGTCGGCCTGGTTACCCTTGCTTTCCACACCCTTGACCAGGCGCAGGTCGCAGCACACCTGGCGCAGCTTGAGCAGGGCGTCGAGGATGACGATCTGGCTGCGGGCGGCGCCATTGCGGGCGATTTCGTCGCGCACTTTCTTGTCCATCGCCACGCGCACGGCCTCGTAGGTGTCGCGCTGGGCGTCGCTCAGCTCCACCCAGTGCACCATCTCGGTCTTGGCAGGCAGCTCGGTGGCCACCTGTTCCTTGGTGCGGCGCAACAGGAACGGGCGAATGCGTGTAACCAAGTGAGCCAGTCGCTCGCTGTCGCCATGGCGCTCGATGGGGGTACGGTAGTCCTGGTTGAAGCGCTTCAGGTCACCCAGCCAGCCGGGCATCAGGAAGTGGAAGATCGACCACAGCTCGCCCAGGTTGTTTTCCATTGGCGTGCCGGTGAGGCACAGGCGCTGGTTGGCCTGCAGCTCGCAGACGGCGAGTGCGGCCTTGCTGGTGCTGCTCTTGATGTTTTGCGCCTCGTCCAGCACCAGTACATGCCAGGGTTGGCTGCGCAGGTGTTCGAGGTCGCGTGGCACCAGGGCGTAGGTGGTCAGCACCAGGTCGTAGTCGTGCAGCGTGGTGAAATGCTTGCTGCGCCCTGGGCCTTGCAGGGCCAGCACGCGCAGGTCGGGGGCGAAGCGCTGGGCTTCGTCCAGCCAGTTGGGCACCAGGCTGGTCGGCATCACTGCCAGGGCGGGAGCGGTCAGTCGCCCGGCCTGCTTTTCCAGCAGCAGGTGCGCCAGGGCCTGCAGGGTCTTGCCCAAGCCCATGTCGTCGCCCAGGATGCCGCCGGTGCCCATTTCGCGTAGTGCCTGCAGCCAGTTAAGGCCCTGTTGCTGGTAGGGGCGCAGGCTGGCCTGCAGCCCTGTCGGCGGGGCTACCTGCAAGTCGCGGGCGTCGCGCAGGCGGCGGCCCAGATCCCGCACATGTGCGCCGCCTTCCCAGTGCAGGGGCAAGCCTTCGATCTCGTTCAGGCGTGCGGCATCGGCGCGGTCCAGGCGCAGGGACCGGCCGGCTAAGTCTTCGTGCAGGTACAGCTCGCCCAAGGTGCCCATTACGGCCTTGATGCGGCCGTAGGGCAGGGCAACGCGCAGGGCCGAAGCATCGAGGCGGCCGCGGTTGAGGTCGATCAGCAGGTGCTCGTCGTCGCTGCGCCGGGCCAGTTCGCTGGGGCGCAGCAATTCCGGGTTACTGCGCAGCAGTTGCAGTACGATCGGCAGCAGGCTGTGGCGCTGGCCGTCGACCACGATACCCAGCTCCAGGTCGAACCATTCATGGCCGGGGGCTTCGTCGATGGTGGCGTACCAGTCGTCCACCTCTTGCAGGTTGAAGGCGAAATCGCGGTGGATGTCGATGTCCCACCCGGCTTCGCGCAGGCGCGGCAGGCCTTCGCGGGCAAAGCGCAGCCAGGCTTCGTCGTCTGGCAGCTGAAACATCTCGCCGGCGCTGTCGGGCAGGGCCTTGCTTTGTCGGGTGGCGGCTTTGAAGCCCAGGTCGCGCAGCACCTTGCGCAGCGCCTGCTCGGCCTGCGGCTGGCGGCGGATGCGCTGGCTGGTGTTGTCGACCAGGCGGGTCAGCGGTTTTTCGTCGCTGCCGCTGGCGCGTAAACCGTCATAGTCGAACGCCAGTGCGGCCCGATGCTGCATCTGCCGCTGCATGCGGCCGGTCTTGGGCATGTAGGCGCTGAATTCGAGGCTGCCCAGCGTCATTTGCGGCCTGGGTTGAATACTGTCGATCTCTTCACTGCGTACGCTTGTAGGCGTTGGAACCTGGCGATTCAGCGCATTCAACCGGTGGCTCAGGGGGATGATCAAGTGTTCGGGCACCGTAGGTGCGCTTGCCAGTTGGCTGGCAATGAACGGGTCAAGGCCATGTTCAAGCTTGCCAGTCATGCCCGTTTGAGTATCGATGTAGTAGAGCGGGTCGAGCGGCAGTGCCACGTCATGCATCCGCTCGTCATTGTGCCACGAACCGCGATAGCTGCCGTTCTCAAGCCTCATCCAGCGGAACTCGGCTTGCAGGGGTGGCCCAGGGATTAATGGCAACTGTTGCTCGGCATGAATCAAGCGCCCACTGGCAAGTGCGAATTCATACAGCTCTGCACCTTGTTTACCTTCCAGTCTTGCGATGGGCATGCTGGAATTATTGGCCAGGGTGTCAATCAACCTGAGGATGCGCAGATCTTCATCTGTGACATAACGCGGCGTGTAATAGAGCATTTCAGGCAGCGAGCTGGCACGCCCCAGGTTCAGCTGACCATCGGCTTCGCGGGTGCCTTTGGATACGCTGAGCGTGCAAACGCCATGGTCGTTAACGACCTTGTAGTAGAGCGAGGGGCCTTTGCGCTTGGCGGGTTCAGCGGGCTTGGTCGGGACTTCCAGGGTTTCGACCCAGTGGGCGAGTTCAGGGGGGAGGTCGAGCGAGTGCTGGGTCGTTTCGGCAGGTGCAGGCAGGGTGTCCTGATCGCCTTCGCCGCAATCCGGGCCCTGTTCCAGCAGGTAAAGTGCAGCGGCGCAATGCTTGCAGTTCTCACCTACTGGGCATGTGCAACTGCCCTCGCATTCCAGGCCATCTTCAGTCATGTCCAGGGTTATGCGCTGGTAGTAGGTGCGGCCCGCTGAGCCTGTACACTCAGCGCGGATCGTCATGCCCAGGATCGATACGATCGCGCTTCTGCCTTCATCGGCATAGTCCCGACCGCGCCGCAGGGTCTTGCGATCAAACGACATAGTCCAGCCATTGTGCGCCCGCACAAAGAACTGCGCATCGCTCTCGCTCACGTCACTGCTCCATCATCTCCGGGTCCACCACCGGCATTTTCGGCGTACCCGGTGGCGTCACCTTCAGCAGCACGGCCAGGTGGCCGCCGTCGAGGAAGGTCAGCTGGCCGCCCTTGACGTTGCTGTTGCTCTGCTTGAACTGCTCGCTTTGCAGCACGTTGCCGTTGCCGTCCAGCTGGTTGACCCAGAAGTTGGCGTCGACAGTGATGAAGCGGCCTTCGGCGATGCTCAGGTTACCTTCGATGGGGAAGTGGCCGAACTGCTCAGCACCTTCGCCCAGGGCAATGCGGCTGGGCTCGCTGCCCACTTGCTGCTGCCATGCCTTGTGCATCAATACGGTGTAGTCGGCAGTGGCTTCCAGGCGGGTGGCTTCGTCCTCCAGCGCCAGGCGGCGCTCGGCATCCTTTTCCAGGCGTGGGGCGCCGGCGCTCCAGTTTTCCGGGGCGAACGGGCTGGTGAAGGCGGGCACGCTGTTTTGCCGCACCAGGATCATTTCAACCTGATACAGGCCTTCGGCGAAGGCGGCTGGCGCAAACAGCGCCAGCAGCAGGGTCAGGCTACGGATGGCACGCATGGATCTTCCTTAGGCAGGCTGTGGGGTCAGGCGCTCGAACAGCGCCTCCAGGGTGTTGAAACGTTCGTCGGGGCGCTCCATCGGCACCAGGAAACGGAACTGGGTCGCACCTTCGAACTTGTAGCGTTTGGGCTGCCCCTGGATCAGCTTGATCAGGGTCAGCGGGTCGACCGGGGTTTCGGCCTCGAACTCGAGCTTGCCGCCATTGGGGCCGGCGTCGACTTTCTTGATGCCGAGCTTTTCCGCAAGCAGCTTGAGCGAGGTCAGGCGCATCAGGTTCTTGGTCGGCTCCGGCAGCAGGCCGAAGCGGTCGATCATTTCCACTTGCAGGTCTTTGAGGCCTTCTTCGTCGGCCGCCGAGGCAATGCGCTTGTACAGGATCAGCCGTGCATGCACGTCGGGCAGGTAGTCTTCGGGGATCAGCGCCGGCAGGCGCAGGTTGATCTCCGGGCCACCACCCAGTGGCTGTTCGAGGTTCGGCTGGGTGCCTTTGCGAATCGCCTTCACCGCACGTTCGAGCATTTCCATGTACAGGGTGAAGCCCACCGCCTGGATCTGCCCGCTTTGACCTTCGCCCAGCAGCTCGCCCGCACCGCGGATTTCCAGGTCGTTGGTGGCCAGCACGAAACCGGCGCCCAGGTCCTGGGTGTTGGCGATAGCCTCCAGGCGTTTTTCGGCGTCGGCGCTGACTTTCTGCCGGGTGGGCGTGAGCAGGTAGGCGTAGGCCTGGTGGTGGCTGCGGCCGACCCGGCCACGCAACTGGTGCAACTGGGCCAGGCCGAACTTGTCGGCACGCTCGATGACGATGGTGTTGGCGCTGGGCACGTCGATGCCGGTTTCGATGATGGTCGAGGCCACCAGCACGTTGAAGCGCTTGTGGTAGAAGTCGCTCATCACCTGTTCCAGCTCGCGCTCGCGCATTTGCCCGTGGCCAATGCCGATGCGCGCCTCGGGTACCAGTTCGGCGAGGTCGGCGGCGCATTTTTCGATGGTTTTCACATCGTTGTGCAGGTAGTACACCTGGCCACCGCGCAGCAGTTCACGCAACAGCGCTTCCTTGACCGTGCTCTTGTTCTGCTCCATGACGAAGGTGCGCACCGACAGGCGGCGCGCTGGCGGCGTGGCGATGATCGACAGGTCGCGCATGCCCGCTACCGCCATGTTCAGCGTGCGCGGAATCGGCGTGGCGGTGAGGGTAAGGATGTCGACCTCGCTGCGCAGGGCCTTCAGTTGCTCCTTCTGGCGCACGCCAAAACGGTGTTCTTCGTCGATGATGGCCAGGCCTAGGTCCTTGAAGCGCACATCGTCCTGCAGCAGCTTGTGGGTGCCGATGAGGATGTCGATCTTGCCTTCGGCCAGGTCGGCGGCAGCGGCGGCCACTTCCTTGGCGGATTTGAAGCGGCTCATCACTTCCACGGTCACCGGCCAGTCGGCGAAGCGGTCGCGGAAACTGTTGTAGTGCTGCTGGGCGAGCAGGGTGGTGGGCACCAGCACGGCCACCTGGCGGCCGCTGTGCACAGCGATGAACGCGGCGCGCATGGCCACTTCGGTTTTGCCGAAGCCGACATCGCCGCACACCAGACGGTCCATCGGCTTGGGTGCCAGCATGTCGGCACGCACGGCTTCGATGGCGGCTTGCTGGTCCGGGGTTTCTTCGAAAGGGAAGCCGGCGCTGAAGGTGGCGTAGTCGGCAGACGGGTCGGCAAACGCATAACCCTTGCGCGCAGCGCGGCGGGCATAGATGTCGAGCAGCTCGGCGGCCACGTCGCGCACCTGTTCGGCGGCCTTGCGCTTGGCTTTCTGCCAGGCCTCCGAGCCCAGCCTGTGCAACGGCGCCAGCGCGTCGTCGCTACCGGTGTAGCGGGCGATCAGGTGCAGGTTGGCCACTGGCACATACAGCTTGGCGTTCTCGGCGTATTCCAGGGTAAGGAACTCGGCGGCCTGGCCGTCGATTTCCAGGGTGGCCAGGCCCAGGTAGCGTCCTACACCGTGGTCGATGTGCACCACTGGCGCGCCTTCGCGTAGTTCGGTGAGGTTCTTGATGACGGCGTCGTTGGCGGTTTCGCCACGCTTGTCGCGGCGTCGGCGCTGCATCACCCGCTGGCCGAACAGCGCGCTTTCGGCCACCAGGGCCAGGCCTGGGTCGTCCAGCACCAGGCCGTCGTCCAGCGGAGCAATGGTGATTGCCAGGCGCTCGCTGCCGGTAATGAAATCGTCCCAGCCGTCGACGGTATGCGGGCGCAGCTTCAGCCGGTCGAGCAGTTCCAGCAACACTTCGCGGCGGCCCGCCGATTCGGCGGTGAACAGCACGCGGCCGGGGAACTGGTCGAGGAAGTTGGCCAGTTCGGCCAGTGGCTGGTTGGCCTTGGCCTCGATGGCCAGGTTGGGCAAGGCGCGTGCCGGGAAGCGCTCGCGGCCCGCGCCCGGGTCGAGGTCTTCGCTGCTGACCACCACCCGCGGCCACTGCTTGAGCCGGGCAAAGCAGTCTTCCACCGGCAGGAACAGCTCGGCCGGTGGCAGCAGTGGCCGGCTCAGGTCGCCGCGACGGTCTTCATAGCGCCCGCGTACGTCGTTCCAGAAGTGTTCGGCGGCCTGCTCCACACCGGGCAGCGAGAACACCTGGGTGTCGGCTGGCAGGTAGTCGAACAGGGTCGAGGTTTCTTCGAAGAACAGTGGCAGGTAGTACTCGATACCGGCGGGGATGATGCCGCTGGCCAGGTCTTGGAAGATGGCGCAGCGGCGGAAGTCGACGTCGAAGCGCTCGCGAAAGCGCGCCTTGAAGCGGGTCACTTCCTCTTTCTGCATCGGGAATTCGCGTGCCGGCAGCAGGCGCACCGAATCCACCTTGTCGATCGAGCGCTGGGTCTCGGGGTCGAAGGTGCGCAGCGTCTCGATCTCGTCATCGAACAGGTCGATACGGTAGGGCAGTTTGCTGCCCATCGGGAACAGGTCGATCAGCGCGCCGCGCACGGCAAACTCGCCATGCTCGTACACGGTGTCGACGCAGCGATAGCCGCTGGCCTCCAGGCGCGTACGCATCTGTTCCACGTCGATGGTCTGGCCCACATCCAGCACCAGGCTGCTGCCTAGCAGAAAGCGTGTGGGAGCCAGGCGGTGCAGGGCGGTGGTGACCGGCACCACGAGGATGCCGTGGCTCAGCTCCGGCAGCCGGTACAGGCTGGCGATGCGCTGGGAAATGATGTCCTGGTGTGGCGAGAACAGGTCGTAGGGCAGGGTTTCCCAATCGGGGAACGGCAGCACCGGCAGGTCTGGGGCAAAGAAGCGCAGCTCCTGTTCCAGACGGTCGGCGGCCTGGCTGTCGGCCGTCAGCAGCAGGGTGAAGCGGCCAGCGCTGCTGGCGGCCTCGGCGATGGCAAGGCTGAGGGCGGCACCGGGCAGGTTGCCCCAGGTTTGTTTGCCGGCCGTGGCCGACATTTGCGGTAGGCGCAGAACTGACACGGGAGATTGCACTCCAAGCGTTGCGGCAAAGAGACCGATTGTACCGGTGCCAGTGCCGCCTGTCAGGCTTGAAAGGGCATGAACGCTGGCTTGCGTGACTGCGACAGGCGCTCATTGCCGGTTCCGCGTTGGGGCGTCATAATGTAGCCCCTTTTTTCTGTCCCTACATGTGGAAGGTTCCCGTGACTCAGAAGCCCGACCAGTGTCTTGGTGAGTGGATTGATCGTGAAGCCCTGGCTGAAGCGATGATCCCGCTTATCGGTCAGCTCTACCGCAACAACAATGTGGTGAGCTCGATTTATGGCCGCAGCCTGATCAACCGTTCGGTTATCTCGATCCTCAAGGCGCACCGCTTTGCGCGTCATCGTCAAGCCGACGAAACCGAACTGTCCGTCCACGAGACATTCCCACTGCTCAAGGCCATGAGCGAGCTGAAACTGGGCGCCGCTTCGGTCGACCTGGGCAAGCTGGCCAACAAGTTCAAGCAGGAAGGCAATGGCCGCACTGCCGAGCAGTTCGTCCGTGAAGAGCTGGCTGACGTGGTTGGCCAGCAGAACGCTTCGGCCCGTAAAGGCACCGACGTTGTCCTGTACGGCTTCGGCCGCATCGGCCGCCTGCTGGCGCGCATCCTGATCGAGAAGACCGGTGGTGGTGACGGCCTGCGCCTGCGTGCCATCGTCGTGCGCAAAGGCGCCGAAAACGACCTGGTCAAACGTGCCAGCCTGCTGCGTCGTGACTCGGTTCACGGCCCGTTCGATGGCACCATCACCATCGATGAAGCCAACAACACCATCACCGCCAACGGCAACCTGATCCAGGTTATCTACGCCAAGAGCCCGAGCGAAGTCGACTACACCCAGTACGGCATCGACAACGCGCTGATCGTCGACAACACCGGCGTATGGCGTGACGCTGACGGCCTGGGCCAGCACCTGGCCTGCCCGGGCGCTGCCCGCGTGATCCTCACCGCACCTGGCAAGGGCGCGCTGAAGAATATCGTGCACGGCATCAACCACGGTGACATCGCCGCCGATGACAAGATCATCTCGGCAGCTTCCTGCACCACCAACGCCATCGTGCCGGTGCTCAAGGCCATCAACGACCAGTACGGCATCGTCAACGGCCACGTCGAAACCGTTCACTCGTTCACCAACGACCAGAACCTGATCGACAACTTCCACAAGGGCAGCCGCCGTGGCCGTGCCGCGCCGCTGAACATGGTTATTACCGAAACCGGCGCCGCCACTGCTGCCGCCAAGGCACTGCCAGTGCTGAAGGGCAAGCTGACCGGCAACGCCATTCGCGTGCCGACGCCGAACGTTTCGATGGCCATCCTGAACCTGAACCTGGAAAAGGCCACCTCGCGCGACGAGATCAACGAGTACCTGCGCCAGACCGCCATGCACTCGGAACTGCACAAGCAGATCGACTACGTCAGCTCGCAGGAAGTGGTTTCGACCGACTTCGTCGGCTCGCGCCACGCCGGTGTGGTTGACGCTGAAGCCACCATCGCCAACGACAACCGCGTTGTTCTGTACGTCTGGTACGACAACGAGTTCGGTTACAGCTGCCAGGTGGTTCGCGTGATGGAAGAGATGGCCGGTGTGAACCCGCCAGCGTTTCCACGCTAATGCGCTTGTAAGGCAATGAAAAAACGGGAACCTTCGGGTTCCCGTTTTTTTTGGCTGGAGTAAGTTGTGTGGCGTCTGTTAGATCGAGCGCCGCCCGCGCGGCGCTCGGTATGTGCCACACCACAGAATCCAAGCCAAGCACCCAGGAACCGATTTTTTGCGCAAAGCCTTACTGTCCTTCCTCCTGCTGCTAACCGCCTGCAACCAAGGCCCTATCCTGGAGCGCCTGGGTGGCCCGACCATGGGCAGCAGCTACAGCATCCAGTACGTCCGTGAGCCCGGCGGCCCGGCGCCGGAACAGGTGCAAGCGGCGGTCGAAACCATCCTGGGCGACATCGACCAGCACTATTCGACCTATCGCGCAGACTCCGTCGTCAGCCTGTTCAACCAGTTGCCCGCCAACCAGTGCCTGGCGCTGCCGCCCGACATGCTCGAACTGGTCAACCTTGGCCAGCACATGGCCGAGCAGAGCGATGGCGCCTTCGACCTCACCGTCGAGCCCTTGCTCAACCTGTGGGGCTTTGGCCCTCAGGCCCGCCACGAGCAGGTGCCGGACCCGCAAGCCCTGGCCCAGGTGCGCCAGCGCGTGGGCTACCGGCACTTGCACATCAAAGGCCAGGCCCTGTGCAAGGACGCCCCGGTGCAGCTCGACTTCAACAGCATGGCCGCCGGCCATGCCGTCGACCTGATAGCCGCTCGCCTGCAAGCCATGGGCGTAACCCGCTTTGTCGCCGAGGCCACTGGCGAGCTCAAGGCGGTCGGCCGCAAACCCGATGGCAGCCCTTGGCGCATCGCCCTGGAACTGCCCCGCGAAGACCGCCAGATCGCCCGGCAGATCATCCCGGTCAATGGCCTTTCAGTATCAACCTCGGGTGACTATCGGCACTATTTCGAGCAGAATGGCCGGCGCTATTCGCACGCCTTCGATGCCCGCCTGGGGCGCCCGGTGCAACATGACCTGGCCGCCGTCACCGTGCTACACGCTTCGGCGCTGCAGGCCGACGGTTATTCGACGCTGCTGCTGATCCTTGGCCCTGAGCGTGGCTGGGATTTTGCCCTGGCGCATGGCCTGGCTGCGGTATTGGTGACTCGGGCCGAGGGTGGCTTCGTCTCCCGAGCTACGCCCGCATTCGAACGGGCGGTGAAAGGCGATTGAAAGCGCAGGCAGGGATGATTGCCGCCAGGGAATGGGTAAACCATATGTAGTGCGGGCGAAATTGGCCTACGACGCGACCAAGGGTTAATGTGCGCGGCGTTCACGCTTGATTAGACTGCACCCGAATTTTCTCATGACGCCCCGGCGGCATGATCGCGCCCCGCGAGCGACCGTGGCTTGCGGGCCAGTTCTGAAGGAGTACGCATGGCTGTCTACAACTACGACGTAGTGGTGCTGGGTTCCGGCCCGGCCGGTGAAGGCGCGGCAATGAACGCCGCCAAAGCAGGGCGCAAGGTAGCGATGGTCGATGACCGTCGCCAGGTTGGTGGCAACTGCACCCACCTGGGTACCATCCCGTCCAAGGCACTGCGTCACTCGGTGCGGCAGATCATGCAGTTCAACACCAACCCGATGTTCCGTGCCATCGGTGAGCCACGCTGGTTCTCGTTCCCGGACGTGCTGAAAAGCGCCGAGAAGGTGATTGCCAAGCAGGTGGCATCGCGCACTGGTTACTACGCCCGTAACCGCGTTGACTTGTTCTTCGGCACCGGCAGCTTTGCCGACGAGCAAACCGTCGAAGTGGTGTGCCCGAACGGCGTGGTGGAAAAACTCAACGCCAAGCACATCATCATCGCCACTGGCTCGCGCCCGTATCGCCCGGCCGACATCGACTTCCACCACCCGCGCGTGTACGACAGCGACACCATCCTCAGCCTCAGCCACACCCCGCGCAAGCTGATCGTGTACGGCGCCGGTGTGATCGGTTGCGAATACGCCTCTATCTTCAGTGGCCTGGGCGTGCTGGTAGAGCTGGTGGACAACCGTGGCCAGCTGCTGAGCTTCCTGGATTCGGAAATTTCCCAGGCGTTGAGCTACCACTTCAGCAACAACAACATCACCGTGCGCCATAACGAAGAGTATGAGCGCGTCGAAGGCCTGGACAACGGGGTTGTCCTGCACCTGAAGTCGGGCAAGAAGATCAAGGCCGACGCCTTGCTGTGGTGCAACGGCCGTACCGGCAACACCGACAAGCTGGGCCTGGAGAACATCGGTATCAAGGTTAACGGCCGTGGCCAGATCGAGGTCGACGAGGCCTACCGCACCAGCGTGTCGAACATCTACGGTGCAGGCGACGTGATCGGCTGGCCAAGCCTGGCCAGTGCCGCCCATGACCAGGGCCGTTCAGCGGCTGGCAGCATCGTCGACAATGGCAGCTGGCGCTTCGTCAATGACGTGCCGACCGGCATCTACACCATTCCGGAGATCAGCTCGATCGGCAAGAACGAGCAGGAGCTGACCCAGGCCAAGGTGCCGTACGAAGTGGGCAAGGCCTTCTTCAAGGGCATGGCGCGTGCGCAGATCGCCGGCGAGCCGCAGGGCATGCTGAAGATCCTGTTCCACCGCGAAACCCTGGAAATCCTCGGCGTGCACTGCTTCGGCTACCAGGCTTCGGAAATTGTCCACATCGGCCAGGCGATCATGAACCAGCCGGGTGAGCACAACAACCTGAAGTACTTCGTCAACACCACGTTCAACTACCCGACCATGGCCGAAGCCTACCGGGTAGCTGCCTACGACGGCCTGAACCGGCTTTTTTGAGCGGCTCCGACCGGTGGCCTGAGCCGGTCGGAGAGACCGATTTCAACCCTACCCGAGGGTGGTCTTGGCCAAACCGGGAAAGTCTGTAATCAGGCTGTCCACGCCAAAGTCAGCGAGCCGGCGCATCAGTGCCGGTTCGTTGACCGTCCACACCGACACGTGCAAGCCCTGGCCCTGTGCTTTCAACAGGCGCTCGGGGGTGCACAGTG
Source organism: Pseudomonas monteilii NBRC 103158 = DSM 14164 (assembly GCF_000730605.1). Taxonomy (GTDB): domain Bacteria; phylum Pseudomonadota; class Gammaproteobacteria; order Pseudomonadales; family Pseudomonadaceae; genus Aquipseudomonas; species Aquipseudomonas monteilii. The sequence goes on along the minus strand of NZ_BBIS01000049.1, from coordinate 17,143 downwards.
TCCAGTTCAGGGCCAGTATCTCGCAGCCGTAGTTCTGCGCCACCTTCAACGGGTCGAGCCAGGCGTATTCGGCTACCAGCCCGCGTTTCACGTCTGGCACCAGCTCCTGGGCTGCGCCCAATACTTCGCGTGAGCTGGAGGTGATGGTTACCTTGTCCAGCAGGCCGTATTGCTGGGCCAGTTCGCGGATCGCCAGCACGGTGGTGGCGGCGCGGGTGCGCGAAGCGCTCTTGACTTCCAGCTGCCAGTGCTCGAACGGGCACTTCTCGAACAGTTCTTCCAGTTTTGGAATAGGGCAGGGCTGCACATGGCCCGGGCCGCCTTTACGTGCGTCGATTTTCACCAGGTCGGCGGCCGGGTGCTCGACCACCTTGCCGCGTTTGCCGGTGGTGCGCTTGAGGGTAGGGTCGTGTATCACCATCAGCTCGTTGTCGGCCGACAGGTGCAGGTCCAGCTCGCAGCGGGTGACGCCGTGGGACAGGCACTGGCGAAAGCTGGTCAGGGTGTTCTCGGGTGCTTCGCCCTTGGCGCCGCGATGGCCGTAGATCAGGGTCACGTTCGTTCCTTCAAATCAGGGGGAAATAGGCTCAGGAGGCGGGGTCGTTCTGTTCCAGCTGCTGGCGCCGTTGTTGTTGCTGGCGCTGCAGGATGTAGCGGGCCAGCAGTTGACGCTGGGCGTCGGTCATGTCGGTAAACTCGGTGCCGACCTCGAAGCCGCCCTCCGGGCGCGGGTCGCAATGGGTGACCTTGCCGCGCAGCAGCAGGCCATGGGCGCGCGGCATCAGCACCATTTTCACTTTTACCCGGGTGCCGGGGGCAATCTGCGTGGCCTGGGCGAATTCGATACCGCCTTCGGAGATGACCACCGGCAGCGGCTGGCCGACTTCGCCAAGCAGGGTTTGTGCAACCACCGCGCTAAGCAGGTCGAGGCGCTTGTTCTGCGCCCGCAGGAAGGCAGCGAGGGTGCGGTCCTTGTCACTCAGCTGGCGCAGCAGGTGCTGTGACTCGAAGTCGGACAGATGCAGTTCGCTGAGCAGGTTGAACAGCGGGGAATCATCTTGCAACACATCTGGGTCGAGGGCTTCGGCCGCGCTGAGGGGGCTTATTTGAAGTGCGATCCGATCTTCGATGCGGTAGTATTCGCGGCGATCTTCTTCGTCTAATGTCGTCATGGCGAACCCAAGGTAGCGGCGGTGGTCCGAGTGTAAAGCCGCCGTAGGCGCCTCGCCACAAGGACGTTCCCTTTCATCCGAACAAGCCCCGACATGTTCAGACCTCTTTTCGCATTCATCGGTACGCGTTATACCCGTGCCAAACGCCGTAATCACTTCGTCTCGTTCATTTCCCTGACCTCGATGATCGGCCTCGCCCTGGGCGTGGTGGTGATGATCGTGGTGCTGTCGGTGATGAACGGTTTCGACCACGAGATGCGCACCCGCGTGCTCGGTATGGTCCCGCATGCCACGCTGGAGAGCGGCCAGCCCATAACCGACTGGCCTGCCCTTGCCCAACAAGTAAAGCAGAATCCGCAGGTGGTGGCGGTAGCGCCTTTCACCCAGATGCAGGGCCTGCTGACCCATGACGGCAAGGTGCAGAAGGTGCTGCTCAACGGCATCGACCCGGCCCGCGAGCGCGAGGTGTCGATTATCGACAACTTCATCTTGCAAGGCCGCCTCGACCAGCTGGCGCCGGGCGAGTGGGGCATCATGATAGGCGACAAGGCTGCGGCCAAGCTGGGTGTGACCATTGGCGACAAACTCACCTTCGTCGCCCCCGAAGTCAGCGTGACGCCTGCCGGCATGTTCCCGCGCATGAAGCGCTTCACCGTGGTGGGCACCTTCCATGTGGGCGCGGGGGAGATCGACGGCTATCTGGGCCTGACCAATATCAGCGACCTGTCCCGCCTGCACCGCTGGAAGCCCGACCAGGTACAGGGCCTGCGCCTGAAGTTCGACGACCTGTTCCAGGCGCCACGGGTGGCCTGGAGCATTGCCCAGCAGCTGGGTGACCAGGAGTACTACAGCCGCGACTGGACCCGCACCCACGGCAACCTGTACCAGGCCATCCGCATGGAAAAGGCCATGATCGGCCTGCTGTTGCTGCTGATCGTGGCGGTGGCGGCGTTCAACATCATTTCCACGCTGGTGATGGTGGTGAACGACAAGCGTGGCGACATTGCCATCCTGCGCACACTGGGCGCCACGCCCGGGCAGATCATGCTCATCTTCATGGTCCAGGGCACGGTAATCGGGGTGATCGGTACCCTGATCGGCGCCGTGGTCGGGATTGTTGCCGCGCTGAACGTGAGTGCGGCGATCGCCGGCATCGAGAAACTGATCGGGCACAAGTTCCTCAACGCCGACGTGTACTTCATCGATTACCTGCCCTCGCAGATCCAGGCCCAGGACGTGTACATGGTCTGCGGTGCGGCGCTGGTCCTGAGTTTCTTCGCCACCCTGTACCCGGCCTGGCGTGCGGCCCGCACCCAGCCTGCAGAGGCGCTACGTTATGAGTGAGTCGCGCATGAGTGATAAAGCCGTTCTGAGTTGCCGCAACCTGGGCAAGTCCTACGACGAGGGCCCGGAGTCGGTGCAGGTGCTGTCCGGGCTCAACCTGGAGCTGCACGCCGGCGAGCGGGTGGCCATTGTCGGCAGCTCCGGTTCGGGCAAGAGTACCTTGCTCAACCTGCTGGGCGGCCTCGACCGGCCGACCCAGGGCAGCGTCTGGCTGGCCGGCGAAGAACTGTCGGCGCTGGGCGAGCGCGCCCGTGGCCTGCTGCGCAACCGAGAGCTGGGCTTTGTCTACCAGTTCCACCACCTGTTGCCAGAGTTCACCGCCATTGAGAACGTGTGCATGCCGCTGCTGATCGGCCGCACGCCCATCCCCGAGGCCCGTGAGCGCGCCGAGGCGCTGCTCAAGCGCGTGGGCCTGGGCCATCGCCTGAACCACAAACCGGCCGAGCTGTCCGGTGGTGAGCGCCAGCGTGTGGCGATTGCCCGGGCCCTGGTCAACCGCCCTGGCCTGGTGATGCTCGACGAGCCGACTGGCAACCTCGACCACCATACCGCCCAGGGCATCCAGGAGCTGATGCAGGAGCTGTCCAGCGCCTCGCGCACGGCGTTCCTGGTGGTGACCCACGACCTCAACCTGGCGCGGCAGATGGACCGTGTATTGAAGCTCGACGACGGCCACCTGGTGGCCATCTGATCGACTGCCCGGGGTGGCAGGTGCCGCCCCGTTTTCCTGTTTTCACTGGGTGATTCCGTACATGTTCAGACCCTTGCCCATTTTCATCGGCGCGCGCTACACCCGAGCCAAGCGTCGCAACCACTTCATCTCGTTCATTTCGATGACCTCGATGATCGGCCTGTCGCTGGGTGTGCTGGCGATGATCGTGGTGTTGTCGGTGATGAACGGCTTCCAGCGTGAAATGAGCGCGCGCATTCTTGGCCTGGTGCCGCATGCTGCCATCCTGGGCGTGCAGCCGATGGACGACTGGCACAAGGTGGCCGACGCGGCCCTGCAGAACCCGGCGGTGATGGCGGCAGCGCCGATTACCGAAATGGAAGGCATGCTGTCGTACAAGGGGGCGATGCAGCCGATCCAGGTGGGCGGTATCGACCCGGCCGAAGAGGGCAAAGTCTCTATCGTTGGCCAGCACATCGTGCAGGGCCGCTTGCAGGACCTGCAACCGGGTGAGTTCGGCGTGGTCATCGGCGAGCTGACGGCGCGTCGCTTCCGCCTGAACACCGGCGACAAGCTGACCCTGATCGTGCCGGAAATCAGCAAGGAGCCGGGCGGGATTACCCCGCGTATGCAGCGCCTGACCGTGGTCGGTATTTTCAAGGTGGGCGCCGAGCTGGACGGTTCGCAGGCTTACATCCACGTGGCGGATGCCGGTGAGATGCAGCGCTGGGCGCCGGGCCAGGTGCAGGGCGTGCGGTTGAAACTGCATGACCTGTATGCCGCGCCGCAGGTGTCCAAGGCCATCGCTGCCGGGCTGGGCGATGCCTACCGCGCCGATGACTGGTCGCACACCCAGGGTAGCCTGTTCAGCGCCATGAAGATGGAAAAGACCATGATCGGCCTGTTGCTGATGATGATCATTGCGGTGGCCGCGTTCAACATCATCGCCACCCTGGTGATGGTGGTGAACGACAAGGGGCCGGACATTGCCATCCTGCGCACCCTGGGCGCCACGCCGGCGCAGATCATGGGCACGTTCATGGTTCAGGGCAGCCTGATCGGCATTGTCGGTACGTTGATTGGTGGCGTGCTGGGGGTGATTGCGGCGTTCAATGTCAGCCAGATCGTTGGATGGCTGGAGCGGGTGAGCGGGCAGCACATCTTTACGTCGGATGTGTACTTTGTCAGCAGCTTACCATCGCAGTTGCAGTGGGGGGATGTGGCGATCATCTGCACTGCGGGCCTGGTGATGAGCTTTTTGGCGACCATTTACCCGGCATATCGGGCATCGCAGGTGCAGCCGGCGATTGGCCTGGCGGTTTGATGTTTACCTGAGAGTCTGGGGGCTGCGAAGCAGCCCCAATTTCAACGATCCTGAGTGAACTCGATCAAAAACCGCGTCCACCCATCCTCGCATTCCGCCCGGATGCACCCGCCATGGGCCTGCACGATCGACCGGGTAATCGCCAAACCCAACCCCGCATGTTCGCTGCTGCCTTCCCGTCGCGCAGGGTCGACCCGGTAGAAGCGGTCGAACAACCGTGGTAGCGCCGCAGGGTCAATAGCCTGCCCGGTATTGGCCACGCAGATTGTAGGCCCCGGCTCCAGCGTCACCCTTATCTGCCCGCCCGCCGGGGTAAACCGCAGGGCATTGTCCAGCAAGTTGGACAACGCTCGCCGCAGCATATGCCGGTCGCCCTGCAACACGGCTTCTCCCTCACGCAACATCTGCACCCCGCTGTCCTCGGCGAGCGGCGCGTAGTACTCCAGCAGTGCATCCACTTCTTCATGCAACGCCAGCGGCGCCTGCCCCGGCACCAGCAGGCCGTGATCGGCCTTGGCCAGGAACAGCATGTCGTTGATCATCTGCGCCATCCACTGCAGCTCTTCCAGGTTGCCATGCAGCGCCTCGCGGTACTCCTCCAGGCTGCGGGGGCGGGTGAGGGTGACCTGGGTGTGGGTTAGCAGGTTGGACAGGGGGGTGCGCAGCTCGTGGGCGATGTCGGCAGAAAACGCCGACAGGCGCTGGAAGGCATCGTCCAGGCGTTGCAGCATGGCGTTCATGCTGGTGGCCAGCTCGGCCAGTTCTTCGGGCATCTGCGCCACCGGCAGGCGGGTGGTGAGCGAACGTGCCGACACGCCAGCGGCCACCTGGCCCATCTGCCGCAAAGGGCGTAGCCCACTGCGTGCGGCCCAGGCGCCAAGCAGCGCGGTGGCCAGCGCCGACAGGCCGACGGTTAGCCAGATCAACCGTTGCATGCCTTGCAGGAAGTGCTGGTGGTGGGTGATGTCCAGGTAAAGGGTGAGTTGCGGCGACGGTGTTGTGCCTTGTGCCAGGTGCATGGCCAGGCTGCGGTAGTCGGTACCTTGCGCGTGCAGGGTAGCCAGCCCGGCGGGCCGTGGTGCCTGCGGCAGCCCTGTGCGGCTTTCGAACCAGGTGGTGCCGTCGTTGCCGCTGATGCGCAAGGCCAGGTCGGCCTGGTGGCTCAGCTCATCGTGCAGGGCGGGCAGGCGGGCCTGTAAATCTTCCGGCGTGCTGATGCCGGCCAGTTGTGCGCGGAACAGCGACAGGCGCGAGTCCAGCAATTGTTGGTCCAGCTCGACGAAATGCTGCTCGCTGGCCTTGCTGAACAACAGGCCGGCACCAAGCGAGACGGCTGCTGTGCAGGCGGCGAACAACAGGGCCAAACGGCTGCCGAGGGAAAGCCTGCGCATCAATCTGCACGCTCTTCGAGTACATACCCCATGCCGCGTACGGTGTGGATGAGTTTGTTGGGGTGCGGGTCGTCAATCTTCAGTCGCAAGCGGCGGATTGCCACCTCGATCACGTTGGTGTCGCTGTCGAAGTTCATGTCCCATACCTGCGAGGCAATCAGCGATTTTGGCAGCACCTCGCCCTGGCGGCGCAGCAGCAGTTCGAGCAGGGCGAACTCCTTGGCGGTCAGGTCGATGCGCTGGCCGGCGCGCTCGGCGCGGCGGCGGATCAGGTCCAGGCGCAGGTCGGCCAAGCTCAGGATGGTGTCCTGGCCGGGGTTGGTGCCACGGCGCAGCAAGGTGCGCACCCGGGCCAGCAGCTCGGAGAAGGCAAAGGGCTTGACCAGGTAATCATCGGCGCCCAGCTCCAGGCCGTGCACGCGGTCTTCGACGGCGTCGCGTGCGGTGAGGAACAGTACCGGCGTGTCGAGGCCGGCCTGGCGCACCGCTTGCAGGATTTGCCAGCCATCCCTGCCGGGCAGCATCACGTCGAGGATCAGCAGGTCATGGTCACCGGTCAGCGCCAGGAACTGGCCGGTTTCGCCATCGGTGGCCAGTTCGGTGGCGAAGCCGGCTTCGCTCAGGCCTTGGCTCAGGTACTGGCCGGTGCGGGCCTGGTCTTCGACGATCAGCAATTTCATTGGGTAGCTTGCCTCCAGCAAGGGCCGGGTGATGCTTGAAATGATACGTGACTATCCCGGTCGTCACTCAAGCTGACAACGTTGTAATCTCCCTGTCAGGTTGCCGCCAGCCGTCCCCGACTAAGGTCGCCTCATACTGTTGTGCATGCCCGGAGTCATCATGAAACACCTGTTCATCGCCGCCACCCTTGCCTTGGTCAGCCTGCCAGCCTTTTCTGCCGAGGCGAAAACCTTCGCCTTCGGCGAGCCGGCCCCGGCGGCCAAAGCCAGCCGCACGGTGGACGTGGTGCTCAAAGACATTGCCTTCGAGCCCAAGAGCCTGCAGGTAAAAGCCGGTGAGACGGTGCGCTTCGTGCTGGTCAACGAGGGCAAGCTGCCGCACGAGTTCAACCTGGGTGACAAGGCCATGCATGCCGAGCACCAGAAAGAAATGGTCGCCATGCAAGGCAGGATGTTCACCCAGGCCATGAATCATGAAGGCATGGATCACAGCCAGATGATGGATCACGGTGGCGGCCATGGTCACGGCGGTGGCAATACCGTGCTGGTAATGCCCGGCCAGCGCGCCGAGCTGACCTGGACCTTCCGCCAGTCGGCGCCCATCGAGTTTGCCTGCAACGTACCAGGGCATTACCAGGCCGGTATGGTCGGGGCCTTGACCATCGAGTGACTTGCCCTGCAAGGCGGGGTGCAAAACCGGTAAACTAGGGGCAATTTCGAACCTTTAGGTCAGTTTCCATGCATCCCGCTGCCGAACACTCCCCGCTGGGCAAATCCAGCGAATACATTGCCACCTACTCCCCGGAGCAGCTGTTCCCGATTCCGCGTACTGCCAAGTGGGCCGAGCTGGGCGTCACTGCGCAGACCTTGCCCTGGCAGGGCGTGGATTACTGGAACTGTTTTGAGCTGAGCTGGCTGCTGCCGTCGGGCAAGCCTGTGGTGGCGATCGGCGAGTTCGCCATTCCGGCTGATTCGCCGAACATCATCGAATCCAAGTCGTTCAAGCTGTACCTCAACTCGCTGAACCAGACGGTGTTCGCCTCGCTGGGCGAGTTGCAGGCGTGCCTGGAAAAAGACCTGTCCGCTGCCGCTGGCAAGCCGGTGGGCGTGAAAGTGCGGACCTTGGCCGAGGTCGAGGCCCAGGGTGTGGTGGCTTTGCCGGGGCTGTGCATCGATGCGCTGGATGTGGCCATCAGCAACTACGAGCAGCCGCAGCCAGAACTGCTGCACTGCAACCCGGAGCGGGTTGTGGAAGAAACCTTGCACAGCCACTTGCTGAAGTCCAACTGCCCGGTTACCGGCCAGCCGGACTGGGGCAGCGTGGTGGTCGAGTACAAGGGCAGGGCGCTGGACCATGCCAGCCTGCTGACCTACCTGATCAGCTTCCGCCAGCATGCCGACTTCCACGAGCAGTGCGTGGAACGCATTTACCTGGACTTGAAGAACCTGCTGCAGCCGGAGCACCTGACGGTGTATGCGCGTTATGTGCGCCGGGGTGGGCTGGACATCAACCCTTACCGCAGCACCGGGGCCATCAGCCCGCAGAACACGCGGCTGGTTCGGCAGTAAGGTATGGGGGCCGCCAAGCGGCCCCCGGCTATTTCAGATCCCCATGCTGTGCAGCGAGTTGGCAATACTGCGCAGGGTGGCGGTGAGGTCGGGGTGGTCGGCCTCGAAGCGTTCGATCGCCAGGTTCACGCCATCCACCAAGTTGTTGTCCGGCGTGGCTTCCTCAAGTTTCAGTTGCGCCTCAATCTGGCGCGCTTCTTCGTGCAGCGCGGCCAGCTCTTCTTCCGAAAGCGGTACGTTGCGGTCCAGTTGCTCGCGCAAGCTGTTCAGGCGCTCTTGCAATTCGCGGGCAGGCATTGGCAGTTCTCCATCAATGGCTTGGCAAGCCATGGACCTCAGCGAAGCGGCAAAGGTTCTGGCCTGTCTTCAGCGTAATCCACCTGCCGCCGCTTTGCATGATCCGTGTCAAAGGTGCTGTATCAGGGTTTTTCACCTTTGCGCCGGCGCTGCGCGATGTCCTGCAGGCAGGTATCCAGTGCTTCGAGGTGGTCGATTACCGAATGCACGCCCAGGCTGAACAGCTCCAGCGTCGCCTTGCCGCGGGCCAGGTCTTGTTCCTGTGTACTCATGGCTTGCCATTGCTGCGAGCTGCGGTCGCAGAGCGGGCTGCAGGCCGCCAGGCCCACCGTCCACAGGCCCGCGTTAAGGCCCGACTGCAGCAGGCGCGGGTCGCCGCTGACCAGCACGCAGCCGTCCAGGCGTTCGCTGTCCAGGCTCATCAAGGCCTGCCAGCAGGCATTGGGCGCTGGCCAGCGGACGCCGTTGACCAGGTGCCCTGGCAGCCAGTCGGGCAGCACATGGGCCAGGCGTTTGCTGTGGGCGGCGGTGAGGTCATCCAGCCAGATGCACGGCACCTGGCGATGACGCAGGCTGGCGAGGGTGGCCAGTGCGCCGGGGGCGGGTGAGGGGGCGCCGCCATTGGCAGCCTGCACCAGGCAGCCGCGCAAGCCGAACAGCACAGCAGTGAATGCAGGTGCAGCGTCCATGGCAACTTCCCCCAAATAGTCCGCAGGCTATTCGCTGATTGTTACCGGCCTGTGACAGGCTCGCCCGCGCAACAGTTGTTCACAAAATATTGAGCAAAAATGTGTAAAGCTGTTTATCAGGCCGCAAGCCTCTATACTGCCGCCTTACCAGCAGCGCGCCCCGTTGCGCGTGCGGCCGAGAAATTCGATGGAGAGACATCTATGCGTAGGATCGGTGCCAGTGTGATCGAACGAGTCACCCAGGCCTGTGTCTGTGCCAGCTTGCTGCTGGCGCCCGTGGCAGCCACCCAGGCCGCCACCGAGGAAGATCCCTGGGAAGCGGTCAACCGCCCGATCTTCCGTTTCAACGATACCCTCGACACCTATGCCCTGAAGCCATTGGCCAAGGGCTACCAGACGGTCACCCCGCAGTTCCTTGAAGATGGCATCCACAACATCTTCCGCAACCTGGGCGACGTGACCAATCTGGCCAACGACCTGCTGCAGCTCAAGCCTCATGCAGCGGGCGTGGACACTGCGCGGCTGATCGTCAACACCACGTTCGGCCTGGGCGGCTTCTTCGATGTGGGTACCAAGATGGGCCTGCAACGTAATGACGAGGACTTTGGCCAGACCTTGGGTTATTGGGGCGTGCCGAGCGGCCCTTACGTAGTCATCCCGCTGCTGGGGCCGAGCACCGTACGTGACGGCGTAGCCAAGTACCCGGACACCTACACCAAACCCTACCGCTACATCGACCATGTGCCGACGCGCAACTCGATCTTCGCCCTGGATGTGGTCGACACCCGTGCCGACCTGTTGTCGGCCGAAAAGCTGATTCAGGGTGACAAGTACATCTTCATTCGCAACGCCTACCTGCAGAACCGCGAGTTCAAGGTGAAGGACGGCGAAGTCGAAGACGACTTCTGATCCGTGAGCCTGGGGCTGCAACGCGGCCCCAGGTTCAGTGCATCGCCAGAATCCGCAACCCGAACTTCTGCTGCCCGCCCGCCTGGTCGGCAATCCATACCACTTCGGTGCTGGCATGCAGCCCTTTCAGCGCCGGGTGGTCTGAGTCGATCCGCACCTCGATATGATCCCCCACCAGAAAGCGCTGCGGTGCTTGCACCTGCATGCCGCCGCTGGACAGGTCCAGGCACACGGCCGCAATCACCTGGCCCTCATGCAACAGGCTGACCTCGGTGTCGAGGCGCATACGGATAAAGTCGCGTTTCTCGCTGTGGCTGGAGGGCGTGTGGGGCATGCTGCATCCTTCCCATCGGGTTGCGCTGGTCGACTTTCTTATAACTCCCGGTGATTTGCCCTGTAAAGAGCGGCGAGGTCGACCCTTGCATGCTTGAAACCCCTGCCGGATGGGAGTACCGTCTGCGCCTTACAAGGTAGCTCTGACAGTTGCCGGAGAGTTGCCGGGCAGGTGTTCTTGTCCTACAACTCAAGTAGAGTGTGACCCTAAAGAATTCCCGTAGCTGGCCGTCTGCCTTGCCGACACCGCTGCACCAACCTAAATCGGCGCCGTTCGCCCACATGCAGAAAACCAGTGCAACGCTGCTGATCATCGATGACGACGACGTGGTCCGTGCGAGCCTCGCCGCCTATCTTGAAGACAGTGGCTTCAGCGTCCTCCAGGCCGGTAATGGCCAGCAGGGGCTTCAGGTCTTCGAAGAACACCAGCCCGACCTCGTGATCTGCGATCTGCGCATGCCGCAGATGGGTGGCCTCGAACTGATCCGCCAGGTCAGCGAGCGCGCGCCGCAGTTGCCGGTGATCGTGGTGTCTGGTGCCGGCGTCATGAGTGATGCGGTGGAGGCGTTGCGCCTGGGCGCCGCCGACTACCTGATCAAGCCGCTGGAAGACCTGGCCGTACTCGAGCATTCGGTGCGCCGCGCCCTCGACCGTTCGCGCCTGGTGCTGGAAAACCAGCGCTATCGCGACAAGCTCGAAGCCGCCAACCGCGAACTGGAGGCCAGCCTGCACTTGCTGCAGGAGGACCAGACCGCCGGTCGCCAGGTGCAGATGAACATGCTGCCGGAAAGCCCCTGGGCAGCCGGTGAGTTCGCTTTCGCGCACCAGATCATTCCGTCGCTGTACCTGTCGGGTGATTTTGTCGATTACTTCCGCGTGGACGAGCGGCGCATTGCCTTCTACCTTGCCGATGTTTCCGGGCATGGCGCGTCGTCGGCCTTTGTCACCGTGCTGTTGAAGTTCATGACCACGCGGCTCATGTTCGAGCTCAAGCGCAGCAGGATGCGCGAGTTCAAGCCGTCGGAAGTGCTTAGCCATATCAACCGCGGCCTGATCAATAGCAAGCTGGGCAAGCACGTCACCATGGTCGGCGGTGTGATCGACGAAGAGTCCGGTCTGCTGACCTACGCCGTGGGCGGTCATCTGCCGCTGCCGGTGCTGTACACCCCCGATAATGCCCGCTACCTGGAAGGCCGTGGCCTGCCGGTGGGGCTGTTCGAGGAGGCCATCTACCAGGATCTGGTAGTGGAGCTGCCACCGCAGTTCAGCCTCAGCCTGATGTCCGATGGCATTCTGGACCTTTTGCCGGGTGACACGCTCAAAGATAAAGAAACCGCCTTGCCGGAGATCGTCAAGGCAGCAGGTGGCAGCTTGGATGGGCTGCGTCAACGATTCGGATTGGCTACGCTTGGGGAGATGCCGGATGATATCGCCCTATTGGTGTTGAGCAGGAACCTTCAATGAGTACCGGTAGAATCCAGTTCGCCGAGCAGAGTGGTACCTTCGTACTGAAATTTGTCGGTGAAGTGCGCCTGACCCTGTGTTCGGCGCTGGATGCGACGATCGAGAAGATTTTCACGGCGTTGAACTTCTCGGCGATTGTCATCGACCTGACTGAAACCGAAAGCATCGACAGCACCACCCTGGGCCTGCTGGCCAAGCTGTCGATCCTGTCGCGGCAGAAGGTGGGCTTGCTGCCGACTGTGGTTACCACTAATCCAGACATTTCCCGGTTGCTGCAGTCGATGGGCTTCGATCAGGTGTTCAACATCGTCGATCGCCCAATCCCGTGCCCGGAATGCCTGACCGACCTGCCATCGCAGGACCAGAACGAAGACGTGGTGCGCTCCAAGGTGCTGGAGGCGCACAAGATCCTCATGGGCCTGAACGACTCCAACCGCGAAGCGTTCCATGACCTGGTCAACGCGCTGGAGCGAAGCTGACCTGTTGCCTGGCTACCGCCCGGCAACAAACTCGGTTGCTTCAGCGCCGCCGGCATCCAGCTGAAGTACCCGCACTGGCCGCCCCTGTTCGTCGAAGAACACCTGCCCCAACCCCGCCCCGTTCCAAAGCCGCTCTCCAGCCTTGCTGTGGCTGGGCGTACGCGGTACCACTTCCATCTCCCGGCGCCTGGTGAACCAGTTCAACGGCGAGCGTGGCGAATACAGCCAGCGGTTGAGCCGGTCGAGCACATCCAGCAAACGCCGGGGGAACTCGTTCTTGATCCCGCTGCTGGTCACCTGCCACAAGTGCGGGCTGCGCTGGCGGTGGCGGATCAGCACTTCATAGACGAACGAGTAGTGCACATCCCCGGACAGCACCACATAGTGCCCCGGTGTACGGGAGTGGCGGAAGATGTTGAGGATGACCTGCGCCGCCCCTCGGTGGGCCATCCAGTTTTCGGCATCTACCAAGAGTGGATAGCCTAGCCAGCTGAACACCTTTTGCACCGTCTCGATCAGCTTCACGCCAAAAATCGGCGCAGGTGACACGATGACCGCAGACGGGTGGTCGAGCAGTGCTTGCTGCAACTCGCTCAGCGCCTCCCAATCGAGCAGGCCGGACGGCTTGGCCAAACTGCTTTCACTGCGCCAGCGCCGGGTGCGGGTGTCCAGCACCAGCAGGGGCGGGTTTGTGGGCAGGCTGAAGTGCCAGCCCTGGAAGCGCAACAGCTCGTCGATCAGCTCATCCTGGTGTTGGCTGGTCAGCGCCTGGCATTGCTCGGTCAGTGGCTTGCAGCCGTCCGGGTTGTTACCCCAGGCCTGGCACAGCAGGTAGCCGAGCAGGGCGTTGCCGATAATGCGCCGCGAGAACGGATGGCCGTAGGCGGTTTCTTCCCACTGTGCCGAGAGGTTCCAGTCGTCGGTGATGTCGTGGTCGTCGAAAATCATCAGGCAGGGCAGGTGGGCCATCACCCGCGCCACCTGGTCGAGGTTGTCGGCAAACGCCTGGATCAATGGCAGCTCTTGCCGGTAACGGGCCTGGCGCTGGTCGGTAAGACCGGTGGGCATGTCCAGGTTCACCAGTTGCCAAGGCACCGGTGACCACACCAGCAGGTACATGGCCATGACCTCGGCGAAGGTCACCAAGTGGTTGTCGGCGTTGCTGGACGAGAAAATCGGCTTGCGCTTGCCGCCAAAAAAACGCTCGCGCAAGGTGTCGTTGTGTTCCTGCGCCGGCAGCAGGTCGGCGCGGTGGTAGTAGCTGGCCGGGTGCTGGTAAAGCGCCTGGCTATCCGGCACCACCGCACCCTCCAGCTGCTCGTCGAACAGGCCCAGGCGCGCGATCAGGGTATGGATGGCGCGCAGCATGGGGCCGGCGACATCGTCGGCGTACACTTGGTCGCCGGTCATCAGCAGCACGGCCGGGCGGTCTTCGGGCTTTGTGCAGGCCTTGAGCAGGCGATCGGCGCACAACAGGCCATCGGCAGCGGGGTGGTGCGGCTTGCGGCAGGAACCGTGCAGCAAGTGGTCGAGGCGGTCGCGCAGCACCAGGCTTGGGCGCTGGGTGCCGGGGTAGAGCAAGTGTGGCGCCCAACTGGCGATGCCTTGACCGTTGATCATCAGATCGTAGTCAAGCAGCTGGTTGCAGGGCAGGGGATTTGCGAAGTGGATATCCAGCAGGTGAATGAAGGCCTGCTGGCCGACCGGGAGAACCTGGCAATCGACCTGGGCCTCGCCTGCGGGGCAGATGAAATCGGGTTGCAGCGGTTGGGTGGCGACCAGCCAGATGGCCAGGCGCTGGGGCTCCAGGCGGCGCAGTACCGGGCCGGCGAGCACGAGGGGCAATGGGGTAGAGGGGGTCATCGACAGCTCGGGTGGCTATGCGGGCCTCTTTGCGGGCAAGCCCGCGAAAAGGCCCTGGAATTCAGTACACAACTAAAACAGGGCAAAACAAAACGGGCGGAAAATGCTGAACACCTCCCGCCCGTCAGGCAAACCCGAACTGTATCAGGCCTTTTCAGCCATTAACTTCTCCAGCTTTTCCTGGTCCCGCGCAAACTGGCGGATACCCTCGGCCAACTTCTCGGTGCCCATGGCATCTTCGTTCATCGCCCAGCGGAACTGGCTTTCATTCAGCTGCTGCTTGGGTTCACCCGCATTGCCAGGCTTGAGCACGCGCGGCAGCTCACCCTGGTCATCGCTCAACTGCTGCAACAGCTCAGGGCTGATTGTCAGGCGGTCGCAACCGGCCAGTTGTTCGATCTGGCCGATATTGCGGAAGCTGGCGCCCATGACCACGGTGTTGTAGCTATTGGCCTTGTAGTAGTTGTAGATGCGCGTGACCGACTGCACGCCCGGGTCATCGGCGCCGACGTACTCCTGGCCGGTGCTTTTCTTGTACCAGTCGTAGATGCGGCCCACGAACGGCGAAATCAGGAACACCCCGGCATCGGCGCAGGCTTGTGCCTGGGCGAAGGAGAACAGCAGGGTGAGGTTAGTCTGGATGCCTTCCTTCTCCAGCTGCTCGGCGGCACGGATGCCTTCCCAGGTGGAAGCCAGCTTGATCAGCACGCGGTCTTTGGAGACCCCGGCTGCGTCATACAGCCCGATCAACTGGCGGGCTTTGGTCAGCAGAGCCGCTTCATCGAACGACAGGCGCGCATCCACTTCAGTGGAGATACGCCCCGGGATGGCCTTGAGAATGCCCGAGCCCACGGCCACTGCGAACTTGTCGCAAGCCAGGTCGACATTGCCCTTGGCATCGGCCTTCACCTGCGTGAGCAGATCGGCATAGCCCGGGATGGCGGCGGCCTTGAGCAGTAGCGACGGGTTGGTGGTGGCATCGACCGGCTTCAGGCGGGTGATGGCATCCAGGTCCCCGGTGTCGGCGACCACGGTGGTGAACTGCTTGAGTTGTTCCAGCTTGGAGGTCATGGGCGTGCTCTGTCCTGTGCAATGACTCGACATTACCCGAGCCCCGACGGCCGCTCAAGGGCCGTCGAAACCATGCAGGCAAGCGGTGGAAGCAGGCTTGCCCGCGAAGGGCGGTGCGAAAGGTGAAGATTCGAGTCGCAAGCCGGCCCGAGGTTCCCAATCCCGCTTGTCACCGCCCTTGCAACAACTCCACTGCCTGATCAAACACCGCCAACGGCTCAGCGGCCTTGTGAATATCCGCCGACAGCAATTGGCGGAAGCGCCGAGCGCCCTTGAACCCCTGCGCCAACCCTAGAATGTGCCGGGTAACGTGATGCATCGCGCCACCACTTGCCATATGCGCTACGATGTAAGGCCGCAGCTGTGCCAGCGCCTCGCTACGGCTGACCACCGGCGCTGCGCTGCCAAACAGCTGCTGGTCTACCTCGGCCAGCAGGTAAGGGTTGTGATACGCCTCACGCCCCAGCATCACGCCATCGAAGGTTTCAAGGTGCGCCTGGCATTCGGCCAGGGTCTTGATCCCGCCGTTGAGCACGATCTCCAGGTCCGGGAAGTCGGCCTTCAACTGCGCTGCCACGTCATAGCGCAGCGGCGGGATTTCGCGGTTCTCCTTCGGCGACAGCCCCTCCAGGATCGCGATGCGCGCATGCACGGTAAAACTCCGGCAGCCAGCCTCTCGCACCTGCCCAACGAAGTCGCACAGTTCGGCGTAGCTGTCGCGGCCATTGATGCCAATGCGGTGCTTGACCGTCACCGGCGTCGACACCGCATCACGCATGGCCTTCACGCAATCGGCCACCAGCGCCGGGTGTGCCATCAGGCAAGCGCCGATCATGTTGTTTTGCACCCGGTCGCTCGGGCAGCCGACGTTGAGGTTGACCTCGTCGTAGCCGGCCTCCTCGGCCAGGCGCGCGCAGGCAGCCAGGTCGGCGGGCACACTACCGCCCAATTGCAGGGCCAGCGGGTGCTCGGAGACGTCGTGGCGCAGGAAGCGGTGGGCGTCGTTGTGGAGAAGGGCGCCGGTGGTGACCATCTCGGTGTAGAGCAGGGTTTGGCTGGAGAGCAGGCGCAGGAAGAAGCGGCAGTGGCGGTCTGTCCAGTCCATCATAGGTGCAACGCTGAACCGGCGAGAGGGCTCAGGGCGCGTGGTTTGTGGCTTTGAGGCTGATTCTAGGGGCATTCTGGTCTACGCATTTTTGTGCCATTTTTTGGGGTTTTTGGTGTGGCGGTGGTGCGATGTACCAATGCCAGCCACGCTTGTACCACCGGAAATCATGGCAACGATTAGAGCAAGGAAAAAGGCCGATGGAACGGTTGGCTATACCGTTCAGATCTGCCTCAAGAAAAAGGGTGTCCTAGTCTACCAAGAAGACCGGACGTTCGCCCGTAGGCAGGCTGCTCAACGCTGGGCGAAGCGACGGGAGACCGAATTGGCCAGGGCGGCGTGGGGCTATGAGATTGACGCGCAAGCAATGCCAGATGCGCGCCTCGTGCTTAAGAAATTCGGGTACAACCTTAAAAGACACGGACTCAATCGGCACAGCCTGGTCGAAGGCATGCAAGATGAAAGGGATAGAGGACCTGCACTTCCACGACTTGCGTCACGAAGGGGTGAGTCGGTTGTTTGAAATGGACTGGGACATACCCAGGGTCTCAAGCGTATCTGGTCACCGTGATTGGAACTCGCTGCGGCGATATACCCATTTGCGTGGGCGAGGGGATGGGTATAAAGGTTGGAAGTGGCTGGATCGGATCATTCAGGCACCGGTTAAACTCGGCGCCCGGGCTGAGTAGGCGGGTGGATAACGATGCTACCTCTATATGCGCTTAGTGGTGGTAGGCATCGGCTGTGTGTCGATTGCGGGCAGTCGCGAACGGCTGCTCTCGA